>NZ_CP026692.1:1842000-3066500 GCF_002949795.1 Nostoc sp. 'Lobaria pulmonaria (5183) cyanobiont' | reverse complement strand
TTTAAATCTAATGTCTGGTCATCGACACTCAGAATCACTCGCTTAGTACTACCATAGTAAATATCTAACTGCACTTCTGTGGGAAATCGGTCTGTGTCAAAACGAAATGCTTTCTTTCCTTGGGCTTCAATTGCCTGAATAACTAGAGGAATACTTTCGTTGTCTTGGCTGTGAGTAATGATTAAAACAGTCATTTACAAATATAGAAAATGAAGTACGCTACAGATAAAAATAGGGGTTATCAGTTGGTTTGGAATTTTTAAGTAAGAGCATCTTACTTCGGGCTTGTTGAAAGTAGTGCAGATGCGATCGCTTGAGCAATTGGATAGTCCAAATCCCTCTCCAGCATCCCCCACTCTCCTGTAGGATTAATTTCTAAAAAAACATATTCTCCGGCTGGTGTTTTAATAAAATCAAATGCTCCAAAAACTAGTCCAAACTTCGCCATAAAGGTATCCAAACAACGGATTAGTTTATCAGGTAATCGATCTGGTTGCCAGGTAAGAATCTTTTTTGTCTCGCGTCGCCAATCCTGGGTAGATGCTGCATACTCAGACGCATCTAGCGCCCCGACAAAGAGATTGCCATTCACATACACTACCCGTAGTTCTTGCTGTTTAGGGATTTGTTCTTGAAACATAACTGGACAATAGCGCAGTGTTTCAGCATCAAGTAAGTCTTCTTCTTTAACGGCGCTGGTATACATGAAAAAAGAGGAGACTTGCATCCCAGAAGAAAGAGGTTTGAGCAGCTTGACAATCATTTTTCCCTTAACTTGGTGGAAAAATTCTCGTGCTTCTTGAGGATTATTGGTGACGAGAGTCCGAGGTATGATAAGACCTACTTCCGATGCAACCCGCAGTTGGCGTAACTTGTTTTCAGCTGCACTTATCCGGCGTAAATCATCCACCCACTTAGCTTCTCTCAGGCTGTCCCAAAAGCCATCTAAGACTGCGAGTGATTCACTAGAACAGACTGCTTGAAATTGTGGAGCCAATTCTTTACCGAGATCGGGTTGCCAAATACGCCGCATCCATACTGCTTGCACTTGCTCGGTGTTGAGGGAGCAATCGTTATATTTCAGTGTATGATTGCTACCAGAGTTACTTAAATTAGCCTGGAGTTGGAGTGCGATCGGAAACTTATCAGTATCAAGACGAAATGGCTGTGCGCCTAGTTTTGATACTGCTTCTGCAACTCTATCTATTGTAAAGTAATCACCACTATGGGTAATTAATAAAACCACATCACGCTCAAGGTGCATAAAATATTTTCATTAGTTTTTGCATCTTCACTATTGTTAACTATTGAGAAAGCAAAATTTTAAAAAAGTGAACTTAATTTTAATGGGAAGCCAACCTCTAGATGAAGTTGGCAAAGCTAACTGTATTTTTATTCTGACAATAGTTTTAAAACTGCATCTCTGGTGTAGTCAAAAGTATGCAGCTATGAAGGTCAATACGGCGAACTGTCATCACCATCTGAAGGATATTTCTGAGTAACAGCGTACTCATGACTATCAGAAGGGTGCTTCTTGGTTACTATAGTGGCATCTTCTTGATCGGATGGAAACTTCAGAGTTTGGACAAGATCATCATTCTTCTTGTTTGTGGCATTATTGCATCCACCGATAATCGCTTTTGATTCTTCATCAGAAAGGTCTTCAATGCTTTGCGCTTCCAAGAATCGAGCAAAGAATGGTACTGCTTGTGAATTCAAATCTTCTGGTTTATTTTCAGACACAATATTCCTCCTATAAAGACTGAACCTAAATTTATACTGTATCTGATTATGTGACATAATACTTACCAATATTTTTGCCAAAACAAGAGTTTATACATCAACTCACCCTCGTAAATTGGCGAAGGTATTGACTTAGCAAAACAAGTATTAATTTATGTTTTACAAAATATTTACTTTTGTGTAATTAGGTTTGTATAAAGTTAAAAATATAATAATTTTTCTTAAGTATAGCAACGGACAGGAAGCTTAGGACAGCAATAAAATCATAAAGTACGCTGTTGAAGACGCGTTTCCCGCAAACTGTCCTAACGGCTTTGGCGACTGCTATAAGTATGGACAGGGTGCAATTTCTCATGCACCGAAAACTTATTTTAAACCTGAATAATCACCCTTAAAAGCGCGACATTCCCAAGAATTATTCACTTCAAAATAATTCAAAATATTCTCTTTGCTCCCAGTTAGTTACCTGCTTTAAATACTCTTCTGGTGGCCGATCGGCGACGGACTGTAAAAAACGATTAATTTCACTTTGTTTCATCTTAATGATGAAGTTGATGAACTGATGCCCCATTTTTTGAGAAAAAAGTTCGCTTTGGCTCAAATATGAAATCGCCTCTGGTAAACTTTTGGGTAAGGTCGGACTTTCTGTAGCGTAAGGTGACTCCGTTGGGGAGCCAGGGTCAACTTTACAATCTACACCATCTAACCCAGAAATCAATTGCGATGCCATATACAGGTAGGGATTGGCTGCTGGTTCTCCAACTCGGTTTTCTATGTGGGTGGTGGGGTCATCATAACCGCCTTGTAATCTAATCATTGCCCCTCGGTTTTCCAATCCCCATCCGGCACGGTCAGGAGCTAGGGAATAAGGCCTAAATCTTTTGTAGCCGTTAATTGTCGGGGTTGTGAACACAGAAGCGGCATTGGCGTGTTTAAGAAGACCACCAACGAAATGTTTACCTAAATCTGACATTAGGGATTCAGAGTTTGCAGACATGAAAGCGTTCTCGCCTGTGGTTCGTTCTACAAGGGATTGGTGCAAATGCCAGCCATTGGAAGAAGAACCTTGCAATCCTGGACGACACATAAATGAGGCGATGTAACCTTGTTGACGGCAGATTTGCTTGGTCGCCATTCGGAATATCATCATTGTATCCGCAGCTTGCAATGCCGGAATCGGGTCAAAGGTAAATTCAAATTGACCGACACCTCCTTCGTTTTCTACACTTCTTAAAGGCAATTCCATTTCAACTAAGTTTTCTGCCAAAACGCGCAGTAAGTCGTGAATCTCTGGATTGTGTGATTCTAAAAGGTATTGAAAGCTATGCTCTACAGCGCTAACTTTGGCAGGTTCACCAGGTTTTCCAGAAGTACCAACATTAGCGATCGCTAACATCGGATCTTCTAACTTTGCCAGATACCACTCAACTTCTAAGCCGATAATATGCTCTAATCCTCTTTGATGTAACTCTACCAATGATTGGCGCAAAATACCACGACTGGAAAAGGGCATTGCCTGACCATTTTGAAAGTACTCGTCACAGAGAATAAAGCCAGTACGTTTTGCCCAAGGCAGAATTTTGAAAGTATCAGGGTCAGGAACAGCCACAAGATTTGGCGCACCTGTCATCGAAGGCATATCTAAACTACCACCAGGAACAAACGGGTTAAATACTATTGCACCACCAGTATCAAACAGGAATGTCCCTGTGCTGATTTGCATACCGTTTTCTAAGGCGCTGAAAAACGCTTGGGGTAAGAGCGACTTGCTGCGAACAATGCCATGCTGGTCTGACCAAGCGGTACGAATCAACAGTAGATCCTGTTCTTTAACAACAGCCTTGATCTTTTCAGATGCTTCTTTTTGGATTTCTGTCCACAGGTGATGACGCTCAATAAATCCAGGTCTTTTCATTGCACATGAAAATATTTTAATGTTACTAATTATTCGGCTAGTAGGCGATCGCTACTTGAAGAAATGGGCAATACTATAGTCAGAATAAAAGTAAAACCAGTAAGGTACAACAATATGCCTAAAAACCTTACATGGTAAAGTCTCTGATATACTTCATCCATGTCGAAACTTAATTATTAATTTTTCAATTTTTGGAGGAGAGAAAAATGAATAAGTTCACCAGTTTAATGATTGTCGGGGCAGTATTGTCAATTACTGCGCCAGCCTTTGCTGAAAATCGTGCGGTTAATATCAGTATTGGCAGCATTGGTGGCCCCTTAGATAATGCCGCTTTGCAAACGATTCGCCAGGTTATCGGGTTTGCAGTCGGTACTAGCACCGTCGATAAATTCATTGTATATAGTCCCAGGGCAGGATCTCCTATTCCTATCGAAGGGGGTTTATCTGCTTGTGCTGAAGCTGGCTTCGGCACAAGCAATACAACATTTAATGATTTTATTCAGCAATTGCGTTCAATTAATCCCAAATCAGGGACTTTCTACAATGTAGAACTTACCGCAAGCTGCAAACAGAGATAAGAATGTCGTTTGCACTCAAGCGCGGTAGGATGGGCTTCGTACCTCAGCCCATCCATTGAGTTATATAACCCTTTGTCATCACCCAAGCCCAAAGATTTATTTTAATGATATTGACAAAATTTTACCCTTGTGGTTATAACAAGCCCTGCTACCTCTAAAGGGGTTGTATCCCCAGCAAAGCTGGTAAATCCAGAGAGGCGAGGTGTTGATAAGCTTGATCTATGACCCGCTTACCTCTAAGAAAGCCTGTATTAGCTCCAGGACAAATATACTGAAGAGTTTCTGGTGTAAAACGTTCTAACAATAATCGAAGGCTCTGAATTTGCCTTGGCCAGTGAAAGGTTTTAGCTGTTCGTAATGGTACTGCTTGACCATGCTGGTTAGGAAGTAAATGGCGACCAGAAAATAATATACCACCAAGCTCACTGTAGTAGAGACAAGATGAGCCAGGAGAATGCCCTGGTGTCCAAATTACTTGTGTTGCAGCATCAAGAGTAAATTCTTGCCTAAAGCTAGTTACGGTTAAGCCTGGTAATAAATAGGCTTCTTGCTCTTGGATCAGCACCTCGCAACCAAAGGCTTGCTGAAATTCAGCAGTCTTACCAATGGCGCTGCGATGAGTGATAAATAACCAACGCACGCCTCCATGCACTGCTAAAAAATCTTGATTTGTTTTTTCTAATGCAGGGCAATCTATGAGGATATTGCCTTCATTTCTTACAATAAAATAAGAGGTTCCCCCGAATGTGTCCCGATTGGGTGGAAAAGCAAAAATACTCTCTTGTGCGAAGTTCGATTGCAGAGAACCTGCGCTGAGAACTTCGTCAGGGAAGACAGCCCGTGGCGGCTTAGTTATATGACTTGGCTGTTGAGGTAAAGGGCACATAATCAAAGAACCGAAACTGAGAAGTTGTGGACAATTTGATTACAGTGCGGAAATTCTCAAGAATTGAAACTTGAGCGTTAACCAGCACTGTTAACCGTTGTGAAAAAAATTGGGATTTGAGGTCTGCCTTGTAGTTAATGCTATGGTGCTGAAGCTACTGGTGGGGCGTTTTGTCAAAATTACTGAAGATAACATGGCATTTTGGTTTCTATTTATCCTGCTGCTGGGGCTAGCTACTTATCTCATGGTGCAGCGCAGCGTTGCTCACATCACCCGCACACCTGTATGGTTGTTGTGGCTGGTTTTAATGACACCAGCATTTCTGTTGAGTGGATGGACGCTAATCTACGGTACGAAACAATCTCCACCACCATATCTGATCCTCTGGTCGGTATTTGTCTGCACAGTTTTGTACTGGGTGTTGTTTCAATGGGGGCGTCAAGTACCAAGAGATACACAGACCGAAGCCCAAACCCAAGCCTCAGAATCACAACCGACTATCCAGCCTACCCCAGAACCAATAGTGCGTCCCATTGAACCAACGGAAGAAACCCAACTACGAAATTGTTTTCCTTGGTCTATATACTACGTTCAAAATATTGAGTATCGACCACAATCTGTGATTTGCCGGGGTCAGTTGCGAACTAAAGCCAGCAACGCTTACCAGCAGATTAAAACCAATATTGAAGCACAATTTGGCGATCGCTTCTTGCTGATTTTTCAAGAAGGTTTCAATGGCAAACCTTTCTTTGTGCTGGTTCCCAACACTCAAGCTGCGAAACAGACAGATACACCACGACGCAACCAGGAACGATTAACTCGACCAGGATTAGCGCTGATGCTGCTAGCAGCTACTTTGATCACTACTACCTTGGTGGGAGTGGAAAATGCTGGTGTTACTCTGCCGCTTATCTGGGATATTGGATCTTTGTTCAAGCTTCTATCTAACCCAGATGTCCTATTTAAGGGATTGCCTTATGCTTTAGGGCTGATGGCTATTTTGGGCACTCACGAACTTGGGCATTATTTGACAGCTAAATTTTACAAGATTCGCTCGACGTTGCCTTACTTTATTCCTGTACCTTTCTTCTTAGGAACATTTGGCGCATTTATTCAGATGCGTAGTCCCATTCCCAACCGCAAAGCTTTATTTGATATTAGTATTGCTGGGCCAATTGCAGGTTTTGTTGTTACTTTACCATTACTAATATGGGGTTTGGCTCATTCTGAGATAGTTTCCCTGACTGAAAAAACCCAACTTTTAAATCTTCATGCCCTCAATCCCAAGTATTCAATTTTACTGGCTATACTCTCGAAGTTAGCTTTGGGAAGTCATTTAACAGCAAAATCAGCCCTTGACTTGCATCCAGTTGCAGTAGCAGGTTTTTTAGGACTAGTTGTCACAGCGTTAAATTTAATGCCTGTGGGACAATTAGATGGAGGTCACATTGTCCATGCGATGTTTGGACAACGAACTGCGATCGTAATTGGTCAAATTGCTCGCGTGTTGTTGCTATTACTTTCTTTAGTTCGACAAGAATTTTTGGTGTGGGCGATTATCTTATTATTTATGCCGTTGATTGATGAACCTGCACTGAATGATGTCACCGAATTAGATAACAAACGTGACGTTTGGGGATTACTGGCAATAGCTTTGTTGATTATAATTATTCTGCCATTACCGCAAGCGATCGCTAACTTTTTGCAAATTTAATCAAGTAAGCATATCAGCGATCGCGTTCTCAAGCTTTATCGTTTTGCTAATTCTGGAGTCCGCCCCTTTAAACCAATCATCAATTTCAGCATAAATACTTTTAATATCGGTACTCGCTGCAAGAACCATAAACCCAGACGACGAACCACCACCACAGGGAAGAAATTATTAGAAAACATCCGATCTAACAAATCGGTGAAACCTAAAATCGTCAGATTCTCTAGCTGGCGCCAGCGTTCATAATCTTTGAGAATCTGAATATCGCCAATATCTTTACCCGCCTTGTGCGCTGCTTGAATTACTTGCGCCAAAGCTGCGGCATCCCGAATACCCAAATTTAAACCTTGTCCACCGACGGGATGGCAATTGTGCGCCGCATCACCAATTAATGCCAGTCGCGGGAGAACGTAGCGATCGCTTTGCATGAGTTGTACCTGAAAAACAAAGCGATCGCCTAGTAATTCCAGTTTCCCCATCTGATCGCCATAGCGGCGGCTTAGTTCTGCCAAAAATTGCTCGTCATTTAAAGCACACAAAGCTTTTGCTTCTTCATGGGGGGCAGTCCAGACAATGCGGCAACGGTTCCCCGGTAAAGGTAAAATCGCAAAGGGGCCGCTAGACCAAAATCTTTCGTAAGCCGTGTCATTGTGGGGTTTTTCTGGTTTGACAATGGCGACAATGCAAGATTGCCAATATTTCCAGCCAGAGGTTTTGATTCCAGCCGCTTGCCGAATTGGCGATCGCGATCCATCTGCTGCTACAACTAATTTGCTCTTGACTGTCTTTAGCTGATCGGCAATTTTTATCTCGATTGTGACTATATTCTGCTGGTATTGTGTATTTACCACTTCTGCCGGACAGAGATAAGTCACATTTGGACAATTTTGGACAAAATCTTGCAACGGCTGCAACAGGGCTTGGTGTTCCGCCACATAACCCAACTCTGAGGTATTTATATCATCTGTGGTAAATTCCACCACATCGGGATAATCGGCATCCGAAAGACGAACTCGGCAATACTTGGCGATTTGCGGCAACATTTTGTCCCAAACGCCAATTCCTTGATAAATTAGCGACGAAAGCTGATGAACTGCATAAGCTTGTCCCTTCGCTACCGCCACTGATGCGACTTTCGCCTCAATTAGCAAAATACTCAAACCAGAATCTTTTAAAGCAGAGGCTAGAGTTAACCCAATAATCCCACCGCCGACAATTACCAAATCATATTCATATCCCCGCTCATTTGGCGGTGTTGGTTGAGGGGAAATTTGCTCAAGCTGCGTTGGGGTCATTATTAAGTTAGGTTACAGCGTCTTAACTCTTATTTTGACGCGATCGCGCCTCCTTGAGCAAGTTAACAATTCAAAATTAAATAGGACTTACGCACTCAAAAACCTGAAAACTTGATCCCCCCTAACCCCCCTTAAAAAGGGAGGGATATAAAAAGCCCCCTTTTTAAGGGGGTTGGGGGATCTCTTATTCATCTGAATTATTTGCTGACTCGATAAATTGGTCTAACCTGACGATAAGTATTAAGTAAGCTGAGAAATTTATTACCATCAAAATTTATCGGGTCAACTTTTTTACCAGAACGGTCTACTAAATGGTGCGTAGTGATGCGATCGTCTGGGACTTGACTTTGAGCAATTAACCAAGCAAGAGAATTATATTGAGTTTCCGTGTAGCCGCTATGGGTTTGTTGGCTACTAGCGTCATAACTATCTGGCGGTGTTTCTAAAGAGACGTGATAAGCAAAATTATTCACCGACGCTGGCAAATTCGGATTAGTCTGCACAGTTTCCACTCCCTCGGAACTCTCAAATACTGAGTTAGCCGCACCAAAAGCCCGCTTTTCTGGCGGTACTAGATAAACTACTGTTCCGTCTAACTTAACTAAAGCGTGGTAACTTGCTTGCACACTTTCATCAGTATGGGCTACTTGAAAAAAATTAACGGCGCTGGAAGCAGAATAACCAGTTTCATGGAGGACGATAATCGGTTGATTGTGGAGAGTTACGCCGTTAACATCTTGAATGTACCGTTCTCCATAGTTACTTGGATCAACCGAAGCAACTTGATAATTAGGTCTGTACTGTGCAAAAGCTTGAGTGGTTACATACCTTGCTACAGGTTTGTTAGTCTTGACTGGGGACTTGATAACATTTTGAAATTTCTTCTCTGGCTCTTTCGCTAATTGAAATTGCGCCTGGGGATATTGACTGAAAGCTGTAACCTGTGGATTGGGTGTACGGGATATTGTCGGATTGTTGTGTAATTTTGTTGCTCGTCCAATTAGCAGCACTACAATTAGAGTGGCGAACATCAGCCAGATTAGTAGCACCCTAGTCACCCAGTCTGTAAACTTCATTTTTCTAATACCCGTAAAACGGTAGATATTAATTTATAGCTAAACTGGTATGTCTTTTGTAGAGGCGCACTTCTGTAAACCTCTACCGCTTATGGTATCTAAACAATAATCGCTATAATACCTTAATTCTAGTCAAATATACGCTATTAGTATATGTTGGAATGCTAAGTAATTGTTTTAGATGCTTCCTCTGTCTAGGGAGCTATTTAAATGTTCTCAAAAACATTGCTACTGGTTCAGGTAATAGTTGATGAATTGTGTGTCTACAATTCAAGATCGCAATCTCAAATCTAAAATGGTTAGCGTTTATACTCTGCTGCGTGATGTTTGCATATCCAACCCGAAAACTAGAGATGATACTAAGACACATTCAAAGCTCTCTTGGCATTGCATGTCTATAAAATGTTTTACCCACACCTTTTTCACTAACTACTAACAGTTTATTGCCGTTGGCTATCCTCTAACTTTTCTCGAAGATAGGTCAAAATCGCCTGCGCTCCTTGCTTGACAATCTCAGGCGGCGGTGAGGTCAATTGTGGGTTGTTAGCGAGTGATAACCATGTCAAGTTGGAGAGTTGACCGATTTCTGGCGGCAAGCTACTTAATTTATTGTTAGCAAGGAATAGCACCTCCAACTTGGAGAGTTGGCTAATTTCTGGCGGTAGGCTGCTGAGTTGATTGTAATGCACGCATAGCGTTATCAAGTTGGAGAGTTGGCAGATTTCTGGCAGCAGGCTGCTTAGTTTATTGTTAGAGAGGTATAGCTCCCTCAAGTTAGAGAGTTGGCCAATTTCTGGCGGCAGGCTGCTTAGTTTATTGTTATAGAGGTTTAGATGTGTTGCTTTTTCCCTGGCAGCTTTTTCTATAATTTGCAACAGTTCTTCGTTCGTCACCTGCAAACCTCACGAACGATGTAGCAATATTTACCAGAATAGTGTATCGCAGGAAATGGGGAGTAAGGGTAGATTCGTGTGTTCTATCTACATGAAAACTGCTTTAATGTTCAAATTAGCAGGGTGCGACGCCGAATAGCCCGTCGTAGACATCGCTAACCTCGCAGTAACATTCACTCATTCACGGAGTTAAAAGCCTCATTAATGGAGTTCAAATACTCATTAATGGAGTTCAAATACTCATTAATGGAGCTAAAAGACTCATTAATGGAGTTCAAATACTCATTAATGGAGTTCAAATACTCATTAATGGAGTTCAAATACTCATTAATGGAGTTCAAATACTCATTAATGGAGCTAAAAGACTCATTAATGGAGCTAAAAGACTCATTAATGGAGTTCAAATACTCATTCACGAATATCAAAGGGTGCGTTACGCTTTCGCGCTAACACACCCGAAGACTACGATCGCTTTATAATTGCGATGTCTACGACGGGCTATTCGGCGTCGCAGTTCTGAAACCAATCCATAAGCACTTATCCCAATTCTCTTGATGGAGAGACGGTTTCGTTCGTTTGAGAAGATGGTTTATTCAAGAAGAAATTCCAGATTCTTTGAATAGCTATTATTAGAAAACCAATCACAGTCACTCCTGCTAGCACTGGGAATACTAGCGCCAGCAAAGACAGTCCGATTGCCATGACCAACTCAATGGTTGACACAATAGGATTAGTTAATCCACCCGAAACGCCTGTAGAACTTATCCGCAATGTATTCATTAATCCCTTAGTTAATCCTGCGGTTCCACCACCAGCAACTAAAGCTAACGTCCATTGCACCAGTGGATTCATCTCTGGAGCAACCGAAGCTGTTACGATTGTCCCGGTGATAAATGCCGCAGGTGTGGCAACAATATCCAGCAGATGATCCAACCAAGGAATGTAATAACCAGTAATTTCCAGCGAACAAGCGACTGCAAATACAATTACAGCTTGAGGTGTTTCCAGCCAATCAAAGTCAGTCGGCAAATCAAAATGTCCAAAAACTGAAGCCACACTCAATGCTAGCAGTGGTACAAATACTCGAAAGCCAGCCGCCGCACTCAAACTAATTCCCAGTAATAATTCAATAAATGTATTTAGATTGAACAAAGAATTTAAATCCATAGTAAGACTCAAGTTATACTCCTAGTGTTTTTTCCATCTTTGAGCTGAACGGAGTAACAACTCTAAGCTGTGATCCCAAGATAAGAAACTTGATGAAAATATTTCATCTGACTATGTGTATAATTCAGTGAAACTTGGGATAAGCCAGAAACCCCTCATGTAGAGACGCGATTTATCGCGTCTAAAAGACTGACACGTTAGAGAGACGCGATAAATCGCCGTCTCTACAAAGAATGGACTCGTCAATTATTCCTTGACAGCTTTTGCATAATTCTGTCGTCGCCAATGTTGATAAATCAGGTCAAAATGAGCGAATGGTGAGTTTCAGCAAAACTGAATTTATTAAATAGTGCCCAAAATATCACAATTTGGGAAAATAATAAAGTAAGTGGAGTATCACAAGACTCACTTGATTTGCTCATTTATTCTCGGAAAATATGACTCATCCTTTCCTTGAACGGCTGCGTAGTCCAGATAGCCCAGTCCTCGTCTTCGACGGGGCGATGGGAACCAACCTGCAAACCCAAAACCTGACTGCTGAAGACTTCGGCGGCCCACAGTATGAAGGTTGTAACGAATACTTAGTCCACACGAAACCTGAAGCTGTCGCTAAGGTTCACCGAGACTTTCTCGCTGCTGGTGCTGATGTGATTGAAACCGATACCTTTGGCAGTACGTCCCTGGTGCTGGCAGAATATGACTTGGCAGACCAAGCCTACTACCTCAGCAAGACAGCCGCAGAATTAGCCAAGCGTGTGGCTGCGGAATTTTCCACGCCAGAAAAACCCCGATTTGTGGCAGGTTCCATTGGCCCCACAACTAAACTCCCTACCTTGGGACATATTGACTTTGATACCATGAAAGCTACTTTTGCCGAACAAGCAGAGGCGCTGTGGGATGGTGGTGTCGATTTATTTCTGGTGGAGACTTGCCAAGATGTGCTGCAAATTAAAGCGGCGCTGAATGGAATTGAAGAAGTGTTTGCCAAAAAAGGCGATCGCCGTCCGTTGATGGTTTCTGTGACAATGGAAAGCATGGGCACAATGTTGGTGGGTTCAGAAATCAGTGCTGTGCTGACAATTCTGGAACATTACCCAATAGATATTCTCGGTCTAAACTGTGCCACTGGCCCAGACTTGATGAAACCACATATCAAGTATCTGGCAGAACATTCGCCTTTCATCGTTTCCTGTATTCCCAACGCGGGTTTACCTGAAAACGTCGGCGGTCAAGCGCACTACCGCCTGACACCGTTGGAATTACGGATGTCGCTGATGCATTTTGTTGAAGATTTGGGTGTCCAAGTGATTGGGGGTTGCTGTGGGACGCGTCCAGAACACATTCAACAATTGGCAGAAGCCGCTAAAGACCTGAAGCCAAAAGTTAGACAACCTAGTTTAGAACCAGCAGCAGCATCAATTTACACCACTCAGCCCTACGAGCAAGATAATTCCTTCTTGATTGTTGGCGAACGTCTTAACGCCAGTGGTTCCAAGAAGTGCCGCGATTTGTTAAATGCCGAAGATTGGGATGGACTGGTTTCAATGGCGAGGGCGCAAGTAAAAGAAGGGGCACATATCCTTGATGTCAACGTCGATTATGTGGGACGTGACGGTGTACGGGATATGCACGAATTAGTTTCGCGCATCGTTAATAATGTGACATTGCCTTTAATGCTTGACTCCACCGAATGGGAAAAGATGGAGGCGGGTTTAAAGATTGCTGGTGGTAAGTGCTTGCTGAACTCCACCAACTACGAAGATGGGGAACCGCGCTTTTTGAAGGTATTGGATTTAGCGAAGAAATACGGTGCTGGTGTAGTCATTGGTACTATCGATGAAGATGGCATGGCGCGGACAGCAGACAAAAAATTTGCGATCGCACAACGTGCATACCGTCAAGCTGTAGAATACGGCATACCTCCCACAGAAATATTCTTTGATACCCTGGCGTTACCAATTTCCACCGGGATTGAAGAAGACCGAGAAAACGGTAAGGCGACAATTGAATCCATTGGGCGAATTCGTCAAGGATTGCCTGGATGTCATGTGATTTTGGGTGTTTCCAATATTTCCTTTGGTTTGAATCCAGCCTCGCGGATGGTGCTGAACTCGGTGTTTTTACACGAAGCAACGACGGCGGGAATGGATGCAGCCATTGTCAGTGCAAACAAGATTTTACCGTTGTCCAAGATTGAGGAACGCCATCAAGAAATTTGTCGGCAGTTGATTTATGACGAACGGAAGTTTGAGGGTAATGTTTGTGTTTACGATCCCTTGGGAGAGCTTACCACAGTGTTTGCCGGGGTGACGACAAAACGCGATCGCTCTTTAGATGAAAGTCTCCCCATCCCCGAACGTCTCAAACGCCATATCATCGACGGCGAACGCATTGGCTTAGAAGAACATCTCAAAAAAGCCTTAGAAGAACATCCCCCCTTAGAAATTATCAACACCTTCTTGCTAGATGGCATGAAAGTTGTCGGGGAATTATTCGGTTCTGGACAAATGCAGCTACCCTTTGTCTTGCAATCTGCGGAAACCATGAAAGCGGCGGTGGCGTTTCTAGAACCGTTCATGGAAAAATCAGAATCAGGCAACAATGCCAAGGGAACCTTTATCATTGCCACAGTTAAAGGCGATGTCCACGACATTGGTAAAAACTTGGTGGATATCATCTTGTCCAACAACGGCTACAAGGTGATTAACCTGGGAATTAAGCAGCCGGTGGAAAACATCATCAACGCTTACGAACAACACAAAGCTGATTGTATTGCCATGAGTGGTTTGCTGGTAAAATCCACTGCCTTCATGAAAGAAAATTTGGAGGTATTCAACGAAAAGGGAATTAGTGTCCCCGTGATTTTAGGTGGTGCGGCGCTGACTCCCAAATTTGTGCATGATGATTGCCAAAAAACTTACAAAGGTAAGGTTGTTTATGGCAAAGATGCCTTTTCTGACTTGCATTTCATGGATAAATTAATGCCAGCAAAGTCCGCTGGTAACTGGGAAGATTTGCAGGGATTTTTGAACGAAGTTGAAACGGCTGAAGTTTCGACTAATGGTCACAAAGAATCAGTAACTACAACTGCTAAGGAAACAGTAGCTACTGAACCAAAAGAAGTAGATACGCGGCGTTCTGATGCTGTGGCAATAGATATTGAACGTCCTACACCACCTTTCTGGGGAACAAAGTTATTGCAGCCTAGTGATATTCCTATTGAGGAAATATTCTGGCACTTGGATTTACAAGCTTTAATTGCTGGACAGTGGCAATTCCGCAAACCAAAAGAACAATCTAAGGAAGAATATCAGGCTTTCTTAGCTGAGAAAGTTTACCCAGTTTTAGAAACTTGGAAACAGCGAATTATTGAAGAGAATCTGTTGCATCCCCAGGTGATTTACGGGTATTTCCCTTGTCAAGCCGAGGGGAATTCTCTACATATATATAACTCCGAGAACCAATCACAACAGGTTGCAACTTTCGAGTTTCCCAGACAGAAGTCTTTAAGGCGGCTGTGCATAGCAGATTTCTTTGCACCGAAGGAGTCGGGAATTATTGATGTCTTCCCAATGCAGGCGGTAACTGTAGGGGAAATTGCCACAGAGTTCGCCCAAAAGCTGTTTGCTGCCAATCAATACACCGATTATCTGTATTTCCACGGCATGGCGGTACAGATAGCGGAAGCTATAGCTGAATGGACACACGCCAGAATTCGCCGGGAGTTAGGTTTTACTGCTGATAGCGAAGCGGTAGCGAGTACTCGAGCGTCTGAACCCAACAATATTCGGGATATCTTAGCACAACGCTATCGTGGCTCACGATATAGTTTCGGGTATCCAGCTTGTCCAAATATTCAGGATCAGTACAAGCAACTAGAGTTATTGCAGACTGACAGGATTAACTTGTATATGGATGAAAGTGAACAACTTTATCCAGAACAGTCTACCACTGCAATTATTGCTTACCACCCATTAGCAAAATACTTTAGCGCATAAAATCCGACTCGTTAACCCAATACGCTTGGTGCTAGTGATATTTTGCCTCAAAGATCCCCCCTAACCCCCCTTAAGAAGGGGGGAAAAGAAACTCTAAAAGCCCCCCTTTTTAAGGGGGGTTGGGGGGATCTCCAAAGACTCAGGTGCTTCAAGAAAGGTTTGAAAACACGCCCTAACCTCTTTTCTACCTCTCCCCTTCTCTCTCCTATCAGGAGAGAGAAGGGGAGTAAGATTCAAAGCCTCTCTCCTTGTAGGAGAGAGGTTTGGAGTGAGGTTCAAATGTTACTTTGATGATTTTTCCGGGAATCCTGTAGTTGTATACGCACCAAATTTATTAATCTCTCAGTTTAGGTAGGCTTATTTATGCAACTCATCAGCTCGTTAGATATTAGAAATTCAGAATATTTATCAAAAAATCGCCTCATCAGTTACCATCACCAGTTGCGTCTAATTTTTTCACTGGGTAATCAGGTAAAAAACGTTCTGGAAATTGGGATTTTTAATTCTCTGTTAACAGACATTCTGAAGAATAATGGATACAACGTCTCTACTGCTGATGTTGACCCCAGCCTCAAGCCAGAAATAATTTTGGATTTGACTACAGATTTTTCATTACCAAAAGATAAATTTGATGCGATTGTCCTGTTTCAAGTGCTAGAGCATTTCCCCTACCCTGAGTCAGAAGAAGCATTGAGAAAACTTGCTATTGCAACTAAGAAATTTTTGGTGATTTCGATTCCCTATTGCACTCAATACCTCTCATTTCAGGTGAAAACTTCTTTCTCTGGTAGACCAAGGTATTTACTATTCAATCTCCCAAAATTCTGGAGTACAACACCAGTCTGTGACGAACATTGCTGGGAAATGGGTTTGAAAGGTTATCCCAAAAAGCGGATTTTAAACTCTGTTGCCAAAGCTGGGTTAACTGTTAAGCAAGAATTTATCGATCCCAGTTATCCATACCACTATTTTTTGGTGTTGGAGAAGAATTTTAGTAATACTTAAACAGCAATCTGGGAAGAGTGGGGAGTCGGGAGTAGGGGAATCCGAATCAGAAAATGGCGGCAAACAATGCTCAAAAAAGGTACGTAGGCATAGCCCGTCGTAGACATCGCTTAAGTTATGCTTTTAAAATCATAATTGGTATCATACCCTTCTATGTTCTCCGGGTTTATCCTGGAAAACAGATAGCTAGTACAGGTCGGCGGAAATAAACCACCCATTTGAAATGTCTAGAACCCTTACGCAATCATAATTACGAATTACGAATTACGAATTACGAATTACGCCTTGCGGTACTAAGTTGTATTACCTACTATCATCGTTTCAGATACTAACATCGAAAATTACCAATTATGCTAGAACAAGGCACTATCAGTATTCATACTGAGAATATTTTCCCGATCATTAAGAAGTCGCTTTACTCAGATCACCAAATCTTCTTGCGGGAACTGGTATCCAACGCTGTAGACGCCATCCAAAAGCTGAAAATGGTATCTCGCGCCGGAGATTATGCTGGAGACATCGGCGAACCAGAAATTGAACTTGCCATTGACAAAGATAAGAAAACCCTATCCATCTCCGATAATGGTATCGGGATGAGTGCAGATGAAGTTAAGAAATATATCAATCAGGTTGCCTTCTCTAGTGCTGAAGAATTTATTCATAAGTATGAAGGCAAATCAGATCAACCGATCATCGGTCACTTTGGTCTTGGTTTCTACTCTTCCTTCATGGTGGCGCAAAAGGTAGAAATTGATACTTTATCTTATCAAGAAGGGGCGCAGGCGGTTCACTGGTCTTGTGATGGTTCCCCAGCATTCACCTTAGAGGACTCGCCCCGAACAACTCGCGGTACTACTATTACTCTCAGCCTGCAAGGAGAAGAGGAGGAATTTCTCGAATCAGCACGGATTAAGAATCTTGTCAAGACCTACTGCGACTTCTTGCCAGTCCCAATTAAACTTGATGGTGAAGTAGTAAATAAGCAAAAAGCACCGTGGCGAGAGTCTCCGAGTAATCTTACTCAAGAAGATTATTTAGAGTTTTATCGCTACCTGTATCCTTTTCAGGAAGAACCTTTGTTATGGGTACATCTAAATACAGACTACCCCTTTATCATCAACGGGATTCTGTATTTTCCGAAAATGAGGCCGGATGTAGATGTTACGAAAGGGCAGATCAAGCTATTTTGCAATCAAGTTTTTGTTAGCGACAACTGCGAAGAAATTATCCCGCAATTTCTGATGCCGATGCGGGGTGTGATTGATAGCACCGATATTCCCCTAAACGTATCGCGCAGTGCCTTGCAAGGCGATCGCACCGTGCGGAGAATTGGTGATTACATTGCTAAAAAAGTAGGCGATCGCCTCAAAGAACTTTTCCGCGATAACCGCGAACAATACATTAGCGCCTGGAAAGACCTCGGCACTTTTGTAAAATTCGGCGCTCTCAACGACGAGAAATTCAAAAAACAAATCGAAGATATCATCGTCTTCCGCACCACCGCCAAGCTGACAGAAAAAGTTGCTGCTGAAACGCCAGTGGTTGAAGTCCAGTCTTCAGAGGGGGATGCTTGGCAAGATGTCACTCCTTCACCCAATTCTGAGAACTCAGCACCCAGCGCTCCCTATACTACGCTCAAAGAGTATCTAGAACGGAACAAAGAACGCAACGAAAATCGGGTTTTCTACAGCACCGATGGAGCAACCCAAGCTACATACATAGAACTGCACAAAAATCAAGGCTTGGAAGTCCTGTTTATGGACTCCTTCATCGATACCCACTTTATCAACTTCCTAGAGCGGGAATATCAGGATGTCAAGTTTACGCGGGTAGACTCAGACTTAGATAATACCCTGCTAGAACAAGACAAAGCTACGGAAATTGTCGATCCCAAGACGAACAAAACTCGGAGTGAGACGATCAAAGAGTTATTTGAGAAATCCCTCAACAAACCCAAACTCAATATCCGTACCGAAGCTTTGAAATCAGACGATCCTCAAGGAACACCACCTGCGATCGTGCTTTTACCAGAAATTCTCCGCCGCCTGCGGGAAATGAACGCTATGATGCAGCAGCAAACAACAGAGTTTCCTGAAGATCACATTTTGCTGGTGAATACTGCTCACCCACTGATTCAAAATCTGGCAAATATTAACCAAGGTAGTATCATTCAAGGTGACGGTCAATCGCCTACAGATCAGTTAGTCAACTTGATTTGCCAACACGTCTACGATTTAGCGTTGATGTCTCAGAAAGGATTTGACGCTGAGGGAATGAAATCCTTCGTCGAGCGTTCAAATGAGGTACTCACCAAGCTGACGGAACAAGCAAGTAAATAGTGCTGAGTGCTGAGTGGGAAGTTGGGAGTTAGGAGTTAGGAGTTATTTCTCCCCTGCTCCCCTGTCCCCTCATCTCCCCACTTCTGTTGCCTAAGACCTAAAATGGAAAGGCTGTATTAAAATAACAATCTGGAGATATTTGCTATGTCCCGTCGCTGTGAACTAACTGGTAAGAAGGCAAATAACGCTTTTGCTGTTTCCCACTCCCACCGCCGTACTAAACGCCTTCAGCACGCTAATCTGCAAAACAAACGTGTTTGGTGGGAAGGTGGAAATCGCTGGGTGAGATTAAAGCTGTCTACCAAAGCAATTAAAACTCTACAAATTAATGGTTTAGAAGCAATGGCAAAAGAAGCTGGCATTAACCTAAATCATTACTAAGTAATCTGGATTTTATAACCTGAAACTTTCGTAGGGTAGAATATAGGTAATTCGTAGGGTAACACAGCTTGTGCTACCCTACTGCCTTGTAAAGCTCGCGTTCCACTACTACTGTGTTGGATAACAATAATAGGAACTATCGGGCGACGTAAGATTTAGCCGCTATACGCTCACCCGATAGGGAGAATGGAAATCAGTTCGCTCTTATATTGCGGAGCGTTAAGGCTTGCCTAGGAAGTCTTTTTTGCCAAGCTCTACACCGCAGTGTCTGAGAATGTCATAGGTTGTTGTGACATGAAAATAAACGTTTGGCAAAACAAAATATAGGAGAAATGGCATTCCTTCAAAAGATAGGCTCTTGTCACCCTGAGTAATGGTAATTGTTTTATCTTCCGAACCATCTATTTGTTCGGATTTTAATGTGTCTAAATAAGAGATAGTTTTCTGAACACGGTCAATAAGTTCGGGCAATGTAGTTTCATTGTCCTCAAACTTGGGTGCTTCTGCCCCTGCTAATTGTGCGGCACCTCTCTTTGCTATGTCAGAGGCAATTTGTACTTGTCTTGACAATGGAAACATATCTGGGAATAGACGACTATTGAGCAACACATGCTGATCTATTTTTTTGATTTCTGCGTATGTAGCACCTTTTTCAAGAATACCTACAAGGTTATTCAGTGTGTGAATAAACACTGGTATTGAAGCTTGATACATTGAAATGATCATTGATATTTCTCCAGAAAAAGTTCTATCTTTGTATAGTTGGGGTCTTGTCAAGATAAGTGGTGCGATTCGCTCAGTCTAAATCTATCGCATCGGATAAGCGCTACAGATAATAACGCGCGATCGCCATGAAGAGGGGGAAGGGAAAATTCCATACCTTTACCTGCGCCCCTTATCCTCACAATTATTGATAAAGAGACAGAGGGGCAAAGTGCAGGAGGCAGAGGGGAAAAACTTACTGCAACTTCTCCTCTGCTTCTTCGCCAATCCGTATCTGATTGCTACAGTCGCGGTGAAAAATACTAAGCTGGTAGATAGCACGTTTAAATTTTAGCGGAAATTCCAAATCGCATTCATCGGCGGTTTAGAATTCTCCATTGGCGAACTACCTGTAATTACATTATGTTTGATGCTCTATCTGACCGTTTAGAATCAGCCTGGAAAAAACTGCGGGGACAGGACAAAATTTCTCAATCCAACATTCAAGATGCATTGCGCGAAGTGCGCCGCGCCTTGTTGGAAGCAGATGTCAATCTCCAGGTAGTAAAAGATTTTATTAGCGAAGTCGAAGCCAAGGCACAGGGAGCCGAGGTGATTACCGGCGTGCGACCTGACCAACAGTTCATCAAAATTGTTCATGATGAACTGGTGCAGGTAATGGGAGAAGAAAATGTTCCCATAGCAGAAGCCCAGGAACAGCCTACTATTATTCTCATGGCTGGGTTGCAAGGTACTGGTAAAACCACGGCTACCGCTAAGTTAGCCTTACATCTTCGGAAATTAGAGCGTAGCTGCTTGTTGGTGGCGACAGACGTATATCGCCCAGCAGCGATCGACCAGTTGGTGACGTTGGGTAAGCAAATTGACGTACCAGTATTTGAACTAGGAAACGACGCCGATCCTGTAGAAATCGCAAGGCAAGGTGTAGAACGCGGTAGGGCAGAAGGTGTCAACACAGTAATTATTGATACTGCTGGTCGCCTGCAAATTGACGAAGATATGATGGCGGAATTAGCCCGCATCAAAGCAACCGTCCAACCCGATGAAACGCTGTTGGTGGTGGATGCGATGACTGGTCAAGAAGCAGCAAATCTTACCCGCACCTTCCACGAACAGATCGGCATTACTGGAGCGATTCTTACAAAATTAGATGGTGATAGCCGTGGTGGTGCAGCGCTTTCGGTGCGAAAGATTTCGGGAGCGCCGATTAAATTTGTGGGCGTGGGTGAGAAAGTCGAGGCACTGCAACCGTTTTATCCCGATCGCATGGCATCGCGGATTCTCGGTATGGGCGATGTGTTGACCCTGGTAGAAAAAGCCCAGGAAGAGTTTGACTTAGCAGACGCTGAGAAAATGCAGGAGAAAATTTTGTCAGCAAAGTTTGACTTTACTGACTTTCTCAAGCAGTTGCGGATGCTGAAGAACATGGGTTCTCTGGGAGGCTTGATCAAGATGATTCCAGGGATGAACAAGCTTTCAGATGATCAACTCAAGCAAGGAGAAACCCAGTTAAAGCGCTGTGAGGCAATGATTAACTCCATGACTCGCCAAGAACGCCACGACCCCGATTTATTAGCTAGTTCTCCCAGTCGGCGGCGGCGGATTGCTTCTGGTTCCGGCTATAGAGAGTCAGATGTCAGCAAACTGGTGGGTGATTTCCAAAAAATGCGATCGCTCATGCAGCAAATGGGTCAAGGTGGCTTCCCTGGAATGCCGGGAATGTTCGGCGGTGGCGGTATGGGCAACGCCTTCGCCGGTGCTGGTAATCGTCCCCCAGCCCCCGGATGGCGAGGTTATGATGGTGCCCCAGCCACGAAAAAGAAAAAACCCAAAGATAAAAAGAAAAAAGGCTTTGGCAATCTTTAATCTTTAGTCATTAACTAAGGACTAATGACAAAAGACTAATGACAAATAGCAGCAAACGCTAGGCAGTGCTAAAATTAGCATTTCGACCTCAGAATTTATCAGCAGAGGAAACTAACCCTCAATTTCTCGGCAGCAGCCAGGTTTAGGTTACTTCCTCACCAATTAATTAGTTGCTAACTAATATCTAACAACAGGAGAATGATTCTTCAACCATGATCAAACTGCGCTTGAAAAGATTCGGTAAAAAGCGGGAAGCAAGTTACCGCATTGTCGCCATTAACAACCTCGCTCGCCGCGATGGCCGTCCCTTAGAAGAATTGGGATTTTATAACCCCAGAACGGATGAAGTGCGACTAGACGTTCCCGGTATCGTCAAGCGACTACAACAAGGCGCTCAACCCACTGACACCGTTCGTCGCATTCTAGTAAAAGCTAATGTTTTTGAGCAGGTCAGTGCAACAGCCGCATCATAATTTCGGAACAAAACTCCCAACAGCTAGCCCCAACTATGTTGAGCTGGTTCGGTTTTTGGTGCAGCCGTTTTTGGAATCTCCAGAGACATTAAGCGTCGATTGTGAAATTTCTCAGGCCCTCAACCGGGTTTGGGTTCGCATCGCCTTTGAAAGCACAGATAAAGGAAAAGTATTTGGTCGAGGGGGACGCAATATTCAGGCGATTCGTACAGTAATTGCCGCAGCCGCCGCCGCAGCTGGGCAATCAACATACCTGGATATCTACGGCAGCACCACTCCGGGCCGCGAGGGTATGTCTTTTGATGAAGACACAGAAGAGCGATCGCCACCGCCGACTAAGAGAGAACCGCGTGCAAATGATGGGCCTAAACCCATTGTTAAACCACGCCTCCGCTAGGTTGAAACTAAAGAGCAAATCTGAGCGGTTGTTGTTACCTCCGCTCAGAATTTTTATAAAGATGGAAAGTAGCAAAAAGATTTTTAAATCTTTTTTTGAACTCTTCACCAGTAGGAGCGTACAGCTTTGTATTGGTGTCAACTTCAGATGAAATCTTCTGAGTGCATGAGTTTTGCCCTCACCCCCGGCCCCTCTCCCATGTTGGGAGAGAGGGGCAAATTCTCTAGTTCCTCTTCTGCCAATATGGGAGAAGGGGTTAGGGGAGAGGGCAACCCTACGGCAGATTAATTTGTTGCAAAGATTTTCCAAAATGTAGGAAATAAAAGCATAATTTCGCTGTTAGCGAGAAAAAATTAACCTTTGTCAAATACAGATCCTCACCAATTAAAAAATACTATGGCAGGTGCCTTAACAATTCAGCTGCCGAATATTACCAGTGCGATCGCTCTTGGCGGAGATGGAGAAGAAAATCTCAAAATTCTATCTCGGCAAACAGGAGCCGCTTTAGTGCTACGCGGACAAGAATTAGTGATTTCTGGTACTGAAGGGCAAATCGATCTGGCTTCTCGATTAGTGCGATCGCTTGAAGACCTCTGGATTAAAGGCAATACTATTTCCAGTGCCGATATTTTAACAGCTCATCAAGCCATAGATAGCGATCGCCAAGGGGAACTGCAAGATTTACAGCGAGATGTCCTCGCCAAAAGTCGCCGGGGTGAACAAGTTCGTGCCAAAACCTTCCGCCAGCGCCAATATATCGACGCACTCCGCAGATGCGATCTCACATTTGGGATTGGCCCTGCTGGTACTGGTAAAACTTATCTCGCTGTTGTTGTTGCTGTGCAAGCACTCCTTGCTAACCAGTTTGAAAAGCTAATTTTAACTCGCCCTGCCGTTGAAGCCGGCGAAAAACTCGGTTTTTTGCCTGGAGACTTACAGCAGAAAGTTAATCCCTATCTTCGCCCACTTTACGATGCTATTTATGAATTCATCGACCCAGAAAAAGTACCCAGTTTAATGGAACGCGGTGTGATTGAAGTCGCACCACTTGCCTATATGCGGGGACGCACTCTCAATAACGCCTTTATAATTGTGGATGAAGCTCAAAATACTACACCCGCTCAGATGAAAATGGTTTTGACTCGTTTGGGTTTCCGTTCGCGGATGGTGATTACAGGCGACATGACACAAACTGATTTGCCACTTCACCAACAATCGGGTTTAGTAGTGGCTTTACAAATTTTAAAACACGTTGAAGGCATTGCCTTTTGTGAATTTTCCCAAAGAGATGTTGTGCGCCATCCTCTAGTTCAGCGTATTGTTGCCGCTTATGAACAATATGAAAAATAGGAATTGGGAATGGGGCATAGGGCATTGGGCATTAGGTATTAGTTAGGACTAATTGTTTAACCAACCACAAATGACAAATGACAAAGGACAAATAACAAATGACCACAACATTAAAAGAATTTTTAGCAGCTTGCGAGACTTTGGGAACTTTGCGTTTAATTGTTACTAGCAGCGCTGCTGTATTAGAAGCACGAGGCAAAGTAGAAAAGTTATTTTATGCAGAATTGCCTAAAGGTAAATATGCGAATATGCATACTGAAGGCTTTGAGTTTCACTTGAATATGGATAAAATCACTCAGGTGAAATTTGAAACAGGTGAAGCGAAGAGAGGTAACTTTACAACCTATGCCATCCGGTTTTTAGATGATAAACAAGAGCCTGCTTTAAGCTTATTTTTGCAATGGGGTAAACCGGGAGAATATGAACCAGGACAAGTGGAAGCTTGGGAAACTTTAAAAGAGAAGTATGGGGAAGTTTGGGAACCTTTACCAGCAGAAATTTAATACAGCTAAACTGATAAGGGTGGAGGAAATCGGATATCTGCACTGAATTGCTCGATATTAACGCTGCGATGAATCGGTAAAATATATTCTAAATTTTCGTGTGGACGGGGAATAATGTGATTAGAAAGTACCTCGCCACCATCAACTCGCAGCACAGCCTTTAATCCTGCTGTTACTGCCACATTCACCTCGCCTATAACTCCTCGAATTAACACGGTAATTCGTCCCAAATCAGTGTTTTCATAACCAACAAGGGTTACACGGGCAGCTTTACACATAGCATCTCCTACTTCCACAGCAGTGGGAATGCCATAAACTTCAATCATGCCTAATGCCAATGTCATGCTGTCACTATAATTCGGGATAGGGCTAATTATCTCACTACAAAGTTTTAATTTTTTACAGAAAATTACTTAATTTTTAATTGATAAATAATAAACGTTAAATACAAAACTGCTAATGCTTGTAATGAAGGGAATTTGGAGTTTTTGCTTGCTAGTTTTTTTCCTATTCTGGGGTGGTGAAGCTTTTGCAGAAGAGTTGTCTCAAAGGTTAGCAAATTTTCCCCAATGGGAAAAACTAACTTCAGTGCAATCGGCTTCGGGTGATTTAGTTTACCCTGAATGGATGGCTGGTACTTGGAAAGTTACAAGTACCTTAGTAGATTTAGCTGCGCCTTTAGCACCAGAGATTGTAACACCAGGATTTGAAGGTAATCGCCGACAATTAAATCAGCCTGTGAGTTTTGTAGTAAGATTTGTGAAACGGCAATCATCTATTACTGGGTTAAAAATACTTCCTCAGATAGCTTACAAATCCCAAATTTTAGTAGCAGATAGAGCATTTAATAGCTTGAATTTGGCAAGAGCTTATTTAGGGGATGAAGCAGTGTTATTAGTCAAAGTAGATCCAGATTCACCTAATCGTCAAATTACGTTCTTGCGTAGCAGTCGCCAACTAGTTTCCATTGTGACTGCACGTGCTACAGAAACTACCTCTAATTGTAAATTCATCACCACAGAAGTGTTTCAACAACTATTTAAAGGTGGCTCACGCCCCTACTTCAACTCTGTAGAATCTACTACGGCTTATCATAAACTTCCAACATCCAATCCGGCGATTGAAGCAGATCAAGTTACTGCTGTCTATCTTTCACCCCAAGATCCAGATTACTTTAAAGCTGATTCTCGACCAGTTGCTCTCTACCGCTATCGCCTCGAATTTTTCCCTCAAGAACTACCAACTACTCCTAAAGAGTGATTTGTCATCTAGCTCTTGACTACTTTGTAGTGCGTTTGTAGTATACAAATTCCAAGTTTACGATCGCGCTCTTGGACGGTGTGCATCATGGCCAAATTTCAAGATATTGTCAATTACTTTCGCTCTGATTGGAAGCTGAGTGTTTTTAGTATCGCAGCATCCGGCATTTACGAAATTATTGATTTGGTTGTTCCTTATGCGATCGGGCAGATTTTAAACATTTTGTCTGGTCAAGCTTTGGATAAACCACTTCAAAGTGCGATCGCAACTTTTTCTGACATCACCAATTATCCAGTTACTAAAACTCTATCTTTGAGTGTATTACTGGGTTTAATTTTCGTTGTCACCGTAGTGAGAGCGCCAACACAGCCCTGGTTAACTGGTTGGTTTCACTGGGATATAACTTTCAGGTCGCGTCGAAAGAAAACCGAAGCAGCCATCGCCAAAATTCTTACTCTACCACTGGAATTTTATGACGAAAATAACCCCGGACGCATCGCCGGAAGAGTAGCTAGAGGTGTTGAGAACCACGCTTGGGCGTATCCCGAAATCGCCGGACAGTTGATTCCTAAACTGGTTCGTGTACTGGGAATTTTTGTGTTTATTTTGGTGATTGAGTGGCGAATTGCGATTTTATATCTAATTTCCTTTGTAATTATTCTCAGCTTCAGCTTGAAGGATTTACAGCAATTGATTAGGTATGAAAGTCGTCTGAATAAATATGCAGAGAATACCGAAAGCCACAATTCTGAACTGATCACCAATATCAAAACGGTGAAAGCATTTGCTACAGAAGCTAGGGAACTGAAACGGCAAAAGCAACGTCTAGATCGTGAATTAATAGTGGTTGATTATCGCATCCACAAAGGTTATGTGAAACTGGGTACTTGGCAAAGGACTGTAATTCAGTTTTGTGTGTTTACAATTCTGGGTTTGACTTTAGCAGCAACAGTAGACGGTAGAATTTCTCTCGGTCACTTTATCATGACCTTAACTCTTTCCAGCATGGCTTATGCCGAATTAGAACCTATTACTAACTTGGCAGAAGTTTTCGCCCGTCGTTACTCTTCCATGCTGCGGTTTCACGAATTTCTCCAAGAGCCAACTGCATCTGATTCAGATAGTCTTTTAGAAGAGAGCAGCCAGACAGAATCACCTTATAAATTTACTGGAAAAGTTGAGTTGTCACACGTCAGTTTTGGATATGATGCCAACCATCAAGTTTTGCAAGATATCAGCTTGTTGATTGAGCCATACCAAACAGTCGCATTAGTGGGGCGTTCCGGTTCTGGTAAGTCTACTTTAGTAAAATTACTGCTGCGATATTTTGAACCTCAAGCAGGTCAAATTCTGATTGATGGTCAAGATATTCGCACTTTGAATGTAGGTAAATATAGACGAAGGCTAGCGATCGTTCACCAAGAAGTAGACGTTTTCAACGGTACTATATTGGATAATCTGACTTATGGCAGACCAGATGCTAGTTTGGAGCAGGTTCAAGAAGCCTGTAGGATTGCCAGAGTCGATGAAGTAGTGCAGCATTTACCACAAGGTTATTACACCGTCGTGGGAGAACGAGGTGTCAGACTATCTGGAGGACAAAGACAACGCTTGGGAATTGCTAGGGCGTTGTTAGTGGAACCAGATGTACTGATTTTTGACGAAGCCACCTCTAGCTTAGATTATGAATCTGAGCGTTCAATTCAGCTAGCGATGCGATCGATTCAGGGCACTTGCACCACCATCGTTATTGCCCACCGTTTAAGCACAGTCAGGGAAGCTGATAAAATTGTCGTTCTAGAGCAAGGAAAGATTGTAGAAGTGGGTAGCCACAATGAACTCTTGCGTCACGAAGGTATTTACCGCCGCTTGCACTCTCTGCAAGAAACAGGAGAACTCCTGAGTTAGGGGATATACACCTTTTAGATTTTAAATTTTAGATTGACCACAGGATGAATTCGCTTGATTCAATCGACTTTATTCACAATAAAGTCGATTTTTTTCTAAACATATCCAGAAATTAAATATGTGTTATCTAAAACCCTTTCGCGCCTATTCAGTAGTACAACTAATATTATCAAGTGGGGAATTTGCTCCTATTCCCCAAGAAAAACCTTAGCCATCGAAATTCGTTTTACGCGCTTGGATGAAACGTGATAAGTAAAGTAAATAATTCATTGCCTACTGCTGGAATACTAATCACTAATCGAATTCTTCCAATCAGAAAAAACTAAGATTTGCTCTTATCGGCTTCTTTTTGTGCCGCCTCACTGTATTTTTTATAAAGTTGAGTACGAATCTTAGCTTCTTGATAACGGCTGTGGGTTTGTGGTACAGTACTCATTAAATCTGAAGCCCGTTGCCACTTAGCAGCGATCTCTAACCACTGAGTTGAGGTTGTAGCCGTTTTCCCAGATGCAGAAGCTTGATTGGCAATTCGCACAGATATTTGAAATGGATCGTCAGATGGCTCAGAAAAGCTATTGTTAGGAGAGCGAGATGGTGTTTGGGCTTTCCTGTGGTTAGTATTTTCTGTAGTTAAAGATTTGGAAGTTTCTGGTTGTATTAGATTTTTCAGTTTATTACCTAGCTGGGCATAAACAACCCAACTAAGCAACAACAGCGAGCATAAACCAGCTGCTGCTAATATCTTTGTTTTAGATTTATTTTTGGATTTTTCTTTGTTAATGAGTACTAAAGGACGAGAGACTTGAGTTTTAGGATAATTTGGTTTTCCTAATTCAGCTTGAGCTTCTGTGATATCTTTAATTAATTGCTTTACAATATTGGGCTGAATTAATGTAATTTCCTGCGACCAAAGCAATTGATTCTCGCGATCGCTATCTATTTCTTTTAACCACAGCAATTGTTGTTCTCGAACAATCCGACTGTTGATCTTGACGCGGCGAATGTGACGCGGGGCGATAGACTCAAGAATTTGCTGGATTTGTTCTACTAGGGGAGATTGCTCTAGTTGCTCTACTCTAGCTGCCTCGCAGAGAATTTGTAAGACACCATCAGAAAAAATGGCTCTAGTTCTGACACAAGACTGGGCTAGCTTTTCGTTCAATAGCTGAATAATCGCTGCAACGCTGCCTTGGTGAGCTTGCCAAGCGATATCGTTTATCCGGTCTACCACCTGAAATTTAGTGATAGCTCTTCCACCCTGACTGATTAACGTATTCATTAATTTAGGGACTCTTTTCTACTGACCTTGATCTTGTCTTCGATTTTACGAGTAAAAAGATGAGTTGCCAAATAATATCATAAATATGGAAATATGAAGCTTCCTTTTTGGTTTGGTAAGGACACTCGCTGACGCTCAGTTAATTTGTACGCTTCCCCGCCTTGAAAACGTGCAATTCTTGGGCTGAAACTGCGCTTTCCAGGCAACGCCCATGCTGACGGACTTAGCTGTTTGACATATTACACGCTCGTGTCTTTTGGCGATCGCCAAAAGGTCAGGTTGAGGTAGGTGAATGCACTCTGTTCCCGATGTGAAGCACCGACGATGTGCGATCGCAACTTCATAAACTAAACAAAATAGTCCTATCGGCATACTTTTGTGAGGAATTATCGTTTTTTTTACCTTTTTGCCACAATGGCAATACTAAATAGCACAGCGATCGTTACATTAGAAGATATATAAATAAAAATCAACAGTGATTTTTTTTCGTTCGCAGTTCACACAAAACCATGAGTGCAAGTACCATTATTTCCGATAATCCCTTACTCCAAGGCACTGGTTTACCCCCCTTTGCAGAAATTAAACCAGAACGAGTAGTACCAGCCTTTAATCAGTTGCTAGCAGAACTCGATCGGCAACTTGCCACCTTAGAGACTAGCGTACAGCCGACTTGGAGTGGTTTAGTAGAACCCTTAGAAAAGCTGACAGAACGGCTTACCTGGAGTTGGGGAGCGGTAAATCATTTAATGGGTGTTAAAAATAGCCCGGAACTGCGCGAAGCTCATGAAATCGTACAGCCACTAGTTGTACAATTTATCAACAAACTCGGTCAAAGCCAACCCATCTACAATGCTTTTAAGGCACTCCGTAGCAGTGATAGTTGGGCAACTTTAGAATTAGCCCAACAGCGCATTGTGGAAGCCGCCATTCGAGATGCAGAACTTTCTGGTGTTGGCTTAAAAGGAGAGGTAAGAGACCGTTTCAATGCCATTCAGATGGAGTTGGCAGAACTTTCTACTAAATTCTCTAATCATGTACTTGATGCTACGAAAGCCTTTAGCTTAACCCTGACAACAAAAGCCGAAATTGACGGTTTACCACCAAGTTTGGTGAGTTTAGCCGCCCAAGCTGCACGAGCAGCTGGAGAAGAGAACGCCACACCAGAAAATGGCCCTTGGCGTATTACTTTAGACTTTCCCAGTTACGGCCCTTTTATGCAGCACAGCACCCGTCGAGATTTGCGCCAAAAGCTCTACAAAGCTCATATCACCCGTGCTTCTAGTGGCGATTTAGATAATAACCCGTTAATTGTGCGTATTTTCGAGTTACGGCAAGAACTTGCAGATATACTTGGCTTTAAGAGTTTTGCCGAGTTGAGCCTTGCAAGTAAAATGGCTCCTAATGTTGAGGCAGTCGAAGCATTATTAGAAGAACTACGCCAGGCCAGTTATGATGCTGCTGTCAAAGACTTAAAAGAACTCCAAGCTTTTGCTGCATCTTATGGAGAAGAATATCAAGATTTAAAACATTGGGACATCAGCTTTTGGGCAGAACGCCAACGAGAAGTAAAATTTGCCTTTACCGCTGAAGAATTACGTCCCTACTTTCCCCTTCCCCAAGTGCTAGATGGCTTATTTGGACTTGTTAAGCGGTTATTTGGTGTTACAGTAACCCCTGCCGATGGTAAAGCCCCAGTATGGCATGAGGATGTGCGTTATTTTCAAATAGCCGATGAAACTGGTTCTCCCATCGCTTACTTCTACTTAGACCCCTATAGCCGTCCAGCAGAAAAACGCGGTGGTGCTTGGATGGATGTATGCATCAATCGTGCCAAAACTGAAAATGGTGCTGCCATCCAGTTGCCTGTGGCTTATTTGATATGCAACCAAACTCCTCCAGTAGATGGCAAGCCGAGTTTGATGACTTTCTATGAAGTAGAGACTTTGTTCCACGAGTTTGGTCATGGATTGCACCACATGCTCACCAAGGTTGACTATGCTGGAGCCGCAGGCATCAATAATGTGGAATGGGATGCAGTGGAACTGCCCAGTCAGTTTATGGAAAACTGGTGTTATGAGCGACCCACTTTGTTTGGCATGGCGAAACATTACGAAACTGGAGAAGCTCTACCAGAGCATTATTATCAAAAGCTGCTAGCGGCGCGTAATTATATGAGTGGTACTGGTATGTTACGGCAAATTCACCTTAGCAGTGTTGATTTAGAACTACACTACCGCTATCGTTCCGGTAGCAATGAAACTCCAGCAGATGTACGTCATCGTATAGCCAAGACTACTACTGTCTTACCACCACTTCCAGAAGATTCAGTATTATGTTCTTTTGGGCACATCTTTGAGGGTGGTTATGCAGCAGGTTACTACAGTTACAAATGGGCTGAAGTACTGAGTGCTGATGCTTTTGCCGCTTTTGAAGAAGCTGGGCTAGAAAATGAAGAAGCGATAAAAGCTACAGGTCGGCGTTATCGGGATACGGTGCTAGCACTCGGTGGTAGCAAGCATCCAATGGAGGTGTTTAAAACTTTCCGGGGTCGTGAACCAAGTACGATCGCTTTGCTTAGGCACAATGGTTTAGTGAGTGCTGCTGCAAACTAAACAACACCTCTGTAGAGATGTTGTATTGCAACGTCTCTACTATCAAATATTGGCTTAACTAAACATTATTTTCCTAGTTTAAGGTGTTCCTGGAAGAATGGGTTCTTCGGCAACATCATCTAAACGGATGCTACCTAATAAATTTCGCCACTCTGCTTTCTGTGCTGCATCTTGAGGATTTTTTTGACGTAGTTCAGCCAACGTCGTCAGCGCCTCGTACCATATCCCATTTTGGGCATAGATAGCATAGCGCTTTAGAGGTTCTGCCGTTTCTAGTTCTTTGACTGTTGCTTGACTGAGGTTAACTCGTTTTATTACCCCTTCAACAAAAGTTAGGGGAGCATTCTGTTGCTTGTCACAGTTAATGGTGAAAAACCAGCGGTATTGTTGACCTACTGCTAAAGTGGGAGCAGTGCTAGGCAAAGAAACGCGGACGATTCCGGGCTTATCCGGTAGAGCGATCGCTTTTTTGTATACCTCGTTATCGTCTAGATATTGCAGCACAAATTCAACTGTATATGGCGAATCTTTAGTATATGGCACATAGAAAAACCAACTTGGATGTTCTACTGTTGTTTGTGCCCAGACTCATATCTTGCACCTGATAAAAACTCTCAGTATTAGTCAATAACAAGAAAATAAAAGTAACATCTAAAAATTGAGCTTCTACGTTTTGCATTAGTATAATAAACTACATTTAGTATCAAAATATATACAAATGACATATACAAAGATGGGAATAATGTCATCTGCATAAAGATATTTTTATATGTTCGTAAAAAATGAGAGAAAAGGGCGTAGATAACATAAATAACAGCAAGAAATATGGAAACCATTCTTGCCCACGCCCATACCCTAATGTATACGATTCTGGCATTGATGCCTAGCCGTTATCAACGAGGCAACTTGGAAGCAATGTTAGGGCTGTTTCTAGCAGCAGACGGAAAACCTTTGCCACACTACAGTAAATCCAAATCTGAAAGTGCTTTAAGTAGATTTTTGAATACCTATAAATGGCCTACTCGCAAGCTAATTCGCCATCTTCGCCAACAGGCAATTGAGCAAGTTAACAGTCATTGTCCATTGGGAAGAAAAGCGTTTCTACAAGTAATAATTGACCTGACAACTTTAGAGAAATGTGGTCAATTTAAAGCATTTAAAAATCTAATAACCGTTTACAACGGGAAACGAGGCTTGCATATAGTAGTTTTATATTTGGTAGTTGGACAATGGCGTATACCCTGGAATTTTCGTGTCTGGAGAGGTAAAGGGACGGCTAGTCCGTCTCAAATAGCATTACGAATGGTACGTCATTTACCCAAAGATTTAACCAAACGATTTCGGGTAAAAATTCTCGCTGATACTGCTTTTGGTACTAAGGATTTTATCAACAATCTTCGGAAACTAAAATATCATGCTGTTATTGGTATTGGTTGTAATCGCAAGTTGGTTAATGGTTATCCAGTTAAACTTCTACATCGTCGAGGACAACAAGTCCGACTTGTTGGATTAGATTTCCCTGTTACTCTTTCTTGGTATTACTTCAAACGCGATAATGGTCAGTTTGTTAAAAGATATGTTATCTCTACACAACCTCTTAAAGCCAGTACTATTTCCTGGTGGGGTAAACGCCGTTGGAAAATTGAAGGTTGGTTTAAAACTGCTAAATATCGCTTTGGTTTAGATAGATTTGGACAAGGTACTCTTTTAGGAATTTATCGTTGGTTAGTCTTGTCTATTACTGCCTATTTATTAGCATATTGGACGTATCTTTCATCCTGTTTCCCTGATTCTTTAGACTGGGGTCAAGCTGCTTTCCTTGCACTATCTACTTTTTTACCTCATTTAGTCTTGTCTTTATTGCTACTAGACATTGAACGGCTTCGGCCCTTAGCACTTAGTCATGGAATTGACATTACTATTTCCAGGTGCAAGATATGAGCAGACATTAATTACAGAGTTAGCTTCCTGAGTAAAGGGTACTAAAGCAGTCAAGTCAATTTTAGGTGAAGGACATCCACTAGGCCCCCCGCGCTTTGCTCCACCACGAACACGACCTCCAGGAGGTGAGCCAGGTGGAATTGGAGGTTGAGTAAAAGTTGTGGCTTGAGCAAGGGTTGTTTTAGCGTCAGAGCGATTAGGAGTTGGTTTTGCCAGTATTGGAGTCAGGCTAACTAATAAACTTGTACAACTAAAAGCTACTACTAAAAACAGTTTTATCAGTTGTGAATTTAAATTCATAGAAACCTGACCTCATAGGATTTTAGATTTTAGATTGGACATTAGACATTAGTTATTCTGCTTTATCTCCTTTAGCTCCCGATTCCCCGCCCGGACTTTTATTTTTGAATGATTATAAATTGACATCAAACTCGCCATAGCTACAAGCGATAAAGCCGACGGTACAAAAGGTACCCAAGCACCTGAAATTAACAGACCCAAGCAAACTACATACAAAACGCTAGAAGTAACACCGATTGCCAATGCCAACCAGGGTAAGGAAAGCTTGCGCCAAACCAGGACTCCCCCAATCAAAGACCAGCCCCAAATCCAGGCGACCTCTGCCCACCATGACCAAGCTCGCAGCAACGGCCGCCCATCTTGGACTGCACCAAGGATCTGGCTGACCATGTGAGCTTGTACCAGTACTCCTGGCATTTGCTCATCTAAAGGAATGCCATAAGGTGTAGGCCAGGTGTCTGGAGAATCCCCCTTTGCAGTTACACCAATCAGAACAATCCGGTCTTTGATGGCGTTGGGGTTAATGGGACTAGATAAAAATTGCGTTAGCTTTACCTGTTCGGCTATTTCTTTTGAAGAACGATAGTTGAGTAAGATTTGACCGCCATTAGCATCAATATTTTGATAGCCATTAGTACGAGACTTCAGATTCGGAAAAATAGTTTTACCCAACTGCAAATTTCCTTCACGGGTGAACTTTGTTTGAACTCCTAAAGGGCGCAAATAAAGGGATGCTAGCTGTAAACTGAAGGAATATGGAGCAGAACACAATGATGTCGTCTCCTGATTCATGAACAGAAGATGTCGACGAATAACTCCATCGCGATCGTAAATAAAGTCACTGAATCCCAGATTTCCTGGGGGGATTTCTGGCGGTGGCTCAGTACCTTTAATTTTTTCTGTGCCATCGCTCCCCTTACATACGCCAACCAAGTTTTGAGTTTGCTGGAGACGAGTAATTAAATCTGGTTGTGTGGCTTTAAAATCACGGTAGATATCCAAGCCGATCGCACGGGGTTGGTATTGATTCAGTTTTGCTAAGAGTTTATTCAGAGATTTTTCGGAAATAGAAGCTCCGATCAAGGACTCGCCATTTTGTCTTTGAGTCGCCAGATCCTCATCGTCAATTGTGATTATTAACAGTCGGGGATCGAGTCCTTCTGCGGGACGCGATCGCATCATTAGGTCAAAGGCTTGAATCTCTGGATTTTCTAGCAATCCCAGCAATCTCACGCCACAAACCAAGACTGTAACTGCCAAGCTGGATAACAAAGTTCTTTTAAATCTGCGTCTGTTAGACAAAGGTAAATTTGCTTTATCTTCATCCTCAGATTTTGCAGACCTTAATTCATCCCAAGTCGGTGGTATCTGCGCCGGATTTTGGCAAATTACTGGTAGCCAAGTTGCACAAGGAAATCTATCCTCAAGTCCTTGCAAGCGTTCTCGCGCTTGGCGTACCGCTTGATATAAAGACTCGCCACCGGCAAAGCCTTGGAGAAAATACTTTAAAAACTCCTTCGCAACCTGATCTGGGACGGGTTCGCGCATGACAATCATTTGAGGAATTTGCAAATCAGCTAATTCTCGCGCCAAACCCAATCCATCACAGGAGTTGAATATAGCTAATTGCAAACCATTCTCAATAGCTTTTTTGAGAGCGTACTTTAACTCGCCAATGGTAAGACTATCAGTTCTATTTAGGTAAATTCGTCCGCTTTCTCCATTTTTCTGACTGGAACTGTGTCCAGCAAAGAAGAGAATATCCCAGTTTTTTCCCCAGAGATGCTCAGTCAAGTCCTTACGTTGTGGTTCTACCAAAAAGCTCACCTCTGCGTTACTACACTGTTGCAATAAAGCTTGATCGGCTTGGGTGTCAATCCCCTTACTATTGCCCACAATTGCCAAAATATTGACTAATTGATTAAGAGTGCGTGGCTTGTGAATGCGATCGTAGGATGGTGAAGAAAGGGCAATTTCAGCTTTGGGATAGCGTTCTAACAAGTCCCACAGATGCCAGGGTAATAGCTGCAATTGGCTATTTTCTGTTTGCAAAATCACCCTTACTTCGTCGCTGGACGATAATCTTTCTAACCATTTTTCCCTCAAAGGGCGAAACTCCTCTGCTCGCAGCCAGGTATTAAAGCGTGCCCGCAAAATATGAGAAGCGTTTTCGCAGTCTTGAACCATCGATACATTCGTCACCTGCATTTGGTCAGCATGGAGGCGATAACGATTGCCTATCTGCCGATAACTAGACTGCCAATGACTATAATAGAGCGGCATTTCCGGGAATGAAGGTAGCCTCCCGGTGATTTCGGTTGTAGCACGCTCGTGTTCTTCACCTATTTGGAGGGTGACAGCAAACCCCTGCTCAAAACTACCCTCTCCAAATTTGATCGCCACTAATTTACCCATAACCGTCGCTATCTCCCCATGCAATATCGTGCCCTGTTCTAATGTCCGATCACAAGCTTCACAAGCGTCTACAGATTTTTTTCAAAATCCCCAAAAGCTGGCTTGGATTTTTAATTTTTAATTAATGAATTATCACTTAATAAATTACCAACAAAGAAGGAAGATAGCTACATATTTCAAATTCGGAAATATTCGGTAATACTGGTATTATCCAAGGCTACCCTAACGCTAAATTGCTCTGTAGGTTCACCACGAAACTGCAACTGAATATAGTTGTCTAATTTTCTAGATTGAGCGTCGAGAAATATTGCTCCTGAACTATCTATAACAGTGAGATGAACTCCTGGTGGTAAGTAGATTTGATTTCCAGTGGCGTGCAATTGGAGATGAATACTAGTTTGTTGATCTTTTTCGGGGCTGATTTCCACAATCAACATCACAGGTTGGTTGAGAATTTGGATACCTAAATCAATCACTTTTGCCCGTTTAGTAATTGATTCTGGTTGTTTGAGAGTATCTAATTCCAAAGTTTCAATACTGCGAAAGGCATAAGTTGGCCTGAGTTCTGGCACGTTCCACAGCGATTCAATAGTCTCCCAGCCAGTCTCAAATATACCAGCAAACCACTGACTCAAATTCACTAATGAATTAACTGGGGATTGGCGCAGTTGCCAGATGTGGTCAATAAACGCTTCCAATGGTTGCAGTTGCGCTAAAGGCAGTGTTTCAGTTGCCACACTAGGGATAAAACCAAGCAGCCTTGCTTCTTCGAGCGATTCATCAAATTGAACTATTAAATAACCCACCCGTTCTTGCCAAGTTTCTGGAGGAATAGAACATATCTGCTGATGCAAAGGCACGGGGCGACACTCCAGACGGCCAATTGAGGGCAATTCTAAATCAGCTACATCCCCACAAAGGCGCATGATCGGGTTCCAACTGTCACTAGCTTGAAGATCGGTAGGAATATTCATCATCTGCAAGTAGTCATTCACCACCCATACAGCTAAAGTATTCAGCCGGACTTGCTCTGCTTTTTCAAGATTTGGCTGCTGGTTAGCAAATTGCTGGGCAGTTATGCGAGCTGTTTGGGAAATCGGCAATGTTAAAGCGAAATCATCTAGCTGATAGGTGGAGTTATTCATAAGTCAATTTATAGGGTTCAATGCTGCTATGTATATATCACCCGCATTCAATAAATTTATGCCACAAAATTGAATACTGGAAAAAGAGAATTGGGGACTGGGGATTAGGTAAAAATATCCCATCAAATTAAAATATTGTATATTCAAATGATCTGGGAGATAGAGCTTTTGAGTATTTATACTTCTATGAAGATAGCTTCAAGCTGCTAAAAGCGGCTTATCAACTAGCAGATAGTTTGGCAAATTTTGAGCGTACAATTTGAGCGATCAATTAGGAAGATTGGCTCGCCAAATCACAACCAATTACCAATCAATACATAGGCAGACCAAAAGCTTGGCGATCTGTAGTTGGGATGTTTCAGTAGTTTTAGCTGGGCACGGTGGACTGCTTCGGCTTTGGTGATTTTGCCACTCTTGAGTTCTCGATAGAAGGCACTAACAAACATTGCTGTTGATTCATCATCAATTTGCCACAGGGAAGCTATGGTACTACGTGCCCCAGCTCGGACAGCTGCTCCTGCTAGACCGAGTGCTGCACGGTTGTCTCCTGTTGCTGTCTGGCAAGCACTTAAGACTAATAATTCTACTACGGTTTTACCCTGACTGCGGAAGAGAGTATCAAAATCTTTGACATTGATCTGACCATCGAAATCTAAAATAAAAGTCTCTTCAAGGCGGGAACTAAACTGACCGTGGGTTGCCAAATGCACTATGTTGAATGAAGCACCACCAATTTCACTTTCCAAATTCTTTTTCTTAAAATCTCCATCAAGTAGGCTGGTTGTCGAAACTCCTGCTTTAGCAATACCGTCAAATTCAGATTTGATCGCTAGCAATGGTGCAAACTTGGAAAATCCTGGCGGCGGCTGAGTCAGTCCTGCGGTTAGTGCTCTCAGCTGCTGTTTTACCAGCGGTTTTGGGTCGAGGAGTTGTAGACCGACGCTCAGGGCGATCGCATATTTCTCTACCAAGTATTGTTTACCATCGTAGAGAGCTGCCATTGGTAAATTGCGTAATGGCCCATCTAAGACGAACACTAACGTATCAACACCACTTTTTTGCAATTGTGACTCAATGGGTTTAAGCAGCCAGTTGTAAACTTCTTGCGATTGGGTTTGGACGATCTTAGTAGCAGTTGGATCGACAAGATTTCTTCGCAGTTCTATTAAGAGTTTCTCTACTTCTTTTTGGGAAATTTTGGTACTGTAGCTTTGCAGAGGTTGTTTAGGAATTTTGACAATTACCTGGAGTTCGTCACGAAGAATAATTGGATAAAGGATGGCAGCCTTGGTATTATCTTTGTCTACTACTCGATCGAGGGCTACTCTCTGACCTTGCAGACAAGCTTCCTGAAAGAAGTCGTCTAATTCTGCTAGTTGGAGTGCTTCAATCCGCTGGCGTGCTTTCTCCAATATTTTTTCATTTGGTTTTCCTGTTTGAGATTGCAGCAGTAACTCTACTGACTGGCGGTAGACGGGTTCTACACTGTCCCGGAAGTCAAATTGCACATCCTGGTTCACGACATCTTTATTTACTACTAAATCTCTGCGGAGAGACTCAAGAGTGTCTACAGCAGCATCATAAGCCGCGATCGCACCATTAATATTTTTTTGTGCCCAAAGCAATCTACCTAACTGCCACTCCAAGCTATAGGTAATTTCTGGTGCATTGCTACTCTGTGCCAAAGCTAATCCTTGCCTGGTCAAGTCTTGCGCTTCTGACCACTGTCTGGTTTCTTCGTACAAGCCGCCTAAACTCTTCAGAGCATAAGCCTCTGCCCGCTTGTCCCCTAAACTGCGGGATTGCTGGATGGCACTAGCAAGTAACTTTGCTGAGTCTTTTGTACTGAATCCTGAGTAAAAACTCTGACTGGACGCTTGTAATACACCGCTCTTGACTTTTGCCAAACTTTGTGAAAAGTTAACCTGAGCATAAATACTCGCACGGCTGAGAGGGAGTTGGTCGAGGTAAGACTCAATCGACGGCAAAAGAGTTTGAACCTTTGCCCATTCTTTATCTTCAATCAGTAGGCCCAGGTGATTAAGTTGTGCTTGAACTTTTGTTAAAGGTGAGGGAGATGCTGCGACTGTTTGTTGATAATAGGCGATCGCCTGTTCCTTTTGGTTTTGTTTACGGGCATTATTTCCCAAGCTGAACAGACTAGCCCCAATATCAGCCCTTGATTGCAGATTTCGAGCAATTATCAGACTTTCTTCTAATGCTTTGCGTGACTTTTTCAAATCGCCCAATACCAAAAGGGCATCACCGAGCGATCGCAAACTCACTGTCTTTTCTATAGAATCGGGTTGAGATTTTAACGTCTGACTTATTCGATCGAGTGTTTTGAACGCTCGCGGGTAAAATCCTTGGGTGCGCCACGCCTGTGCTTGATTGATTAGCGATCGCACCACACCACTTTTATCATCTGCTTGTTTGTAAATTTCTTCTGTCTGCTGCCAAGTTGCCAAAGCCGCCTCAGACTGTCCCATTGCCAATTGCAGACGACCTTGAATATCTAGTGATTGGGCAAATATTGGCAGATTTTGGTTTTTATCCAGTCCTTGGAGTAAATTTAAGCTTTCTGTAATTGCCTGCTGCGCCTGACTCCATGTACCGAGTTGCTGGTAAGCTAGGGAAAGATTACTCAGTGTCACTGCTAGTGTGAGGTTCTCCCCTTGCTGCTTATATATTTGGACAGCCTGTTGTAACACTTCTACAGCTTTGGCAAATTTGCCAGTACTGTATAAAACTTTGCCCTGCTGTAGGAGTGAGGCGGCATCAGTGGGTACAGCCAGCGATGTCAGACTGTTTATTGGCAGTTGGGATGAAGAATTGATTGAGTTAGGAACTTTTGCTAGCACTGGTGAACCGACAATGCATAGCAAAGCGACCAAGAAGTACAAAGGCAAACGTAAAAAGTGAGCTAGGGGGGTGAGCCAGCGCGTCCTTGCGGTTTCCCGACCCCTGCTTTTAAACTTTAGAGAATTCGCACCAAAAATCCTAGTTGTTTTAGCCATAAGCATGACGAGAGGTAGGTGATAACCAGAAACACATAGGATCAACTATTAGGCTAACAGGGTAATGTTACCATTCCCATCCCTCACCAATCTTTGAGCTTTCACAATCTTCTTATTTATTGCGATCGCTGTGAAACTTGATTAGCAAAGTATAGTTAAAAAGCGAGCGCAAACCTTAAACAAAAACCCACCGAAATAGTGCTGAGTAAAAAGTAAAATTAACTAGTACACCACGGCGTAAATAGAGCAACCATTTAATATCCATAAAAAGCACATTCCATAAGACTTTTGACTTTTGACTTTTGACTTTTGACTTCCGCCTTGCGGTACTAGGCTTAGGCATAAAATTAATTCCGAGGAGTGAATACCTCAGCTGAAAGTGGGAAGATTCATCAGTACTACTTCTGACTCAGCACTGGCTCAACCCTAGCTATTCGCTATCAGCACCGATCATAATAATCCCTCCAATTCTGCAAACTTACGCAAACGCGGTAAACATTGGCGTTGATAAAAACTGCTTAACGTCGGAATTGACAACCCAAATTCCTCAGATAAATCTTTCCAGCTAACTTCTGGGGGTAAGCGTTTGAGAATTAACACCTGACAATTCACATCTGGACGTCCTTTAATGTAAGTACCGCGCAGTTCCCCATCCGAATCTGTCTTCGTCCATATCTCCAAGTCTTCCAAAATCGGAGGTGCTTGGGGGCTAGCCGGTAGGTTATCTACAGGATCGATAGTTTCACTTATTCCACCGAATGTAGACTGACGAATTCTCAGAGGGACTGTTGTGGCTTGTTCTCGGTTCTGGTTAAGGTAAAAGTCTTGTAGTCTCCGTTTTAGGTAAGCATTCAGCCAAGTGATCACACTGCCATAATTGGGATCGTAGGTTTGGCCTGTCAAACCTTCACAAACATTGCGACAGAAATACAACCAAGTTTGTTGTAGTGCGTCTTGATAGTAGGGAGTATGTTCCCTCCAGAGTCTACTTGCTGTCAAGCGAATAATTTGCGTGAGCAGCTTCTGACGCTGAGGGCTTCCAGGTTGGTGTCCACAGGCTTCTGTAACTAAGCGGCGTAGCTGTTCATCGAATTGAACCATGACAATCTTGGCGAAGAAAGCAAGAATATCTTAGTATTGCGTATAACAACACCCGAAGAATTACCTTTCCTTAAGATACTGAATCTTTTTTAAAAGGAAGTGGGCAACGGGCATATACTATTGGGAGATTTGAGGTTCTGAAGTAAATAGAACTTAGATTTGACACTCTCCGGGCTAAAGCGACGGAGATTTTTAAGACATCGAGCGCCTTAATATTCTGGTTGCTTGGGTTCTCAAACTCACCACGTTTGCTCATAGAGCTTGGTTATACACTCAATTTACCGCTTTTATTCCTACCCTATAAGTACATTCAGGGTAGGGAAGACAGCGATGCATTCAAAAACACTTGAATGCACATTTCCTTAAGATTTTGAAACAGCAGTAATCGTTTTTTCTAATGACTGCAATGTTGTCAATAATTTTTCTTTTTGGGGTTTAGAAGCTTTAAGTTCTTCTGTAACTCGATCCATATTTGTCTCTATAGTTTCATAATTATTAGGAGATTTAACTTTGATACCGTCTTCAACTTCTTTCCAAGCATCCTCAAATTGGTCAAATTCTTTTTTAGCTTGAACAAAGTTGCCAGATGTAACGGCGGCTTTAGTTTTAGATACGATAGTTAATAAACTACTATTACTTGTAGTGGATGTTGTCGCTGGGGCTGATGCTGCGCTAGCATTAGGAGTCACTGCTGGGGTAGTTTGGGTAGTAGGTTGTTCGGGACTGTTGCAGCCTACCAAAGCTAGCAAGCTGATACCTGCAACGCTCGACATTAGTTGAAAACGCTTCATTGTAAAACTCCTCGATTTATTATTAAGCTGTAATTGACAAAAGTGAATAGTCTGCTGTTTGCCAGCATTAATAGCAATATTTATGCGGCTAGTCTCTACTAGATAAATATATCACTTAACCTTATACTTATTTATAGAATAAGTTTGCAAAGTGGAAAAACATATATCAAAAACTCAAAGCCACAGGAGCAAAATATAATTTTATCAAAACTGTTTACGGACTTTGGTAGATGCGGCAGCTTCAGTCTTTTGAAAAGTTCAGCTAGGTTGTGAATAGACGTGATTTTTTGAAAAAACTTAACATAGGACGGAAAATTGACTATTTTTTTATATAATAGATAACAATTTTAAGTATTACTTCCTTTGCAAGATAAATTGGCAGATGTAAGCATTGAAATTTCGATCCATATTGGGTTAATTCATCCCATAATTCAGTAACGCTTAATTTTCATAACCACTAGTATAAAAATAATAACCTTTCTGAAAGATGACTATGAAACGATCATTTCGCAAGTATCACCGCACGATTGGCATCATAATTTGTCTACCTTTAATATTAACTGTATTGACTGGAATGCTGACAACTATTGTTAAAGAATGGCCAATTAGCACTGGGATTTCTTCTAGTTTGCTGTTAAGAATTCATACAGGAGAAATCTTCCATTTAGAAGCAGTTTACCCAATTTTTAATGGATTGGGATTGATTGGTTTGCTGGTGACAGGAATAAGTATGTCTGGATTATTCAATCAGAAAAAACGGAGCGGTATTAATAACTAATATTAGCTTATTTGAGAATTTAGGAGTTTCTGTGGAGAGTATTTCCGACAATCCCTTAAGAGTTATCAGTTGATAAAAAGTAAGAAAAGGAAATTATCAGATTTGATTTTTTGAATTAATCTTACTCTCCACTCTCCTTAATATAATCCCAGCCAGGATAGTAAATTTCCCCACCAAGAATATTGCAGATTACCTACACTCAACTTCATTTTGTTGCGAATATCTTGGATTTTCCAGTTGGTTAGTTTAGCTAGAGTTTGCGCCTCTTGTTCAAAACGTTTGGGTAAAGACTGCTTATATTGTCTACCAGCCTGACATTTTAGTTCCCCTTGGAACGGATGTTGCAAAACATAGCGTCCTTGGAAAGATTCACTGTTAGCAGTTTGTTGAAATATCAAGTCTTCAGGGAATTTGTCGCGGGTATAGCGAACATGCAATCGAGAGATGAAGACGTTACTTCTAGGAGAGGGACGACGAAAACTGGGGGGTACTGGCAGATTACTTGTAGAATTATCATCTAGCCAAAATACGCCTGCTTGCTTGAGTTCTTCTGGAGTCAGGGGTTCAGCAGAACAAGGATCGCAACTACCCATATCCCAAGCGTATTCTAAAAAACCAACTTTCCTGTCTTCTTTGGTGTAGATAGTTTGAAACATGGATTTGTAAAATTCACCAAATTCATCTTTGACAAATAAGGGAATGTTCGCGTCGGAGGGAATTTTCACCGTCCGATAGTTGGTGATTTCTGCTTGTCCTTGGGGCGAGAGGATGTAGACAATCAAATCTTGCTCTGTCGTAGCATTGATCATGCCTAAACGAATTGGCAGCATGAATTTAGGCGATTGGTAGGAAATTTGTAGCGGACGGAGAAACTGGTAGCCAGATTGCTCGAATTTATCCAAGTTGACTTTAGCAACAAAGAATTTCATTGAGGAGCGAATATAAGGCTGAAGTAACTGTTTCGCACCTCTGGGGATTTTGTAGCCATTGCGTTTAAGCCAAGTTTCCAGTCCGCCAGATTCTTTCGCGCTGAGGATCAGGATGTCGTATTCGCCAACGTTGAAACGTGCTTCAACCGTCACACCCAAACTAGTATCGCCCCTTGCACTCCCCGGCTCACTTCTGGCGGCTGCTGGTGCTGGTGCTGCTGATAACTCTCTTTCCTCAACTGGGGCACAAGGATCTGAGTCAAAATATTCTACCAATCGCGGCGCACTAAAAGCATCTAGGCGCTCGATAATCTTGGGTTCAGTGACGCGAACTTGTTCTTTTTGCAGCACCGTTGGCACAGGTACTACCATTGCAAAATCTTTGACTTCGCCTTGAAAGTCGTTTGCCATTGTTAGGATAGTGCGATCGCCATCCCGCGCGATCGCCACTTGAGAAGCTTTGTTATACAGTTTTGTATCAGCTTTGGCTACATAAAATCCACAAAATGCCCAAGCTGCTGGTGCAAAGCACAAAACAGCTACAATTGCCAACAATAATGGTGTTAAAAGTCGAAAAAACTTCATTTTTTATACCTCTATTTTTTAGTGCTAAGTTAGGAGTTTGGAGTTAGAAGTTCTACCTCTGCTCCCTCATCTTTCTCTTGCCAAGCAAACCTTGGGGCTAACCAGAAAACATCTAGCAGGATGCTCAACGGTGCAAGGGCAAACAGCGCCCAGAAAACTGCTGTGGAAACAAAGAAATAATTTCGCAGGATAAAAGTTAATCCAGCGATACAAACTGCCCAAACTACGCGCCCAATTCGGGAATTGGGGATTGATCGCGGATCTGTAATCATAAATAGGGCAAACAGCAGCAAAGACCCACTCATCAATCGATGCCAGTAAACATCCCAAGTCCAACCCAGCCAGAGATTGCGAATCGCCTCTAGCAAAGAGTAGGAACCCAAAAAAGCTGCTGTGGTGTCCCAGCGACCAACGCGCTGCAAAATCATGCCGCCAGTACCGAGAAATAATAGCCCATACCACCACTCTTCACCCCATTGTCCCGGCGAAACCCAAGCATCGGGGGTGAGAATCAAGGCAGATATGATGCCAAAGTTGGCAGGATTGAAAAAATGCTTATCGCCGACTCGGAAGATAAATTTGCTGGCGATCGCAATTGCTGCGGCTATTGCCATTGTCGTCCAGTGGTCAGCCCGCAACAGTAAACTCAGTCCCAGTGAGGTAATTAAAGCACTGCGCAAATTTAGGCTTTGTCCTTTGTTGTTGGCTAATGACCAATGACCAATGACTAATGACAATATCCATTGAGTTGCAAGACTTGTGGCGATCGCTACCCCAATCAATTCTGGCCGCAGCGTCCAATCTCGTGTACCGATTCCCAAGACTAGGAACAAGCCCAAAAATAAAATCTGATAATCTCGTATATCTTTAAGTAACATCAACCCTTAATTCAGGGATTCCCCGTAGATTTCTCATCAATTTAGACGAGAGATAGGTAAAATAGTATTGCTGTTACAGATTTTGTTACAAAGCGTCCCTACTGTTCACATCTGAGAACTGCTGAAAGATATCCTGTGCTTCCTTGCCCAACCGTGTGCCAAGGCATCCAATTTGGCTAGAATATTGAGGCATTGTATGCGGTGCGATCGCAGTTTCATAAGCAACACCTACAAAAAGTTGTCAGTAGCAGATAAACGCAAAATGCAACTAGCTCCCCTGTTCCCAATTTTCTACCGGATTCTCCAGCCGAATTTTCCCAACTGCCTTTGGAGTGGAAATCCCCATGCTAAGACGATCGCACTCACATTCGATGATGGGCCCCATCCTCAATACACGCCCGAAGTCTTAGCAGTGTTAGATAGTTACAAGATTACAGCGAGTTTTTTTTGGTTGGGTGTTTGCGTCAACCGTTCACCAGCCATTGCTAAAACCGTTAGCGATCGCGGACACTGGATCGGATTGCATGGCTACGATCATCGCTCTTTTCCCATGCTTTCCCCAAATGACCTGAAGGATAGTTTAGAAAAAACCCAAGCAGCCATTTACAATGTCTGCAACCTGCAACCCGAACAAGTGCGGGATGTTCGTCCCCCCAATGGTTTATTTACACCTGCTACTTTAAATTTTTTTTCTCAGTGGAATTACCGCCCAGTTATGTGGAGCGTTGTACCAGAAGACTGGGTGCGGCCAGGTGTCACTACAGTGGTACAGCGAATTATGCAGCAGGTCAAAAATGGTTCAATAATTGTTTTGCATGATGGTGCTTGTGGTGGACAAGATGTTGCTGCCACAATTCAAATTCTCATTCCACAACTGCTACAACAAGGTTATGAGTTTGTAACTGTTGATACTCTATGGCAGCAAGCTAAGACAAGCTATTGATAACTCGATAGGTTGGGCGATCGCTAAATTATTAGGACTTACGCAATTAACTTGTCACTTATGAACCAACAGGTATTGACCGTTACCAAGAATTTCACCATTACAACCGTCAAAATACTGTATGCACAAAAGCAAATAAAGTCTCCACATCCGGCAGAACTTAGCATAATTCATGCCATAATTTAAATCTTTGATTTTTGCTTGATTTTGATCAAAATTCATCAACCAATTTCTGAGGGTATTTGAGTAGTTAGTACCATTTAAATACCATCGATTAATGGTTTTTAGGTCTGTATTAATATTTGGTATGACATCATAATTCCATACCCGCATATTGGGGAAAATATATTTATTGATAAAAGGATGGGTTATGTTGTCAGGTAATTTTGTTGTGATTATGTGAATTAAAACCTTACCATCATCTTTGAGGATAGAAGCTAGTTTTGGGAATGATTTTGTTAAATTACCTACATGTTCAAACAGCCCAATCGCCATAATTTTATCAAATTTAGTCTCCAAATCAATATCATTAAAGTCCTTTTCATATAGAGTGAATCTATCTGAACTGAGGTAACTTCTAGGGTCTTGCATTTTTTTCCGCATATATTCGCATTGCTCGTGGCTCAAATTAAGAGCCGTTACTTTCACATGCGGAAACCGGGAAAGAATGTAATTTGATGCAGAACCCCAACCGCATCCCAAATCTAAGATTTCGTCTCCGTCTTCGATGCCTACTTTTGCAATCAAATCATCAAGCATGTCCATTTGAGCTTGCTCAAGGTTGGATGCTCCTTTTTCCCATAAAGCCATTGTGTATTTGGGATATAAAAGTTCTGTCTCTTTCAAGATCAGACTGAACATTTTTTCGGGTAGGTTGTATTGAACCTTCATTAGTTCGTGTGACCCTTCTGCAAGGCGATCGCTTTCTTGCAACAACCATTCATAGGGAACTAACAGAGAAGGAAAATACTTGTAGCTGATTTGTATGGAGAGATTTAAAAGGGCTTTAAGCAGAGGATCGGGGATTTTTAGCCCATTGATATAAGCCTCTGCTCCTGCCATTAAGATTGTATTGAATCCGGCGATCGCTGTGCGGCTCGCTTGGTAAGCAATTCGACTTTTATTATTTACATCTCCTCCTAAAGGAGTATGTCTTTGGATATCTTTTGGAATGCTGGAAGTCATATATATAGCTCCGACATTTCTATTGAAATTTTTAGTTTTCTTAGGGTTATTGTCAGATTTTAGCGATCAATAAATGCCTGGTTAAGGCATAAGGTAGTCCCAATGAAACAAGTTTCACCGCCAAGCATAAAAATGTCTTTCTTCCCCTGTTCTTTCAAGTCAGAGAGCAGAAGAGTTAAGAAATAAAACTCCATCATTTGTTGTAGTGCAAGAGTTGTAGAATATCTGCATCACAATCTCGTCTTCAAGTTGCATCTGAGTCTTTGTCACGTTCCACGACTACAGGCAAAATGTTTAAAACTTTTCTGCCTTGTGCCTCCTGCCCTAAAGCAAGTAACTTTATAATCATCACCGAAGGTTGCGAATTCATCTCTATGTAGACTTATGATAAAACCAAATAAAATTGAGACTTGTAAAATCAATTTATTGTATTAAAAATTAATATTTTATTATTTTATGAAGCGTAATTACGACTCTAAACTAATTTCTTAGGGTCGTATGCAAAAACATTACGTTCCTTGCTTCCATTTGAAGTATTTGCATCTTATCCAAAAGTATTGATCTTCGGGTTGCAAAACTATTTGATAAATTGCATTTACATTTATTGTGCAATACGAACGCAGAATGGCATGAGGATTTTCGTCCATTTTCTAGTCGGGAGTATCAGCCTTTGGTGGCTGATATCCCAGTGGCTTATGCTAGTTCCTAGAGTTGATGTGTGGTTAAAAAAGCTTTGACTTCAGCAGCAGTAGGTTGAGAAGCGATCGCACCTGGTTTAATAGTAGTCAGTGCCCCAACAGCACTGGCATAAGTGACAATGCGTTTTGCTGTTTCTGCATCCCGCAAGCTGTGGATACCATACTGACTCAGTTGCTGGATGAAACCTGCCAAAAAGCTATCTCCTGCACCAGTTGTATCAACTACAGGGATAGAAAACGAGGGTAATTTGCCTTCATTCTCACCTAGACAATAAGTGCAGCCGTTTTCCCCATCTGTCACCAGTACTCCCTCAATTGAAGCTAGACGATAAGTGATGGCTCCAGGATCTGCGGTTTCAAATAGCCATTCAGCCTCTTCTTTGGAGAGTTTGAGGAAATCAACTCGCTTAAACAATTCTGGAATTTTTTGATGGGCGATGTTTGGTTCATCCCAAAATACAGGACGCCAGTTGACATCCAGCACAATCTTCAGGTCGTAATGTTCTGCTAACTCTAGGGCGCGATTAATTGCCTCTTCACTTTCAGGATAGGCTAATTCCAAAGTACCCAAAACCAGAAAATCTGCCTGTTGAAACAGCGAATTTGGCAATTTTTTAGCTTGCAGGCGAGTATCAGCAAATTCGGCAGTATCGTACTGACCAAATCCGGCAAAGGTGCGATCGCCAGCCAGATCCCGTGTAACATAAACTTGCCGCGTTGGTGCTGTGGGATGGCGTTGTACTCCCGTCGTCTCTACACCTACATCTTGTAATAGCTTGACCAGTGCATTCCCTGGCTCATCTTCGCCAACAGATCCGATAAATCCCGCTGACATTCCCAGTTTGACTAAAGCACAGGCTACATTAGCTGGTGCCCCTCCTGGATAGGGAGTCCAAGATTTCACTTCTTCCAGCTTTAGCCCTAATTGATCGGCTAAACAATCAAACAAAATTTCACCAAGGCACAAAACACGGGGATTGCTCATCTCATTTTCAATTTTAGATTTCGATTTGGGATTAGGAATTTACAGTATAAAATCTACAATAGTTTTTACTAATCTGTCGCCAGTCCTTCATAGAATTAAATAGCAATTTTTACTACCCTATAGCATATATATGCTTCTCATTCTCGCTTATTTCAACTAAGTGCTTAGACAATAAATTTATCAAAATAAGCTATATTTATTACATGAAGCTTCGCGTAGGTTATATTTTTGCCAACTTGAAATCCAAAGAAAATATTGACAATCATATTACTGCTAACACTTGAAACCCCTACCAAGAAAAGAATCTTCTAGAATTAGAAAGAGCGATTAAGTACATATACCAAGGGAGGATAGAAATAGTCATGGCTGGTGGCAAGTCTGAGACCCCCGTTAGTCTGTCAGACAGAGAACTGCAAATTATCGATTTAGTAGCCGCTGGCTTAACTAACCAAGAGATTGCAGGAAAACTGGAGATTAGCAAGCGTACAGTTGATAACCATATCAGTAATATTCTCACTAAGACTGAGACAGATAACCGAGTAGCTCTTGTCCGCTGGGCTTTACAGTGGGGCAAAGTCTGTTTGAATGATGTCAATTGCTGTACTCTACCTAACCAGATTGAATAAACAATTTACTAGTAGAAGCGTAATTGCTTTGGTCTAGTAAATTACAAGTCAATTTTGAGTTTTACTGATTGTTCCCCTCCTTACGCCTAAGTTTTCAGTGTGAACACTCTACCAAAAGTTCCGAGTCCATCACTCAGCCGGAGTTTATGTTAGTGGAGCCAGCTGACCCTCGGACTCGGAAACTAAAAAGATCGGAATTCTTTTCCAAATTGATTGGGGAGCAGAGGAGCAGGGGAGAAGTTGCAGTAAGTCTTTCCCCTCTGCCCCATACCCAATGCCCTAACAAAACAATTATCTACAAAAATTAGCAACAATTCAGTAGTGCAAGCGTTACATTTGAAAGAAATCTATGTTGCCCCATCGGCTTTGGGAGTAGTGTTCCAATGAATACTTCCGCTTCTTTTCAGGGTAGCTCGTCTCCCTTTGAATTTTTTAACTTTGATTTTACGATACCTGTATCTGAGAAAATTCCGAGTCTGGAAGACCAATTTTCAGACTTTCCGCAACCCAGACAAGATGCCGACTTACTCAGACAGCTATCGTTTATTCCAGGGTTGAAAGAAATTTTGATGCTGCGGCAGGTTCACGCTTTAGAACATGCTACTGTTTGGGTTCTTAGCGAATCAAAAAGCGCCTATTCTGCCCCAGCAGAATCCACTAACGTTCAACTAGATAATGAACTATTAGGCGGTTTATCTACTGAGCAGGGATTCTACCTCTATGGTGAGGTAAATATTAGTGATTTGCGGCGTGCGGTAACACTTGCTCGACATCGCATCACTAGTGGAGAGTGGGATTTGGCTGTACATCCCCGTTGTGGCACAAATTTATCAGTAGCAATGCTCTTAACGGCTGGACTAGCTGTCGGTGTGCATCTATTGCTACCATTTCGACCAATCGAGCAATTTATCGGTTTGGGGTTAGCAGCAACGACAGCCGCGGAACTCGCACCTGATTTAGGTTCTATGGTACAGCGTTACCTGACAACTGCCATTCCTTTTAACCTAGCAATTGAAAATATTACCCGTACACGCGACGTTTGGGGGCGTGAGGCACATTTTGTTAAAGTATGCTGGCAAGAATGAAGAGAGCAAGAAGAGATAAGGGCACAAGATAAAATTTTCTCTCTTGTCTCCCCCATCTCCCCCCCACTCCCTACTTTCTACTTCCCTAAAAAAATTATGAGAAAACTTTACTTCTTACTTCCCGGTACAGATAGCAAATTTGCCTGTGGTGGTCTTTGGGCTGAATTAAAAGCACTTAATCTAGCTCAGAATTTCTGTAGTGCTGATGTTGTAACTTACCGTCAACGGGAAAAAGATAAGCTTTTTATTGATGATTTGCTAAAAGAGAAAAATTTAAATGATGTAATTTTTGTGATCAGTTGGGGATTTGATATAGCTCAACTTGTGGCTAAACTTAAGCAACATAATGTCGTTTATCATGCACATAGTGCAGGTTATCCATTTAGGCTACCTGCAAGTATTCCAATCATGACTGTTAGCCGCTATACAATGGGATACTGGGGAGGAAAATCACCCAATTCTCTGATTTATTATTTGCCCAATCAAATTTCTGATGAGTTTCAAAATTTAGGTTTGGAACGGGATATTGATGTTTTAGTTCAAGCTCGGAAGTCTTCTGAGTATTTAATTAAAGAATTGATTCCAGCGTTGCAAAAACGTTGTAAAGTATTGGTTGTTGACTCATACATAGAGGATTTACCTGGACTATTCAACCGAGCTAAGGTTTACCTTTATGATTCTGCTGAGTACTGGGCACAACAACGTGTTAGTGAAGGATTTGGTTTACAACCAATGGAAGCTCTTGCCTGTGGTTGTCAAGTATTTTCTAGTGTCAACGGTGGACTGGCTGATTACTTAGATCCTGGATTTAATTGCTATAAAATTGCTGGATATTCCCAAGAATATGATGTCCAACGTATTCTGAAGGTGATTAAATCTTCAGTAATTTTTAGCTTGCCTGAAGAGTTTTTGGTTGAGCATCGGACTGAAAATATTATTAAGCGTTTCCAAGTTATTTTGGATGAATTAAATGAGTTTTTTGACCATAAAATACAGCAGCCATCTAATATTAAGGATTTAACTAAAATACGTATGGCAAAATTACTCGCTCAGAAGATATATGGGAAGCTGAAGAAGAAATATTTTAAGTAATAAAAACGTAGACGCGTAGCGGCTTGCCGCAGCCTACCGCAGAGGCGCTGAGAATACAGAGAAAAGAGAGGAAATTGGATGATTCGGCGGTTATTAGTTACTGGGGGTGCGGGGTTTATTGGGGCGAATTTTGTCCATCATTGGTGTCAGGTTTATCCAGACGATCGCGTGGTGGTGTTGGATGCTCTTACCTACGCGGGGAATCGCCTGAATTTGGCGCTGGTTGAGGGTGGAGAGAATTTTCGGTTTGTGCAGGGGGATATTTGCGATCGCACCATCATAGACAACCTATTATCAACGGAAAATATTGATACCATCGCCCATTTTGCCGCTGAATCTCATGTGGATCGTTCGATTCTTGGGCCAGCTGCTTTTGTGCAAACTAATGTGGTGGGAACTTTCACGCTGCTAGAAGCTTTTCGGCAACATTGGGAGGCGAAAGCACAACCATCTGATTATCGTTTCCTGCACGTTTCTACTGATGAAGTCTACGGTAGCCTGGGCGCAGATGACGCAGCTTTTTGTGAAACCACACCCTACGCTCCCAATAGTCCCTATTCAGCTTCAAAAGCGGGTAGCGATCATTTAGTCCGTGCTTATTATCATACTTATCAACTTCCAACTATTATCACAAATTGCTCTAATAACTACGGACCTTATCAGTTTCCCGAAAAGCTAATTCCCCTGATGTGTATCAACATTTTGATAGGGAAACCATTACCTGTTTATGGTGATGGGAAAAATGTACGGGATTGGCTTTATGTGGGCGATCATTGCCGTGCTTTAGATGTGGTAATTAATCATGGTCAACCAGGAGAAACGTACAATATCGGTGGCAATAATGAGGTGAAAAATATTAACCTTGTCCAACTTTTATGTCAAATGATGGATGAATTAGCACCTGTACCAGTACATCCAGCAAAGCAGTTGATTACTTTTGTTAAGGATAGACAGGGACACGATCGAAGATATGCAATTAATGCAAACAAAATTAAAACTCAGCTTGGTTGGACGCCTTCAGTAACAATTGCTGAGGGTTTACGTTTAACTGTTGAATGGTATCTCAATCATCGTCATTGGTGGGAACCTCTGCTGTCTGCGGAATATCAAGCTTACTATCGCAAAAATTATCTGTAAAATTACCCAAAATGGGGCTAACTTTAACGAGTAATGCTCTCAAATTTTTATGGGGAACTAATTTGTCATAATGTAACCGACCAAGAATTATGCCTGGATGTCTATTTTGATTTTGAGCAAATTCTTCAATCGCTTTCCGAGAAAAAACTTTTTTGCTCCTGATAATAAATTCATTTAATGTCTGATAATTTATTAACCAGTCAGCGGCTTTTTCATTAGCTGCTCTTTCCTCATCATTTTCTTCTAACGCATCCAAATTGTCTAAATAAGCTCCTTGATGTCCTAAAACAATATGCGCTACCTCATGCATGAGGGTGAACCAGAATGAATCTATCCGGTCATATCTCAATGTCAATGCGATAACGGGATTGCTGTTTAAATAAAAGGCTGCACCATCCAAGTAGGTTTTGCTTAAATGCGGCACAATTAGAAAATGTACACCTAAATCTGCCAGCAATTTAGGAATCTGCACAATACTTTCTACTTCTTTAGCACAAGCAAGAATTTCAGGGATAGCAGTCTCTAGTTTTTTGCGTTCAAAACTAGCAACGGTTTGTTGTTTCGCTATGTTCTCAACTCGTTTTATCCAAGCTATGCGAGAAGTTTCCTCTAGCTCTCGATGCTCGGAACAACGGAAATTAACGTTTAGCTGGAGTGTTTCATCTAAGGAAGATACGCCGAAAAAATCACATACTTGCCGTTCTAAGTCATCAATTGAATCTGTTGCTTGAATCCACTTATTTTTGATTAGTTCAGAGATGGGGGCAATTGTATACAATCGGCTTTTACGAGTTATATCTTGCTCCTTTTTTTCTTTTCCCACTAGATGAAGTCGATACTGTGCTTCAAGGTTCGTCCAGAACTCTGGAGAAGTACCCAAGGCTTGGGAGAGTTCGATAGCTGTTTCAGGTGTAATTTGCTTGCTTCCCTGAATAATTTCATTGATGGTTTGAACTGGACGCCCCAAAATTTCTGCTAAATCTTTCTGTATCCACCCACGGGCTTCTAATTCTTGACTTAAAATTTTTCCTGGTATTGGTACTCTTGCTGGTGCTAGCTTCTGGCTAATATTGCTGTTTCTCCTACTGCCTTGGTTAGTGGTAGTTGGTGTGAGAAAATATCCCAGTGCCTTCATGATGGAATTGACGTTTTCAAGGCGTGGGTTGCCATTGCTGGATAAGGCTTTTTGCAATCCCCGGCGTGTCATGCCTATTTGCTCGGCTATCTGACTAATTCCTCGTACACGAGCAACGACGCGTAAGGATGCCAACAACGCACCAGAGTCATTGTCTTCTGCATATTCCTGAAATATCTCCGTCAAATAATTGTCGATTTCTTCTGGGTGCTTACGGAAGTACTCTTCTTCAAATTCATCAAGTGTTCTAAATTTTCTCACCGCTTAGGTACTCCTTCCAGTAAGCTTTTGCGTCTTCGATGTCCTGATTCTGTGTACTTTTGTCGCCTCCACACAGTACGACAACAATATTTTCAGCATCTTCACCGAAATAGACGCGATAACCAGAACCAAAGAACATTCGCAATTCGCTTAAACCATCTCCTATTGGCGCAACGTCACCGTAATTGCCTTGTTCAAGGCGGCGTAGGCGTTGTAGTATGCGTCGTTTTCCTTGTTGATCGCGTAAATTATCCATCCACTCTGCAAACGGCTCGTAACCGTCTTGATTGGCATAGATGATAATCTTTTTTGCTTGTGCTTCTTTGGCCACTTTTAATCTCTACTATATATTTATAGCAGATGCGAACAATAATTCGCACTAATTTTCTAGAGAACACCAAAATTGGAATCTTCACCTGCTTTCAATAAATTATCAGGCTGCCACAGTTTCTGTAGATAATGACTATCCTTGAATATAAGGGAATCACATCAACGTAAATTGCCAGCAGGTGTAAGATGCTGCAACCAGAACAAATATTACAAGATCGTTATCAAATCAAGCGCCAACTCGGCGACAATGGAATTCGCCAAACTTGGCAAGCATTGGATTTACAAGCCTCTGATGGCGAAAATTCGACCGTTGTGGTCAAACTTTTGGCCTTTGGCGGTACTGTACAGTGGGATGACCTGAAACTTTTTGAGAGGGAAGCACAAATTCTTAAACAGCTAAATCATCCCCGCATCCCTCGATATATAGATTATTTTTGTATCGACGATCGCACACTCTGGTTTGGCTTAATACAAGAATATATTCCTGGTGAGTCGCTTAAGGAAAAACTTGCTGTTGGCAAAAGGTTTAGTGAAAAGCGAGCGCGAAAAATTGCTGTTGAGGTTTTAAATATTCTCACCTATCTACATGAATTGAATCCTGGGGTGTTGCATAGAGATATTAAACCAAGTAATTTAATCTGGGGCGACGATAATCGGGTTTATTTAGTTGATTTTGGCGCAGTTCAAGATAAAGCGGCAAGAGAAGGTGTTACTTTTACCGTTGTCGGTACTTATGGTTATGCCCCAATGGAACAATTTGGTGGTCGAGCGGTTGCGGCTTCAGACTTATATGCACTGGGAGCAACTTTGATTCATTTGCTTACTGGAACTTCCCCCTCTGATTTACCCCAGCAGGATTTGCGACTGCAATTTACAGACCGAGTTAACCTCAGTCCCAGTTTTGTCAGTTGGCTACAAAAGTTGATAGAACCTGCTCCCGAACAAAGATTTACTAGTGCAAGTGTTGCGCTGAATGTCCTCAAATCGGGACTGACTGTCAAATCTGCAAACAAGAATCAACTTTTGCCGCCAAAAGAAATAATCAACAATTCTGGATGCGGGATATATAATCACAATGAAACAGTCCCAGAGGAAATTCTCGGTTGGAATTGGGGCGCTTTTCTGATGCCTTGGTTGTGGATGTGGCCGAATCAAGTGTGGTATGGTTTATTCTGTTTTGTACCTAATGCTTGGTGGCTAATGGCGATCGCTCTTGGTGCAAAAGGCAATGAATGGGCTTGGAAAAGTAGACCGTGGCGCAGTATTGAACAATTCAAAGCCCATCAAAGAGGCTGGGCGATCGCTGGTATTCTACTTGGAGCGCCCATTAGTATTATGTTGTGGGTTAGAGCGATCGCTTTGCTCAAATCGGCATTTTAGTGGGGCATTGGGCATTGGTATTATTTATTCTCCCATGCTCCTCTGCCCCTCTGCTCCCCTGCTTTCTTCTAACTACTAACTTGCGATTCAACTACACCCACGGGACAAGATACATTTGTCCCTCCTAAACCACAATATCCATTGGGATTTTTAGCCAGGTATTGCTGATGGTAGGCTTCAGCGTAGTAAAATTCCGGGGCATCTAAGATTTCAGTGGTAATCTTGCCATAACCTGCATCGTTGAGGGCTTGCTGATAAGCTTCCCGCGATGCTTCTGCTAGCTGCTTTTGATTTTCGGAATATACATAAATTCCCGAACGGTATTGAGTGCCAGTATCATTACCTTGACGCATCCCTTGGGTGGGATTGTGGCTTTCCCAAAAGACTTTGAGTAGTTCGGCATAACTAATCACTTTGGGATCAAACACAACCAACACCACTTCATTGTGACCGGTTCGCCCACTACATACCTCTTCATAAGTGGGGTTAGGTGTTAACCCAGCAGCGTAACCGACTGCGGTGGTGTAAACTCCTTTAAGTTGCCAGAATTTGCGTTCTGCACCCCAAAAACAGCCCAAGCCAAAAATTACCTTCTCTAATCCGTCGGGAAAAGGAGGTTTTAAGGGATTCTTGTTGACATAATGAGCTGCGGGTACTGACATAGATTGCGCCCTTCCTGACAGAGCATCTTCAGGTGTGGGCATAACTGCCTTTTTGCCAAATCCGAATAGTGCCATTGATTTTGACTCTGATATATATCTTTACCTTATTTACTATTGTAAAGATTCTCGCGATCGCTTGGGCTGTAAGTATTAATACCTTAGTTGATATCGAAGATGCGGCGAAGGCGCACTGAAGCCGATTGGGCCAGTTGCGTAAGTCCTGAGGGTGTCAAAGAAAGCAATTTTTATTGCGAATACAAAGCTTTTGGAATGGATGTGTAATGGCTACTTATAGTACATAAGTAGCCATTACATTGTGCCAGTTGCGTAAGTCCTGATTCAAATAATTTTGTTCCTTACGACACTGTTGTCTTGAAAATTTGCACGCAGGAACTTGAGATTGGTGCAATCAAGCTGTTTTCACAAAAATTAAATCCTGGCTACAACTTGGCAAAATTGAAATTGATTGCTCAAAAATTTGAAGATAGTCGTTCCGAAGAGACTTAATCATATCAGCTAAAACTTTGAATTCTTCATCAAAAATTTAAACAGGATTTAAGAGTTATTTTTAAATATTAGACTAAATTAGTTGTTAATTATTCTCAATTTTTATAAAAAATGTTGTTACAACCTCGAAGATCCTCAGAAAAAGCTAGTTCCCAATCTGTAAAACTCTTACGAAGAAAAGCACTCCTCAAAGCAGCGTCATCCCAAAAAATTATCGCTATTACCGTTGAGAAAATTCGTCAGTCTCTTGATTTAGAATATATTTTCCAGACAACCACTCAAGAAATCAGACAATTGTTTAACTCTGACCGCGTGATTTTATATCGTTTCAATCCAGATTGGAGTGGAACAATTGTGTCTGAATCCTTAGCACAAGGGTGGTTACCTCTGATTCAGCAGCAGGTGCATCAACCAGAATTAGTAGAAAATATCAGTGAATGTAGCTTGAAAAATTTATCTATTCCTCCAATTGTAGATACTTACTTACAATCTACACAGGGAGGACGCTTTTCTCAAAATGAAACCTATCGCGTTTGTGAGGATATTTACAGTGCTGGCTTTAGTAAGTGCTACCTCTCCATTCTAGAGCAATGTCAGGCAAGAGCTTATGTGATTACCGCTATTTATCAAGGTCAACAACTTTGGGGACTGCTAGCAGTTTACCAGAACGATTTGCCTCGAAAATGGCAAACAGATGAAGTATATATACTGACGCAAATTGCTTCTCAGTTAGGTATAGCATTGCAGCAGGCAGAATTACTCAAACAAACTTTTACTCAAAAGCAAGAACTTGCTGCAACTCTCAAAGACTTACAGCAGGCTCAAGCTCAGTTAATTCAAAATGAGAAAATGGTTAGTTTAGGACAACTAGTAGCTGGAATTGCCCATGAAATTAACAACCCAGTTAGCTTTATTTACGGCAACCTCAAACCGGCTGATGAATATACTCAAAATTTATTTTCACTCTTAGACCTCTACCAAAAACATTATCCTCAATCAGTCAAGGCAATTGAGGAGTTTTCAAATCAAATTGAACTAGATTTTTTAAGGTCAGACTTCCCTAAATTATTCAAGTCGATGATGATGGGAGCAGAGCGGATTCGAGAGATTGTACTATCATTGCGGACTTTCTCACGCTTAGACGAAGCTGAGATGAAAGCGATTGATATCCATGAGGGAATTGATAGTACAATGATGATTATCCAAAGCCGCCTTAAATCTACCGATCAACGCCCACAAATTGATGTGATCAAAGAATACGGCAACCTCCCCTTGGTTGAATGTTATGCTGGGCAGTTAAACCAAGTATTTCTGAATATTTTAGTGAATGCGATCGATGCTTTAGAAGATTCAGTACTTAAAGGTCGCTGGGCAACAAAACACAATATTTGGGATAATCCCCGAATTTATATTAGTACCCAATTACTAACGCCAAATCAAGTCACAATTCGCATTGCCGATAATGGACTGGGAATACCGGAAGATATTCAAAAGGAAATATTTAATCCCTTTTTTACAACTAAGCCCGTTGGACAAGGTACGGGGATGGGACTGGCTATTAGTTACCAAATTATCACACAAAGACATTATGGTTCTCTAGAATGCATTTCTCAACCAGGAATTGGTACTGAGTTTATTATTCGCATTCCCCTAATTCCGCAAAGTCAAATTTTTCACGCTTGATCTTATGTCTCTACCTTTTGAATAGAGCTTTTAAGCAAGTCATAAATATTTTCACAAGAGTAGTCAAAGAGCATGGTAGGCTGCTAAATATAAAGCTTTATGCTTGCTACAATTAAGGATTTAACCCATCACTTACAAGCACTATCATATCTGTATCTTTGGCTCTTTCCTTGTATCCATTTAATTACGAATTACTCTGTTAGTGATTATTTGGTCATTCGTCACTTGATTTGAAGTATACTATCGCCATCCCTTCAACTTCTTTACCCAGAGACAATCAGTCATGCGCTCTCGTCTAAAGTGCAGTGCGATGTACACGAAAAGCCGCAACTTCGTCTACGCACATCAAAAACAATAACCTGCTCCAGAATTCAGTTATTTAGCGATCGCTATTGATGCACTGCCAAAGCTCCTTCTCCCGAATCAGATTATTAGAACTCAGGAGTCAGAATGGGCTACGCCCCGCTGTGCTAAGGGTTTTTTGGGTAAATAGTTATTAGCAGGCAAACCAGCCATCAGATTCATCAAAAAGTTAAACACGCTTTTTAGACGATCGCATTTTTTTGTAACTTCTTTGCCGATTCTCAATCAATCTTAGCGTAGGCGAGCATTTACCGCAGCCATCGCTCTATGTCTGCCCGATTGGATCACACTTCATATCTAGCAAGCTTTTAGGCTTTTTGTAATCATTGCTTTCACCTTGGGCTGAATCGTCATACACTGATTTTGAACTAATGAAAGCGGTTGCCCTTACACAAACGATGAGCGAAAGTAAGATATCAGAGATATTAGAAACCTTCGAGGTAGACTTGCTGTCGGAGTGGACTCAGGAACTAGCCACTGTAAATATTCGGAGAGGCTTGATTAAAGAAGCCCAGCTAAAGGAGGAGTGCCAGGAATTCTTAAGTTTGTTTCGGATTGCCGTTGGGCGAGGCAACTTTATTAATATTCAGGCAGCAGAGTGGCAGGAGATGCGGGAGATGCTCAACAGTATTTCTCGATCGCGATCGCAAAATGGCTTCACACCCTCAGAAACGGCTACATTCGTCTTTTCGTTCAAGCAACCCCTCTTCAAACGAATGCGTCGGCAATTGAAAGACTCTATTGAGTTGGGTGAAAATATCTGGCTAGCCACAAACTTACTGGATAAGCTGGGATTGCTGACAATTGAAGTCTATCAAAAGACGCGGGAAGAGGTGATTTTGCGGCAGCAGGAAGAGTTGATGGAGCTGTCTACCCCAGTGGTTAAACTTTGGGAGGGAATTTTGGCATTGCCGATTATCGGCACTCTGGATAGTGCCCGCACTCAAATGATGATGGAGTCGTTATTGCAGAAAATTGTTGAAACCGGTTCCGAAGTTGCGATCATTGACATTACTGGGGTTCCCACCGTCGATACCTTGACTGCTCAACATCTGCTCAAGACCGTTACCGCCGCCCGTCTGATGGGAGCCGATTGTATGATCAGTGGCATTCGTCCTCAAATTGCCCAAACAATCGTTTATCTCGGCATTGATTTGGCTAATGTCACAACAAAGGCAACGTTAGCCGATGCCTTTCTCACGGCACTAAAACGGTTGGGAGCGACCATTAGCCGTTCTCAATCCAAATAGGTGGAAGGAAGCAATGGAACGCATTCCGATACTCAAAATGGGCAATTTCCTGCTTGTGACAATCCAAGTAGATATGCACGATCGCCTCGCCATGACGCTACAGGACGACCTGACCAACCGCATCACTCAAACTCAGGCTCACGGTGTCCTGATTGATATTTCTGGATTAGAGATTGTTGATTCCTTCATTGGTAGGATTTTAGGCAACATTGCCAGAATCTCACGGGTACTGGATGCTGAGACGGTTGTCGTCGGGATGCAGCCTGCGGTGGCAATCACCCTAGTGGAATTGGGGATGTCGCTGACGGGCATTCGCACTGCCCTAAACGTAGAAAAAGGCATGGCATTGTTGCGATCGTCACTTAATGAAACCACAAATCAAATCACTGCCACTAAACGGCGTGCAGATGACGATGGAGAAGACTGAAACCATCAACATTCAATCTTCTACAGATGTAGTTTTAGTTCGGCAAGCCGTGCGCCAGCTTGCCGTGGAGATTGGCTTTGGCTTAGTAGACCAAACAAAAATTGTCACCGCCGCCAGTGAGTTAGCCCGCAATACCCTAGACTATGGGGGGGGCGGCACAGTCAAGCTAGAAACGCTTCAGGAAGGGCGACGACGAGGACTCCGGCTGACCTTTGAAGATCGGGGCCCAGGAATTCCCGATATCGAGTTGGCCCTAAAGGATGGGTTCACCACGGGCAGCGGCTTAGGTATGGGGTTGGGCGGTGCCAAACGACTTGCTAACGAGTTTGAGATTCAGTCTGCGGTGGGAGAAGGGACACGGATAATAATTGTACGATGGAAATAAAATGAGAGAGTCTGTCGCCATTACAATTACTGAATTTAGCCAGACCGGGGAAGCCCGACGGGCAGCGATGGCTTTGGCAACTCGGCTCGGCTTTCAGGAAACTGAACGGGGCAAGGTTGGCATTGTGGTGACAGAAATTGCTAATAATTTGGTACAGCATGGCCACGGCGGAGTAGTGCTGCTGCGATCGCTCAAGCAACATTCCAGAATTGGCATTGAAATCTTATCGTTAGATAAAGGACGAGGAATGGTCGATGTGGATGAGTGTTTGCAAGATGGCTTTTCCACAGCCGGAACTTTAGGCAATGGAATGGGTGCAATTCGTCGTCTTTCTGGTTTATTTGAAATTTACTCTGTTCCCAACCAAGGAACAGCACTCCTGGCTCACCTCTGGCCAGACCCAGCCCCCCATCTGCCTGAGAAGATTTTAGAAATTGGAGCGATCTGTTTGCCCATACGAGGAGAAGAGGTTTCAGGAGATGCCTGGGTATCCGAAGTCGATTGTTGCCGTAGCCTGTTGCTAGTAGCCGATGGTTTAGGGCATGGGCCTGCGGCTGCCAGTGCTGCTGACGCAGCCGTAAGAATCTTTCAAGAGCATCTTCAGCGTTCTCCTGGTGCGATCGTGGAAGCTGCCCACGCCGCCTTGCGAAGTACGCGAGGAGCGGCACTGGCTATTGCCGAAATCGACTTTGAACAACAGTCTGTCCGCTTTGCCGGAATTGGCAATATTGCTGCCAGCATTTTCTCCTTTACTGAACATCACAATCTGGTGTCTCACAATGGTACGGTTGGACATGAAATCCGCAAAATTCAAGAGTTTAGCTATTCTTGGTATGCCAACGGACTTTTAATTATGCATTCTGACGGATTAGGCGCTAAGTGGCAGATTGATCACTATCCAGGCTTGATGCAAAAACATCCCAGTCTGATTGCAGGTGTGCTATACCGAGACTTTAACCGAGAGCGGGACGATGTAACGGTGTTAGTCGCTAAAGGAATGGGCAGATGACAATCGTTTTCACGATCGCCATCCAGTATGAAGAGGATGTTGTGCAAGCTCGGCAACGAACTCGTGAGATCGCCGAGCAGTTGGGCTTTGATGCTCAAGATCGGGCGCGATTGGCAACGGCAGTTTCCGAAATTGCCCGTAACGCGTTTCAGTATGCCAAAGGCGGAACAGTTGAATTTTCCGTGGCCGGAGAGCCGCAAACGTTTCTGATTCGGATTCAGGATCGGGGTGGCGGTATTCCTCATTTAGCAGACGTTTTGGCAGGACGCTACACCTCTGAAACAGGAATGGGGCTAGGCATCGTCGGTACGCGCAGGTTGATGGATTTCTTTGAGATTGAATCGCTGCCAGAGCAGGGAACAACGGTAACAATTGGCAAAAGGTTGTTGAAGCGCACGCCTACTTTCACTGATTCGCAATTGCAGCAGATTCGAGAAACCGTAATTCGGCGATCGCCCGAAAACCCCTATGAAGAAATCCAGCGGCAAAACCAGGAATTACTCCGGGCAATGGCAGAGCTACGCAAGCGCGAAGAAGAACTGAGCCAGCTCAATCAGGAGTTGGAAGATACCAATCGCGGTGTAGTTGCCCTCTATGCAGAACTGGATGAGAAGGCAAGCTCCCTGCAACAGGTAAACGAGCTAAAAACCCGCTTTCTCTCGAACATGAGCCATGAGTTTCGCACGCCGCTCAACTCAATTCTCTCCCTCTCTCGGATGCTGCTGGCCCGGATGGATGGTGATTTGACTGTCGAGCAAGAAAAGCAGGTAACATTTATCCAAAAGGCGGCAAGCGGATTATCAGAATTGGTCAACGACTTGCTGGATTTGGCAAAGGTGGAAGCTGGAAAAATTGAAGTGCATCCCAGTTCTTTTGAAGTGAGTGACTTGTTTGGCACGCTGCGGGGGATGCTGCGCCCATTATTGGTTCAAGGCTCCTCTGTAGCGCTGATTGTCGAGGAACCTGAAGGCATTCCGCCGCTCTATAGCGATGAGGGCAAAGTCGCTCAAATTCTGAGAAACTTTGTCTCGAATGCGCTCAAATTTACCGAGCAGGGAGAGGTGCGCGTCAGCGCTGTACAAACGGGTCATACCGTCACCTTCTCTGTATCTGATACCGGCATCGGCATTGCTCCCGCCGATCAAGAGCGGATTTTTGAGGATTTTATGCAAATTGAGTCCCCTTTGCAAAAGCAGGTGAAGGGAACCGGGTTAGGATTGCCGTTATCGCGCAAGCTAGCGGAGCTAATTGGCGGTAGCATTTCGGTGAAAAGTCAGCTGGGTGAAGGCTCTAGCTTTACAGCCTTGATTCCGATCGTCTACCCAAATGCCAGCGAATTTCCCACTGTAGTGCAACCAATCGTATCAGTTGAGCCAACTCGCCTGCCAATTCTGGTGGTTGAAGATCATCCAGACACCCTATTTATTTACGAAAAGCACCTTCAGCAATCAATCTATCAATTGATTGCCACCCGTACCTTAGCTGAGGCAAGGCTTGCTTTACAACAATTTCGACCGGCGGCGATTATCCTAGATATTCTGCTGGAGGGGCAAAACGGTTGGACGTTCTTGCGAGAAATCAAAGGGGATGAAACAACCCGTACTATCCCTGTACTCGTTATTACCATCATTGATAACGAGAAGCAAGCACTAGCGTTAGGAGCAGACGGTTTTCTAATTAAGCCGGTAGACAGATTGCCGCTGTTGAACAAACTTAATACGCTAATTACTGAGAACAAGCCACAAAAAATCTTGTTAATTGACGATGACCCCGCCTATCGGTATCTGGTGAAACAGTTGTTAATAAATACACCATTGAGTATTTTAGAAGCCGCGAATGGACAGGAAGGATTAAATTTGGCACAAAGCGAGCAGCCAAACGCGATCGTACTGGACTTGGAGATGCCAGAACTCGGTGGGTTTGATGTACTCAAGGAGCTTAAAAACAATTCCGTCACTCAGTCGATTCCTGCAATCATCTACTCATCTGCCCAACTTGATGCAGAAGCGCAGAGCTGGTTAGCGAAACAAAGCATTGCGATTGTTTCCAAAGAAACAGGCTCTCAAACGACGGCGATCGCCCAACTTCAAGATGCGCTCGTCAAAGCCGGACTTGTTCTAGAGGTTTCAGGGGAAAGTCATGTCTGAGCCACGGGTTACGATCCTGCATATTGACGATAACGAAGCCAATCGTTACGTTGTTAACCGGATTTTGCAAAATGCAGGCTTTAGTGTCGTGGAAGCGGCAACCGGAGCGACAGGATTAGAAGCCATTACTAACTTTCAGCCTGACTTAGTAATTTTAGATGTCCAACTACCAGATGTTAGCGGCTTTGAAGTCTGTCGCCAAATTAAGGCAAACTCGGAAACGGCTTTTATCCCTGTGCTACATCTTTCTGCAAGTTTTGTCCAAAGCCAGGATAAAGCGGAAGGCTTAGATAGTGGTGCTGATGCTTATTTGGTGCAACCTGTTGAACCGATTGAATTGCTTGCCACTTTGCGATCGCTCCTACGAATTCGCCGAGCGGAGGAAGCTGCTTTGTCCTCAGCGCGGGAGTGGCAAACCACCTTTGACTCCATCAACGACGGCGTATCTCTGGTAGACAGAGAAGGTATAATTCTGCGCTGTAATCGAGCGATGATGCAGCTTTTTGGCAAGCCTTCTCAGGAAATTTTAGGTTATGCCCACCATGAGTTGATGGACGCAGAATTGGGAATCGGTGACGGCGCTTGTTTTCGCCGTGCGAAAGAAACTCACCAACGCCAAATTCTCGAATTTCAATCCCGAGAACGGTGGTTTGCCAAAACTATCGACCCGGTACTTGATGAGCATGGGACTCTCACAGGTGCCGTTTTCACCCTGTCCAATATTACCGAACGTAAGCGAGCATCAGCCTTGCTGCAAGAGCAAAACGATCGCCTCAATCAACTGATGATTTCTTTGCAGCAACAGACTGAACAAGCGCAGCAAGCCAACCGCATCAAAGATGAATTTTTGGCAGTACTGTCTCATGAATTGCGATCGCCCCTGAATCCGATTCTAGGTTGGGCAAGAATTCTGCAAAAGGGTCATCAGGATGCAGCTAAAACTCAGTACGCCCTGGAAACGATCGAGCGCAACGCAAAACTGCAAGCACAACTAATCGAAGATTTGCTCGATGTGTCGCGTATTCTCCAAGGGAAGTTGAGTTTAAACACAGTTCCAGTCGGTCTAACTTTTACCATCAAAGCTGCCCTTGAAACCGTGCGGCTTGCTGCTGAAGCTAAATCTATTCAGATTCAAACAATATTTGAACCGAACGTTGGGCAAGTGTTAGGTGATTCTGGTCGCCTGCAACAAGTTATTTGGAATCTACTTTCTAACGCAATTAAATTTACCTCACAGGGTGGTCGAGTAGAGGTGCGGTTAGAAAGTATAAAGGATGAAGTAGATACTCATCCTGCGGAATACACTCAAATCACTATCAGCGACACTGGTAGGGGGATCTCTGGTGACTTTTTACCCTACGTCTTTGACTACTTTCGCCAAGCCGATGGGACAACGACGCGAAAATTTGGCGGGTTGGGGTTAGGATTAGCGATCGTGCGTAATTTGGTTGAATTGCACGGCGGAACTGTTCAGGCAGCCAGTCCTGGAGAAGGTCAAGGAGCAGTGTTTACAGTTAAACTTCCACTGATCGCTGCTTCCAAATTGAATCAAGATAATACTGGCGATCGCGATCGCTCAGATTTCAATCTGAATGGATTGCAAGCGCTGCTTGTAGACGATGACAAAGATTCGCGGGAGTTCATTGCTTTCGTGCTAGAACAGTACGGGGCACAAGTGACTGAAGCAGACTCAGCAGATGATGCTTTGAGCAATTTGGGGCAAGCAAAATTTGATTTGTTAATTAGTGATATTGGTATGCCCGATATGGATGGCTACACACTAATTCGTCAAATTAGAAAACAGTCACCCGATCGGGGCGGAGAAATTCCAGCGATCGCCCTGACTGCTTATGCGGCAGAAACCGATCGACAACAAGCACTAGCCGCCGGATTTCAACAGCATATTTCTAAACCAATTGAGCTAGAAGTATTAATACAGGCTATTTTGACTATAGTAAAGGTCTAGCAACCTGACTTTTGTCTTATCTGTTGAAGCTAAACTCAACCTAATTGCTGTTTGGTTGATTTCACCCCCAAATATTCTAGGAAGTTTTGTTAATAGAAACAGATATTTTTGTTTGTTAAATTGAGAATTAAAAGTAATTAATAAGTAGTAGTGGAGGCTGTAACAACAGATTTTGGGTAGATAAATCGCTAAATCCTTTATCTAATTTCTGAAATCATCTTTAGCCTTTTTTCTGCGATCGCTGCGTTTAACAAACCTATTTAAGTAAACGCTCATTCCTAATAGGTTAACTTACTTCTGCTATAATTCAACATCTAAAAGTGAATACTACTTTAAATTATCCCGTGCAGCAGCACGAACAATGCTGTTGGGGTCTTGTGTTAGTTGTTGGCAAATATCGCGATCAGTATTAGGGTTTTGAGCGATCGCATATCTTTCTGGCCAAAACCAAGATTTATAGTATCTTGCCAGAAATGAACTCGGTATATGAGGATTCATGAGAACCAAAAAGCGAGAAAATGATGGTCTATCGGGAAATTTTAGACACCGATCCAAGAAAGGAATCGCCGCTTCTGGTTTTTGAGTCAAGCTCCTATATCGTTCCGAAGACGCTTAATATTAATCTCATATTGACGTTCTAGAGAGAAGTATTGAAAATTATCCTTATTCCGAATACGCTTAATATTAGTCTCACAAATGCCAGCAGCAAATTCTAGAAAAGAGGTTGTTGCATTAAATGCACAAACAAGCTTAAAGAGTAATTTATTCTCAAAAGTGTGAGAAAAGTTTAGATTTTCCAAAATTGACAAATCATAAGCCGGATTGCTAAATAATTCTTCAGGAAATAGATGCGCTAGTCCGATTAACCATTGTGTTGGTGTATTGGGATTACTTGCGATCGCTCTTTGCATTTCCACATCTTTGTTGTTTCTGGCTTGTATGGCAAGTTCTCCTAATAAACTACTATCGGCGATAGGATTGGCAGCAACTAATCTCGTTAACTCATCATTAATTGCAGCTAATTCTCGTAATCTTTGTGGTGAAGTATTATGACTTTTTGCTTCTTGCTTAAGCGAATCGAGTAACATTAACTTAACAATCCTCTTTTACTATTTCAGCAATATCATTTTTAATTTACTCGGATATTTCAGTAAGTGCTAGGTTGATTTAGTAAAAGATTCAAAGCCTCTCTCCTTTTAGGAGAGAGGTTTGGAGAGAGGTCAAAATTGTACTTCACGCTTGTCGAGAACCGCTACAAAAACACTCAATTAACAGTAGCCTCAGAAATAACCGTTACACAAGCATTTACTAAGGGTAACAGCGGCCCTAATTGCTCTTGTCCATTTACGGCTAAATCGCTGTGACACAAATAAACTCTCTGGGATACACGAGATAGCAAATCTGTCAAAATCCTTTGCAGTCGTTGTTCTTCTGCCAATTTTTCATCTTCTGCTGTCCAAGGTTCGCCTAATCTATCTCGCAGGAAAAACGGCGCACCAAACAAAGTCGCTGCACCACCTTTCGCCCATAGGGGTGAACCAGCATCCAACCAAAAATGCCACTGGTGCGATCGCCTACTAGATCGATATTGAAATATGGTTGCTAGTGTGATAGCCTTTCTCGCTCCACCAATGGGACGCACAGGGTAAGCGTTGGCGGTAATCGTACCACGTCGCAGTAGTTGAATGAATTCAATAATAGTTGTCTGAGGCGTTGTCTCCACTGGAGCAATTTGTCGTAACCTGGTGTCAATTTCCCAGTAATGTTGGGCAGTTTCTAATAATTCCCGCAATGCTGCTAGTTGTTCGTAAGGAAGATTACTACCATTCCACAAAAAACGTTGAATTGCTCTGTCTAACAGAGAAATGGGACTGGGAATTAACCGCAATTCTTGTTGCGATCGCTGCTGTTCTAACCACTGTAATATCTCATTATATGCTGTAGTCGCTGCATAGCCGATTCGATCCCAGCGCTCAAAGGCTGACACTGGTAGTAAGTTGGGGCGATCGGGATGGGGTACAAAGCAGTAATCTGCAATCAAACCAGCACGTACCGGGTCAATATGAGTGCTGAGTGCTGTTAGCGGATAGCTAAGGTTTAGCCCGTTGTGAGTGCTGTTAGCGTTAGCGGGGCGTTTAGCCCGTGAGGAGTTAGGAGTTAGGAGTGAGGAGTTTTCTGGTGGTTGTTGTTTCCTGCTCAATACAACCAGCATTTCTGCCACGGCATCCCGATCTACGAGTCGTCCCAAGCCGGGATAAACTAGCGCCAGCATGGTGAGTAAGGCGCGAATCACGGGCGAACTAATTAGGGGACGTTGATCGTTGAGCGATTCTACTTGGATGTTTTGCTTGACGAGGATTTCTACTAAAGTATAACGAGCGATCGCATCTAAACCTGGTGCAATAATCGCCACTTCTTCTGGTTGCACTTGCTGTAATTGGATGGCATTAGCAATTACCTCTGCTGTTTGCCGCAATAATTGGGCGCGGGAGGTAGTTTGAATTGAATGCACTGTTTTTGGTAAACTCAACAGTACCATCGGTTCTGTGACTAATTCCACCATCTGTTTAGTCAGTTGTTCGCTCAGAGACTCTGGAGGCGGCCCATTCAAGATTTCTACCCGACAACGCTCTGCTAATCCTTCTAGGTAGTTGGGATCTGCTCCCAATCCCAATCGCACCGCACCATCAGGATTGTAGCTAAACGCGCCAACTGCACCTCGATCTAATAGCAACTCAAACAAAAGACGCGCTACGCTAGGATAGTCATCGACATCATCCGCCAGTACCGCCTGATAGCGTTTAGTTAGATGCTGCTGGTAATGGCGATCGCTTAACAAATGCTGACTATAAAGTTCCGTAATAATCCCATAAGTTAGTAACCCCCTATCTAAACACCAATTACGCCAATCTAGTAGCAAAGATGCCAAAAATTCCGGCTCTAAAGTTGTGGTATTTTCCCCAAAACCCTTGGCCAAAATCTGGGCAATATCTTCGCAAGGTATACCACTGTAAGCTGCTAATTGTAATAAGTCCAAGATGCGACGCACCAAACGAGATTCATTCACTCCCGCAAGACGTAAAATTTCTTCGTCTAATTGGGGACGCCAAAGTTTGGTTGCTAACTCTTGCTCTGTTTCTGGTCGCAATCTTACCGGAAACTGGGCTTTCAAGTTCAACGAGTTAATGAGCAACGGCCAAAATAAAATAACTTCATCCTGAAAAAAACCTAGTGGCGTCTTGGCACGAACCGGATATTTACCCAAAGTAGATGTAACAATTATATCCCCTAATTCTCGACGATTATCATCATTGGCAGCTAAGACTAAAACTCCCGGCTCTGTTTGTTTAAGATATAAAAATTCAGATACATCACCAGTTTTTTTACGTCCTGATTTTTTCGTATAAAATGATTCAGTGTATTGTGTTTCTGATGTTACCCAATTACAAAATTGCTCTACCAAGCGAGCCGTCTTACCACTACGGCTACTGCCAACAATCCAAACCGAATGAGAAACCACAACCTTTCTCCTTGTAGATTTGTTAGTATACCTCGTGCGTTAACTTAAGGTTAATAAGTCATTAAATAATGCTGAATGATTGTCTGCAATGAAAAACTCTGTTTTTAGCCAAAAAATCTATTCTTTCTTACTTGCTGCTTATCGATGGTACTTACAGACTCCTGAACGTTCTTTAAATCAAGCTTACGATGCAGTATTAAAGATTCAGGAAATAGAAGATAAGCATTTCAATGGTAACAAAATAGACATTGACTCAGCCATGTACAGTAACAGTGTGATGGATTATTTTGAGTCAGACCTCAACAAGCTATTAAAAATTGCCAGGATGCGGCTGACGGAGTTTAGAGGAAGCCGTTGGTTTCTAAATGAAGAGAATCAAAAAGCTGCTCAAAAAGCAGGTATAGAGTATTTAAGTCCTTCTTTAGTTTTGGAAAAGCTAAACTATATCGACCAAGTTTTATCTAAATACACAACAAGTTCCGAGCGAGTAACTTCTAACGCTTTAGTAGTCAAACCTCCAAGTCTGCCAGTTAACTCTGTAATATCTGACGACAAATCGCTGCTCGTTAATACTCCAACATTACCACCCAAAATATCAAATCAAGACTTAAATCATAAACCAAAAGCTAAGAGTAAAACCGATACAACGGGTGTTTTACCTCGCTCTATTTTAAGTACTATTACTCGTCTGCAAGTTGAATTAGACCCTAATTCGGAACAAGAAGTAATTCAGAATTTTCGTCAAACTCAAAAAAGAACAATAATATCTCTCAGGTTTCTTTTACTATTAATTATCGTACCACTTTTAACGCATCAGATAGCAAAAACTTTTGTAGTCGGCCCAATTATTGAGAAATTTAGAAATACTGAGGAAATGCAGATATTTCTCAATTCTGAAATGGAAGAGGAAGCCTTTGAAAAATTACAAACATTTGAAGAAAAGCTCAAGTTTGAAAATCTCATTGTCAAAGCTCCTCCACTGTTACCTGAGCAGATAGAGACTGAAATGAAAAATAAGGCGAAAGAGCTTGCTGAAGAATTTCGTCACGAAAGCTCTGGTGCGATCAAAAATGTTTTTGCAGATATGTTCTCGGTGGTTGCTTTTATCTGGCTTTTGTTAGTCAGTAAGTCTTCTATTGCTGTGCTCAAAGATTTCTTTGATAATATTGTCTATGGACTTAGTGATAGTGCCAAGGCATTTATCATTATTTTGTTTACTGACATCTTTGTAGGATTCCACTCTCCTCATGGCTGGGAAGTACTTCTAGAAGGAGTATCACGCCATTGGGGATTACCGGCAGATAGAAATTTTATCTTCTTATTTATCGCTACATTTCCGGTGATTTTGGATACCATATTTAAGTATTGGATCTTCCGATATTTGAACCGGATATCGCCTTCTGCTGTTGCGACTTACCGTAATATGAATGAATAAGCAATAGGGCATTGGGCATTGGGCATTGGGTAAAACTTTTGGTGTTGTGAAACAATTAAATAATTTTTGGTTTTTGATTTTAGAATTTGAGCGAGGTGGGAGAATCTTAAAAATTTTGAATTTTAATGAAAAAGACACTTACTGGGTTAGGAAAGTTTAACAAAATTATCGCCATCAGTTTACCTGTGATTTTATCAATTTTCCTGGTGCGGATGCAATCTTTGACGCATCAGGAACTCATTTCGCCAGAATGTAAGATAAAAAAGTGGGATCTACCAGTGTCCTTGACTGCTGAAAATCAAGATGCATTTCCACAAAAACAAAAATTACCATTAATCCCAAGACTACCAATTACTTGTTGTCAAAATGATACCTCTTGTTTGGATGAAGTAATTTATGGAAAAATACCAGACAAAAAGGCACTGATCGGTGCGATCGCTCGCAGTCTTCAATATCTGCAAACAGCTAATGCTGCGGCTGCTTATCAAAACTATCCGGTGGCTGGGATTACGCGCGATCGCGTCATCAAAAGCTTGAAAAGATTCCGCGAACTCCTATTAAAAACTAATTCTGCAACAGAATTACATCAAGCCATCCTGCGAGAATTTGTTCTTTACCAGTCAGTCGGTAAAGATAAGAAAGGTTCCGTTTTATTCACCGCCTATTATGAGCCACTTTACGCAGCTAGTCGCGTCCTCACAACCGAATATCGCTATCCTGTTTATCGCTTACCTCCTGATTTCAACTCTTGGACTAAACCTCATCCGACACGCGAGGAGTTAGAAGGAGTAGATGGTTTACAAAGTGCAAAAGGGAAATTGCGAGGATTAGAGTTGTTTTGGTTTCGCCTTCGCCTCGAACCATATCTAGCTCAAATTGAAGGTTCGGCGAGACTTCAACTTCCCGATGGGACTCAAACAGCAATTGGCTATGCGGGTAATACCGCTTATAACTACAAAAGTATTGGGCGAGAATTAGTGAATGATGGCAAATTACCGCTACAAGGTGTAACTATGCCAATTATTCTTAACTATTTCCAAAAGCATCCCCAAGAATTAAATATTTATATTCCGCGCGATCCCAGCTTTGTTTTTTTTCAAGAAAATCACGGTGAGCCAGCGCAAGGTTTTATCAACGTACCATTAACAGCAGAGCGTTCTATTGCTACAGATAAATCTCTCATGCCTCCTGGTGCTTTAGCGTTGATTCGCGCTTCCATTCCCTTTGTTAATCCTACCGGAAAAATGGAGGAGCGCATCGTTAGTCGCTATGTTCTTGACCAAGATACCGGAGGTGCAATTAAAGGTGCAGGTAGAGTAGATTATTTTTTAGGTACTGGGAAAATAGCAGGCGATCGCGCTGGTGTTACAGTCAGTAATGGACAATTATTTTATCTCTTACTTAAGTCCAAGAATTAAACACACTCGCATTTTAATACTAAAATTCCCGACTTTTTAGATCAGTCAGGAATTTTAGCCTTTCGGCGTCAATGAAACACCCATTCCAAATCAATGGAACGCTTGCGATATAGTAATTACGAATTACGAATTACGCTACTAGTACAACACGGCGGAAATAAACATACCATTTCAAATGGCGTAAAAGCCCGGAATACACTTCTTTTGACTTTTGACTTTTGACTTTTGACTTCCGCCTTGCGGTACTAGGCTTCCAAATCCATTTCAGCATCATCATCGTCATGATCGTAAGGGATATCGTCAAGGTCGATCATTTCGGAAATTTCTTCTACTTCAGTTAGATACTCAGATTCTTGATGTTCGCGCTCGATTAGACGACCAGTAGACTTCAGCCATTCCAAGAGAATAAACTCATTACTTGTACGAATTACAGGCGCTCGCTGGTTACGAGGTTCTTCACGCAAAGGACTTATAGGCATAAAAAAAACTCACTTTGAATTATAGGTTGGCGTACAAAAACATCAAAATTGTACATTAAGGTTAAAAGTCTTGTATGACAAGCTTTTTATCAACAGATGAAATATGACCCATTGAAGTTTTCGTCTCAAGTCCATCTAGCTATTTACCATTAAAATGTCCCCGCGTCAGTTTTAATAATAAATATTCCAGCCGATGCAATATATTATTACAAAGCATTTGGTAGCTTGACGAGAGTTTCATACATATCAGAGGGTAATGCAGATAGTCTATTCGCTACAGCGACTGCATCAGCTAAGTTACTAAATTGACACCGGACTATTTCTTGTCCATTTCCTGAAGGGAATCGTTTCCTAGCTTTACTAGATACGGCACAAATAATCGCTAAAGCTTTGGCTAACCCGTCTTTTGTCAATATTGTTTCTTGAACGAACCCTTCAACAGGGATAAGGCAAACCTCAAACCGATAGCCAGGTCTGGTAGAAACAGCTATATCGATATATGGTTTATCTTCTTTTCTGATTCGGCGTAAATATTTGGCTGTCGAATTAGGATCGTGCAAATCAGTCCCAAGGGCGTAAGTAAAAAAGCAATCTTCTGTAAGGGACTCAGGACGAGTAATTATATCCGTGGGCATAAGTTCCAGTAGTATCCGTAGGTTGTCTGCGTGTGTGACACACTAGACTTGTCCGTTCTTCTTAGCACCTTTTTTTGACAGTTGGATGTATCAGCATCACGCGAGGTATTGCAATACATTTCGGCTAACTAAAATTTCAATTTTTGGAATACTGATAACATCAAACACCTTCAGAATCAAAGGGTGTAGAGATTTAGATTCGGAGAGGCGTCTATATAGTCAGTCACATGACCGAAAATATTTCTCAACAGATAAAAATTATAACATAGTTGATGCCAAACTTTGCGATCGCTTCACCTGACAGCATCGGTGGATGCCTAAAAGCGATCGCAAACTATCTGAATATTTATTTATACCCATCAACTTATAGACTTCAAGGGTACTCAATTTACTATCTATAGTTGAATAAGATAAACTTCTAAAAGCTTGACTATTACTGCTAATAATGCCTTAAAGTTGCTAAATAAGGACATTTTCAGGAGTTATTGATATAAAATTATCGCCTCAATAAATCCCCAAGATTATAAATATAATCCTGGGGTATAACTTTCATATCTTTGTCAAGACATTTAAAAACCTAAAGGATACAAGGGAGGATAAGACTAAAAACAGTATTCACCCAATTATGGTTTGACGTAAGTATTCACAACATTTCGAGATAGAGTTTTAATGGCAGCGGGAAGAGGAGCATATCCACTGTTTTAAAACTACTTTTAAAACACTTTTATTCTTTTTTTAAAGAAAATAAAAACCTTTCATTTTTCATTTAAGTATGTAGTTTTTCTTATTAATATTTTTTAGAGGCTTTAATCAGTATTTAATAGAGTTTACTAATTGCTTGACAAAAAACACACTATCTGGGTTGCTCGGAATCGAGTTTTGTGACTATATTCTGTCAAAATCGTGGATTTTTCACTGTTTTTGTGTTTTTCACGACATCAAAAATATAAATAATGTTTTATGCTACCGAACGAAATCATTAATCGTGCCATTCACGTTATTGACTCAGTGCTAGTACGGTTTTTGTGGTGTTGGTAAAACAGGCTTTCTGAGTCCTTTTCAAATAGGGCTATACCAACATTTAAGGCATTTTCTCACTAGTGTCTAGGCTGACAAATTCTACTAACTTTAGATAAAACTGCGCTCAACACGTAGATTGAGTCGTAGCAATATCTTGTAGATGACGGAGTAAAACCCAACACATACAAGATGTTGGGGTCTTGGGTTTCCTCCTTCAAACGCCACTTGTTTCTTCCTTTTATCCAAAGGGAGAGGCTAGGCGTAGCTTGCTTAAACGCAGAAAAGCTGGAAAACCCTTCTACAGACGTGGCTTCCTAACCTACATTTGTAGCGATCGTTTTTCAAATTGGTATTTAGTCATGAGTAGCAGCCATCACAAAATCCGTTAGAACTAGCTACAATTCCGTCTCCACTAACTTTTTTTGAGGTATTCAATGAACAAGATTAATCTGTACAAACAACGCCAGAGCAAAAATAAGGTATTGATTTTAACTTCTCTGACGACTGTTTTAGCTTCTTCACTACTACTACCCTTCCAACAAGCCTTTGCTGCAACATTGACTACTGTTGTAAATTTCAACGGCACCAACGGAGCTACACCAAGAGCTGGTGTACTTAAAGGCAACGGTACTGATGGCAATCTTTATGGAACTACTTCTGCTGGTGGCACTTCTGGCAAAGGAACTGCATTCAAGTTAACTCCTACTGCTTTCACTACTCTGACCACACTAATAAACTTCACCGGAACCTCTGGAATCAATAAAGGGACTAATCCAGTTGCTAGATTATTCCAAGCAGCCGATGGCAATTTATATGGGGCAACCTTTACAGGTGGTACAAGTGACCTCGGCAGTGTGTTTAAGTTGGCAAAAACAGCTTTTACAACCCTGACAACTCTTACAAATTTCACAGGCACTAATGGGGCTAACCCAGCAGGCCGACTGATTACAGGTACTGATGGCAATTTGTGGGGGACAAGCTCTACAGGTGGGGCCAATAAGAAAGGAACTATATTCAAGGTTTCGCCCACCACCGGGGCACTCACCACCATTAGAAGCTTCAGTGGTACTGATGGAGCAACTCCATTAGCAAGATTGCAACTGGCTACCGATGGAAACTACTATGGCAGTGCTTCTGCCGGTGGAACAAGTGCTAAAGGAGTTGTGTTCAAGTTAACTCCCGCAGGAATACTGACTTCATATAGCTTTAGTGGCGCCAATGGGGCAAATCCGCAATCTGGATTAATTGAATCTAGTGGATTCCTCTACGGCACCGCTAAACTGGGTGGAGCCAGCAATAAAGGAGCTATATTCAAGGTTCCAGTTGGTGGCGGTACACCCGTTTTAGTTGCTAGTTTTAATGGCACCAATGGGGCCAACCCAACGGCTGCACTCATAAAAGCAAGCAATGGTAACTTCTATGGCACAGCATCTGCTGGTGGGGCAAATAACAAAGGAGTTATTTATCAGCTGACTGGGGCAACCATCACCGGCTTAATTAGTTTTAATGGTACTAATGGAGCAACGCCAGAGTCCACGCTAATTCAGCTCTCAAATGGTGCCTTTTACGGTACTGCCTCGAATGGCGGTAGTTCTAATCTAGGAACTGTGTTTAAGTTTGTAATCTAGTTCCAAATCTAATCGGCATGTAGAAAATGGTAAAACGTACATTTGAACGTCTACCATTTTTCTACAATCGATCTAAACTTTTCAAGACAGGTATTTGAATTTCGGTGACTCAATACTGTTTCATCTCATGTTCGCTCCGAAGAACCCTAAAGAGCCAAAATACCCTTGATCTGCACTCAGAGCAAGCCTACGGTGTACATACAAGTCTGAAATATTTATAGCATAGCAGTTTGCTCAGATACCTATGAGATAGGGAAAGTCAAGGCTTTGAAGTTGGTTTATCCAGGCTGTCTGTATGAGAAGATTGAGTAAATTCTCAAAGTCGAGAAGACTCTACCAGTTCAATCTCGATATTTGCAATCCAGCTTTTCAAATCAGAGAAATTTAGTTTTAGATAAATCTTAATATCATGTTAACTTAACTTCAGAATACTAATGTAAAATATAAAACTTTACTATAGGTTTATAATTTGATTAATAATGAATGATGTTAAAGCACGTTTGATTGTAAAAATTGATACATGTAATAATTATAGTACACCATAGGAAAATTAGCAAATGTTTAGACAAAGTTCTCACGAGAGAAACTTTTTCAAAGCTTTAACTGGTAGTGCGGCGAAAAAATCTCACAAGTTAAGACGGGCATTTAAATCCTGTCTGACTATTCTGCTTGAATCTGTACCTTTTTTGATTGCTTGTGCTGTATTGGTTAGCGTTATCAGCCTAAAAAGTCCTATCCTGCTGTTTTGTTTACTTGTTGGTAGTTTAATTGCTGTTATCATCCAGCAAATGGGACAGCAAGTGAATTTACCAAGGCGATCGCTAATATTATTACAAATTTTAGCAGCAGCGATCGTTCTGAGTTTGTATTGGTTAGACTGGTTTGCAGCCCCCGCACAAGCTCAATTTTTTGGTAAAGCTGAAGACTTTTTCAAAACCAGCTTCCGTGGTTCAGCAACCAATGGTGGTGATAGCAACACAGCAATAAGTTTGATATTTAATGTGTTGCGGGCAATTTACTTACTCTATATTGCAATTTCCTTAGTTGGTGTGATTAACGCAGTGCGTAAAGATGAAGATTGGCAAAGCATCGCCAGAACTCCCCTATTAGTGGTTGTTGCTGTTACCGTTGCTGATGTACTTACAGGCTTTGTAATTGGCGCTAGCCCTAATAAATAATTTAGATATTTCAAATGTCTCAAGAGCGGGAACAAGAATTTCGTCCAGTCAATCAAGTTCTGGGAAGCCAACCTTCGTTAGGGCCAATTCCTGCCGATCAAATTCTTCCTTGGACGGTAATTGCCTTAGCCTCCTACTTTATTATCAATGGGATTTTTGGGGGGATTTTTCAAGAAGAGTTTCAAAAATGGTTGTGGACAGTACTAATTACTGGTTGGGGAATAGGAACTTGGTGGATCTTAACTGGTGGTAGGAGTTGGAGTTTTTTAAGTAAATTTATCGGGGTTCCCGCTTGGACAAGAGGCTTTGCTCGTTATCAAAGCTTACTGGAAGTTAACAATGAAGCAAAAAATCGGAAAACAAAGCGTCGGCATCGCCGGAAATGAAAGTAGATTAACACCATTTGAAGATGCCTTGCACTTGGCGACAATGCTGCGTGTAGCAATGAATGGACGTGATATTGGCGCTTATCTTTTGACAAAAGGTACTCAAAAAGATCGGTTCTGCTTTGTTTTTGGTTTTGATTGTAAGGGAATTCATACCACCTTAAGACCTGAACAAATTGATACACTTTTTAATAACATTGAAGCCGGATTAAAAGATATTCCTAGCGGTGAAAGGATGACGCTGCACTTGGGATCTTTTAGTTCAGACAAAGAACGCCAAAAAGAATTAGCAACATTAATCAGAAATGCCCCATCGCGAGACATAAAATATTTATTGATGGCGGAGAGAGCCAGAGTTAAAGAGCTGACTCTTTCTGGAATTCGTAAACCCAAATTTTTGCGGATTTATGTCACTTACACCATTGAATCTAACTCGCAACACGCAGATGATTGGATAGAAAAGCTTTTAGTCAAAGCTGAATCGTGGTGGTTGAAATTCAAAGGCGATCTTTCAGAAGTTGAAAATCAACGCATTGAAACCCTGATTACAAATGCTTACAACCAAGGTTTTCTTCGCTGGGAACAAATCTTATCTAACAAAATGGGATTGGATGTCAAACCTTTGACTGCTGATGAACTTTGGAGTGACATCTGGAAAAGGTTTAATGATACGCAGCCAATAGATATTCCCCAGTTAATGACTTTAGATGAACAAGGACTACACGAACAAGTTAATTCCGATTTAGCTAGTACTAAATTACTTCTAGACAATATCCACGGCACAACTTTGCTGATGGAATCCAGTGTACCTTGTGCTGATCGCCGCTGGGTTAATGTTAATAATCGTTATATTGGCACGCTGTCATTTCTGGAAAAACCCGGCGGTTGGCCCAATAAATCGGCTCAACTGCGCTATTTATGGGAGCTGTTGGCCAGAGAAACAGTAGTAGATACAGAAATTTTTTGTGAGTTGACTGCCGCAAATCCAGCAGTGGTAAAAACTACTTTGCAACGAGTGCTGAAGCAGTCAAACATGACGACAATCATGGCTCAAGAAAAAAGTAAAACTATTGATGTCAACGCTCAATTAAAGTTGAAGAAATCGGTAGCAGCACAAGAACAGTTATTTGAAGGTGCAGTCCCGATTTATACGAGTGTCGCCATTTTAGTACATCGTCCAACTGTAGAAAAATTAGATGAGGCGACAAGATATATTGAAAATTGTTTTCAACGCCCAGCCAAGGTAATTAGGGAAACTGAATATGCCTGGAAAATTTGGCTGCAAACTCTACCAATAGTTTGGGAGGGTTTATTAGCAACACCCTTCAACCGTCGCCAGCTATATTTAACTAGTGAAGTTCCGGGATTAATGCCTCTAGTTTTAAGTAAAAAAGGTGACAAACAAGGTTTTGAGTTGATTGCTGAAGAAGGTGGAACACCAATACATTTAGATTTATTTAATCAACACAAAAATTTAGCTTTGTTTGCTACAACTCGTGCTGGTAAATCGGTGTTGGTATCAGGGATTTTAACTCAGGCTTTAGCGCATGGGATTCCGGTTGTGGCGTTAGATTTCCCCAAACCTGATGGAACATCTACTTTCACTGACTATACAGAGTTTATGGAGGGGAATGGAGCCTATTTTGATATCTCCAAACAATCGAATAACTTATTTGAACAGCCAGATTTACGATCGCTAGAAGCAGAACAACAGCGCGATCGCTTTAATGATTATACCGCCTTCCTCGAATCAGCGTTAATGACAATGGTTTTAGGATCGTCCACTGAAAGTCAAATCTTATCGCAAACCGTGCGATCGCTGCTCAACCTCGCTTTAGAAGCCTTCTTTAGAGATGAGGGTATCAAAGAGCGATATAAACAGGCTATGGAGGGAGGATTTGGCACTCTTGCTTGGCAGAAAACCCCCACTTTAAAAGATTTTCTCTTTTTCTGCTCGCCAGAACACTTGCAGCTAAGTTCTTTAACTGGCAGAGTAGAAGACGCTCTCAGCCAAATTCAGTTGCGCTTACGCTTTTGGCTTTCTAGCCGCGTAGGACAAGCTATTTCTGCACCATCTAGCTTTCCTACCGATGCACAGCTTTTAGTTTTTGCTCTCAGAAACTTATCAGATAGTGAAGATGCAGCCGTACTATCCTTAAGTGCCTATTCAGCCGCACTCCGACGCGCATTAAGTAGTCCAGCTTCCATATTCTTTATCGACGAAGCACCAATTTTATTTGAGTTTGAGCAAATTTCCGACTTAGTTGGTAGAATTTGTGCTAACGGTGCTAAAGCCGGTATCAGAGTTATTTTATCAGGACAAGATCCTGACACCATTGCCAAATCTAAAGCTGCATCGAAAATATTGCAAAACCTGACAACACGGTTGATTGGACGCATCCAGCCAGTTGCAGTAGATAGTTTTGCAGACATCTTGAAATATCCCCGCCAAGTTATTTCTCGTAATGCCTCAGAAAGCTTTTTTCCCCGCAAAGAAGGCGTTTATAGCCAATGGCTGCTAGATGATAACGGTATTTATACATTCTGCCGTTACTATCCAGGTTACGAACAATTGGCAGCAGTTGCGAATAACCCCTCTGAACAAACTGCACGTAGCAAAATGATGCAACTTCACAGTGATAAATATGAAGCAATTTCTGCGTTTGCGCGTCAATTAGTGGCTACTCTACGTAGTAGTTAATTGAGTTATGTAAGTAGTTAATAGTGAGTCAAACCATTTTGGATTTTAAATTTCTGATAGTGTAGCATTAGCAAATTACCAACGTCTTTTAGATTTCCTGCACCCATTCTTGGGTTGTAGCTTAGGAATTTTAGATTTTAGAATAGCGTCGGGGATTTAACCGAAAAACTAATTCTATTATCCAAAATCCAAAATCAGCACGGTTCAAAAGCTAAATTTTTACCTCACTATATAATGTAGTCTACCTTTTTCAGGCACAGATATATGCGAAAAACTATCATTTTTACTTTTACCTTGCTATCTCTGGGAATACTACCAGCGATCGCACAAATTCAGACAGGCGGATTAGGTCAGGTTTGGACTGACTTTCAATCATATTCCCAAGATATGCAAGATTACTTTCAACATAATAACTTGAAGTATACCTTAAACCCTTTAGAACAAAGTCAGAGTCAAATTGCTATTGAGAGTGCCAAGGGAGATTTGAAGATACCTAACCCCGTTGCTGCGGGACAAAAAATTCGTGATGATTCAATTAACTACTCTTATAATTCAGATGCTAAATCAAGTCGCTTTGAGAATAATGCAGCAGTACGGGGAAATTTAATTAGTAATGAACTTAATCGTATAATTACCCGTGGAGTAGCGGTAGGTGTTCTCGGTAAAAATGGACAAACTAGGACAAAAGTAAAGTTAGAAAATACAGAAAAATCTCTGGAAGATATTGAGGGATTTGCTCAGGATATACAGGATAGTAATAATACATTTATCAATCAAATCAAGTCTGGTATTACTAATGCAGGTAAAGCTGCAACTCCAGAAGCAAATGCTATTTCTGGATTAGCAGAATTGCTAGGTGTTAGTCAAGTGCAAATGATGAAAATTCAACAGGAACAAATAAAAATTGTAGCTGAAACATTTGGTCAGACATTACAAAATAATCAGGCTTTACAATATTCCAACTTAAATTTAGCAAACATTTCTCAGCAGTCAGAAGAGGCGAATCGCGCTCGGAGAGTAGAAACATCTACAGAAGCAGCGCGACTTTTACGAGCGACTTCTCAACTAGATTTGTTTGGCAGACAAGTTAATAAGTAGGATTTTAATAAAAAACCTCTAATATTTTAGACAATTTTAAAATCCTTTAACTTCTGAAAAAGCAACAGGAAATCTAAAAAAGCTTAGTATGGTGGGTTATTTTCCTAACGCACCTGGCAAAATCTAAAAAAATAGCCCATCAATTCAAAATGCAACTTGCTATTAAACTAATTTTTGCCCAAGTAGGCATCGATCAGGTTATCGATAATGGTGCCGCAACTTCCCAAAGTATTGCCGAAGGTTGGGACAAACAATGGCTGGATTTATTACAAAATAACACCAGTAATAACTTGTATGGAGCGCTGACAAATCTGGGTATTTTTTTTGCTGTAGGAACCTTGTTGTTTTTTATGATACAATTCCTTAAAGACTTAATATCCTACGAATACACCCGTCCCATATCAGCTTTAATTTGGCCTTTTATTGTGGTAGTACTCTTAAGTAATTCAGGCAATGGAAGTATACTGTCTAATCTGACATTGGGAGTACGGAATGTTTTAAACACTGTGAATCAGCAAGTAGTGGTTTCAGCAGATGCAGATAAAATATATCAGCAAGCACTGAATATGAGTGTTGCTGAAGAAGTAGCTGGTTCTTTACTACGTCCTTGTCAATCTCTTACTGGTGAACAACAAAGTCAATGTTTTGTTAATGCTGCTGAAAAAATTAAGGTTCTCTGGCAGAAATATAGAAATATTTATGGAAATAAAAATTGGATAAATAGACTACAAACTAAAGTAGATAATATCAGATATGGGACTGGCATTGTATCAGAAACTTCTTTTAATTCTCTGTTAGGTTCTACAGTCCAAACGAGCATCAAAAACTTTTTAGTTTCCTTACAATATGCCTTCCAAAATTTGATAGAAGCTACTATGTTGTTAATAGCAGTTTTAGGGCCAATTGCTGTAGGTGGATCTTTGCTACCTGTAGCTGGTAAACCAATTTTTGCATGGCTGACCGGCTTTTTATCTATTGGAATCGCTAAAATTTCATTCAATATTATTGCTGTGCTGACTGCCGCAGTGATTGTCAATGGCCCAGGTCAAAATGCTAATGTCGATCCAGATTTAATGTGGTTCATAATTTTTCTGGGGATTTTAGCACCAATTTTATCTTTACTTGTGGCTGCTGCTGGTGGTTTTGCGGTCTTCAGTGCTATCAGCAGTACGGCTTCTTTAGTAAAAGAAAGGATATAGAAAATTAAAAATTAAAAATGAATAAATGTAAGTGTTGTAACTAGTAAGTATATGCAAAACATCATATATAATAGCTGAAGTTTTTGCAAAAGGAGGTGAGTAAATGGTGCGTTTACTAGAAAAAAGACAAAGAACGGGAAGTGTTTTGACGCTTTTTGCGATCGCAACCTTTAGTTTACATATATTAGTTTTATTTTTATTCTTATTACAAGGGCTAAATATTCGCCAACTCAGTCTGAGAAAACCTCCCAACTTTGTGCAATTAATCGATGGTAAACCAGTAGCTAATATTGATGATTTAGCAAGAGAACCAGAAGCAATTCGCCAATTTATCAGCAAAACGATGATATCAATGTTTAGTTGGTCTGGAACCTTACCACCACAAACTATTGAAGAAGTCGCAAACCCCAAATCCGATTTAGGAATACTGATTAACACACCTCAAGGTAGTAGCCAAAAAATTACTACCAGCAGTTGGGTAGCTAGTTTTGCCTTGTCAGAAGACTTTCGCAAAGGTTTCTTAAGCACAGTTGCAGAAATAACACCGCCAGAAGTTTTCTCTGAAAATCCCAACCAAGCGATGATTTCACAACTAGTAATTAAAAGAGTTTATCCGCCAAAACAAATTGCACCAGGGAAGTGGCAAGTGGGTATGGTAGCGGACTTAGTTCAAAAAAATCGAGTTGGTGGTGCAAAACTTATAACTCCTTTTAATAAAGATTTACTTGTACGTGCAGCAGATTATTTCGCTAATCCCCAAGCCGACAATAGCACCGATGTGCAAAAAGCAATTTATAGTGTCCGCGCTGATAGACTAGAAATTTATGAAATTCGGAATTTATGTTTGCTAGATGACTACAACCCGAACAAAAATCAATCACAACAATGCGGAACTGGACAAACATCTGATAGTTTTATCAGATAATCGATTTTTTACATGAAGATAGTTCAATTTATACGATCGATTATTAATGCAATTACTCAAACCAGAAAATAAAAAAAATAGCCCTTTACCCCTGTTGGCAGTAGGAACGTTTGGTTTACATCTATTTACCTTACTGTTACTAATATTTCACTGGTCTATGTTACAACAGTTAGGTCGACAACTCACACCTCAAAGTTTAGTGCAACTTGTTGATGGTCATGCTATAACGGTAGACCCGCAACCCAATTTAGAGCGACAACCAGAGACTATTCGGCGCTTTGTGGGTGAAACTATGAGTTTAATGCTTACCTGGTCACAACAGCAGCCACCAACACAAATCTGGGAAATTACCTCCCAACTAGTAGCTGATGATTTTAAACAAAAACTTAAGTCACAAATTACTAATTTAAATCCAGATAGCCAATTTGAAAATGTTAATCGAGGAGCGGAGAATGTCTTAGTAATCCAAAAAGTTTCTCAACCTCAAGAAATAAGTAATGGAAAGTGGAAAGTAGAGATACTTGCCAATCAATTAATTTTTAACAGTTATGATAAATTAGGGAAATCAGTTTCCTTTAATAAACAAATTTTAGTTAGAGCAATAGATCAACCTGCAACTTCACTACCAAATGCAGCACTACCGTCGCAGTTTGCAGCTTACCGCCTTGGGGAAGCCAGATTAGAAATTTATAATATATGTGAAATTAAAGATAATAATTGTTCTGGAAATCCAAACTAGGCTCTACCATGACCCGATACTCAATTCCTGCCCAAACGCCTCCCCAAAATGGATTTACTCTTACCACCGACGATCGCCAACCAGAAGTAGAATCTGTAGATTGGGAATCACGGATGTCAAGGTTGGTCGGCTTTGAAGAAGAATCTTCTTCTGGTGATACTCAAGGATCGGAAGACTCTGCAACGCCGCCAGAGTCGCTATCTCTTCCACAAGAAGTTCAGACCAAGCAAGCACTCTCATCTAATCCCTTTGCCAAGTTAGGCTTGGTGGGGGCTGCTACCTTAGCGATCGTTTTGGTGGGTGGTGTGTTTTTGTCTCAGTTGATGAGTGGCAGCAATCAAAAGCCAAAAACTATTGTTTCTCCACCAGTGCAACAGCAGCCCACTGATGAATCCATATCTCAACAGATGGAAGGCCAAATAGATACTCTCAAAACGAAATTAGCCCTGAGTGAACAAGCACAGATGGTGAAAGCTGCCCAACAACAGCTTAGAATTGCCAAATCAACGCCGACAGTAGCCTTACAACAACCGTCAGTTAGACAGAAAGTGATCCCAACACCCCCACCAACAGCTTACGTACCTCGGACAGTGACAGTTGAGCGCATCATTAGAGTACCTGCTTCTCAACCTTTGCTATCACCCCAGCCACTAGTTGCGAAGCCAAATACTCAACCGGTTGTTAATGTAACTCCACCACCCCCACCAAGCCCATTTGAAGAGTGGGCAAGGTTAGCAAAGTTAGGTAGCTACGGTCAAGTGAATCCTAGCAATCAACCTACTAGTAATATAGCTACTTTGGAACCTGCAAAGACTACACAGCCGCAGCAGCAAGAGACACCAAACCCCGATCCTGAGCAAACCCCACAAACCCCACAACCGGAAAATTCTGCGGTCAGTCAAGCCCAACCGCAGGGACAGAAATCTGTAGCAGTTGGGAGTAGTGCCAAAGCTGTGTTGGCGACAGCAATATTTGGAGAAACTAGTAATAAGTCAGGTGGTGGTGGTGATGCAGATGAAGCGAAAAACGTATTTGTGATCCGATTGAAAGAAGCACTAAAATCTACCGATGGTACGGTCGCTCTACCTGCAAACACCGAGTTCCTAGCTGAAATTGGTTCGCTTTCTGAACAAGGTCTTTTGCAGATGAACATAGTCAAAGTTATCTCGCAAAATAATGGCAACCCCACAGAACGAAGCTTACCCAACAATGCAATTATTCTTCGCGGTACTCAAGGTAAACCTTTAATCGCAAATAAATTTCCTGGTCAAAGTTCATCTATAGCCTCAATGGATGCAGGACTATTCGTTTTGGGAGGTATTGGTAAAGCAGCAGAGTTAGTAAATCGTAGTGATAGTGAATACCAATATCCAACAATTAACCCCACCCCCAACCCCGATGGCTCTTCTAACGGTAACGTCACCAGTGCATATCCTATTTTAGTCACTAAGAACAGACGCAACCTTGCAGCTGCTGTTTTAGAAGGTGGTATGAACTCTGTAGTTCCCCAAATCGCCCAACGCAATCAACAGGCGATCGCTCAAATGTCTCAACAAACTAATGTTTGGTTTTTGCCAGCAGGCACAAATATTGAAATCTACGTTAATCAACCAACTCAGTTTTAAGGGGTAATATTTATACCAATTTTAGATATTTGCAACCATGAAAAAGAATATTAACTTGTCAGTAAATACCCCAAAACGTTCTTATTTCATACCTATAGCTTCCTTAATTTTCTCGGTTGCTATGTTCTTATTGGTAGGTCGCGTTGTAGCTAATAACGCCGTTCTGCGTTCCGTATTTTCCTGCCAAGCACAAGGTTTAGGGGGACTAATACCTACGATCGACGTTTGGTATCAACAAGGAACAAACTTAAGTTTTATTCCGGCTGGAGAAGTAATTAAAAAAGTTTGGTTAAATGACCCATCACAAGTAACTATAAGTTTTGATGGCCCAGTATGTATGCAGTTTGGTCAAGAAGCTAATAGTAGTTCAGAAGATTGTAAAAACTCCGCAGCAAATGTAATTCAACTCAGACGAATTCAAAAACTGGACATTCCTGGACTTCCTCCCACTAGTAATACACTTTTAACAGTTGTTACCGAAGCGCAAGGTAAAAACAAGCTGTATACTTTTCGAGTTATATATAAAACAGATAATCCTGAGTATCACACTTTAGCAGTTTTTCCCGATCCTTCTGGTCAGGAAGGAGCTTGTGCGAAAGTTTTACAATAAATAAAGTTCTAGCAAAATTACCCGATAGCCACAGAAATTTACTGTTGAAAAAAGCGTTGATGCCTACGTATGTCTGCATTTTTGCCGATCAAAACCCTTGCTATAATTCCCTCCTTCTAAAAAAGGTTAGGGAGGATTTAAGCCTTTTGGCAGTTTTATTTCTTTAAATGGTACGGCTAAGATAAAGTGTATACAGTTGTGTAATAGTTCAATCACTTAAAAAACGCTATAGCTTATACTGACTTAACAAACTCAGGCATTTTTAGCCTATATCTTTATAAATCTTCAAATAAAAACTGACCATAAATTCCAAAATCGTGTAAATATAAAGAAAAGCTTAAGAGGTTACAGACTCATGGTAACAGCGAAAATGATGCAACAGCTTTGGGCTGTAATCGAGTCTACCCAAGTTAGCACCCTGCTCCAGTTTGATGATGCCGCTTTAGTACAATTGCTTTTCCAGCAGTTACAAGCAAAGCAAGGTCTTGACGCCCAGACAGATAGCACTCTCAATACTTATATAAAATCTAAACTGCCCCTAATACGTGATACAGCTGAAGGTCGATTATCTTTAGGCCAAGGTGGCAATCATTAGTCCTAAAAATCAAATGATTGCTCGTTGCCAATCATACGCTCAGAGTTCAAACAGTGGAATATTATGAATAACTGGCTAGTAATTGCCCTAGTAGCTTATCTAATTGGAGCAGCGATTGAAGGGGTGAGTACAGCCAGTCAGCTATCTCATTCAATGCCAGAATTAGCTAAAAATACACAAGCTCATCCTTCAGAGTCTGAAACTGAGTTTAGTTCAAGTTGGCGAGTTGTGGCCGCCATCGCCTCAGTCAGTATTTGTGGAGCTTTTTTCTGGCCTTGCCGCCTTTTCCACCGTTTAATTAAAGGCAACGTTCGGTCATAATCCTAAAACATCAATATAGATACTAATTCTGGAAGAAGCTCTCCCCTTGTGAGAGAAGAGTTTTGAGTTTGCTCTCGCTTACCTATCATGCAGTTTGTTCGGGTTCTGTCGCTACAGGTTGCCCAATTTTTGGCTCCGTTCCCGCAAATAGTCGTTCAATATTAGTGCGATGGCGTAAAATCACATACAACCCACCGCCAATCCCAAACAGAATATAGGGTAAAGGTTGATGCAAAAGTGCCATGAAAATGGAAACTGCGATCGCACCTGCAATTGAACTTAAAGAAACAATCCGCGATATTGCCATAACGACAGCAAACACACTTGCTGTTGCTAAACCTACCTGCAAACTCATTGCCAACAAAATCCCCAAGCTGATGGCAACAGATTTACCACCGGTAAAGCCCAAAAAAATTGATTTACTATGTCCCAGAATAGCAGCTAACCCAGATATTGTTACTACCCACGCCTGCCACAGTTGTACATCTACCGTTGGAGGGATATAATTTTGAATTGGTTCAAAGTTGAACAACCAATAAACTAGAGCGATCGCTAATACTCCCTTTAAGGAATCAAGTACTAAAACCAATGCTCCTGGGCCTTTCCCCAAGGTTCTTAGTACATTAGTTGCGCCAGTGGAACCTGAACCAACCGCCCGAATATCAATACCTTTTAACTGCTTCACAGCGATGTAGCCAGTGGGAAAAGAACCCAGCAGGTAAGCTATAACTACAATTGCCCCGCACAGAGTTAACCAAATAGCCATAATACAATTCAAAATTCAAAATTTAAAAAAGTCAAGAGGTATTACTCTTGACCAATGACCAATAACTAATGACTCATTTAAAAGTCATCATCATAGTTTCTCACTATTTTGGGGTCAGGAGCAAAGGCTAACCACAGTGGAAATTGCAGCAGTGATAGACTGATTTGCTCTTCTGAATCGTCAATAATAATTAAAGGCAATTGATTGGCTTTCGTCAATCGGTCTGCTTTTTGAGCGAGAGCATCAGATGCCTCAAATAATACCACACCCCGGTCTGGGCCGAAATCTGGGCGACCGATTCCTAGACAATCTTGCAAGCCGCGCCGCCATTCACCTAATCGCTCTGGCGTATTAGCTAAGACTAAAGTACGGACGCGATCGCCATACAGCTTGTGTAATATCGAAATTGCAGCTGAGGCAATCAGAATATTTTGTAAGCGGCTACCCATTGTCCGCAAACCACCCCTTCCTCCTTGGGTAAAAAACCAGTTGGAGATTCGTTCAGCGTGGATTGGTTCAAAGGTACGGCGTAGTTGCCACGGTGGGCCGTAGTAATCTGGTTTATTGCGGTATTGGTCAATTAGGCGGCGAATTTGCTTTGTAGTATCTTGAAACTGCTGTTGGGCAAATTGGGGTATTCCAGGTTGGGGTTCAGTTGGTTTAGCCTCTTTTACAGATGGTTTTTCTCGTTCCACCACACTTGGCGTTAGTTGCAACTGCTCGGCGGCAGAAGCCAAATCCTGTAAACTACCTGTGAGATAGTCCTTAAAACCCTGTACCCGAATTGCCAAGTCTTGGGATGTACCAGCAAAAGTAGTTCGCATCTCATTGCGGATACGTTCTTGACGGCGTTCTAATTGTTCTACAGAAATTTGCAGGGTTTGTTTGCGTTGTTCTAATTGCACTAGCGACTCTTGCACGAGTCGCCCCAGTGAGGTTTGAGTTTCACTCACCTGTGTCTGAAGCTTTTCGTAAGAAGCTTGCAGCTTGGCTATTTCTGACTTGAGAGCTGCTTGGGCACTTTGCAACTCTGCCACTCGCTGCTCTGCTTCTACATATAATGAATGATTTCCCGATCCTATTTCAGACCCCAGGGCGACATTTTCCGCTTCTAACTGCGCGACAAACTCGCCATTTGAATTTTCTGTTAGCTCTACTGTAGAATCTACCACTTCTGCATTGGAAATGAGTGGCTCAAAAGTTGTGTAGTCCTCTGATGAGCTAATGGCTTTTGTGTCTACCACTGACTCAACTGATGGATCAACTGGATGTTCAACTACATTGTTCTCTTCTGGTTTTTCTGTCAACCGCTCATCAATTGGTTCTGGGGTTTGAGATGCCTCTGGGTTCATAAACAATAGTGTAATTCCTATGACGCGAATAAATAGCTTTCAGAAATATTACAATTGACCTGCTATAAAAGTCCTGAGCATGAGTGCTGAGTTCTGAGTCTATATCAAAATGACTCAGAACTCAGCACTAAATACGCGGACAACGTTGTTCTAAGCAAGTTTTCAAGGTGTTGGGGTCAAATAAAATCGGCAAAAAGTGAATACTTTTAATTTCTTTAAAGTAAAACAAGATAGGGACTCTATTCCAAAATATCCGCCAGTTTTGCCATTCCTGGTAGGGAAAGCGCCGAATCAATTTTTCGCCTCTGTAAATATCTAAGTCGGTAGCGGTAAATTGCAAACGCAGCGTTAACGCCTGAAACATGAGAAACAAACCAAACAGAGTGAAAACAGAGCCTACCCACGGTTGTACCAACAGTAGTGGAATCGCGGCAATCACCAACACTATGGGTATATTGTAACTAGGCTTGAGTTCCACAGTTGATGTGGAGTTAGAAGCAAATGAACTGGTCACAGTCTTAAATCCTGCTTTGTTTAGTAGGCATCTCTCCTATTTTAGGAGTCAGGAGTTAGGAGTTAAGATTCCTCACTCCTAACTCATCAGTTTTATAGACCTATGAATGCACTACCAGTCCCCTGAAACATTAACCAAGAAAGAAAGAAGTTGCTAACAAATATAATCAGCAAGGCAGTCACAACAGCAGTTGTAGTTGACTGTCCTACACCTTTTGCACCTCCTGTTGTCGTCAACCCCCAACTGCAACCAATTACAGCAATTAAAATGCCAAAACAACAGGCTTTAATCATGGCGCTAAAAATATCCCAGAGACCAAGAAAGTTACGGGCTGAGTCTAAAAATACCGTATCAGATAGGTTGTAGATATTTGTCGCAATGATGAATCCTCCGAACATCCCTGTCACCAAAGACAGAAGGGTTAAAATTGGTAGCATTAAACAGCAAGCAAGGACGCGGGGGATAACTAGATAATCGATTGGATCTGTTCTTAACATCAACATGGCATCGATTTGTTCTGAGACTCGCATGGTACCGATTTCTGCTGCAAAGGCAGAACCGACTCGTCCTGCCAAAACCACTGCTGTTAACACGGGAGAGAGTTCTCGTGTCAAAGCTAGAGAAAGCACTCCGCCGATAACGTTTCCGGCGCCAAAGTTGATAAATTCCCGCGCTACCTGAATGGTAAACACCGCGCCAACGAAAATAGCCGTTAATAGGGCAATAAATAAAGAATCTGGCCCAACTGCTGCCATTTGTTCTAAGGTGTTGCGCCGATGGATTTTGCCCCTCAATAGGTGAACTAGTACTTGCCCACCCAGAAAAATTGCCGCCAGCAGCCGCTGACTCCATTCCTCTAAACTGGATTTGGATGTAGTCTGGTTCAATGTTCTCTAGCTAACTCGTAACTGCCTTAAGAATAGCGGAAGTCATGGGAATGGGGAATGGGGAATGGGGCATTGGGCATTGGGCATAAGAGGCAGAGGTGCAAAGGGGCAAAGAGGAAAAACTTACTGCAACTTCTCCCCTGCTCCCCTGCTCTCCTGCCCCTCTGCCCTCATCTCCCCACTTCCCCAAGAAGACTGAATATTAACTTATATTAAAGATGCTCTCAGAAAATGAAGCTGTTATTAAACGTGCTGCAAAGCAATAAATAAGTAGTAACCTTGGCTATAACCTCCATTTTGCAGGGTTTTTGTAGATTTAAGTCGCTTTTTTTATCCCCAGCATGGGCTGTAACTACTAGCCGTTTATTTTAATGAAAACTTAAGATTTTTGACAGATTGTCTGCTCAAGAGCGATCGCCCGTATTCTAGAAAATGACAAACCGCTATCTTGCTTTTGTCATCTCTACTCACGGAGTTTGTCTTAAATGACTATTTTTACTAACTTTCTCCGCTCCCTAGTACTTACAATCATTTTTAGTTTTGTCGTTCCCATGTTTTTTGTTGGCGGCGGATTCCTCTTTCTATCCCTGATTGGTCACTTCCCTGGTTTACAAGAGTTAACCGAGGCGATCGCAACTGAGATTATGCATTTTCTCGCCACCTTTGGTAGTGGAACTCCCCTACGGGGATTATTTGTAATTAGCTTGACCTGTAGTTTCGTTGGGGCACTGTTTGATATGTTTGTCTACTACCGATATCAAATTTTACGGATAGATTCTTAAGTAGCAAAAATAGCTTCATCAGGAGATTATTAGGCTGTAGAAGACAGGAAAAAGTAATATTTCCAAGAGTGAAAGTACTACTGATCTTAACTTAACTAGAGATTAGTGTTGCTGAATGGATTTTTATTAATTAAATTAACTGTCGAAGTGATTGATTAAATATTTATATATTCATTAGTTATTAGTTATTAATTACTGACAACTAGTAAACGTGCGCGACCATAGTAAACCAGTCCTCAAACATTCAAAAAGCCAGAATAACAAGGCATTGAGAACTTTGAATTTGGCAAAATAGCTAAAATAGCCTTTCTAAATCATCACGTTAACGCTAAACTAGAATTTGGCATTTTGTGCTAGCTGCAATCTTTAAGGATTTGATTAGCTTTAATTGAGAATATCAAATAAAACTCACTGAAAAATATAAAAATTTCCTTAAAATCCTGATGAGTACAATGCCTGCTCATGTTTCTTAACAGAGGAAAGCAGGTCGTCTGACCGTTGGGCATCTTATATTGAATTTATTACGAGGCATGTTGAGAGCTCATGGTTTGGCCGTTTAAGCCCAAGTTTAGAAAACAAATTGCGCGGATTGAAATTACTGGTGCGATCGCCGGTGCTACTCGCAAACGCGTCCTAGAAGCCCTGAAAACTGTAGAAGAAAAAAAGTTTCCGGCATTATTGCTACGTATCGATAGTCCTGGCGGTACAGTCGGAGATTCTCAAGAAATCTACAGTGCCCTGAAGCGTTTGCGCGAAAAAATCAAAATCGTCGCTAGCTTTGGCAATATTTCGGCTTCTGGAGGAGTCTACATCGGCATGGGAGCCGAACACATCGTCGCCAACCCAGGTACGATTACGGGTAGCATTGGTGTGATTCTGCGTGGAAATAACTTGGAACGCTTGCTAGAAAAAATCGGTGTTTCCTTCCAGGTAATTAAGTCTGGCCCTTACAAGGACATTTTGGCTTTTGACCGGGAACTGACTCAACCAGAAGAAAATATCCTGCAAGAGTTGATTGACACAAGTTATCAGCAGTTTGTCCAAACAGTAGCTGAGGGCCGTTCTTTAACGGTAGAAACTGTGAAAAGTTTCGCCGATGGCCGGATTTTTACTGGACAGCAAGCTCTAGCCTTGGGTGTTGTAGACCGCCTGGGCACAGAAGAAGATGCCCGTCGTTGGACAGCAGAACTGGTTGGTCTCGATCCAGAAAAAACTCTCTGCTATACCCTAGAAGAGCGTAAACCTTTATTGAGCCGCTTTCTACCCGGAAGTCGTCAATTTTCATCAGGAATTAGGGCTGGTATTGATTGGCTCGAATTTGAAATGTCTACTAGTGGTTTACCTCTGTGGTTATATCGACCCTAATATGAGTTAGGAGCGGAGCCGGAGATGCTCTGCCTTTGGTTATGAATGAAAAGTTATGAGTTAAAAATCTTAACTTCTCATTCTCAACTCCTAACTCCTCACTTTTGTGTTTTAAGGAGGATTTTGGCGTGGACTGGCAAATGCGGGCTATTCGCGGAGCAACAACCGCTTCAGAAAATACTGTTGAGACAATCCGAGAGGTGGTTACAGAACTACTAGATGAACTGGAAAACCGGAATCAATTTCAGCAGAGGGACATCATTAGTGTGACTTTTTCAGTGACACGCGATTTGGATGCAGTTTTTCCAGCTGCGATCGCAAGAGCGCGTTCTGGTTGGGATAATGTGGCTATGTTGGATGTGCAGCAAATGCACGTAGAAGGCAGCTTACAGCGCTGTATTCGCTTCTTAATTCACGCTTATCTGCCAACCTCCGCCTCAATTCATCATATTTATTTACGCAACGCCGCTAGCTTGCGTCCCGACTGGAGTTTGCCTCAGACTTTACAAGCATCACAGCAAGCAGTTAAGTCAAAAGTGTAAAATACTTAATATTTTTAAGATAAAATCCAGTTTTCCAACTGTAAATTAGAAATACATCTGTAGTGACGAGTATTGTTTGTTACTAAAGTGTAATTGTCTGCAACTGCAACACTAGTACCGTTCAGTCTTAGTTAAAGCTCGGTTTCTGCCTCCTCGATCAAATGAACCAATATCCACACGGCCTTTGGCATCAAGACTAAGACGTAAAATACTCTTATCATTTAAAGCTGATTCATTAAAAGAGTGCTAGTTGTTCAAAAATTGCGTCAGTTTCTGGTATTTTTTTTGAAGTAAAACTTTTGCTACTCGTTTGAGTCGATAACCTAAATAGTTTAATTTCACACGAATTGTTTCTTCAGTTGGTAACTGGTCAATACTGTAACCAAACTTGTCAAATTAATAGCTTTCGTACTTCAGAGGCTGTGAAGCGTGTATACAATCTCTGACTTTTAAAACTTGGATCAGTTTGGCGAGTGAGAATCAACCAGTTTCTTAATATCTTCCAAAAGGTTTGGTAAGTGTTCTTCTGCCTTCCAGCGCCCTTTATAAAGAATAATTATCTATATAAGTAATCCCAGTTGTTTATTCTTTGATTCCTTTACGGATAATATTTCTATCCCATCCCAATTCTTTTTGAGCCAACAATTGCCCCCCATAACCTAGATCAATCATTCTGTGGAGTTCTCAAAAGACTTTGAGTGCAACTGCAGCAGAAATTGAAGCGCGAGATTCTCTCTCAGAAGATCGCGCTAGGATTACTGAAGCGTTTACCCTGATTCTGGCAAATCCGCTTCTGCTGCCCTACAAATTTGACCCCAGTTTTTGCAAAACTGCATAAATATCTAACTAGGCGTAGATAGTTCTACAGAAATACCCAGGCTTTACAAACATCCTCTCATGACGACTGTTCAATTCTTAGATGATAAAAGTCATAACAAAAGTAGTCACAAGTCAAAAATGAGTCAGTAAATCTCAGGCTTTAACTTAGTTAGCAGTGGAGTTAGATAAATATACCAGTAGGAAATATTTAGCTTATAAAAAAGTGGCTTTTCTTGAAAAATTAAGGAGGATTAGTCATGGCAGCAATCGATACAGCACCGTTAGAAAACAGCTTGGGATTTATAGCTTTAGGAGCTTATATTCTCACCTTAATGCCCACGAATCTCAGAATTATTTTTCCTCAAACTAAACAAGCGAACCTTCCCAAATGGCTGTTGAAATATCGACGAATTATCGGTATTCTGGCTTTCTGCTTGGCTTTGCTTCACGGTTTCCTCTTAGTGAAAAAGAGAGACCTTGATTTTTTAGATCCCAATACCTATTGGATTTATATCCAAGGTGTATCTACCTTTATAATTTTTACCCTATTGGCAATTACTTCTAATGACTGGAGTGTCAAAAGACTGAAAAAAAATTGGAAGCGATTACATACCCTGACTTACTTAGCTATGTTCCTGCTCACTTGGCACGTTTGGGACAAAATGTTAGATCATTGGAGCTATTTAACCCCGATTGGGCTAGTAGGGATTGTCACGACAACTCTTTTATTTCTGATGCGACGCTGGCTTGAATATCGGAATAAACAACAAAAAGCCAAAGGAAAAGCGTTCTCATCTCAAATTCCAGAAAAAATTACTCTATAGTACCGCTAGTCTCCGACACCGTTACGCAGTGGGTGCAAATCAGATTATTCTCCCACTCGCACAAGGAATGTCCTGTTATGAGATCGAAACAAATTACCTGGAAATCTTCAGCAGCATTCGCAATCAGCACCCTAACGATCTTGGTTGGTAGTAGCAGTTGTGCTAACCTATTGTCTTCCTTCCGAAACGCTAGTGTTGCTACTATCTCTGTTGCAACCACTCAACCTTTACGTTCTGTCCAAGGAGATTCAACTTGGGTTTACGCTCTTGCAATCAGCCCTGATGGACGCTTCCTCGCCAGTGGCAGTTACGATAAAAAAATCAAAATTTGGGATCTGCCTAGTAACACCTTACTCTATACTTTAGAAGGACACGGCGATGCAGTGGTAAGCCTTGCTATCAGTCCAGATAGCAAGCTGCTCGCTAGTGGCAGTTGGGATAACCGTATTAAACTCTGGAATTTAGAGACGGGGCAACTGCTTCGTACTCTAGATGGCCATACAGATGATGTAGAAGCCGTTGCCATCAGCCCCAACGGAAAGTGGTTAGCCAGTGGTAGTGCTGACACAACCATCCGCATCTGGAACGTGCAGACTGGCGTACAAGTTCATCAGTTATCGGATGGAAAGTGGGTAAGAACTGTTGCTTTTAGTCCGGATGGGCAGACCTTAGCTAGTGGCAATGAGAGTGGGACACTCAAAATTTGGCGGCTCATGGATGGTGCTGTTCTAAAAACCCTGAATGCTCATTCACAAGCCGTGCGCTCAGTGACTTTTAGCCCTGATGGACGGACTTTAGCGAGTGGCAGTGCTGATAGGACAGTCAAACTCTGGCAAATGCCCACTGGTAAATTGTTGCACTCCCTAAATGGACATTCAGGAGTTGTGTGGTCAGTGGCTTTCAGTCCCGATGGCAAGAGATTAGCTAGTGGTAGCAATGATAGCACTATCAAGTTATGGGGATTGCCTAAAGGCAAACTCTTGGAGAATTTGATCGGGCATGAGCGAGGCGTGCGGTCAGTAGTTTTCAGACCGCATGGAAACATGATAGCCAGCAGCAGTGCCGACAAAACCATCAAACTCTGGTCTCTTCCTAAAGAGTGATAAAAAGCTTTCAGAAAGTAAACAAATCTATAAGGAGGAAATCTGATGATAGACAGGGATACATCCTAGCCGACATTAATTTGACAACTAGGCTATGCCATCTCTGCTTACAAAAATGTCAAAGCTGTCAAAATCACTTTCTTTTGATAATTTTATCGAAATCTAAAGTGCAGATTGCTTTAACGCAATAGTCATTCAATCAATTAACTTTACCTTAATTAAGGAGCATTATATGAGTGGATTTGGTCACGGTTCCGTCGGCACACGAGAACAAGCATTTACACATTTACTGTCTTTAAGAGCAAAAAGCTATCCGACCCATGAACTACTAAAACTTGCCAACAGCATAAAGTCAGAGCTTGATACCGTGAAAGATGGTCCTGATCCTGAAGAAAATTTGCTGTTACCAGCAGGTTATACATACTTTGGTCAATTCATCGATCACGATCTAACCTTTGATAACACATCATCTTTAAACCCAGTAGATATTGGTTCTCAAGATCGTTTGCCAAGTAATTTACGAACTCCACGCTTTGATTTGGATTCCTTATACGGTGACGGTCCTGATGCTCAACCTTTTATGTACGCTGAGGATGGAGCTAGTCTTTTATATAAAAATGGTACTGAAAATCAGGTTCAACCTACCGTCAGTAATACAAAGCTAGTTGAAGACTTTAAAAATCAGGCAGATCAAGATTTACTGCGTAGCCCCAATGGTCGCGCGATTGTTGGTGACAAACGTAATGATGAAAACTCGATCATCAGTCAAATTCAATTGTCTTTTGTCAAGTATCATAATGCAGTAGTAGCAAAGCTCAAACAAAATAATCGGAGACTGCAAGACGATCAGAAACTGACGGGTACTGCTTTGTTTGAAGCAGCACGAAACGAAGTACGCTGGGTTTATCAAAAGATAGTGATAGAAGACTTTTTGCCGCGCATTGTTAACGCAGATGTTCTAGAAGGTCTAAAAGACAAAACTCGTGACCAGCGCGCCCAAAACTATGCTCTTTACACAGAAGACAAACGCGAGAATTTACCCCGCGAATTTGTAGTAGCAGCTTACCGCTTTGGACATTCTGGAGTACGTTTTGGTTATCGCCTCAACAAAGATAAAAGATTTAGCATTTTCCCGGATAGTGAAAGTTGCAACCCAGACAATGACAGTTTATTAGGATTCGAGCCACTACCGAGTCATCATGTCATTGATAATTGGGCGCGCTTTTTCCCGTTTACAGACCCAGGAGTGTTGCCTAATGAACCTCGTGACGAGCCTGCTGATAAAACAGAAAGACCAGAAGTACGCTTACAACTAGCTTACAAAATTGATTCCAACTTGGTTGACCCACTTGGCGTTTTACCGTCTCCTGTATTGCCAACCAGCCAGAATGTTGGGGGGGTTATTAAAGAAGTTAAAGATGCGATCAGCCCTGACACCTTACCAGACACGAAAGTAGTACCACCACGTCCATCCCTAGCACTGCTTAATTTATTGCGAGGCAACAACTACAGAGTACAAGGTGGGCAACAGATTGTCAAAGCTTTACAGAACAAAGGTTTTACTCAGGCTATTCCTCTCACATCAGATCAACTCAGTGTGAGACAACCAGCGGGTGAAAATTCGGCAGGCGATGCACTGTTCAAGTTTGAGCCAATTGCTGAGAGTCTGCAAAACGACACCCCACTCTGGTTTTACATCTTAGCTGAGGGTCAAGCTCCTTTAGTAGATCGCTTTGGTGTGGGAAAAAGTTTTTCCGAAGTAGACTTACTAAATGGTGTTGGTGCTAAAACTCAGCTAGGTTGGGTAGGTGGTCGGATTGTAGCCGAGGTATTTTATGGACTTTTAGATTCCGATCGGGAATCTTATATTAATAAAGCACCTAAAGATTGGCAGCCAATTTTAGGTGGCAATCAGACAGTTATCTTTGCTAACCTACTCAAATTTGCTGGCCAAAATATCGAACCACCTCCAACCAGCACAAGCACCCACAAAAACTCAGGTTTTTGCTGATGGGAAAAATGATAATTATGCAATCTGTTTTTGCTTGCTTGTGACTAGTTAGGTATTATACCAATTTTTTATGAAGCTGCGTTAAATAAAGCTTCAAGAATAAAGTCGTAAGAGGTAAGAGAAACAATCACCTCTGGTGTAATATTTTCTAGTACAGAAGCTAATTTATGACGCAGTTGGGTAAGAGTTGAATGGCACTAAGATAAGCGGAAATCATTGATATTACTGGTTTTGGGGTGTGGGATGTAGGGAATGAAGAAGTAACGTCTGTTTGGGAGCAACGCTCCAAAGTGAGGTGCTAAAAATTAGGGGTATAAATCACCTGTTTAATAGTGCGTAGGCGTAGCCCGCCGCAGGCATCGCAATGAAATGGCTGGTTTTATTGAGAATCTAGCTAGATAATTGAGAATTAAACCTCGATCTCACTTTTTCGCGTAGCTCCCCCTCTGTTTCACCCCTAAAAAATGAATGTTTATTAACACTACACCCTACCCCAACACCCTGGCCAGACCAGGTTTCACGTTTTCTTAATGCCATTTGGCTAATCCCGTAATGCCTTGGGACTTCCGCCACAGAGCTACCCGAAAGACAACTTTGCAACCAACTCAAGGGCAGCAACAGAATAACTGTGATCCCTCTTATCCAGATTTTTGTATCCCTAAGAATTCACCCGACTTAAATTGCCGAGATAATAAGGGTTTCAGGCGGCGTTGTTGGGACTGTCCATCATCACCACAAGCGATCGCTTTTAAGTCCATCTAAAACAGAGGTCCTTGAAAGGTAGATTAGAAGCTGATTTGAGCAGATGATCTTCCCAAGGTGAAATTAAGGGCTGATAAGGGTTTTGGAAAAGTTTTCGGTCTACTGAATGTCCCAATGTCATCGCCACTGAAATGGGCAGAAGAATTTTGAGTTCTGTAATCAAGCTGTTGAACTCCATTTAAAATTAAATATCAAGATGTGAATACTTTTGCCCTCAAGTTCAAACTCATTTAGTCGTTGCACAACAATTACTCGTGCTTTTTTCGTGGATTTAGTAATTAAAAAAGATAACACTGATGTCATGGTTAAGCTAGTCACAAAACTCAAACCAGTTTTGAGGATTTGACAACGCTTAGGACTCTTAAATATATTTTCTCAATTAGGAAACTTAATTGAGAAATTTCAGAACTTAATAAATCTTATTTTTTCCATTTGCTCAACAATTTTCCTGATGAAACCCACAAAATATTAAATTTTCATCTTTCACAAACATAGTACTAGAATCTCAATTTTTGATCGGCTAGATGATTACAGAACTTGTTACTTTTCCTTGCTGATTAATCTCATAGACAATCGGAACACTAGTCGCAAGTTCGAGGTTGGGTATTTCTTCAATACTAAGGTTATCTATATACATGATGATTGATCGTAGAGAATTGCCGTGGGCAGAAACCAGGGCAAACGCATCTAAATATTGACGAGCCTGAATCATGGTGAAATACACCAAGACTCAAACTACATAGGGCTTTCAGGATATTAAACCTCACTTTAGATGAAAATAATAATCATTATTAGGGGAGAGTTAGAGGCAGCCGACGGACGGCTGCCTGAATTTTCACGGTCAGTTCTCAAGTCACTAAATAGCGTAAGTTTTCTCACAGTCTGATTCTCAATAGTTTTAGATTAATGACTAGGAATCACGAGAAGATCAGCGAAAAGAAAAACTCAATTTATGCGATAGCTAACTGACCAAGGGAGCAATGCGATTTTGTCAGATTCGGTAAACGAGGTGCGATCGCTAAAAATCAAATCTGAGTACTAAGTAATTTCATTTACAATTTACTACTTAATATGTATAAATATATTTTTATTACTGATGAAAGGATTTAGCGATCGCACCTTTTTTCCCAGACCTCACCAAATCGCGTTGCTCCCCTGACCAAAGTGACTTTTACAGATGTTGTGAAAAGTCAGGACAGCTGCCCTTCATTGAACGTGGTATTCTCACATTGATCACAAAGAAGAATTACGTTCTTATTCTCCTCTCTATGAAGCTCAAACCCAAAATTACGATTGCTGACCATTTTGCGGTGATACAAGATCCACGAATAGATCGCACCAAACGACATAAATTAATCGATATCATGACCATTGCCGTATGTGCTGTGATTTGTGGTGCGGATGGTTGGGTAGCCGTAGAGACTTATGGTTGTGCAAAGTATGAATGGTTAAAAACATTTTTAGAATTACCAAATGGGATTCCGTCCCACGATACATTTGCAAGAGTATTTGCACAAATAAATCCTCAACAGTTCCAGGAATGTTTTCTGAGCTGGATGAAATCAATACAGAAGATAACTGATGGTGAAGTTGTCGCACTTGATGGGAAAACTTTACGTGGTTCTTATGATACAAGTAGTGACCAAAGCGCAATTATAATGGTAAGCGCCTGGGCAACTACAAATAAATTAGTGCTGGGACAAGTAAAAGTAGATGAAAAATCAAATGAAATTACAGCAATTCCAGAATTATTAAAGGTATTAGAACTGTCAGGATGTATTGTGACCATTGATGCAATTGGCTGCCAGAAGGAGATTGTGAAGCTAATCACTCTAGCATTATGCAGATTATGTAATTGCGTTAAAGAAGAATCAAGGAAATCTTTATGATGAAGTCGAAAAACTATTCTCTTCAGGGATAGCCACAGGTTTTGATGGGATTAAACATAGCACATATAAAACAGAAGGAACAGGGCATGGCCGTCATGAAATTCGCAATTACGTAATGTTCTCTCAAATTGAATCTCGGCTTAACCCAGATTCGATTTGGTCAAATTTTAATAGTGTTGGCATGGTAGAATCTGTCCGTTCATTCAATGGTGAAACAACGGTTGAAACTCGGTATTTTATCAGTAGCCTTGAGTCAGATGCTAAACAGTTTGGTAATTCTATTCGCAGCCATTGGGGAATTGAAAATTCATTGCATTGGCTATTGGATGTTGCCTTAAGAGAAGATGACTGTCGAATTAGAAAAGATAATGCTCCACAGAATTTTGCAATTCTCAGACATATTGCAGTCAATCTTTTAACTCAAGAGAAGCGTGTCAAACGTGGAATCAAAAATAAACAGTTTCTTGCAGCGATGGATAACAAATATTTACTAAGTATTTTAGCGTTAGCTTAAAATAGTACATCAAAACTTGAGTTGAATGTTTTACATAAAAGTTTTATTTATCCTCTAAGTAAATATATTCTTATGTAGCTCATAATTGAATTATTTTAGTATTGACGATTAGTCATTGAGTTGAAGTAAGCTAATTCACATTTTGAAAAAATATTTGATTTGTTTTATTTATCATTTCACCAATTTTTACAATTATCTATGTCATTTTGGAATCTCCCTTAGTTTTTATTAGTAAATAAGATGCGTTTGCCCTGCCACAAACAAGTTGTTTACCAATCAAGGTTAGACCACAAGAGTAAAATGGTTCTTCGCCGCCGTACTAGGAGAAGATTTAACCCCAAAATTTTCATTGATCGCACCATAGAAACAACTGCAATTATCTCTCTGCTGATTACTAGCTTTTCAGGAGTAGGGGCAATGGGGTGTTGGGGAATGGAGATTATCGAGACAAATGCTAATCCCAACATAATTATCTCTGGTTGGCAGCAGCAGAAAGGTATTTGCCTGGGTGCAATGCTGGTAAGTTTTTCTGCCTTCTTAGGCAGTTCTTTAGTCGGAGCAAGTCTCAGTATTCAACGAGATAAATTTCAGGGAGATAAACAACGATGGAAATCAAATTAACCACAGCAGAGAGAGATTCGGACTATCCTACAAGGCTGTCAATATACATTGCGGCTTGTAGGGAGTAGTCGAGATTATCGTAAAATTCAATCGTCAGAGCATTTTTCTACCTCAAACGATGTGGTGCTAAATGATGCGTTCAATATTTTGGGAGATGTAGTCAACGCAATCGAGCAGGTAGAGCAATTTTCTCAACAAGGAGAATCCAGTCATGGAACAGGAAATTAAATATGCAATTGGTTTGGGCAATCCTGAACTCGTAATAGAGTCATTTCCAAAACTTGAACCACAACTAAAACCAACAGTAACGATTTACGACTTCTCTTCTTTGTTATCTAAGCACGAACCACTAAAAAACAACGATAACAGATGTTCATCCCCACGGCTGCTTGGCGATCAATGCGTTGATTATGAAAACCATCAAGAAAATCATGTTTTACATAGGAGCAACAACATGACATTCACTCTGGATAATCGCTCTAAAAACAAAGAATCTTCTTTAACAAAAGCATTGCGACAGATACAGGAGTTAAACTCTAAAATTCAGGAATTAGAACAGTGCCATAAAGACTATGTGGTATCGCAACAGAATTTGATTCCAGCCATCGCCGAAATTTGTATTTCTCCGATCCAGGAAGTGCAGGCGCTAAGGATTTTGATTTATCGGGGAGAAGCAGCTTGTCGGCAGTACTTGCGTTCAGTGTTGATTAAACAACGTCAGACTTCATAAAGATCAAGCACTCAGTGATTCCGGTTCTGTACGAGATATTTCCAAAACCCGACGTAACCAATATGAAGTTTCAACAGATGCAGATTGCTTTTGTTCGGTATCCGACCAAATGTTCTCCCAGTGGAATAGCCATCGAGTCAATAAGCGACCTAAGTCAACCAACTCTGCTGCTCTATCAATATCATCTGCTTTCACCATATCTGGTACAGTCCACTCAATAAAGTATCGACTTTCTTTTACCAGAGTCAGCATCAATTCCTGCGATGAGCCTTGAGTCCACAAAGACTGAATTTGCTCAAGGTGTGCAGCTAGATGATGTAAACGGGTAGTCACATCATCTTGTATAAAAATTTGTTGTCTCGGTGTCAATTCGATCATAAATTTCCCAGGAATTCGATAATGATTTGAGCGACCCTTTCTCTAATATTAGAGTCCAATATCTCCATTGATTTATTTTGCCGGGGGCGGAGATTGACAATCGATTCAAAAATCATCTTTTGAGTCACAGGCATAAAGCTTGCTGCCCAGATAGTTTCTTGCCGACTACCATCACCTAAAAGAGCCTGTTCGCAGTCATAGTGCAAATCACCACCACCAACCAACACCCGACGCTCGATATCGACTGCGGTTTTAATGTAGAACTTGTGTTCTTGGAGCATTTGTTCAAGTTGTTCCGGGGTAGCGCGTTCGCGTAACAGCAAAATCATACAGCTGAAAACCTCTGTAATATCATCAAAGCTAACTAGAAGGGCGCTCTGTTTCTTGCAACCAACTTAAAATAGTCAGCGCCAACTCCCAGGATTCGCGCCGCTCCCAATTAGGTAAGTGATTCAGTACTTGTGCAAGGAATATTGCTGGGTTTTCCAATTCTCCGCCACGAGCCGCAACACCATCCCTAACGAGCGCCCCCAAAGTGGCAGCTTGATTCCCTTTATAGTCAGGCTGTCTCTTAATTTCATCAACAATCCAGTCCGGTACTGTGATTGTTTTAAATCCTGATTTCGGCATACACAACAGAGAAATAATATAAAGATAGTACGGCAGTTTACGTTATGTTTGCAATTTTTTGTGCGGTATGGTACGTTAAACTCAAGTCGCAAGTAAGTTTTGTAACCCCTAGCTGTCTAATTGGTATTGAGAGCTTGAAACTCAAGCACAGTGAGAAGTTCTTGATGTTGATTAACCAAAGCTTGTATTGCGCTAACTGGATTACGATGAAGACGACGTTTTTGTTGGCGAGGAGCTTCTGCCATTGCTAATCGACGACGTTGAGTTTTATACTCAGTTATAGGTACTTGCTGAATTTGTTCAAGTAGCTGTTTTTCATTCTCAGCAAAAAAGAGAACTTGATATTGCCCAAAATCACGCAATTCAACAGTTGATTTGCGCCCACTAATTCGCCTCTGATGGCGACGCAACTGGCTGAATTTTGACTCAATTTTGAGATTATCTGGCGGTAAACCAGGGATATCATAGCAGTGCAACAAATTAGCCCCGTATTTGTGCCACAGCAGTTGTAACTTTTTTTTGAGAGCAAATTGTGCCGGATTTTGTTGACTGTCAGGCACAAACTGTTGTAATAACTCTTCCATCTTGCACCGGACTTGAAAGCTTGTTAAAGGTAATTTTGCAGCTTCTGTGATATAAGTCACATCATCTGTGTTACGACTGGTGTGTTCTGGATAGTGCAAACATTCGGCAATTCTTCGCAGCCACTTGTGCGCCTCTTCTAAATCCGATGCTACTGAACAATTAGTCAGTAAAGCAAGGTCCACCCATACTGACAATAGAGATAAATAATCTGTGTCAATTTCCCGGCATGGTAAACTACGTAGTATTTCTCCAATAACTGATAATTGTTGGTAGCCTTCAATACCTCCCCAATTAAAAGGTTTACGATTGGTACGATTTACACAATCCCGAATCGCAGCACGAATTTGGGATTCGACTGCCATTAACTCCGCATCTCTTGACAAATAGGGAATTGCTAAAAAAGGGGGCTACTGTCTGGCTGTCTTAATTGATTTGGGTGAAGAAGTCTTTCTGAGCGATCTGGAACTTGTGGCAGCCCATCCAAATCTGCCTTTAATTGCTGTCGGAGCTTTGTATCTAATGGCAGTACAGACTCACTCAAATTACTTAGAAAGTGGGCTTGACAACGCTGATGTGGTGCATTTGACCAACTTGAATTCATTGCAGCAATGATTGCTGATTCCCCATCTGACAGCGTTGCTAGCACTGTAAAAGGTAATTCCTTATATGGTTGCAGCCATTCAATTAGCCGTTGTGCTTGTGCTTGTTGTAACTGAATTCCACTGACTGGTGTGCCACTTAGTACTTCGTACAATACATACAGCAAGGTTCCATGACCTTCGGGCTGTAAGGCATCAATTGCCCAAATTAAACCACCATGTTCATGGGCTGTGGCAGCTAATTTCTCCTGGGTATGTGCAATCGTTCCACCTAAGAGTGCTAGAAATTGTCGATAGAGCTTGCCTACGTTCCTCTCGTTAATTTCAACACCACGCTGCTTTAATAAGCGTTGAATTTCTACCAACTGTTGATGCTCATGCTCATGTTGCCAACCTATAAATGCCAGCACATCTAGCCCGTAAGTGCTTTGAGGTAAACTATATTTTAGCACACCACAGGCTAAGTAGTGTTTACCAAAATATTCACATTGAGAGTTGGCACATTCTTTACCCTTGCCTGCCACAAACACTGCTCCATTTAAGGTTTGAATGGTTTTTCGCATGTGCCAAGATGGAAGGCTAACTAATATTGTGTTGCAATGGATACACAATTCTCGCTCACATTTTACAATTATTCGTTTGGCATCCGGGAAATATCTTTGTGGGCGATGCCGAGGCTTTTTTTCGATCACGAAGTTTTTACTGCTGGTAGGTGCTCTTTTTACCTTACAACACTCATTAGACAGTCAGGGATTGGGCATTAAAAACATTCCGATAGATAGGATTTTTAATTTTGAGATAGCCGTTATGTCTCTCTACTAAACCGGACAATAACAGTTGTGTCTGTTCTCGACTATCATCACTTGGAACAGAATGAAGAGGCAAAGAGGAAAACTCTTCTCCGCCGCTCGCCTGCCCCCTTGCTCCCCTGCTCCCCTGCTCAATAGCATCTTCTGCAAGCAATACCTGTTGATAAATACCCAACAACCGCCCTGCCTGTTGTTCGTCGAATAAGAGGCGATCGCGAATAGTACGCAAATGTTCGGGTTCGTCTTGTGACTGCCAATTTTGAATAATCTGCTTAAGCACTAATTGCTCTACCCACAATACTTCTATACCTGGAGGCAGGGTAATCTTCCCTCTAGTTTCAAAGGCTACTTGAGTAATTAAGTCACAGAGTTTTTGTGTCAGAAAGGGTTGTCCGCCTGTCCAATAAATAACCTCTTGCAGTATTGCTTGTGGTTGACTGACTACTTCTTCTAATCCTAGAAGCAAGGGCGTGGCCTCATCCAATCCAAAGCCCTGTAACTCAATTGCTTTACCAAGGTTAAAGGGCGTGCGGCGTTTATCAGCAATCAAGTCGGAGGGACTAGCTACACCAAATAGTGCAAATCCCAAGCGTTCAAAGTTTGAGTTATGCGGCCGTAGATTATAGCACTGACGAATCCAAGCAAAAAAGTCGTTAATTGGGAAACTTAAACTTAGCAGGCTATCAATCTCATCAATAAATATGAAAATGCATTTGGCTTTGCCGTCTCGCAGAGAATCACTTTTGAGATTTGGTAGTAAGATATCTTCAACAAATAGCTGTAGTTTTTGCACTGAGGAAATACCTGCTTGCATTTCCCACCAATGCTGAAAGTCAATTTGTGACGCTAATTTTAAACTATATAATAAGCTGATAATAATGCCTTTGTACCATTGATCTGGTGTAGTATCTTCAATACCCAAGCGAGTCATATCTAAGTAAACACAACTATGCCCTTCTTCTTTAAGACGATAACTTGTGCGTTGTAGTAACGATGACTTGCCCATCTGACGGGAGTTGAAGACATAACAGAAATTGCCAGCTTTCAAACTGGCATAGACTTGTTCATCTGCCTGACGCGTAACGTATGTGGGGTCGTCACTGCGGAGACTACCCCCTACTTGATATTTCATCTCTTGTAAAAACCACAAATTTCAATTTCTTCTTGGCTAAGAGGAACCTTTAATATCTTGCAAAAAACACGCTGAATATAAGATATTTTTCAGGCTTGGCTTTTGTTAGCGTCAGCAGCAATAATTTATTCTCACCAAAGTGTTCTAGTAATGAAAGAGTTATTGCCCAGATTTTTAATTAGTGTTTAACCATTAAATCCCTCGCAAAATTGCTGATGTCTTACTATTGGTATAGATGCATTTAAATATTCTCCACATCCTGCGATGCCTAGGTTGGGCTGCGCCTACGCGGTACTTGATAATGAGTCAGTGCCAAAAGTGTTGCTCTATCAAACAATTGTCGATAGCTGTTTTGCAAAATAGGCGCGGTAGAGTTCGCAACGCGGTAAGATGCGATCGCTCTCAAAGCGAATTAATCCCAAACCTTCAAGCTTGTAAGTGTCAATAGGATTAAGAGAAATATCTTGCTTTGCTGCCAGAATTTCAGCAAAGGTCTTTGCCAGTCTAGGATTTTCTTGCAGTTTGAGCCAGTGTCGCCATAAATGATATCGGTAGATGCCACCACTGGCGATCGCATCCTCTATTATTTCTTGTAGGGTCATTTCTTGAGAGCAAAGATAGTACAAACTAATCTGAATTAGTGCTGGATGTCCTCCTACTAATGACATCAGTTTGGCAAAATCTTTAGCTTTAAACGAGTCTAAACCATACCGCCTAGCTAAATCTTCTACTTGTGGTTGAGTAAAATCATTCAGACGAATAGGTAGACCAATATTAAAAGGAGAGAGGTTAATATCCATAGAGATGTAGTCTTCGGTTGAGTAAACCATTATTAACCTCAGCTTTTGCCAGTTGGGATTGTGTCGTGCTTCCTCACACCATGACCGCAACAAAGCAAAAAAATCTTGGCAAATGTAAGGATATTCAAAAAAACGGTCAACTTCATTCAACACTAAAACCACTGGGCTTTGACATTGATCGAGCAAATAGTTTTCTAAATACAAGCCGCTACTCAAGTTGTAGCCAATTTCTTCATTCCACTTTTCCTTGAGGTTGGGGTCAATACCTAACCCTGTTGCAATTTTCCAGCAAAGACGACGCAACAGTTGATTTAAATCAGTTAGACACTCACTATCGAATTGGTAGCAATTCAGATTCACAGTCTGATACCCAAGTTTGTGTGCAAAGGCACAAAGCCGCAACACAAGAGAACTTTTACCCATCTGTTTGGGAGACCTAATCCGAATCACGCAGCCACCAGTAGTTATTTCCCGATAAACTTTTCTCTCTAGTGGAGGACGTTCAATATAAAAGTGAGAATCTAAAGGTACGGGGCCATCCGGGTATGACCAAAGATTTTCTATCTGTTCAGTTTGTGTGTGATGTTCTTCGACAAATGAGGTTAATTCGGAACGTTGAGATAAATTTTCTTCTATATTTGTAATAGACAATAATTCAGATGTTTCAGTCTCATTTGCTTTATTGACTATGGTGTAGTCTTCGCTGTGTAATTCTAGATTAAAAGCGCTAAAGCAGAGTTTTATAGTTTTTTGATCTACACTTTCACTTAAAGACCATAATTTACTCAAAGTTCTACTAGAAACATGAATGCGCGAGCTTATTTTTTCTAAACTCAAGTGTTCGCCTTTATTTTCTACTATCTCCACAGAAAGAATTGCTGATTGTAACCGTTTAATTCCTGTGGAAGTTAGTACAACTCCTCGTGTGCGTTTATTTTTATACATTGCTGTTCCAGATATGTATTATAAATGAGTTTTACAAGCAATACTTTTTTCTATTTACCTACTGAAACTGGAATTTAGCGTAGCAATTTTTGATACAGTCTTCTTTTATTTTTTGTAAAATCCATAGGAACTCTAATCAACTAATTTACATTATATTAGCTTGATAGTAGACACTAACATCAATTATCTATTTATCCTACTTTTCCTACTTTTCCTACTTTTTCACTCGGTGTTTTAATGGTAGTCTTGCAAAAACTCTCTGAAGAAATGAAGTCCTTGTATTTACCTAAATTTGTACAAATATGATTAAATAATGTAATATTTTTAGCTTGTATAATTTGTGACTTTTTGTTGAGTGTAGCAAAAATATTATCGCTTTAGTAAAACTATAAATACTTAGTATTTATAGTTGTGTAACTACTTGTAATCAAGACTTGGTTGAAAAATTGGCAGAAATTATGCACAAGCAAAGTCCAAAGATATACGAGTATATGGTGTATAATTTAGTAGTATTTTATACTTTTTTAGTATACAAGCAATGCAGAACTTGCCTAACAGATGTATTCTGATTACTAGCTTCTACCAAGAAAAGGGAAGATTTTCTAACTGTCTTGATATCCATTGAGGAGTAAAAACACTCCGGTAGATCGGATTTTTAACTCTCAGATAGCCGTTATAATTTCCTATCAAACCAGATAGCAATAGTTGCGTCTGTTCTTCACTATTATCGGCTGGTATCAAGTTCTCTATCGGGTTCCTATTCCTTAGTTCCTCTACTTGTAACACCTGTTGATAAATTTTTAATAACTTTCCTGCTTTGTGTTCGTCAAAAAGTAAGCGATCTCTTATGGTACGGAGGTGTTCAGGTTCATCTTGGAATTCCCAATGTTGAATAATGCGCGATCGCACCAATTGTTCTATCCAATATCCTTCAGCACCGTTCGGTATAGTAATCGTTCTTTTATAATTTTCCAAAGCAACTTGCACAACTAACTGACAAAGCTTTTGCGTGAGAAACGGCTGTCCTCTTGTCCAATGAATAATATACTGCAATATTGCCTGTGGCTGGGTGACTACTTCTTCTAAACCTTCAAGTAGGAGCATAGCTTCATGTAATTGAAAGTCACATAACTTAATTGCTTGACCAATCTTAAAGGGATTTCGATGTCGATCAACAATTAGGTTAGATGGACTAGCTACACCAAACAAAGCAAAAACCAAGCGTTGAAAACTTGGGTTGTGTGCTTGCTGCTCATAACAGTAACGAATCCAGATCAAAAAATCGTTGACCGGAAAATTCAAACTTAGCACGCTATTAATATTATCGATAAAGATGAAAATGCGATTATTTTGGACTTTTCTCAGCAACACCTGTTCAACAAATTTATACAGTCGTTGTACAGGATCAAGCTCTGATTGTTGCTCCCACCAACTTTCAAAGTTGATTCGCTCTGTCAGATTTAACTTGTGAAACAAGCTGAAAATAATGTCCTTATACCATTGTATAGGTGTAATTTGATTAGTACCTAATAGAGCTAAATTCAGATAAACACATATATGATTTTCTTTTTCTAAATGATGAATAGTCTGGTGTAGTAGAGATGATTTGCCTATTTGGTGGCACTTGAAGACATAACAAAAATCTCCTGTTTTTAATCCAGTATAAAGTTGTTCGTCTGCTTGACGGACAATATATGTAGAGTCATCATACTTCAGGCTACCACCGACCTGATATCTCATAGCCAAGTCAATTTCCATAAATAGGGATACTTGTACTTTTATAACCAATACAACATTTAACCACAACAATATTCTGATATAATTTCACTATTATGCTCATTATTTTTACTGTTACTTAAGTTTTAAGTGTCTTATCTCTCCTTGGATTCTCCGATGCCGATCGCCCTGTTTTATCACTCTCAGAAAATAGCTGATCTCTAGATTTAATGCTATATGCCGAGCTTTCTCAATCATTCCACTTACTTCTTTTTCATTGCGGTGTTGAAGTGAAATTTGATAAATCCAGGTTGATATTTTTAGCAATGGCAACATATAATTATTACTCAATCAACTTGTCTTAATTAGTAAATAAAGCGTCGTAATGAGTAGATGGACATAAATAACGTGAAAACAGGACAAGCGAGACGCCTACCCCATACCCCATAAGAGGTTAATTGTTTTGTGGGGTGGGCATTATGCCTGCCATAGTTAGTAAAAAAGCATTTTGTATTTAATTAAGTTCATCTACTTATTGCCAATGGAAACGAGAATTTAAATCAATATATTTCATAATTTTCACAGCAGATGTGTAGTGGAAAATGACAGCTAAATAAGCCTATGAAGAAAGCAATTTTTTTGAGAAAAAATTATATATTTTTAGATAGCTAAATAATAATCGCTCAATAGATAGTGCCAAAGTCGATTGCTCTATCATGTGCAGACTTATCTTCTCTTAGCTAAAAATAAAAATCAAGGAAAGTTAAGACATTTAAGTAAATTTTTGAGATAGTTAAGACAGGAATACTGTTTGGTTAAGGAAAAAAGTAGGCTCAAACCCTTGAAACATCCTTATAGCCATAAAGAAAGTAACTCGTCATATCTGTCAATTAGGTGCGTGATCGTTCGTTGACTGATACATATACCCTTTAATTCAAGGTGAGTGTGTATTTGAGGAACACTTCTATGTTCCTGGTAGCGTAATGCTCCTTATAAAATCACATCCAAACCAAATTCGTTCTGTGGTAGAGCGAGTGACCCTTCTTGCTCTGGTCGATATGCTTTTTTATACCACAGACATGACTTATTTTGACATTGACGAATTTTTAGCCCACATTTCGCACTTCAAAAAGTAACATAAATAAACTACACTCACAAGCAATTCAAAACTATAGTTAAAAAAATCAAATAACAATCAAAAATAAATTATGCGCGCCAAAAATCTAGCTTTTTTATTGTATTTAAAAAGCTAGTAAGACAACAATATTTAATCCCACATTCCGCACTTCATTTTGTAGTACGAGTATCGGTAAAATAAGTAGCAAAAATAGCTTAAATATAAACACTTATCTAAATAAGTAGCAAATATACATAGTAGTATAAAAAGTGCCAAGAAATGGAAATTCATAAGGTATTGACAATAAATTCAGGAACAAAAATGAGAAAATGAGCCTGAATTAAATAAAAATACCCTAAAATATGAATTACCAAAAAGAAGAGTTGGAGAGTAAAAACTTAGATCACTTAGGAATAATAGCAGGAATAATAGATGAGATAGGAATAGGAGAAAAACTCAATGAGATATTTTTAATAGATAGTAGAGAGAAAGTTAATACAGGAGAAGTAGTCAAAGCAATCATTCTTAACGGACTAGGTTTTGTGTCGAGGCCATTGTATTTATTTTCTCAATTTTTTGAAGATAAAGCAATAGAGCATTTATTGGGTTCAGGGATTAAAGCAGAGGATTTAAATGATGATAAAATAGGCAGAGTAATGGATAAGCTGTACAAATATGGATTAACAAAATTATTTCTAACAATTGCATTAGAAGTAGTCAAGAAATATGGAGTATCAACTAAGTATTCCCATTTAGATTCAACATCATTGCATTTACATGGAAAGTATAATAATTACCCAAATAATCTAGAAAAAGAATCAGGAATAAGCCGAGTAAATCCTATTATAATCACACAGGCATATTCTCGTGACCATAGACCAGACTTAAAACAATGTATATTAGATTTAATAGTAAGTAGTGATGGAGATATACCTTTATTTTTTAGAGGAGCATCAGGAAATGAATCAGATAAAGCAGTATTCGCTCAAATCCTGGTGGAGTATGAAAAACAAATAGATTTTGAAAGTATAATGGTTGCTGATAGTGCATTATATAGTGAAAGTAATTTAAAATTAATGTCGAATATGAAATGGATAAGTCGAGTACCGTTATCCATTAAAAAAGCCAAAAATTTAGTTAAAGCCTTCACAAGTAAAGAACTGAAACCAAGTGACATCAAAGGATATAGCTATCAAGAATCAAAAGTATCTTATGGAGGAATAGAGCAAAGATGGTTATTAGTAGAAAGTGCAGAGAGAAAAAAAGCAGACTTAAAGAAACTAACCCAAAAAATCCAAGAAGAGTTCCTAAAAATTAGTAACCAGCTTGTGAAGTTAGCACAAGAAGAATTTGAACAAGAATCTTTAGCGGAATTAAAAATTCAAGAGTTAGTAGCCAAACTAAAATATCATAAAATATCAGATTTAGAAATTACCGAGAGATTAAATAAAAGGCAGACAGGAGTTTATAAATTAGGAGGTAAAGTCATAGAAGATCAGGAGCTAATCAGCCAAAATCAAAACTCTTGTGGTCGATTTATTTTAGCAACGAATATTTTAAAGACAACCGAATTAGAATCCAGAGAAATATTGAGAATATATAAAGAACAGCAATCTACAGAAAGAGGATTTAGATTTATCAAAGACCCGTTATTTTTCGCCGATAGTCTTTTTGTGAAAAATCCAGAAAGAATAGAGACAATGATGATGTTAATGGCATTGTCTCTTTTGGTTTATAATCTGGGACAAAGACAATTAAGAACCTCGTTAAAGACCCGAAAAGCGACAGTTAAAAATCAACTGAATAAATCCACAGAATCCCCTACTTTGCGTTGGATATTTCAATGTTTTCAAGGGATTCATTTTCTGATTACACAAGGAATTTATAGGATTCTTAACTTGACTGAGGAACGTTGTCGAATCTTACAATTCCTGCCTACAGCTTGTCAAAAGTATTATTTATTGTCTTAGTTTTAAAATCTCTAATTCACTATTGTATAGTCTTGTGTTTTCATAACTGATTGAAAAAATTCAATTAAATATTGTTGTCTTACTAGCTTTTTAAATACAATAAAAAAGCTAGATTTTTGGCGCGCATAATTTATTTTTGATTGTTATTTGATTTTTTTAACTATAGTTTTGAATTGCTTGTGAGTGTAGTTTATTTATGTTACTTTTTGAAGTGCGGAATGTGGGTTTTAGCTGTAGTTGTACTACCCCATTTAACGTTCTTATATGTCGAGGATTATTGTATTCATTCCACATTGCTTTGCCGCACGAGGGGCATCTTTTTTGAACACAATCGAGTACTTCAAACGATGTTGCCTCCGGTTTTAGACAATTTCATGCCAAGTTTTTGCACCATTATTTCGCTACAAGATCAAGATTACAGGATTTCCACTCTTCTCTAGTAAGTTTTGCCACGCTAGGTTGTTACTGGTGAGTCGAGTTGGCGGTGTCGGTTTCCGTCCCGTCGAACTGGCGTTATTTTATGACACTGTGTGTTCCTCGCTGACCTTAATTTCTTCTGCTACCCCGAATTATTGAGCCGATACTATTTGCTTAACTTTCTTAACTTTCTTAACTAATGTTTTAAATATTTTCTTAAGTGTCTTAACTGGGATTGCGTTTTATTTAAAAAAATGGGATTATATTATCTAATATATTTATTTACTAAAAAATTACATATAAATTATGATTTCGCTTAAAATCTAGTAACTATTTATTTTAATGAACAATAGAATTGAAGTTGAGAATAGAAACTAATGCAATTAGATAATCCTAGTCAAGTTTTAACCAGTTTAAATAATAAAAGTTTTACCTATGTAAAAATAGAAATAAAAATTACTATTCGAGCGAGTTTAACTGTAACAGTTCCAAAGAGAGTAACTTAGTCTAAGCTTGAAAAACTTTTTGACCCAGACTCTCTTTGCACATTCCTTATTTGTATTGTTATAACTAAAATTCTAAAGTTTAAAGGAGTTTGAATGAATAGAATTGTAAAAACAACTTACCCACTCTCATCTGGTCAAGAAGCAATATGGCTCATCCAGCAAATTGCTCCAGAGAATGTTGCTTATAATATATTCATTACTGCAAAAATTAATTCTTATTTAGATATTAATGTTGTCAATCGTGTATGGAAAAAAATTATTGAACACTATCCTATTCTTCAATCTACGTATACCATCCACAAAGGTAAACCCGTTCGAGAAATTAATCAACAACAGGAATTTAAAATTGAAGCAATAGATGCCAGTAACCAAAGTGAAGATGGCTTAAAAGAGAAAATATTTGCTGTAGCTGACCGACCTTTTAACTTAGAAAAAGATGCAGTTTTTAGAGTTAGTCTATTTACTCAATCAGCCAACAAACACGTTATGATGCTAACAATGCACCATATATCTAGCGATATGTGGTCTGTTGATTTACTATTCAGTGAATTTAGGTCTTTGTACACTACCGAAATTGAACAAGATAGCCAAGAGCATACAGAGACAGCCAATGATTTTTTGGAAAAAAATAAATCTTATACAGAATTTGTGCAATGGCAGTCAGAAATGCTATCGAGTTCCACAGGAGAAAAGCTTTGGCAATACTGGCAAAAAAAATTAGCTGGCGACTTACCAATTTTAAATTTGCTCACCGATAAACCCCGCCCCCTATTACAGACTTATCAAGGAGTATCATATATTTCAAAGCTAGATGAACAACTAATTCAAAAACTCAAACATCTAGCTCTATCCTTTGGAACAAGCTCTTATCAGATTCTGTTGACAGCATTTTACGTGCTACTTTATCGTTACACTAATCAAAAAGATATCCTCATAGGCAGCCCAATAAGAGGTCGGAAGGGTAAAGAATTCAAAAAGATTATCGGCTACTTCGTCAATCTAACAGTTTTACGAGTTTCTGTTGAGAAAAACGCCACATTCAACGAACTTTTCGCTAGAGTCAGCAAGACAGTTAGAGAAGCCCAAAAGTATCAAGATTACCCTTTTCCTCTTTTAGCAGAACAACTTCAACCGCATCGAGATCCCAGTCGTCCGCCTTTATGTCAAGTTATTTTTACTTGGCAAGCACAAAGTTGGTGTGAACCAAAAGAGAATTCATTGCACATTCAAGAACAAGTGCTTCAGATGGAGCCATACTTGCTCGGACAACGGGGTGCAGGTTTTGATCTGAATCTTATGGGGATGGAAGCTCAGGGAGAGTTACAACTCTGCTGGCAATACAACACTGACTTGTTTGAAGCTGCTACAATCATGCGTATGGCAGGGCATTTTGTGACCTTGCTTGAAGGTATTGTTGCTAATCCACAGGAGCAGATTTGGCAACTACCTCTACTGAGGGAAGTTGAGCAGCAGCAGTTACTGGTGGAGTGGAACGATACTTTTGTAGATTATCCTCAAGATAAGTGCATTCATCAGTTGTTTGACGAGCAGGTAAAGCGTACCCCTCATTCAATAGCAGTGATATTTGGAAATGAGCAACTGACTTACCACCAGTTAAATTGTCGCGCTAACCAGTTGGCTCACTACTTGAAGTCTTTGGGTGTGGGAGCGGATGTGCTAGTAGGGTTGTGTGTAGAACGTTCTTTAGAAATGGTGATAGGCATACTGGGGATACTCAAAGCAGGTGGTGCATATCTGCCTCTTGACCCAGATTATCCTACTGAACGCTTGAGCTTTATGCTAGAAGATGCTCAAGTAACAGTGCTGCTGACACAGCAGCAAACCTTGAACAAGTTGCCCCAGCACCAAGCACAGCTTGTATCTTTAGATACTGACTGGGCAGTAATTTATCAGTCAAGCCAGAAAAATGCCTTAGCGCAGCCTACCGTAGGTAGCGCACTTGTGCAAGCAGATAACTTAGCTTATGTGATTTATACTTCTGGTTCTACAGGTCAGCCAAAGGGAGTGATGCTTTCTCACCGCAATCTTTGCAACCATATGTTTTGGATGCAATCAACATTCCCTCTGACTGAAGAAGACAAAGTGCTACAGAAAACCCCCTTTAGTTTTGATGCCTCAGTTTGGGAATTTTACGCACCTTTGCTAGTAGGTGGACAGTTGTTATTAGCTCAACCAGGAGGTCATGCTGACCCCGCTTACCTGTTAAATTTAATTGCTCAACAACAGGTCACTACTGTTCAGTTTGTACCATCTTTATTACAAATACTGATAGAACAAGGAGGACTTGAAAATTGTCACTCCCTCAAACAAATCTTCTGCGGTGGTGAAGCTTTACCTGTTGCTTTGCAAAAGAGAGTGTTAAGTAATCTCAATGTGAACTTACACAATCTCTATGGGCCAACGGAAGCTTGTATTGATGCCACCTTCTGGACTTGCAAGGAAGGAATTGAGCGTCAAGTTGCCCCTATCGGCCGTCCAATAGCCAATACGCAAACCTACATTTTAGACGAGTATCTGCAACCATTACCCATTGGTGTACCTGGAGAACTGCACATTGGCGGTGCTGGATTAGCCAGAGGCTACTTCAACCGTCCTGAGTTGACAAAAGAAAAATTCATCCCTAATCCATTTGAGGATAGTGCAGCGTTAGCAAGTCCGCGTACCCTTACAGGGAAGCAAGCTACGCATAGCGTCTCGCAGAGAGCGTCGGCAGCAAAGAGTAGACTGTATAAAACTGGGGACTTAGCACTTTATTTACCAGATGGCAAAATTGAATACTTGGAACGTATTGATAATCAGGTAAAAATTCGGGGATTCCGTATTGAGTTGGGAGAAATTGAAACCATACTCAACGAACATAGCGATGTGCAGACATCTTGTGTAATTGCCCGCGAAGATACCCCAGGACAGCAGCAGTTGGTCGCTTACGTAGTACCACATCTACAAGTGACACTAACAATCAATGAACTGCGTTACTCCCTAACAGCAAAACTTCCACAGTACATGATTCCCCAGGCGTTTGTGGTGTTAGAGTCACTACCACTAATGCCCAACGGTAAAGTAAACCGCCGCGCACTACCAAAACCAGATTTACACAGCCAACCCAAAGACCAATTTGTTGCACCTCGCACCTCCACTGAAGAAATACTGGCACAAATTTGGTCACAAGTTCTCAGAGTACAGCAGGTAGGTGTACATGATAATTTCTTTGAGCTCGGTGGCGATTCCATCCTCAGTATTCAAATCATTATTAGAGCAAGGCAAGCGGGATTAGAACTGACTCCCAAGCAATTATTTACTCATCAAACTATCGCCAAATTAGCCACCGTGACAGGCACAATCACGGAAGCCCAAACAGAGCAAGGGTTGGTCAATTGTTCTTCTTTAGAAACTGATAATTCTACTCCAAATGATTTCCCGTTATTACAAATTAATCAATTAGAACTAGAACAAATATTATCAAATTTATGAAATCAGAAATTAATAAAACAAATAGAGAAAATATAGAAGATATTTATCCTCTATCTCCGATGCAACAGGGGATGCTGTTTCATAGCTTGTACGATCAAAAATCAGACGTATATTTTGTCCAATTCAGTTGCACTTTGAAGGGAGCATTGGATGTAAAAACCTTCGAGCAAGCTTGGCATAAATTAGTAGAAAAATATTCCATCTTTCGCACAGCTTTTATTTGGAAGTCTTTGAGCCAGCCTGTACAAGTAGTATATCGACAGGTGCAGATTGCTGTTGAAACCTATGACTGGAAAAAGTTAACTTCACAGGAACAGCAACACCAATTAAAAGTTTTTCTGGATTTTGATCGACAAAAGGGCTTGCAATTGTCTCAAGCTCCATTGATGCGCCTACATCTGTTCCAATTGGACAGGGATACTTATCAATTTGTTTGGAGTAGCCATCATTTATTACTTGATGGCTGGTCTTTATCTTTGGTAATTAAAGACCTCTTAAAGGTTTATCAAGAAAATTCTCAGAATCAAACTTCCAGTTATCAATCATCTGTCAACTATTGCAACTATATTGCTTGGCTACAGCAACAGGATCAAAAACAAGCTGAAGAATTCTGGAAACAAAAACTTCAAGGTTTTACTGCACTCACTCCATTGACAGTAGAGAAACTGTTACCAAACCAAGAAAATAGCAGCGTCAGCTATGGGGAACAAAAAATTCAGTTCACATTTTCAGCAACAACCACACTTCAGTCTTTTGTCCGACAGCATCGCTTGACTCTCAATAATTTAGTGCAAGCAACTTGGGGTTTGTTACTGTCTCGCTATAGCCAAGAAACAGATGTAGTTTTTGGCGCAACTGTATCTGGTCGGGAGCCATCTATTGTTGGCATTGAATCAATGGTGGGACTATTTATCAACACCTTGCCAATGCGAGTTCAAGTTGCCGCAGACACCCAAGTGCTGACTTTAATTAAGGATTTACAAGCACAGCTACTTGAGTCTGAGCAATACTCATATAGTTCCTTGGCAGATATTCAAGGCTGGAGTAAGATCCCCAGGGGTACATCTTTATTTGACAGCATTGTTGTCTTTGAGAATCTTCCAGTTGATACTGCTCTCATCTCACACAATAATAGTTTTCACCTAGAAAATACTCAGGTTTCTCAAGAAAGTAATTATCCTCTAACAGTAATAGCTCTTCCTGGTGAACAATTAGAGATAAAAATTAGCTACGATACTAGCCGATTTGATGATACAGTGATCGCTCGAATGTTGGGTCATTTCCAAACATTGCTTCAAGGTATTGTTGCTAATCCACAACAGCGCATTTCTCAAGTGCCAATGCTGACAGCAGTTGAGGAACAGCAGTTATTAGTTGAATGGAACAATATTCAGGCGGACTATTCTCAGGCTCAGTGTATTCATCAGTTGTTTGAAAAGCAGGTAGCACTTACTCCTAATGCTGTGGCGGTGACATTTGGCAATCAACAACTGACTTATCAACAGTTGAATACCCAAGCTAATCAATTGGCACATTACTTGCGCTCATTGGGAGTAAAAGCCGATGCGCTAGTGGGTATTTGTGTGGAACGCTCACTCTTAATGATTGTAGGAATACTGGGTATTCTCAAGGCAGGTGGTGCATACCTGCCACTTGATCCTGAATATCCCCAAGAGCGTTTGAGCTTTATGTTAGAAGATGCTCAAGTGTCCGTGCTGTTAACTCAACAGCAATTAGCAGAGTTTCTTCCTCAACATCAAGCGCGTGTCATCTGCATAGATACCGATTGGGAAAAAATTACTCAAGAGTGCGAGACAAACCAGGAAAATAGCGCAACACCTGATAATCTGGCTTATGTCATTTACACTTCAGGTTCTACAGGTAAGCCCAAGGGTGTTTTAGTCAATCACGCTAATGTAGTGCGTCTGTTTACAGCCACAGACCCTTGGTATAAGTTCAATCAAGATGATGTGTGGACAATGTTCCACTCCTACGCCTTCGACTTCTCTATTTGGGAAATATGGGGTGCATTGCTGTATGGTGGACGATTGGTAGTAGTTCCGTATTTAGTGACGCGATCGCCTAAATCATTCTACCAGTTATTGTGTCAAGAACAAGTCACAGTTCTCAACCAGACACCTTCAGCCTTCCGCCAATTAATTCAAGCCGAACAGTCAATTACAACTGCTGGCGATTTGAACTTACGCTTAGTAATTTTTGGTGGGGAAGCTTTAGAAATCAACAGTTTGCAGCCTTGGTTTGAGCGACACGGCGACTCCTCACCCCAGTTAGTGAATATGTACGGGATTACAGAAACTACCGTACACGTTAGCTATCGCCCACTGAGCAAAGCCGATTTGAATGTTACAGCCAGTATCATTGGCCGTCCGATTCCCGACTTGCAGGTATATTTACTAGATCAGCATTTGCAGCCAGTACCGATTGGTGTTAGGGGTGAAATGTACGTCGGTGGTGCTGGGGTAACACGCGGCTATCTGAATCGTCCCGAATTGACTCAACAACGATTTATCTCTAATCCTTTTGCGGAGGTAGGAGGAAGTAGATTATATAAAACAGGTGACTTAGCTCGTTATTTACCTAATGGCGAGTTAGAGTATTTAGGACGTATTGATAACCAAGTCAAAATTCGCGGCTTCCGCATTGAGTTGGGAGAAATTGAGGGATTACTAGCTTCTCACCCCGCACTGTGGGAAAATGTGGTGGTTGTACGAGAGGATGAACCTGGGGACAAACGTTTAGTAGCTTACGTAGTAACAAAGCCGGAAAAATCTACCACAGTCCAAGAATTACGCTCCTTCCTCAGCAACCAATTGCCGAGCTACATGATGCCAAACACCTTCATGTTGCTGGAGTCCTTACCTCTTACCTCTAACGGCAAAATAGACCGCCACGCCCTACCAAAACCAGACTTAGACAACACACAATTAGAACAATTTGTTGCCCCACGCACTCCTATTGAAGAAATGCTGGCACAAATTTGGGCGCAAGTGCTGAGAATAGAGCAGGTAGGCATTCATGATAACTTCTTTGAATTGGGGGGACATTCCCTACTAGCAACACAACTGGTTTCACGCATCCGCAACACTTTCAAAGTCGAATTACCATTGCGTGAATTGTTTACCAATGCAACAGTAGCTCAATTAGCGCGATCGCTTCAGCAGTTGCAACAACAAGATATCTCCCTGACTTCTTTACCCATCCTCAAGCGGACTGAGAATGTAGAACTACCACTGTCTTATGCTCAACAGCGTTTATGGTTTTTAGACCAATTTGAGCCGAACAGCCCCTTTTACAATATCCATCTTGCTTTACGTTTAACAGGAACCCTCAAAGTTCCTGCCTTAGAACAAAGCTTACAAGCAATCGTTGAGCGTCACGAAGCTTTACGCACCAACTTCATCACCGTTGATGGACAAGCTTCACAAATCATTCAAACACAATCAGACTGGCAAGTTTCAGTTTTTGATTTGCAAAATTTACCTGCAAACGAACAAGAAATAGCTCTACAACAATTAGCGCAAGAACACGCTATTCAACCCTTCAATCTAGCAACTCAAGCATTATTTAGAGCAAAGTTATTGGTGCTGAATCAGACAGAAAATGTATTGTTAGTGTCCATGCACCATATTGTCTCAGACGCTTGGTCAATGGGTGTGTTTGTCAAAGAATTAGCGGCACTGTACGATGCTTATGCTCAAGGTAAATCACCCAATTTATTACCACTACCGATTCAGTATGCAGACTTTGCACTATGGCAAAGAGAATGGTTGCAAGGAGATGTCCTGCAAGACCAATTGAATTATTGGCAAAAACAACTCAAGTACGCACCAGCTTTATTACCACTCCCCACAGACCGACCCAGACCAGCTGTACAGACTTTCGTGGGCGCACATCAAGAGTTTGAGCTTTCACCTGAGCTAAGTCAACAGTTGACACAACTGAGTCAGCAACAAGGGGTGACATTATTCATGACGCTGTTAGCAGCTTATGATACCTTGCTTTATCGCTACACAGGTACAGAAGACATTTTGGTAGGTTCGCCAATTGCTAACCGCGATCGCTCCCAAATAGAAGGGTTAATTGGCTTTTTTGTCAATACATTAGTCATGCGTACCGACTTATCAGGCAACCCCAGTTTTAGCGAATTACTCGGTCGTGTTCGAGAAGTCGCTTTGGGTGCATACTCTCATCAGAATTTGCCTTTTGAAATGTTGGTAGAAGCATTACAGCCAGAACGGAGCTTAAGCCATACGCCTTTGTTTCAGGTAATGTTTGTCTTCGAGAATACTCCTATCTCAACCGCAGAGTTAACTGGATTAACTGTCAATCCACTGGTTGTAAAAAATACGACTACCAAGTTTGATTTAACTTTAGCAATACTGAACACTGCCACTGGACTCGTGGGTATATGGGAGTACAATACCGATTTGTTTGATGCCAGTACCATTGAGCGGATGGCGGGTCATTTTGTCACACTCCTAGAAGGTATTGTTGCTAATCCAAAAGAGCGAGTTTCTCAATTACCTCTATTAACAGCAGTTGAGCAGCAGCAGTTATTGGTTGGTTGGAATGATACATCGGTAGAGTATCCCTCAAATAAATGTGTCCATCAGTTATTTGAGGAACAAGCACAACGTACCCCGGATGCAGTAGCAGTAGCGTTTGAAAAAGAACATCTCACATACCACGAGTTGAATTGTCGCGCTAATGGGTTGGCACATTACTTGCGCTCCTTGGGTGTGGGAGCCGATACGTTAGTGGGTATTTGTGTAGAGCGTTCTATAGAAATGCTAGTGGGACTGTTGGGCATTCTCAAAGCGGGTGGCGCTTACCTGCCAATTGACCCAGAGTATCCTACTGAGCGTTTGCACTTTATGCTAGAAGATGCTCAAGTAAGAGTGCTGCTGACACAGCAGCGACTTCTTGATAGACTGCCCCCAAATCAAGCACAGCAAGTCTTGTTAGATGCTGATGCTCAAGTTATTTCTCAATGTAGCCAAGAGAATCCCATTACTGCTACCGAAGCTAGTAACTTAGCTTATGTGATTTATACTTCTGGTTCTACGGGACAACCCAAGGGAGTATTAGTTGCCCATAAAGCACTGCTCAATCTTGTATTCTGGCATCAGCGTGCTTTTGCAATCACTGCGTTTGACAAAGCTACTCAGGTTGCTTCCACAGCATTTGATGCTGCTGTGTGGGAATTGTGGCCTTACCTAACCGCAGGCGCAAGTGTTGATCTCATCAAACAGGGAATCTTGACATCCCCACTAGATTTGCAAGATTGGTTGATATCGCAAAACATCACCATCAGTTTTCTACCAACACCAGTAGCAGAGCAGTTATTGTCTCTGGAATGGAAACCAAATACAGCTTTGCGAACGCTTCTCACTGGGGGAGATAAACTCAATCGCTATCCATCCAGCCGACTGCCTTTCCAGGTCGTGAATAACTATGGCCCAACTGAAAATACTGTTGTCACCACTTCTGGCATAGTAGTTGCTGATGGCACAGATCACATTTCTCCATCTATTGGTCGTCCCATAGCCAACACACAAGTCTACATTTTAAGCGAGTATTTGCAGCCAGTTCCTATAGGTGTGGCGGGAGAATTGCATATTGGTGGGGAATCCTTGGCGCAAGGCTATCTCAACCGCAACGAGTTAACACAACAGAAATTCATCCCAAATCCTTTTGATAAGGCAGAAGGCCAGAGATTATATAAAACAGGGGATTTAGCCCGCTATTTAGCCGATGGTAATATTGAATACCTGGGACGCATCGACAATCAAGTTAAGATTCGCGGTTTCCGTATTGAATTGGGCGAAATCGAAGCCATACTCAACCAAGATCCTAATGTGCAAACATCTTGTGTGATCCTCCGTGAAGATATCCCAGGAGAAAAACGTTTAGTTGCCTATGTCACACTGCATCAGCATACACTAACAATTAGCGAACTGCGCCATTACCTGAAAGCAAAACTTCCTCCTTACATGATGCCCCAGGCTTTGGTCATCTTGGAGTCAATGCCACTAACTCCCAATGGAAAAGTAGACCGTAGGGCATTACCAGCACCGAATTTACAGAGTGACAAAGATAAATATGTCGCCCCACGCACCCCCATTGAAGAAATGCTGGCGCAAATTTGGGCGCAAGTGCTGAAAGTCGAGCAAGTGAGCATTTATGATAACTTCTTTGAACTGGGAGGGCATTCATTACTTGCAACGCAACTGATTTCACGTATCCGTTCTAATTTCCAAGTAGAACTACCATTGCGTGAGTTATTTGCTACGGCCACAGTTGCCGAATTAGCGCAATTGATTGAGCAATTACAGCAACAGAAGTTACAACTGACTGCGCCACCCATCTTACCAAGACCAAGGGATGCTCAATTACCACTATCTTATGCTCAAACAAGGCTGTGGTTTTTAGATCAGTTTGACCCCAACAGTTCCTTTTACAATATCCCCACAGCTTTGCGTCTAGTCGGTACTCTTAATGTTGCTGCCTTAGAACGAAGCTTACAAGAAATAATTGCGCGACACGAAGCTTTACGCACCAATTTCATTACAGTTGATGGACAAGCAAATCAAGTCATCCAAACACTACCCAATTGGACAGTATCAATTGTTGACTTGCAGCATTTACCCTTAAGCGAAAAAGAAATTGCAGCACAGCAATTAGTACAACAACAAGCTACTCAACCATTTGATTTAGTAAGACTTGCATTAGTCATATCGACATTAGTAGTGCTGTCCGAGACAGAACACATATTTTTAATGTGCATACACCACATTGTTTCTGATGGCTGGTCAATGAGTGTGTTTGTCTCTGAACTAGCGGCACTTTATAATGCTTATTCCCAAGGTGAACAGTCACCTTTAACACCACTAACGATTCAGTACGGAGATTTTGCTATTTGGCAGAGAGAGTGGTTGCAAGGAGAGGTACTGCAAACTCAACTAAGTTACTGGGAACAGCAACTCAAAGATGCGCCAGCCTTGTTAGTGCTACCTACAGACCGACCCAGACCGGCTGTGCAAACCTTTGCTGGTGCAACTCAAGAGTTTGCCCTGCCAATTGAACTAACTCAAAAGTTGACAAAACTCAGCCAAGAGCAAGGCTGTACCCTATTTATGACGCTGTTGGCAGCTTATGATACCCTACTATATCGCTACACTGAGCAGGAAGACATTTTGGTAGGAACACCAATTGCTAACCGCGATCACTCTGAAATAGAAGGGTTAATTGGCTTTTTTGTCAATACTTTAGTTTTACGGACTGATTTATCAGGAAATCCCAGCTTTAACGAACTATTAGGTCGTGTACGACAAATGGCAATGGAGGCATACTCGCATCAGGACTTGCCATTTGAAATGTTGGTGGAAACATTGCACCCAGAACGTGACCTCAGTCATTCACCTCTGTTCCAGGTAGATTTTCTCCTGCAAAATGATCCCCTGTCGCAAGTAGAGTTGACTGGGTTAACTGCTACGCTGTTACCAATAGAAAGCACAACGGCAAAATTTGATTTAACTCTGGCAATGTCGAACACTGCTACTGGACTGGTAGGTGTGTTTGAGTATAATACCGACTTGTTTGATGGCACTACTATTGAGCGGGTAGTCGGACATTTTGTTACCCTGCTGGAAGCAATTGTGGCAAATCCACAGCAGCACATAGCCGAATTGCCAATGTTAACAGCTGTTGAGCAACAGCTGTTATTTGGAGAATGGAACGATACTCAGGCTGATTATCCAGATCATCAGTGTGTTCATCAACTGTTTGAGTCGCAGGTTGAACTGACACCCAATGCTGTAGCGGTGGTGTTTGGGAATGAACAACTAACTTATCAGCAGTTGAATACCCAAGCGAATCACTTAGCGCATTACTTACAATCTGTGGGTGTGGGGATAGAGACATTTGTCGGCATATATTTAGAGCGATCGCTCTCGATCATTGTGGCATTGTTAGCTATCCTCAAAGCTGGTGGTGCTTACGTTCCTCTAGACCCCGATTATCCCCAACAGCGTTTAGCTGACATCTCCCAAGACTCACAATTATCCTTCCTGATTTCCAAAACTAAATTGCTCGGCTCCTTGCCAGTCCAAGGCACAAAAGTCATTGTCTTAGACGCAGAGTCACAAAATTTAACTGCTCAACCTCAAGACAACCCAAACAGTGAAGTTAAACCAGAAAACTTGACTTGTATCCTCTATACTTCTGGGTCTACTGGCAAACCCAAAGGCGTAATGCTGTCTCATGGGGCTTTAGTTAGCCATAGCTGTGCAATTAGTGAAGTATTTGGTTTAACAAGTAGCGATCGCGTTTTGCAATTTGCCTCCTTCAGCTTTGATGTTGCAGCCGAAGAAATTTTCCCCAGTTGGTATACAGGCGGAACTGTAGTACTCAGACCCGCCCAAATGTTCCCTGACTTGGCAAGTTTTGCTCGATTTATTGCCCAAGAAAAGTTAACTGTCTTAAATATCACCCCAGCTTACTGGCATGAATGGGCAATTGCGGTATCTCAACAGGATGCAACTGTGCCGGAAAGCTTAAGGTTAGTAGCTGTGGGTGGGGATTCAGTTCTACCAGAAACAGTGACAATGTGGCGGCAATTAGTAGGCAATCGCGTTAGTTGTATCAATGTGTACGGCCCCACAGAAGCATCAGTAACGGCGATCGTTAACGACCTGCTTGATCCCAAATTGGAAACAACCAATACAGTCCTAATTGGTCGTCCCATTGCTAATACCCAAGCCTACATCCTTGATGGTAATCTCCAACCAGTACCAATTGGAGTCAAGGGCGAACTGCATCTAGGCGGTGTACGTTTAGCTAGAGGATACCTTAACCGTCCAGAATTAACCCAGGAAAAATTTATTCCTAATTTATTTATGGAAGGTGAAGGGAATAGATTATATAAAACAGGAGATTTAGCACGTTATCTGCCGAATGGTAGTATTGAGTGCTTCGGACGCATCGATAATCAGGTAAAAGTCCGGGGCTTCCGCATTGAGTTGGGCGAAATTGAAACGGTACTCAACCAACATCCCCATGTGCAGATATCTTGTGTCATCGTCCGCGAAGATACTCCTGGGGATAAATGCTTAGTCGGCTACGTTGTACCTTTGGAGCAGAAGCTATCCACCATTAGCGAACTGCGTCAGTTCCTCTCCAGTAAACTGCCGCTTTATATGGTTCCCCAAGCATTCGTAATGCTGGAAACACTACCACTCACACCAAACCGTAAAGTAGACCGTCGCGCCTTACCAGCACCAGACTTATACAGCAATCTCCTCAAAAAATATGTCGCCCCACGCACCCCAGTTGAAGAAATGCTGGCTCAAATGTGGGCGCAAGTGCTGAAAGTCGAGCAAGTTGGTATTCATGACAACTTCTTTGAGATTGGCGGACATTCACTACTAGCAACGCAATTGGTTTCACGCATCCGCAACATTTTCAAAATAGAGCTACCATTGCGGACTCTGTTTGCAGCCGCAACAGTTGAGCAATTAGTGCGATCGATTGGGCAGTTGCAGCAAGAGGATTTAGAACTAACTTCCCCACCCATCTTAAGGCGGGTGGAAAATACAGAATTATCACTGTCTTATGCTCAACAGCGTTTATGGTTTTTAGAACAGTTACAGCCGAATAGTGGCTTATACAACATCCCCCTAGCTTTGCGTCTAGTCGGAACTTTCAATCGAAGTGCCTTAGAACAAAGCTTGCAAGAAATAATTGCGCGTCACGAAGCCTTACGCACCAACTTCATTGCCGTTGATGGAAAAGCTTTGCAAATCATTCAAACAGCAACAGATTGGCAAGTCTCAATTGTTGATTTGCAGGATTTATCGACACCTGAGCAAGAAATAGCTATACAGGAACTAGCGCAACAACAAGCTCTGCAACCCTTTGACCTAGCAACACAAGCATTAGTCAGGGCAAAGTTACTAGTGCTGAATAAGACAGAACACATTTTGTTAGTATGTATGCACCACATTGTCTCTGATGAGTGGTCAATCGGTGTGTTTCTCCAAGAATTAACAGCGTTGTACAATGCGTATTCTCAAGGGAAATCCCCCAATTTAGCGCCACTACCAATTCAGTATGCCGACTTTGCCCTGTGGCAGAGACAGTGGTTGCAAGGTGATGTACTGCAAAGCCAATTGAATTACTGGCAAGAACAACTCAAAGACGCACCAGCTTTATTACAATTGACCACAGACCGACCCAGACCTGCGGTACAGACTTTCGCTGGCGCATATCAAAAGTTTGAACTTTCACCTAAGTTAACCCAAAAACTGACACAACTGAGTCAGCAACAAGGGGCAACTTTGTTCATGACGTTGTTGGCAGCGTTTGATACCCTACTTTACCGCTACACAGGACAATCTGATATTTTGGTGGGTACACCAATTGCTAACCGCGATCACAGTGAAATAGAAGGGTTGATTGGCTTTTTTGTCAATACATTAGTGATGCGGACTGATTTATCTGAAAATCCGAGTTTCTCATCATTACTCACTCGTGTTCGGGAAATGGCTTTGGGCGCTTACTCTCATCAGGACTTGCCCTTTGAAATGCTGGTGGAAGTATTGCAGCCCCAGCGTAATTTAAGCCATACACCTCTGTTCCAAGTGGCGTTTTTGTTTCAGAATACCCCTACGTCTGGTGTAGAACTGAGTGGGCTAACTATAAGTGATTTGCCACCAGAAAATGTCACTGCCAAGTTTGATCTTACCTTGGCGATCGGCAACACAGCGACTGGACTGGTGGGAATGTTGGAGTACAATACCGACTTGTTTGATAGCAGTACTATTAAGCGCATGGCGGATCATTTTGTGACACTGCTTGAGGGAATTGTGGCAAATCCCCAACAGCCCATTTCCCAATTGCCAATGTTAACAGCAGTTGAGCAGCAGCAGTTATTAATTGACTGGAATGATACACGGGTGGATTACCCACAAGATAAATGTATCCATCAGTTGTTTGAGGAGCAAGTAGAACACACCCCGGATGCAGTGGCTGTAGTATTTGAAAATGAACAGACGCGACATATCGCGTCTCTAACCTACCACGAGTTGAATTGTCGTGCGAATCAGTTGGCGCACTATTTGCGCTCACTGGGTGTAAGAGCCGATGCGCTAGTGGGTATTTGTGTAGAGCGTTCTTTAGAAATGGTGGTGGGACAGTTGGGCATTCTCAAGGCAGGGGGTACATATCTGCCACTTGACCCAGAATATCCAACTGAACGTTTGCATTTTATGCTTCTTGATGCTCAAGTTCAAGTGCTGCTGACCCAGGAGCAACTCGTTGATCAACTATCCGCAAATCAAGCAACTCTTGTATGTTTAGATACTGACGCTCAAGTTATTTCTCAGTTCAGCCAAGAGAATTTGATTACTGCTACCACAGCTAGTAACTTAGCTTATGTGATTTATACTTCTGGTTCTACCGGGCAGCCCAAGGGAGTATTAGTTGATCATCATGCATTGCTCAATCTCATATTTTGGCATCAACAGACTTTTGAAATCACGGCTTTAGACAAAGCCACTCAGGTCGCTTCCACAGCATTTGATGCTGCTGGATGGGAATTGTGGCCTTACCTCACCGCAGGGGCAAGTATTTATTTACTCAAATCTGGAATCATTGGATCACCAGTAGATTTGCAAGATTGGTTGCGATCGCAAAATATTACCATTAGTTTTCTGCCAACGCCTGTAGCAGAGCAATTATTGTCTCTAGAATGGACTCAAAATTTCACCTTGCGAACTCTACTAACTGGTGGAGATAAACTTCATCGATATCCATCAAGTTCTCTTCCTTTCCAAGTCGTGAATAACTATGGCCCAACTGAAAATACTGTTGTTACAACTTCAGGGATAGTAGTTTCTGATGGATGGGAGCATAATATCTCACCATCTATCGGTCGTCCCATTGCTAACACGCAAATCTACATTTTAGATGAGTATTTACAACCAGTTCCCGTTGGTGTGCCAGGAGAATTGCATATTGGTGGTGCTTCCTTGGCCCAAGGTTATCTTAACCGCGCAGAGTTAACACAAGAAAAATTTATACAAAACCCTTTTAGCGATAAACCACATTCCCGCCTTTACAAAACTGGGGATTTAGCACGCTATTTACCGGATGGCAATATTGAATACTTGGGGCGCATTGACAATCAGGTAAAAATTCGTGGCTTCCGCATTGAATTGGGAGAAATTGAAACTGCGCTGTCCCAGCTAAGAGAAGTACAGGAAGCAGTAGTCGTCGCACGGGAAGACCAACCGAATAACAAACGCCTAGTAGCTTATATTGTACCCCAACAGAAAAATGGAGAAAATAATTACCCCGATAATTCAGCTCAATGTTTAAGAGCGAATCTCAAGAAAATCTTGCCCGACTACATGATCCCCTCCAGCTTTGTGGTGCTGGATAACCTGCCCTTAACGCCAAACGGCAAGATAGATCGCCGTGCTTTACCAAAACCTGAGCTAACTCTTCTAAATGAAGCTGATTATGTCATGCCAAATACAGAAGCAGAAAAAATCATTGCTGGTATTTGGCAAAAAGCGCTGCAAGTAGAAAAGGTAGGTATTCACAATAATTTCTTTGAACTAGGGGGACATTCCCTGATAGCGACTCAGGTAATTTCTCGATTGCAAGAAGCTTTTGGAACTTCGTTGCCATTACGTTATATCTTTGAGTCACCGACAATTGCCCAGCTAAGTGAGGCGATTTTAGGTCAACTGGAAACTGGTTCGAGTTTGGCAGTACCTGCAATTCTACCCGTTTCCAGAGACGCAGATATACCGCTATCTTGGGCGCAGGAGCGACTGTGGTTTGTGAATCAGTTAGAGGGCGAAAGTGGTGCATACACCATAGATTTCACCTTGCGTTTAGTGGGGAATCTCAATGTCAAAGCTTTAGCACAAGCCTTTACAGAGATAGTACAGCGCCATGAAGTTCTACGGACTCATTTTGAGATCAAAAATAATCAGCCAGTACAGGTAATAGATCCTAATATGACCATCACGTTACCAGTGGTCGATCTCCAGAATTTACCAGACCCCTGGAAACAAGTGGAGCAACTGGCAACAGCAGAAGCCTGCAAACCATTCGATTTAGCTAATGGCCCTGTGCTGCGAGTCAAGATGTGGCAAGTTGCAACTGATGAGCATGTATTGCTATTCGCAATCCACCATATTGCAGCTGATGGTTGGTCAATCGGCGTTTTAATTGGCGAACTGTCAGCCTATTATCGAAGCTTTTTAACGAGTAGTTCTGTTGATTTACCAGAGTTACCTGTACAGTATGCCGACTTTTCCGTATGGCAGCGTCAGTGGCTGACAAATCAGGTACTAGAGCGTCAAGTAAACTACTGGAAGCAAAAGTTAACGGGAGCGCCACCTCTATTAGAATTACCCACAGACCGCCCCCGCCCAGCTATACAGACTTTCCGAGGTGGTACAGAGCAACTTCAACTAGATGCCTTGCTAACGCAGCAGTTGAAAAAGCTATCTCAAGAGTCTGGAAGCACGCTGTTTATGACACTGCTGGCGGGTTTTGTAGTTCTAATGTCTCGCTACAGTGGACAAACAGATTTGGTGGTTGGTTCACCGATCGCAAATCGCAACCGTACAGAAATCGAAGGGTTAATTGGTTTTTTTGTCAATAGTCTGGCACTGAGATTCGATTTATCCCAAGAACCGACCTTTGAAGCTTTACTGGCGCAGGTGCGACAGGTGACTCAAGAGGCATACGACCATCAGGATTTGCCCTTTGAGATGTTAGTCGAAGAGTTGCAACTTGAACGAAACCTCGATCGCAACCCGTTAACACAGGTGGTGTTTGCCCTTCAAAATGCTCCCACCTCCCCGTGGGATCTGCCTGGTTTAAAGGTTGAAGGGATGCCTTCGGGACTTGACTCAGTTCGGCTTGACTTAGAGGTTTACTTGTGGGATGCACCAGAAGGGCTTGGGGGCTTTTGCTCTTACAACAGAGATTTATTTGATGCGGCAACTATTGCCCGGATGATGCAACATTTCAAGACTTTGCTTGCGGCAATAGTTGATAATCCACGGCAGCCAGTGTCTTTACTACCCTTACTCACCCAGCAAGAACGCCATCAATTATTAATGGAGTGGAATGATATTCAAGCAGAATATCCGCAGAATCAGTGTATTCATCAGTTATTTGAGTCACAGGTAGAGCGGACACCTGATGCAGTGGCGGTGGTATTTAAAAATCAACAACTCACCTACCACGAGTTGAATTGTCGTGCTAACCAGTTGGCGCACTACTTGCGGTCTTTGGGCGTGGGAGCGGATGTACTCGTTGGGTTGTGTGTGGAGCGATCGCTGTTAACGCTGATTGGACTTTTGGGGATTCTCAAGGCCGGTGGTGCTTACGTACCCCTTGACCCCGATTATCCGACTGAGCGTCTGGGCTTTATGCTTGAAGATGCTCAAGTTTGGGTACTACTAACCCAACAGCACTTAGTTGATAAAATCCCCTCAAATCAAGCAAATACAGTCTTTTTAGAGCAAATCTGCTCAGAAATTGCCCAAAACAAACAAGATAACCTGACTGGGATCGTAACGGCTTTTGATCTAGCCAATGTGATTTACACGAGCGGTTCCACAGGTAAACCAAAAGGGGTGATGGTTGAGCATAAAGGATTGTGCAACCTAGCTCAAGCTCAGATTCAGGCTTTTGGCTTGCAAAATTCCAGTCGTGTTCTCCAATTTGCTTCTCTCAGTTTTGATGCTTGCATATCAGAAATCTTGATGACTTTGGGAGCGGGAGCAACACTTTACTTAGGAACAAAAGACTCTCTCATGCCGGGTACGCCATTAATTGAGCGATTGCACGATTATGCCATTACCCATGTCACCCTACCACCATCGGCATTAGCAGTTATGCCAACTGAAAAACTCCCGGCACTGCAAACATTAATTGTCGCTGGCGAAGCCTGTTCTGTTGAACTGATGAGGCAATGGTCTTTTGGGAGAAACTTCTTCAACGCTTATGGGCCAACAGAAGCTAGCGTGTGTGCTGCGATCGCCAAATGCACTTTTCAAGATGAGAAAATTACCATTGGTCGTCCAATTGCCAACACCCAAATCTACATTTTAGACTCGCACGAAAAGCCAGTTCCCATCGGTGTACCAGGAGAACTGCACATTGGTGGTGCGGGATTGGCAAGAGGCTATCTCAACCGAACAGAGTTAACACAAGAGAAATTCATCGATAATCCTTTTAGCGATGAGGCCCATTCTCGACTTTACAAAACTGGAGATTTAGCCCGCTATTTAGCCGACGGTAATATTGAATACCTGGGACGCATCGACAATCAAGTTAAGATTCGCGGTTTCCGCATTGAATTGGGCGAAATTGAAGCAGCTTTGAGTCAACATTCCTTGGTACAGGAAAGTGTTGTTGTCACCATTGATACCTCTGGAGATAAAAGTCTGGTGGCTTACCTAGTACCCGGTTTCAAAACTCAAGTACTACCCCAGCAGTTGGCTCAATGGCAGAGCGAATACGTTACTGACTGGCAAAAGCTCTATGAACAAGCATACAGTCAACCTCAACCATCCACAGAGGATGTAACATTTAATATTTCTGGTTGGAACAGTAGTTACACCAGGCAACCTATTCCAGATTGGGAGATGCGGGAGTGGGTTGAAAATACGGTGAGCCGAATTCTGGCCGTTGAACCACAGCGAGTATTAGAAATTGGTTGCGGAACGGGGTTATTGCTATCTCGCATTGCTCCCAACTGTCAACAATATTGGGGATGTGATTATTCCATAGCTGCCCTACAGCACGTTGAGCAGGTATGCAGCACGGTTGAGGGTCTAGAACATGTGCGGTTACTGCACCAAATGGCGGATAACTTTGCAGCTATCCCCCAAGGAGAATTCGATACTGTAATTTTGAACTCAGTAGTCCAGTATTTCCCCAATGTTGACTATCTGTTGCAGGTGATAGAAGGAGCGATATCTACGATGGGCTACGCCAACGCAACAATTGGTCAAAAAGGTGGTCAAAAAGGTACGTTATTCGTGGGCGATGTCCGCAGCTTACCTCTGTTGGAACCATACCATGCAGCCGTGCAGCTAGCCCGCGCCGAGTCGGACAGAACTGTTGAGCAATGGCAATCTCAGGTACATTCTAGTATCGCCGCCGAAGAAGAATTGCTCATCGACCCCAGATTTTTCATCGCCCTCCAGACACGCTTTCCCCAAATTACTTGGGTAGAGATTCAGCCCAAACGCGGCCATTCTGAAAATGAGTTAACTCAATTCCGCTATGATGTCACCCTACATCTAGGTACTGATGTCCTTTCAACGGTAGTCCCTTGGTTAAATTGGCAACTAGACCAACTTTCCTTTAGTCAGATTCAAAATCAATTAGTTGAGGAGCAACCAGAACTGTTGGGAATCAGATGTGTACCCAATCAACGTGTGCAGCAAGCACTACAGACTTGGAAATGGTTGTCAAATCCCCCTGGTGTCGAAACAGTCGGTCAACTGCGGGAAATGCTGACACAACAGCCAGTAACCAGTATCAATCCAGAGCAGTTTTGCCAACTGGGGCAGCAACTGGGCTACAGTGTTCACCTGAGTTGGTGGGGGAGTAGTCAGGATGGTTGCTATGATGTGATGTTCTGCCGCAATTCAAAGGCAGCACAAGGCGCTTTTTGGGATAGTTCAGCAATCGCTGCCAAACCCTGGACTGACTACACTAACAATCCCCTACACGGCAAGTTGGTTCAGAAGCTAGTGCCGCAAGTGCGTGAATTTATCCAACAAAAGCTACCCAATTATATGGTGCCGCAAGCTTTTGTCGTCCTCAATGCCCTGCCCTTAACACCTAATGGCAAGGTAGATCGTCGGGCGTTGCCAAAACTTGATACAGCCTCCAGAAATCTCTCAACTAGCTTTGTTTCACCTCAAACACCTATTGAAGCTCAACTGGTGCAAATCTGGGGTGAAGTTCTGGGACTAGAACGGATTGGTATCAAGGACAATTTCTTTGAAATAGGGGGACATTCCCTGCTAGCAACTCAAGTCATTTCCCGGATCAACTCAGCTTTTGGAATTGATTTATCTGTACAGAAGATGTTTGAGTTTCCCTCAGTAGCTGCGATCGCATCCTACATAGAAGTAATGGATTGGGCAGCAGAAGGTTTAGCAGTTACAGAAGCCAGTGGCGAAATAGTGGAGTTTTGAGTAATGACTAAAAGCACCTTTGAATTCCTTTGTCAACTAAAAAGTTTGAGTATTAACCTAGAGATTGATGGCGTTAGCGGAGCGCCTCTGGAAAAGGTTCGCTTACGTTGTCATGCCCCGGATGGGGTGTTAACTCCAACCCTGCGCCAAGAAATAGCTGGGCGTAAAACCGAAATTATTTTCTTATTAAAAGAGGCAAAGCAGCTTAAAACCTCCGAGCAGTTGTCAATTCAACCCGTGCTACGGAACGGTAAGCTACCACTGTCTTTTGCCCAACAACGACTCTGGTTTGTCCACCAGATTTCACCTGACAGTACTGCTTACAATATGCTGGAGGCTCTGCGGCTAGACGGTTCGCCCAATATAGCTGCACTCTCGCAGAGTCTGGGTGAACTTATTCGCCGTCACGAGGTATTAAGAACTACTTTTTCCACGGTAGATGGAGAACCAATTCAAGTAATTGCCCCGGACACTGCCTTAACTTTGCCAATTCATGACTTGCAGGGGTTGGCTACCGAGGAGCAAACTGAGCAAATTCGACAAATAGCGAAGTCTGTTGCCTCCAAACCCTTCGATCTGGCTGTTGGGCCATTAGTACAATTTACTCTCCTCCAACTCAGTAATCAGGAATATGTACTGCTGTTGAAGATGCATCACATTATCTACGATGGTTGGTCTTTAAACATCTTCTTCAGTGAGTTATCTCAGCTATATGCAGCTTTCAGTCAAGGATTGCCCAACCCATTACCCAAATTACCCATCCAGTACGCCGACTTTGCAGTTTGGCAACGCCAGTGGCTAACTGGTGAAGTCCTCGAACGCCAACTCAATTACTGGCAAAAACAGTTAGCGGGTGCGCCTTTGGTACTAGAACTGGCTGGCAATCGGCAACGTTCCCCAGTTCAGACCTTCCAAGGTGGAATTGAGTGTTTCAAACTCGATCGCAACCTCACACAACGCCTCAAGCAGTTGAGCCAGGAGTCAAACACAACTCTGTTTATGACCCTACTGGCAGCTTTTTTTATCTTGCTCTCTCGTTACAGTGGTCAGTCAGATATTATTGTTGGCTCCCCCATCGCTAACCGCAACAGTCCCGCGATCGAGAAACTAATGGGATTTTTTGCGAATACTTTAGCATTAAGGGGCAATCTCTCTGGAAATCCTACCTTTGCTGACTTTTTAGCACAAGTGCGGCAAACCACGTTGTCAGCATACTCCCATCAAGATTTGCCCTTTGAGATGTTAGTGGAAAAGTTACAGCCAGACCGGGATTTAAGTCGTAATCCTCTAGTACAGGTGATGTTTTCCCTCCAGAATGCCCCAGAGTCTTCTGCTAATTTGCCTGGTTTAAGTATCCAGAATATTCCTTTGCCGCTTGATGTCAGAGCTAGGTTTGACCTGGAAGTGAACTACTGGGAAATTCCCTCCGGTCTAGAGGGCGTTTGGTGCTACAACACTGATTTATTTGATGCGACCACAATTGCTCAGATTGCCCAACATTCTCAAACTTTACTAGAAGCAATTGTTGCCAATCCCAAAGCACGAATTTCTGAATTATCACTATTGAGTCAAGCAGAGCGTCATCAATTATTGGTGGAGTGGAACGATACTCAAGTAAAATATCCCGAAGATTTGTGTATCCATAAGTTATTTGAGTCACAGGTAAAGCTTACACCCGATGCAGTGGCAGTGGTATTTGAAAATGTACAGACGCAACATGTCGCGTCTTTAACCTACCACGAGTTGAATAGTCGCGCTAACCAATTGGCGCACTATTTGCAAACTCTGGGTGTAAAACCAGATGTACTGGTTGGGTTGTGTGTAGAGCGAACTGTGGAAATGGTCGTGGGATTATTGGGCATTCTCAAGGCGGGTGGAGCTTATGTGCCACTTGACCCACAATATCTGACTGAGCGCCTGAGTTTCATCTTAGAAGATGCTCAAGTTTCAGTGTTGCTGACTCAGCAATCACTCCAGGGCAAACTACCACAACATCAAGCACAGCTTATTTGTCTGGATACTGACTGGCATTTGATTGCTGAGTGTAGTCAAGATAATGCGTTAGCACAGCTTCCCGTAGGTATCGCCGAAAGTGGGCAAAACGCGATCGCAGATGTGCAAGCTACTAACTTGGCTTATGTGATTTATACCTCTGGTTCTACAGGTCAGCCTAAAGGAGTTGAAGTTGTTCACCGTGCCGTTAATCGTCTTTTGTTTGGCGTAAATTACGTTCATCTCGATGCAACTCAAAGATTTCTTCAAATTGCCCCAATTTCTTTTGATGCTTCCACATTCGAGATTTGGGGAGCTTTGTTGCATGGTGCAAAATGCGTTCTTTTTCCAGAAAGTATTCCTACTGCTAAAAGTCTGAGGCATGAAATCCACAAACATGACATTACTATTTTATGGCTGACGGCTGCTTTATTTAACTCCATAATTGATGATGATCCCCAAGCCTTGGCAGGAATTGAACAGCTACTAATTGGTGGGGAAGCACTTTCAATTGCTCACGTTCAGAGAGCAACTGAAGCTCTGCCATCTACACAAATTATTAATGGCTATGGGCCGACAGAAGGCACAACTTTTACTTGTTGTTACCCAATCCCTAGACAGATTAACTCAACTATAAAGTCAATCCCCATTGGACGAGCGATCGCGAATACACAAGTTTACATCTTAGACGAATATCTGCAACCAGTACCTATGGGTGTGCCAGGAGAATTGCACATTGGTGGTGCAGGGTTAGCACGCGGCTATCTCAACGCAAGAGAGTTGACCGATGAAAAATTCATCCCCAATCCCTTTAGTCGAAGCACAGAAGCAGGGAAGCAGGGAAGCAGAGGAGCAGAAATTCTTTATAATTACCAGCGATGCACTGAGCTTGTCGTTAGCGGAGCATCTTGGAGAGAAGTGTCCCCAATCCCCAGTCCCCGACTTTATAAAACCGGAGACTTAGCACGCTATTTACCTGATGGCAATATTGAATACATAGGGCGAATCGACAATCAGGTGAAAATCCGGGGCTTCCGCATCGAGTTGGGAGAAATCGAAGCAGTACTGAGCCAACATAGTGGTGTGCAAGTTTCTTGCGTAATTGTCCGCGAAGATACCCCAGGTGATAAGCGATTAGTCGCTTACATAGTGTCGCACCCAAAGGTGACACCCATAACGATTGAACTGCGCCAGTTCCTTGCCAATAAACTACCTGGATACATGATACCTTATGCCTTTGTGATGTTGGATTCTCTGCCACTAACACAAAACGGTAAAGTAGACCACCGCGCCTTGAAAGCACCTTCTCACACCAATGACTTAGAAAAATTTGTCGAACCTCGTAACCAATTAGAACTGCAACTAGTGCAAATTTGGTCAAAGATTCTTAAGGTTGACAAAGTAGGGGTAAAAGATAACTTTTTTGACCTTGGTGGTCATTCCCTTTTAGCTTCCTACTTAATGACTCAAATTAAGGAGCAGTTTGGTAAAGATATTCCCTTAGCAACTGTTTTCCAAAATCCAACTATTGAACAGTTGGCAGCAACTATCCAAAAAGATTCAGATTACTCAAATTCTTCTTGCTTAGTAGCCCTTCAACCTAATGGTGCAAACTTACCTTTTTTCTGTGTTCCAGGTGCAGGGGGCAGACCTTTTTATTTTTATCATTTAGGACGTTATTTAGGAGATGAACAACCGTTATATAGTTTTGAAAATGATCTGTATGAGAATTTAGGAGCGATCGCTCGTATTGAGGATATCGCTAGTGTTTATATTGCTGCAATGCAAACTTTTCAGCCAGAAGGTCCATACTTATTAGGAGGACATTCCTATGGGGGAAACGTCGCTTTTGAAATGGCTCAACAGTTAAATAAACAAGGGCATAAAGTTGCTTTGCTAGGAATTATTGATTCTTCAGCACCAACCTATAAGGATAAGCAAATGCTTGCTGATTATCTTAGTTGGGATTTTGCAATGTGGTTAGCTGAAGTAAGTAAAGGGCTAGAAATTTATTTAGATAAAAATGTAGATATTTCCTACGAGACTCTACAAAGCTTATCGGAGGAGGAACAACTAAAATACGTTTTACACTATTTCAAAATGGCTAATATGTTACCCCCGGATGCTGGAACTAATCAACTAAAAAATATCGTACAAGCTTATAAAACTAGCTGTTTATGTCTGATTGATTATGTACCAAAACAACTTTATCCGGGTAAAGTGACGATTCTCCGCGCCAACGAGGATATGCCGTCAGATCCTAATAGTGAGTTAGCATCTGAAGCTTCCGCAGATTTTTCCTTGGGCTGGAGCGAGTTTTCTACAGAGCCAGTGGATATCCATTTTGTGCTAGGTAATCACATCTCAATTATGAGCGAACCTCATGTCCAAGTTTTAGCCCAACAATTGAAAGCTTGTATCAAAGAAGCACAAGCAAATATCTAATAAATAGTTGTGCCAAATCAAATTTATTTGTAAAGTGAGGACACAGGAAACGAAAAATAATGTTATGTAATTATTGCTTTTGGATGCTGAGTAGGTCATGGTATTAGTGAGAAAAAATGGACAAAAGCGAATATGTTAGCAATTTTGATAGTTTAATTTTAAGTCCCCAAATTAGAAAACTCTACGGGCAAAAAGAGTTTTTTAATGTAGGATATTGGCTTGAGGATACTCAAAATCAACAATCAGCTTGTTTTAATTTGCTAGAAAAACTTTTAGATTTTATTCTAGAAAAAAAAGGAAACATTCTCGATGTTGGTTGTGGTTTGGGCGCAACGACTAGTCATCTACTTAACTATTATTCGTCTACTGATATTGTGGGAATTAATATTTCATCCCAACAAATCGAAAGAAGTATTGTTAACGCTCCAGAGTGCAAATTTATATGCATGGATGCTGTACAGATGGAATTTGAAGATGAATCTTTTGATAACATCATCTGTGTTGAAGCAGCCTTCTACTTTGATACCAGGGAAAAGTTTCTCAAAGAGGCTTGGCGTGTATTGAAGCCAGGAGGACATCTCATCCTCTCTGATATCATCTTTGAAAATACTCAGCATTTCGGTGATTGGATTGTTCCGCAAAAAAATATTGTCAAAGATCAAGATATTGAGGAGTATAAAAATATTTACAAACAGGTAGGATTCCAACTTTTAGATTTTGTGGACGTAACAGAGAAGTGCTGGCTAACACACTACCGATATCTAAAATCTTCTATTGAAGAGGAATTCCAAGCAGGAGAGATAGATGAACAAACCTATCAGTTAAATATTGATGGCATAGATGGGTTGCTAAATTCTTCATCTATTGCTTATTTGTTAGTTTCAACAAAAAAACCAGCGAAAGTTATTTGATAAATCCAGCAGAATTATGAATAGTTACTCATGTCTTATAGATAAAAAATTTGGTGCTTTAGCCAGATAGCTAACTCTTACTCTGTAGCTATTCGAGACTAAAAATAAGCGAAATTTGCCCCGTCTACAGAACAATAGTGAATGCAATTTTGTACTTTCAGACAATAAATAGATCAAGTTATACACCATATCGTTAAGTAGAAAAAATGACAGCTATCTTTGTAAACGAACAAGAATTAGTCAAACAAATAGTCGAATATGTCGAGAAAGATGAAATTGCGATCGCTGTGAGAAAACTGCGTCAACAAGCGGCAAACTCTCGTGAACTTCTCCCACGTTGGCTACTAAATACAGCAGATGCTTTAGAAAATAACGATTGGGATATCTTGTCTGAAGGCTTTATCAATAAAGATTTTATCGGGAAAAACGGCTATTTCCTGATTATTGCACCTTACAAAATCAATCGACAATCTCAACCACAGGTGACTTTAAGTGCAATTTACGGCAAAATGCACGACACCCAAGAGCCATCTATCGAACAATTAGAAAATCTCAGTCGGGAAAAGTTTGGAAAACTTGGTCAACCTGTTCCAAAGAACTATTCTTTTACCGAGATAGCTAGTTGTGGTAATATTAGCGGTGAAAGTGGTGAAGCCTTCATTGTTCCATATAGATGGTGTTTTCGTAACAGTTCTTCTGGCCCAGTATTAAACAATGCAAGCGAGCAGCGACGACGTTTTTTAGGTTCGAGCCGCGAATGCATTAAAAAAATATTTGAATATGAAACGGCTAATTTACTATTAGATCCTTTAGAAGATGAAATCAATGATAAACGCTATCGCCACGCAGACACTCAAGTTCATGAAGCTGGTCATGCGAGTGGTTTAGGATTTGACTTCAAGTTAAAGCAAAAGTTTTTCCAAAACTATACTTATGGTGGTGTAGAGGAATGGCGAGCTGATAGTTTAGGGTTTGAGTTTGCTGCTTGCACTTTAGCTGCTCAAGAAGCGGGGAAGTTAGTAGCTGTGAATCTCTGTATTCGCTTTGGCTTAGATGCTCATCGTTTAGGAGGCTTAGAAAAAGATGTGGATGTACATGCTGGACTTTTGAGCTTAGAACATCTTTTTCAAAATGATGCCATATATATCACTAAAAATGGTCAATTAGCTTTGCGTAATTTGAGTTATCCAGGTTTACTTCAAGCTGTGGAACTCCACCGGGCACAAGCATTATGCTTGACTCGAAGAGAGTTAAATCTTAAAAGTCCTACTGGTCTTTTTTCTCTGTATAAAATAGATATTCACCCTTCCATTCAATCAATTTTTCAGGGGCTAGTTATAGAACGCTGTCAAGGAATTTGGGCAAAGTTGCAATAATGATAGGACTTACGCAAAACTACACACGGTAGGGGCAATTCATGAATTGCCCCTACCTGAGAATCAGGGTTTTGACTATTGTTTGCGTAAGTCCTAAATGACTTTCTCACTCTTTTCGGCGTTGTTGTGGGAATAGGAATAAAACGACTCAAACAATTTCGCCACATCGGGATACGATATGAAAAGTTAGCTGCAATTGAAAGCACCCTATTTAGAGGATATGCGAAAAGTAGGAGAATACGATGTGGCGATCGTCGGTGTTCCCGACGATTCTGGAACTACTTATCGACCAAGGACACGCTTTAGCCCCCAAGGTATTCGTCGGATCTCTGAATTATACACCCTCTATAATTTTGAATTTGGTGTAGACTTGCGCGAACAGATTAGTTTATGTCATGTCGGTGATATTTTCAGCATCCCAGCTAATAAGGAAAAGTCCTTCGATCAAATTTCTAAAAACTTTCAACAAACACGGGTGTGACGTAATCAAATGTTTCAGTTGCTATCAGACAAAAAAGTGGTGATTATTGGTGCAAGCTCAGGGATTGATCTGGCAATCGCCAGCAAAACAGCAGAAATGGGGGCATCGATAGTGATATCAGGTTCCTCACAAGACAAATTAAATCAAGTCAAGGATTTGGTTGATTTTGCGGTTGAAGCGATCGCGGTTGACATCTTAAACGAGGCTTCAGTGGATGCTTTCTTTGAGAAAGTCGGCAACTTCGATCATTTAGTTGTTACGGCTGTACCAGATAGAAATATCCCGCGATCGCTTTTATCAGAGATGACAACCCAAATCGCTCAAAGCGGGATGGAAAAATTCTGGGCAACATTTTATGTTGTCCGTGCGGCGGTGAAAAATATAGCGCCTGACGGCTCGATTACCCTAACATCAAGTGTTACTATCTCCAAACCTTCAAAAATGGGTGGTATTTCAGTGATAGCAGCCGCAAATGCTGCTGTTGCCGTATTTGGCCGCACGTTGGCATTGGAACTCTCTCCAATTCGAGTTAATGCAATTGCCCCTGGAATAGTGGAAGATACAAGCGTATTAAGCTATCAAAGCGAGTCGGAGCGATCGGATTTGTCAAAGTGGGCTGAAGCATCCTTGCCTGTCCAGTATCTTGGGCAAGCAGAAGAACTAGCACAAGCAGTGTTGAGTTTGATGACAAATCCTTATATTACAGGGGTAATTTTGCCCGTGGATGGCGGTGTAACCCTGGTGTAATCACAACACCAATTGGTTCTGACGATCAAAGATTTTAGTTGATTTCTAAAATATGCCAACTCAAGTTATTCAAACTCAACCAACAAAAAATGCTTTTTCAAGTTTTATCCAATTTTGGGGCGATGTAAAAGTGATCTTCGGGCCTTACTGGTATCCAACCAAGCCAGGAGAAAGAGCATTCTCAGATGTAATTCGTGCTTGGGGAATGCTAATTCTCCTAATATTACTAATAATCGCCCTTGTGGGTACAACTGCTTATAGTAGTTTCGTTAATCGCTATTTGGTCGATAGTCTTATTCAAGACAGAGATTATTCTAAGTTTACTAACATTTTATCAATCAATATTGTTGTACTTGTCTGCCTAACGCTTTTAACAGGATTTTCTAAATTTGTCAGAAAACAAATCGCTCTTAATTGGTACAAATGGCTTAATAATAAGATTTTAGATAAATATCTAACCAATCGTGCTTATTATAAAATAAATTTTAAAGCAGATATTGATAATCCAGATCAACGATTATCACAAGAAATTGAACCTGTTACCACTAATGCTCTGAACTTTTCAGCTACTTTTCTAGAAAAAGTCCTAGAGATGGTGACTTTTTTAATAATTGTTTGGTCAATTTCGCAAAATATTGCCCTTATCCTGCTTGCTTATACGATCATAGGCAATTTGATTGCCGTTTACTTAAATCAAGAATTGACTAAAATTAATCAAGAGGAACTCTTATTTAAAGCTGATTATAGTTACGCCTTGACACATGTGCGGAATCACGCTGAATCGATAGCTTTTTTTCAAGGAGAAAACCAAGAATCGAATATACTTGGGCGGCGATTTAGTAATCTGCTCAAAAATATTGAACGTAAGATAAGTTGGGAGAGAAGTTCAGAAATTTTTAGTAGAGGATATCAATCTATTATCCAAATATTTCCCTTTTTAGTACTTGCACCTTTATATATTAGAGATGAAATTGATTTTGGGCAACTTGGACAAGCTGCTTTAGCTTGTAATCTATTTGCTATTGCTTTGGGAGAATTAATCAGTCAATTTGGGACTGCTGGACAATTCTCTAGCTATGTTGAGCGTTTATCTGAGTTTTCAGATGCTTTAGAAGAAGTAACTAAGCAACCCGAAAATGTCAGTACTATTAAAACAATAGAAGAAAACCATTTCGCTTTTGAAAATGTCACCTTACAAACGCCCAACTATGAACAGGTAATCGTCGAAGATTTATCGTTGTCTGTTCAACCGGGAGAAGGTTTATTGATTGTCGGCCCTAGCGGTCGAGGTAAAAGTTCTCTATTGCGAGCGATCGCTGGTTTGTGGAGCGCTGGAACTGGTCGTTTGGTGCGTCCTCCTCTAAAAGAAGTATTATTCTTACCCCAACGTCCTTACATAATTTTGGGAACTTTGCGCGAACAATTGCTCTATCCAAATACCAATCGTCAAATGCCCGACGCAGAACTTAAAGAAATTTTGCAACAAGTCAACCTGCAAAACTTATTTAGTCGAGTCGATGGCTTTGATACAGAAGTTCCTTGGGAGAATATATTATCAATAGGAGAACAACAACGCCTGGCTTTTGCACGACTGTTAGTTACTCATCCTAGCTTTACTATATTAGATGAAGCAACGAGTGCTTTAGATTTGCAAAATGAAGGAAGGCTGTATAAACAGTTACAATCAACGAAAACAACGTTTATTAGTGTTGGGCATCGAGAAAGCCTGTTTGATTATCATCAATGGGTTTTGGAACTTGCACAAGATTCCAGTTGGCAACTTGTGAGTGTTCAAGATTATCGTAATCAAAAAACAATAAACATTCAAAGCACGCCTAATAATGAGTCGCAAAATCAATCTCAAATATTGACAGAAACAATTACAAGTGAAAGGCTTTCTCATAAAGAAATAAGCGAATTAACTAACTATTCCATTAGCACTATTAGAAGTAAGGCAAGCAAAGGAGATTTTATTACTACTAGGGATGGCTTGACGTACCGCTATGACAAGAACTCAAGTGTGTTGAAATGGTTAAGAGTTTAACGGCTTGACAATTTTAGAGTTTAGGTCGCACCAAAGGCACGCTAAAAGCGCAACTTTGATTTTGGTGAAGCAGCGCGGTCTTCTCCCAAAAGGAGACGCCCAAGGCGTTAGCGAGGTACGAGCATCTGGGGGTTTCCCCCATGAGCGACTGCTGAACCAGATAACTCTGAAAGAAATTAGCAGGCGTTTGCTGAGTTATTTATCGCCTGTGAAAGAATAGTTTTCTATTTTGATTTGTAAAAATCGCGCTTGCTCAGAACCCTAATTTTTTTAAAAAGTTGGGGTTATTGTTGTTCACTAATTAATTACTTAATAGTTATAATAATTCAATAATTTTTTCTTAACTTTCTTAACTTTCTTAACTTTCTTAGAATAATTACTACTTAACTGTCTTAACTGACCTTGAAAATATATTTAATTACTGATATATCTGTAGTTGAAAAACAAGTTAATTTGTTTAAGGAGAAGTCTATGCCTGCAAACACAGCCAAAACAGTGGATGTTGTAGCGGTACCATTCTTTGCGCGTTTCTTGTCAGAGCAAGCTACTGAAGGAACAGAGGTTCCTTGGACTTACAAGTTTCCTTCAGATTTGGAAGATAAATAATATATTTAGTCTTCTACATCTGAAAGTACCTTTCTGATCGGAAAGATACCTTGTAATTGGCTGAATCATAATTTAATAGAGTAGCAGTTATCAAATAACTGGAAACTACTTTTAGAGATGCGATGGCGCAGAGCGCCCGCCGTAGGTGATCGCTTTCATATTACCTTATCCATAACATGGAGGTGATTGCTTTTTCCATCTCCCTAAATTCTTCAAAAACTTTGGGTTATAAAAAGCAATTTGTTTGTTATGACTTAATAGCTACCTCATAAATTATCAAATAAAATATATTTTATGCACCTGTCTAGTGATGTTGTTTTATTAATCAGCCACAGTGGTGATTTCTTCACAATAGATAGAGTGGCAGAAGCCTTATCAAAAAAAGGGGTGCAACCATTTCGTCTAGATACTGATAAGTTTCCTCTAGAAGTGCAATTAACAGCACATTTTGATAAGTCTAAAAGCTACCACACTATAGAATGTAACAACCACTCTATCAACACAGAGCAGGTGCAAGCTGTATGGATGCGCCGTATTTGGGAACCACAATTGAGTCAAGAATTAGCGCCAAAGTTCCGAGGCGCTTGCGTTAGAGAATCACTTGCAACTTTAGATGTTTTTTGGGACAGCCTCAAGGGAGCTATATGGGTAGATAATTTAGAGCGGATAAATTATGCAAGTAACAAGCTGCGCCAACTACGGATTGCGTCTGAAGTAGGCTTTGTTATTCCCCAAACTCTTGTTACCAACAAAGCCCAAGCAGCACGAGAGTTTTTCAGGCAAGTTAACGGCAAAATGGTGAGCAAGCTCTTAACTGCTCTTTCCCGCAGTATGGAAGCTAACTCCTCATTTTTTCTGTACACCAGCATCGTCAAGGAAGAAGATTTAGTTGATGCCGAGTCACTGCGCTATTGCCCAATGGTTTTTCAAGAGCAAATTCCAAAGCAACAGGAATTACGGGTGGTGTATGTGAATGGTAATGTATTTGTGGGGGCGCTAAATGCAGATGTGTATGCAGCAGCCAAAGTTGATTGGCGTAAACCAGGTGTTGAGGTTGGCGCATGGCAACACCACCAACTTCCTGATGAAGTAGTTAGTCGTCTCAAAGTCTTTATGGGGAAATTTGGGCTGTTGTTTGGAGCGTTAGATTTCATCGTCACACCATCAGGCGAATACGTCTTTTTGGAAATCAACCCTCTGGGGGAGTGGGGAATGCTGGAAAAGGATCTAAACTTACCCATTGCAAGTGCGATCGCAGATGCGCTACTTCAAACAAAGAATTGAACGAGCAAAAATTTAATATTTAATACTAGCCTGCGGCAAGCCACCCAAAGGGTGTCTACATACTTCACACTTCATACTTTTTATGACCGTATTAATAGTCACGTTTAGTAAAGACAACGAAAGTATTCCTCTAGTCATCAACGAAATTGAGGCTAGAGGAGAAAAAGCATTTCGGTTTGACACAGATAGATATCCCACCGAAGTCAAGCTAGACATTTACTGCGGCGATACTGAACGGGTAATTATTACTGATGGCGAACAGAAGCTCGATTTGAGCGAGGTATCCTCAGTTTGGTATCGGCGGATGCGCTACGGTCAAAAAATCCCCGACTCAATGGACAAGCAATATAGAGATGCGTCAATTAACGAATGTCGCGCCACAATCAGGGGGATGATTGCCAGCCTTCAGGGATTCCACTTTGATAAAATGTCCAATGTAGATCGGGCTAATAATAAGCAACTACAATTGCAAGTTGCACGAGAAGTTGGTCTTGTAACTCCACGTACTCTGACTTCAAACAATCCAGAAGCAGTCAAGCAATTTGCTCAAGAGTGTAGCCAAGGTATAGTTACCAAGATGCTTTCTTCCTTTGCTATTTATGATCAACAGGGACGAGAAAACGTTGTGTTTACCACTCCAGTTACAAACGATGATCTGGAGAATATGGAAGGACTGCGTTTTTGTCCGATGACCTTTCAAGAAAATGTGCCCAAGGCGCTGGAGTTGCGGACAACTATTGTGGGACACCGCGTATTTACTGCCGCAGTAGATTCCCAAAACTTAGAAGGATCTACTTACGACTGGCGCAAAGAGGGGAGAGCCTTAGTTAAAAATTGGCAACCCTACGACTTGCCAGAAGATATTGAGAAAAAACTGCTCAAACTGATGGCTTATTTTGGCTTAAACTATGGAGCAATTGATATTATTGTCACGCCAGATGGTCGGCATATATTCCTCGAAGTTAACCCAGTCGGGGAATTTTTTTGGCTGGAGATATATCCACCACACTACCCAATTTCGCAGGCGATCGCAGAAGTATTACTGACTAATAAAAATTAGGGGATTGAGCCTTATATATTTTTCTTGTCTTCTATTTTGAAAGGTGTTAATGAAATTCCACTATTAAGTTTATTAATCTTAAATTACTACTTATTGAAAATTATGAATTATTTAGATTGGGAGATTAAAGCCTTGTGATCAACCTAGTAAATACACAAACAGTTTTAACATTTGATGGGGTAAATGATTATATAGATTTTGGCAGAAACGATATTGGCGGCGTTTTCGCTCAAGGGAGTTCAGCTTTTACGGTTTCAGGATGGGTAAATCCACATGAACTAACAAATAAAGCCACTAGTTACGGGACGCGCAATGTATTTTTTGCCCGTTCTTCAGAGAGATTCAGCGATAATTTTGAATTCGGCATCAGTGAAACAGGAAGCCTAGATGTCTACATTGATGAAAGTGTTAGCAAAAATATTAAAACCTTCGGACAAGGAGAATTAACTATAGGACAATGGCACTTTTTTGCTATTGTTTTTAATAGTGGTCAGCTAACCGTATATCTTGACGAGCATGAATACAACGATTCTCTTAGAGGTTCATCTTTAAACAAAGCCACAAGTTCTATAACTCTGGGAGCAACGTTACACAAACAGGTCTATTTCAAAGGACAATTAGCAAACATTAGCGTTTGGAATTATCCCTGCACTCAAGCAGAAATCCAGACTCATCGTTGTGGGCTAATAGTTGGGGATGAATCAGGATTAGTGGCTTACTGGAAATTAGACGATGGGCAAGGTACAACTGTCAAAAACCAAACTGGAAAATCTTATCAAGGAAATTTTCGTGGTAATCCTATTTGGACTTTATCAGAAATTCCATTCGCAACACAATCATCAAATCCAGTTCTATTTGCAGCAGAATCATTTAATCAAGAAGATATTCAAGAAGAGATCCAAACTGAAACAGCAGTTATTCCTGAAGAAAATATCTCACCAATAACTACAAGTTTATTAGCAGCAACAGTATCGTTAGTAAGCGACGACGAAAACCAATCAAAGGAAATTCAACAGACAGAAATAAACAGCGAAGAATCCGAGATTATTCCAACTGCGATCGGTTTCAAGCCACATGACGAGGAAACCAAAACAGACCAAACTGAAGATCCCGTCAATATCCAACAAGCACAAATATTAACTCAGGAGGAATCGGCAGAAACCATGAATACAGAAGCCCGTCCCAAATATAAAATACTTTCCATTGATGGAGGCGGTATTCGAGGCATTATTCCTGCATTAATCCTAGCAGAAATTGAAAGGCGGACACAAAAGCCTATATTCAGTTTGTTTGATTTAATTACTGGCACTTCCAGTGGTGGAATTTTAGCACTTGGACTAACTAAACCCCGATTAAGTTCCGATGTATCTGATAACTTGCCAGTAGCTGAATTCACTGCTGAGGATCTTTTACAGCTATTTCTTGAGTATGGGGTAGAAATATTTTATGAGCCGTTGTTTGAAAGACTACTTGGCCCATTAGAGGATATATTTCTCCAGCCAAAATATCCTTCCGAAAGCAAAGAAGAAATTTTCAGGAAATATTTTGGTAACGCCCTTATAGAAAATAATCTCAAAGAAGTTTTTGTAACGAGTTACGATATTGAGCAGCGAATTCCGATATTTTTTACAAACCAACTAGAAAAACAGCAAATAGAATCTAAGAATTTTCAGAAGTTATGTAGCGGTTTTTCGCTCCTAGATGCAGCATTGGGAACTAGTGCCACTCCGACTTATTTTGCTCCTCATCGGGTTGTAAACCCCCACAATAGCGGCATCGCCTATACTTTAATCGATGGTGGAGTATTTGCTAATAATCCAGCCCATTTAGCTATTTTAGAAGCACAAATTAGTAGTAAACGAAAAGTCCAAAAAGTCCTGAATACAGAAGATATTTTAGTAGTTTCTTTAGGTACAGGTTCGCTGACGAGTGTCTACCCTTATAAAGAAGTCAAAAATTGGGGACTATTGCAATGGGGAAGACCGCTTTTAAATATTATGTTTGACGGAAGTAGTGAAGTGGTAGCTGGAGAATTAGAACAGTTGTTTGAACCTAGCGATAAAGAAGCTAAAAGTTTTTATTATCGCTTTCAAACATTATTAGATAGTGAACTGGAAGAAATAGATAACACCAAACTCCAAAATACACGTCAGTTACAAGCTATAGCCCATCGACTAATATCTAACAAAAGTCAACAAATCGATGAATTGTGTAGTCTTTTGTTGGGCTAAATCAGATTTCTTACGTCTTGCACCAGTTAGTTGGTGCAAGATGTAAGATTTTTAATTTCTTCACAAAAGAAATTAGTAATGACTCTCTTATACCAATTCACTTAAATTACGAAACAGATGTAAACCCCGAAAGGGAAGTATCTCTAAGTTTTTTAATTGCGTTAGCGGAGCGGGGCGTTAGCCCATTGCGAATTGCGAATTGCGAATTGGTATTAGTCATGTTTTCACTTTATAAGGATTGTAGGTAAGTACAATGGATGAACTCGTCAAAAAAATTTCTGGTTTAGGCCTTCCTGGCATACTATTCGTGATTGCAACAGGTGCAGCAGGGGGTAATGTCGCCGCCGTTGTCGCTATGCTTTCAACGCTGGGCGGGCCTTTCGGCCTCTTAGGAGGTTTAGGCTTACTTGGGCTGGTAGCCGTTCTAGGGGAATATATAGCGGGATTTGGAATTGAAAACATTCTCAAGCTCATCTATACAGAACGTAGCAAAACTGAATCTGTCAGATTTCTTCTCAAAGAAATTCAAGAATTGCCCATTTCAGATGAGTTAAAACTCAAACTGAAACATCATATTAGCCCAGTAGTCGTTACTGAGCCTGACCAAGGCCCTTTTCCGAGAACAGTCGAAATTGTTGATGAGGAATCATTGACCTAGTGCATTCGATTTGATCCCCCCTATACCCTGCCTTAACGCTGACAGCGTTAAGGCAGGCTCCCATTAAAAAGGGAGTAAATTTAATAAAATTCCTCCTTAAAAAGGGGAATTTAGGGGAATCTACAAATCTCGAATACAACACCATAAAAGTTTTCAGACATTCTCTAAGAGGAAAAATGGCCTCTGAGTCTAACTTAATTCTCAAAGGCCATTTCAAAATTCCTAGTGTAATTAGTAACGGCTACATTTTTAGAATATGCAAACTCCATCTGTGCGTGAGCAAAATACAACAAATCCTTTTTCAGCCTTGATTCAGTTTTGGCAGGATGTGAAAGTAGTCGCTCAACCTTATTGGTATCCGACAAAAGCAGAAGGAAGAGTATTTTCAGATGTGATTCACTCATGGGGAATGCTCATTGTCTTAGTATTATTAATAGTCGTGATTGTTGGTGCAAATGCTGCAAATAGTTACTGGAATCGCTATGTGATTGATATCGTTATTGAACAGAGAGACCTTGATAAATATAATAGTACTTTATGGCTGTCTAGTCTCATTATTGTCGGGATGGTATTGTTAGTAACTCTTTTGAAATATGTCAGAAAAAAAATAATTCTTGACTGGTACAAATGGCTAAATAATCATGTTTTAGAAAAGTATTTAAGCAATCAAGCTTATTATAAAATCAATTTCAAATCAGATATAGATAATCCAGATCAACGCTTATCCCAAGAAATAGAACCCATTACTAGTATTGGTTTGAGATTCTCATCTTCTTTACTAGAAAAATCTTTAGAAATGGTCAGTTCTTTGATAATTCTCTGGATAGTTTCTTCACAAATCGCAATTTATTTAGTTATTTATACAATTATAGGTAATTTAATAGCTGTTTACTTAAATCAAGCAATAAATAAAGTTAACCAAGAAGAAATTGCATTTAAAGCAGATTTTGCCTATTGCTTAACTCATGTTCGTAATCACGCTGAATCAATTGCTTTTTTTCAGGGAGAATCTGAAGAATTAAATATAATTCAGCGCCGCTTTAATAATGTTTTAGAAACTGCTGAACGCAGGCTGAATTTAGAGAGGGGACAAGACGCTTTTGGTAGAGCATATCAGTCTGCCATTAGCGTATTCTCGATGTTTATTCTTACACCTTTATTTCTTCAGGATAAAATTGATTATGGACAAATTAACCAAGCTAGTTTTGCTTGTTTTATGTTTTCTAACGCTTTAGGAGAACTAATAGCCGAGTTTGGTATTTCAGGACGATTTTCTGGCTATGTAAAGCGTTTAGCAGAGTTTTCAGATGCGCTACAGGCTGCTAGTAAACAACCAGAGAACGTCAGTACTATTCAAATTTTAGAAGAAGAACGTTTAGCTTTTGAGAATGTCACTTTACAAACGCCAAATTATGAGCAGGTAATCGTTGAAAACTTGTCACTAGCTGTTCAGCCAGGAGAAGGTTTATTGATTGTTGGCCCTAGTGGTAGGGGTAAAAGTTCTTTGTTGAGAGCGATCGCTGGTTTGTGGAATGCAGGAACTGGTCGTCTAGTGCGTCCTCCTCTAAAAGAAGTATTATTCTTACCCCAACGGCCTTATATCATTTTAGGGACTTTGCGCGAACAGTTGCTCTATCCTCACACAGACAGGAAAATGAGCGACAAAGAACTTGAACACATTTTGCAACAAGTTAACCTGCAACACTTACTTACCCGCGTAAATGGCTTTGATACGGAAGTTCCTTGGGAAAATATATTATCGTTAGGAGAACAACAACGCCTCGCTTTTGCACGGCTATTAATTACACATCCTAGTTTCACTATCTTAGATGAAGCAACGAGTGCTTTAGATTTAAATAACGAAGGTAATTTATATCAACAGTTACAATCAGCGAAAACAACTTTTATCAGCGTTGGTCATAGAGAAAGCTTATTCAATTATCATCAATGGGTGTTAGAACTTTCACAAGAATCTAATTGGCAACTTGTTTCTATGCTAGATTATCAATTGCAAAAAGGAATTGCTGTTAAACCATCACAAAAGGAGCAAATTACGATAGATATTTACCCGAAAAATGAACTCAAAATGAAACCAGAATCAGCAGCGATATCTAACGACAAGCCCTTCTCTACGAGAGGCTGCGCCAACGCGTTCGAGAGTGACGCTCCTAACGTCGCTAACGCTACGCTATCGCAATCGACGGGAACCGCCTTGGCGCAGCCTCTCGTAGAAAAGACTGCGACTCCCTCACCACAAAGCGTCTACGCCACAATTATAGGACTTTCTCATAAAGAGCTTCAGACATTAACAGACTATTCTATTACTACGATCAGAAGTAAGGCTAGTCAAGAAAAGTCTGTGACTACTAAGGATGGTGTAACCTACCGCTATAACAAAAACCCAGAGGTATTGAAATGGGTAATAGATTAAGCCTATATGGTTAAAGTCATCTCAACCTAATGTGCAAAGTGCGACTGCTTGATGCGATCGCGATAATATAAGTTCAAAGCGAGTCCTAGAAAAAATCGGCATACAGCTTATAGAATCACGAGATAAAATGCTGGTATGGGAATTATGCAAAATAGCTACGGTAAAGTAATTTTGTCTGCTTTAAAAAGGACATCTTGACTTAATGTAATCACAAAAATCTTCAGGTGTTGAAATGAATAAGAGTTTAGTAACTATTTGTATATTTCAAAACAAGTGATGCTAACTAGAAAGCAAAAACAATTAGTTACTTATAAATCTATTACGATTTATGAAAAATATTACAAATTTCCTACCTTAAAAAATCCCAAACTAAAAAAAGTTCAAAGAAAAATTAGAAAATGCCAAAACTTAATTAAAGAAGGTACTAAATATTATTCTTATTTTTGGGGAATAATCAAATGGAAAAAGGAAATTAGTCAAGGAGAAACCTTAGCAAAGGTTAAATTATTAATTACAGATTATATTCAACTTCTGGATTTTTTAGAAAATTATAAAAACAGTTATCAAAATTTTTTATTAAATTTTATAGATGACTGGAAAAATTTGTTTCGCCAAAAATATTATGAAATTAGAAAAGTCAATGAAGAAAGAAGTAAGTTAGAGATAAAGAATAATAAAGATTCTCAAATAATTGAAAAGTTAAAATGGGAAGAAGAAGAGAATTTAAAATCTATTTTGTTGTTAAGTAATACTAACTTTTTAATATTAGAAAAAGTAAAAATACTCATTGAAGGAATTAAAAATTTAGCGGAAGATACCAAAAATCAAAAGCAAGCTATTCAGAAAATACTTAAAGATATAGAGGTGTATCAAGAAATTTATGAATACCAAGTCAGAGCTACAAAAATTCGTCAAGAAATCGCAAAAATAGCTGAAACAGCAATTAATCTAGAAAAGTCTCTACAAGATTACTTTAGTCCGTTTCAATCTTTAATAGATGATGTAGTAAAAGTAGATGCAGATTTTTACGCAATTGTAGGAGAAATACAGAATTTAGCAAGCAGTACTCTAAATTCTCAAGTTAATTTATTAACGAGACAAGATACTAGTACAATGTCTCATGACATACTCAATTTATTAGTGGCAAGTTATGATAAAAAAGATAGACTGAAAGATGCTTTTCTTCAGTCACAATTATTAGATTTACAGGTTCATGACTTTGATTTAAGTAAAGATAATATAACTTTAAATCAAGCGATTTACCTCATATCTAATTATATTTCTACTCAACTGGTTGCTCAAAAGAAAGTGCTAGGGATAGAAGAAACAGATATTGTTCCTGATTATTCTCAGAATTTTATCGAAAAAATAGAATTGGCGGAACAACCTAATATTGATATTGAGCATCCTATAGAGTTTAAAAATAATTGGAATATTGATTACAGTAAATTGCAAAACCTTCTTACACAGCATAAGTGGCAAGAAGCTGATATTGAAACAGCTCAATTAATGCTACAAGTCATGAGTAAAAATGATTGGAATGAAGTTTATAAACAGGATATTCTTAACTTTTCATGTGAAGCTTTTCATAAAATTGATCAACTTTGGCAACAATACAGTCATGGTTACTTTGGGTTTAGTGTTCAGCAAAGTATTTGGAACGAAATAGGCGGTCAAATAGATTATGAAACAGAAAAAAGACTTGGCGATCGCCTGGGTTGGCGAAAAGAGGGAAACTGGTTAAATTACGACCAATTAACTTTTAAATTATCCCCGACGACACCGATGGGACATTTACCAGTTAAATGGTTACATTATGACCAAAATATATTAGATATATTCCCACATTCATCTACAACCCCCCTGTCAATGGCAGCTTGGCGAGTTGGATCTTGGCTAGTATGGCAGATGCATTTATTTTTTACTCGTGCCAAAACCTGTCACGAAACTTTACCATGAGTCAATCGCACATTATTTAATAATTGGGGAGAAAGCCAATGAATAATATGAATCTATCTGATACAGAAATAGAAATTTTCCTTTTTGGAAAATGGCGTTTTAATACAGACTGGGAAAAAATTTATATTGAATTTAAAGATGATATGACTTATGAGCAAACTAGAATTCAAACGTTTCTTTTATCTAAACCCAGCGAATTTATCACGGGTAATAAATTTACTGGTGTATGGCACGTAAATGATAAAAGATTATGTTTAATTGTTAAAACTGTTCCTAAATCATTTTTCAATTTGCGATTACTGATATTATCTAAAGTTGATTTGGCCGATATGATAGCTAGCATCTTCTCTATATTTATAACCGAAACTTATGAAGTTATTGAAATTAATAAATTAAAGTTTATAATCAACCATAAAAATCAGATAATTGCTGGTACAAAAATCAAATAGTACTTTTTCCATGCTTGTAATATTAACTTAAAAAGACTAGGTAACATATCAAGTCTGTGCAAATTATAACGTTCCTGTATTTTAGTAGTAGATTTATTGAAATTAATTTACAATATTAATATGAATAATATTAATCTTATGCATAGAGAGCTTAGAAAATCTTAGAACTTGCAAAATTTATTGTGCTAACCTAGTTTAGTGCCACTAAGACTAACTATAACTTGAATTTAACTTGTTTTTATCCTACTTATCTATTCCTTTTGAATGGTTGGGCTTTCTGATAATGTGCATACCTAAAATTTTTAAAGTACTATTATTATGGCGGATAGTGAGTGATGTTAACTCTTGACCCAACAGATAAAAGCTACCCATAATACTAACCCAATTGTACAGTCCGCTTTTTGGTCTGTTAAGCGTTATTGTCGCATTCCTTCGATTATTTGCTCCTTTAAGTATTAAAATACCACCAAAATTAAAACTACCCGATGCAATTAATTGGCTGCTAGTAATGCTAGCCGTGATATTGGCAAAGGTGTAGCCTAAAAACTTGAGGCTTCCTGCAATACTGGCAGAATTATTGATATTACCATTAGTTCCTTTGCTGAGAGTGACTGTAGCGCCGTTGAAAGCTAAAATGCCAAAATTGAAATTACTTGTAGCTTGAAACCCGCTCTCGTTCAGGCTGATACCTAACGCGGTGAATTGTTTGCCTAAGAGAGTAACATCGCCTAAACCAAAAACCTTTTTATTAGTTAAATCAAGTTTAAAACTCGGAACATTGAGCTTTATAACATTACCTAAATTGAGAGCTACATTATTAATTGAAACCTTCTGAGTGTTAAATGATAAAGTGCCGCTACCCAAAGATTGATTAAAAGCAATAATATTTGCTGTCCCTGTTGCGCTTTGAGTCTTTAAATTAACTGTGAGGTTTGGAATAGTCAAAGTCAAGAAACCTGCTAAACTCAGCCGAACATCCCTCAGATTGACACTATTTTGAGTAACATCAAACATAATGCCTGCTAGGGTATTGCCAAAAACTGAAATTGTTCCTAAACCACTACCGCTACCAGATTTTATATCGATACTCAGGGCATCAACATCAATACTTAACAGATTGCCTAAACTCAAGTCAAAGTTTTTAAAGGTAGTATTGGTAGGGGAAATTTTAAATTCAACATTCGCAATTTCGTTATCAAGAATTTCTACATAACCATCTCCCTCAAGATACTGCTCACTAGGCGTTACCTTTAAAGATAAATCTAAACTATCGTCATCCGTTCCCTTAATTTTCAGAAATCCTAAATCAATTTCCAGAACTTTTAATGAACCAAAGATATTATTAAAAGTTTTATCTCCTTGAAGAATTAAGATTGCCTCATGCCCCCAAGCATTAAGTTTGCCATTAATTTCTAAACCTTCTGATATTGCTTGAGCCGCAATTATTGTTGGAAAAGGAACATACTTAATCAAGGGATTGATTTTTCCGTCTCCATCCCCATCAATTGATTCGATGTTTAAGTTCACTAAGCTTTCTAAAAGCCCTAGTGCTTTGTTAACTAAATCGGTTGAATAACCTACTTGTTTGCTAATAAAGGAAGTGACTGGTCCCCGCCACAAATCTATTAAGCTAATCGCTTGCTTGGGATTTAAAATTAAAGCTAATCTTTCAGGATCATTAGTGTCCATCAGAAAAGCTACCTCAAGGTCTGTTTTTTCCCATTTCAAATCACCAATGAAGCCAAAGTTATCAAAGTAAGGAGGTAAATACGTTCCGCCTCCTTGAAATCTGATATTGCGAAGTTCAGTTCCTACCAATCCATAGGGATTAAACCAAGATTTTTCACCTTGTTGACAAAAGTATGCTGTTAAAGATTCGGGTTCGAGAGAGAGACTACCAGAGAGAAATAGCTTAGGTTCTTTTTCTTGGGTGGGATCGTAGCCTTGAAGAATTAAATTTCCAGTTAATCCAAAGTTTGGCTCTAAATCAGCCCCAATATTTAACCCTATGAGCAAATTATTAAAAGTAGCTTTAAATTGTTGCTGGGAAAATAGCTGAATATCGCCTGCAATATTACCTGTTAAGCTAACCTGTCCTGCCGGATTAAAGTTAATTATGGCTCTTAAACATCCAATTCCTAAGCTTCGATAAATAAAACTGCTGAAATTTGTCTGGAGATTATTGAAATCAATATTTCCAATAAAGTTGAATCCTCTGCTTAAGTTAATGCAACCTAATTTTGAATGTATAAAATCATGTTCAGTATCAGTGATAATTAGCTCTGGGTTGCTTAATTTTAAATCGTTGATAATAGGAAGTTTACTAGCTATGTTGCTAAAAATAAAATCTTCCTTTAATTTATATTTTAATGTGGTTTGCTTGCCAAAAAATAATTCAATACCTTGGTTATTTAGTAATCCTTTAAAGCTGAGTTCAACTTCTTGAGAAGTTTTATAAATTTTATATTTTGGTTTAGATATTCTAATTTCAGGTTTGCCAAATATTTCAACAATGATTCTATCAAATATTACATTTATGTATGGAACTGTACTATGAGTACTAAAAATTTTATCTAAATTTAACTGCAAATCATGGTCAAAATCTAAATAAATTCCTGAACTGGACGAGACTAAATTTACATTATCTAAAAATCCAAGTTTTAATTTGATAACATTAGGTAAGGGAATTATTGTGAAATCAATGCTATTAGCCATAAATAAGTTGATGTAAATGTTTTTAACAGATTGGTTTAGAGGTTATTTCTAGCAAAGCGTTTAGAACCTAAACTCAAGTCTTTGCTGGCAGATCGTATTCTCAAAAAAACTTTGAATACCAATTCGTCATAACTAGATGTAAAAGTTTCCCTGAATTTAGTAGAGCAACGTAGCAAAATTATAGCTAAAACTACCACATTATTGAGTCACAAGAATCGTCAAGTCTCACAAAAAATTTATCCACACAAACAAATTACTTCTCCAACAACTGTTTTAATTTCAAGTAACCAATAATAGTCGAACGTCCCCAGCCAGAACTAAAGTTAACAATAATACCCCGTTTGTTTTTCACCATTGCTGGTACGAAATGGCGAATTATATTTGCTACTCCTTTGATATTGATATCTATTAAATCCGAAAATTCTTCAGATGGTATTTCCCACAAAGGTGCTAGATAATTGGTAATTGCCGCATTATTAATTAATATATCTGGCGGTGAATATTTTTGAAGTACGTCTTGGGCCCATTTTTTTACAAGTTGTTCATTTGCCACATCTACAGATGTAAAATCGTTGGGCGCACTAAACTTTTGGCGTATTTTATCGATTGCGTCTGATGAACGGGCGCAACCAATAACAGTATGTCCCTGTTGAATAAAACCCTCGGTCATCGCATAACCTAGACCTTTACTTATGCCTGTAATTAAGATGAACTTACTCATATTTTTCTGGTATTATTAGATTTCAGTTTTTTCGGGTCGGTTTCGTGGAGGTAAGGTTCGTCCATCATAAAACTGAATAACTAACTTACTTAGTCCGAGCCATGCTAGTGCAAAAATTAAGGGAGTTAGAGTTTCAACCACAACTACTACAACTGATGTTGTCTGAAAAAAGAAAAAAAGCATTGGAGTCAAAGCCAAAGTAAGTACTGTTGCAACTCCACTCCCAAATCTCAATCGCTCAATAATAGAAAGCGCCGAGCTACAACTGGCACATTTTTCCGTATGAGAATGATACCTATCCAGAAGCACGGACTTTGCCAATGGGGGAGAAAAAGTCTCTTTGCCAAATGGTTCAGCATTATATTGGTTTACTCATATCTTGCACCTGATAAAAACTCTCAGTATTAGTCAATAACAAGAAAATAAAAGTAACATCTAAAAATTGAGCTTCTACGTTTTGCATTAGTATAATAAACTACATTTAGTATCAAAATATATACAAATGACATATACAAAGATGGGAATAATGTCATCTGCATAAAGATATTTTTATATGTTCGTAAAAAATGAGAGAAAAGGGCGTAGATAACATAAATAACAGCAAGAAATATGGAAACCATTCTTGCCCACGCCCATACCCTAATGTATACGATTCTGGCATTGATGCCTAGCCGTTATCAACGAGGCAACTTGGAAGCAATGTTAGGGCTGTTTCTAGCAGCAGACGGAAAACCTTTGCCACACTACAGTAAATCCAAATCTGAAAGTGCTTTAAGTAGATTTTTGAATACCTATAAATGGCCTACTCGCAAGCTAATTCGCCATCTTCGCCAACAGGCAATTGAGCAAGTTAACAGTCATTGTCCATTGGGAAGAAAAGCGTTTCTACAAGTAATAATTGACCTGACAACTTTAGAGAAATGTGGTCAATTTAAAGCATTTAAAAATCTAATAACCGTTTACAACGGGAAACGAGGCTTGCATATAGTAGTTTTATATTTGGTAGTTGGACAATGGCGTATACCCTGGAATTTTCGTGTCTGGAGAGGTAAAGGGACGGCTAGTCCGTCTCAAATAGCATTACGAATGGTACGTCATTTACCCAAAGATTTAACCAAACGATTTCGGGTAAAAATTCTCGCTGATACTGCTTTTGGTACTAAGGATTTTATCAACAATCTTCGGAAACTAAAATATCATGCTGTTATTGGTATTGGTTGTAATCGCAAGTTGGTTAATGGTTATCCAGTTAAACTTCTACATCGTCGAGGACAACAAGTCCGACTTGTTGGATTAGATTTCCCTGTTACTCTTTCTTGGTATTACTTCAAACGCGATAATGGTCAGTTTGTTAAAAGATATGTTATCTCTACACAACCTCTTAAAGCCAGTACTATTTCCTGGTGGGGTAAACGCCGTTGGAAAATTGAAGGTTGGTTTAAAACTGCTAAATATCGCTTTGGTTTAGATAGATTTGGACAAGGTACTCTTTTAGGAATTTATCGTTGGTTAGTCTTGTCTATTACTGCCTATTTATTAGCATATTGGACGTATCTTTCATCCTGTTTCCCTGATTCTTTAGACTGGGGTCAAGCTGCTTTCCTTGCACTATCTACTTTTTTACCTCATTTAGTCTTGTCTTTATTGCTACTAGACATTGAACGGCTTCGGCCCTTAGCACTTAGTCATGGAATTGACATTACTATTTCCAGGTGCAAGATATGAGTTTACCCACTGACGCAATTCAAATACAAAACTATCTGCTTTGGTTGGAAGGTAAAAGGCTTTAGTAAAGTTAGGGCTACCTCCTTTAGCTTCAAGATACCTTTCTTGATAGTGGAGAAAAATTTGATCGTCTTCTAAAACACCATTTTGTCCAATGTGGTAATACCAACGCGGTCTGAGCTTAATAAACCAACCTGGAAGTTTATCAGGAAACTTAAAAGGAAAACGTGCAAATACACGACATTCTCCTTTACGTATGGGTGTAGCATAAACAACGGTTAGAATTCTACCACGCTGGGAGTTGATGTCATGCCACATTAAACTTGGAGCGACGAAGGTTGTAGACAACTCTCCTGATTGCCCTGGTTTCAAACCTTGTTTCCAAATCCCTTTGAATCCATGTTTCCCAGATTCAATCACTTCAAGTTCCAAAGGTGCTGCATTTGCCCTATTTCCTACCGTTTTATGATGTGTAAACGATATGTGGCTAGGGTCTAGTATATTTTCTAATAGTGTTAATGCATCATAAGGTACATCTCTAAATGTATTAATTACAACCCATCCTTCGGGAGATTCTTCTAATGGTTCAATTATTGGGACTTCGGTTTTGGCAGCATTTTCATATTCCCCAAAGTATACAAACAGTAGTCCTTGCTTTTCAATAATTGGTAATGATGCCACACAAGCTCGTTTTGATGTCTCTGCTGTTCCACCTTTGACTTGTTGAGGAATCCTTTGACAATTTCCATCTCCAGAAAAAGCCCAACCGTGATAGGGACATTCCAAAAGCCCATCGTCACTAATCCTACCTTCAGACAACGGTGCTAAACGATGAGGACACTGGTCTTCAAAGCTTCTCCAAGATTGGGCAAGTCTATCCCACCAAATTACAATATTTCTTCCCAGCACTGTAAAAGGCGTTGGTTTTGATTTGTCTAAGTCCTCTAGGTAATGGATGGGATACCATGTTTCTTTACAATCAAAACTATTCGGATCGCTACCGCCCCCAGGCTGTTTTGAGTGAAAACTATCTCTGACATTGACTTCTTTCTCAAACATTTTTGATGTTTATTAATTTTTATTGCCTACTCTAAGATTTATTTTAGCTAGTATGAACATTGGCTGTATGGCGATCGCATTTCCATAAATGATTTTATGAATAGCCACTAAGCTCGACTTTATCCAAAATTAAGAACTTGGTTCTCCTTATAGAGCAAAAGCCCTAGCTTTTTGGCAAAAACTTTTTCCATTCGCTAAAGCCGATGTAACGAGCTTTTCCCTAACGCACTACCTCAGCGAGTGCCGTCATGGTTTCTTCTAAAGGCGTATTTTGAATCGTAGCGATGGCATTGGTACAGATCAACGTATGTCAAAAACCCAAAAGAATTTTGACTTCTAGAAAATGATCCTACTGCGATCGCTTTTAAGCATCTGCCCGAAAAAGATATTTATGTCCAATTAATAAATTCCTCAATAAGGGACTCGTATTTCCCATAGATTTGGTGTACTTTGTTAATTCTGTGCAAATTATTTATACCTATCTTCTTGCAGCTTTACTCAGACAAATTTTAAGCCAATGCCTTCAAGGGAACAGCCAATGAAAACTTCTAATGATACAGATATTAAGAAAATCATCAAAAAATCCGACAAGCTCACCCTGAGACAGATGAAGTTAATCGAAGAAGCAGAAGACCAACTTCTTGAGGCTAATACTGTCAATTCTCCAGCCCCTGTGGTTGAGGTTGAGGAGAAACCAGTAGCGATTTCAGAGCCTAGAGTTCCTGACTATATTCCATTGCTTGATAATCCTCCAGTACAATCTGTGGGTAATTCCGGCTGGCAGGTTTCTGATGTCTGGCGGGATATCCGCGTGGATGATTTTTGTAATTAAAGCAGACAATTTGTATTCCCAGACGGTTCTGCATCAAGGCGGTTGCAATTATCCATGATCCGAATCTTAGAAATTGAGGGACAGGAACCGCTTCAGGAAGAAAAGTTTTCCCGAATGCATTCTTCGGCAGCAATACCTCTGTATCTTCGCTGAACCAATATTATGGCAACCGCCTGAGCAACTTTTGTAAACTATCTTTGCACCAAGTCAAAGTTATAGTTGCATTGTGTCTATAATAAGTTACGGGTAACTATAACTGAAAGTTAGCACCCTGTAAGTGTGTATCGCTAGATTAGGCATTAGAGACGATACCAAAGACAAGCAAAATTTATCGGCAACGCAATAGTTTCTATTCCCGTTGCCAACATGCACCCTCCGCGATCGCATGTTGGTGAAAGTGTTGTATATCAAGGGAAGTAGTGTTAATCGGAGTTTATGTCGGATAAAAGATAAGGGTTACTTATTTTGGGTTGGAGGTGATAAAATGAGGGCTGTCACTGTAGGCATAACTTGAGCAACTTGTTTGCTTTATGCTTTCAAAGAAGGCTGCTCAATTTATCCTTACAAAAATAAAGGAAGTGAACTGAAGGAGGAACAACGCTGTTGCTTGATTTTTTCCCTTTATAAGAGCTATGCCAAAACTTAGTTTTAATGCTAGGTGTGAATATATTTGCTCACCTTATGATTTCAAAACAGAACTTTTGCTTAGGTTATAGTTTCAAAAGCTGTTTTCGATGAATAATTTCCCACGCAATTAAAGGCTTTCCTCCAGCTAATTGCTCAACTTATGATTACAGTTACATCCGCCTTCAAGCGATCGCTAGTCTGAGATCGCTTACAAAAATTAAGCCTTAGAATAGGGAATCGGTGTTCGGAAAGATATGGGGTATGCCAGCAAGAGATGTTTTTCACAATGCAGTCAAGCATGGATTAATTGCCAATGGATGGAAAATTACCCATGACCCATTGCCAGTTAGTTTTGAATTGGGGGATATGTATATTGATTTGGGTGCTGAAAAACTTTTGGCCGCCCAAAGAGGGGAGGAAAAAATTGCGGTAGAGATTAAAAGTTTTGTCAGAACTTCAGCAATCTACGAATTTCATACAGCATTAGGACAATTTATTAACTACCGTCTGGCACTTTTTGAGCAAGAACCAGAACGCACATTGTATTTAGCAGTACCAATTGATGCTTACAGTTCATTTTTTACAATTAGGCTCGTACAAAATATTATCCGCATTCATCAACTGAAATTAATAGTTTATAACCCAGAAACAGAGGAGATAGTGGAGTGGATAAACTAACACAGTATCGACAAATCGTGCAACAACTGCTACGTGAATATGCAGAAATTGGTAGTCCTGATCCAGATGTAGAAACACAAATAGTCTTTGATACTGAACGCGACCACTACCAATTGATGAATGTGGGGTGGAAAAATCAACGCCGCGTTTATGGTTGTTTTTTACACATTGATATTAAAGATGGTAAAGTCTGGCTGCAACACAATGGTACAGAATACGAAGTTGCTGAACAATTGGCAAATTTAGGAATTCCTAAGCAAGATATTGTGATTGGATTTCACTCTGCTTTTAAACGCCAGTTTACAGATTATGCAGTTAGTTAAGCCAATGAACTACAACACAGATTCTTTACCTGCAATCAAACTTATCTCTCTTGATGGTGAAAATCCATTGAATATTCAAGGAATAAGGAGTACAAAAACGTCTGCACCTACGGATATTCGGTGGGTAAAGGTACTGGAGTTTTTACGCAGCAATAACCTTGCACTCAATAGCCGCAAGCTTTATGAACGTGAACTGAAGCGTTTTTTGGCTTGGAGTGAACTACATTATCATGAACTGCGCCCACGTCACCTTGCGCTATATAAAGAATACCTAAGAGATGAAATACGGACTGATGCAGGTAAACCGCTTTCCAAAAGCAGTATCAATGCTTCGATTGCGGCACTTAAAAGCTTTTTCAAATGGATGTGCTATACATATCCTGACATAATTTCTACTAATCCCACGCTGGGGATAAAACTGGAAAAAGTACCTCTACCACCAGCCCAGAGTTTAACCCCAGAACAGATGGAACGGGTGTGGTCAGCGTTGGAGTTATTGGGAGAAACAAAGCAACGCGATACAGCACTTCTTCACATTCTCAGTCATGGACTCCGGGCTGGGGAAGTTGTACAGCTAAATGTTGGATCATTTGATGGCAAACTGCTGTTTTTACCAGACACCAAAACGAATGAACCGCGCTTAGTTCCACTGCGAAAAGAGAGTCGGGAAGTTTTAGCAGAGTATTTGCTTACGCGAGAAGAAAGGAGTGAGGTGTTAAACAGCGACTCCCCACTGATGATTTCACACCATGCTTCATACAAGGGCGAACGCTTAAGTTATCACGGCATTTACTTCGCTGTGGAAAAAATCGGTGAAATAGCTCACATTGAGGACTTACATCCTCACTCCTTTCGTCACACCTACGCTACTGACTTATTGCTATTGGGAGTTGACCCCAGCCATGCCCGTAAGCTGACTGGACATCAAAGTGAGAAAGCGTTTCGACGGTATACCCTTCGCAGTGAACAAGAAGCTGCGATCGCTGCTTACTATCGCGCGATTGGCGAAGAAGCGGAGTAAGGTATGCCAAAGCCACTTGATCCCAAATGTCAGCTATGTGCCAAGTTACCAACTGCCCAAGCTAAAGTTTTACATGGAACAGCAGGGGATGGATGTTGGAATCCCAAAGTCTGTCATAATCGCCGTTCGTTTTACCGCCACCGCTCCCAGAATAATTCAGCAGAAATTGATGCGATCGCAGTCGAACCACCAACAACATATTTTGCAGTGCTGTATTTGTATAAAGAAGCAGGGGATAAGCCATTGCACGCCTTGGGCGCAGAACTCTGGCTGGGGCAAAAACCGATTTGCCGCTTAGAACCAATTCACTGTTTTGGGTTAACGGCTGGCAAGATCCGCGCCTATACAGATCAGGTGTTGCAGTCTTTTGCTAAACAATACGGTGTTTCACTATATCAATATAAGGATATGTTTGAAATTGCCTCAAGTTACTGCCCAGTACGACCCTGCCCGTTACATCCAGAATCCTAGAGATGACCACATACCGCCAATTAACAATTTGGGATGTGCTTGATGAGTTGTCCGAATCTCCAGCAACATCAACACTAGCACCAATGTGGGAATGTTTAGATGCCGAGTTAGAAAAATTACCCTTGGAGGCACAATTATCAACCGCAGGTATTGCCTTCAGTCAAATTGCGGATATTCTCAAGTCTCGTGCCGAAGTGCTGTTGCAAGATACCCGCGATCGCAATAGTCTTTTGGGGCCTGTTGTTAGCACCGATCTCTTTGCTGGTTTAGTGCGGACAACAATGCACCTAGATTTAGATGATTTGATTGAACCACAGACACCACAAACCTTTAAACCACACGGACCACACCAATTTTCATCTCCTACTGAGTTAGGTGATTCTGTAGTAGCACCTGTTGAAAAAGCGAATGTTTTGGCAATGCTCGATGAGGTGACAACTTTAGAAGATGTCCGCAATTTGGCATCAGATGAAGATGTCCAAAAATGGCAGAGCGCGATCGCTAAATATCTTACACAGGTTAAAGGTGAAATTTCTTTAACTCAACTCCAAGGTGGGTTAAAAATGCCGATGGTAGAAGTATGGTTGGGATTATTGCTGGGTGGGTTTACATTAGAACAGCATGGCGATTTTTATCACAACCAAAATGTTTGGGTGAAAAGCTCTCCTTCCTACTACCAATAACAATACATTCGCCATATAGGAGAGTCCGCGATCGCTTACCGCTTTCATACAACGAGACTCTATCAATGTTGCATCTGGATGTGCTGCAACTAACTCTCTCAACTCTATGTCAGCATTTGTCAGATGACTAAATTGTGGTTTTCCTCGCGGCTTGGATTGTAAATTTCCATCAACTCATATCTTGCACCTGGAAATAGTAATGTCAATTCCATGACTAAGTGCTAAGGGCCGAAGCCGTTCAATGTCTAGTAGCAATAAAGACAAGACTAAATGAGGTAAAAAAGTAGATAGTGCAAGGAAAGCAGCTTGACCCCAGTCTAAAGAATCAGGGAAACAGGATGAAAGATACGTCCAATATGCTAATAAATAGGCAGTAATAGACAAGACTAACCAACGATAAATTCCTAAAAGAGTACCTTGTCCAAATCTATCTAAACCAAAGCGATATTTAGCAGTTTTAAACCAACCTTCAATTTTCCAACGGCGTTTACCCCACCAGGAAATAGTACTGGCTTTAAGAGGTTGTGTAGAGATAACATATCTTTTAACAAACTGACCATTATCGCGTTTGAAGTAATACNAAGAAAGAGTAACAGGGAAATCTAATCCAACAAGTCGGACTTGTTGTCCTCGACGATGTAGAAGTTTAACTGGATAACCATTAACCAACTTGCGATTACAACCAATACCAATAACAGCATGATATTTTAGTTTCCGAAGATTGTTGATAAAATCCTTAGTACCAAAAGCAGTATCAGCGAGAATTTTTACCCGAAATCGTTTGGTTAAATCTTTGGGTAAATGACGTACCATTCGTAATGCTATTTGAGACGGACTAGCCGTCCCTTTACCTCTCCAGACACGAAAATTCCAGGGTATACGCCATTGTCCAACTACCAAATATAAAACTACTATATGCAAGCCTCGTTTCCCGTTGTAAACGGTTATTAGATTTTTAAATGCTTTAAATTGACCACATTTCTCTAAAGTTGTCAGGTCAATTATTACTTGTAGAAACGCTTTTCTTCCCAATGGACAATGACTGTTAACTTGCTCAATTGCCTGTTGGCGAAGATGGCGAATTAGCTTGCGAGTAGGCCATTTATAGGTATTCAAAAATCTACTTAAAGCACTTTCAGATTTGGATTTACTGTAGTGTGGCAAAGGTTTTCCGTCTGCTGCTAGAAACAGCCCTAACATTGCTTCCAAGTTGTCTCGTTGATAACGGCTAGGCATCAATGCCAGAATCGTATACATTAGGGTATGGGCGTGGGCAAGAATGGTTTCCATATTTCTTGCTGTTATTTATGTTATCTACGCCCTTTTCTCTCATTTTTTACGAACATATAAAAATATCTTTATGCAGATGACATTATTCCCATCTTTGTATATGTCATTTGTATATATTTTGATACTAAATGTAGTTTATTATACTAATGCAAAACGTAGAAGCTCAATTTTTAGATGTTACTTTTATTTTCTTGTTATTGACTAATGCTGAGAGTTTTTATCAGGTGCAAGATATGAGTAGAGCCAAAGATGCGACCTTTGAATTAACAGATGCGATATTGCTGACCCGCAATATTTATTCCTTAGCAGATTTATCCTTATCACCAGTATTCAGACGCAAGTGGCCAAGTATTTATGAAGCGCTACAAGATAGCAGACCGCAGCGACAGAAATTGATGCAATTATACATCAAACAGATACCAGTAGAGGGACGACCCTTGTTAGCAGGCGACCACACAAACTGGCCTCGCCCTGATGCAGTAACGCTTCAAGAGAGGACTTATGAGCATAGTGGCACATCCATAGCAGAAAATAAACCGATTACCATTGGTCAAGGATATAGCACAATTGCTTGGATACCAGAAGATTCAGGTAGTTGGGCATTACCCTTGAGGCACGAGCGGATCACAAGTGGCGAAAGCCCAATTCAGAAAGCGGTTTGGCAACTTAAACAGGTGTGTAAGCATTTAGCCACCAGACCAATTTCAGTTTGGGACAGTGAGTATGGTTGTGCCCCTTTTTTGTTAAAAACTGCGAGTATTCCAGCAGATATTTTGGTACGATTGCGTTCAAATCTTTGTTTATGGGGTGAACCTGAAGCCTATTCCGGTAAGGGACGTCCCAAGAAACATGGGTCTAAATTCAAACTTAGTGAACCTACAACATGGAGTGATGCAGAATCTGTTTTAGAATTGGATGATCCGAAACTACAACGGGTAAGGGTTAGCCTCTGGAAGAATTTACATTTCCGTAAAGCGGCAGCACTCCGATGCTACTCCTACGGGTTGAACGTCTCAATGCACAAGGTAACTTGAGAGTGTTAAAACCTTTATGGTTGGCTTGGGTAGGAGAAGAAATGCCACCTGTAGAGGAAGTTTGGCGACTTTATTTGCGTCGCTTTACAATTGACCATTGGTATCGCTTTTTAAAACAACGTCTACATTGGACTGTTCCCAAGCTAGGCACTCCTAAACAATGCGAGCGGTGGAGTGACTTAATGCCTTTTATGACTTGGGAGTTGTGGTTAGCTCATGATATTGTTACTGACAATCCTTTACCTTGGCAGAAATCAATCGATAAATTGACCCCTGGGAGGGTCGCTCAAGCTATGGGAGGAGTTTTTGCGGCCATTGGTACTCCAGCTGTTCCACCCAAACCTCGTGGAAAGTCCCCTGGTTGGAAAGCAGGAAAAAAACGTCACCGTAAAAACCGATGCCCAATTGTTAAAAAAACAGTAACACGACCACGTAAAGAAGCATCTGTTGCTGTTTAATACCTAAGATTATTCATACTTTTGCTAAGTCTCTGATTAACTCAGCCCTGCTGGGTAATTTTGTATGGCTTAGTCTAAACTCCAGTTGTGAGTAATGTCCTTGAATGCGATGTAATTCTGCTAGGTTATTCAAGCTGTCACAATATACAGAATTCTCGGTTAGTTGCTGATTTATACCTATATTTACAGCTTGCTGGGCAATAAACATAGCTTGTTCTAAATTACCTTGTCCAGCTAGTTGCACAACTTCTAAATTAAGTTTATTTAATTTTGCTATGTTTTTTTTCGTCATTTACTTTAAGTCAAAAGTATGAGTAGGTTGGATTGAGTCAATGCATTACCCAACATCTCGATTAATTTAAGTCTCTTTCTTTTTACTTTTACATTTTTGCTTTTTACTTTACCTCGTATTCTGTATACAAAACTCGACAATTTTCACTTGCATTGACAAACTCTAGTAACTGAATCAGATCATCTTCTGTTAGTTCTAATGGTTCATCATTTCCTTGCGGTAGCCAGTCGAGACTAGGCGCTTCTATAGTCACTACTGCTAAGATATATTCCTTACCTGGCACACCTTCGATCGGAAAAGATGTGATGGGTGAACCCTGTTGAGGTAGACTAGTTTTACCTGTATCTAATTGTGGCTGGGGAGCGAAACGTGATGGACAAAAACACCATACTTGCTCTGATGTATCCTTTTGTATTAGTAATAAATATCCTGGACTTTCAAGATTTACTTCAAACTGAATATAACTACCAATACGCACGGATTTTTCATAACGGCTATTAGCTTGCCATTTCCAACCTAATGTTTCTGTTTGTACTAAAACTAATCCCATTTCTTCAATAGGGGAACCTAGTGATTGAAGTTGTTGCCAAAGCTGATTGAGAGGCGTTAATAATACTTGTTGTGGTTCTTCAACAGGAGAAAATGGTGCGATTATATCTTGCCAATCTAAATCTAAAATCTGACAAACTTCAACAAAAATATTGTAACTAATAGGTATACGGTTAAAAAACTTACTGATAGTCGCCCAAGATGCAACACCGACATCATCAGCTAAGGTTTGTTGAGTCCAGTTTTTTCGGATGAGTGCATACTTCGCCCTTTCAACACCTTTTTCTGATGCAACAAGCGATCGCTTTGGCATAGCAAGTCAAGTAAAAAGTAAAAAGTATATCTTTTCCCATTTTACCAAGTTATATACAAAATTATATACTCTGCAATCAAGTTATACACGTAGTTATATACCCGCCTGCAACGATGGAAGCATAGCAACAGATAACAAGAGGATGTGACAGATACCTAATAGGAGCATCCGCCACTCCCTTCTTCATCCGTCGCCAACCTCTTTCTTTTACCTTTTTACTTGATTTATGATGTTCACCCTCGAACAGCTTCATTTTGCATGGAGTCAAGTCCGTGCGGGGAGTCGCAGCGCTGGTGTGGATGGAATTACCGTTGACTTGTTTGCAGCATCTGCTGACGAACAGTTACAAATTCTGCTGCGCCAGCTACAACTTGAATCTTATCGCGTCAGCCCCGCACAAGGATTTTATTTAACCAAAAAAAGCGGCGGAAAGCGACTAATTGGCATTCCTACAGTCCGGGACAGAATTATCCAGCGTCTCCTATTGGAAGAATTATACTTCCCCTTGGAGGATACATTTCTCGATTGTAGCTATGCCTATCGTCCTGGACGCAACATTCAACAAGCCGTACAGCAGCTATTTTCTTATTACCAATATCGCCCAGCTTGGATTATCAAGACGGATATCGCCCAGTTTTTTGACAGCCTATCTTGGGCGCTGCTGGTAACTAACTTGGAAGCATTGCATCTGGAAACAACGGTACTGCAATTAATCGAACAACACATCAAAGCTGGGATTGTAATTGCGGGTAAGTACATCAATTACGGACAAGGTGTATTGCAAGGCGGGATACTTTCTGGAGCCTTAGCTAATTTATACCTGACTGATTTTGATCGAAAATGCCTCAGTTACAATATTAATTTGGTGCGGTACGGAGATGATTTTGCCATTGCTTGTAACAGTTGGTCAGAAGCAAATCGTATTTTCGACCAAATTACAACTTGGCTGGGGAAACTTTACTTAAAGTTGCAACCCGAAAAGACGCAAATTTTTGCACCCCATGAAGAGTTTACCTTTCTTGGTTATCGCTTTGCCAATGGAAAAGTTTACGCGCCACCGCCACCAGAACCGAGACGGGAAGGGGAATGGTTAACTAATGCTTCGGGCACACCTTATTTTCGTCCTAAAGAACGCCCGTTAAAATTTGTTTCCCGTCCGCCGAAAGCTTGTGATATTAGCAAGCCGACTAATTTACCTCGCGCACCAATTTCTCATCTTTGGCAGGAATTTATGACAACATTATATGTCACAGACCAAGGCGCTTATTTGAGCGTCAAAAATCAACAGTTCCATGTTTATTATCAAAGGGAATTGCGGATAAAAGTTCCCATTGTACGAGTGACGAGTATCGTGTTATTTGGTTGTTGCAATTTGTCCCACGGTGCGGTATCTCTGGCGTTGCGACAAAGAATTCCTGTCATGTATTTATCACAGAAAGGCAGGTATTTTGGGCGCTTGGAGACTGAAGGAATGGCGAAAGTTGAATATTTAGCACGTCAGGTTGAGTGCTGCAAAAATTCTGAGTTTACTAAGAAGCAAGCATCAGCTATAGTGCAAGCAAAATTGCATAATTCGAGAATTATGTTGATGCGATTAAACCGTCGGGTGAAGTCTGATAAAGCTACTCAAGCCATCGCTCAACTAGAATTATTTATGGACAAATTACCATTCGCTAAAGATGTCAATATGTTACGTGGTTATGAAGGAATAGCTGCAACAACATATTTTCAAGCTTTAGGTTCATTGATGACAGGGGAATTTGCTTTTGAGAAGCGCACTAAACGGCCTCCGACTGACCCAATTAATAGTATGCTGAGTTTAGGGTATACATTATTAAGTCAAAATGTTCATTCACTAATCCAGGCAGTAGGTTTACATACCCACTTTGGCAACTTACACGTACCTCGTGACAATCATCCAGCGTTAGTATCTGATTTAGTAGAAGAGTTTCGTGCTTTGGTTGTTGATTCTCTGGTAGTATATCTGGCAAATCGAAACCTGTTTACAATTGACGATTTTACTTACCCAGACGAACGCAATGGTGTGTATTTTCAACCCCATGCACTCAAAAAGTTTCTCAAACATTGGGAGGAAAGGCTACAAACAGAAGTGACGCATCCCCATACAGATCAGAAATTGCCTTACCGTCGGTGTATTGAGTTACAGGTACGTGAATATATTGCTTGTTTAATGGGTGAGGTTGAGGTGTATCGTCCGATGATTTGGGATAAGTAAAACTTAACTGTTTGCTCGTTTCGGGGCTGAAGTCTAAAGCCCCAAACCCTGATTCTTTCGTTGACAGCCCCGGCAAGCTTATCAATTAAGGGTTCGGGGCTTTTTCTCGGAGGGTTAATTCTCAATTGAGGGTATTGATTTTGGATAAATTTGACAAGCCCCGAAAATCTGCTGTAGGATGACCTCTGGGTAAGGCTTTCAGTAGCCAGCCCTTTAAACTTCTTCGGAAGTTGAATTAATGGAAACTAGGATCAGCGTTTAGCATTTTTTTTAAGGTTTCAAAACTTTAAACTTCTTCGGAAGTTGAATTAATGGAAACCAGTACTGAAGCCTAAACCAGCGGTACTTTTTGAGGCTTTAAACTTCTTCGGAAGTTGAATTAATGGAAACATTTGATAACTTCCTTCCAGAATGTATAAAACCAGATATTTAAACTTCTTCGGAAGTTGAATTAATGGAAACTTCAGAATGCGGGACACAAAATCTATGGTCATCTGCTCTTTAAACTTCTTCGGAAGTTGAATTAATGGAAACAATGTTGGACATGTCTGATTCCTTGGAGTTAATTTCTCTTTAAACTTCTTCGGAAGTTGAATTAATGGAAACCTTTTCTACCTGTACCTCTGTGTCCGAAAACAAGGGCTTTAAACTTCTTCGGAAGTTGAATTAATGGAAACCGAGTTGCTAAACAATTATTCTTGTTGAGAACAATTGCTTTAAACTTCTTCGGAAGTTGAATTAATGGAAACTTACTATTGGATGTGGCATTCTGCCAAAGTCTATTTTCCTTTAAACTTCTTCGGAAAATGAATTAGTTATAAATTACAGACCCCCGATTTGTTTGAGAAATCGGGGGTTTTGTTTTTTAAGCGAACATTATTTAGTATGGCTATATTCCCAGATTTTTAATTGTCTAACTTATATACAAACTTATATACAAACTTATATCCAAACTCCCTTTGTTATATATCAGGTTATATATCTATCTGAGAATATGTAATTAAGTAAGAAGTGCAACGAACAAAAAAAAGAACAGCCTTTTCTGTTTGAACTTTTTACCTTTAACCTTTTACTTAATTTCAACTATGTCCACAATTTATATCACCGAACAGGATGCAACCCTCCAAGTGCAACACCATTATTTAAAGGTGTTCCATCAACAAAAACAATGTATCAGTCTTCGGATTAATAACGTCAGCCAAATCATTCTCTTTGGTAACATCAGATTGTCAAAAGAAGTACTTCAGGTTGTAGTAGCTCATCAAATCCCAGTGCTTTATTTAACTGCAAATGGCAAATTCATCGGGAGATTAGAAAACACAGCACAACGCCAATATAAATATCTAACTTCTCAACGCCAACGCGCACGTAATGCAGAATTTAATCATGCTACTGCGGAAAGTATCATCTGGGCAAAATTGCACAATCAACATACCTTTGTGCAAAGTTGGACTCGTCATTACGCCGACTATACAACCAAGCGTGCATTAAATTACCTAACGTTGTTGATGGATAACTTACCACTAGCAACATCTCCTAATGAACTGCGCGAATATAGCGAAGAAGCAGATAAAGTTTACTACAGTGCTGTTACTTCGCTACTCAACTTTCACAATTCATGTTCACAGTTCAACCAAAAGCGCATTAATGGTTTTTTGAACCTGGGATATCAACTACTGCATCAATATATATACACCCTACTGGATACCACAGGACTTCATCCCGATTACGCAATTTTACACCGCGATTTAGATCGTGAGTTACCGTTAGCATGGGATTTTACCGCCGAATTTCGTGCTGCAATTGTTGATGACCTAGTATTAAATTTCGCCCGAAATTTTCCCCATACTAACGGAAACGGGAATGGAAATGGTAAAAGTCATCCACGAAGCATCCTCCAACATTTTCTTCAGCATTGGGAAGGAAAGTTACGTACCTTTATACTGCATCCTTACGCAGGAGAAATTAGCTACCGCCAGTGTATGGATTTACAAGTACGAGAATATCTTGCGTGTTTGCTGGGTAATGTGGACTATTACCGTCCCTTGGCTTTGAAATTTCACCCAGCCGATTCCAACCTCGCCAATATTACTGAACTCCAAAAAACACCGTTAACCCTGGTGAGGTAGAGATGTTCTATTTAGTATGCTACGACATTGTTAGCGATCGCCGTCGCAACAAAGTGGCTAAACTCCTAGAAGCTTACGGATTGCGGGTGCAAAAGTCGGTTTTTGAATGTGTATTAGATGAAAACCAGTACACAACTCTATCTAAATATCTTGTTCGATTAGTAAACAAACGCGAAGACCAAGTACGATTCTATCCGATGTCTGCACATACTCGTTGCAAAATCGCAGTTTTGGGTACGCAACCGCAGTTGGTAATTGACGACGCGGCGTATATTGTCTAATTCGGAATTTTCACCAAGATTTCACCCTACTAAAAAGACCAATATGAACGCTCCACGCGCTCCACCGGCAAGAGTGAAACATCTCCACGCTTTCGGTCAAGTTTGGATATTCGGAAACTATTGAATGCAGATTCCAGCTATCAAATTCCGTTTAGTTTTTACTTCCAAAGTTCAAAAAAAACTTGAGACCTTACCCTCTTCAGACCGCAAGCAATATAAAAAGGCTTTTGAATGTTTTGCTCAATATGGCCCGACCTATCGGAGTTTGAGAACGCATCGATATCGCTGCAAAGATAGTGATATTTGGAGTTCTTCCGCATCGATGACGAAACGATTTTACTGGCGTTACATGGAGAAAATAAGTATTGAAGTAACACACATAGATTCACATTAAACCAATTCGCAATTCGCAATGGGCTTCGCCCCGCTGCGCTAACGCAATTCGCAATTACGTTTTGTGTTAGCGAGTTTGTGAGCGTCCGGGGATTTAGCTTAGGTATCAAAACCCGCTGCCTATATTGCTGGGGACTTAAACCCCCAAAGTTTGTTAATGAAGTCAAAAGTCAAAGCATTTTCAAGCCAAGGCTTTTGGCTTTTTACCTTCTCTCCTTTTACCTTTTTACTTTTTACTTATTCTTATGCCCAACCCTCGTCCATTACAAATGCGAGATTTACGGCTAATTTCAATGTACAGCAATTGGGAATTTGGCATGACACCACAGCAATTCTATTCTAAATGGGCAGTTAGTTATGAGCAAATAGCTCTGATATGCTCTCGTTCTGATTCCACAGTTAGGGGCTGGTTTAGAAATGGGCGTAACCGACGCTATCCAACACGTAATGATTTACTTCATCTAGGATTGATGGATTTCTTGCTGGAACATTACGAGGAGATTCCTGAACATATACAAGGCTTGTTGCGTTTTGCTGCTTCATAGTGTTTTGCATCCACATAAGTACTCGATTGTCAATATCTTCTAGACCTGTTTTGATGTCTATCTCCTAAACTAATGTGAATTTGGGCAATTGAAAAATACATTATTCATACAAATTTCAGCAATTGTAGGAGATTATTATGACCTATTTTGAGCAACTACATCCGTGGTGCATAATTCGTAAATTATCTAGCAAGGATAGCAAAGTTATAGCGAGATTCCGTCGCCATAATGACGCAACTGCTTATCTACAAGTGCTGCAAAAACAAATGGCTAATGTAAAGTTGGTGGTGAAATTTAATTCCCCGACTGAAATTGCTTGACTTCATCAGAAGTCGAATTAATGGAAACATTGGCATTTTATCCCCGCCAAACGTGTCAAACCTCCAGTTACAAATCATAACTGGAGGTTTTCTAGTTTTTCGTCAGATACTTATCGATATCTGAAACACCTATAATATTCACTAATCAATGAAAGTGGTTACTTGAGAAGGCGATCGCAGATCGTGAATGTATAAGTATAGATTATGCCGACACAGATAGCGATCGCCCAAGTATTCTTTCAAAAAATTATCTTGGAGGAGTTAGAACTTTATATAAACATTTAGACACAATGGGTGCGCGAAACTCTGCTGCAAGGACAAGCGAGAAATGACAAATAAAAAAAGCTGATTACTTTCTCAAAATGCCTGTTTGCTTTCTCATTTTAGTGTTTTGGGCAAGCAAAAAGGCATATTGCTTACTCAAAATGCTTAATTGCTTACTTATAAAACCTCGCGGGATGCGGGAAACTCAGTGGCTTCAGAGAAAGAGAGTGTCAATTATCCGATGACCAAAAATCACGAAAAATTAGGATAAAACTGTTGCCCCTTATCTGTTCGACAAACTTCATATAACTTTACAAAAAATAAATATAAGTTATATGTATTTTTGCGTAATTATTTCTTTAGGTAGGGAAGTATATTTTGAGTGCCTTAAAAATTTACTTGGTAAAACAAGAAAAATCAACTACAGCCTAAAATCTCAATAAGATAGCTATTTTCAACGTATACTCATATCTTGCACCTGATAAAAACTCTCAGTATTAGTCAATAACAAGAAAATAAAAGTAACATCTAAAAATTGAGCTTCTACGTTTTGCATTAGTATAATAAACTACATTTAGTATCAAAATATATACAAATGACATATACAAAGATGGGAATAATGTCATCTGCATAAAGATATTTTTATATGTTCGTAAAAAATGAGAGAAAAGGGCGTAGATAACATAAATAACAGCAAGAAATATGGAAACCATTCTTGCCCACGCCCATACCCTAATGTATACGATTCTGGCATTGATGCCTAGCCGTTATCAACGAGACAACTTGGAAGCAATGTTAGGGCTGTTTCTAGCAGCAGACGGAAAACCTTTGCCACACTACAGTAAATCCAAATCTGAAAGTGCTTTAAGTAGATTTTTGAATACCTATAAATGGCCTACTCGCAAGCTAATTCGCCATCTTCGCCAACAGGCAATTGAGCAAGTTAACAGTCATTGTCCATTGGGAAGAAAAGCGTTTCTACAAGTAATAATTGACCTGACAACTTTAGAGAAATGTGGTCAATTTAAAGCATTTAAAAATCTAATAACCGTTTACAACGGGAAACGAGGCTTGCATATAGTAGTTTTATATTTGGTAGTTGGACAATGGCGTATACCCTGGAATTTTCGTGTCTGGAGAGGTAAAGGGACGGCTAGTCCGTCTCAAATAGCATTACGAATGGTACGTCATTTACCCAAAGATTTAACCAAACGATTTCGGGTAAAAATTCTCGCTGATACTGCTTTTGGTACTAAGGATTTTATCAACAATCTTCGGAAACTAAAATATCATGCTGTTATTGGTATTGGTTGTAATCGCAAGTTGGTTAATGGTTATCCAGTTAAACTTCTACATCGTCGAGGACAACAAGTCCGACTTGTTGGATTAGATTTCCCTGTTACTCTTTCTTAGTATTACTTCAAACGCGATAATGGTCAGTTTGTTAAAAGATATGTTATCTCTACACAACCTCTTAAAGCCAGTACTATTTCCTGGTGGGGTAAACGCCGTTGGAAAATTGAAGGTTGGTTTAAAACTGCTAAATATCGCTTTGGTTTAGATAGATTTGGACAAGGTACTCTTTTAGGAATTTATCGTTGGTTAGTCTTGTCTATTACTGCCTATTTATTAGCATATTGGACGTATCTTTCATCCTGTTTCCCTGATTCTTTAGACTGGGGTCAAGCTGCTTTCCTTGCACTATCTACTTTTTTACCTCATTTAGTCTTGTCTTTATTGCTACTAGACATTGAACGGCTTCGGCCCTTAGCACTTAGTCATGGAATTGACATTACTATTTCCAGGTGCAAGATATGAGATGATATCTTTTTTGTGGATTTACCCCATGAAGGGGCAAGATATGAAGTTTTCAATCTACATCTAGCTAAGTATTTTCCAGGGTTTCGAGACAATAACTCACCTTGGAGTGATGATCAATGGCGTAGACTTTTGGCTGAATATCGCATTTGCAGTCCAGCAGAAATTGGTAATGCAGTCCGTCGTTGTGCCGAGGAGGCTTTTTATCAAGGTAGACCAGGGGAAATTGAGTTTGAGGATTTGCTGAAACAGCGACAAGAATTTACTCCAGCTATGGAGCGAGAGTCAGAACAGATACAAGCAATTCGCAATCAGGCTATTTATGCTAAACCTGTGGCTAGTCTGGATGTTTCTCGATTTGCTTATCAGCATCGGGAGTTATTTGGGTGATATGAGTGGAATTTTTGAAATTCAGCTTGTGTCGGATTTTAAAATGCCGATGGTAGAAGTATGGTTGGGATTATTGCTGGGTGGGTTTACATTAGAACAACGTGGTAATTTTTATCACAACCAAAATGTCTGGGTGAAAAGCTCTTTAACTTCGACTGGTGACATCCTTGGGCGCTGACTCTGAGACTACAGCACCGGCTGACCAACCTCACGGGAGCCCTGTATTTCCCTTACAAATCAAAATCAAGGCTGAAGGTTTGGTCATCAGAATCCTCTGGTTTAGAGTCTGTAGATAGCTCTTTAGTCGGCTGAACAAGTTGGTTTGACTCAGTATTAATCGGGGTGAAAGCTACTTGTTGAGTAGGGAATGTACCCTTTCTGAAAGCAAAATAACAATCAATGATAAAGTAAAGCGTCTCTAGGTAACTTTTACCTAATTGCTGTGATTCTGCAAATATCCGCTCACGGTAGCTATCTTTGATCCGAACTTTTTCCGGTGTCAAATCTTGTTTGTCTGCCATTGTTATAACTTCCCAGATGTGGTTGTTGGATTCTTGCTCATAATGGTTTTTGCCATTTCTAGAAGCCCAAAAACATTAGCTTCCACTGGATTATCCAAAATTTTGAAACCGTTCTTTTCTAAAAGCTTCTTAAATCCTGGTAACAGACACCCTCCACCAATCGCCCAAATTTCATCCCCTTGGTGCTTGGCATCAAGTGTCAAATTCAACACTTTCTTCAAGTATTTTTCATACCAATCTTTCAAACAAGCACTATATATATCTTTAATATCGATGTCACGGCTGTACTTGGTATGTCCCATTTCCAGACAAAATCGGATTTTGGAGGCATCTCCGATTTTTCCCCCATTTAGATGTTTCATTTTTTGGGAAATATCATCGATTAGAACTTCTACACCAATGGGGTAGGCGGTGTGAACTTCTCGCTTCCCCTGGTTATAACGAGAATACAGAGTCGTTCCATTGCCAAAGTCTAAAATGGTTAATTTTTTCGGTAGTTGATGCCCAAACAATGCACCCATCCCCTCTAGCACAATTTTCAGCACTTCTACTTTCACCTCTGATTGTTTACCAGCAAGTATTGGCTGATATTCCCCACTTAGTACTTTTTGCAATTCGTCAGCCAGACCTACATCATGTAAGCTGACGACTAATTTTAAGTGCCAAGCCTTACGGTGTGGTAGATGTGCCAATGCACCCAATAATGTCAACAACGCATTATTGACTTTGTTTTCATTGTTATCCGTGTTCCGGTCAAAATGATAACCTGTACGGAAAGCTGATTCTCCGACTGTGTAAGCAGTGCCGTTAAAAACTACTCGTCCGGGTACATCTTCCATCTCGGCATTGGTTATATAGCTGGGGACACGAACTACTTCAAAGCCATCGACTAAAAGTTTTAGGCTTCCATAACCGTTATCAAAGCCAGCAGGAAAAATTTTTTGTAAGGTATGAATATTCGACATTGGGGGAAAGGTAATACGGTTCAATTTGTAAAAGTTATCAGTTGAGAAGATATGGGGGAGCAGAGGAGAGAAGAATAAAATGACTACCTCTTTTTTCTCCAGCCTCAAGAGCTTATCATACCCCCTTGGGGGCTAAGTGGGGTATAAAGTGTTCAACAGTCAAGTGTACCCTATAAAACACCCATACATACCCTAAATAGGGGTCAAATACTCATCGAAGCCCTGAATCATTTTTGGGGTACATATAGCCCCTATGTAGCCCCCGTCAGCATTTTTGAAGTTTTATTTTATTCAAAAAACAAAACTGGTTTACTAGATTGCATTATTATACAATTTAGTTATTTTTGAATGACTAAATTCAGTCTTGACTAAAATCAGCAACAAGTAAACGGGACAAAAATCTATTTTTACAACTATCTTCTCGAAGAGTAGGACTTTTTGAGAGCTAAAGTAATGACTAAATAACGTTAGTTACAATTTAGTCATTTGTAAATGACTAAATTACATAATGACTAAATAACTTAAAAACAACATTATGCATTATGATATTGACTAATTTACACAATGCTGCTGGTAGTCAGTAAAATGTTAATTCTTACTTGTGCATCCTTGTCCGGTGGCCAGGGAAAAACAACTGTTGCAATCTTGTTGGGTAGAATGCTTGCTCAAACAGGACAGCGTGTACTGATGATTGATGCCGATCCCCAAGCGAACCTAACTTTTTACCTGGGACACGAAGTTCAGCAGAATCAACCCACGCTTCTAGAAGTTCTCAAAAAACAGATAAATACTGAAGACGGTATTTACGAAATCGGAGAAAACCTATGGTTAATTCCTGCTGATGATGGATTAGATAATGCTCAAGAATTTTTGTCTGGGAGCGGTATGGGAGCTATTGTTCTAAGCAAACGCTTAAAAGAGGTATCAGATTTATTCCAATACTGCATTGTCGATGCGCCACCTCAGCGATCGCAAATCTGCCTTACATCGTTGGGGGCAGCTGACCATATCATCATTCCTGTAGAAGCATCATCCAAAGGTGTAAATTCTCTCATCCGAACTCTGAGTTTAGTTGAGGAGCTTCAAGAAATTGATGCTTTTTCAGGGATAGTGCTTGGCATCTTGCCATTCAGAGATAAATGGGTAGGTAATAACCAAGTCGCACAAAGTAAGGCGAGTATCAGTGCAATGCGAACAATTGCCGAAGAAATAGTCGTTTTACCTTCAATTTTAGAATCTGAACAATTTAAAAAGGCGATAGATAAAGGTGTAAGTTTGTCCTCTCTAGGCTTTGAACAACTCGAAACTCCCTTCCAACAAATTATCGAGAGGTTACAAAAGAATGTCTGATGTTTTTGAGCGCCTTAAGAAAAAGACACGTCCAAGTGTTCCAGCACGGGATACAACACTTGTGAAAGTACAACATGATAACTTACTAAATGACGAAATTACTGAATTTAGTCATTTACCTGAAAAACCAAAACCAGATTTAGATAGTGAGGAAGTTATAAACGATAAGGTAAGCACTTCTAATCAAGAAGAGCAGTTAGAGTTACCGCAGATCATCAGGCGAACAATCAGGTTAGAACAGGACATTGATACCAAGCTAGATACGTTTTGCAATGTAAATAAAATTACTAGAGATACTTTCCTAGAAGGTGCATTTATCGTCTGCTCAGAAAATGAGGAATTATTGCAACAGGTACTAAACCAAGCTAGAAAACGTTATCAACAGCGTAAACAAGCTGGTGAACAACGCAAATTTCAGACATTGGCTAAGAAAATCAACGTTAACGATTAAGTTAACCCTAATCTATCCGTGGGAGGTTAAGGTAATTGCACTAATATGGGGTAAATATAGCGTAGCTGACACTAGGGGCAAGATAGGCTAAAAGTATTCCTGTATAAGCTTTTGAGTATCGCTTTTAGATAAATCAACCAAGCCTTGTTTGCTTCTTGTTAGACAAGACTATAACGAAAGAATAAGGGTTTCAGTCCTGTCATTAGCATACTACAAACCTTTGTTTTAGGTAAAATTGTACTATCTTGCCCCTGGTGTCAGTTACGCTATATCTGCCCCAATATCTGGAATATTTGCAACTTGGTGGATAATTCCTCTTAGTTAAATCCTATAATCCTATTGCGAACGGTGAGCTATAAAGCTTTAAGTAAGGAACTGCACTGGATCTGTAGCCTCACGGCTGTTATTCACAAAAATATCAGCAATTAGTCGTAAAACTTCAGCTTGTTCTTCTGGAGGTGCTTCAGCAATCAGCGATCGCAGGCTAATTCCTGGTCTCTGACCAAATAACTCAGATAAATACCATACCCTAGCTTCTACCGGAATAGCCAAAAGTAGCGATATTAGTTTTGATGCTCCTAGATCCGCCTTCCCGCGACGAAAGCGGGATAACATTACTTCCGACACTTTAGCCTGTTCAGCAGTTTTCTTCGCTTCCAAATTGAAGCGATTCATCATCTCATCGAATAACTGCTGATAACTTTGAGTTTTTTCTGATACAAAACTTTGCATTGCTTTGCTAATTATACTTAAGTTTAACGGTTATACTATTTGATGTTTGATGAAACAACAACGATGATGTATACCCTAATCTTACCAAACTCTTGCTAGGAGTGCTTTTTTCCAGACATATCTTTAATCTTCAGATTACTAGCATAGCCATCAAATAAATGCCTTGTCACGATTGAATATAAAAGTTCGTTGACTAAGTGTTAATGATGGACACCTAAAAAATTAGTCTCTATCCCAACGGATCGAGGTGAAATTTTGTCTTTTCATTTGTATTAGCAAAATTGTGACACAACCAAATTCAAAAATTCAGGGACGTTTCTATCCACTTCAGCATGAAGAATGGCTGAAAGCCTGCCGTGAACTCACACCAGCACAGAGGGATATCCTCTACTACATCCGAACCATTGATCCTTATAACCAAGGGATTGACATCAATGCCGCCGAGGTAGCTCGTAAGCTGTCAGCACCAGAGCGGATAGTCCACAGGCAAACTGTAAGCCGCGCTCTCAAGGAATTGGACGCAAAGGGATTCATTGATCTAGAGCTATTGCAAGTCAGAACCAAGGTGAAGCCAAAGGGATTATGGTGCAATCACACACCCGAATTTATTGAAGACACCGATGGTGTGATGATGCACCCAAGGTGTGATGACGCACCCGAATTTATTGAAGACACCGATGGTGTGATGACGTACCCAAGGTGTGATGACGCACCGAGCGCGATCGCCACACACCACGCTGGATCACCACGCACCACGATGGATCATGACGCACCATGCGCGATCGCCACGCACCATGCGGAGGCTGAAAGCCTTGCGGAGAGAGAATTTCACAACTCTAAGATCAATAAGAATTATTTAGACTTTATAAAGACTCTCTCAGAAGACGAGCGAGCGAATTTTTTGGAATTTTGTGAGGAAAAAACCAAAAATCTTAGCCAGCCAGTGAATGACATTGAGGCTTGGTTAGCTCACAAGAACAAAGCCGGAAGAAATCGCTGGGAGGTTTATTACGAAAAATATCTGGCTTCAAAACAGGTACAAGCCAAAAAAACTGAAACAAAAAATGCTCGAGACGAATTCCGCCGAGAAATCGAGGAACGGCAGCGACAGGCTCAAAAAGCTTGGGAAGAGTCGCAAAGGCAAAATCTCGCTCTTGATACTGGCGGTGAGACATGATTGATAAATTGCCACCCCAAAACATCGAAGCGGAAGAGGCGATTTTAGGCGGTATCATGCTTGATCCAGAAGCAATCGGTAGGGTGAGCGATCGCCTTATTCCCGAAGCCTTTTACATTAGCGCCCATAAAGATATCTATCAAACCGCGCAGCGCCTTCATTGCTCTGGTAAACCCACTGATTTACTCACAGTTACAGCTTGGCTTACTGACCACGATTTGCTAGTCCGTATCGGCGGCAGAAATAAATTAGCAACTCTGGTAGACCGCACAGTGTCAGCTGTCAACATTGACGCTTTAGCCGAGTTGGTAATGGACAAATTCGCGCGTAGACAGTTAATCAAGGCTGGAAATGAAATTGTACATCTGGGTTATGAGACAGAAACTGAGTTACCACAAATCCTTGACCAATCAGAACAGAAAATTTTCCAATTATCTAATCAAACCCTATCTTCAGACACTGAACACAACAGCACGATTAACGTTGCTGCTTACGAGGATTTAAATTCAGGAAACCCCATTTACCCTACAGGACTTCATGAACTCGATAATTTGATGGTGGGATTTGAAAGCGGCACACTCACCATAGTTGCGGGTAGGCCATCAATGGGTAAGTCCCAGATCGCCTTGTTTTTGGCTCTCCAAATTATACTACTCCACAATCTACCTGTGGTCATCTTCTCCTTGGAGATGACAAAGAAACAATTGGAGTACAGGCTGTGGAGTTTAATTAGTATTACCAACGCCTATAAGCATTTAGAGTTAACGCCACTAAAAAGCGATCGCATCCGCAGACATCGCTCAGGTAATAAACCCCTAGCAGACTGGGAATTTACAAGCATTGCCAAAATCGTCGGTGTTGCTTCAGAATTACCGCTGTACATGAATGACTCAAGGGGCATCACCGTTTCACAAATTGCGTCAGAATGCCGTCAAATTAAGGCCAAAGAGGGAAAACTGGGGTTAGTTGTAGTTGATTACCTGCAAATGATGGCAGAGGATTCTGGTGGCAACCGGAGTTATGAACTAGGTGACGTGGCACGGGGACTTTACAAAATGGCTGGAGATTTAGATGTTCCTGTGTTGGCACTTTCTCAAATCTCTAGGGGAGTTGAGGGCAGACAGAATAAGCGCCCAATGATGAGCGACCTTAGCCAGTCAGGAATTTTAGAAATGGTGGCAGACAATATTATTCTCGCTTACCGCGATGAGTACTACAACCCAGACACTACAGACCAAGGAATATTAGAGCTAATCATGGCTAAAGCACGGCACGGTGAAACAGGTACAGCAACGGTATTTTTTGACAAGTCCTATGGAATTATCCAGAATTTGCGCTCCAGAAATATTTGAGTCCTCAAACTGCTGTCAAAACCATCCGCCTCCTGTATCGGAATTTTTACTGGGGGGTATTGATAATAGCCCTAGTAAAAACTTTGAACAAATAGAAATACCCCCAAGTATTGACAACCCTAGTAAAAACTCTGAACAAATAGAGATACCCCTAAGTATTGACAACCCTAGTAAAAAGCGCAGAAATTGGGGTGAGGGTAACGGCACTATTTATTGGCGCACCATTACTAGGGGTGGAAAGGACTATCCCCAGGCTTATTATCATTGGCAGGAAAAAGGGAGCAAAAAGACCAAGTACATTCCCAAGTATTTGCTTGGGGATATTCAAGAAGCAGAGTTCAAGAAGCGCCCAATTAGAGAAATTTTGACATTACTGGGTGTTGTACCTAGCCCTAGTAAAAACACATTACTGGGGGATATCGAAAATAACCCTAGTAAAACTAGACGACACAAAGAAATACCCCCCAGTAAAAATAACCCTAGTAACGATGTCGAACAGTCAGAGATAACCCCCAGTAAAAATAACCCTAGTAAAACTAGACGACACAAAGGATTAGGTAGTGGCTCCATTCAGTGGAAAACCATCACCCTTCACGGCAAAGATTATCCCCAAGCTTGGTATCACTATGAGTTTTGGAAGGATGGCGATCGCCTGGTTAAAAAGTGCAAGTATATTCCAAAACGACTATTAAGCAGAATAGAGAAGCTAGAAGCAGATAAAGCGCCAGTTAGAGATATTTTGTCAGTATTGCGAGTAAAATTATAGAAAAACTTCATAAAAATCATCAACATTCGCCCAAGCCAGAATAACCGTAGTATGATAATACAGTCTAACCAAATTCGAGAACAAGTTAGCCAAATTACCAAGCAATTGCTAGGAAGATTGTAATGCCTAACTGGAGTGCAATTGAAGCGAGTTTTTTACGTCAATCCCACGCGCAACAATTAGGAGAATTGGCAGCTAGTTTGGCACGCCTTAACTCTTGGTCACAAAAGAGTGCAATTCGTGAATTAGTTCCAATATTGTTGTCAGAAAGTTTGTTGTACGTGTCTTTAATACAACAAAAAAGTGAAATTAATAATGTTGAATTAAATCAACTCCAAGACTTATTACAAAACTGGATCAATGTTTGGGACAAATCAATGGAAATTACAGATATTGCATCTGTTGCGTCTACTTGGTCACAGCGAGTATTGGAGATGTCGGGTTTGCTAGCTTCTTAAATCGTTGACTCATATCTTGCACCTGGAAATAGTAATGTCAATTCCATGACTAAGTGCTAAGGGCCGAAGCCGTTCAATGTCTAGTAGCAATAAAGACAAGACTAAATGAGGTAAAAAAGTAGATAGTGCAAGGAAAGCAGCTTGACCCCAGTCTAAAGAATCAGGGAAACAGGATGAAAGATACGTCCAATATGCTAATAAATAGGCAGTAATAGACAAGACTAACCAACGATAAATTCCTAAAAGAGTACCTTGTCCAAATCTATCTAAACCAAAGCGATATTTAGCAGTTTTAAACCAACCTTCAATTTTCCAACGGCGTTTACCCCACCAGGAAATAGTACTGGCTTTAAGAGGTTGTGTAGAGATAACATATCTTTTAACAAACTGACCATTATCGCGTTTGAAGTAATACTAAGAAAGAGTAACAGGGAAATCTAATCCAACAAGTCGGACTTGTTGTCCTCGACGATGTAGAAGTTTAACTGGATAACCATTAACCAACTTGCGATTACAACCAATACCAATAACAGCATGATATTTTAGTTTCCGAAGATTGTTGATAAAATCCTTAGTACCAAAAGCAGTATCAGCGAGAATTTTTACCCGAAATCGTTTGGTTAAATCTTTGGGTAAATGACGTACCATTCGTAATGCTATTTGAGACGGACTAGCCGTCCCTTTACCTCTCCAGACACGAAAATTCCAGGGTATACGCCATTGTCCAACTACCAAATATAAAACTACTATATGCAAGCCTCGTTTCCCGTTGTAAACGGTTATTAGATTTTTAAATGCTTTAAATTGACCACATTTCTCTAAAGTTGTCAGGTCAATTATTACTTGTAGAAACGCTTTTCTTCCCAATGGACAATGACTGTTAACTTGCTCAATTGCCTGTTGGCGAAGATGGCGAATTAGCTTGCGAGTAGGCCATTTATAGGTATTCAAAAATCTACTTAAAGCACTTTCAGATTTGGATTTACTGTAGTGTGGCAAAGGTTTTCCGTCTGCTGCTAGAAACAGCCCTAACATTGCTTCCAAGTTGTCTCGTTGATAACGGCTAGGCATCAATGCCAGAATCGTATACATTAGGGTATGGGCGTGGGCAAGAATGGTTTCCATATTTCTTGCTGTTATTTATGTTATCTACGCCCTTTTCTCTCATTTTTTACGAACATATAAAAATATCTTTATGCAGATGACATTATTCCCATCTTTGTATATGTCATTTGTATATATTTTGATACTAAATGTAGTTTATTATACTAATGCAAAACGTAGAAGCTCAATTTTTAGATGTTACTTTTATTTTCTTGTTATTGACTAATACTGAGAGTTTTTATCAGGTGCAAGATATGAGTAGCGCAGCGTTAGCGACGCAGGAGCGTCTGGGGTTTTAAACCCGTTTATTCATCCACCAGTCGCACAGAATTCAATTCTGAATTCTGGCTCCTGACTCCTGAATTCTGTTTGATAAAGAATTTTGGGCAAGGTGTCGATTTGAGCAATTGCCGTTCGACTGACTGATAAAGGGAGATAAAGTTCAATTGTACTAGACAAAATTTTTGCACTCAGGTGTCGATTTGGACAATTCCCGTTCGACTTAATCACAAAGGAGGCAACCGAATGAAATATTTGCTGCTGATTTATATGGACGAAAACGCCATGAGCGACACCGAGCGGGAGCATTGCTATGGGGAATCTGCCCAACTCGCCCAGGACTTGCATACTCAAGGACAATTTCTGGCGACGGCTCCACTCCATCCTGTTGCAACCGCAACCAGTGTCCAAGTCCGTGATGGCAAATCACTCGTGACCGATGGACCATTTGCCGAAACCCGCGAACAATTGGGTGGATTCTTCCTCGTTAATGCTCAGGATTTGGATGAAGCCATTGCGATCGCCACCCGCATCCCAGGTGCAAAAGTCGGCACCGTCGAAATCCGTCCTGTCATCGAAGTTGCGGGACTACCAGCACAGCCCTGACCGTCCTTAACCGCTTGAACTCAAGGAGAACCCTCATGCAAAACAATTCCAAAATCACTCCCTGTTTATGGTTTGATGATCAAGCCGAAGCCGCCGCTCAGTTTTATACGTCGATTTTTCGCAATTCCAAAATTGTCCACGTCAGTCGATATGGAGACGCTGGACAAGAAATTCACGGAAAACCAGCCGGAGCCGTCATGACTGTCAGCTTTGAACTTGATGGTCAGCCGTTCACAGCACTCAACGGTGGCCCGACCTTCAAATTTAACGAGGCGATTTCCTTCCAAATCTTTTGCGATACCCAGGCGGACGTGGACGATTACTGGCAAAAATTGTCTGCCGGTGGGGATGAAACCGCACAGCAATGCGGCTGGCTCAAAGACAAATACGGCGTCTCCTGGCAAATTATTCCTCGCATTCTGATTGAGTTACTCAACCACCCCGACGCGGCAACCTCTCAAAAAGTGACCACTACCATGCTGCAAATGAAGAAGATCGAGATTGATGAACTCAAGCGTGTCGCTGCTGATTAGCGGTTCCTTCAAAGTTGCGCTTTGCGCTAATCAGCACACCCAACCCCTGACTGTCTAATGAGTGTTGTAAGGAAAAAAGAGCACCTACCAGCAGTAAAAACTTCGTGATCGAAAAAAAGCCTCGGCATCGCCCACAAAGATATTTCCCGGATGCCAAACAAATAATTGTAAAATGTGAGCGAGAATTGTGTATCCATTGCAACACAATATTAGTTAGCCTTCCATCTTGGCACATGCGAAAAACCATTCAAACCTTAAATGGAGCAGTGTTTGTGGCAGGCAAGGGTAAAGAATGTGCCAACTCTCAATGTGAATATTTTGGTAAACACTACTTAGCCTGTGGTGTGCTAAAATATAGTTTACCTCAAAGCACTTACGGGCTAGATGTGCTGGCATTTATAGGTTGGCAACATGAGCATGAGCATCAACAGTTGGTAGAAATTCAACGCTTATTAAAGCAGCGTGGTGTTGAAATTAACGAGAGGAACGTAGGCAAGCTCTATCGACAATTTCTAGCACTCTTAGGTGGAACGATTGCACATACCCAGGAGAAATTAGCTGCCACAGCCCATGAACATGGTGGTTTAATTTGGGCAATTGATGCCTTACAGCCCGAAGGTCATGGAACCTTGCTGTATGTATTGTACGAAGTACTAAGTGGCACACCAGTCAGTGGAATTCAGTTACAACAAGCACAAGCACAACGGCTAATTGAATGGCTGCAACCATATAAGGAATTACCTTTTACAGTGCTAGCAACGCTGTCAGATGGGGAATCAGCAATCATTGCTGCAATGAATTCAAGTTGGTCAAATGCACCACATCAGCGTTGTCAAGCCCACTTTCTAAGTAATTTGAGTGAGTCTGTACTGCCATTAGATACAAAGCTCCGACAGCAATTAAAGGCAGATTTGGATGGGCTGCCACAAGTTCCAGATCGCTCAGAAAGACTTCTTCACCCAAATCAATTAAGACAGCCAGACAGTAGCCCCCTTTTTTAGCAATTCCCTATTTGTCAAGAGATGCGGAGTTAATGGCAGTCGAATCCCAAATTCGTGCTGCGATTCGGGATTGTGTAAATCGTACCAATCGTAAACCTTTTAATTGGGGAGGTATTGAAGGCTACCAACAATTATCAGTTATTGGAGAAATACTACGTAGTTTACCATGCCGGGAAATTGACACAGATTATTTATCTCTATTGTCAGTATGGGTGGACCTTGCTTTACTGACTAATTGTTCAGTAGCATCGGATTTAGAAGAGGCGCACAAGTGGCTGCGAAGAATTGCCGAATGTTTGCACTATCCAGAACACACCAGTCGTAACACAGATGATGTGACTTATATCACAGAAGCTGCAAAATTACCTTTAACAAGCTTTCAAGTCCGGTGCAAGATGGAAGAGTTATTACAACAGTTTGTGCCTGACAGTCAACAAAATCCGGCACAATTTGCTCTCAAAAAAAAGTTACAACTGCTGTGGCACAAATACGGGGCTAATTTGTTGCACTGCTATGATATCCCTGGTTTACCGCCAGATAATCTCAAAATTGAGTCAAAATTCAGCCAGTTGCGTCGCCATCAGAGGCGAATTAGTGGGCGCAAATCAACTGTTGAATTGCGTGATTTTGGGCAATATCAAGTTCTCTTTTTTGCTGAGAATGAAAAACAGCTACTTGAACAAATTCAGCAAGTACCTATAACTGAGTATAAAACTCAACGTCGTCGATTAGCAATGGCAGAAGCTCCTCGCCAACAAAAACGTCGTCTTCATCGTAATCCAGTTAGCGCAATACAAGCTTTGGTTAATCAACATCAAGAACTTCTCACTGTGCTTGAGTTTCAAGCTCTCAATACCAATTAGACAGCTAGGGTCTCCGATCGCATAAATCCCAGCGCAAGTTGTTTGAAATTGATCGTCGATTTTAATAAAACCCTGTGCATCTAATTCAGTGCCTGTCACCGCAGAATTTAATGCCTGAGTATTCGGTTTGCGCCCAATCGCAATCAGCAATGCTTCTCCATCTAGTACTTCACCATTGTTCAGCGTTAGGGTAAACACACCGTTAGTGTAAGCAATCTGCTGAACCGTCACATTGAAATGCAGTCCAATTCCGTCTTGCTCAAAAGCATCAGCAAGCACAGCACTGACATCGGATTCTTCTTGAGCCAGCAAGCGATCGCCCCGCACAATCAATTCGGTTTGGCTCCCTAAACGCGCCATTCCCTGCCCTAACTCCAGGGCAATATAGCCACCGCCGACCACGAGCAACCGGGGCGGAATCTGCTGCAAATCAAAGAAATTTCGGTTGGTCAGATAAGGCGTTCCAGCTAAACCGGGAAAGTCAGGAATGCTGGAGGATGTCCCTGTATTGATAACAATGAGCGGAGCCTGCACAGTCACACCTCCTCCACTCACAGTTCGCTCTCCGGTGAAAGCAGCTTCAGCGCAGATGACTCGAACCCCTGCACTCTCTAGTCGCCGCTTGGTACCCTGGTTAAACTGGCTGCGAATACTACGCACACGCTCCATCACCGCAGAAAAATCGACCTCGACCTGCGCGTGTATGCCTAACTTTGCCGCTTGTCGAGCGCGACCTGCGGCATGGGCAGCGGCTAGAAAGGCTTTAGAAGGTGTGCAACCATAGTTTATGCAACTGCCTCCCAATGCATCGCGCTCAAATAGAACGACGTTTCGACCTGATGATGCAAAGTCAGCTGCGAGTGGAACTCCGCCCTGACCACTTCCAATCACAATTACATCTGCTGTTTCCATTGTTACCTCTGTTAATAGTTGCTCATCATACTTTGTCAAGTACGACTGGCTTTAATTAAATCGACTGCCTTATACCAATTTAATGTGAAGTTGCACATATCTTGATCCCCCTAAATCCCCCTTAAAAAGGGGGACTTTGATAAATGTTTTTCCAGTTCCCCCCTTATTAAGGGGGGATCGAATTCTATGCAGCTTCATAAAAAATTGGTATTACACAGGTAAAACAACGGCTAATGATTGATTATTTAACAGCGAGTATTACATTTGGGGTAACTATATAAATCTCATCTAGGTTGAAATCCGTAGTTTTTCCGTATCGGGTTTGAGATGAGTTATAACCCACACTCGATATTGAATTTTATTTATAATGAAAGGGCTTATTTAAATTTTTTGAGCAAAGAAAAGAACCGATAAATAGGGTTTATTAACATATCCCCCATGAGCATTTAATATCTGTATAATAGCATCAGAGAAATCCTGCTTTTCAGTTTCAGTAAATTCTTGATAAGCAGTTTGAGTTTTCAGAAGACCTAGATATCGCTCTGCATCATAATCAATAGACCAAGGATATTGTTTGACCACTAGGTTTTTGAAACAAAAGCTATTTAATATCCAGTTTTCTCTTTTTTTTATTAGTGATTCAACTGAGGATGGTTTAGCATTATATATTGTTGTACATACATATTTTTGAAACGTTTCTTTGAGCGCCTGAAATATTGAAGTATCTGGTAAAATAGAGAAATTCCAAAAAAACGCAATATAACCTTTTTCTTTTAAAGCTTGTGCAACTTTTGGATACCCTTTTTCACGATTTACCCAATGAAAGGCTTGGGCAGATATTGCTAAATCAAAGGACCTTGGGCGTAGGTTCCAATCCTCTAAAGTCACTGTCTCAAATGTCACCTTTGGATATAAACGCATATTTTGAGATGCTATTGCAATCAGTCTTTCACCTGGCTCTAAACAGCAGATAGCATAGCCCTTTTCAGCAAATGGAACAGTTCCCTTACCTGTCCCTGTTCCAATATCTAAAATTGAAGCTGAATCTGGAAGATTAGCCATCTCAATTACATCTTCAATCAATTGAGATGGATAGCTAGGGCGTGCTGCATCATAGATTTCTGCAACTTCATTAAAGGACTCACTACGTTTTCTGTTCATCACTGATAAATCCACAAACGTATTTTACTCCCGATCACTTTCGCTCGGATTTTAGAAAATATTAACAGTTTTACCACTAGAGAAAAAGCCTCTGTCTCCAATCCAATTTGACAAGACGCTACCGCTACTATTAATCTGTATGATTGGTAATCATTCGGGTGCAGGGTGCAAGTCTGTACTAAAAATAATTCAGAAACCAACCGAGAAACTTTTACTATGATTTATGACAAAAGCTTTATCCTGGCTTATTAAGGGCAGCACTTTGTTTTGTTTATTGCCTTGGGAGCCAATTGCGGCACAAATTGTTCCAGATGCAACCCTAAGAGTCAACTCCAGCGTCACAATAGAGGGTAATAATACCAGTGCGATAACTGGAGGAACCCAAGCCGGAAGCAATTTGTTCCATAGCTTTGAACAGTTTTCTGTACCCACAGGAAGCGCAGTCTATTTCAAAAATGCCCCAGACATCCAAAACATTTTGACAAGAGTGACGGGTAGCTCAGTATCTAATATTGATGGTTTAATTCGAGCTAACGGCATAGCCAACGTATTTCTTATTAATCCCAATGGGATTATTTTTGGGCTGAATGCTTCACTGAACATTGGCGGCTCGTTTTTCGGCACTACTGCCAGTAATATTAAATTTGCTGATGGCATCTCCTTCGATGCTAAACCCCTTAGTGGTGCAGAACCTCTGTTGACAGTGAGCGTGCCTGTGGGATTAGGATTTGGGACAAATGCTGGAAATATTCGCGTCTTTGGAGACGGACAAGGTATAAGAAAAACTTCAAACCTCATAGATACTAGTTCTGGTCTGCGCGTGCAGCCAAATCAAACCTTAGCTTTGGTGGGTGGTAATATATTACTCTCAAGTGGAACGCTTAAAACAACAGGGGGACAGATTGAATTAGGCAGCGTGGCTGGAGCGGGTTTGGTCAATCTGATTCCTACAGATAAAGGCTGGACGTTGGGATATTCAGGCATCTCAGCCTTTGGAGAGATCCAGTTATCTGGAGCAGCAGCAGTTGATGCCAGTGGGAATGGTGGTGGTAATATTCAAATACAAGCCATGAAGCTAATGCTAGACGGTGGTTCTCAGATTGAGTCCAGCACATTAGGAGCAGGAACGGGAGGAACATTGAAAATTAATGCTTCAGATTCAGTGAACCTGGTGGGATTACCAGAAGTTGATTCGTTTTTCAACACTGGTATATCGAGCCTAGTTTACCCAAGAGCTACCGGAGCTGGTGGCAACATCAATATTGAAACTGGGCGGTTAAATGTCCGGGATGGAGCAGGGATCGCTGCTGGTACGTATGGCTTCGGAAATGCTGGTTCCATAGAGGTCTTAGCTCATGATTCAGTGGAAGTGTTGCGAAAACCAACAGCGAATGCAGGCAGTTCCATAACAAGTTTGGCCCAACGAGGATCTACCGGATCTGGCGGTAACATCAAGATTCAAACTGCGCGGTTAAGTCTACGCTCTGGAGGAGTTATATCATCAGGCACATTTGGGCAGGGTTCGGGAGGCAACGTATCTATCACTGCTGACGAAGAAGTGCAAGTAACCGGAAAGTCATTAACTGGTAATTCTCCTAGCAGAATATCAGCTCGAACTGGAGGAACTGGAAAGGCCGGAAATCTGACAATCGAAGCAGAACGATTAACTGTCACTGATGGTGGGAGAGTAAATATTGGTGGTGAAAAAATTCCAAAAAGTCTTTCCGTTTTCCAGAAATTGGACTCGTGGTTTTGTGGAGCGATATGGGCACTGGTAAAACTGAACTCATGCGCTGGTGGCGTGACCAAAATCCTAACGCACGGTTCCTCAACAATGGACATCGGGTTAACTTGCTGAAAAATCTTGCCGAACGCTTGCGGACGGCGATGTACTCCGACTTGGGTTACACAGGTTTAGCCCAGGCCCCAGCCCTTAGTATTACTATTGACAGCTTGCATAAGCTGAATACTCAGTCTCTCACCTACGGCTGCATATTTATAGATGAAGCCTGCCAATACCTCACCCACTTACTACACAGTAATACTTGCAAACAGCACCGTGCAGCAATCCTAGAAGTACTGGAATATATAGTATACAATGCGCCACTGGTCGTCATTGCTGATGCACACATGGATGATTTAACGGTAGACTTCTTTCTTGCAATGCGACCAAAAGGTGAAGTACCTTACATCATTAAAAACGAGTGGCGAAACGGTTCACGCACAATTTATTGGTACGAGGGGGATAATGAGAGCGCCCTAGTCGCCCAAATCTCGGCAGCGCTGATGCTTGGAGAAAAAATCATGGTTGCAAGTGACAGTAAGCGTTTCATCAAAAAACTCGACAAATCCTTTACTATCAAATACGAAAAGGCAGGAGAAGGGGTGCATGGTAAAGGGCAAGGGGTAAAGGAAGAATTAACAGATTCCTCCACCCTTTCACCCTTACCCCTTACCCCTTGCCCAGCCCGTAGGGCTTCATGGCGCATCTGGTCAGTTCATTCCGACAATTCTGGCAGTGATGAAAATGTCGCTTTCATCAAAGACATCACCAACGCCGTCAAAAACTTTGATGCCTTGTTCACCTCTCCCAGTCTCGGTACTGGTGTTGATATTTCGGAGTATCATTTTGATTTAGTATTTGGTGTGTTTCACGGCGTTTCCCAAACTGCTACTGAGTGCGCTCAACAACTGTACCGTTATCGTCCAAAAGTCCCGTTTCATATTTGGGTGGCCCCGCGCCCCCCATTTGGCTACCAAGATACAAACGCATCCAAGATTAAAGAGCGCTTGCTCCAAACCAATGAAATGACCGCTTTTCTGTTGCGGATTGACCGTCAAACAGGCAAGCGGGGCGCAGAGAAAGATTGGGCGCTTGAGGCTTACTGCCAAATTATGGCTAACCGCCACTATTCTCTTAATAATCTGCGTGATGATTTGCGATCGCTGCTCACGGAAATGGGCAATACATTTATATGTGTGGGCAGTGATGATGATGACCAAGCAAGAGAAAGTCTAAAAGCAGCAGCACAAGCTTTGGATCGTGCCCACAATTCTCATGTTGCCAAGGCTAAGAATATTACTTTGAGTGAGTACCGTGCCCGTCAGAGCAAAGATTACCTTGACCCTAGCGAAATTTTTGAATGTGAAAAGTTTCGCATTTCTGACTCTTACGGCATCGAAGTAACCGAATCACTCGTAGAAATGGATAAAGGTGGTCGCTTAATTAGAGCGATCGCTGGACTTGAGGCCATTTTAGCAAAGCCCGAAGAATCAATTGTTGACCCCAAAACTGGGCAAAGTTATCCTACCCCACCAGCAATTGTCACCCAAAAAGACCGCACCGAGCGCGACAATCTACCTTTGTGCATCGACTGGGGCAATTACTCGGCACGGTGGCTTGCTAGATTTAACCTGGGATTGCATCAAATTCTCTTAAGTTTAATGAGGGGTGATGAAGTTTCTGCCGACGATTCCACCTTACTCAAGATGACGGAGATTGCTATACATTGTGCTGCTCACGTCAAAGCAATTCTTGGGTTTACTATTCCTAGTGACTGTAAGCCTATTTGGTTGCTAGGAACTTTAGTTGAGCAGCTGGGGTTAAAGTTAACTTTCCGTAAGCAAGGTAAACGCGGTCAACAGGTGAAACTTTTCTCTTTAGATAAAGAGCAATTGGAATTTGCAATGCATGTAATTGCTCATCGTGAAACGAAGCGTAATCAAAAAGAAAATCGAACCTATTATGCTGCCGAAACCCCTGCTGTGTATAGTGCAAACCCAAATCACCAGCCCGTATCCATCCCCCCCCTTGATGCTATAGGGAACTCCCATTGCCAAGGGGAGGATACTACCGAATTTGAGTCGCCTCCGACCGATCGCATTACGCTACTCCATTGTGTGGAAATGCTACGCTCTGGCATTAAGCAGGGGGTGGACGCGATTAAGGGCATCCTTAAGCGATGGGTTGAGGATTTGCGCTGGGATACGGTGCTGGAACTTGAAGCGATCGCAGCGAATGAGCTGCGACTTGTCGAGGATCAAGTCCCGGAATTTTATGCCTTGCTAAGTGAAGATGTGTTGCCTGTTGAGGGGTAAAGTCAGCATCACATGCACGCAATTATGAGATAATTACTTATCAGAATCTTGCTTATAAGAATATATGTTCCGATAAGTAAATGCATCAAACCCTTGAAAACAGCACACCTTCTCCTCTTGCTCTGGCTTCTCCCATCCCGCTAATCGAACATCCCGCTGCGGTCTATTTGGCAACCCTTTCCCCTGGTTCCCGCCCCACAATGCGCCAAGCTCTCAATGCGATCGCGCGATTGTTAACCAACTCAAGTTGTGATGCGATGACCCTGAACTGGGCAGCACTGCGCTACAAACATACGGCGGCAGTCCGCTCTGTGTTGAGCGAAAAATATGCACCAGCTTATGTCAACAAAGTGCTGTGTGCTTTGCGGCGAGTTTTAAAAGAAGCCTTGCGGTTAGAAATAATGGATGCTGTTGATTTTGCTCGTGCTGTAGACATTCCCAACGTTAAAGTCACCAAGCAATTGCGGGGACGTGTCCTTACGGCAGAAGAAATCGCCCAATTGATGCAAACCTGCTTTGATGACCCTACCCCCACTGGTTACAGAGATGCTGCAATATTTGCAATACTCCGTGGATCTGGAGTCCGCCGCTCTGAAGTGGTGAATTTAGACTTGAGCAACCTAGACCTGAATACTGGGGCAATAGAAGTGCGCGGTGGCAAAGGTGGTAAAGATCGGACTGTGTACTTACCCGATGCTGCTCTTACTGTCGTCTTGGACTGGTTATCGCTTCGAGACTTCGAGGCAGGCCCCTTGCTGTGTCATATCAACAGAGGCTCAAGGATAGTACGACGACGGCTTACCTCTCAAGCAGTGCTGTTCATCTTGCAAAAACGTGGTTTAGAGGCGGGAGTAACTAATTTCTCCGCTCACGATTTCCGTAGAACTTTCATCTCCGATCTGCTCGATGCTGGTGAAGACATTTCTACAGTTCAAAGGTTAGCTGGACACGCAAACAGTGACCAGACTGCCAGATATGACCGTCGCGGTGAAGAAACTAAACGCCGTGCTGTCCAAAAGTTGACTATTCCAGGACAGAGGAAGAAATCTCCTCTATTGATGTAGTTTCTACACTTTTTCTATACGTTCCTGGCTCTGAAATGCGATCGCTCTTCTTTTCAGTTTAGGGCTATAAGGGAATGGGTCGGTGAAGTACAAGAAATGGAACCGAGCGATTATGCAGATGATCAGTATGGGTATTTTGAGTGATTAATATAATGACTGGAAATATTTGATACTTAATATCTAAGTAATATGGTTGATGCTGGAATTGCTACGGGGTGATATCTATATTTATTCGCAATCGCCAATGGTAGCCGTTGGCAGTAGTATCTCTTCATAAAAGCGATCGCCTCCGGCGGCAGGGCAAACGCATCTAAATATTGACGAGCCTGAATCATGGTGAAATACACCAAGACTCAAACTACATAGGGCTTTCAGGATATTAAACCTCACTTTAGATGAAAATAATAATCATTATTAGGGGAGAGTTAGAGGCAGCCGACGGACGGCTGCCTGAATTTTCACGGTCAGTTCTCAAGTCACTAAATAGCGTAAGTTTTCTCACAGTCTGATTCTCAATAGTTTTAGATTAATGACTAGGAATCACGAGAAGATCAGCGAAAAGAAAAACTCAATTTATGCGATAGCTAACTGACCAAGGGAGCAATGCGATTTTGTCAGATTCGGTAAACGAGGTGCGATCGCTAAAAATCAAATCTGAGTACTAAGTAATTTCATTTACAATTTACTACTTAATATGTATAAATATATTTTTATTACTGATGAAAGGATTTAGCGATCGCACCTTTTTTCCCAGACCTCACCAAATCGCGTTGCTCCCCTGACCAAAGTGACTTTTACAGATGTTGTGAAAAGTCAGGACAGCTGCCCTTCATTGAACGTGGTATTCTCACATTGATCACAAAGAAGAATTACGTTCTTATTCTCCTCTCTATGAAGCTCAAACCCAAAATTACGATTGCTGACCATTTTGCGGTGATACAAGATCCACGAATAGATCGCACCAAACGACATAAATTAATCGATATCATGACCATTGCCGTATGTGCTGTGATTTGTGGTGCGGATGGTTGGGTAGCCGTAGAGACTTATGGTTGTGCAAAGTATGAATGGTTAAAAACATTTTTAGAATTACCAAATGGGATTCCGTCCCACGATACATTTGCAAGAGTATTTGCACAAATAAATCCTCAACAGTTCCAGGAATGTTTTCTGAGCTGGATGAAATCAATACAGAAGATAACTGATGGTGAAGTTGTCGCACTTGATGGGAAAACTTTACGTGGTTCTTATGATACAAGTAGTGACCAAAGCGCAATTATAATGGTAAGCGCCTGGGCAACTACAAATAAATTAGTGCTGGGACAAGTAAAAGTAGATGAAAAATCAAATGAAATTACAGCAATTCCAGAATTATTAAAGGTATTAGAACTGTCAGGATGTATTGTGACCATTGATGCAATTGGCTGCCAGAAGGAGATTGTGAAGCTAATCACTCTAGCATTATGCAGATTATGTAATTGCGTTAAAGAAGAATCAAGGAAATCTTTATGATGAAGTCGAAAAACTATTCTCTTCAGGGATAGCCACAGGTTTTGATGGGATTAAACATAGCACATATAAAACAGAAGGAACAGGGCATGGCCGTCATGAAATTCGCAATTACGTAATGTTCTCTCAAATTGAATCTCGGCTTAACCCAGATTCGATTTGGTCAAATTTTAATAGTGTTGGCATGGTAGAATCTGTCCGTTCATTCAATGGTGAAACAACGGTTGAAACTCGGTATTTTATCAGTAGCCTTGAGTCAGATGCTAAACAGTTTGGTAATTCTATTCGCAGCCATTGGGGAATTGAAAATTCATTGCATTGGCTATTGGATGTTGCCTTAAGAGAAGATGACTGTCGAATTAGAAAAGATAATGCTCCACAGAATTTTGCAATTCTCAGACATATTGCAGTCAATCTTTTAACTCAAGAGAAGCGTGTCAAACGTGGAATCAAAAATAAACAGTTTCTTGCAGCGATGGATAACAAATATTTACTAAGTATTTTAGCGTTAGCTTAAAATAGTACATCAAAACTTGAGTTGAATGTTTTACATAAAAGTTTTATTTATCCTCTAAGTAAATATATTCTTATGTAGCTCATAATTGAATTATTTTAGTATTGACGATTAGTCATTGAGTTGAAGTAAGCTAATTCACATTTTGAAAAAATATTTGATTTGTTTTATTTATCATTTCACCAATTTTTACAATTATCTATGTCATTTTGGAATCTCCCTTAGTTTTTATTAGTAAATAAGATGCGTTTGCCCTGGGGCAGAAACCAGGACGTTATCTCCATCTTTTATATGAGGAAAGATTCGATTTTGAAAAAATGGAATCGTCCTTTTGGCAGTGTCTTCAAGACTTTCTCCTCCTGGTGGTCGTTTGACAAATGAACGCCGCCATTCATGCACCATGTCTTCACCGAACTTTTCTGTGGTTTGAGCTTTGTTTAATCCCTGTAAATTACCGTAATAGCGTTCATCAAGTTTTGCACACATGAAAATAGGAATTTCCTGACTTTTATCTCCTTCATAGTTATCCCAACCATGCCATTCGTGATCTGAAGCGTTATGTTTGAATACAGGGCTTTTACCAGCGCAAGTTTTTTCACATTCAGTTAGACAAATAGCACTTGTCTCAATGGCACGAACCAGTAGGCTAGTAAAACACACATCAATTCGATAATTTCTAATTTTTTTTGCCGCCGCAATCGCCTCAAGGCGACCTAGATGACTCAGGGGGACATCAACCCAGCCGCTAAATCGGTTGGCTGCATTCCAAGTACTTTGACCGTGACGAATTAGAATGAGTTTTGCCATTATGGGTTGAAGAAAGCAGTGAATGCAGCATTTTGGTTGGATGTACCGATTGAGCAGCGCCTACGGCTAAAGTTACAGTTGAACTTGATTTTGAAATGGCTCACACCTTTCAATTACCGAGAACTGGTGGCGTTGGGGGCAGCTATTTGGTTAACTAGAGCAACAATGCCACAATGAAACAACGATAACAGATACAGTAACGTTAACCGATTAATTTCATCGCCAGATTTACTATGCCCAAGACTTGGAACATAAAGGTAGATAACTATTTTCAAGCCAACCCCAATTGCATTATCGCCACCGCCCATGTAGACTCGTTCCCTATAAACCTCCCCCTAGAACCGAACATCCGTGAGCCAAACCGCAAAAGCGCAACCTACAGACAAATCTTCGACTCGCTGACGACCGAACCCGTAAAATTCTTCTCTCGTCACAGTGGAATCGTACTGTGTGCCAATAAAGTTAACAAGAGTAAGAACAAAACTGAGCTAGAACTGGAGATAAAAGAAGCTAACGAGGGGGGTAGCGACGGCATTATCAACGGAGCGCACACAGTTCTAGCTTTTGAGCAAGCGAAAAACTACAAATATGACCTAACCCAAGCCAGAGTAAAAGTTACGATTCACATCGGACTGACTGAAGAATCAGCCAAAGATATAGCCCTAGCCTCAAATACTACAACGCCAGTAGATTCTCGCTCCAAAGTCAACGCCAGAGGTGATTACAAATTCATCAAGCAGTATTTAGCCCAGTTAGAACAGAAAGAAGATAGGAAATTCCGCATTGCCTATTACCAAAACCAAAGCGGCGCTCCCAGAAATGCTCAGTGCAATGTCACCCATTTGCTCAAGCTCCTTTACTGCCTCGACAGAAATAAATACAACCCTGACGGCAATAAACGAACCAAACACCCAGCAGGGATGAGTCTTCCAAGTAATATCACAGACGCAGAAAGGGAAAGATTAACCGCCTTGCTGCCTCTGCTAACTCATGCTTTGTGGATAGAGCAAAGACTGTACGAAATAATCCAAGACTATATCAGCAACCCCAGAAAAAAGGGTGCCAACGATTTAGCATCAATAGATATACGTAAAACTACATTGTTGCCGGACAGCAAGTATTCATTCGGGTTTGGTGCGCCAACTGACCTCGCATTACCAATAATTGCGTCCTATCGGGTATTTCTAGATAAAGACTATAAATGGATTATTCCTTTTAACGAATTCGCCGAAGATTTCCTCCAACACTTGTGGACGAATTATTTCCGCAAGTATTTGGTGTCGGAGAAAACAGCAGGCAATACAGTCGGCACAAAAATCAGCCGCAATCAAGAGATTTGGGAAAGTTTGTACATTTCGGCGCAGAGTTATCTAAATCAGCACTTGGTGAAAATGGTCAACTCTAGTAAGCAAGAAGAATCGAAGGTGACACAAGGTACAAAAGGGCGTGTGCAAGCAGGTAAGAAATAATAGTAGAAGGTTTCTATTGAGAGATTCGTTTTGGATGAGCGATGGCTTTTAATAGTAAACAGTTATCGGTCAAGTCGTAAAGTCCTTGGGTTTTAACTGATAACTGATAACTGTTTTAAGTGATGGACTAACTTGTGGAATCGAAAAAGTGCCATTGCTCACAAATTATTTTCCATTTCCATATACAATAACAACTGCTCATTCAAGGACTATTTTGTGAATTCAACAGTAGCAGGAGAGGAAAAATAATGGCTGAACTCAAACTCCGGTCAAAAGATCCAGATTCACTCAGACGCATTATTCAAAGTGCGTTGTCAGAAAGATTACAGAGTGTGACAGCAGGAATCAAAAGAACAGAAGAACGGATTCAGGAATTTGAAACCAAATATAAATTATCAACTGAGGAATTTATCACTCAGTTTAATAATGATGAATTATCTCATAGTTTTGACTTTGATGAGTGGATTGGAGAAGCTCGAATGTTGGCTCATTTACAACAAACAAAAGAATCCCTAGAGGAGATTGATTTTGTTGATTGAAGATTATTTTCAGCAAATTCAGCTTTTAATTGAATCCTCAGAAATAGTTAAATTATTCCATGTAAAAACTGAAAAAAGAGGAATATATGAAGGTTTTATCAGAGCCAAACTCGAATTTAAAGATAACTCCTTGCTGCATTTTAGGGAATTTGTTTATGTTGAAATATCCCTAGATAGAAAAATGTATAGTTATCAATATATGAATTCAGAGAATAATCTAATTTTTCGCTATGACAATACTGAACATCACCGAAAATTAAATCTGACTACTTTTCCTCATTATAAACATGATGGGAGTGAGGATAATATCGCTAAATCAGATGCTCCTTTTTTAGCTGAGATCCTAAAAGAAATTGAAAAAATATTAGGATAAGTGTGATGCCTATGGCAGACGTTGCCAATGTCCACAATGTCTTCAGCGCTCGCTTGACATCGACTAATTTATTTTCGCTATAGACTACGCCTTTGTTACAAAAGCGTAGTCTGACCTTAGCAATGGCTCTGCCAGAAATTCACATTCCTTGTATTATCCCTTATCCAATACTGTTCGGTTAAGGGGAAATAGGTGGTGGAGTCAAGGAGAATTAGTTCGCGTGTTGACTACGAGAACAAAATTAGCTAAAGAGTTTGTCTATACCTAAAGGCACTCTCAAAAAACTTAATTGTCAATTGCTTAGAATATCTTTAAACTATTGAACTATAAATTGATGATGAACAATTTAGTGTATCGAACAAATTGACAGATTTAACTTGCCTTTCTCAGAATTTGAAAAGATAGTTGTTGTCGGAGAGTACCATTACTTCTGTGACTTCGCTTTTTACTCTTAAACTTTGAACGTGCTTTCTTGACTACTCTCGGATTACTTCTGTGTTGTGGTAAAGGGATTTCTAAATCTAATATTTCGGAAATTAACCAGCTATAATATATGTTAATATCCAATTGATTATTTATCTGACGTTGAAATTCAGGGATGGCACGTCGAAGAACTCGTAAACTACCAGTAAAACTTAATCTTAATGGAGAAATATTTTTCAAGGCTGCACTTTGAAACATTAAACAACGTAGGCAATAATGCCCTAACAACCAACCATAAATTTCTTGGACTACTTCACGAGGATTCTTAGAACGGATGGGGATTTTTCGACCATTTAGATGTACCTTTAATTCATCTAAAGTATTCTCAGCCTCCCATCTTTGATGATATTCTGATGCTAATAGCAAAGCCGGAAAGTTGGAAATATCCATTAAATCAGTAATCAAACGGTAAGTCTTTTCTGTACCATTCTCTTCAATAACATATTCAATTATGCGGACAGAAATTCGGGTCACACCCTTTTTTTTCGACTCTCCATCTGGTGCAATCCATGATTGATAAGAGCCATCTTTGAATATTTCAACTACTTCAAATTTTACATGGGCTGGGACACGACCAAGGAAATGACCTTTTTGTTTAATGACTGCATTGACCATTTTGAAAGAATGTAATCCTCTGTCCCACATCAATAACATACTAGAGTTAATACTGCGTAGGAGTTTTAAAGCACTTCTTCTCTCTCCAATGCGATAGGGGGAACAGAATGCATCTACAATTAAATGAGTACCTGCTTCCACTAAAAATACTAATCTAGCTTTGGGAAAAGCCGGATATGTACCAGGGCGAGAACCAGGATAGCCAAATACTCTTGCGTTTGTTTCTGTTTCGGGAACATCAAAAACTGTTCCATCCATCGCCATGATTCTTAATCCTCCCAAAAAAGCACCAGGTGTTAATACTGTGGCTTTTGGCTTGGCTACCATTTCAAATAACCGAGTCATTACCGCCGCTCCTGTCCTTTGACGAGCTTCTGTAATTGATGAACTTACTGGTATTTTCCAGCGTATCAAGAAAGGTATTTGTAAATAACTTAAGCCATGAATGAGATTTTTGAACACATCTACTATTGAATCACCAGACCAAAAATTCATAGCGATTACTAAAGCTACAATTATGTGAGAGTTCAGTTTTCGTCGTCGTTTTTCCTGACTGGAAGTACTAATAATTGCTCTGGTTATGGTTTGAGATGGGATTACTTGTGATACAGCCAGAAGTAATTCACTTGGATTAATGCAGGCTAGGCTTCTATGATCTCAAAGTTAACAAGTGACATTTCAGTTGTAAAATAGTGTGGGGTAAATTTACCATGTTCTCGTAAATTATACGCGAACACATTCTGCTCTTTCTGCAACTTCCAAGGAGCATTAGTCAATGCCTGCTCCTGACTCGGACATTATTTCTAGGGCTGAACTCCTACAACAAGCGATTGCCACTTTACAACTCTCTATCCAACAAATTCAAGCTTCGGGGGAAGTAGCGCCACCTGGTTGTTGTGTTTTGCGTTACCAAGCACGCGGAAAAAAACAAGCTTATTGGTACTATAAATTACACGCTACCAAACCAATTTTTTCCACAACTCAACCCAACAAATTGAGCAAATATAGGCATTTGGGTAAGGCTGGAAGCCCTGCTCATATTAATGCTGTCCTCTCCGTCGCTAAAAGAACCCAAATCGATCACTTAACTTCATGCATCGACTCTCTTCGTCAAAATTGGGTGGACTTGTACGATAGCCTCAAAGAGAAAAAGTAGTCGAATTATCTCATTTTGTTCTCGTAACTAATACGCGAACAAATTTTTCTTTGTTTTACCCTTCATTTTCCTTAACCGAGCAGTATTGTATTGGTTCCCTTTGGTAATCCACATTGAACCTAAACAGCTATTTTTACTAAATAAACAGTGTAAATATTGCCCAAGCTGCGACTTAATTATTGCTAAAAAACAGGAAATTGAGCCATTGATGGCTGCTACTTTTGTCCAAACAAATCCTCAAATTGTAGGTAATAACTATGTAGTCATGGGAACAGTTGATAAAAAAGATTGGAAGGAAGGCGACAAAAATTTGCTTTCCCCATCAGAAATGATCGGACGCATATACGTCTTCAAAGATGTTTGGAATTTTGAAGTCATTCCGGCAGGTTGGTATCCTAACGAAGAAAAATAACTCCTGAATTCTGTTTCTGCTGTCAAAAATTTTTCTACAACCAGATCATACCTTTGGTCGCTGATTTGATTGGAAAGACACAATCTTGGCATAACTCAATAGTTGTGTTCTCCCTGAACCAGAGCTACAATTTGCCGTATTAAGGGGAAATATTTAAAATTACAATTTACACTCGTGAGCAAAACTATTATCATTGCGTTATTTAACCAATCAGGGGGCGTTGCTAAGACTACTCTTACCCAAAACCTCGGTTATCATCTAGCTTCTAATCAAAACCATGTCCTACTTGTTGATATGGACCCACAGGCAAGCCTAACGAATTTTATGGGAGTAGACCCAGAAAGTTTAGAAAAAACACTCTACAACGCCATTATTGATGAAGAACCGCTATTTATCTATCCAGAAAGTATTCATGGGATGAAGTTGGCTCCCACAAATATCACCCTTAGTGCAGCTGAACTTCTCTTACCTACTGCTGATGCAAGAGAATATCGTCTCAAAGAAGCTCTAGCACCTATTAAAGATGAATACGACTTTATCTTAATTGACTGCCCGCCTTCTTTGGGCATTCTCAGTATCCTCAGCTTAACTGCGGCTACACATCTAGTTGTGCCTATTCAATGCCAATTTAAATCTTTTCTTGGCACTGATCTTTTACTTGATACTGTTGGGCGAGTTCGTAAAAAACTCAATAAAAACTTAGAAATTGCTGGATTTATCCCTACAATGCTTGATAGCCGTACAGCACAGGAAACTCGTACTGTTAACGCTATACAAGATCAGCTTTCGCAAATAGCAACAATATATCCTGCTATCCCAAAATCAATTGCATTTGCCGATGCTTCGGAACGTCGGATTCCATTGGCTGTGTATGATAAAAATCATGCAGCACTTAAAGTTATGAATAAGATTGTTAAAGATTTAGAAAAACTAAAAGTGTAAAAGTGACTAAAAAAGACGTAGTATATAGTGCAAAGCTTAAACACGCTAATCCTCTTGATTTAATATTTAGCGATGGTGATTCTGAACTAACTACACCTAAAAATCAAGCTACTAGCATCAAACCAGAGCGAATTAGGTTAGACCCAACCCAACCGCGACGCTATTTTGAGCGTAAGAAGTTAGAGGAACTCACGCAGTCAATAAAAGTGGTAGGAATACTTGAACCCTTGCTAGTGCGTCCTTTAGGAAATGGGGACTATGAACTTATTGCAGGGGAACGCCGCCTCATCGCAGCAGGAATGGCTGATTTAGAAGAAGTACCTGTTGTCATCAAGGAAATGGATGATGCTACCGTAAAACAGGTTAGATTAATTGAAAACTTACAGCGTGAAGATTTAAATGCATACGAAGAAACTATCGGGATTTTAGAATTACTTGTTTTACGGTTGAAGATGTCGCAGGATGAGGTCGTAAGCCTGCTCAATCGTATGGAGAAAGCTAATCGAAAAAAGGCGGATAACGTTATCCGCTCAGATGAGGTTGCAATAGTTGAGGGTGTCTTTATGGCGTTTGGCAAACTGTCCCCTGAATCATTCCGAACAAATCGCTTGCCTCTATTAAACCTGCCTGATGAAATTCAGCAAGCTTTATCTCAAGGTAAAATTGAATATACAAAAGCCAGAGCGATTGCAAAACTCAAAATTGACGAAGATCGGAAACAATTACTTAGTCAAGCAATAGATAATAATTTATCACTAGTTGAAATTCAACAATTAGTACGGAATATTCAGAGTAAAGAGGAAGGTAATGATAATCCCCCATTACTTAAATATCAATATAAAGAATTAAGTAAACAACTGGCTTCATCTAAAGTTTGGGATAATCCGAAGAAAAAGAAAGCTTTGGAGAAATTGCTTAATCAAATAAAAATTATTTTAGAAGAACAAGAGGAGAGTACTGAAAATTAAATAAGTTTGATTTCTTTTTGTCTATCGGAAAAGGTATATGCATGAAAACTGAAAAGCTTGTCAATTAAGAGCTTTAGTTCAATAACTGCTATACCACAGTAGACAAAATCTGATACTGATCCTTTCAGGGTAGCCAACGAAGATACGTTGTTTAAGTGCTACCCTCTTCAATCCTCCGCTCAGATTTTGGGCTTTTTGATGGTTGAAATAACCAATTATCATTCTAAAGTTCACCACCTTGAAAGGGCTATATCTGATACTTACAATTTGACTAAGTGCGGGAGAAGTGGTTTCAGCAACAGTGATTCCTTCTCCTTGGACATAAACAGTTTTTAACTGGCCAAATAATCTTTAATTTTGTCTTGCTCACGTCGTAAAGCTTTGATACCTTGTCCATGAGCAGAGCGTACCTTGGAATGGCTGAGATTAAGTTTTTGTGCAACCTGTTTTGCTGTCAACTTGTCCTCGCCCGACAACCCAAACTGTAACATTAAGACTTGGCGTTGATTTGGTTTCAAGGTAGCTAATAAATCCTGTAAATCTGATCGGAGACATTCTAGAGCAACATACTCTTGTGCGGAGATTCTTTCGTCGGGTAATATCTCTTGCAGTTGGTTTTCTTGCTCCTCTCCAATTCCTAGCTCTAAAGAAACTAGCGGACGAAATGCGTTTAGGCATTCGGCAACTTGTTTAGGTGATGCATCAACAGCTTCAGCGATTTCTATAATAGTGGGTGTTCTTCCCAAGGTTTGAAAAAGTTCAACGTGTGCCTTTTTGATTTGCATCAATCTTTTGGTCAGGTCATGGGGTAGGCGAATAGTATGGGATTGTTCTGCAACTGCTCTGGTAATTGCTTGCCGAATCCACGCCTTTTGCATAAGTAGAAAATTTATAGCCCCGATTCGGCTCAAATTTTTCTACCGCTTTTTGTAAACCTATTGCTCCCTCTTGAATCAGATCCAAAAATTCCAGCTTACTCCAACGATATTTTTTAGCGACTGCAACCACTAAACGGAGGTTGGCAGTAATCATTAAATGTTTTGCCAGTTGCCCTTGTTCAAGGATTTGGGTTAATTCTGCTTCTGTTTTATTCACCTCGGCAGAGAGTTCAGACCCATTTGGAGAACGCTTTAGCCGTTGCACAAGAAGATTCTTTTGCTGCTCAAGTGCCAGCATAGACCTTACAAGTCTTGCATAGAAAATTTCTTGTTCAGGTAATAGCCTATCAATGCGACCAATTTCTCGTAGGTAAATTCCAAGTGTATCAGAGCTTTGGCTAGACATCTTGCGTTGCGTAAAGCTAATTTAGACCTTGACAGTAGAGTATAAATCAAAGAGTTAACAACGATCTAATTTAATTTCTGCTGCGTTGATAAAAAAGATTTCAAAAATTCTTATTGGGGGTTATATGGGGGCTATATATACCCCAACACTAGTTCAAGACTTTGGTGAATTTTTGACCCCTATATAGGGCACATATAGGTGCTAAATGGGGTATATTTGACTAGTCAACATTTTGTACCCCATTTAGCCCCCAAGGGGTTATGATAAGCTCTTGAGATTAGGAAAGAAGGGGGAAGTTATTTTATTCTTCTTTCTCTTGCCCTTGCAGATCACTTCAACAGATAATTTTCACAAATCAAAGTGTATTACTTTTGTATTTATGTCAAACATTCACACCTGGCAAAAAATTTTTCCTGCGGGTTTCGATAACGGTTACGGAAGCCTTAAACTTTTAGTCGAAGGGTTTGAAGTAGTTCGTGTCCCCAGCTATATAACCAATGCCGAGATGGAAGATGTGCCAGGGCGTGTAGTTTTTAACGGTACTGCTTACACAGTTGGAGAGTCAGCTTACCGGACAGGGAATTATTTTGACCGCAACACAGACAATAATGAAAATAAAGTCAACAACGCATTATTGACTTTATTGGGTGCATTGGCGCATCTACCACACCGTAAAGCTTGGCACTTAAAATTAGTCGTCAGCTTACATGATGTTGGTCTGGCTGAAGAATTACAAAAAGTACTCAATGGAGAATATCAGCCAATACTTGCTGGCAAACAATCAGAAGTAAAAGTAGAAGTGCTGAAAGTTGTACTAGAGGGTATGGGTGCATTGTTTGGGCATCCACTACCGAAAAAATTAACAATTTTAGACTTTGGTAATGGAACAACCCTATATTCTCGTTACAACCGGGGTCAGCGAGAAGTTCACACTGCTTACCCTATAGGTGTAGAAGTTCTCATCGATGATATCTCCCAAAAGATGAAACATCTAAATGGCGGAAAAATCGGAGATCCATCCAAAATCCGATTTTGTTTGGAAATGGGGCATACCAAGTACAGCCGTGACATCGATATCAAAGATATATACAGTGCTTCTTTAAAAGATTGGTATGAAAAATACTTGAAGAAAGTGGTAAATCTCACATTGGATGCCAAGCATCAGGGGGATGAAATCTGGGCGATAGGTGGAGGCTGTCTCTTACCTGGATTTAAGAAGCTATTAGAGAAGAACGGTTTCAAAATTCTGGATAATCCGGTGGAAGCTAATGTCTCTGGGCTTTTAGAGATGGCAAAAACTATTTTTGCCAAGAATCCAGCATCTACATCTATTAAGTGATCGCAATGGCAGACAAACTTGACTTAACCCCAGAAAAAGTTCGGATCAAAGATAGCTACCGTGAGCGGCAATACTGCTCGGTTAAGGAAAATGAAGGGTAAAACAAAGAAAAATTTGTTCGCGTATTAGTTACGAGAACAAAATGAGATAATTCGACTACTTTTTCTCTTTGAGGCTATCGTACAAGTCCACCCAATTTTGACGAAGAGAGTCGATGCATGAAGTTAAGTGATCGATTTGGGTTCTTTTAGCGACGGAGAGGACAGCATTAATATGAGCAGGGCTTCCAGCCTTACCCAAATGCCTATATTTGCTCAATTTGTTGGGTTGAGTTGTGGAAAAAATTGGTTTGGTAGCGTGTAATTTATAGTACCAATAAGCTTGTTTTTTTCCGCGTGCTTGGTAACGCAAAACACAACAACCAGGTGGCGCTACTTCCCCCGAAGCTTGAATTTGTTGGATAGAGAGTTGTAAAGTGGCAATCGCTTGTTGTAGGAGTTCAGCCCTAGAAATAATGTCCGAGTCAGGAGCAGGCATTGACTAATGCTCCTTGGAAGTTGCAGAAAGAGCAGAATGTGTTCGCGTATAATTTACGAGAACATGGTAAATTTACCCCACACTATTTTACAACTGAAATGTCACTTGTTAACTTTGAGATCATAGAAGCCTAGCCTGCATTAATCCAAGTGAATTACTTCTGGCTGTATCACAAGTAATCCCATCTCAAACCATAACCAGAGCAATTATTAGTACTTCCAGTCAGGAAAAACGACGACGAAAACTGAACTCTCACATAATTGTAGCTTTAGTAATCGCTATGAATTTTTGGTCTGGTGATTCAATAGTAGATGTGTTCAAAAATCTCATTCATGGCTTAAGTTATTTACAAATACCTTTCTTGATACGCTGGAAAATACCAGTAAGTTCATCAATTACAGAAGCTCGTCAAAGGACAGGAGCGGCGGTAATGACTCGGTTATTTGAAATGGTAGCCAAGCCAAAAGCCACAGTATTAACACCTGGTGCTTTTTTGGGAGGATTAAGAATCATGGCGATGGATGGAACAGTTTTTGATGTTCCCGAAACAGAAACAAACGCAAGAGTATTTGGCTATCCTGGTTCTCGCCCTGGTACATATCCGGCTTTTCCCAAAGCTAGATTAGTATTTTTAGTGGAAGCAGGTACTCATTTAATTGTAGATGCATTCTGTTCCCCCTATCGCATTGGAGAGAGAAGAAGTGCTTTAAAACTCCTACGCAGTATTAACTCTAGTATGTTATTGATGTGGGACAGAGGATTACATTCTTTCAAAATGGTCAATGCAGTCATTAAACAAAAAGGTCATTTCCTTGGTCGTGTCCCAGCCCATGTAAAATTTGAAGTAGTTGAAATATTCAAAGATGGCTCTTATCAATCATGGATTGCACCAGATGGAGAGTCGAAAAAAAAGGGTGTGACCCGAATTTCTGTCCGCATAATTGAATATGTTATTGAAGAGAATGGTACAGAAAAGACTTACCGTTTGATTACTGATTTAATGGATATTTCCAACTTTCCGGCTTTGCTATTAGCATCAGAATATCATCAAAGATGGGAGGCTGAGAATACTTTAGATGAATTAAAGGTACATCTAAATGGTCGAAAAATCCCCATCCGTTCTAAGAATCCTCGTGAAGTAGTCCAAGAAATTTATGGTTGGTTGTTAGGGCATTATTGCCTACGTTGTTTAATGTTTCAAAGTGCAGCCTTGAAAAATATTTCTCCATTAAGATTAAGTTTTACTGGTAGTTTACGAGTTCTTCGACGTGCCATCCCTGAATTTCAACGTCAGATAAATAATCAATTGGATATTAACATATATTATAGCTGGTTAATTTCCGAAATATTAGATTTAGAAATCCCTTTACCACAACACAGAAGTAATCCGAGAGTAGTCAAGAAAGCACGTTCAAAGTTTAAGAGTAAAAAGCGAAGTCACAGAAGTAATGGTACTCTCCGACAACAACTATCTTTTCAAATTCTGAGAAAGGCAAGTTAAATCTGTCAATTTGTTCGATACACTAAATTGTTCATCATCAATTTATAGTTCAATAGTTTAAAGATATTCTAAGCAATTGACAATTAAGTTTTTTGAGAGTGCCTTTAGGTATAGACAAACTCTTTAGCTAATTTTGTTCTCGTAGTCAACACGCGAACTAATTCTCCTTGACTCCACCACCTATTTCCCCTTAACCGAACAGTATTGGAACAAGATATTAATTCCAACCCCTTTGAAATTAGCGTAGGCGTAGCCCGCCGCAGGCATCGCCTATGGGTGAAAAATCATCTTGAAGTAGATGAGGAAAAACTACGGGTTTCAACGTAGACGAGGTTTATGTATTAACTAATGGCGGATTTTACCGTGCCTATGGTGATATTCAAAAAATAGTTTAATTAGATAGAGTGTGAGCTTCACGCTCTATCTAGTTTTCTTGAGTAATCACACTTCTAAAGTTAAGAAAATTGCAAATCAAAACTCTTTTATTTGTCGCGGGTCTTCATCGGGTGGATGCCAACCACCTTTGAGCCAAAGACGACGAGCTTTGACAATAGACCCTTCATTATGACGTTCATCATTGAGGTCTAAACGATTACTTGTAGCTCGTCCTAAAGAACTAATTCCAATAATTTTTAGACCATCTGCTGACCAAATAAAGTGGTCTGACCACTTTTGCTGGCGTGGATTAAATAGAGGTAGCATTTGTCCTGTATCTGGATCAATTCCAGTAGTGAAATTGTAGCGATATCCGTTACAACGCTGACAAGCTAACGCTAGGTTATCAGGGTCATCCGAACCTTTAAGAGACTGTGGGATAATATGGTCAATAGAAAATAGAGCAGCACTTGCTTCTTCTGAAGAATGACAGTATTCACAAAGAAATTTTGCTCTTTGTCTGACTAATTTTTTGGTCGTATCATTAACTGTCATGATTCAGAAATGATTTTGGCATTAAGCAAGGTAAAAATTCTATCCAGTTCCAATATGCCTGCCAATTCAGCATCTTCTTCTATGGTTAGCAGTCCAGCTTTCTTTTTCTCAGATAATTCTTCGAGTCGAGACTGCAATTCTTCAGTAAATTTAAACAGATATATGTCCCTAACTTTACTGAGTTTGATTCCAGAATCTACCCAGAATGAGGGTTGAACCATCATTTGAGTAATCATAAGCTGTATGTCTCGTTTAATTTAGCGGACTGGTGGTATTTTAACAGCGAATCTTCCTTACCTGCTTTAGTTTGAATGTCAGTTGATAAAAGGTAAGCAGTTAATGTAAGATTACGTACCTCTGTAATGTAACTAGACTTGTCTTTTCCTCTAAAGCATCTATTCATAATCGCAGATTTCAAGCAGGTGTAGAACCACCAAGCGCATTTCTGTAAGCCTCAGCAGTTTCCGCGCCAAAACCACCAGCTTGGGCATGACGGAGTAACGATTGGATAATTGGCATGGCAATGCTTATACCAAATAATGAATTGAATCCTGCAACAACCACTGGTGCTGACAATATAACTGTAAATTCTGGAAATAAGTAGGTAGGCACAATTAAACCAAACCACGTAAACTTATGTAAAGCACCATAAACGCTTTGAATATAAGCTTTTAAGGAATTTACATTTATTAATCTATTTGTATTTTTTAACGCCCACCTACTTAACGCTAATACAGCCACTAAGATCAGAAAAACAATTGGTGTCGCAATGCCTGCTGCCTTTGCGGCTTCTAAAACTAAGTTTTTATACTCTTCTACAGTAATGTCGCCCCGATAAAGATCCAATGAATATGAAATCGCTGTGACTATAACTTGTGTGAGGATAGCGGTTCCTGTAGCAGTGATCCCCAGCCTAGCAATTGTTCCAGAATTGCAGATACAGCGGATTGCAGGTTCATGAAGTACAATAGCAACAGTCTGTAAACCAGTTTTTTAAATGTTTCGGATTAATCAAATCAAGAGCGATCGCAATCAGAATATCAACCATTTTTGTTGTAGTTGGAGAGAATTGACGTAAAAAAGCTTTAAGTTGTGACCACCAAAGTTCAATCGGATTAAAATCAGGAGAATACGGTGACATATTAAGAACACTGGCACCCATTGATTGAATCAATGGTTCAATTGAAGCTACTTTGTGAGATGGCACATTATCCATAACAACTACAGCACCCGCCCATAATTGAGGGAGCAAACATTTTTGGATAAACACTTTCATTTGCATTTCCATCCATTGAGCCATTCATCGTCATCACAGCTAAAACTTTTTTGAAGCTGATGGCTCCAATAACCGTTACTTTTGCACCGCGATAAAATGGTTTTAAATCATACACTCTTTGACCATAGGGGCTGCGAGCATGAGTTCGTGTTAAACTTAAGTATTACACCCATCTCATCAATGAAAATCAAGTTTTCTGGGTCTATGGCTTTCACTTTTTCCCAAAATTCACACCTGAGCTTTTGGACTCTTTCCGTAGCACATTGGCTACTACGTAGCGTCTTTTTTTTTGTGTCAAATTTTGTCTTTGCAATGCGCGGCACATAGCACTAGTACTTACCCATTTATCGTAAGCTTGTCCCCAATATTCACAATATTCAGATAAAGTTGCATCTGGATATTTTTCTACCATTTGAGCTAGCTCAATTTTATGTTTATCCAAATCACTCTTCATTCCTCCGCCTTGTTTTTGTGGTTTTACATGACCTTGAGTTTTTTTGAGTAAAAGTAACCTTTGTACAAAAGCCTTACTGACATCGAACCTATAAGCTATTTTTCTAATTGATGTATCGCCTTGAGAGTAAGCGTTAATTATTTTTTCTCGAAAGTCGATGGAGTAAGCTTTCATAGTACCGATTGATGCACTAGCATTTAGTGTACTCTATCTACCTGCAATCTGCTGTAATAGAATCTACTGCATTGTAAACCCGAATATAAAACTGCTCTCCAACAGTCATAACTTCGGCTTTGCGACGGAGATTATCAATACCTATTTCCCATACAATGTTATCAGCACCATTTGAGCCACCTTGAGAACGTGGAATGATATGGCTACCATGTTTATCGCTCAAGAATTCACGGATAGTCCTTTCGTTGACTCCAAGCTTTGATGTACCGGGAATTTTCTCAAATAGCTTCATGACAAATGTCGCAGTTTTAATATCTTTGAGCGCGGAAAACGTAGTTTTTCACTCTCCCCCCATCCGCAAGAGTTTGCAGTGTAGGTAAAAGTAGGGGAGAGTATCGTATGATAATGTAAAAAATAATTGTGCAATTGAAGCCAAGGGTGAATGAATCGACTGAGTAAAGAAGACCTAGCACAAATGAACCGAGACTACTTCCAATCTCTGGACAAAGAGAAATTGGTGGAAGTTGCGGGAAATCTTCATCAACTAGCAGTCCAACAACTAGAAAAATTAGAGCAAAACTCAAGCAATAGTTCGTTACCCCCATGATCAGATCAATTCAGAAGCAAAGAGAAATTAACGTTACAGGAAGAACAACAAACAGAGTCGGAAGCATCTCAAACAGAATCGAAGCAAGTCCCTAAGCAAGTTTCAGAAGAAAGCGAAAAACCCAAAAGCAAGGGATTTGCTCTAAAAAAGCCGGGAAAGCAACAAGGAGCTAAGGCAATACTGCTCGGTTAAGGAAAATGAAGGGTAAAACAAAGAAAAATTTGTTCGCGTATTAGTTACGAGAACAAAATGAGATAATTCGACTACTTTTTCTCTTTGAGGCTATCGTACAAGTCCACCCAATACTGTTCGGTTAAGGGGAAATAGGTGGTGGAGTCAAGGAGAATTAGTTCGCGTGTTGACTACGAGAACAAAATTAGCTAAAGAGTTTGTCTATACCTAAAGGCACTCTCAAAAAACTTAATTGTCAATTGCTTAGAATATCTTTAAACTATTGAACTATAAATTGATGATGAACAATTTAGTGTATCGAACAAATTGACAGATTTAACTTGCCTTTCTCAGAATTTGAAAAGATAGTTGTTGTCGGAGAGTACCATTACTTCTGTGACTTCGCTTTTTACTCTTAAACTTTGAACGTGCTTTCTTGACTACTCTCGGATTACTTCTGTGTTGTGGTAAAGGGATTTCTAAATCTAATATTTCGGAAATTAACCAGCTATAATATATGTTAATATCCAATTGATTATTTATCTGACGTTGAAATTCAGGGATGGCACGTCGAAGAACTCGTAAACTACCAGTAAAACTTAATCTTAATGGAGAAATATTTTTCAAGGCTGCACTTTGAAACATTAAACAACGTAGGCAATAATGCCCTAACAACCAACCATAAATTTCTTGGACTACTTCACGAGGATTCTTAGAACGGATGGGGATTTTTCGACCATTTAGATGTACCTTTAATTCATCTAAAGTATTCTCAGCCTCCCATCTTTGATGATATTCTGATGCTAATAGCAAAGCCGGAAAGTTGGAAATATCCATTAAATCAGTAATCAAACGGTAAGTCTTTTCTGTACCATTCTCTTCAATAACATATTCAATTATGCGGACAGAAATTCGGGTCACACCCTTTTTTTTCGACTCTCCATCTGGTGCAATCCATGATTGATAAGAGCCATCTTTGAATATTTCAACTACTTCAAATTTTACATGGGCTGGGACACGACCAAGGAAATGACCTTTTTGTTTAATGACTGCATTGACCATTTTGAAAGAATGTAATCCTCTGTCCCACATCAATAACATACTAGAGTTAATACTGCGTAGGAGTTTTAAAGCACTTCTTCTCTCTCCAATGCGATAGGGGGAACAGAATGCATCTACAATTAAATGAGTACCTGCTTCCACTAAAAATACTAATCTAGCTTTGGGAAAAGCCGGATATGTACCAGGGCGAGAACCAGGATAGCCAAATACTCTTGCGTTTGTTTCTGTTTCGGGAACATCAAAAACTGTTCCATCCATCGCCATGATTCTTAATCCTCCCAAAAAAGCACCAGGTGTTAATACTGTGGCTTTTGGCTTGGCTACCATTTCAAATAACCGAGTCATTACCGCCGCTCCTGTCCTTTGACGAGCTTCTGTAATTGATGAACTTACTGGTATTTTCCAGCGTATCAAGAAAGGTATTTGTAAATAACTTAAGCCATGAATGAGATTTTTGAACACATCTACTATTGAATCACCAGACCAAAAATTCATAGCGATTACTAAAGCTACAATTATGTGAGAGTTCAGTTTTCGTCGTCGTTTTTCCTGACTGGAAGTACTAATAATTGCTCTGGTTATGGTTTGAGATGGGATTACTTGTGATACAGCCAGAAGTAATTCACTTGGATTAATGCAGGCTAGGCTTCTATGATCTCAAAGTTAACAAGTGACATTTCAGTTGTAAAATAGTGTGGGGTAAATTTACCATGTTCTCGTAAATTATACGCGAACACATTCTGCTCTTTCTGCAACTTCCAAGGAGCATTAGTCAATGCCTGCTCCTGACTCGGACATTATTTCTAGGGCTGAACTCCTACAACAAGCGATTGCCACTTTACAACTCTCTATCCAACAAATTCAAGCTTCGGGGGAAGTAGCGCCACCTGGTTGTTGTGTTTTGCGTTACCAAGCACGCGGAAAAAAACAAGCTTATTGGTACTATAAATTACACGCTACCAAACCAATTTTTTCCACAACTCAACCCAACAAATTGAGCAAATATAGGCATTTGGGTAAGGCTGGAAGCCCTGCTCATATTAATGCTGTCCTCTCCGTCGCTAAAAGAACCCAAATCGATCACTTAACTTCATGCATCGACTCTCTTCGTCAAAATTGGGTGGACTTGTACGATAGCCTCAAAGAGAAAAAGTAGTCGAATTATCTCATTTTGTTCTCGTAACTAATACGCGAACAAATTTTTCTTTGTTTTACCCTTCATTTTCCTTAACCGAGCAGTATTGATTGCCGTATGTGCTGTGATTTGTGGTGCGGATGGTTGGGTAGCCGTAGAGACTTATGGTTGTGCAAAGTATGAATGGTTAAAAACATTTTTAGAATTACCAAATGGGATTCCGTCCCACGATACATTTGCAAGAGTATTTGCACAAATAAATCCTCAACAGTTCCAGGAATGTTTTCTGAGCTGGATGAAATCAATACAGAAGATAACTGATGGTGAAGTTGTCGCACTTGATGGGAAAACTTTACGTGGTTCTTATGATACAAGTAGTGACCAAAGCGCAATTATAATGGTAAGCGCCTGGGCAACTACAAATAAATTAGTGCTGGGACAAGTAAAAGTAGATGAAAAATCAAATGAAATTACAGCAATTCCAGAATTATTAAAGGTATTAGAACTGTCAGGATGTATTGTGACCATTGATGCAATTGGCTGCCAGAAGGAGATTGTGAAGCTAATCACTCTAGCATTATGCAGATTATGTAATTGCGTTAAAGAAGAATCAAGGAAATCTTTATGATGAAGTCGAAAAACTATTCTCTTCAGGGATAGCCACAGGTTTTGATGGGATTAAACATAGCACATATAAAACAGAAGGAACAGGGCATGGCCGTCATGAAATTCGCAATTACGTAATGTTCTCTCAAATTGAATCTCGGCTTAACCCAGATTCGATTTGGTCAAATTTTAATAGTGTTGGCATGGTAGAATCTGTCCGTTCATTCAATGGTGAAACAACGGTTGAAACTCGGTATTTTATCAGTAGCCTTGAGTCAGATGCTAAACAGTTTGGTAATTCTATTCGCAGCCATTGGGGAATTGAAAATTCATTGCATTGGCTATTGGATGTTGCCTTAAGAGAAGATGACTGTCGAATTAGAAAAGATAATGCTCCACAGAATTTTGCAATTCTCAGACATATTGCAGTCAATCTTTTAACTCAAGAGAAGCGTGTCAAACGTGGAATCAAAAATAAACAGTTTCTTGCAGCGATGGATAACAAATATTTACTAAGTATTTTAGCGTTAGCTTAAAATAGTACATCAAAACTTGAGTTGAATGTTTTACATAAAAGTTTTATTTATCCTCTAAGTAAATATATTCTTATGTAGCTCATAATTGAATTATTTTAGTATTGACGATTAGTCATTGAGTTGAAGTAAGCTAATTCACATTTTGAAAAAATATTTGATTTGTTTTATTTATCATTTCACCAATTTTTACAATTATCTATGTCATTTTGGAATCTCCCTTAGTTTTTATTAGTAAATAAGATGCGTTTGCCCTGCTTGCTGCATCAACTGTCCCGTCTTAAGTTGCTACCCGATTTTATTTAGGTTGGTGTTTGGTTCTAAGCTGCTTGACAACGCTGGGCTTCTCTCCAAGCACGGGGAGTATTTTTATAGTAATTGCGAAACTGACAGTAGAAATGATTGATATTTTGATAGCCTACTTTTAAAGCAATCTCATAAACGGACTCGTTAGTTTCTAAAAGCAAGGTGCTTGCTGCCGCTATCCGACGCTCAATAATCCAATTATTGACCGTTTTTCCGGTAAGTCTTCGCACTAAGTCGGTTAAGTAAGCTGAGGAGTAACCCACTGCTTGAGCTACTTCTTTTAATCTAATACTTTGATGATAATTCACTTCAATAAACTCGAAAACCTCACGCAGTCGGGGAATGGATGGAAATATGGACTCTTGAGTATTTGATTTTTTACTTTCGGTGATAGTAGAGAATTTCTCATGTGCTAACTGAACATTAACAAGACCATTTTCTGTGATACTCACCTCAAATCCTGCTGTTGACAAGCATTGCATTAAGAGGTTTTTGGTCTTGGTTTCAGCATCACTTACTAAAATATTGGTCATTTTATCTCCTAATATTTAATATAGTTATCGCCTGATCAGATTTCACCACTCGTAACGCCTTATACTTAGGATTGTGTTGCCAAAGATTCTTGAGAATAATTCCTTACTCACCTGTGCTTGGAACCTGATATATTTATCAGATAATTTAATTTCTGGAAGTCCCTTATCGAATTAAGGCAAAGGTATTTGGATAAATCTTCCATCACCTCATTGGTACGCGGTCAGTAATATTACTGTTGGCGATAAGTTATAGATTAAATGAGAAATTAATTTTACACATCGACCTTTTCTGCTTATGTACTTGCAGTTTTCATCCCTGGAAAATGCACTGAGGCGATCGCCTCAGTGCAGAAAACTGTATAATTATAAGAATCCGAGTAAATAGACCACGCGATAGGGGCACAGCAATGTTCCCTAGTACAGATGTAGTTCAAATACTGGAATTCTGCTGTAATATCAAAAAGGCTGATAGCGCACTGAAAAGTTAAAGCCATTATCTTGCAGTGAAGCACCGCGATCGCTTATTCCGATCAATGGTATACCGTAGTCTGCACGCAATACCAAACCCCTATAAGGTTGCCAGTGCAACCCTAACCCCAAGCTGGCAAGAGTTTGCGTATCAGCATTAATAGCGCGATTGTTCCAAGCTGTACCGATGTCAAAAAATGGTAATAGCTGTAGTGTTTCAACATTCGATGCTAGGGGAATACGAACTTCTACACCCCCAACTACCCCATTGTCAGCAACAAGTTGATTTTGACTATAACCGCGCACTGTATCAACTCCCCCAATGCTAATTTTTTCCAGCGAAAGTAAAGAATCAGGAGTGAGTTGAGTGTTAACTTTAGCCAGCATTAAGATGCGGGGAGATAGCTGTTGCACCCATTGAAATTGTCCCACCCAGCAAAAAAAACGTCCATCAGTACCAGTATCGTTGATAGTTGCGTCAATTGCATCAATGCCAAAACTGAATTGCGATCGCGCCGCTAAAACACTGTTAGCATTACGTTGTAACCAATCTTGAGAAAAGCGGATGACTCTAACTTTTGATTCCCCATCTTCAGGACCTTCAGTAAAGGAGAAGGGGATATCATTGAGTATGAAGGTTTGACTGCGCCGTAAATCGAATGCTAACGACAGAGCAAATTCGCTGTTTGGCCTGTGGATTAAAGGTTGACGGACATTAAAAGAAAGAGTTTCGGCTTCGCTGCGGATATCCAAGTCACGAAATTCGCTTTCAATAATGCGGCTACCACTGTTGCTGTAACGGACACCAATGGTTCCATCTAGGGCATTAAAGGGAATAGAATAACTAATATTGTAAATGTCTAAACCTTCAGTAATCCCATATTCGGCACTAAATTTATCTCCAAATCTTAATAAATTATCGTGAGCAACAAAAACACTCCCTTGTTCTGAACCAACGCTAGGTGATTGGTCATTTGCAAAGATGACTCCAGCGTGGAATGCTGGCGACTCGGTAATTGTCACCTGTAAAATATTGCTACCTGGAGTGCTACCTGCGGTTAACTCAGCATTAACTCGTTTAATTACTGGGTCAAGTTGTAATAATTGTAGTGCTTGTTCGATGTTTTTTCGGTTTAAAGGCTTACCTGCAAGCCGTTCAATCCGGGAACGCACATATACAGGTTGCAATCTTTGTAACCCTAAAATAGAAATTCCTTCGAGTTCGCCTTCCACAACTTGGATTTGCACGACACCGCTAGCGATATTTTGATTATTGGGAATAAATGCACCACTGCTGATATAGCCATTTTTAACATAGAGTTCAGTGATTTGCGATCGCAGTTGCAATAACTGCTCAAATGTGATTTTTTTATTTTCTAAGGGCTGTTTTAACTTGATTATTTCATCTTTTAAAACAGAATAGCCTGTGACTTGAATTTCTTTGACAAAAAAACTTTCACTATTAGGAAAGGTTGTTTCGGGTGGATTTTCCTCTGGGGGTGATGGGAGTATGGGAATAGTTGGTGTCGGTGGTGTGGGAGGAAGGGTTGGTGATGGTTGAGGTAGAGTTTCTTCGACTTTCCCAGGTGTATCGGAGGGAAGTGTGACTCCCGATGGGGGTAGGGATTGTGCAAATACTGCGACTGGAGTAATGCTGATGGAGGTAAGTAATATCAAAAAAAGCTTTTGAAACCGGAAGTAGGAACCCATTGTTTATATATAAAATTTATAACGGTTCTCAATATTGATAAATCATGCAACTATATTTGCATGATTTTGTATCGTGCGATCGCATGATTGTGTGTTCCATTTTGCAGAAAACTGCACATGAGATTTTTCCAGATGTTTGTCTACGGCAAGAGAAAAAAGATATCGACCTTGAATCTTGTTCAAAGCGTTGTTTTATCAACTGAAACAAAAAATCTTGACTCGGAACCAAGCACAGAAAAACAAGGCTGAGGATATTCTCTAACGAGAGTAATAAAACAGAGGTAATCAATATTTATTTTTGTGTTGATTTCTGGTAATTTAAATAATAAAAGTAAAATTATATATACAAACCAAAAATAAATATATCAAAATATTACTCTTTATGCTTCAGCGTATACAGATGTTGCTGAAAATTATAAACCTTCGTAAGAAGATAATTTATGTCTTTACTCAGCAACATCAAAAACTAAATTGGCATCAAACATTTTTTCAACTATTATTTTTGACAACCTTCTTAATATGTTTGATGTTTGGACAACTAGTATCTGCACAAACTCCAAATATAACTACACTAGTTGAACAAGGAATTAAAGACTATGATGCTGGAAATTTTCACAATGCGATAAGACACTGGCAAGAGGCACTAAATCAGGATAAAAATAATCCGTCAGGTGCGGCAGTTATAAATGAAAATTTAGCGCGTGCTTACCAACAACTAGGACAAAACCAAGCAGCTATTGAGTCGTTATCAGCAGCAATTCGTGATTATAGGGCGGTAGAAAATATCCAGCAAGTGGGACGAATGCAGTCAGAACTCGCCCAAGTTTATAGCAATTTGGGACAACCTCGCAAAGCGATCGCACTTTTATGTGGTCAACTGGTAGATAAGTCGAAAATTTCCGAAAATCAACCAAGTCAGGAAATAAAATGCACTCCCGAAAGTGCCGAACAAATTGCCACTAAACACAACGATAAACGCGGTAAGATTGTGGCTTTGGGAATTCTCGGTGAGGCATATCGATTAATTGGCAATTATGACCAAGCAATTAAATATTTACACACCGCCCAACAAGTCTCTCCAGAATATGAATTTTTGGTGTTAAATAGTTTGGGTAATGCTTACAAAAGTCGCGCTCAATTGCATGAATTAGAAGCGAATTCTGCAAATAAAGCTGGTATTCTCAGTAAGGAAAAGGAATTTACCAACAAGTCTGCGGCAGATTACAACCAAGCCCGCGAATATTTTCAGAATGGTATAAAACTTGCTCACAATCAAAAACAAACTTTAGCAGAGATGCGGGGATTATTAAATTTAATTCAGTTGGGTTCCCAGACAAATGAAACAAAAGGTATCGACGATGAAACTTTTAATAATGCCCATAAAGATGCTTTGAAAATTCTCGAAGATTTACCCGATTCAGAGACAAAAGTGTATGGAGCAATTGATTTAGCATACTTGCAGCGCCATTCTCAAAGAACTTCGCCCTTTACCTACTGTCAAACTCAGATGGTTTCATCGGAGAACGAAGCATTAAATTTGCTCAAAAGCTCAATATTAACTAGTAATAACTTACAAGACAATCGCCTACAATCTTATGCTAATGGTACTTTAGGACATTTTTGGGAATGTCGTCAAGATAGTAAGCAAGCAATAAAATATACCCAAACTGCAATCATTGCAGCAGACAAAAATTTGAGTGCAAAAGATAGCTTGTATTTGTGGGAATGGCAAGCTGGACGGATTTTAGATCAACAGAATCGCAAAGAAGAAGCGATCGCATCCTATCAAAGAGCATTTGAAATTTTGGAAGATATCCGCCAGGAGATTTTAACCGCAGACCGTGATGTGCAGTTTGACTTCCGCGATGTGGTTCGACCATTGTACCGCACATTAGCGCGATCGCGGCTTGATTTGTTAGCAGTTGGTGCAATTGCAGAAAAACAACATGCCAAGGAATTATCGCAAGTGGTCGAAACCATCGATGCGTTGAAACTTGCAGAATTACAAAATTATTTTGGTAATGATTGCATTTTGAGTGGGTTGAATCCCAAACCGGTGGGCGAACTCCTGGAAGATAATAGTACAGCGTTTAAGAATACTGGGTTTTTGAGTTCCATAATTTTAGATAGCAAAACTGGGATATTATTGCAGTTACCCAATCAGACGACCAAATTTCAGTGGATTGAAGACCCCAATCAACAAGGTACAAGTAAGATAGTTAGCAGCGACAAGTTACAGAACAAAATTGCTGAGTTTCGTACCGGACTCATTAGAGGAGAAGAAGAAGTTAACTACGATACAACAACGGCGGCGCAGCTTTATGATTGGATAATTCGCCCTTTTGCTGAAGATATAAAACCTGAGACAGTCAAAACTCTTGTGTTTATTCAGGATGGGTTTTTGCGTAGTGTTCCAATGGCCGCACTTTACGATCGCCAACAAAAGAAATACTTAGTTGAAACCTACGTAGTTGCCACAATCCCTAGTTTACGACTTACCACACCCAAAGAACGCGATCGCAGTACGCAAAAGGTATTAATTTTGGGTTTGACACAACAAGCAACAATCGACGGAAAGGTTTTTGATGCGCTTTTTTCAGTTCCGGAAGAAGTCAGTGCGGTTAAAAGTCTATTTCCCAATCATACCGATCTCATTGATGATAAGTTTGTCCCCGAAAGTTTTAAACAAAAACTTGAAAAAACAACATACCCAATTGTCCATATAGCTAGTCACGCTCAATTTGGCGTCATTCCTGAAGACACCTTCATTGTCACAGGCAAAAACCAAAAACTCACTATTAATCAATTAGAAAACTCAAATCGCAAATTAGATAGCGTCGAACTTCTTGTACTGACTGCATGTGAAACCGCAGTTGGCGACGACCGATCTACACTAGGATTAGCTGGAGTTGCATTAAAAGTTGGTGTTAAGACTGCGATCGCCTCTTTGTGGAGTGTCACAGATGCATCGACATCTGAACTAGTCAAAACATTTTACACCAACTACCGCAACGCTGGAATTAGTATTGCAGAAGCATTACAAAAAGCCCAAATTCGGATGATTAATGCTAAGAAATTACCGCCTTCTGAAGGTATAAATATCAAGTATGATAATCCAGTATATTGGGCACCAATGATTGCGATCGGTAATTGGCTTTAAAAAAATCTCCGAAAACCTCTCCCTCCCAGCCTCCCCCTGGGAAACGGAGAGTGAAGAGCAACGAAAAATTAAGCTTTTTGCTCCCCTCTCCGACACGGAGAGGGGCTGGGGGAGAGGTCAGATAAGACTTGTCGAACTCACGTTATTTTAATGACATTCTCGACTGAGTATCAACTGTCCATCAGCAAGTCGATAAACACCAGTAGGTTCGATAATTAGATCGCCTTTTTTCCAAGTCTGCAATTTGCTGTCATTGACATTTCGCACTTCACCAGTCGAATAGATTGAGATTAATCCATCCCCCGGACTGCTACGTAAAGCACCAGAACCCGTGATCAAGAATGTACCTTCTTGCTTGGAACTGCGTGAAATGCAACTATTGGCGATCAGTGCATTAGTATCGATCACGTTTGGTGAGAATCCAGTGAAGCTATTTTGAATGTAACTGGTATCTGGTACGTTAATATTTATTATACCGGAAACGCCAAATGTTGAACTTACAGTAATATCGCTTTTTTCGGTTGGTTTTGGACGCTTTTCGATACCAAAGATACCTTGGGAATTGATTTGGACTTTTCCACCTCTGCCAGTGTATGCGTTGGCGCTAATGTCGCTGTTTTCTTCGGGGATGGCGACGATGAATTTAGAGTTGATATCGATGTCACCACCATTACCACCTTTTTCGGCTGTACCTGCGGTGGTGGAAATTTGAGCGCCATGACGGAGTAAGAGTAAATCGCTGTTGATGTTGATGTTACCAGCGTTACTGAATGCAGATTCAGCGTTGAGTTTACCTTGGTTATCTAAGGTAATTTTAGGTGAGTTGATTTCAATGTTACCCCCATTGCCCTGTCCAAAAGTTGAGGCAGTAACTAGAGCTTCGTCTCGTAATGAGAATGAACCAGAATCGATCAAAATGTTGCCGCCATTACCAACAGCCCCCGTTTCCACCTCGCTGCTAATCTTGCTTTCAAAAACAGTTTCGTTCTCAGGACTATCAACATCAACTTTCTTGCCAGCAATATCAACAGCACCTGTTACTTTAATATTGACATTGCCTGCATTCCCCATTCCTGCTGGCTGGTCATCAGATGCTTCACGAGTAATGGTTTGTAGTTGAGCGCCATTAGTGAGTGACAGTGTTGTAGCATTGATGTCGATATTGCCACCGTTACCTACACCTCCTGCTTCCACGGTGGTGAAGATGGTAGCTTTACCAGCGAGGTCAACAGCATTTTTTGCATCCACTCTCACATTCCCCGCATTCCCCTGTCCAGAAGTTGAGGCTCGAATTTGAGCGCCATCTCCTAGTAAGAATGAACCAGAATCGATAAAAATGTTACCGCCATTGCCAACAGCCCCCGTTTTAACCTGGCTGCGAATCCCACTTTCAAAATCGATATTCTTTCCAGCAATATCAACAGCACCTGTTACTTTAACATTGATATTCCCCGCATTCCCCTGTCTATCAGTTAAGGCTTGAAGTTGAGCGCCATCTCGTAGTGACAGTGTTGTAGCATTGATGTCGATATTGCCACCGTTACCTTTACCACCATCCACGGTGGTGAAAATAGCAGCATTACCAGCGAGGTCAACAGCATTTTTTGCAACCACTGTCACATTCCCCGCATTCCCCTGTCCAGAAGTTGAGGCTTGAATTTGAGCGCCATTTCGTAGTGACAGTGTTGTAGCATTGATGTTGATATTGCCACCGTTACCTACACCTCCTGGTTCTCCTGGTTCTCCTGCTTCCACAGTGGTGTAGATGGCACTTCCTTTACCAGCGAGGTAAACAGCATTTTTTGCAGCCACTGTCACATTCCCAGCATTCCCCTGTCCATAAGTTGAGGCTTGAAGAGAAGCGCCATCTCGTAGTGAGAATGAAGCAGAATCGATAGTAATGTTACCCCCATTACCTTTTGACCCCCGGCGCACAAGATTACGAACTTGGCTCGGACGATCAGGAATTTGGCTCTTACCATCAGGAGCAATCTTGATATCCCCGGTAGCATTCAATGTAATATCCCCCGCAACACTTTCAGATGTCCCGAAATTTGTCCTAATACCACCACTTAAGATACTTCCTCCTAAAATCTCTAGATTTCTGGCGTTGACTGCAATATTACCACCACCCTCCTTAGCTACAAATACACCTGCTTCATTCGTGAGGGATACAGAAGCACGAGTCACATTAAGAGGAAATTTCAAGCTGAGATTATCGCCATCTACACCCAGCGCCACAGTACCAGGTTCCGCCAATCCTCCTAATTCAACTCTTCCACCATAAGCATTTAACTTTCCCCCATTTATGCTGACATTACCGCCCACTAGCAGTAAACTTTTACCATCTCCTACTTTTAAACCTAATGCATCTGAGCCTGGGGGATTTTTTTCTGTTAATTTATATTGAATCCCTGCATTTTGATTAAGCTGATTAAACCACAACGCCGAAGGTTGAATCGTCAACAACAATGGCGGTGCTTGGGGATTTGTCGCACTGAAAATACCCTGATTCCCAAATTGCACTCCATTGGCTGTTGTCCCCACAAAGCTCCCCTGTATCTCTAATAGCGCATTCTCACCAAATAAAATTCCATTGGGATTAATCAAAAACAAATTTGCTGCACCATCAACACCCAATGTCCCGAAAATATTTGACGCATTCCCACCTGTCACCCGTGTGAATATATTTTCTATGCCAGTGGGATTGACAAAATACACTTGTTCCCCATCTTGGATATTGAACTCACTGAAACTATGAAAAAGATTGCTGCCGCGTCTTGCACCACCCTCAATTTTATTTTGATTGAGTCGAGAAGCTTCTGATGGGAGAGTATTATCGGGTATGATTTGTGCCTGGACTGCTAAAGTTTGGCTGAATGCAGTCGCTATTAAGCATAAACAAAGAATACTTTTAATACTGGCTTTTTGAGGAGAATATGCTTGATTCATAAGTAATTTTCCTTGGAAAAATTAAAATAAAAACACCGATATTGCTTAGAGGTTGTTTGAAAAGTTATAAAGTATACTCAAAACCCCGCTTCCATTTTTCTCTCTGAAAGGTCGAGAGGCTTTGAAAACCCCATTACCTTGTAGGGAAGGGGGACTGAGGGGTTAGATATAGAAGGCTTAGATGTTATCAAAAATACTTTTCAAACATCCTCTTAAGCACTGCCAAATAAAAAAATATCCCAAAACTGAGGCAAAAATTCTCTCTATTTTTCCTCTCTCTGTGTTCTCTGCGCCTCTGTGCTTAGTTTATTTGGATAATTTAATTTATTTCTTGAAAATCCCTTAGCAATAGCAGTCGCATCGCCCACATATATTTTTGCACGAGCTAGGAATTGAACAATAATAGAAAGTTCTCCAGGAGAAGGAGGGCAGCAACGCGGAATATCACCATCACCAGTAAGCACCACATCATTTTGGATACTGGCACTAGGCTTAGTAGTACAAGACAATGAAAGTATTTTACATAACGCATTACCAATGGTTGTTTCTGCTTCCGCTAGGGATTTAGCAGTTGCTTCTTTGTCATTTGCAGCACCTGAATTATAAGTAGCAGGAGCATTATCTATAAGAGATTGGGCTTCAGCGATAGATTTAGCTATATCTGTTGTACATTTTTCACACAAGGGATTATTAACCCTTGCATTACGAGAAGCAAAAGCAGCTTTAAGTAATGCATCTTGCGCTTCGACTATCGCTTTTGAGAACGCTACAGAACCCTCTGGTTTAACTATTGTTGGTATTGATTGTGTTGGTGTTGGTGCTGGTGCTGTTGTCGCAAAGGCCGGACTAGAGAAAGCAACAATAAAAGCGAGAGTTAAAGCAACAACTTTCTGAAAATTTATGTTAATCATCTTTTTAGCTCTTGAGAGTTGGACTTTGGTTTATGTTTGGACTTTGGAAAATTTTGTGTGAACAAGGCAGAAGCCCGTCCCAATCTAGTGCATCTCATTTTGGTAGGTGTATACTTAACCTCCAAACCGAAGTTGTTGCTTCTCGGATTCTTGAAGAGAAAAGATTTTTGTGCAAAACTGAGATATTTGCGTCCCAATCAGGGCAAATGCATCTACATATTTACCACTATCTCTTAATATTGTCTAGGCTTTTGGCGACACCAAACAGCCCATCGTAGACATCGCGATTCAACTACTGTTAGCCAAATATTTGTAACACTTGTATATTACAAGATGAAATTTATAATGTGGAATAAAAGTAAACTGACACGTCTAGATTTGCACTTTTGTGTATAGCTTGAAAATTCATCTCTAGTTAAAATAGGTAGATACTTGAACAAGCCTTGTTAGGAGTAAAAGGTGCAAAATATGAATCAGAAATTCAGTAGATTACAAACTCACGCAATAATCAGGGTTTTAGCCATCGGGAATTTTAGGGAAGCAGCCTTAGTTTCATGGCGATCGCTTTGCTCCCAACTTACGGTATCGTCTGAAATGCTGATTAATCACTTATTTTCTAGTGTCTGGGTGTTTTGTTAAAAGTTTATGGACATTTATCAGTGGAAAAAGAACTGGTTATTCTAGTCGTCGATGATCATCAATTAATTTTGACTGGGACTCTGGATATATTAAGTCGAGAGTATCCCGAAGCTTGTATTATTAAGTCTCAGACAGTAAAAGAAACGCTTGATCAGCTAAAAATTCAGCAGTTTAACCTGATTGTGATGGATTTATCAATTCCCAATCAGCAAGGGGAAACAGCAGAAATTGATATCGGAATTAAGCTATTGCAAACTTTGCTCCAAGAATATCCACATCAGGATTTCATGGTGCAAACTAGTTATGTGAAGGCTTTAGTCAGAATTAAACATGAGATTGATAATCATCAAGGAGGTTTTGCGATCGCAGATAAAGGGTTACCCGAGGATGAAATGCTAATGCGGGTTAATTTGGCACTTAATGGTGCAACTCACACGAAAGACATTAAAACGGGTATCGAACTCAAACCGGAATGGTTGGAAGTGTTGCGGTTGGCTTTTGAAGAGAGTTTGACAGATAAAGCGATCGCCGACCGAATGTATAAATCAGAACGAGCAGTGCGGAATTACTGGACGAAGATTCAGGATGTTTTAGGAGTATATCCTGAAGACTGCAAGCAAGGTGGTAAGAATATGCGAATCCAAACCGAAGTTCGTTCCCGCGAAGAAGGTTTAATTGATTAATACCGACAAGGAAAATTAATCTAAAAAAAGACTAGATGAGAAAGATAATCTGGAATCGCATTTACCAAGAATTTGGGTTATGGTCTCTTGCTGCACCTCCGGGAATACTGGTGTTGGTGTTAGTGATCTTAATGCGTATAGTTGGAGGAATGCAATTTTTAGAATGGATTTTCCTCGATACCATGTTACGTCTGCGTCCCCCAGAAAAACCGGATGAACGTGTAGTAATTGTGGGGATCGACGAAAAAGATATTGAATGGGTTAAGCAATATCCAGTTCCAGATCGGAAGATTGCAGAGTTACTCACCAAGCTAGAAACCTATAAACCGCTAGCAATTGGGCTGGATATATTCAAAAATGTTCCCGTTGAACCTGGTAGCGAAGAACTTGCCAAGGTTTGGCGGGAAAACACTAATATTATTAGTATTGAAAAAATTTTCCCCCCAAAAGAGATTTCTCCACCCCAAAGTTTGCCACCCGAACAAATTGGATTTGTTGATTTATTTAGTGATGAAGATAGTAAAAATCGACGCTATTTGTTATATACAACGAATCCGAGAAATGAGAAAGAAGATAAATATTCTCTAGCGCTACAGTTAGTAACTAGGTACTTAAAAGCGAAAAAAATTGAGTTCAAAACGGGTAAAAATGACCCAAACACAATGATGATTCAGGAGACTGAATTGCCCCGAATTACCGAAAATTTTGGTGGATATGTAGGCATTAATCATGGGGATGGAGGATTGTCAATTTTAATGAACTTCCGCAACAATTATCAGCCCTTTCATGTTGTGTCGCTGCGTGATATTCTCAATAAAAAAAATGAGAATGTTTATGCAAAATTGTTGCGCGATCGCATTGTGTTAGTTGGCAACAGAAATTTAAGTACAGGGGATTTATTTTATACATTTGCTTTGTCAACATTAGAATTAAAAGGTCAAATTTACGGTGTTGACTATCATGCTCATGTCATCAGTCAAATTCTCAGTACTGTAATTGATGGTCGCCCAATGTTGCACAGTTGGGGAGATATGGGAGAATATACATGGATAGTTATTTGGGGTTTTCTACCGATTATTATTGGACGGCTGACCCAATCTGTGTGGAAAAATCTACTTAGTATTGCTCTCGCGGGAGTTTGTCTGTTTAGCTACGGGTATGTGATGCTGTGGTTGTGGGGTGTATGGATTCCTGTAGCACCCAATTTGGTGATATTAGCTGTCAATGGGGTTGGCTTGAGTGCTTTTGCATTTTACCAGCACGATAAATTCTTGCTATCGCAAATTAACGAACGTCAAAACACAATTCAACATACTTTTACTGTAATTCATAATGGGCCTCTACAAACCCTCGCCTATGGATTAAAGCATATGCGTGCTAAAGATATACCCGATGAACAACTCCTTGAACAATTTGAAAAGCTCAATCTAGAAATTCGAGAAATTGGCGAATTCCTCAAACTTGAAACATTAACCTCAGAAGAAAGTTTGCGTTTAGGAAGCGGATTGATCCTCGAATTGAACCGACCACTTCATAATTTATTATATGAAGTTTATTCAAGTACATTAGAACGTCCTGATTTTGAATATTTTCAAATATTAAAAGTAAAAATTCGTAATTTTGACCCCATTGATGATAAGTATTTAAGTATGGGACAAAAACGTGAACTATGTCTGTTTATGGAAGAAGCTTTGTGTAATGTTGGCAAACATGCCCAAGGAGTAAAGTGTGTTCAAGCAACGGGTATTTATCATGCAAATCAATACAAATTATCCGTCAAAGATAACGGTATTGGGATTATATCAAAGCTAGAAAATAAAGGCACAAAACATTCTAAATTACTCGCGAGAGAATTAGGAGGAGAGTTTCGACGGGAATCGCTTTCCCCTCGCGGGACAATATGCGAACTTAGTTGGAAACCTCGGAAGGTATTTTAGATTTGGAATGTGGGGATTGGGAACGCCCAGACTCTGCACTCAAGTTGAAGTACAAATAAATTACAGTCAATGAAAAGGCAAAAAATCAAAATAATTAAGATTATATCTTTAGAAAAAAGATTTTAAGTTACAATATGAAGTACAGAACCTGGGTGATAAATTCTGACCCAATACCCAGTACCGAGAAGTCAAGATTTTAGTAGGTGGGCGTTAAAAAATACAACTAGATTAAGAAATGTAAATTGCTTAAAAGCTTATATTCAAAGCCTTTCTGGTACTTTACATAAGTTTACATGATTGGCTTTTATTCTGCCTACCTACTTAGTAGATAACCATAGAATTACCAGAATTTACTATGAGTCATCAATATTTGGGATTTTGGCTACATAGCCGCAGACTTACAAGTTTGGTTGTGGGAGTGGTTTTTTGTCTTAGCGCAGTCCCTGCATATGCTCAGTTTAAACCACGCGATCGCAAACCTGCCAGTGGATATTCCAGTGCGGGTGGTTCGCGTGGATGTTCGACTAGCGGTATCCCTCTGACGCAGCTTGCACCTCAGACATTTATCGGTAAAACCGCTTCCACACGTCCAATGCTTGCTTGGTATATGTCAAGTTCCCAAAGGGCGCGATTCCGACTTTTTGAATTCCTTTCAGCGAAAACCGTTAAACAAATTGGCAAAGTTAAAGAAATATCAACAACAGTCGGGATCAACAAACTAAAACTTCCCATCGATTATCCTGAACTAACTGTAGGAAAAATATATTTCTGGCAAATTGCAATTGACTGCGAAGCGCGTCCAATTGTTAGCAATGTAGAATTTACTGTCATCAACCCTCAATCACTAGCTAAGAACCGATTTTCTAGCATTCCAGAAAGCATAAATTATTATGCGGAAAATGAGTTGTGGTATGAAGCATTTGAAGAAGCATTGAAAGCAACCAGTAATGGAAAATTGGTTGAAACTGGAGCAAGTTTACTTCAAGAACTTGCACAATCTGAAATCCCCACAGGAAGTGAAGTTGATATCAAAATCATTAAACAACGTATCGAAGATATCCAGAGAATTTCAAGCGAAAGAATATAAAAAACATTGGGAGCATCCCAATACTGTTCGGTTAAGGGAAATTGTAGGTTGGGTAGAGGGTAAGCGTTACCCAACAAATCTCGGTAAATGTTGGGTTTCGTTCCTCAACTTAACCTACATTAACGTAAGTTTTTCGGTTAACCGAACAGTATTGGGAAGCATCCCAGTTTTTATTCTTCCAAAAATCGTGGAATGTATCACCACCAGCCCAACCGCTATACTGTGCAGCAGGAAATGTCTGATTACAAATTAACGTATACCCGAAAATCTTCAGGTAAAAGATAGTCTGTCACTTGAGATAGGGGTGCGAGTAGCAATGGATGCTGTTGGCGAAATATTTCTTCACATTTGAAAACCCTACAAATGCTAAAGCGAACAGAGGAATAAGGAAAATGGGATGATGTTAATCAATAAGCATCTACCATCACCTGCGGCTGACTTTTCCCGTTAAGTCCCAAAAAGCTTTCTCACAAAGGATTTTGGGTAAAGTACAGTATATACGGTACAGTAATTAAAATTCGGTGTTAAAGGTGACAAGCAATGTTGGACTGGTGGGAGAAAAATTTTGCTGACTTTTCACGGCAAGTCCTCAAGCCTCGAAAAAGCATGACTTTTTCCACAGGCTAATTCTCAATAGCCTTAAGTTAATAAAAATAGCTAACGGAAAAATCAGGGCTTGAAAAACCCTCAAATGGTCTTTTCCACATGCCGTGAAAAGTCAGTCTTTGAGACTGACAGACAATACTTGGAAAAAATTAGGTATTGCCTTTGAATGTTTAGGATAACCAGAGCTGATTATCTGGAGGAAATAATTAACAGAGAACTCTCACCATGTAATACATGGGAAGACTCAGCATCTATTCCAGGTAAGTAACCGCACAGAATTATTTACACATGAGGTTCTAGTCTGGATAAGGGTTTCATGGCTTAACTTTGTGTAATTAATTTTGTTTAGCTACTTATTACACGGAATGATGAAGAATTAAACAGACTCAAAGCACAAGTCCAGTATCTTCAAAAAGAAAATTCCGCACACTAGGAACGCTCCGCCGTTACTTTTGTTTATGACATTGTGGATTTTGAAGCGATACGCGTTAGCAAAGCGGCGCGTTAGCGCTTCGCATTTTATTTGAATTGAAGTTGGGGCGGCAGGCTTCTGGTTATAAAGCCGCCCAAAAAGCCTAAAATACAATGATTGCAGAACTAAAACTTTTGGTTGACAGTTTCTAAATCACCCAAAAAAGCTGTTTCCAAGGCGAAATTCCAACTCTTCCAAACATCAAGCTTCCTTGGTCGGCAATGTGAAGAAATATTTCGCCAACAGCATCCATTGATACTCACGCCCCTAAATAAGCAGCAGTGAGCAATTGCCGAAGTAATTACTCACTGCTGTTTTTCCCTATAAGTTTTTCTAGAAGACATTTATCATGTCTAATTTAACTAAAGTTTCTGGATAAAAATATTATAAATACCATTGTTCGTAACTAATACCCAAAACCTGTTTTATTCTAGGGGGATATTTTTGGATCTAATCAGAAAAATTACACATCTTTAAATTGGAATACTACTCCTAAATTTAAAATTTTAGAGAATGCTCAGAAAATCTTAAATATTTGATTTTCAAGTTTTTTTGAGGATAATCTAAAAATACTTAATCATTAATTAGGATTTTACCTAAAAATAGTTAATTGCCAATAATATTGCATCAAAATACTATGTATATATGGAAAGCAAAGGGAACAAAGAAAGAAAGTTTCAAACTCTTTGATAATCTAGAAATTAAATTTTGATTACTATGATTATTAATTAAAAGCTTTCCTAGAAACAATTTCTAAACAACAAAGCTCAATTATTCAAGGATAAAAACAATGGCTGCTGTAGTACCAGGGCAAACGCATCTAAATTACTCTTGATCACAAACAAGATTAAGAATTAACGAAAGAAAGTATTTCTCACTTAATTGAATTTACAAAACTCAAAGTAATCACCTAAATCTTTAGCGATAAGCGTAGGTTAATGAGATTAACTAGCAGTTTCTTGAGAATATACTGTTCTTATTGACATGATGCAGTCAATGCTAAATCAACCAACAATGTAACTAAAACAAGGACAAAATTATGTCTGCTACAGTTGAAAACTCTCAATCTCAGCAAACCAAAGTAAGTGCAACCGAAGAACAACCAACTGAATTAGTTGTAAAAGGAGACTTTACTAATTCTGCTTTAACACAGCATATATTGGATATAGCAGCAAAAAATAAAGAGTTTGCGAGTCGTTTGAGTTCAGATCCTTCAGAGACTTTCCTCGCAGCAGGAATGACTCTTTCCTCAATAGGAGGTTTAAGAACAGAGTTCAATGATTATTTCCGTCAACAAGGAGAGCCAGTACTTGCTAAAATTCAGGAAGGACATGCCACTAATAATATAAGATCTCTCAAAGAGATTGATGCTCAACTTGAGTCTTTTAGCGTAAAATGTACAGCATGTAAAGTAGGAGTAATTGGTGTCGCTGGAGCAATTGTGGCTGTTGGTGTAGTAGGATTAGCATCTTTAGCGGAAACAGTACCTGTTGTAGCTAGTGCTGCCGCCTTTTTGGGTATTTCCACAACAGAAGCTCTTAGCTTCCTTAAAACTCTTGCACCTAAAGTTGAAAGTGGAGTAAATTCAGTCGCCGAAGCGCTTTGTCAAAAGTTAGGAGCCTGTTAATACGCCTTTTAGTAGTACTTGAACAGAGGGTCAAGCCGATACAGTTCAGATAAAATTCGATCCCCCCAACTCCCCTTAAAAAGGGGGGAGTAAGGGAAATCTTTAACGACTGTGCAGCTTAACCGAACTCGTATTGATGGTCAAGCTTGGAAACAGATTTGTGTCGATGGAACGATAATATTGCTGAAGGGCATGCAACCAATGGAGTTAGGTTAATAAATTTATCTCTAGAGGCGGGCTGGGAGCAACGCGATTTTGTGAGGTGCTAAAAATTAGGGGTATAAATAACCTGTTTAATAGTACGATCGCAGTGAAATACCTGTTTTTATTGACAATCTAGCTATGTAACTGAGAATTAAACCCCGATCTGACTTTTTTGCGTTGCTCCCGGCGGGCTTTCTTAAGCAGAAGTATAAAAAAGTGCTGGGGGATAAAAAAGTCATTGAACAGTAACTTTGTTTCTCTCAGCTTCCAAGCGTCTCCCCCGCTGGATTTGCTTATCCAAACCAGGGTAAACGCATCTAAATTATACTTGCTCACGACCAAGGCTAAGAACTAACGACAAAATCAGTATTTATCGTTTGGTTTAGTTTCCAAGACTCAAAACGCTCGCCTAAATATTTGTCAATAAGCAGCGATTAATGCGACTATTTTTGAACTTATTGAGAATAATTGCGTCTTGTTGACATGATGCGTTTGCCCTGGGAGTGCCACAAATTACAATGACAAAGCTTCCTCAATTGTTATCAATGAAGGAACATGGACATTCTGTACTGATGCAAATTTACAAGGTACTTGTAAAGTTCTCGATCCAGGAAGTTATGCTAGGGTTGAAGACGTTGGAATTCCTAATGACACCATCTCTTCTTTTAGACGAGTAGGCTAAGTTTTGGAATAATGTAGGTCTGTCATTGATTTTTTTGCACAGGCTCTAATTGCTGATTCTAATAATTCTCTGTCTCGCCCTTCTTTACTTCCTCAATATTAGACCTGAATCCTTACCAAATCATTAAGTTTCTTGGTTCTTAACCACACAACCAAAATTACTGCTTATTACAATACCTTTGCCAATTTACGAGGGTGAGTTGATGTATTAACTCCCGTATCTGCTGAGGCTTGGCAAAAACAATAAGTCCTAAAAATTCCTTCAAGGTTTTCCACAAGGTTTTTTTAACGCATTGACCGCAGTATAAGAGTTTGAAATTCCAAACTACCTTTTAAGTTAAACGCTTATGTATGGGTAATTTTGCAAGTCTTGCCAAAATTTTTGTAGCCTCTTATTTTGGCAAAGGTATTGTTATTACGCAAGCAATTAATCAACAGGAGCAATCTAATGGCACAATCTCTCTGGCTTTTTGGCTCTCGCCTCAACATCATTGCCGATCACACCACTACAGCAGGTCAGTACGATCTGATCGAAGGCTACTTTCTTCCCGGCACACAAACACCCCCCCATCGCCACACGCGCTATTCCGAACAACTCTACGTGCTAGAAGGGGAGTTCACGGTCTGGGCGGGTGAAAACAAGGTTGTGCTAAATGCTGGTGAAAGCTTCCTGATTCCTGCTGGCACACCCCACGTAGTCGCCGCACTTAGCGATCAGCCAGCTCGCGGGTTGGTCGTTGCTGCGCCGAGTGGCTTTGCTCGACTAATCGCAGCAGTTGGTACAGTAGATGAGACAGAAGCATCGCATATGGCGCTGTTTGATCGCATTTCCACCGAGATCGGCGATGAAATTCTGGGACCACCCGGAGCATTACCTCTCAACATGAGGTGATGTTGGCTCAAGGATAGCAAAATCGCTGCGAGCGAAACTTTCCTCTCTGAAATTGATCGCATGAATGTCTTCTTTGTCTACTATGCATTAGCTATGCATCAGTCCTTACGGGGGGACAAAAAGGGCTATGATGCAGATATAATAAGCCTCATAGCCCTCTCCCCTTGTAGTAGATCATTCAACGATATATCGATGGGTTCAGGCTTATGCTCCAGAACTCGAAATCGGTCAGGAAATTTGCATCATAACCAAAAATCTGATCAGTTAGTTTCTTAGGAGAATTTTATAGTGGACTCAATTTACATCAATGCTGGTGGAGGAGCAATCGAAAGCTATGGTGCGGATGCCTACTACAGTGGCGGTCAAAGCGCGTCGAGCAACACTCCCGTCGATGGTAAGGGCGTCTATTATCCAGCAAACCAAGAAGTTTATTAGACCGAACGCTACGACACCTTCACCTACACCTTTACGGATCTGACTCCCAACACCATCCATACTGTTAAGTTTCACTTTAACGAACACTTCTGGGACTCGGTTGACAAGCGCAAATTTTATGCTGCGATTAACGGCACGCAAGTCCTATGGAATTATGACATTTTCTCCCAAGCTGGCGGCATCAATAAGGCGATCACTGAAGAATTTGTAGTGACCTCAGATACCGGAGGGCAGATTGTCGTGAACTTCACGCCAGGCGCTACCTAAGTAATTCAAAAATAGACAGATGATTACATTTGCGCCCGATTGGATGCAGTGGATGGGTTTGACATTGAACAGGTGCGATCACTGTTGTGACTTTCTTCAAATTTAGCAAGAGTATGCTTTGCGGATTCGTTGAGAAAGCGTTCAATTGACGATTATAGCTCTAATGGCTAATTTTTCAAACGATTTCTTTCAACGCTTGTGCTTTGCTTGTTGCCATCGAATCCACATTAATATATTCCACAGATTTAGTTTCAATCATTTGTTTTTATTTAGCTACGTGTTTTCTCAAAACTCATTGGAGTAAACGATCTGGTTGAACTGATTCGCCAACTAGAGAAAGGTTTGATAGAGCGCTGCTTTATAGAAGTTAAATAAAAAGAGAAGGCTCAAAACTATTGGAACTGGAGTTTAAACTAAGCCATACAAAATGACCCAGCAGGGCTGAGTTAATCAGAGACTTAGTGAAATTATCAATAATCTTGAGTATTAAACTGCAATTGATGGTTCTTTGCGTGGTCGTGTTACAGTTTTTTTAACAATCGGGCATCGGTTTTTACGGTGACGCTTTTTTCCAGGTTGCCAACCAGGGGACTTTCCACGAGGTTTGGGTGCAGAGGTGGGAGTACCAATGGCCGCGAAAATTCCACCCATAGCTTGAGCAACTCTTCCAGGGGTCAAATTACCCTGAGACTTCTGCCTTGGCGCTAGCCTCTCCCTTTGGGAGAAGGTAGAGGATTATCAGTCACAATATCACGGGCTAACCACAATTCCCAAGTCATCAGAGGCATTAGGTCACTCCAGCGCTCACACTGCTTAGGAGTACTCAACTTGGGTACAGTCCAATGTAAGCGTTGTTTCAAAAAACGATACCAGTGGTCAACGGTAAAGCGACGCAGGTAAAGTCGCCAAACTTCTTCTAAGGTCGGCATTTGTTCTCCGACCCATGCTAACCATAAAGGTTTGAATACTCTCAAGTTACCTTGAGCATTGAGACGTTCAACCCGCAGGAGTAACATCGGACGCGCTGCCGCTTTACGGAAATGTAAATTCTTCCAGAGGCTAACCCTTACTCGTTGTAGTTTCGGATCATCCAATTCTTAAACAGATTCTGCATCACTCCATGTCGTGGATTCATTAAGTTTGAATTTAGACCCGTGTTTTTTGGGTCGTCCTTTACCCGAATAAGCTTGACTGTTCACCCCATAAACACAGATTTGAGCGCAACCGAACGAGAATATCTGCGGGAATATTGGCAGTTTTTAAGACAAAAGGCGCGCATCCATATTCACTATCCCAAACTGAAATCGGTCTGGTGGGTAAATATTTACACACCTGTTTTAGTTGCCAAATTGCTACTTAATTATTTAGAAATTAATACCGAGGCTTCTGTCCCGAACTGAAACGTTTACTCTGATTCTGGCAAATCCACTTCTGCTGCCCTACAAATTTGACCCCAGTTTTTGCAAAACTGCATAAATATCTAACTAGGCGTAGATAGTTCTACAGAAATACCCAGGCTTTACAAACATCCTCTCATGACGACTGTTCAATTCTTAGATGATAAAAGTCATAACAAAAGTAGTCACAAGTCAAAAATGAGTCAGTAAATCTCAGGCTTTAACTTAGTTAGCAGTGGAGTTAGATAAATATACCAGTAGGAAATATTTAGCTTATAAAAAAGTGGCTTTTCTTGAAAAATTAAGGAGGATTAGTCATGGCAGCAATCGATACAGCACCGTTAGAAAACAGCTTGGGATTTATAGCTTTAGGAGCTTATATTCTCACCTTAATGCCCACGAATCTCAGAATTATTTTTCCTCAAACTAAACAAGCGAACCTTCCCAAATGGCTGTTGAAATATCGACGAATTATCGGTATTCTGGCTTTCTGCTTGGCTTTGCTTCACGGTTTCCTCTTAGTGAAAAAGAGAGACCTTGATTTTTTAGATCCCAATACCTATTGGATTTATATCCAAGGTGTATCTACCTTTATAATTTTTACCCTATTGGCAATTACTTCTAATGACTGGAGTGTCAAAAGACTGAAAAAAAATTGGAAGCGATTACATACCCTGACTTACTTAGCTATGTTCCTGCTCACTTGGCACGTTTGGGACAAAATGTTAGATCATTGGAGCTATTTAACCCCGATTGGGCTAGTAGGGATTGTCACGACAACTCTTTTATTTCTGATGCGACGCTGGCTTGAATATCGGAATAAACAACAAAAAGCCAAAGGAAAAGCGTTCTCATCTCAAATTCCAGAAAAAATTACTCTATAGTACCGCTAGTCTCCGACACCGTTACGCAGTGGGTGCAAATCAGATTATTCTCCCACTCGCACAAGGAATGTCCTGTTATGAGATCGAAACAAATTACCTGGAAATCTTCAGCAGCATTCGCAATCAGCACCCTAACGATCTTGGTTGGTAGTAGCAGTTGTGCTAACCTATTGTCTTCCTTCCGAAACGCTAGTGTTGCTACTATCTCTGTTGCAACCACTCAACCTTTACGTTCTGTCCAAGGAGATTCAACTTGGGTTTACGCTCTTGCAATCAGCCCTGATGGACGCTTCCTCGCCAGTGGCAGTTACGATAAAAAAATCAAAATTTGGGATCTGCCTAGTAACACCTTACTCTATACTTTAGAAGGACACGGCGATGCAGTGGTAAGCCTTGCTATCAGTCCAGATAGCAAGCTGCTCGCTAGTGGCAGTTGGGATAACCGTATTAAACTCTGGAATTTAGAGACGGGGCAACTGCTTCGTACTCTAGATGGCCATACAGATGATGTAGAAGCCGTTGCCATCAGCCCCAACGGAAAGTGGTTAGCCAGTGGTAGTGCTGACACAACCATCCGCATCTGGAACGTGCAGACTGGCGTACAAGTTCATCAGTTATCGGATGGAAAGTGGGTAAGAACTGTTGCTTTTAGTCCGGATGGGCAGACCTTAGCTAGTGGCAATGAGAGTGGGACACTCAAAATTTGGCGGCTCATGGATGGTGCTGTTCTAAAAACCCTGAATGCTCATTCACAAGCCGTGCGCTCAGTGACTTTTAGCCCTGATGGACGGACTTTAGCGAGTGGCAGTGCTGATAGGACAGTCAAACTCTGGCAAATGCCCACTGGTAAATTGTTGCACTCCCTAAATGGACATTCAGGAGTTGTGTGGTCAGTGGCTTTCAGTCCCGATGGCAAGAGATTAGCTAGTGGTAGCAATGATAGCACTATCAAGTTATGGGGATTGCCTAAAGGCAAACTCTTGGAGAATTTGATCGGGCATGAGCGAGGCGTGCGGTCAGTAGTTTTCAGACCGCATGGAAACATGATAGCCAGCAGCAGTGCCGACAAAACCATCAAACTCTGGTCTCTTCCTAAAGAGTGACAAGAAGCTTTCAGAAAGTAAACAAATCTATAAGGAGGAAATCTGATGATAGACAGGGATACATCCTAGCTGACATTAATTTGACAACTAGGCTATGCCATCTCTGCTTACAAAAGTGTCAAAGCTGTCAAAATCACTTTCTTTTGATAATTTTATCGAAATCTAAAGTGCAGATTGCTTTAACGCAATAGTCATTCAATCAATTAACTTTACCTTAATTAAGGAGCATTATATGAGTGGATTTGGTCACGGTTCCGTCGGCACACGAGAACAAGCATTTACACATTTACTGTCTTTAAGAGCAAAAAGCTATCCGACCCATGAACTACTAAAACTTGCCAACAGCATAAAGTCAGAGCTTGATACCGTGAAAGATGGTCCTGATCCTGAAGAAAATTTGCTGTTACCAGCAGGTTATACATACTTTGGTCAATTCATCGATCACGATCTAACCTTTGATAACACATCATCTTTAAACCCAGTAGATATTGGTTCTCAAGATCGTTTGCCAAGTAATTTACGAACTCCACGCTTTGATTTGGATTCCTTATACGGTGACGGTCCTGATGCTCAACCTTTTATGTACGCTGAGGATGGAGCTAGTCTTTTATATAAAAATGGTACTGAAAATCAGGTTCAACCTACCGTCAGTAATACAAAGCTAGTTGAAGACTTTAAAAATCAGGCAGATCAAGATTTACTGCGTAGCCCCAATGGTCGCGCGATTGTTGGTGACAAACGTAATGATGAAAACTCGATCATCAGTCAAATTCAATTGTCTTTTGTCAAGTATCATAATGCAGTAGTAGCAAAGCTCAAACAAAATAATCGGAGACTGCAAGACGATCAGAAACTGACGGGTACTGCTTTGTTTGAAGCAGCACGAAACGAAGTACGCTGGGTTTATCAAAAGATAGTGATAGAAGACTTTTTGCCGCGCATTGTTAACGCAGATGTTCTAGAAGGTCTAAAAGACAAAACTCGTGACCAGCGCGCCCAAAACTATGCTCTTTACACAGAAGACAAACGCGAGAATTTACCCCGCGAATTTGTAGTAGCAGCTTACCGCTTTGGACATTCTGGAGTACGTTTTGGTTATCGCCTCAACAAAGATAAAAGATTTAGCATTTTCCCGGATAGTGAAAGTTGCAACCCAGACAATGACAGTTTATTAGGATTCGAGCCACTACCGAGTCATCATGTCATTGATAATTGGGCGCGCTTTTTCCCGTTTACAGACCCAGGAGTGTTGCCTAATGAACCTCGTGACGAGCCTGCTGATAAAACAGAAAGACCAGAAGTACGCTTACAACTAGCTTACAAAATTGATTCCAACTTGGTTGACCCACTTGGCGTTTTACCGTCTCCTGTATTGCCAACCAGCCAGAATGTTGGGGGGGTTATTAAAGAAGTTAAAGATGCGATCAGCCCTGACACCTTACCAGACACGAAAGTAGTACCACCACGTCCATCCCTAGCACTGCTTAATTTATTGCGAGGCAACAACTACAGAGTACAAGGTGGGCAACAGATTGTCAAAGCTTTACAGAACAAAGGTTTTACTCAGGCTATTCCTCTCACATCAGATCAACTCAGTGTGAGACAACCAGCGGGTGAAAATTCGGCAAAGGATGCACTGTTCAAGTTTGAGCCAATTGCTGAGAGTCTGCAAAACGACACCCCACTCTGGTTTTACATCTTAGCTGAGGGTCAAGCTCCTTTAGTAGATCACTTTGGTGTGGGAAAAAGTTTTTCCGAAGTAGATTTACTAAATGGTGTTGGCGCCAAAACTCAGCTAGGTTGGGTAGGTGGTCGGATTGTAGCCGAGGTATTTTATGGACTTTTAGATTCTGATCGGGAATCTTATATTAATAAAGCACCTAAAGATTGGCAGCCAATTTTAGGTGGCAATCAGACAGTTATCTTTGCTAACCTACTCAAATTTGCTGGCCAAAATATCGAACCACCTTTATAGTAGCGGTCGGGAGTAGCGGTCGGGCTTACTAAGACAAAAGGTAAACAGTCATCAGTTACCTTACTGTTAACTGATGACTGAATAAATGAAGTACGAAATTTACTTTGGGAGTGAATAGCGTCGGGGTTACATTTCTGACTTTTCGCGGGATATGGAAAAGGGAAGATAGTTCGCGTATATCATTCGCAAACATATTTTTCTTGATTTCACCTCCTATTTCTATTAACCGAGCAGTATTGCATTACGTGTAATGTCTACTGTTGAAAGCCATTAACGCGCAACAGCGATGATGATTCAAGAACTTGACAGAGTTCTTCTGACAACTAATCTCTCAGAATACAGTTTAGAGCAGGGTGATATAGGTATAGCTGTTTTGGTACATCAGGGTGGCAAAGGATATGAGGTTTAATTTGTTACACTTGATGGGGAAAATGTGGCAATTGTTTCACTTCACAGCATACAAGTACGTCCCATTGGTAGAAGAGAAATTGCGCGATCGCGGACGATGAATTAATCCTATCGTCGCATATATTGACTCGTAAGGATTCAGATGGTGGGGTATTGACAAAGGGGACAAAAAGGTTGGAGTATCGCAATCATCAACAAAGACCTGCCACTAGAACAAGAGCCAGAACAACTAAACCAGCAGCCAAAGGAAAAACTGGTACAAATTGAGCGTCAGGTAGGCGATCGCGATCGACCAGCTGCAAGTAACAATAAAAGAATGAAAAACTTGAAATAGAGCAACTGCGGTCAGTAATCAGAAAATTAAAGAAACGTCTTCATCCTCATTCCTGCTTATTCACTACTTAAATATGATTGAAGTACATTAGCTAGCTAACTTACTTAACTCCTAACTAAATATCTAGTCTACAATAAGTTTTGTTACATTTTAGTACCCGAAAATAAAAATTATACAGCAGATTGCTTTTTAAGTGAAGTACAAAATGCAGTACGGGAGCATTAGATATAAACAGCTTCTGCCTCCTGCCTCAAAACCCGTAACTTTGTACTTCATGCCAATGAAAACTGCTGTATGTATATACGCAGTTGGTATGATTATTTATGACTAGATATAGCTCGTTTGGTAGTTTCATTACTTAAGTAAGAAAGTGTAAACATTACTCGTGTAAGATAAATAAGCTGATAATCTCAGCGATTGTATCAAGTAAAAATATAGTTCTATTAGATATGCGATCGCATATCTTTTTAAAATGCCAAACTCCAGCTTGAAAGATGACCCATCATGGTTTAAAAATGCAATTATCTACGAACTAGGTGTTCGCACATTCGCCGACAGTAATGGTGATGGTATTGGTGATTTTCCAGGGCTGACAGAAAAACTAGACTACTTACAAGATTTAGGTATTACTGCCATCTGGTTGTTACCTTTTTTTCCTTCACCACTCAAGGATGATGGTTACGATATTGCTGATTACACTAGTATCAATTCTATCTATGGCACGTTGGAAGACTTTAAAGCGTTTTTGAGCGCTGCTCATCAGCGCGGTATTCGTGTAATTATTGAGTTAATTATTAACCATACCTCTGACCAACATCCTTGGTTTCAAAGAGCACGTCGCGCCCCGAAAGGGAGTCAGGAGCGAGATTTTTATGTTTGGAGTGATACTCCTGAAAAATACCAAGAAGCGCGAATTATCTTCCAAGATTTTGAGACATCTAACTGGGCTTGGGATCCAGTTGCCAAAGCTTATTGCTGGCATCGTTTCTATTCCCATCAGCCTGATTTGAATTATGACAATCCCTTGGTGCGCCAGGCAGTATTTGATGTTCTAGATTTTTGGTTGGAGATGGGTGTAGATGGACTACGTATGGATGCTGTACCTTATCTATACGAACGGGAAGGAACGAACTGCGAAAACTTACCCGAAACCCATGCGTATTTGAAGGAGTTGCGATCGCACATCGACGCGAAATTTCCTAACCGGATGTTGCTAGCTGAGGCAAACCAATGGCCTGAAGATGCAGCTCAATATTTCGGTGCGGGGGATGAGTGTCACATGAACTTTCATTTTCCCCTAATGCCGCGCTTGTTTATGGCATTGCGGATGGAAGATAATTTCCCGATTGTAGATATTCTCCAGCAAACTCCATCCATTCCTGATAACTGTCAGTGGGCATTGTTCCTCCGCAACCATGACGAACTGACTCTAGAAATGGTGACAGATGAAGACCGCGATTTTATGTATGGGGTCTATGCACAAGACCCAATGATGCGGGTAAATTTAGGCATCCGCCGTAGATTAGCGCCGCTTTTGGGCAATGATCGCCGCCAAATTGAGTTACTCAATAGTTTACTGTTATCTCTGCCAGGAACCCCCGTACTTTACTACGGCGATGAAATTGGCATGGGAGATAATGTTTATCTAGGCGATCGCAATGGTGTTCGCACACCTATGCAGTGGAGTTCTGACCGCAACGCAGGTTTTAGTCGCGCCAACCCGCAACGCTTGTATCTACCCGTCATCGTTGACTCAGAATATCACTACGAAGCACTCAACGTCGAGGCACAACGGACTAATACCAATTCTCTGTGGTATTGGATGAAACGTTTACTTGCTACTCGCAAACGGTTTGCGGCATTGGGTGAAGGACGTTTTGAATTGGTACAGTCTAATAATCGCAAAGTTTTTGCCTTCAGCCGGATTACCTCTGAAGAAGATGTCTTGGTAGTAGCAAATTTATCTCGTTATGTGCAAACGGTGGCGTTAGATTTATCAACCTTCAATGGGCTACTACCAGTAGAAATTTTTGGTTCCTCTGAGTTCCCACTGATTACAGAATCGCCCTATTTCCTCAGCTTAAGTCCTTACGGGTTTTACTGGTTCACCTTACAACCTAAACCTAGCTCAACTCAATCTCTTAAACCCCAAGCAGATTTAGCAACTCTGTTGGTAAATGGTTCATGGCAGAATGTGATTTTGCAACGAGAGTCAAAAAGCATTCTAGAATCAACGCTGCGGGATTACCTCTATACCTGTAGCTGGTTTGGCGGCAAAACTCGGACTGTACAATCAACACAAATCATTGAAGCGATTTCTTTACCCTATAACCAGCAGATAGCTCAAATTGTTTGGTTGCAGGTAGATTATAGCCAGGGAAACAACGAAACTTATCTGTTATTTCTCGCCTATGCAGAAGGTGAGCAAGCAACACATCTTTTGGCACAAATGCCGCAAGCTGTGATTGCACGGCTTAGGGTGCAAGGCAAAATAGACACTCCTCCACCCAATACTCAAGAAGTTGGAATTTTATTTGATGCTTTAGCAGACAAGAACTTTCTCACCTCACTCCTAGATGATGCGATCGCTAATCATCACTCTTATAAAGGGATAAGCGGAGAATTATTTGGCACTACTACTGATTCATTCTCCGAATTGCGCCAACAGTTAACCAATAGTGAGCCGACTGTCCTAAATAAAGAAGAACAAACCAATACTTATATAGTTTATGGCGATCGCTTGTTGTTGAAACTCTTCCGCAAAGTCGAGGAGGGTTTGTACCCAGATTTAGAAATCCGGCGTTTCCTATACCAGAAAAAACGCTTGCAAAACTCAGTTTTCCTAGCTGGTGCTTTAGAGTACCGCCGTGCAAATAAAACAGGCAATAAAACTGCCCTACCCACGACTATAGGCATATTACAAGAGTTTATTTCAGATATTCGCAGTGGCTGGGACTACACCCTTGATAGTTTGCAAAAGTACTTTGATTTAGTGACCACAGAACACGCCACTATTACCGAAGTGCCTCTTCCATCAGGTTCCTTGTTGGATTTACAGAGAATTGAGATTCCAGAATTGGCAATTGCAACTATCACTTCTTACCTGCAAAGTGCTGAACTGTTGGGTAAATCCACTGCGGAATTCCATATAGCGCTGGCTACAAATATAGATAGCTCAGACTTTGCTCCAGAATCTTTTTCATCACTTTATCAACGTTCGATATATCAAAATGCACGTAACTTAACTGGACAAGTATTTCGGTTGTTAAAAGAACGAGTAAAATACTTGCCAACCGATACTCAACCATTAGCATTAGAAGTTCTTAATAGCCAACAGAAAATCTTAGAACGCTTTCAGTTAGTTGTCGGGCAAAAAATTACTGCATTGCGGACTCGTCATCATGGAAACTACCATTTATCGCAAGTATTTTACACAGGAAGAGACTTTATTCTTCCTGATTTTGAAGGCAAAGCAGAGCGTAGTTTAAGCGAACGACGCATAAAGCGATCGCCCCTACAAGATGTAGCAGGAATGTTGCTATCTTTCAACTATGCAGTTAACGAAGCTCTAGGCTATCAAAAAGAATCTGGGATGATCCTACCTGAAAATTTACCCCTTATAGAACAATGGGGACAGTTTTGGTATACCTGGGTGAGTACTAGCTTTCTCAATTCTTATTTAGAAACTGCTAGTCAAGAATCTTTCCTTCCAAAGACAACACAAGAACTAGATGTGCTGCTTTTTGCCTATCTTCTAGAGCAAGCGATTGATGCAGTAGGCAATGAACTAAATAATCGCTCCGATCGGGTAGAAATTCCACTCCAATTTATTCTGCGATTACTGAGTGAAACTGCTTAAACAGTTTTTTCTAGTAAAAACAAATTGCAAGAAATAATATTAGGAGGAAGAAAAATGAGTAACAAAACTGGTGAACTGACAAGAACAATTTTTTGGAAAGGGAATGCAGAAGAATTTCTAGGTAAGTATTATAACTTACAATTTATTCCGAGAGTAGGTGAAGAAGTACAATTAAAAAACAAAACATGGCTAGTGAAGAGAATTATTTATACTCCTGAAGCAGATGACATAACTATCATTTTGGGAAATAAATAGTTTCACCTGAAATGGTTATGATTGTACGGTTGTGTAATACTCTCAACAGTTTTTGGGTAAGGATTCAGGTGGTGGGGTATTGACAAAGGGGCGACATGAAGCCTATAAAGCTGATTTTATAAGCTTCATAGCTCTCATCCCTTGTAAATAATTCTGACTTTTCACGGCATCTGGAAAACCTCTCTCTAAATCTCTCTCCTAAAAGGAGAGAGACTTTGAATTTTCCCCCTTCCCGATGCGGAAAGGAGGTTAGGTCTTTCGTGGGCTTTTCCACATGACGTGAAAAGTCAGGTAAATAATTCTCTAGTTTATGGCGACTTAAACGCGATCGCACCTTTCCTCAAGCCTGCACAGTTAATCCATTAAACGCCATGTTTTCCATAAAAGTATCGCGCTTTGTCCTGGCTTGGAAATCAACTTTTGAACTCGTAAACTAGCTTTTGCGACTCGTAAACTAGCTTTTGCAACTCGTAAACTAACTTTTGAACTCGTAAACTAGCTTTTGCGACTCGTAAACTAGCTTTTGCGACTCGTAAACTAACTTTTGAACTCGTAAACCTGTTATTGTCAACGAATTTCAGCAATTTTACCCCTATTTCTCCTATCTGCTAAATTCTTTTAAATAAAAAACGCAAATATACGCATTGAACGCAATTTTTCAACATTTATATACGTATATTTGCGATAAAAGGAAAAACTATTTTAACTTTAATGCACTAACGCGATCGCACGTTTTATCAATGCTTCAGCAGTCAATCCATTAAACGCTATCAACTCGCCAGCACTGCCTCGTACAAGTACGTCCTATTGATAGAAAAAAATTGCGCGATCGCGCATGATAAATTAATCTGAACAGTGCGATGTCTAGGTACTTCCTAAATATATTCTCTTGAGTACCTAACGATTTAAGTCGCGGCGAAAGGCATACAGCCAAATAATACTTTAAAGTTTAAAATATATTAGTTGATACGAGACGCTATAGAAAATGAACATTGAAGAAATTATTATAGACAAGGTAAGAATATTACCTCTTGATAAGCAACAAGAGGCACTAGATTTTGTAGAATTTTTAATTGCAAAAATGCAAAAGCAAGAGTTATCTTCTCAAGATAAAAATTTAGGGGTTTCGGCTTTGACTCTGGCTCAAGAATACATTGGTTGTGTGGAAGCAGCAAGTGATTTGTCTACGAATAAAGATTATATGGATGGTTACGGTTCATGATGAGGCGATGTGTATTGCTAGATACAGGGCCATTGGTTGCTGTAATTAATCGAAGTGACAAATTTTACGGCTGGACAACAACACAGTGGGCTAATATTGAACCGCCTCTATTAACTTGTGAAGCTGTTATTTCAGAGGCTTGTTTCTTATTAAAAAAGGTTTACGGCGGCCAAGAAGCCGTGATAAATTTGGTCAAGAATGGAGTGATTAATATACCTTTTAAATTGGATGAAGAAGCTATCATTATTGGGGAACTTGTCAAGACTTATCAATCTGTCCCTATGTCTTTAGCTGATGCTTGTTTAGTACGGATGTCTGAACAGCATATAGATAGTTTTTTGTTAACTTTTGATAGTGATTTTCTTATCTATCGTCGGGATAAAAACCAAATTATTCCTGTAATTATGCCATAAGTCAGGATTATTGTTTCTGAAATCAGTGCGATCACCTGATCTTCTAGTTTGTGCGTTACAGTGTCGCTAACACACCCTACAAGATCGGGCGATCGCACTTTTTACAAGATTTTGAATAATAAATGATCAATCCTATCGCTATAGTCAGTTCACAAATTTACTACTTATACCATTTGTAGATAACGCAGTTACCTCTGGCCTCAATTTCGACATCAGTGGTGTTAAAATTACTTTTAACATTACTAACAAATTCTTGCGCTGCTTCATCAGATTTGTATGCACAGACAACCTCTTCTTTGGTTACTGTTTTGGTAGTGGGTGTAACTTCTCTACTAACTGAAGAGGATTCAGGAGAAGATGAAACTGGTGTAACTGTTTCTCTTGATGCCTCAATCTTTTTTTGACACGAACAATTATTCAACAAAAAAATAATTGATATTATAACAAGAAGTAAATGTCCAACAGTAAATTTCATGTTGCTTATGTTGAGTTTCAGTCTCAATTAATTTTAGAGTTATGCTTTTATTTATAGAGCTATTTATAAATAAAAACAAACCGCAGATACACGCATCAAAAGGCCAATCTATTGGCATCTATCTGCGTACATCTGCGGTTAAAAATTCAGATTATTCTACCTATAAAACCCAGCCTTAATGCACTAATGCGATCGCACGTTTCGTCAACGCTTCAGCAGTCAATCCATTAAACGCCATCAACTCGCCAGCACTCGCTGTAGTTTCGCCACGCTTCCACGCAAAAGTGTCGCGCTTCACCCTACTCCGTAACAAAATTGGTTCGAGTACCGCCGCCGCGCCACCTGTAACCGCAATTAACGCATCGCCATCAAATAATTCGGCAAATTTCGCATCATCCAAGAAACCGCCTTCGGGTTGGGAACAGGTATCCCACGCAGTATCATCGCTACGATACAATTGCCGAGGATTGATAACAGAAACTATCTTCGCACCAATACCTTCAGTTTCTAAGAAAGCAGCAGCTTCAAATACTGGCATTAATGTCATATCGCCAATTACAGCAAATACAACTTGTTTATCGCCAGCAACTTCATGTAATAGCACTGCACCATCGCGCAACCCTTGACGAGTTTGTTCTAAAGTTGTGCGAATTTGCAACGGCGTTTTACTTGCAGTAATCACAATTCCCTTATTCTTACTTTTCAATGCCCAGTCATAACAGACTTGGATACTGTTAGCATCGGGGGGAAATAATGGAAAAACATTTCCATTTCGCATCAGCGAAGCAAAGTAAGCTTCAATTTCCGGACGTTGGTGAGTCCAACCGTTGCGCCCTTGCTCTAATGCACCTGCTGTGAATAAAGTAACAGTCGAGGGTGTGGGACGGCGCAATTCTGCCATTGCTTGGGTAACAGTTTGCCAAATTGGTACTCCGTTGATGGCAAAAGATTCGTAGGAACACCACAAAGTTCTCGCACCCATTAACGCCAAACCCGCAGCTAAACCGGCACAAGCATCTTCACTCAATGGTTCATAAACTTGTCCGTTTGGTGCTTGATAATATAAATCGTCGGTTGTGGGGTGGATAATCTTTAATGCTTGGTTGATGTTAGCAATTCCAGATGCTTCATTACCATCGGCGTTGGTAACGAGGAAATTCTGATCTTTATTTCCAACTATTCCTACCAATCGTCCCATCGCGGTTGTGGAAACTTTTGGTTCACCACCAACTGCATATTCTTCTAAAGGTAATTCGCCTAATTCTGGCAATGGTAATTCAAATTCTGTCACCACAGTTTTTGCTGCTGGGCCACCACCGGCGCGTTCGGCATTTGTTCTAACTAATTGCCAAGCTTCCGCAGACAAAGCACGGGTTTGCAATGCACTAATAATATGCGGCGCATCCAACGTATCTTTAGGATAGAGGTTGTGAGATTTTGCACCCCGCGCGTGGACTCCTGCACCTTTGAGTTGTTTAATGATGAAGACGGTAAGTTTACCACCAAGGGCCGATCGCGCTGCTTTATCCACACCCGAAAGTACTGCTTGAGTGAATTCTAGGCGTTTTTCAAAGGAAAAGGCGGTACTATCAACGTAATCCCCTGATTGGTCTTGATCGTCAAAGTCTTTGGCATCCACTAATACCACTTCATCAAAACCGTTACCTTGCCAATATGCTTGCATCTCTGGGTTGGTTTTTAAAGAAACCATACTGTGATGTTCTTGGCTGTAACCGTTCCATACCAATATCGGTAAAAAGTTGGTGACATCAGGATAAGCAGTATGAAAGTGAGCGATCGCACTGACAATATAAGGCTCACCCAATCCACCATCCCCAACTGTAAAGGGGAACAATTTATCTTTGTGCAATAGTGCAGCCGCCATTGCAAAGTGTTGCCCTTGTCCCAAAGGCCCCGCAGGTGCGAGAATACCGGGAATGAAACCAGAAAGATGTCCTAATAATCCGTGCTTTTCTCGGAAGCGATCGCGCAATTGTTGGACTGTAAAAATTCCCATGTCCTCTAGGGAACGATCCAAGAACATGGCACAATAAAATCCAGGGGCGTGGTGTCCCACTTCAGTGAGAATGTTCTTGTATCCCAGCATGACAAGAGATGCGTAAACTTCTGCTTGGCTGGCGAATCCGCCGGGATGCCCAGAAGCCTTACTAGCGGTAACTTGCAAAATCAGGTAGCGGAGGGCATCGGCAGCCAGTAAAGTTTGATATACAGCTGCTTTGTCTGTGGGATCTGCGATCGCTATTTTGCCCGACTCAATAGCAGGAGTTGCACCATAAGTTTCAAAATCTGGTAAGGCTTCACCAAAATATTGAATCCCTTCAGAAAAATTGGGAAGCGCTGAAGATGCCTTTGGGGAGATTGCAGTCATGCTGAGTACCTTTTGACGATGAGGTGAAACTGTAGATGCTCGTTGAATTTAACAAAAATTTTACATCTTCGAGGTTGTAACAGTTTATTGCTTTTTTACAACGTTAGAATAAGTACTTTAAATAGTTACGCAACCAAAATTTCAGTTAAACTGCGTCCACGTTGAAAACCGTAGTTCTGTATGAATAGAAAAACCCTCATCCCCCAGCCCCTTCTCCCAATATTGGGAGAAGGGGAGCCGGAAAGAAGTCCCTCTCCCTACTTGGGAGAGGGATTTAGGGTGAGGGCAAAAACTACGGTTCTCAACATAGATGAGGTTTAGTTGAAGTAGCAAAAAATATTAAGCAGCAAAAAATTTATGAAATTCCCAAACGGCCCTCAAACTCCAGCAGTTTCACAGATGCTACGCTGGATTGCTAATCCGATGTTATTTATGGAGGCTTGTGCCAAAAGCTATGGCGAGATTTTTACTCTCAGATTAGACAAAAATCTGCCTCCTATGGTAATTGTCAGCAATCCCCAAGCGCTACAGCAAATTTTGACAACTGATACCAAGGAATTAGAAGCGCCTGGCGATCTGAATCAGCTGTTTGAACCTTTGCTGGGAAAGCATTCTGTGATTACCATTAGCGGCGCAGAACACCAGCGCCAACGCCAGTTGTTAATGCCTCCCTTTCACGGCGAAAGAATGCGAAACTATAGCCAGGTAATTACCGATGTCACCAAGCAAGTTATCAGCCAATACCAGATAGGTAAACCCTTTAATATTCGGTCTGCTGCTCAAGCTATTACCCTGCGGGTGATTATGCAAGCTGTATTTGGGCTATATGAAGGGCCTCGCGCCGAAAAACTACAGAATTTTTTGAGCGAACTTTTAGAAAAAGCCAGTTCTCGGTTGAGTGTGGCTTTGCTTTATTTTCCAGCTTTGCAAAGAGATTTTGGCCCGATTAACTTCTGGGGGAACCAGATGCGCCTTCAGCAAGAAGCTGACGAACTCCTCTATGAGGAAATTCGGGAACGTCGAGAACAAGCAGATTCATCACGCACGGATATTCTTAGCTTACTCATGGCTGCTAGAGATGAAGCAGGTCAACCCATGACCGATCAAGAATTGCGCGATGAATTGATGACTCTGTTAGTCGCTGGTCACGAAACCACAGCGACAGCCTTAGCATGGGCATTCTACTGGATTCATAAAATACCATCAGTGCGCCAAAAGCTACTGCAAGAATTAGATAGCTTGGGCGATAATCCAGATCCCAGCACCGTTTTTAAATTACCTTATCTCAACGCTGTTTGTTCCGAGACATTGCGGATTTACCCAGTAGGTATACTAACTTTTCCTAGAAGAGTAAGAACATCGATATCGCTGGGCGGTTACGAACTAGAACCCGGTACAGTCCTACTTGGTTCTATTTATCTGACCCATCAACGGGAAGATATTTATCCAGAACCTAAGCAGTTTAAGCCAGAACGCTTTTTAGAACGGCAATTTTCTGCTTATGAATATTTGCCCTTTGGCGGTGGTGCTAGGCGCTGTATTGGGCTAGCATTTGCCCAGTTGGAAATGAAGCTAGCACTTGCTGAAATTCTTTCTAGTAAGGAATTAGAACTAGTTAATAAAGGTGAAGTGCGACCTAAGCGCCGTGGTTTGGTGACAGGTCCAGATCGTCCGATTGAAATGGTTGTCACAAGTCAACGTCAGGTGAAGTCTCCCATTCTACAGACAACCACTGTTTGATGCTGGGGGGTTTGATGGTTGCGTTCAGCAAACTTACAACATCCATCTATATATTTAGATAGATTTTAAATGCTTTTAAATAATCCCCCCTAGTCCTCTTTTAAGGAGGTTTATGGGGGATTTTAATATACTACAAGTGTAAAAAAATTTATTTTAAGGCTGAAATTATACACCAATAGAAGTAATTTTAATATTACTAAAAAACGTAATTTTAGGGAGTGTATTGCAATATACTTAAGTAAGTTTTTTCTATAAATACCTCTACAAATGAGAAAAAATATTATTATCCTCGTAAACTTAATAGTAATGATTTGCCAGAATGGTTAACTTAGTGGTACATTAAATCCCAAATATCCCGCCAAACTATTAAAAAGGCTTGCGATAATTCCCTCTTTAAAAAGGAAGTTAAGGATAATCAAGGTTGACCTCAAGCGTATTGGATTATTTGCAGCTTATTAAATTATAAAGGTATAGAATAAACAGTGAAAACACTTAATAGTCTAAGCACACCAGCTTTGCTGCAAACTCTGCAATTAATTGCTAAACCCACAAAAACTTTAGAAAATTATGCTGCCAAGTATGGTGGCATTTTCACAATGCGGGTAATGGGTTTAAAGTCGCCACCGATAGTATTTTTTAGCCATCCGCAAGCAATTAGCGATTGTTTTGCTATCTCTGCACACAAGTTAGATTTTAAGAAAGCAACCCATGTATTTAAACCCTTGTTTGGAGAGAATTCTCTTGTATTTCAAGAAGCGCGATCGCACCAACAACAACGGCAGCTATTACTCCCAGCATTTCATGGCGAGAATTTAAAGTCTTATGGACAAACAATTTGCCAAATTACTGAAGAGCTTACACAAACTTGGACATCAGGTACAGATATTTGTATACACAAATTAATGTCAAATATCACTTTAGAAATTATCTTACAAGTGGTATTTGGGATTACTCATGGTGTGCGTTACCAACAATTAAAAGAACAATTGAGTTCTTTATTAGAAGACGTAACTAAACCTTGGTATTCCAGCTTGTTTTTCTTTCCTTTGCTGCAAAAAGATTTAGGCGCATGGAGTCCTTGGGGAATTTTCTTAAAAAGACGAGAGCAAATTGACAAACTCATCTATGCAGAAATTTCTGAAAGACGTTGCCAAAAAGATGCTGCGCGTACAGATATTCTCAGTCTGCTGATGTCAGCGCATGACATAAATGGGCAACAGATGACAGATGAAGAATTACGCGATCAACTAGTTTCATTATTGCTATTGGGTTACGAAACTACATCTGGTGTATTAGCCTGGATATTTTATTTAATTCACTCTCACCCAGAGGTTAAATATCGGCTAATGCAAGAACTAAATACCTTGGACAATCTCACAAATCCTGAAAAAATTACACAATTACCTTACCTCACTGCCGTCTGTCAAGAAACACTGCGAATTCATCCTATTGCTTTAATTTGCACACCGCGAATGGTAAAAGATAGAGTGGAAATTATGGGGCATAAATTTACATCAGAAACAGTTTTAGTTCCCTGTATTTATTTAGCACATCGCCGAACAGACACTTACCCAGAACCAGAAAAATTTCGTCCAGAAAGATTCCTCAACCAAAAATTTTCACCTTATGAATATTTACCCTTTGGTGGAGGTTATCGTGGTTGCATTGGTGCGGCATTTTCCATGTATGAACTAAAATTAGTAACAGCCATAATCTTATCGCATTTTCAACTAACCCTTACTGATAAACGTCCAGTGCATCCAGTCCGTCGTGGCATTACCATTGTCCCTAGCGGCGGTGTAAAAATGGTTGTTACCAAAAAGGCAAAAGTTAAAAGAGAAACAATATCCTTTACTTGATTACTCTATCCTCCGACTTAGATATACCGCAATGTAGATTCGCTCCTTAGTATCTAGCCTTTACAGTAAGTAGTAAGAGGATATTTAGGAGATACTAATCCATGCAAGACGAACATAATCTGGAAGAAAAAGTTCTATCTCAGGGCGCTGAAATGATGGTATCCCAAGGGTTAGATGAAGTAGAAAAAATAGACATAAATGTACAAACTGATTTATTCAAAATACTTCAGGGACAAGCGGATGGAGTTTTGTTTGCAGGTGAAGGATTGGTTATACAAGAAGACATCCGCGTGCAGGAAATCAAACTACAAACAGATAGCATTGACATCAATCCGTTAACTGCTCTTTTTGGTAAAATAGAACTCAATGAGTCAGTAAATGCTGTAGGTCACATTGTAGTTACTGAAGTAGATATTAACCGCGCCTTCACCTCAGACTTGATTCGCACCCAGATGCAAAACTTGGAGTTAAATGTAGATGGTGATATTGTAAGTTTTGAGCCGCAAAAAATTCAGGTATTTTTACCTGGTGAAGGCAAAATAGAATGTAAAGGAAAAGTGCTGTTAAAGGAAATGGGAAATACTCGCCCTTTCGCTTACACTGCCCTCATTCGCCCACGGACTCATTCACAACCTGCGATGGTGGAGAGTTTTAACTGCACTGAGGGAGAGGGTATTTCAATAGAATTAATTACAGCATTAATGCAGAAAGCCAAAGAACTGATGAATCTACCATCTTTGAAATGGGAAGATATGGCGTTCAAGATTAAAGATATAAAAGTAGAAAAGGGTAGTTTGACACTTATGGTAGAAACTCAAGTAAAGCAAATACCCGCATCAATAACTGAATTATCTCTTTAGTAGTATTGACGCTAGCTAAGGATAATTTTTGTAACTAGGGAATGATGTAAATTTTTGAAAGTTTTTGTAAGCTTTTAAAAGCTACTTAATTTCAAAATGACAACTATGCAAGAGTATGATGTTGTGCTGATCGGTGCTGGACATAATGGGCTAGTTTGCGCAGCGTATTTGTTAAAAGCTGGTTATAGCGTCCTGTTACTAGAAAAACGTTCTGTTATCGGTGGTGCAGCAACAACTGAAGAATGTTTACTCCAAGAAGCTCCTGGATTTAAATTTAACTTGTGTGCTATTGACCATGAATTCATTCACTTGGGGCCAGTTGTTGAAGAATTAGAACTAGAAAAATACGGCTTGCATTATCTGGAGTGCGATCCGGTTGTTTTCTGTCCTCATCCTGATGGCAAGTATTTCTTAGCACATAAGTCAGTGGAAAAGACTTGTGCAGAAATTGCTCGTTACAGTGAACGTGATGCCAAAAAATATGCCGAATTTGTAGACTTTTGGCAGCGAGCGCTAGGTGCAATGATTCCCATGTTTAATGCACCGCCAAAGTCAGTTATAGATATCCTTGGTAACTACGACATCACCAAACTGAAAGATTTATTTTCTGTCATTGGTTCCCCGAACAAAACGCTGGACTTTATTCGCACAATGTTGAACAGCGCGGAGGATTTACTTAACGAGTGGTTTGATGAGGAATTTCTGAAAGCGCCACTAGCCAGACTAGCAGCAGAACTTGGGGCGCCACCATCGCAAAAAACCCTTGCTATTGGTGCAATTATGATGGCAATGCGTCACAATCCTGGAATGGCCAGACCTCGCGGCGGAACTGGCGCACTTGTGCAAGCTTTGGTGAATTTAGTCACAAGTAAAGGTGGGGTTATTCTCGCAGATCAGCAGGTTGAAAAAGTTTTAATTGATGATGGAAAAGCTGTAGGTGTGCGGGTTGCTGGTGGTAAAGAATATCGCGCGAAACACGGGGTTATTTCTAATATTGATGCCAAGCGGTTATTTTTGCAAATGACTGATAAAAGCGAAGTTGATGGAGCCGATCCAGATTTATGGGAAAGATTAGAACGCCGCATCGTTAACAATAACGAAACCATTCTCAAGATAGATTTGGCTTTAGACGAACCACTGCACTTTCCACACCACGCCCACAAAGACGAATATCTTGTTGGTTCCATCTTAATTGCAGATTCCGTAACACATGTAGAACAGGCTCATAGCAAATGTACTTTGGGAGAGATTCCTGATGCTGACCCATCAATGTATTTGGTGATGCCTAGCTATTTAGACCCCACATTAGCACCACCAGGTAAGCACACTGCATGGATTGAGTTTTTTGCCCCTTATCAAATTGCGGGTGCAGAAGGTACTGGTTTAAAAGGTACTGGTTGGACAGATGAATTGAAAAACCAAGTTGCAGATAAGGTGATTGATAAATTGGCAGACTATGCACCAAATGTCAAGAATGCAACTATCGCCCGTCGTGTAGAAAGTCCCGCCGAACTAGGAGAAAGATTAGGTGCGTACAAAGGGAATTATTACCATGTTGACATGACCCTAGATCAGATGATATTTTTCCGTCCCTTGCCAGAAATAGCGAACTACAAAACACCAATTGATAATCTATTTTTGACTGGTGCAGGAACTCATCCAGGTGGTTCAATTTCAGGAATGCCGGGACGCAATTGTGCGCGTGCATTCATGCAGGCAAAGCATCCCATTAGCCAAACTTTGAAGGATGCAAGAGATTCGATTAAGTCAACTGTCGAATCAGTGTTTGGCATTAGTTAAGCGTTGCACAGATAAATTTAGAAATTACGCATAAGTATCATCCCAACCCCTTAAAAGCCTTGTTTGTAAGGGTTACAGAGAATCTATTTTCAGGTTTTCAATGCGTAATACCAATTCTGCATAAAGACGCATGGAAAGAACCTCTGGCAACTTCCCGAACTCGCGGGGAGGTTGGCAGAGGTCAAAAGAATGTACAACTTTATAGAAAACTGGTATAAGTTTTGAATTATTTAGGCAATCACGAAAATATCTGTATTAGTCATGGCTAGACCTATTGCTAGTTGAGCAACTTGGATTTGACCGGATGAGCCTGTACCATCAGCATCAAAGAAGAAACCCCCTGTTTTCTTGTTGTAGATAAAGCGATCGCTGCTATCTTGTGCTACTGAACCGCTAAAAAATTGCGTAGCTTCTAGTATACCCTCACTAAGTCCACCTCCAAACCCTATTTTAGAAACATAAATTGTGTCATCTAAGGGCGAAAAATCTGTAATGTTATCAATACCCTCAGAAGGGGTATTAATAGTAAAAATATCAGATCCAGTTTCTCCGGTTAGGGTATCGTTACCTAAACCTCCAACAAAAGTATCGTTACCACTTCCTCCTATAAGGATGTCATTGTTATTTCCACCATTTAACTTGTTATTACTAGTATTACCAGTCCCATTAATATTATCTGTACCTGTTAAAGTAAGATTTTCTTCATTGGCTGATAAAGGAGAGCTAACGGTTGATGAAACGGTCAGAGGTGTCGAAATGGGCGTACTATTGGTAACAGTGAGTAAAGTTCTAAATACCTTTTGGTTGCTGGTTAGACTCTCATCAAACTCTTGGATTGAATTAGTTGGATCTAGAAATGAAATAACGTAGTAATTTCCAATTGGGATATTAGGAAACGCACTATTCCAAGTCGCTGTTCCTGAATTGAATGGATTAATCGAAGAAATAGTTGTATTACCAATTAAGTAATGAGAACCAATACTATCAGTGACATTGGCATCAGTAGAAGCGTAAAAAGAAACCGATAAATTGCCTGTTGCGGCTGTACCATTGTTACGAGGATAGACTGTGATGCTGAAATTTTCCCCATATTTGATAGTGTTATTACTAAAACTTCCAAGAGTGGTGTTAAACCACGCGTCAGAATCTACTAAATCAGCCTTGTCAATGGGTTTGCGGGCAGTAGTGTCTTCGTCAATCCAGTTTTGAATCTCGTTATATCGAGTGCTTGTAATTCGGGCAAACTCGTTGTAAAGCGGAGTGTTGTTGGTGGTTGTCTCATTTGAAGCTACTCCATAAATAGTCGGTTTATTTGTGTTGGACTTATCAAGCCAGAGAGGGCCTCCACTATTTCCAGGTAGAATATCTAGCTCATTACTACGCAAGATTGAGTCAGTTGTACTTGTGATTTTTCCACTCTGAGTCCACATATCATAGTTGTCCCATTTTCCATCGCTGTTGGAATCAAACTTATCAGAAGGGTATCCAGTGACATTCATTAAAGTTCCACTGCTGAGATTATCGTCATATCCATAGTTAAACCAGCCAGTGAAGTTTCCAATATTGCGGTCAAGAGTAACCAATCCTATATCGTATTGAAAAGTTTCGCTTTTAGTTTGATCTCCTTGAGTCCATCCTTCAAAAGAACGTGTATAAGCAGATTTGGCTTCACTATAGTATTCATAGTCAGCCTGGTTTGTACCAGCAATGATATTTCCTTTGGAACCAAGCATCACCTCAATTTTATCTGCCCAACCCCCATATCTCGTGTCATACACACAGTGTCCTGCTGTTAAAAAGTGGTAGGGATCAATCATGGCACCAGAACCGTTGACGATAATATCATCAGCAGTATCAATAACCCCATCTGGGCCTTTCCAATGTATTCTCATCTTTCCTATAGCACTAAACGGAAAAGTTGTCGTGTTACTAACTTTTGTCCGACCATCAGGGGAGAAAACAGACATAGTTTTAGATCCTTAATAGAAAATAATGAATACAAAACATACAAATTTAATGCCAAAAATTATCTCATGGCATTAGCAATTCGCTAGCAATTTTTATGAGCAATGTTTCCTATTACTAAAATTTTCAGTAATATCAAAACTATGAATTGCCATATATATAATATAAATTATTTCTACGATTTATCAATAATGTAGAGTTGACTTTAAATTTTATTTTAAAGAAAAATAAAACTCCTTAATAGAGATAAAGGTTGGAAAAATTAGCTATTCTGATATTACTTCTGTCCTCACCTCTGCGATCCTGGCTGATTTAATACCGTCGGTATTAGCGGATTAAAGAAGCTTTTCATAACGGTGAATTACTACACGAGTGCGATGTTTACGACGGGTTACAGCTACGCAACATAGTATAGCAACACAAATAATTGTTTTTGAGTAAAGTAGGTTCTAAGCGATTGCTTTATGTGTCTTTACTATGATATTATTATTCACGCTTGATTTGAATAAAGTTTTATGCATCGTCAACAAGGCTCTTTCTGAAAAGAAATAGAAGTAAATTAATGGGTAAAAACTAGTGTATTTTGATAATACTCAAGAAACTAACAAATTTTAACATCATCTAATAATTTTTGTAGGTACAGCATGGTTTTTCGGCACTGCTTCGTTGCATCTGGCTTGATAGCTTTCTTGGCATTTGGCTGTAGTGATGGGGCAAACTCATCAGCAGAAAATACTACACAGGTTGTCCAAGAAAGCAATGTAACCCAACTTTTCATAGAAGCGAAGGCTACGCAAAAAGCAGAAGATTTGTTTCATCAAGGTAATAATTTATTAGATAGACAAAATTATGAAGACGCCATAAAAGCTTATGATAAAGCGATCGCCATCAAAGTTGAGAATCCTGAAGCTTGGATTAACCGTGGCATAGCCTTAACGTCGTTGCAACGCTATAAAGACGCTCTTACATCATATAATAGAGCGATCGCGATCCAACCCGACAAATATGAAGCTTGGTATAATCGTGGCATAGCTCTAACATCGTTGCAACTCTACAAAGATGCGATCGCATCTTACGACAAAGCGATCGCTATCAAACCCGACAAATATGAAGCCTTAATTAACCGAGGCATTGCTCTGACAAAGCTGCACCGCTACCAAGATGCTATTGCATCTTATGATAGAGCGATCGCCATCAAGCAAGATTTGCACCAAGTATATTACAACAAAGCTTGCTCTTATGCTTTACAAAGCAATCTGGAATTAACAATTGAGAACCTAGACAAAGCAATCAAGCTTGTTCCTGATAAATACAAGAAATTAGCAAAAACTGACCCAGACTTTAGCAAAGTGCGTAGTGAAAAGCAGTTTCAGAAATTACTGCAATAGTATTTTATTACCACTACTCAGTGTAAAATATAAGCCTGCTGTAGCAAGGATTTTTTCTTGAGCGGTTTCCGATTAAATATGAAAAAATTGTTAATCACTGGAGCAAGTGGTTTTTTAGGATGGCATCTTTGCCAGTTTGGAAAAAAAGAATGGGATATATATGGCACTTATTTATCCCATCCTTTAGAGATTTCTGGTATGAAAATATTAAAAGCGAACTTAACAAATTTTCAGGAATTGAAACGCATCTTTAATGATGTCAAACCAGAAGCAGTTATTCATACTGCTGCACATTCGCAACCAAATTTTTGTCAAATCAACCCCAAAGAATCACACGCAATTAATGTTATCGTATCTTGCAATATTGCCGGACTTTGCGCGGATAATTCTATTCCTTGTGCTTTTACCTCAACCGACTTGGTTTTTGATGGCTTAAATGCTCCATATCGAGAAAGGGATGCCGTGTGTCCTGTCAATCTTTACGGTGAGCAAAAAGCGATCGCAGAAGCAGATATGCTAGAAAGATATCCCATGACCGCAGTGTGTCGAATGCCGTTGATGTTTGGTGCAGCAACACCCACAGCTAAAAGCTTTATTCAGCCATTTATTCAAACTTTACAAGCCGAAAAAGAATTGAGTTTATTTATAGATGAATTTCGCACACCAGTAAGTGGAACAACTGCCGCTAAAGGACTTTTATTAGCATTGCAAAAAGTTAATGGCATCATTCACTTAGGTGGCAAAGAGCGGATTTCACGTTATGATTTTGGACAGATATTAGTAGAAGTATTTCAACTTCCCGCCACCGGACTAAAAGCCTGTCGACAACAAGATGTGAAAATGGCAGCACCTAGACCGACAGATGTTTCTTTGGATAGTTCCAAAGCTTTTGCATTGGGGTATCAGCCTTTATCTGTAAGAGAAGAATTAGAGGCAATACAATTCAGTTAAGGCTAAGTGTGAAAACTAAAAACGCAAATAGGCTATTTTGGGATGCGATTACCTCCGGTACACGTAGCGTAGGCGTAGCCCGCCGTAGGCATCGCAACAAAAAAACCTGTATTATTGAGAATTTAGTGATGTAATTGATAATTTACCCTGAGCTTATAAAATCGCGTTGCTCCCTTCTTTGACAGCCAAGCGATGGTTTTCTCTAACTTTTCCTCCCTCTCATAATGATTGTCATTGCAATAAAAGTGAACATTTAATTTCCTGAAAGTCTTATCTGATAGCAGTCTTGCTGAATTCCACTCTTATTCAGGCCGAGCAATATTTAGATGCGTTTGCTCTGCGGTTATCGGCTAACTTTTTCATTGGCAAACTTAAATTAAATTTTATTTTTACCTTTGATTAAAGTCCGCTTAAACTTGTAATTCTAAAATCGAGTGTCTCAAAATAATTGGAGATTTGTCTCTTTGTCAATAAAAAGAAACAAATCATTGATTTCATCACTGTTCTAACCAGTTATGAATATCCATTTGGAAAATAAGTAAGTTAGGAACAAGTTATTTTTATAGCTTGTAGTTGCATTGCTTAGAGAAGTTTATGGTGAGGAAAACAGAGATGAAATTGGTTCCAAAATTATTGATTGCTGCTGCTACTCTTACTTTAGGTTTTGCTACCGTAGATGCAAAATCTGCATCTGCTGCAATTCTGAATTACGCTTTCACAGTTGATAGCCCAGTAACTAAGGGAAATGGCTTTTTTAGCTTTGATGACTCAACTTTCAGCAATGACTATAATCCTGAAACTGCCATTAAGTCACTTTCTTTTAAATTTGATGGTGACTCTACCGTTTACACGCAAAAAGATGATGCCAACTACCCAGATTTTCCTCTAATTTTTTCAAGCACATCTTTAACAGGAAAAAAATATTTTGCGTTAGATTATCAGTTCAATGATCAAGCTAATCCTTCCAGTTCTATAAGTTATGAAATTATTGGTGAGGATTTTACAATTTTCTCTAAAACTTCTCCAAATGCTGAATTTATATCAGGTACAGTTTCTTATAGACAAGTACCTGAACCTACACCTTTAGTTGGCGCTCTTTTTACTTGTAGCCTTGGCTGGATGATGAAGAGAAAGGTAGCATCAATTAAAAAGGTTAAAATCTAACCTTGTTTAAGTTGATATTAACGCTTTCTTTGCCCAGAATTAATCTCTTATTAGTAGGCTTTTCTGTAGGAAAACAATATCTAACACATTGATAGCAAAATCAAAAATTGGAAATTAAAATCTGATTTTGCTAAGGGAATTAGTTACGAACTTTTCCTAAAATTACCCTGCCTTCTTTGTGTTAGCTATTGCTGTACTTTAACTTACCTAGCCAGGAGTAGAGAATGGTAAATTACCGGAATTTTGAGCAGTTCCTGCACAGTCGAATCAAACGACGTAACTTAATTATCGGAGCAGGAGCATTGTCTGGTTTAGCGATCGCTAACCAATTTTCTCCTCAAAGAGTAATCGCCACAAGCAGATTTTCCAATTATCCTTTCTCTTTGGGTGTAGCATCGGGCGATCCCTATCCTACCAGCGTAGTGATTTGGACTCGTCTCGCTCCTGAACCCTTAAATGGAGGTGGAATGCCACCTGCTAATGTGCCAATTCGCTGGGAAGTAGCAACCGATCCTGATATGAGACGTATTGTCTCCAGAGGTACGGTACTTGCAACTCCACAACTAGCTCACTCTGTTCGAGTTGTGGTAGAAGGCCTGCAATCTGATACTTGGTACTGGTATCGGTTTCTTGTCGGCCAAGACGCTAGTCCTATTGGTCGCACTCGTACAGCTCCTCTAGCAGGTGGCTACTTAAATAAATTAAACTTTGCCCTTGTCTCCTGTCAGCACTATGAGCAGGGATACTATACTGCTTACAAATATATTGCCCAGGATGATCTCAGCTTGGTAGTGCATGTTGGAGACTACATCTATGAAGGAGGAATATCAAACAATCGCCCCAGAAAGCACAACAGTGCCGAAATTCTCACCTTGGAAGATTACCGCAACCGTCACGCCCTCTATAAAACCGATACCAATCTGCAAGCAGCTCATGCAGCCTTTCCTTGGATTGTCACCTGGGATGACCACGAGGTAGAAAACAACTACGCCAACGACATCTCGGAAGTCGATACTGAACCAGATCAAAATCGGGCAATCTTCCTGCAACGACGGGCTGCTGCCTATCAGGCTTACTACGAACACATGCCACTGCGCCCCTTCTCGCGTCCCGTTGGCCCCGATATGCAACTTTTCCGTCGGCTCTCCTTTGGTAACTTAGCTACCTTCCATGTCCTAGATACCCGTCAGTATCGTACCGATCAGCCCTGTGGTGATGGCACTAAAGAACGTCCTTGTGGAGAAGATCCGAATGCAACGATTACTGGTAAGCGTCAGGAAAATTGGCTATATGATGGTTTAAATAGTTCACAGGCTAAGTGGAACGTTTTAGCCCAGCAAGTTGTAGTTGCTCAGATAGATACAAAACCAGGGGAGGGCGGAACCTACAGTATGGATAAGTGGGATGGTTATGTGGCTTCCCGCGATCGCCTCATGCGTTTTTTAGAACAGCGCAAACCATCTAATCCAGTAGTCTTATCAGGCGATATCCATTCCAACTGGGCAATGAATTTAAAGGCTGACTTTAATAACCCAAAATCTGCTACAGTCGGAAGTGAATTTGTCTGCACCTCAATAACCTCCGGTGGAGATGGGGCAGATACCAGCCCAAATGTTGAAGCTTACTTACCCGATAATCCACACATTAAATTCTTCAACGGTCAACGGGGGTATGTTCGTTGTGCGCTGACTCCCACAACCTGCAAGACAGACTATCTAGTTTTATCAAACGTCACAACCCCGAATGGCACGCTTAGTAAGCGGGCTTCATTTGTAGTTGAAGATGGTCGTCCAGAAATACAACAAGCCTAATCGTTTAATTCCCAGGTATTGTAACCAGACAATTACAGATAGAAACAGGTAAATCATCAGTGTTTATCGAAGGCAGGAGTTAGGAGTTTTAATTCCTAACTCCTAATTCTTCACTTCAGTTTAATAAGCATCCATTGGCAGACAAGAACAAACAAAATTCCTATCCCCAAAAGCTGAGTCAATGCGACCAACAGCAGGCCAGAATTTATACTCACGAGTCCAAGATGCAGGATAGGCAGCTTGTTCGCGAGAATAGGGATGCTGCCATTCTCCGGTGATGAGACTTTCGGCGGTGTGGGGTGCGTTCTTCAAAACATTATCTTGGGCATTCACCTTGCCTAATTCTATTTCAGCAATTTCTTGGCGAATAGAAATCAACGCATCACAGAAACGATCCAACTCTTGTTTAGATTCACTTTCTGTAGGTTCCACCATGATTGTACCCCCAACAGGCCAGGAGACAGTCGGCGCATGGAAGCCATAATCGATCAGACGCTTGGCAACATCATCGATTTCGATCGCAGCTGATTTTTTGAGCGATCGCAAATCTAAAATACACTCATGGGCAACTAGACCATTTTTCCCTTGATACAAAACCGGATAGTACGATTCCAGTTTCTTGGCGATGTAGTTAGCGTTGAGAATTGCCACCTTAGTTGCATGGGTTAAACCCCCTGCACCCATCATGGCAATGTACATCCAAGAAATCACCAAGATACTAGCACTACCCCAAGGTGCAGCTGCCACAGCACCAATACGTTGGGAATTAGAGATTTCTTCCCTACTCCCCACTCCCCACTCCCCAGTCCCTACCACAGGATGTCCGGGCAGAAAAGGTACAAGATGAGATGCAACGCCAATGGGCCCCATACCAGGGCCACCGCCACCATGAGGAATACAGAAGGTCTTGTGCAAGTTTAAATGGCAGACATCCGCGCCAATATCTCCAGGACGGCAAATTCCTACTTGGGCGTTCATATTTGCCCCATCCATGTAAACTTGTCCACCGTGACTATGCACAACAGTGCAGATTTCTTGAATTGGCTCCTCAAAAACACCGTGAGTTGAGGGATATGTCACCATTAAGGCGGCAAGTTCATTGCTGTGTTTTTCTGCCTTACTCTTCAGGTCATCAACGTCAATATTCCCTTGTGAGTCACAGGCAACAGCCACCACCTTCATCCCGCACATCACCGCACTCGCTGGGTTTGTCCCATGTGCGGAAGTGGGAATCAAACAGACGTTACGGTGTGCTTCGCCCCGATTTTTGTGATATTGACGAATTACTAAAAGTCCAGCATATTCGCCCTGAGAACCAGCATTTGGTTGTAGAGAAATTCCCGCAAACCCAGTAATTTCAGCTAACCATGCCTCAAGTTGCTCAAACAAGATTTGATAACCTTGTGTTTGCGACGCCGGGGCAAATGGATGAATCTTGCCAAATTCCTCCCAACTTACCGGAATCATCTCAGCTGTCGCATTCAACTTCATTGTGCAAGAACCCAAAGGAATCATCGATGTCGTTAGCGACAAGTCCTTGCTTTCTAGCCTGTGCAGATAGCGCAACAACTCAGTTTCTGAGTGATAGCGGTTAAAAACTGGGTGGGTGAGATATGTACTTGTACGGGAGAGAGGAAGATGAAAGCATGAGTCAGAAGTTAATTCTTCTAAAGTGAAGGGTAAATCATCTGTACCAGCGAAAATCTGCCAGAGGTCGATTAAATCTTCTGGCGTAGTTGTTTCATCCAAGGATATACCAACAGCAGTGGCATCAAAAACCCGTAGGTTAATTTGAAGTTGTTCGCTAACTGCCAGAATATCTTTTAAATTGCGTCTTCCCAGTTCGACTCGCAGCGTATCAAAGAAATCTTTGGAACTGATGCTGTAACCCAAACGCTTCAGTCCTTCAGCCAATAACACCGTCAAAGAATGGATATTCTCCGCAATTTGCTTCAGTCCAGCAGGGCCATGATATACGGCGTACATACTCGCCATCACCGCCAACAATACCTGTGCAGTACAGATATTACTAGTAGCTTTTTCGCGGCGGATGTGCTGCTCACGAGTTTGCAAGGCGAGACGTAATGCAGGCTTACCTTGAGTATCTTTTGATACACCTACGATTCGCCCTGGAACCAGCCGTTTATACTCTTCTTTCGTAGCAAAGTATGCCGCATGAGGCCCCCCAAACCCCAAAGGAATACCGAATCGCTGAGTGCTTCCGACAGCAATATCAGCGCCAAATTCCCCTGGAGGGGTTAGCAAAGTTAAACTTAAAGGATCTGCTGCTACCGTCACCAATGCACCCTTAGCATGGGCTTTTTCTATAAAAGCGCGGTAGTCGTAAATAGTGCCATCACTTGCAGGGTATTGCAGAACAGCCCCAAAAATTGGTCGCTCAAAATCAAATGTTTGATGATCGCCGACAATAATCTTAATCCCTAATGGTTGAGCGCGTGTTTGCAATACGTCAATGGTTTGGGGATGGCACTCACTAGAGACAAAATAGGCATTTGCCTGATTTTTACAAACACCATAGCTTAGGCTCATCGCTTCAGCTGCGGCTGTGGCTTCATCAAGTAACGAAGCATTAGCAATTTCTAAACCTGTAAGGTCAATAATCAGGGTTTGAAAATTTAGCAGCGCTTCTAGTCGCCCTTGGGCAATTTCTGGCTGATAAGGAGTGTAGGCAGTATACCAACCGGGGTTTTCTAGGATATTACGCCCAATCACAGGTGGGGTAATACTGTCGTAATAGCCCATACCAATATATGAACGGAAAACCTGATTTTTGGCAGCAACTTTTTTTAACCATGCCAGTGCTGCATACTCACTTTCTGCTTCTGGTAACTTTAGCGGTTGCTTCAGCCTGATTGCCTGTGGAACTGTTTGGTCAATTAGGGCATCCAGACTGGGAAACCCCAATACCTTAAGCATTTGTTGGATGTCATCGGAGTTAGGGCCAATGTGTCTTGGCACAAAACTACTTAACTTTTGACTTTTTTCGTCCAGCACTTGCTGCTCATTAGACTTGAGAATAGGGGCGTTCAATACCACAAATTACTCTCCAGATGGTACTATTTCATATTTTGCAATAAATACTCATGAGAAGTAAGTGTAACTTTTCGATTTATCTAAATTTCATGACTTATTTTCCAGTGGAATAGAAAAAGGCAGGGGAGCAGAAGGAAATTTGTTGCAAGTCTTTACCCTTTGCCCCTTTGCCTCTTTCCTATTCCCCTTCTACTTGGGCGCGATACTCATCCGCTGTCAAGGCATCCTCGACTTCGCCAGGGTCATTGACACGCACTTTCAAAAACCACCCTTCCCCATAGGGGTCTTCTGACACTTCTTCAGGAGAATTAATTAAGGCTTCGTTGCGTTCTATAACAGTGCCTGTTACTGGTGAATTCAGTTCTTCAACGGCTTTCACTGATTCAATTGTGCCAAAGTTTTCTCCCCTGGTAAGAGCGTCGCCAATTTCTGGCAGTTCCAAAAAGACGATATCACCCAATTCATGTACGGCAAACTCAGTAATGCCAATGGTGGCAATTTCACCATCGATTCGCACGTATTCATGAGAATCCAAGTATCTGAAATCTTGAGGATATTCAAAAGACATATCACTTCCTCTCCCTTATCAAAAAAATTATTTCCCTAACAGTCATCCAAGTTATATCTGGTAATGAACCTTAGTGTAGTTGAATAACTCACAACACATTATTCCTCAAAAACCTCGGCGCTTATCAGTTGGTAACACGATTTTTTGACCGATAAAAGGGACGTTTAACTACAACTGCTGGATAAGCTTTGCCGCGAATTTCAACTTCTAGCTGCTGACCGACAGTTGCTAGCTGGGTGGAAATGTAAGCTAAGGCAATGGGATAACCAAGTGTAAGTGACAGGGTGCCACTAGTAACTTCTCCCACCACTTTACCTGCGGATAACACTTGATAACCATGACGAGCTATGTTACGTCCTTGGGTTTGCAAACCTACTAATCGGCGCTGCACTCCAGTGGCTTTTTGTTGTGCTAAAACTTCCCGACCAATAAAATCACCTTTAGTATCTAAGTGAACTAGCCACCCCAAACCTGCTTCTAAGGGTGTGGTGATGTCATCGATATCTTGTCCGTAAAGTGCCATCGCTGCTTCTAAGCGCAAAGTGTCTCTCGCACCCAGTCCACAGGGGATAACACCATTTTTATGGAGAGTTTGCCACAATTCTACTCCCACATTCGGGTCTACCATCACCTCAAAGCCATCTTCTCCGGTGTAACCCGTGCGGGCCAAAAAGGCAGGTTTACCTAGTAGGGTTGCTTCTAAATGTCCAAAGGCTTTGATTGGTTGTAAGTCTTCTTGCACTAACAGCTGGAGATATTTAATCGCTTTTGGCCCTTGCACGGCAATTAAGACTTTATCTGGTGAAAGGTCTTGGAATTGTAATTTATCCAGGTCAAGGTGTTGCAATAGCCATGCTTTATCCTTACCAGAAGTTGCCGCATTGACTATGATGAATGCCTTTTGTATACCAGTGGTGTCTTCACCTTGATAATAAACAATGATGTCGTCAATAATTCCCGCTTGGGGATTTAACAATACGGTGTATTGTGCTTGACCAGCTTGCAAACGACTCAAGTCAGAAGGCACTAGTGGCTGGAGTTGGGAAATCAGGTTTTTACCTTGGAGAGTAAATTTGCCCATGTGGGAAATATCGAACATTCCGGCTGTATTTCTTACAGCCTCGTGTTCTCGGCTAATTCCACTAAATTGCACAGGCATTTCCCAGCCGCCAAAGCTGGTAAGGCGTGCTTTGAGTTCTACACCCAGTTGATATAAATGGGTTCGCGCCAGAGATTGGGCGTTGTCTTCTTGATTAGCCACAGGTAATTATTGCGATCGCACCTCAACATCTATCATCCTACGAGAGATTAGGGAAGAGGTGATAGGGGACAGGTGATAGGGAATAATCTCTACCCTGTAACCTGCACCCTATTCCCTTCTTCACTCCCTTGTCCCCTTCTGTAAGGTTTAATAGTTAATAGTAGAAGTGTTGAGATTTATTAAGAAGAGATTATGAAATATTCGCAACTGTTAGCTAGCTTTGTCTTAGCTATGGTTCTTTTTTTGTTTCCCCTATCGGCGCAAGCTGCAAGTTCTTCCAGTATTACCCGTTCTGTGGGTAATGATGAACTTAAGGGCAAGGATTACTCTGGTCAAAGCTTAATTGGTACTGAGTTTACCAATCTCAAATTAGAAAATGCTAATTTTAGCAATGCTGACTTACGTGGTGGCGTATTTAACAGTAGCGTATTGGAGAGAGTAAATCTGCATGGTGCTGATTTTAGTGAAGGCATAGCCTATTTAACAAGGTTTAAGGATGCTGATTTAAGTGATGCTGTGTTGACTGATGCAATGATGTTGCGTTCTACTTTTGATGGCGTAGATATTACAGGTACTGATTTTACAAATGCAATTTTAGATGGAATACAAGTGAAAAAGCTTTGTGTTAAGGCAAGTGGTGTGAATTCTAAAACTGGTGTGGAGACTCGCAAATCTTTAGGATGTAAGTAAATCCTAACCCCTTCTTCGCTAGTGGATAAGGGGATATTTTTTTAACGAATTACGAATTACGCGCAGCGATCGCTAGTGATATGCTTCTCTTAAAAAGCTGGCATAATTTGCCCGAACCGTCATAGTTGTCGGATGACTTATACCTAAAGTCCGTTCGCAAATTTTCAAAGCTTTCTCAAATAAAGGTTTGGCTTTCCTGTAGCGTTTTGTATAACGGTAGAGTGCTGCTAGATTGTTCAGGCTAATGGCGACATCGGGATGGTTATTTCCCAAGAGGCGTTTACTCAGTTCTAAAGCTTGCTCATACAAAGGTTCGGCTTGCTTGTAACTTCCTGTAGATTCGTAAAGTTGTGCTAAATTGTTCAGGCTGGTGGCAACATCGGGATGGTTATCTCCCAGCAGGTGTTTTCTCAGTTTTAATGCTTGCTTGAGTAAGGGTTCAGCTTCACTGTAGCGTCTTGTATAACAGTACAATGCTCCTAAATTGTTCAGACTCGTGGCAACATGGGGATGTTCTTCTCCCACTAGGCGTTTCCACAGTTCTAAAGCTTGCTGATACAAAGGTTCGGCTTCGCTATAGCGTCCTGTAGATTCGTAGATTAATCCTAAATAGCTGAGGCTACTGGCGACATCGGTATGTTCTTCTCCTAGCAAGCGCTTTCTCAGTGCTAAAGTTTGCTCAAGCAAGGGTTGGGCTTCGCTGTAGCGTCCTGTAGATTCATAAAATAATCCTAAATTGTTCAGACTAGTGGCGACATCGCTATGTTCTAAACCAAGACGATTTTGAGTTAGTTCTACACATCGTTGCAACCAAGATTCTGCTTGCTGATAAAGTCCTTGACTTTGATAAAACCAGGCTAATTTGGTAAACAGAGTGATTAGATTTTCATCGCCCAGATATTCGGATAGGTGGGTTGCAACTTCTGTAATGTGCGGGATATGTGGAGTGAGGTTGAGAATGTCTTCAGAGTTAAGCTGTTGCGGAATTAGCTTTGCTACCTCTAACATCATGGCTGCAAATTTAGTTTTTGCTTCATCCGCTTCACTTGACTTATCCAACTTTATTCGGAAAAGTTGCCGAATCTGTGGATTTAGACAATAAATTCCTTTGCTTTTCTGTTGTAGCAAATGTAACTCTAGTAAATCGGCTATGGCTTTCTCGTTGAGTTCTTGTTTTTTGTCATCTTCTACTGTCTCAACAGATAGAGGAATGTCAGCTAAAGCACACAAACTTAACAAACAGCCAAAGCTTTGGGCATTTTCATCCAATTGTTCCCAACTTAATTCAAAAACTTCAGCTACACCGTATTCATCAGGCATCAATGAGTTAGCATTAACTACTGTTTCATGTTCCACTCGTTTCTTCTCTAGCCGCTTTAGCAGTGTTTCCAGAAACAAATCTGGTATTTTATCTAGATATCGTCCCACTAACTCTAAGGCTAAAGGTAAATATCCCAAAAATTTACAAATTCTTCTCGCAACCCAAGCTTCTTGTTGCAGTCGTTCCCGAACCACTAGCGATTTTAATAATTTTATCGCCGCCAATGGTTTGAGGACATCCAATTCGCTATTATATTTTACGCTCAGATAAGCTTGTAACTTTTCCAGTTTGTCTTGATTGTTGAAAGTAGCTAACTCAGGATTATTCTGGGCAAACTTGTCATATACCTCACCCATCCGCTTTGTGAAAGCAGCAATATCAACGTTTAATTCGCTGGCAAGTTTAACTTTAGTTTTACCTAAGTTTTCTGTCTGAAAATATTTTGCAAAAGCTGCCGTCTGCTCTAGAGATAAGCCATTCGTAGCAGCTTCTTTGGCTAGAAAATTAGCCCATTGCATAAATAGCTTGTGAAGTTTATTTTTATTCTAGCTTTGTCTCATGGGGAAATCTTCTCTGTTTACTGTTGTGTGGCATCAATTTGGTGCGTACAAGATAAATATGCTCTGGATTTGCACCAGAGCAGTGTTAAAAAGAAGCATTACTTAGATAGATAACAGACTTAGGATCTGTTCTGGGATTTTTCACAAATAGGAAATCTTAATCAAGGGATAATTGATAATTTGTTTTCCCAAAGAATTAATTTCAGAAATTAGACCGTATCTAGCGGTATCTCGCGGTTCCAGTGAGTGCTATAGTTTGATATGACTGTAATTGTCCAAACAGTGGAGTACGAATAATTCCTGATGTTCTTTCAGTGGTTAAAATGGCTTCGGTTTGAACAGGAGTTTCTCGAGTCCCAATCGGTAGGTTGATAATTGGTAAGAGTAAGCTCAGTTTAACTATATTTCCTCCCAAATTAGGGTTTGGTGGTTTGCTAATAATTATCGTCAGTAGTGTACCGATATCAGTAGCTAATGTCTGAATTTGATCGCCACTAAAATTCTCAGAAATATTTTGAGTTTTGTAATCAAGTTGTGGAACTCCATTGAGAATTGAATACTTGATGTGAGTACCTTTACCTTCAAGTTCAAATTCATTTGGTCGTTGCACAACAATTGCTTGTGCTGGCTTTGTGGATTTGGCGATCGCAAAAGATAACAGTGATGTCGTGGTTAAGCCAGTCACAAAAGTGAGAGCAGTTTTGATAACTTGACGACGGGGGAAATTTGGGGAGATGTCTTTAAAGTTCATAATCGCTAATCTAAACCATTGATGAAGATATATTTCTCTTTCTAGAAAGAGATTAAAATTGCGCTATCTGATAACAGAGCGCGACGATCGCTAATATAATTTTAGATTATTTAGTTAGCAAGGTAGCTAAACTATAGGCTTACACCATAGGTATTACCCGACTCGATTCTGGCTAGCACATCGTTGAGCGACACATTGAACTTGACCACTCCTAAATCTTGATTTTATTTAAAGTTGATGTGACGAAGTACTAGGATGAGAAGTTCCCATGAAAAATCAGGTTAATTCTCACAACTTAGACCTATGATTAAGCAATTGTCTAAAAAATCTTGCCAGTAATCTTCTGTGTAGTTTTCTATTGCTTGCTTTGGAATTTCTATAGTATGCCATGAAAACTTCTTAAACCCGGCTTCTGTTACAGCCCATTCATAAATAGATTGACTCAATCCAAAGTATTTAAGAATAAATGGTGGATTTGTGTGAAATTCCGCTTCCGAATAAAAGCCTTCTGACAAAGGTTCTTGTTTGAGTACGGTAAGTCCATACTTTGTCGAATTTGATTTCTTCCAAGAGAAACTCGGATTAATCGTCATGGCGACAAAACGCCCGTTTGACGCTAGATTACTGCGGATATTACAAAGCATCTGTAGTAGATGCTCTTTGTTTTCTGCATAATTAAGAAGATAAACCGCAGTAACTAAATCAAAACTGCCAAGCTTGTGAAGTTTGGCAATGTCTAACACTTGATATTCATTTCCAAGTGGATTTTTCATCTCTTGCTGGCGTGCAACGTTTACCATTTCCTTGGATATGTCTACACCAACAACTTTTGCAGATCCTTCTTCTTTCAACAATCTGCTATAAAAGCCAGTACCGCAGGCTAAGTCTAGAATGGTTTTCCCTTGAAAATTACCAAGAATCTTAAATAGTGTAAATTTTTCGGCGATCGGCAATGTGGCTACAGTTTTAAACTGTTCGTAAACACCGCCAATAGTATCATATAGCTCAGTCATTAAATTCTCAACCAATAGGAAATTAGAGAAATTATCTCATTCTCCCTAGTCGATGCTGGGGTGCTATACATTAGTCACATCTTTCTTAACAAAAAAGTGAAATACTAAAAATTAAAATACCAGTTGTTCGTTTTTAACTCTCCAGCTAAATAAAAATAAACTTCTGATGACAACATTAAGTGGTGTTGCAGTTCGTAAGCGATCGCACTTGAACATCTGAACCTCAAAGTTGAGCCTCTGAACCTCGACGTTGCACCTTTTATCCTCAAAGTTGAGCCTCCGAACCTCAAAGTTGAGCCTCCGAACCTCAAAGTTGAGCTTCTGAACCTCAAAGTTGAGCTTCTGAACCTCAAAGTTGAGCTTCTGAACCTCAAAGTTGAGCTTCTGAACCTCGACGTTGCACCTTTTATCCTCAAGGTTGCACTTTTTATCCTCGAAGTTGCACCTTTTATCCTCGAAGTTGGGATTTGCTACTCAAAACAACCAGATAAATACTCTATCCCTCCTGCCTTCTGCCTCCTAATACTAAGGTGACTGATTTAACACCCACTTCAACCACTGTCTAAAAGAACTTATAGTATTCAACCTTTGGACTCCAGGCGCACGAGCGGCGGCGAGTCCATCAACGGCGACTAATGCGGCGTATTGCAAGCCCAAAAAACTATCAACTGCGGCATAAGGCCCACCTAAAGTAATAGCCCCAGCCGCATACATTTGACCTCGATCGCTACGCATTTCTACCAATTCAAAATTGTTCGCTACAGTCAATCGCCCCAAATGATTGACTGGGAGATTGTAATGTTTCACCAAATCTGCTAATAGGGGATTGGCATCTACCTTGGCATCCAGTCCAGTAGCATCAATAATAAAATCAGCTAGCAATTTCATTTCTCCAAAGCTTTGTTCTCGGATATGGGTAATAGTCTGGTTTTGGGCATCTCGTTCCACATCCAGCACCTCACCGAAGGTAATTTGATACCAGCCTTCGCTTAACCCTTGAGCAGTAATTTTCTGCCAGTCTTGGCGGTCGGCGGTGGTAGTTCCACCCCAGTCTGCTAGTAAACGTTTGCGTTCATCGGGGGTGGCTTTTTCTAACATTGCCCGGAGTTCACCGCCCCAACAGGCTTTCGGCCAGTTAAAGGGTTGAAATTCGTAATGATTTTTGACTAAGCGTTGGGCATTTTGAAATTTGTTGCCTTGGGGTTTAGGCGATCGCATTAAATGCAAAACTGCAATATTCTGATTTCGCTTTCTAGCTTCATAAATCCGTTGCACAATCCGCGAAGCCACAATTCCCCGCCCCCGAATCAATACCGTACCACCTTGTTGCTCTAGTTGCTCATAAACATGATTGTGAGCTTCATAAGCATTGACGACAGATTTAAAATCTTGATATTTTTCCCTATAAGCTTGCAAATCTGGGAGAAACTGAATAGCTGGATACCCAGTAGCTAAATGTAAATAACGACTAACTAAAAAAGCATAATTTCCTGGGCCGCGAGAATAGGCTACGCAATATCTACCGTCATCAGTTTTGCGAATTACCCTAACTCGCCCATAGCGATAAATTTGATTCCAGCCTATGCGCTTCGTTTCCCTGTCGATGGAATCAAAGACATTACCCGCACGAGGAGTATAAGTTTCTGCAAATGTTGGTTCGGCAAACACTTGCCATAAATACTTGAATGCTGATTTTATCTCTTTCTTGGCTAAGTCACCCCAAGCTTCACGCAAGGCATAACTAGGCCAACCCCAAATATTATCGGGACAAGAGTCAGAATTAGAACGCAGTCTTTCATATAAAGGAATTTGTGAATTCAAACAGAGGCGTTTGTAACGAGCATAAGGTTCTGCCTCTAATCCCAAAACCACAATCTTCTTAGCACGCACACCACTAATTCTCAGCAAATCAGCCCATAAAAAGCTACCCAATCCTGCCCCGATCGCTAGATAATCAGATTCATCTACTGGTAATCCCGCAGCATGAAGTGCTTGCACAGAAACCTTTTGTGCCTGAAACGCCAATGGCGGGAAATTACTTGCCACGGGCGTTAGCGGCTGAACTACAAGCAAGCTGGGGTCTGGGCGATTGGTATTTGCGTTGAAGTGAATCGTTGAAGGGGGGGTGGTATCTGCCGCAGAGGCGTTAGCACCAAATGTCACTGCGATCAAATATGGGCCAATTTGCAACGTATCGCCATTAACCAAAACACTACGCGTTTGTGGTTGACCATTGACATAGACACCGTTAACGCTACCTTGGTCAATCACTACTAAATGGTCTTGTTCCCAGTCGATTAGGGCATGATAGCGAGAGACTTCATTACTGTTAAGTAGCATCCGAGAAACACGCACTCCCCTAAGTTCAGCAGGTAAGCGAGCAAATTCTCGACCAAAAGCGATCGGCATATTTAACAGTGGTTCTCGCCGTTCACCCGTCGCTGGTTCTTCCCAACTCAATTGGATTTGTAAGTCATTTGTCATTTGTCATTTGTCATTTGTCATTTGTCATTGGTCATTAAGTTAAGAGTTAGGAATTCTTCCCCTGCTCCTCCTACCCTCCTTCTCAACTACCCCGTGCTACCAACACACTCACAGCCGCAGCTAAAGATGTCCCACACCAATGACAACCAATTTGTAGATTCTCTCCTGGGGAAACTTTATGACATTTGGGGCATTCTAAGCCATAAACTCCTGGGGGCGGTGCGGAAGGTGTTGGTAGATGGTGGTGATGTTCGAGATTTATTGCTGGATTGGGTGGTAGCAAAATTGTTGCTGGAATGCTACTTGTGGAAACGCTTGTAACATTTAGTTTTATTTGTCCCAAAGAGATGCCAGTGCCCTCAGTTAAAGGCATTTCACCTTGGACTAATTGCCGTCCATCGACAACAGGAGGATTTTGCGATCGCAAATTCCTGATATAAAAGCGTTGTTGCTGGTGATGAAAAAATATTTCAACGTGCAGTCCAGAGACAGTAGGGTGACTCAGAACAATATCGCACCGGAGGGGGTCGCGACCGATGCGGACAGTGCCAGGATTTTGACTTGGCTGTTGTTCGTAAATGTTCTGAGTTTTATCTTGACCTGCATCGTGCCACTGTAAAGTTAGTGCGTTCATTGTTCTAACTTCGTAAATCGTATTTAGCTACTTCAACTTCTTTCTGTGCGATTCCTAACACGATTGAGTCGGTGCAAGCAAGTATTTAGAAAAATCTTCAACAAGCTTTATCTCGCCGACGCTAGTTTATCAGCAATGCGTGTAGTTTCTGGCAGCCGATATTTGGGCGTACAGCGCAATACATAGTCAATCGCTGTCGGTAAACTAATTCGATGACCACTGGAGATGTATAGAGGTTTTACTCCTGTGCGCGATCGCAAAACTGCCCCAATGGTTTCACCGTTATATATCAGTGGTTGCGTGCTGCCTTTGGTTTCTGCCAATTCTTCATGCTTACCTACCAACCTAGACTTAGCTACCCCAATTGTCGGCATATCTATAAGTAACCCTAAATGGCTAGCTATACCTAATCTACGGGGATGAGCAATTCCCTGACCATCACACAAGATAATATTTGGTGTTGTTTTAATCTTTTCCAGGGCATCAAGGACAGCTGGAATTTCCCGAAATGAGAGGAACCCAGGAACATAAGGAAAGGTTGTAGGACGATGTGCTAGGCTTGTCTCGATTACTTGCAAATCCGGAAAACTCAGAACTGCAACCGCTGCACGGCTAATGGTTCCATCAGCTTCAAAACCCATATCTACTCCAGCAACGTACTGGATCGGTTCTTGCAGTTGATCCTCAGTAATTACTTGATTTTGCAGCGTTTCTTGGATAACTATGGCTTCTTCTAGCGTCGAGGGCCAATCATGATCTCGATCAAACTTCATATTTAAAATTGGAATTAACTGATTCATATTAATCTTGTTAATTTGGCAAGCACAAAAACAAGATTTTTTGATGTCGATCCAGAGAAAATATATTTTTTGTAAAAGTCTGTGAATGACTATCTTTATACTAGACATTTTAGCCCAGGTTAGCTGATCTCTTGCATCATAATGTTACTTAAGGCTGTCAAGAGGGAATCCTAAGAATATAAGTTTATTTTCTGAGCTTTTTTCTTTTAATGGTTATGACACAGCCAAATATTCTAAAACTTGCAAAACAGGGAGATACCCAGGCGATCGCATCTCTGATGAACCGCCAGCTACACCCCAAAGGGATCGCTGCAAAAGTTGCCTTTAAAGATGCTTGCTTGGAGGTAATGCTAGAATCTGCCGAAGTACCAAATCAGCAAATTTTAGTTGCATTTATCCGCAAAGGGTTAACGGCTTTAGAGGCTGCATCTGTTGAAATAGTGAGAGTTTATGGACAACAAACGGGTAAGGAGTTTCCAGTTTGGAGTCAAGAGTTTGATTTGGGTATAGCAGAAGCAGTGGATAATGAAGAGTCTGCCAGTAATCCTCAACTCCTAACTATTTGTATTAACTTAAGTGGTGATCCTGTACAAGGATTAACAAATCAAGATTTTGAGTTGATTGCTAATCAAATCAGCACTGATATTTTATCATCTTGTAGTGATGTCTTTATTCAAAAAGTAAGCATTACTAATGGTAGTTCTGTGATTACTAAAGAACGGTAGTATTTCATTGACCTTATGTAATCATGTAGAAAAAAGTCTCACGTCTGGATTTTATATAGAGATATAACAAATCTAACTAAAATTTAAATATAGAGATATAAAATTTCTGACAATATTGCTTATAGGTGTAGATGGTCAACCATAAGATAGACGCTAATTTATCATTTTTTTGCATTTATTGGTTATGAAGCAGCCGAATAATCAGCACGTTACTAAGCAAAAACTAAAAAAATTTTACTGGCCATTATGGTTTCCTTATCCTAGTTCTTGGTTAAAAGCATTGATTTTGACTCTATTTTTGAGAGTTATTATATTTATAGTCAAAAATGCTGGAAAAATAGGCTATAACATCGTATATTTTGTACACAGTCCAGAATTATTTTTTATATTTACAATATTATTAATCTTATCTCCAATTCCGATAATTTCTTTGACTCATCACTGCTTATACTTACTTATTAGTCGGTTTGTATCAGAAATTCAAGCACCCGAAATAGGTAGAATACAAGGATTATTACCAGGAATAATGAGTTGGTGGGAAGGATTGTACGCTTGGCTTGTAATTGTAATTTCTACACTGATAGCAGCTTTCTTTTCTACAATACTTCTACCATTATTTTATCCTAGTTACGACAGACAAGTTGAATACTATACACAAATAGAAAATGTTAACAGTAATCTAATATTAATATTTGGATTATTCTATATTTCTGCGGGTGCATTGATTTATCAGATTAAATGTTTGGTAAGAGACCGAATAATATCTGCTTATTATGGCAACAAAAAAAAGGATACAACTGAATCAAACATTAATTTAAATACAGAAAAAGAACTTAATAGATTGCGTGGGGAAATGGGTTTACACACAATAAAATCAAATATTTTATCAGATAATCAAAAAAATACAGTTATAGAGAATCGACGGAAGGCTCGTAATTTAAACAAAACGTTGTTGTTCGTTTTTATAATATTTTCAATTTCTCTAGGAATATACTTTTCTTCAAGATTTGTAGAAATCTTCCCGCTAACTTCTAAAAGTTCAACACAAATACCATCAAAGCCTGTATTAGTTACACCCTCACCAGTGATTTCAGAATCGCCGACTGTGTTACTTAAAGCTGATACATTCCGAGAGGCAGTAAGTAAAGCAATTAATGCAGCTAACCTGACTCAATCAGCGAAATCTCCAGATGAGTGGAAAATAGTTGTGAGTCAGTGGCAAGCTGCGATCGCACTTATGAAAGCCGTGCCATCTTCTAGCCCAAATTATGTAGTAGCTCAACAAAAAATCAGTGAATATCAAAGAAATTTCAACTACGCTCAGAAAAATTCCCTTGGTAATAAGTAAAGCGATCGTACCTGAAAGCTAAACTAGAAAATAGCAGTGCGTAGCTTGCCGTCGTAGGCATCGCTCGACTGTCCGGATCAAAATAAAACCCTATGAAGACCAGAACATTAACCGCGATTCTTCACAAAGAAGATTTGTATGTTGCCCAATGTCCTGAAGTCGGTACAGTTGACTATTTCGGCTCGATCGAGTTTAAAAAAGATATTATCCAATATCTCGTTTGTTTTGCCTGAATCAGATGCGATATCCTCTAAGTTAGAAGACAGTAAATAGACTGTTGAGGCTGTTATCTATCACGCAAAAGCACAATAACATGGCTTTTTCTCATGAATTTCAGCGCTATCGGAGCGTGCGTCCCCTCGATATCCTCCCAGGTCTAGTTAGTTCCATCCTTCTACACTCTATTTTACTGATAGGGAGCAAATATTGGTTCACAGCTTTCATGCCTGAGCCTAAGCAAGAGATTCCAATTGAGGTAGTTGAAGTTTATCCCAATGAAACACACATACCCCAAAAAACCTCATTCAGGGCTACTAAAAATTCAATTGCAGGTGGTAAAGCTTTACCAAAAAGACCTGTTTCTGCTGTGAAGTCTGCTAATTCAGATGCACATAAAGCCTCTAGCAAGAGTCCTTTTGACTCAACAACCTTATCTTCAGCAGAGGTATTCCGGACAGAACTAAAGCAGCAGAAAGCGGAATCACCAAATCTATCTCCTCAACAACCCAAAGTTGAGCCAACTGCGATCGCAAGAGCAACAATACCATTAGCACCCAAAGTTGAGCCAACTGCGATCGCAAGAGCAACAATACCACCAGCACCCAAAGTTGAGCCAACTGCGATCGCAAGAGCAACAATACCATTAGCGCCCAAAGTTGAGCCAACTGCGATCGCAAGACCAACCATACCATTAGCACCCAAAGTTGAGCCAACTGCGATCGCAAGAGCAACAATACCATTAGCACCCAAAGTTGAGCCAACTGCGATCGCAAGACCAACAATACCATTAGCAGCTAAACCACAGCCAAGTGCGATCGCAAGACCAACAATACCACTAGCAACCAGACCACAGCCAACTGCGATCGCAAGAGCAACAATACCACTAGCAACCAAACCACAGCCAACTGCGATCGCAAGAGCAACAATACCACTAGCAACCAAACCACAGCCAACTGCGATCGCAAGACCAACAATACCATTAGCAGCTAAACCACAGCCAACTGCGATCGCAAGAGCAACAATACCACTAGCAACCAAACCACAGCCAACTGCGATCGCAAAAGCAACAATACCACCAGCAGCCAAACCTAAAAAAATAGTAGTAGCGCCTAATACCACACCACCAGCCCTACCCCGAAAAACAGCGCTTGCACCTGCTATTACATCATCAGTACCCAATCCTAAAAACTTAAGCCAGTCGGGAAGACTCTTAAGTGGGCGAACACCTATAGCTCAGTCATCTCTGAAAACAGGTGCAGCAAGCTTGCTGGGTGGTACTGTGAGTGTATCTAGTCGGAATTTTAGCGGTAATTATCTGGCAGCCTTACCTAATTCCAACCGAGATAATCAAGCTCCTTCTGGTATTGATGCTAGCAGTCAAGATATAGATATCACCTCCTACTTAAACCAACTACAGCAACAAGTCAAGCAGCAGTGGCTACCAGAAGTGAGCCAGTCTTCCCGGCGAACAGTGCTTAACTTCACTATTAACCGTTCCGGGCAACTAAGCAATCTCCAGCTCGCACAAACCTCTGGATTCAGCGTCACTGATCAAGCAGCGCTCAACGCTATACAGCGAGCTGCACCCTTTGCACCTTTGCCCACAGGATATACCAGTAACCAGCTCCCTATTCAATTTACATTTGATATCAATGTCTATGGGCAGCTAAATTTATCGGGGGACGGTGACTAACAACAGGTAAGCAATTAATTCAATCATGTATTATACCCAGGTAAGCGCATCTCAAACCCTATTGACACGGTAGTTTTGGGGTTCACCCAAAGCACAAATAAGTTCAAAATCACTATACTGAGCCAAGGGGTGGGATTGATATTTTCGTCTTTATGTGGTTCAAAAACGTAAAAAGCTATTTGACCCATGTTTTTTCAATCATTTGCGACAATTCGTCCTATTTTGAATGAAAAATTGATATTAAGATAAAGTTTTCAGCTGGTTTTATGTATCAAAAACTACAAAACTAGATACACTTACGCTGGTATTATACTGACTTTACCTTAATGTTAAATAGCGTACTTTTGTAACCAATGAGCAGCGGTTTCAGAATGTTCCCAATCTATCAGTAATTTTGCTTTCTCAGATTAAATCTTCCTAGCTAAGATATTAGAATAAAAGTAATTTCGCCCCTGAAGCCAATCATGACAGAAGGAAAAACGCGGCGTAATTTCCTAATTACTAGCATTGCTGTAACTGGAGGTATTGTGGCAACTAATGCTTTTGGGCAAAATACTACTAACACTGCAACACTGCCAGCAACTATGCCAGAACGGGTACTGGGACGCACGGAAGTAAATCTGCCTATCTTCGGGTTAGGAGCAGGACAATTTCCGCTATCCGGCGGCGAAGGAAAAGAGGGTGATGCTACGGCAATTGTTCAAAGAGCGCTGGAACTTGGCATTCGCTACTTTGATACAGCAGCTAGTTATGGGCCGAGTGAAGATTATTTAGGTAAAGTGCTACCACCCCATCGCTCAAAGCTGTTTCTAGCAAGCAAGACCGATCAAAGAGATCGGGATAGTGCATGGCGAGAATTGGAGCGATCGCTTAAACGTCTCAATACAGATTATCTCGATTTGTGGCAGTTGCATCACGTCTCTTTTTCGGAAGAACTCGACACCATCTTTAGTCCATCTGGTGCAATTAAAGCTTTAGAAGAAGCCATACAACAAAAATTGGTGCGCTTTGCTGGTATTACCGGACATCACGACCCTCAAGTAATTGCCGAAGGGTTACGTCGCTATCCTTTCCACACTACACTGATTCCTGTGAATGCCGCCGACAAACACCACCCACGTCCATTTATCCCGGTAGTTTTACCAGTTGCTCAAGAAAAAAATGTCGGTGTGATTGCGATGAAAGTCCCGGCTTATGGTCGGCTGTTTAAATCAGGTGGGTTGACAGGTATGGAGGAAGCTTTAGGTTACACACTGTCTCAGCCTGGAGTTCATTGTTGCGTGATTGCAGCACAGACAGTCGCACAATTAGAGAATAATGTCAAGATAGCGCAGGCTTTTGTACCCCTCAAGGAGCAAGAATTGACAGCGATCGCACTGGCAGCTGCTAATGTCTGGGAAGATAGTACATTCTTCCGTGCTTGGACTTAGACCAACCTTGCACATATTACAAAGTGTATTTTTACCAGTCCCACTGATAATATTGTGCCGCTTGCGACATATTAAATTGTAATAGCTTCTCCTCTGGCAACTTGTACCCCAAACTCGGCTTAAAAGGCGAAATATTTAAACTGCTAATAATTTCTGACGCTACAGCCTTTGCTAGTAAAGGTGGTACAGAGTTACCGACTTGCCGAAATCCGTGCCATTTGGTTACATGAAATCTAAACCAATCGGGGTAAGAATGCAATCTCGCCGCTTCCCTGACGGTAATACAGCGCGGCGTAGATGGATGAATTGGTCTTGGAGATGTGAAAGAACCCCTATATTTATCTGTTCCGGCTCTTAAAGTATTACAGACACCACCAGGATGTAGCTTGTAAAAACGACTAATTTTTTCTCTCTCGCCTTGTTGAGTATCCTGAAAACGTTGAATAGTTTCTGTAGAATGTTTGGTTCTTAAACTTGAAGAAAGTATTCGCAAATCATATTCTCGTTTGTAAGAATAATCATTATCTAGGCATTTGATACCGCGAAGTACAAGAGCATAATTACTAGGCTTTTCGTAGTCTGCTACAACCCAATCTCTTGTTAGTAACTCAGGATACTTTTCTATTTCAGGTAAATCTCCAATTGCATCCCATACTGTTGGACTCAATGGGATATCAGATATTTTTTTAGAAGTTAAAATATTTGGTAATGCTTGTTGAGTAATCATCTGAGGATATTTTGGTAACTCTACATCCTCCCTTGCACCTATGAGAAATAATCTCTCACGGGACTGAGGTACTCCGTAATTTGCAGCATTGAGAATTCGGTAATTTTCTTCTACTTGATAGCCAGATATTTTAAATTCGCTAATTAAGATTTGCAGGATTTGTTTATGTTCGCCAACTGTAATCCCCCGGACATTTTCCATCACAAAGAATTTTGGTTTTAGCTCAAAAACCAGTCGATGAAAATGAAACACCAAAGAATTTCGGGGGTCATCAACAGCCCGTTTACCGATTAAGGAAAATCCTTGACATGGTGAGCCACAAATTACCACATCAATTTCACGATCGCCAATCTTAGACCGATTCCTAATTTCTTCCCCCGTTGTATCCACAACACTTTTACATAGCACTGAGCAATAAGGGAAGTTAAACTCATGTGTTGCACAGTGGATCGGGTCAATTTCTACAGACGCCAGCACATCAAAGCCAGCTTGCTCAAAGCCAAGAGTCATACCGCCCGCGCCCGCAAATAAGTCAACTGCGATCGCTCTTTGTTTTTTCATCTCATAAGCCATGACACCCCAATGTAATTAGTAATTTATAATGACACTTGTTCCTCGCTAACGCTGCGCTAACGTAATTCGTAATTACCCTATGGATAAATGCGGCTTCTGGCAAAAACAGGTGGTTCGCACTTAATTTTACTCATAAATAAACTGATTGATTCTCTATCTTTAATTACGAATTACGAATTATTTGGTCGCATTTGCAGAATTTCTTGAGCAGCGCGATCGCAAACCCCAACTTCTCCTAAACTTTGCCGCATTTCTTCATAATCTAGCAAAGTTTGCTCTCTGCGACTGGGATTGAGTAGCAGTTCCATCGCTGCTTGGATAATATTCTCTGGTGTGGCTTGCTCTTGTAAAAATTCTGGCACAATCGGCTTCATCACTACTAAATTAGGTGGCGATGCAAAGGTTATAGAACCTTTGAGGATTTTCCGAGCTATCCACGCAGTCAGACGACTGAGGCGATAAACTACAACCTGTGGCACATTTAACAGAGCAAGTTCTAGATTGACAGTACCAGATTTGCTAATAGCTAAATCAGCTGCGGCAAAAACTTCCATTTGTTGACCTGATATAACTGTCGCCCGCAAACCGTAACGCTCAATAGCCTTTTCAATTGGCTGTCTATAGACTTCCAGCGATAGGGGAATCCAGAAACGAACTTCAGGTAATTTAGCTTGAATAGTTTGGGCAGCTTGAAAAATAATTGGTAAAAGATATTTTAGTTCTTGGCGGCGAGAGGCGGGGAGGAGTGCGATCGCAATTTCTTCTGGTGCAATCCCCAGTGTTGCACGAGCTGCTTCCCTACTAGGAGCATCTTGCATTCGGTCAACCAAAGGATGTCCTACCCAACTAACTTTTGCGCCTTTCTCGCGAAAGTAACGGGCTTCTTGTGGGAAGATTGCCAACAGCTTATCTGTAAAACCAACAATCCGCTTAGTTCTACGCAAACTTATTGACCAAGCCCACTCTTGGGGAGCGATGTAATACACCACAGGCACATCTGGTAATTGCTGTTTCATATAAGTCCCAATTTCCAGATTGGGAGTCATATAATCGATTAGCACCACTAAGTCAGGTGGATTTTGTTTTAAGAAAGCGATCGCCCGTCGTTGCACCTGGAGAGTCGGTAAAACATAAGGCAGCCCTTCTTGAATACCCACTGAGCCAATACTACTGGTATTTCCCAACAGAGTTGCCCCAGCCTCTACCATTTTTTCGCCACCCAGCGCCACAATCTCTAATTCCAACGCAATCGCCGCAGCTTGACGCTTCAGCGCTGAAATTAGTAGCGACCCTTGTAAATCGCCAGATACTTCCCCAGTGCTGATAAATATCCGCATTTGATAATTGGTAATTAGTAAAAATTAGGAGTTAAGAGTGAGGAGTTAAAAATTTAATTCATCAACTCATAACTCATAAATGTATGATGTCTGGAAAATTAACCACAATTCCTCATAATCCCGTCCCACCAGCTACGCTTTTGCTCCCTCCTCGCTTGCAGGGAGGGGTTGGGGGTGGGGTGCTTGTGGGTAATTGGACAGACATGATATATCTTACATCTCACGATTCATCACTTGCGCCTTTTTTCCCTTTACTGGGAATCAAACCACGTCTTCCAGGCATCTGAGAAAGTAGCAGGAAGCGTCGCAGATGCTGCAATTCTTCGCTATCCCCTAACAATTCCAACTGTTCCAAAGCATCCTTAAAAGACAAATCAGAACGATAGAGAATGCGGAAGGCTTTTTTCAGCATTTGTAAATCTGCTGAGTCCATACCAGACCGTTTGAGTCCAACAAGATTGAGGGTTCGCACCCGCGCTGGATTTCCTTCCACTAGCATATATGGGGCCACATCACGGTCAATACGTGCCATACCTCCCACCATTGCTTGTCTACCAATATGCACAAATTGATGGACACCTAAAACCCCACTTAGCCTAGCGCGTGACTCTATATGGACATGACCTGCCAACGCCACAGAGTTAGCAATCACTACTTGGTCTTCAATGACGCAGTTATGAGCCACATGGACATAGGCCATCAGTAGGTTCCCATCGCCAATTATCGTCGCTTCACCGGCACCGGTAGCGCGGTTAATGGTAACGTACTCACGAATCAAGTTGTTATCACCAATTTTGACCCAGGTTGGTTCTCCTACAAACTTCAGATCCTGGGGTTCCATGCCGATGGCTGCACCTGTAAAAATCTGATTTTGCGCCCCAATTTCACAAGGCCCCTCTAGCACTGCATGAGCGCCGATTATTGTTTCAGGGCCCACTTTGACATGCGCTCCAATCACAGCATAGGCACCGACTTGCACTGTATGGTGGAGTTCCGATTTCGGATGAATTACAGCAGTTGGATGAATTAGCGTTTTCAAGGGTGAATCTCCAGAACTGTCTTAATAATCCAGCGCCAGGCGGGGTTTTTGAGGCAGCGCGTTACTCTGGTTAAGACAGTTGTACCGACTACCGCCCCATTGAGGCGACTGGCGTTGTTGAGCGTGAAGCATTTCAGTGAACGAAAGTGTCGGGCAAAGCAAGTTAAGTGTGTTTGTGAGTGCGTCTCGTAGAGAGGGTGGCGAAAATCAAGAAATTATCAGATGCTGTTGTGGATTTTTTTAACTGTTATCCTTTTTCAGGATTCAGTAGGGGCATTTCACGGCTATGCCCGTACCACGAAAGCAAACTTTTAGCTAACTAAAGAAAACATTAATTCCCCTTCACAAGCAAGTTGACCATCAACTTCGGCACGACCTTGCATCTTACCGAAACGACGTTGTTTTACCCATAACAGTTCCACCGTCATTACTAGTTGATCCCCCGGCACGACCTGGCGGCGAAAGCGGACTTTATCGATACCAGCAAAGACGAACAGCCCGCCTTCTACCGAAGACATTTGAGTTAGGACAATGCCCCCAACTTGTGCCATTGCTTCAACAATTAGCACCCCTGGCATCAGTGGACGTTCAGGGAAATGCCCTTGAAAATGGGGTTCGTTGATAGTGACATTTTTAACCCCAACAGCTTTTTTACTTGGAACGTAATCAATTATTTTGTCTACAAGTAAAAATGGGTAGCGGTGGGGTAGCAATTTCTGAATTTCTTCAGATGTGAAAGTTGTTTTAATCTCAGAACTGATTGTAATCTCATTTATAGCCTGTGGTTCAGTAGATGTAGGTGTAGTCGTATCGATAGTATTCACTTCAGTGAGGATTGACATTGGCCGTGTAGTTGATTTTTTATCTGAAAGTTGAGTAGGTAGGCGTATATCCAAAGCTTAATAAGCTTAGATTTTAGGTTTTAGTTCTAATTCAAAATCTAAAATCCCAAATCTAAAATTCTTTGAGCCAGTTGAATGTGTAAATTATGACTGGCTTTATACGCTAAAAAATGAGCACGAGGAAAAGTTCCTAGTAAACTCAAATCTCCTACTAAATCCAAGATTTTATGACGGACTGGCTCATTTGCAAATCTCAACGGTGGATTTAGCCACCCTTCTGGCCCACAAACGAGTGCATTATCCAAACTACCACCTTTAATTAACCCTGTTTTTTGTAAGTGTTCAATTTGATGCAGTAACCCAAAAGTACGAGCAGGAGCAATTTCCGCAGCAAAGCTAGCAGAAGCTTTTCCTATTTCAGTAGTTAGTGACCAACTATACCATTGATTCCCAATGGCAGGCAGGTCAAAATCAATACCATAACTAAAGCGGGTTTCTGGTGCTGGAAGGGCACATACAAAGGCATCCCCTTGATAGACCCATATTGGTTCTGTAATAGCCCAGGAAACCTGGTTGTTAACGGGTTGTGAGACTAAGCCAACTTGGGCAATATTGGTTGTCCACACACTTGCTGAACCATCTAAAAGTGGGACTTCTGGACCATCAATTTCAATCCGGGCATTATCCACACCCATACTCGAAAGTGCTGCCAACAAATGCTCTACCGTGCGAACATATACCTCACCCTTACCCAACTGAGTTGAGAGAACAGTGTGACTAACTGCCGCAACTTGGGCTGGAATTATCGGCAAATCCGGTAAATCCACCCGCACAAAGTAGCGTCCACTTCCCGCCTCAGCTGGTAGTATCCGCACTTGGGTATTCACACCGCTATGCAATCCCACCCCTATTTGGGTGATTTGGGCTGCTAGAGTGTGCTGTCGCATAGCCAAAAAGTCAATATATTTCCTTTAGTATTGTTCATCGTCTATTTTGGTAAAATCCCTGATATTCCCTGAAAAATTCTCATTAATCCCTTTATCGGAACAGTATTGAGGTAAATGTAAAAATTAGCAAGCTCATTAAGAAAGAGAATTGTCATTAGTCCTTTGTTATTCATTAATGACCAATGACTAATGACTAATGACAAATTAAAATCTTTCGCCAATACCGAAATTAATCCGGCTATCACCGTCATCGTTGATACCGTAGTCAATCCGAATTGGCCCCAGTGGAGACTGGACGCGAACGCCAAGACCATAACCATAGCCACTGCCATTTTTGTTCAACACTTCAGCGGCCCTAGTACTAGTTCCCAGGTCACTGCCGAGATCAAAAAATAGTGCGCCACTGACTACTGAAAAAACTGGAAACCGGTACTCAACTGATGCTTGCACATAAGAGCGTCCACTACCTAATGCTCCTTCTTCATAACCGCGGACGGAGTTGCTACCCCCAAGGGTAAAAGCTTCGTAGGGAGGCAAGTCACCGAGAATCGTTCCTGCTTGCAGGTTAAATGCTAAGGTTTGTGCCCCTTTGCTAAGGCTAATTAACTTTATGGGTAAATATTGGCTATAGCTACCCCGGAATCTAGTGAGTAAAATGTTGCCTAGCCCCACAGGGACTGACTGATCGACTCCAAAGCGGAGATAAGAACCGCTAGTGGGTTGCAGGGGGTTATTACGGAGATCGCGCTGTGCCCCTACTTGAAACAGTAATAAATCGTCTTGACCGCCGCTAGAGAGGGTCAATGGAATTTCCTCACTGATGCGGTTTCCATTATCATCATCAAATACCGCTCCTGTTTTTCTAAGATTGCCATCAGCATCACGGGCGGAAACTCGTTGATACTGTAAACCCGCTGAGGCAGTCCAGACAGAAGTTTTATAAGGATTGGCAGACAAGGGACGGGTAAAGGTGACACCACCACCTAGACGGAGAATCCGGGGGCGATCCTGAGAATCTACATCGGTGGGATTACCTGGATTAAACGTCCTAATGTCTTCATCTTGACCATCAAAAATCAACGAAATAGAACTGCGGCGGAAAATATTGGTTGTGTAGGAAGTCCGATAAGGATCTCCTGCGATCCAGGGGTCTGTATACCGCACATCAAACAGCAGTTCCCGTTCTCCCACCTGTATTTCTGTCCCCAGTTTTTGGTTCCTACCATTCAGGTTTTGCTGTTGATAACTTACTGTTCCAAAAAGTCCGCTAGCAGAACTAATCCCTGCCCCAGCCGCAATAGAACCACTACTGCGTTCAGCTACATTCACTACTACATCCACCTTGCTGGGGTCAGTACCAGGGTCAAGGGACACATTCACATCTTCAAACAGTCCCAGCCCATACACGCGCTGTAGGTCTTTTTGCACTGTATTGCGATTGAATACTTGTCCTGGCTTCAACTCCACTTCTCGTGTAATGATGTAATCTTGTGTCCGTCCCCGGATTGGTTGTCCCTTTTCGTCTGTCTCCTGACCATCTTTGTTGCGGAACCGGACTCTAATGTTTTCTACTACCCCTTCTGCTACTTGTAAGGTAACAACTCCGCTTTCAGAGACTTGTGGCGCTCCAATCACGTTGGCTAGGACGTAACCTTGATCTTGATACCGCTTGTTTAACTGCTTGATGCCTTCTTGCAAGTCACGCAAGTTGAGGATTTTGCCATACTGCTCTCGAAATACTTCATCCACAGTATTAGCTGGTAAGACTGAAGCGACACCAGTTCCAGGATTGGCTTGCACTTCTACTTTATTGAGGACGGGGTTAGGCTGCACAACAAAGCTTACCCGCACGCCCAAGGGGGTATCTTCTGGCGCTGCTTGGACGTTGGAGAAGAAGCCAGTACCAAAGATGGCGTTAATATCTTCTTGCAGTTGGCTGCGGGTTGTCGTTTGTCCTGGTTGGGTACGAATTACTCTGTAAACTTGGCTTTCCAGTTCTGGTGATAGTTGGCCAGCCTGGGATCTAACTACTACTTCTGATACCAGTACGCGGGGATCGTTAGCTTCTGGGGCTGTGTTGGGTTGAGTATTGCCCGGAGTTGTCGGTGGATTAACATTCTGCGGACTGGGAGTAGTGGCTGGTAATGGAGTATTGCCCGGAGTTGTCGGTGGATTAACATTTTGCGGACTGGGAGTAGCGCCTGGGAATGGAGTATTGCCCGGAGTTGTTGGTGGATTAACATTCTGCGGACTAGGAGTAGCGCCTGGGAATGGAGTATTGCCCGGAGTTGTCGGTGGATTAACATTCTGCGGACTGGGAGTAGCGCCTGGGAATAACGTAGGTGTTCTTTGTTGAATAGCTGGGGAGGGAATGTCTGGAGTGGATGATGGTTCTGGAGTTGTGGGTAATAAAGGTTCCGTTGTCGGTGGATTTACATTTTCTGGGACTGGAGTGGTCTCAGGAGTTGGAGAAGGCGTCGTTGGTTGTTGAATTTCTGGCGGTGGAATGTCTGGAGCCGGAGACGGCTGTTGAGTAGGGCTAGGATTGATTTCAGGGGTTTGTGCAGTTGTTGGCGTTGTGGAGGTTGGCACAATTACCTTTGGGGTCGCGCTTGCTGCTGGGTTGGCAGGGTAAATTGCGACGACGCGGGATTCTAGACGCTCTGCCTCTATACTTGCTGTAGATTTAGGTTGAGATTCTAGACTTTTACTAGAGTTAACCTGACCAGTGTCCTTTTCTGAGTGTTGATTTTTTTCTAGTGTCAAAACTTCTGTTGACTGTTTGGAATTGTTGGCGGTTTCTGCATTCGCACTCAATGAGCCACCCAAAGGGGCTGCAATTGCTACTGCTGCCAGCAATACGGGAGATAAACGCATTTTACTTATATTCCTCTTCACGACCACACACACACCATCACAAGGCAATAATGCCCTTATGCCCAAGGTAAAACTCAAAACATAATTTTTTTCTTTTGCTTTTTTACTTTACAAGGCAAAAGGCAAAAGGCAAAAGTTAAATATAATTCCTTCTGACCTTTTGGTTTTTACCTGGTTAATTTATAGTTTCTACTGCTTTTAGCACTCTTTGTAAAACCTCCTGGTAGGCATCCTCTACATTTCCTAAGTCTCGGCGAAAGCGATCTTTGTCCATTACTCGCCGATTTGAGTCCTTTTCTGCGGTATCCCACAAACGGCAGGTGTCGGGGCTAATTTCATCTGCCAAGAGCAACTGCTGTTGTGAGTCCAAACCAAACTCTAGTTTGAAGTCTACTAGGGTAATGCCACACCGCTGCCAAAAGTTATTCAGAAATTCATTGATTTGCAATGCTAGATGTGTAATTGCGTCTACTTGTTCCGCAGTCGCTAGTTCTAGCAAGTACAGGCGATCGCGTGTCAACAAAGGATCTCCTAATTGATCGTTTTTGTAATAAAATTCAACCAAAGGCTGTTTCAGAATTGTACCCACTGGTAATCCTGTTTGCTGGCACAGACTGCCAGCAGCAATATTTCTGATCACTACTTCTAAGGGTAAAATCTTTACAGCCCTCACCCGCATTTGATTTGGGGCAGGGCTGTCAATAAAGTGAGTCTTTATACCATAAGCCTCCAACTGTTTAAAAAGCTGGCTGGAAACGCTACAATTAATTTTTCCTTTACCTTCGATGTTGCCACGTTTTTGGGCGTTAAACGCTGTGGCATCGTCCTTAAAATCAGCCAACAAGACTTCTGGATCGTCCGTTGTATAAAGAATTTTTGCTTTGCCTTCGTATAACTTGGAATTAACAGACATGGTGGCAGGTAATGTTTTAGGCGATGGACAATAATTGTCCTTTGAGGCTTCACCATTTTATCTTTAGTTATTAACTATTAGCCATTGGTGACTATTTAAGAGGCAGCAGGGGCAGGATAAAATAATTAATAACCAATCCCAGCCCAATTTCCTCTTCTCGATCGCTGCTTAATAACCAGTTACCAAAAATTTAAAACTAAATCTCTAACTTTTAACAGAGGACAATTAGCTTTTATATCTAGTATGTTTACCTAAGTAGTTTTACTACCAGAAATTAAATTATTTTTAAAGGAAAAGTTACAAAGATATACTGCTATGTTTTAATAATTTGTACCTCAAGCTTTGGACTGAAGCTAATTACAATTTGAACTTCATAAATTAAGATAAGATAAATTAATAACCGGGAGTCAAATCAAATAGTCTCTCTAGTTACTGTATTTGAAACTTTTTTGTAATATTTACAACATTAAGTATTTCAAGCTTTATCTTCTTAGTCGCAAAATCTGAATCAACCAATTCCTGCATCACCAATTGCAAAAGGAGTTAGATGATCTGGTTTCCCCTAATCTGACTAATCTGACGAAAAAAAGATTAGGTTAGCTAGTGAGCTTTAGAAATCCAAACACAAGGTGAATTGAATAAATGGAGAAAAAAATAGTGAACAAGGATGATTTTCTCTTCCCTCGCGGTCGCTACTACGGTCAGGTTAAGCCAGAAAACTTGGTTTTTAATGCAAATCTACAGGAATTTGCTCAAAGGGTAAGTTACATTTGCAACTTAGAAACAGGTGGAAAAGTGCCTCCAGGTGCAGCTTACGAACAAATAAAGGATTTGTGGAAACAGTTGAAACGCTCCAAAAAAGAGCTAGGAATTGGCGAAGATCCGTTTCAGGATGACCAGGGAGAGACTCAAGGTTGAATGGGCAATGGGGGATGAGGTATTGGAAACTGACCAATGACAAGTGACAAATGACTACTTAGTAAGCATTGTCCAGACACCATCCCAGGACTCTGGTGGTGGAGTTTGTCGATAATTACGCGCACGTTCTAAGTGGATATCAACAGCTTGGTCTTGAGGTTGGATGGATTTGGCTGCTTCAAAACAGGCGATCGCTTGTGAGAAGTTACGCGATAAATAAGCAGTGCGTCCAGTATGATAGTGAAACAAAAACTCTTGGATTTTAGCATCTAGGAAAGTAGTGCGATCGCCAATTAACTCGTAGATATTAACAGCCTGATGTTTCCCTTTGACGCGAATTTTATCTAACTGGCGCACCCAAATGCGATCGCTGCATAATTGGTAAGTAAATTCACTTAAAAGAATATCACAACCGTAATCCTTAGTTACCGCTTCCAAGCGCGAACTTAAATTTACACCATCTCCAATTACGGTGTAATCCATCCGTTTGCGAGAACCAATATTACCCGAAACCACATCCCCAGAACTAATCCCAATGCCAATACGAATTTGTGGCTGCGCCTGGATAATTCGCCGTTGGTTAAATTCTTCTAAGCGGCGTCTCATATCTAACGCCGACTGCACAGCCCTCCAAGCATGATTTTCTGTCAATGGTAGCGGCGCACCAAATACCGCCATTAAGGCATCACCAATAAATTTATCGAGAGTGCCTTCGTGGTTAAAAACCGCCTCCACCATTGTTTCAAAATACTGATTGAGCAGCAATACCACCTCAGCTGCGCCGAGATTTTCCGTAAGTGTTGTGTAGCCTCGGATATCAGAAAACAAGATAGTTACTTCCTTCCGTTCGCCTACCATTAAAGCATCTTCCCCCAGTGCCATAACTTGTTCCGCTACATGGGGCGTCAGGTAGCGGGACATGGTAGTTTTCATCCGTTTTTCCTGAGTAATGTCTTCTAACACCACCAAACCACCGCGTACATCACCTTCTGGGTTAGTCAGGGGATTAACAGTAAGATTGATATTGCGCTCTAATGTTTGTACCTGATCAGACGTGAAAAACTCAGATTGGGGAGTCAGAGGTTGATTCCAAGGAATAAAAATATCGGGGTTAGTGCGATCGCGCACTGCTAAAATTGAGTGCTGATTCCTAAGTCCTGTTAACGGTAGCGGAGTGTTTAGCCCGTCCTGATTTTCACTCAGCACTTGATAAAGTCCCAGCATCAAACTTTGCTCTGGCACATAATGTTTAGCTCCAGTTTTTAGACTATCTTCTAGTCGCATTTGGAGATTTTCAATTGGCACAACTTCCCAAACTAATCGACCAATCAAATTTTGTTCCCACAAAAGCTTGTTGTTCTTACTATTAGCGTCTCCTATCGGGCAACCCAGCAACTCCAAGGCTGCATCATTAATCGTGACAATCTGTCCTGCCATATCTGTAGAAATCACAGCATCTGACAGACTTTGTAAAATATCTTTTTGATACTGTTTTTCTAACAGCACATTTTCAAACAGCCGAGCATTTTCTAAAGCAATTCCGGCCTGATTATTAAAAGCCCGCATAAACTCTTCATCAGAAGCAGTAAAACTGCTTTGTTGCTTATTAATTAATTGTGTAACGCCAATCAATTCATTTGCAGAATTAAATACTGGTAAACACAAGATATTACGAGTTATATAACCAGTTTTTTTATCTGTAGTCGGGTCAAAGCGGGGGTCTTTATAAGCATCAGAAATATTTAAGGCTTCACCAGTGGAAGCTACATATCCAGCAATGCCACGGTTAGCGGGAATGCGAATTTCTATCAAGTTTGTGCCATCTGCTGCTGCTGCAACCTTCGTCCAGAGTTCGCTCATCTCTTTCCGATATAAAAACAGTGTGCTGCGGTCTGCTTGCATTAAAATTCGGGCTTGTTCCATGACTATCTGCAAAGTTGCTTCTAAATCAAGACTTTGCCCCAGTGTCTGAGTTGCCCGTAATAAAGCCGTTGCACCTCTTTGATTACGAGCCGCTACATAAAAAGATTGGCAGCTTTCCAGGATAATACCAATCGAAGCGGCAAAGTCTCGAAAACGTTCTTCATCATCATGATTAAACGGAACATTCCCAGTTTTATTAGCTAGTTGCACTACCGCTACAGTCTGGTTTTTACTACTGATAACGGGCATACATAAAATATTACGGATTTTGTAGCCCATTTGTTTTTCAAGTTCTGGGCTAAATAGGGGGTGAGTATAAGTTTCAGATATATTGAGATATTGACCTGTACTAGCAACATGACCGGGGATACCCACCGTGATGGGAGTACGAATTTCTAAGAATTTTTGAGTATTATCTTGAGGAACTTTTGACCACAGTTGACCTTTGTCATAATCAACTAAAAAAATAGCTGTGTGTTCTGCTTGGAGAATTTGACCAATTTTGAGTGTGATAGCTTCTAATACTTTCTCCAACATAGTTTCTAGAGCTTCATTATTGATCAGTTCAATAGCTCTCAGAAATTGCTGGAACTCCGCAGTTATAAAGTCAAGTAAGCAAACAAATTCATTAACAGATAAGTCTTTGACGCGACGCAGTAGGGCGTGAGTACGATTAACTTGAGTCAGTTCAGTTAATGTCGCCAAGACGCTGCCAGGATTAGGGAGTGTCATGGTAATTTTAGATTTTAGATTTTAAATTTTAGATTTTGGGCATAGGGCAAAAGAGTGCTGAGTTTTGTTTATCCCCTTGTCCCTTTGTCTCCCGTTCTCTCATTTATCCACCACCCACTGCCCACTCCCTTATTTTGCCAACTGTTCAGAAAATATCACTTTTTGATAGTAATCTTGTAGCTGCTTGGTGGCAGCTGCCCAACCCCAACTTTCTGCTTCCTGGCGAGCATTTTGACGGATGATATCTCGTTGTTGTTTTTGTTCTAAGAGTCGAACAGTAGCAGCTAATGCCCCTTGAACATCAGATGTTGGCTTAAAAAGATATCCATTTACCCCATCTGTCACAATATCAGGAATCCCCCCGGAACGGGCTGCTACCACGGGACAGCCAGCAGCCATTGCTTCTAGTAGTACTAAGCCTAGTGTTTCTGTACGGGAAGGAAAGATGAAGGCATCAGCACTCGCAAAGGCAGAACCTAACTCTTGCCCCATAAGATAGCCAACAAAATAAGTGTTTGTGCCAGCAAAGTGTTTTTGCAATGCTTGACGGTGCGGGCCATCCCCAACCAATGCTAACCGCGCTTGGGGAATGGCTTCTAAAATTGGTTTGATGCGCTCAATTTCTTTTTCAGCAGAAAGCCGTCCTACGTAAAGTAGCAATGGACTTTCTGGATGGTTTTTTGATAGGCGCGATCGCATCTCTACACTAGCTAAATCGGGGTGAAATAATTCTGTATCCACCCCACGCTGCCATAAATCTACACGTTCAATACCGTGTGCTGTCAGTTCCTCTATCATTGCTGTGGAGGTACACAGATTTAAAGCTGCTTGATTATGAGCGCCTTTGAGCAGTTCCCAAAGAAAACCTTCCAACATCCCCAAACCGTAATGTTGGAGATATTGGGGTAAATGGGTATGATAAGACGCGACCAAGGGGATTTTGAGGATTTTGCTATAAAATATGCCAGACAAACCCAAAACGGCTGGATTCACGACATGAATAATATCAGGCTTAAACTCTTCTAAAACAGAACCAATGGCTGGGCGGGGTAATGCCATTTTCAATTCTGGATACAATGGCAGAGGAAAGCCAGTAACGCCGTAAACTTTAGCGCCTTTGTATTCAGTGATGCCTCCATCAGGGGCAATCACCAACACTTGATTACCACTGCGCTGGAGATGATCGACAGTATGGCGCAGGCGCGTTACAATGCCGTCAACCTTGGGTAAAAAGGTTTCGGTAAATAGGGCAATTCTCATAAAAAACTATTCAGTCCAGGCAGATAATCTCAGCTTTGCTTGCATTTCGGTATCAAACACAGAGTAAACTCTCTCCCCTGGTGTAATCAACTCCCCACAGTCGAAATAACTGTAGTAAACGGCAAATTTAGTAGTAGCTGGACGATCCGCCTGATAAATAATAACTAGTTAGTCGTCATATTGTGCTAGAATACGACGACCAATTTTAGACCCACGATTTACTGGGGTTTACACTAATTTCTGTGCCAAGAGACTTGAGGCAGAATTTGTTTGCGATCGACTCGCGTCTGATACTTGATAGCAAAGTTTAACAGAGAATCGAGGAGAGAATCAGAGAGCAAGTGAGGCTGTAAACCTAAATCAAGCAATTTTGTATTTTTAGCGTTGAAGTAATGTTCTTCTTTTTCAACTCTGGGATTATCTAAATGATTGATTTCTACGTTCAATCCGATAGCGTTACCAGCTTTTTTCACCATCAATGCCAAATCGCCGACGCTAAATTGTTCGGTAAATTGGTTAAATACGCGGAATTCGCCTGATTGGGCAGGGTTAGCGATCGCTAATTCTACACATCTTACTGTATCCCGAATATCCAAAAATCCGCGAGTTTGCCCACCTTTACCATAAACGGTTAAAGGGTGTCCGATCGCTGCTTGAATACAAAAGCGGTTCAGTGCTGTACCAAACACACCATCGTAATCCAGCCGATTAATTAATAGTTCGTCCATCCCCGTCTCTTCGGTTAAGACGCCGTAAACTACACCCTGATTTAAATCTGTTGCCCGCAATCCCCAAATCCGGCAAGCAAAGTGGATGTTATGACTATCATGGACTTTGCTTAAATGGTACATTGAACCGGGTTGCTTGGGATAAGGTAGGGTATCCTTGCGTCCATTGTGTTCAATGGTGATATACCCTTCTTCTATATCAATATTGGGTGTACCGTATTCCCCCATCGTTCCCAGCTTCACCAAATGACAGTCCGGGAAATCTTCCCGCATGGCGTACAGTAAGTTCAACGTACCAACTACATTATTGACTTGGGTGAGAACTGCGTGTTCGCGGTCAATCATGGAAAATGGGGCCGAACGCTGTTCGCCAAAATGCACTAGGGCATTTGGCTGAAATTGATGTAATGTTTTCTGGAGAAATTCGTAATTCGTAATATCGCCGATGAACAAGTCGATAGATTTACCTGTCAAATCTTGCCAGCGCTGGAGACGTTGTTGAATTAGTGCGATCGGAGTGAGAGTTTCGACACCAAGTTCATTATCCCAGTGCCGCCGCACCAAACTATCTAAAATTCCAACTTCATAACCTCGATTGGAAAGGTAAAGAGCAGTTGCCCAACCGCAATATCCATCACCACCAATAACCAGGACTTTCATCTTCACCAGTTTTTACTCGCTGATAGCTAAATCTATCAGGTTTCTGTACCTTCTTAATCATTATTCTGGAGGAGATGTGGATTTTGGGGGAGTGGGAAGTGGGGAGATGAGGGGGACAAGGGGAATAAGCATGCCCCATACCTAATGCCCAATACCCCATTAAAACTTTGAAATTCGATACTGCTGGGCAATGTAATAAAACAAACGATAGTAATTTTGAAATTCTTGGCTCTTGCTCCGTCCCTGTAAATGGTATTTCACTTGACTCTGAGTTAGCGTCAGTGTCATCGAACCTGCTCGTCGATCGACTTCTACGACCAGCATCCCAGATACTCCTTGAGTGGTCTGAAAGTTGGATTTTATCTTTTTCACGGACTCTTGCTCATTCGGTAGCTGATGACTTGCCCATCCGCGAATTTCCACTGAGTTATCCTGTGGTGAAATAAACGCAATTCCATCACCATTTTCTGATGCTGCTAATGAAGTCCAGTTACTCGGATATGGAAATTCAAAGCCATAACGGGAGTTGCTATAGGTTTTCCAGACGATCGATCCAACGTTAAAATCACTTGCAGTACAACCCCACAAGATTATTAACAGGGCAATGACTCCGCTAACGCTGGCGGCAAACCGATAAATTCTTCGCCCCAAACTACAGATTTTATTAGCAGTAGCCATTTACATTACACTTTTTGCCAAAGTTACTGATTTTATAGAAATACCAGAAACTCAGATCGATACTTTTGCCAATTTACGAGTTATTCACCAATTAGGAAACTACTGCATAAACCGCACCAAAACATCGCTCATTAAAAATTCAATATTGTTTCAGGATATTTACCATTCTCTTTTTATTTCTCAGTAGAGTAACCTCACATTAAGTGTTTTATAACACAAACTATGAACAGTGCATCTCAGACAAGCGAGCTAACTTTGGAGCTTTTTCACTTCCAAACCAACACATCTTTGCAATTTCCAGTAAATCTTTCTGTAATTTGTATCGGTAAGCCAAACGACCAAAAACCACCAAATATTGATGTTTCTGGCTTACCAGATTCCGATGTGGCATCTCGCATCCACGCGCAAATTTGGATAAATGGAGATGAATACCATATCACCGATTTGGGCAGTTCTAATGGTACATACATTAACGGTGCGAAACTTCAGCCTCAAGTTTTTTCTCCACTGCATCCGGGAGACAGAGTTTCGCTTGGGCAAGGAGACAAAATAACTTTCATGTTTAGGGTGCAGCAGCACTATGCATCTGCCACAAAAAATCCTACACCAAACTCCGCGCCAACAAAAATTACACCGCCTACCATCGGTAAAGAAGAAGAACAAGTAATCCTTGCCAGTAAGCTTATTGGCTTAGGACTAATCCTAGCAGCCATTACATTTTTAAGTACAAGTATCTATGTGAGCGTCTACTTACGCAGCACACCTGGAATTTTGCTGTGTATGGGAGGCGTAGTAGCTCTGAATTGGGGTGGGCGCGATAATCGGAAACTTGGATGGGTGTTGATTGGCATAGGAATCGCTCTTTTCATCGCCAGTGGTGTTGTAATTGGCTCGGTGTCTCTTTTTTCTATGCTATTGTCATTCGCTGGCATCTCCTGTGGATATCAGTTGTTTACAACCGGAAAGGTATTCAACTTTAATCCGCTGACGCTCCTAGTTATTAAAAAATAAGCCAAGTCAGTCCTTATTAATTCTGAAAGAGCCAAGTCAGTTCTAATTAATTCTGAGAGGTTTATAGTGAGCGATTTATCACTCAATAAACAGCATTTCACCCCTTTTTGTAAATAAATGTAACGAAATTGACGTTAAAACGTTTTACCGTCTTGACAAGCAATAAAAGAACCGATAACTTGATATACATACCCGGGTAAGACCGTTAAAGAGTTATATGCAAACGCAAACTAAGCAAAAGGTCACTTTGTATTTATCGCCAGAGTTGCACAGAAAACTGAAGATTCGTTCAGCAGTTGATTCCGAGCCAATGTCAGAACTTGCCGAACGTGCCCTTGGTTTTTACCTATCCAATCAAGAATTGGTTGACGAGTTAGAAGATTCTTCTTATGGGCGGACTCATAGAGTTTATTCATGCCCAACCTGTGATAGCTCGCTAGTCTTACGTGATGGGGAACTGGTTGCTTTAGGCAATCAACCAGGAGTAGTTGGTCAAGAGCGTCTTTCTCTTGGTGAGATAGATGGAGATGAAACCAATCCCAAGGGTGAGGAAGAATTAGTTCCTTGCTAGATAAATATTCATGATTCGGTTGTCTTTACCAGAAGCAATGTCTCTACTGTCTCTATAAGGTCTCAAGTAGGTCGAAGTATGAACGAAGAGCTCAAGATCCTAATTCAAGCTCAATACCCTTTAATCTACCTTGTTACCTCCGAGGAAGAGCGGGCCGAGCAAGCAATTTCCACAATCGCCCAGTTGTTAAAGCCCCAGCGCCGAGTATTTGTTTGGACAGTGACACACGGTATTGTTGAGTATGGTCAACCCCGGAATGTTACCCAACATAATACTGTGTCTCCAGAGGCGGCGATTGAGTGGATCATCCGGCAGAAAGAACCAAGTATATTTATTCTTAAAGATTTACATCCCTTTATAGATGCGCCTGCAACTAACAGATCGTTACGTGATGCGATCGCTAGTTTCAAAGGTATGCAAAAGAACATCATTTTGATGTCTCCAATGCAACAAGTACCTATAGAACTGGAAAAGGAAGTTGTTGTTCTCGACTTTACATTGCCAGATATGGCTGAGTTGAATAAAGTCTTAACTCACCATATAGAGCAAAATCGTGGTCGGCGTCTGACAACAGAAGCCAGAGAAAAACTTCTCAGAGCTGCTTTGGGTCTAACTAAAGATGAAGCCGAGAAAGTCTACCGTAAGGCACAGGTAACTAAAGAGCGTTTAACAGAAGATGAAGTAGACATCGTTTTATCTGAGAAAAAGCAACTAATTCGGCGCAATGGCATCTTAGAATACATTGAAGAAGATGAAACAATTGATGCTGTAGGTGGCTTAGAAGAGTTAAAAAGATGGCTTAAGCAGCGCTCTAACGCTTTCACGGAAAGAGCGAGAGAGTATGGTTTGCCTCAACCAAAGGGGATGTTAATTTTAGGAGTTCCCGGTTGCGGTAAGTCATTAATTGCCAAAACTACTTCCCGGCTGTGGGGTTTACCACTGTTGCGGTTGGATATGGGGCGAGTCTACGACGGCTCAATGGTGGGACGAAGCGAGGCAAATCTGCGGAACGCCCTGAAAACAGCAGAATCTATTTCCCCAGCGATTTTATTTATCGATGAATTAGATAAATCCTTTGCTGGTAGTGGAGGTTCCTCTGATTCTGATGGGGGGACTTCAAGTAGAATCTTCGGCTCTTTCCTCACATGGATGCAAGATAAGAAATCACCAGTGTTTGTGATGGCAACAGCCAACAGAGTAGAACGCTTACCTGGCGAGTTCTTGAGGAAAGGACGCTTTGATGAAATTTTCTTTGTCGATCTGCCAACACCGGAAGAACGGCAAGATATTTTCAATATTCATCTGACCAAACGCCGTGAAGACATCTCTCGATTCGATCTTGAGCAATTAGCCAAGATGTCTGATGGCTTTTCTGGAGCAGAAGTTGAACAAGCGATCGTTGCGGCAATGTATGAAGCTTTTGCCCAAGATCGGGAGTTCACCCAACTAGATATTATTGCTGCACTGAAGGCAACATTGCCGCTGTCTCGAACGATGCAAGAACAAGTAACGGCTCTGAGAGATTGGGCCAGACAGCGCGCACGCCCCGCAGCATCCTCCGTAGCTGAATATCAGCGAATGGAGTTTTAAAAGCTTTCCTCTGCCATCCCAGGGGGAAAGGCTAGCTGAAAATGCTAGCAGTTATAAGAAAAGCCGCATCCTGTTAAGCGCGGCTTCGCCCAAAACAAACCGTTGTCGTTTTTCTCAATCTTCTCATTGGAGGAAACCCAAATGTCTCACTTTAGCACCCTGCGTACCAAAATCACCGATGCCGAAATCCTCAAGGCTTCCTTGCGCGACCTCGGTATCAGCGTAAAGACTGAAGCTGATGTCCGTGGTTATAACGGTCAGCGTGTCCGTTCGGACATTGTTGCCGTGTTGGAAGGCGAATATGACCTCGGCTGGTCTCGCAATGGCGATGGTTCTTTTGACCTAATCGCTGACCTGTGGGGCGTTGCTAAGAAGCACAACCAAACCGAGTTGATCAACTCCATCAACCAAAAGTATGCCGTTAACAAAACTTTGGCTGAAGTGAAACAGCGCGGTCTGCAAAACGCCAATGTGAAGTTGGTATTGCAATAACAATTTCTCTGCGCGTTCCCAAAGCTGCATGGGTTAACCATATAAATAGCGGTTAGCCCGCTTTTTTATCGGGACTGAGATTTATTTCTCAGTCCCGATTTTTGATGAGTCTAGTCAATACTAATTTAAAATTAGTAATTTTATTTCATCGTAGTAACATTGATGTATTCAGCATGACAACCAAGCTTATTTTTAATTAATTTAAGAAGTTCTGCTTTATGTCGAAGCAACCATTCAGGATTTGTTACTAGGATACAAATATATGTTGTAAGTGTAAGTATATACCTCCCAATCAATTTTGGAAACTGCTTTGCAATGGTAAAAGAAGTTAACTACTCTTGTTAGAGCCTTGATAGCCTTTTCACCTTCTGATGTAAATTGATAAATCAAGATTTTTTGGAATACTCAATTTTGTTGTATTACACCGAAAATCAATTTCATTCTGGCCTTTACATCTATTGCAAGTAACACACAGAGTTTGTGAGTTTTCTTTAGATGTTTCACCACCCATAGAAAAGGGTTTAATATGATCGATTTGTAATTTACCTTTGGTATTGACTCCACAGCATAGGCAAGCATACTTGTCTCGTTTTTTAACTTCTTCTTTTTCTACTTCGTTTAGTTCTTTGGGTTCTCTTTCTGCTGGAATAATCACAGGTCGAGTAGTTTCACCTTCAGGCTTAGGATTAATAATGTTTCTAATTACTGCGTCAACGGCTGTTTCAAATCGAATCAAGCTTTTGTAAAAAACTTTCCACAATGTTTCGGGTTGAGAAAACTCCTTGCCTAAATATTCGTATTTTAAGCGAGATGAAAAATCAATTACTTTATAAGCAATTTTATCTAAGTCATAGGTTTCTCTTTGCTCAAATGAATGGTATTGTGGTGCAGATTGATATGAATCTTGAGCAATATGGCGAACAATCTTAATTAAATCTGACTCAAGCTTTTGTCCAATATCATCAGTTTTGCGGTCAAAATATTCATTTTGATGTTGAAAGGGTATTTTAGAGTGGTGGTTCGCAGATTGATCTCTTAATTGATCAAGATTGATAAATTTGTAATTGATGGGTTCGTGCATTATAATATTTTCCTAGTTATATAGAGACTATTTGACCACTAGGTTAGTTTGCCCATAATCTATGCTTCAAACTCTCAAGCTACCAAATCTGACTTAAATCTAAATCTCAAATAAACCCACTACTAGAACTAAAACCCTGCACCTGTATCATTTTGCTTGTTTCTGGTAATGTGTAGTGTGCGATCGCATCTCTGGAGATCCACTTTTGCACCTATAGCTTAGACTTAAAAAAAAGCTTAGTATCGATGAACCAAAGTGTAAGTGGTACTCCCAGTCTGGAAAAACACACTCATGAAAATCTTGTTGTTACCAAACAACAGCTATTTGGGAAGCAACTAATTGTCCTTGTCTTGCAAATGCTTCTGGCATTACCTCTGGGTTTACTTCTCGCAAAGTTCCAAATTGGCAGGATTGCCTGGATATTTGGCGGGATTGCCGCTGGTACAGTGGTTCTCCAAGGGTGTCGAATTTTTTATCAATATTCTCCCCAACCTAATCGCACTGCTAGAAAAGTGGGAATGGCACTTGTCGGCTTAACTGTGGGCGCTTCCAATGCCCATGCTAATCTAGCTAGTATTGCTTCCGGTATTCCTATATTTATTTTTCTTACCTTATTTCTGCTGCTAAGTGGAGGCTGTATCGGTTACATTTACTCCCGTGTTAGCAAAACCAACCTATTTACAGCAATGCTGGCTACAGTTCCTGGTGGTGTAGGAATTATGGCAGCGATCGCTGCCGATTACAATAAAAATGTTAGCTTGGTTGCCCTAGTTCAGGCGATTCGTGTCACCTGTGTAGTTGTTCTAATTCCCTTCATCGCTAGGACATCAGCTGGTAATTACTATCCGCAAACACTCCCAATCAACACTGCTTGGCTCAATCTCGATCCATCTCAACTAGAATTACTCTTGTTAGTACTCCTAATTACTGGATTAGTAGTTTATCCAGCTATATTATTTAAAATTCCCGCCGGCGATTTCTTTGGTGCATTGTTGATTGGTATTGGGTTTAATCCTTTGCTACATTGGCTGCCTTTTGTGGGTGATATTAGCTTTAGTCCGCCGCCTTTAATTAACTTATTGGGTCAAATGCTCCTGGGAATTACTATTGGTGAATATTGGGGAGACAAACCCAACTTTAGAAAGCGAACTGTTGCCTATGCCTTGATGTCTGTAGGAATGACTCTCGTAGCCGGAGCGATCGCTGCTATACTTGCGATGCAATTAACCTCTTGGGATTGGTTAACCTGTCTTTTAGTCACAGCGCCAGGAGGATCGGCAGAAATGATCCTGGTTTCCCTGGCATTGAATCATAATGTTGAAATTGTCACAACTGGTCATTTAGTGCGACTAATTGCAATTAATAGTTCTCTACCGCTTTGGCTGTTTTTGTTTCGCCGTCTGGATAAGCAAGTTTCAGAACCAGTTTAATTCTCTTACAAATAAAGGTGATAACAGAGCGATCGCACGGAGTTTGATCAAGATTGTGCGCCAGTATTTGCAGTGTTCCACCTATCACATAGAAGCGAACAGATCGCACAATTTTGCTCGATTGGAACCTTGCTTGCTCAAATCTGGGACTATCTAATCTATTTAGGATAAACGAATTTCTTCAAGAAAAGAGATACTATCAAAAATACCATCTTTCAAAGCTTGTGCACTCCGAACTCGGTGATTTTCATCAAGTAAAGTCACTGTTTCTATAAATGTAATCAGCGCGTTATCTTGAGCTTTCGTCATCCGAAAGTGAATTGTGTCTTGGCCTGTATCCAAAGCGATCCCAGAAAAATCAGAATAATTGCTAGAAAACAATTTCAGAATCCTATCTTCAAAGTATCCTTCAAAATTAAGCTGGAGATGAGAGCCATCTGAGTATTCATAATTGTTAACTTGTCGGTACTGACTCCCCTCAATCAAGATGGTAATAGTAGCGAAAAAGCTGCCAGAAAAATGTCCGCGTTTATCAGTTTTGATAAACTCACCTTTCCAAGTGCCAATATGACGTGTAAAAATTTCTGGAACTTTCTCCAGATCGGGAGATATCGCCGGGGTGATGATATCTTTGCTAATTACAGGATCGTTACTCATTAATTTTAGATAAAAACTAATTTTACTTTGAGTTTCACCTTGACTAACGACGACCAATTTTCTGGCTCATTTCACGACTCGTGCGTTGATATTCGTGGACAATGGGTAATCTTTCCGTCTGATAATTTTCTAGAGCTTCGGTAATACTAGCACTAGAGGTGAGATGTTGCGTTAAAGACAAACCATCTTCCCAACCTGAAGTCATGCCTCTAGCGCGAGTCGAACTTTTCGCGTGAGCTGCATCACCAATTAAAATAACACGACCATCATAGAGTTTCGGCAGGGGATCGATGTCATAGGAATAACGACAGATAATATTTTCCACAGGGGTTGACTCAATCACATTTCGTGCATCCTCTGGGAGTTTAGCTAATTCTTGGGGAGGAATAGATATATTAGTCGGTTGTAGTGCGCCTATTTCAGAATCCGTCTGCTCTTTTTCTACAAAGAAACCCCAATGAGTCAGATTTCCACCAATATGAAAGAAATTTGCATAAATTCCCCGACCGCGTACATAAACAAAAAAGTTTCCTTCTGGACAGAAGCTATTATCTGTCACAATCCCACGCCAAACTAGATCGCCTAAATAGTATAGTTCTACATTCGGAACTACAAACTGCCGAACCTTAGAAAGAATGCCATCAGCACCCACTATAAGATCCCCTTCCCAGTGACTTCCATCTTTAAAGTGTGCGATCGCACTATTCTCAGTCTGCGTTATCGAAGCTAATTGAGCGTTAAAATGAATATTATTAGGGGGTAAAGTATCGAGGATTGCTTCTAAAATTGCTTTCCGGTGTACGAGCATTCCTGGTAGTTCATCTTCAGCATAGGTGACGGTTTCTGAATTGATGAATCCACCTTTAAGGTTGCGAAACTCGAATAATTTTACAGGATCGCCTGAGTTAATAATTTTTTGGCTGATTTGAGGGTTTCCTTGATCAAGTGCTTTCATACCTGATTGGACGATAAGAATGCCACATCCATCGGTACGCACTACAGGAGCTTTTTCAAATAAGTCAACTTGAAACCCTTCTTGAATAAGTAAACTTGCAAGATAAGCCCCTGATGTCCCTGCGCCGATAATACCTATCTTGCTGTTGGAAGAAACCATCTGTGACTCTCTTGATTTAATCTTGTTTAGATGATGCTTGATTGAGATATTATCTTAAATAGTAAGCCAAAAAGTTGTTTATAAAGGGCGATGTCCTGCGGCGGGCTACGCCTACGCTAATAGGTAAATTGAGCTTTTTGGACTTGTGTATACTATTGTAGACCAGCCAAGAGCAGCAAGAATCAGCCTTCTCCAGCTTTCAATCAAATTTCGCCTCTTGACCTGAACAATCAAATAGATGTAAACCTAATCGTTGGGAAAGTTCTTCACACACCTTTACCCCCCGCACACTATTACCACGCACATCCAACAAGGGTGAAAAAACTCCAATGCCCATCTTATTGGGTACAACGGCAATAATCCCACCACAAATACCGCTTTTCGCTGGAATCCCAATTTTATAAGCCCACTCACCTGCAAAGTTGTACATTCCGCAGGTGTACATCACACTCAGAATATCTTTAATGTAACGCTTATCTACCGCCTGTTCTTTGGTGATGGGGTTCATACCTTTGTTAGCAAGGGTAGCCGCCATCACCGCTAAGTCTTGGCAATTCACCATCACAGCACACTGCTGGAAATAAAGATCCAGCGCTTCTTCAATGTTCCGGTCAATCATGCCAAAGTTGAGCATCAGATGCGCCATTGCGCGGTTGCGATGCCCTGTACTTCGTTCTGAGGTAAAAACTGAAATGTCAACGAACACGTCGCGGCCAATATATCGACGAAACATATCCAGCATTCGGTTGAGGCGTTCGGTAGGGCCAGAACCTTTGATTAAGCTGGTGGTGGCGATCGCTCCAGCGTTTACCATTGGATTATAAGGTCGCTTCGATTGCTCATCCAAAATAATCGCGTTGAATGCATCCCCCGTCGGTTCCACGCCAACTCTAGTCAAAACATAATCCAGTCCATGATCTTCTAAAGCAAGTCCATAAGCAAACACCTTAGAAATTGACTGAATAGTAAAAAGTTGTTCATAGTCCCCAACTTTGTAAACCTGACCATCTACTGTCACAATGCAAATGCTGAACAAATCCGGGTTTGCCTTTGCCAGTTCAGGAATGTATTTTGCGACTGCACCCTCCCGCAGTGACTTGTACTGGGAATGCAACTCGTTAAGAACAGCTTTTAATGGCGATGGTTCTATTTCTAAATCTCCTTGATTTGTCATTAGGCTGATGGCATTTCCCAAAATACCTACTATATATACAAGGGGTGCAGCTGTACATCCCTACAGCTACAAAGATTTTGTTAAAAACAGTTTGCTTTCAAAAATCATACTTGAGTAATTACTGAGGTTATCAAAAATACCCTGTAATATATGCTACGCAAAACATCTTTTATCTAAGCGATCGCAAAGTTTTCTTAATTTTTAAGTCATTAATCCTGAAAAATATTAACTTGAGTATTGCCATTTTTTTTATACTCAGCAATACTCTACTATTAAGTTATATTTATTACCAGTATTAGTCTAGTTGTGAAAATAAAAGTAATGACTGATGTAAGTAGAAAAAACTTTGAAAAAAGATATTAGACTCAAACTAATTTGCATAATTATTTAAGATGTAACTCCTATCACGAGTTATTCATAGTTAAATCTAAATATTTCCTTAAATAAATTACTTTAAGTATTTATGCCGATGCTATTTAATTAAAGTTATACTATAGACTGAGAGCAAGTCGCCAAAAAATATGTAATCTAGAATACACGAGTAGTTACGAGCCTTTACAACCAATGTGAATAGGGTATCGTCACTTTGGCATGAAATAAACATAAAATTTTTTGAAGAAATTTTTGACTTACACAAAAAAGCGTTACATAGCCAAAGTCCGCTTTTGAGGAAGGTTTCGCCCTTCAAATCGGAATTAGAATTTGAGAAAGCGGGCAATAGTTACGCTAAAACCCTGATCCCCAAGCCAAAAGGTTCGTGTTAGTCTGTTGCAGTTATAAAAAACAAAGTGAAAACGGAACGAGTTCGAGTTTTTCAAATAGGGAAATCACTTTCATTAGTGAAAAATCCCGCAAGTTATAAAACTTAAGTTCTACAGTCGCTTTCAAAAACGGACGCATGAATCAAAGACATTTGTGGACTATTGTTGCCCTGTTTATGGCTGTTTTGGGAGTACCCTCAGTCGGTTGCACTCAAACCATCAAGGGAAATGCGCCAGCATCCCAAAAATCACCCGCCCCTGATGTTGTTAAGGTGGGAGAGTACCAATCAACAGCAGGGAAACAAACCTTGGATGCTGTGATTACAGAAATTCATCCTCACAACATTAAAGGACGTAAGGCGGCAACCCTTTTTATCAGAAATATACCTGTTCTCACCTTTTTAAGTTCTGTATCAGATACGAATTTTGAAACTAAAAAAGTTGGTGCAATTGGCAATACTGAGGGCGTACAATCGTACGCCCTTATTACTAGCAATTCACCAAATGTATTAAATACTGGCAACGTAACAGATGCAAGTAACCAGATTAGCTCCGCTGACAATGACCCGGTTGAGATAGCTAGTGTAATAGCAGCTAAGATTAACCAGTTGAATCGGGAAAACGTGGACGCGAGTCAGATTACCGTCAGTTGGCAAGCAGGGGAAAAATCTACTGCTAATCAAGCGCAAAACAAAAGCGCCCCTGTCCAACAAGATGGCGATCGCTATGTAATTAAAATTAATGGCGAAGAGTTGGTCGAAATCAACGAAGGTACGCGATTAGCAGGTACTACCAACGATCTAGCGGAAGATGCATTGCAAGCAACGAATCGCCTGCGGAGGCTACTAGGCAATGCATCTCCCTTAAAAGAAATTGCTAATTTACCAGTACGTCAACCAGTATCGATACCAAAGCTGCCTCAACAGATTGCCGTCGGAGTAGTGCGAGCCACCTTGATCGGCATGGCTTCTTATTACGGCTATGACGGTTCTGGTAATCGTACTGCTAGCGGACAGAGATTTAATCCAGAAGAAATGACTGCCGCCCATCGCAGCTTACCCTTTGGTACGCAAGTGCGTGTAACTAACACCCGCAACGGTCGTTCTGTAGTGTTGCGGATTAATGACCGCGGCCCATACATTCGGGGTCGAGTCATTGACGTGTCTGCCGGCGCGGCTCGAATTTTGGGAATGATGGGCAGTGGCGTGGCACCAGTGCATATTGAAGTCTTGGGGAAATAATCGAGTAGGTTACAGGTTACAGGGGAAAGAATTATTCCCTATCACCTGTCACCTATAATCTATCCCCTATCCCAGTTCCGTATCACTTAATTCCCCTAGTTCAATCAACTCTTCCTCTATTTCGGATATAAACTAACGGGGGAGGGATCGATAAGAACTAGGGGTATTTTTGTGCGCCTGCTGACAACAGTCGCAGCTTTACGCTGCTATTTAACTAAACACTGCTCAGAAAACAAGCTGATTGCAGTTACTGAGGATCTGAGATTAGATGAGATGACTGCTCGGTATCAGACGGCAGTCGGTCTAGTGCCAACGATGGGAAATTTGCATCAAGGTCATTTAAGCTTAATCCAACGGGCGCGGCACGAAAATTCTACGGTGATTGTGAGTATTTTCGTCAATCCCCTGCAATTTGCTCCTAATGAGGATTATCAACGCTATCCTCGCACTTTAGAGCAAGACCAACAACTTTGCGAACAAGCTGGGGTAGATGCCATTTTTGCACCGACTCCGGAAGAAATGGCAGTTCCTCAGAAGAGTATACAAGAATCAAAGGTTACACAAGTTATCCCCCCATCTGCTATGATAACAGGCTTGTGTGGTCGTTCTCGGCAAGGTCACTTTCAGGGTGTCGCTACGATTGTTACCAAACTTTTCAACTTGGTACAGCCTGACCGTGCCTACTTTGGTGAAAAGGATGGTCAGCAACTAGCAATTATTAAACGCTTAGTAGCTGACTTAAATTTGCCAGTAGAGATTGTTGCTTGTCCAACAGTACGGGAAGCGTCGGGTCTTGCCTTCAGTTCTCGCAATCAATATTTGACTGCAACGGCAAAAGAGCAAGCAGCGGTGTTATATCGGGGCTTGCGACGAGCTGAAGCTGCATTCATTGCAGGCGATCGCAATAGTAACAAGTTGATAGCAGTGGTACAGCAAGAAGTGGCAATGGTCAGCACGGCCTCAGTGGAATATATTGAATTGGTTGAACCGACTACGTTGATGTCTTTAGAAAAAGTTGAGGAGGAAGGAATGTTGGCGATCGCAGCTCGTCTTGGTGCTACACGTTTGATTGACAATATCATATTGCGCGATCGTCAACCCATTATCGCTATTGATGGCCCAGCTGGTGCTGGAAAATCCACAGTGGCGCGGCAAGTGGCAGCAAACCTGAGTTTAGTGTATTTAGATACAGGAGCAATGTACCGTGCTGTCACTTGGTTAGTATTGCAAAAGAAGATTGCTATTGACGATGAGTGTGCGATCGCCGAATTAACTAACCAGTGTAAAATTGAACTTACTCCCACCCAGGATTTACAATCGTCCGTGCGGGTTTGGATTGATGGCACTGATGTTACCCAGGTAATTCGCACGATTGAGGTAACATCTCAAGTATCGGCGATCGCGGCACAAAGCGCTGTCCGTCAAGCACTGGTTAAACAACAGCAAAAATGGGGCAAAAAAGGTGGTTTAGTTGCTGAAGGTCGGGATATTGGTACTCACGTATTCCCCGATGCCGAAGTAAAAATCTTCTTAACCGCTTCTGTGAGTGAACGCGCCCGTCGCCGCCAGCAAGACTTTAACACCCAAGGTCAACCTGAAGTGAGTTTAGAGCAGCTGGAACACGATATTGCCGAACGTGACTGGAAAGATAGTACACGCAAAGTTTCTCCTTTGCAAAAAGCAGCAGATGCGATCGAAGTGCAAACTGATGGTTTAGCCGTGTCAGAAGTCACGGCAAAAATCGTTAACTATTACCAACAGCGTTTATCTCAGTGTTAATTACCATGATTTGCTGTTAGTTTTTTAGTTTCAAAGGGTGGTGGGTGAGTGATTATTCATTTACCATCCTTAAAACTGTATTTAAAAACAAAAATATATAATAATTTGACTGTTGGCTATATTTTTCTTGCAAATCAAGCTGCTGTTTAACAATTATAGATTATTTAATACTTAAATTTATCTCGCTTTCGACTGATTTATTATATTACAATCAATCCTACTCAAGGTAGAAGTATGAAAGCTTTAATTGCTAAATGCTAATTAATTATTGGCCTTTCGCTATGAGATATTAGCCATTTTTATTTACAGTCATGAATTCCTAGTGATTTGACTTATCACCGAAGTACTTTGTTTTCGTCTTCACTTTGGTAGTAGAATGACGATGTTAAGTTTTATGTTTCACGATCAAAGACATAAAACCCCTAAAAATAAAAGCTATTAATGTCCCAAGCTTCTGCAATAGCTTAAAACTGGAAACCGGTAAAGAGAGGATTTAACACAATGGCATTTGTACAGCCCCCACTACCCTTTGAAAAGGATGCTCTAGAGCCTTATGGCATGAAAGCTGAAACTTTCGAGTATCACTATGGCAAGCATCATAAAGCTTATGTAGACAACCTCAATAAGCTCACTGAAGGTACAGAACTTGCTGATAAGTCTCTGGAAGAGGTGATCAAAACTTCTTTTAAAGACTCTTCTAAGGTGGGAATATTTAACAACGCTGCCCAAGTTTGGAACCACACTTTCTTCTGGAATTCCTTGAAACCACAAGGTGGTGGCACACCCACAGGTGAACTTGCAGCCAAAATAGATAAAGATTTTGGTAGTTTTGACAAATTCAAGGAAGAGTTTTCTAACGCGGCTACAACTCAATTTGGCAGCGGGTGGTCTTGGCTGATCGATGATGGTGGTACGCTGAAAGTGATCAAAACACCAAATGCAGAAAACCCCCTAGCTCATGGTCAGAAGGCACTCCTAACCTTAGATGTTTGGGAACACGCCTATTACATTGACTATAAAAACGCCCGTCCAGCGTTCATCAAGAATTTCCTAGAAAACTTGGCCAACTGGGACTTTGCTGCTGAAAACTTAGCTAAAGCTTAATTAATTTCGGTTTTGAACTGAGTGCGATGCCTCTTAGTAAACTGCTTCTTACCTTTTGAGAATGGCAAAGCTAAATACGTCTGCGCGGCTTGTGCCAGACTATGTAAAGTAGAAGCAATAAGTCAATTTACAAAAGTTTAAGCAGAAAGCCCAATAGGAAAGGGAGAAGTTCTTTTTAATTTCTCCCTTTTCTGTTTTCCAGTAGTGGGACAGACATCGCCTAAATAAAAGTAGTGACATGAAAATCAAAATATAAAATATATGGATAGCAAAGAACTAGCGCAATACATCGAAGCAACGAATAGCATCTCTAAACCTTGGGTATTGGTACAACTGCGCCTCAAAAAATTGCAAGAGCGTCGAGCCACCCTGACAAATGATGCCTACATCAAAGAATTAGAAGATATTTACCAAGACTTGATGAATTTGGGGGAATGGTGGCGTGGTATTGAAGATGAGGTATTTTGAGGTATTTTAAAGTGAGGAGTTATCAGTTATGAGTTATAAGTTTTCCTAACTTTTAACTCCTAACTCCTAACTTAAAACGCAACCTGATGGCTCAAGCTCTCGATCAAGTCGATTACGATACTCTCGATGCTGCAAAACGACGCTTCATCGATGCGGCAAAACGCACACTTGGCTTTGCAAGCGCTTATGGCATCGTGCCCGCGTCAGGTCTGGGAGCAAGCGCTAACGCTTTCAGTTTCAACCTCGCTCCGTTTCTGGAGACGGGGGCTAGAGAACTCTCTATGACACTTGTCCCCGAAGGACTGGGCACCGCAGACGATACCCGCCCTGACGACCTTTCCGAAGAAGAACTTCGACGATTCTGGTGGAATATTGGTATCAAGATCGTCTCGTGTCTGACGAACGATGCTGCAACTTCAGGTATGCAGACTATACTTCTCGGTCTTTATCTGCCGTCGAGTACTCCTGAAACAATTTTTACCCCCGCTTTCCTTGATGGGTTTCTGGATGGAGTCGTTGAGGGGTGCAAACGCGTGGGGTGTGTTTATCTTTCAGGAGAAACTCCTCAACTAAAAACTAAGATGATTCCAGGGCGGCTCGACATTGCCGGCTCGGTTTTTGGGGTTATGCCGGCTGGTGTTGCTCCTATTGATAGCTCGCGTTTGGATGCCGGCAATACCATTGTTCTCGTCGAAAGTTCGGGGCCTCATGAGAACGGCTTTACCCCATTGCGAAAGCTTGCTGAGTCGCTCCCTGATGGTTATAGAACAAAACTCCCAAGTGGGCAGGAGTTATGGGAAGCAATGAATGCTGCGTCGTATCTTTATACGCCCCTTGTACAGGGCGTGCTTAGTGAGGGAATTCGTCCCACGGCGATGGAGAATATCACTGGTCATGGCTGGCAAAAGCTGATGAGGTCGGTGAAGCCGCTTCGGTATGTCATTGAAACGATGCTCCCAGTACCAGAGATATTTACATTTGTTGAAAGTCATCTTGAGGGTGGGGCTGAGACGATGCTTTCAGTGTTCAATTACGGTGCAGGATTCGCATTCTATACAGAGTCAGAGCAGGATGCAGAGAGAATTGTCCTGCTTGCAAGAGAACATCAACTTTCGGCTGTGATTGCAGGAAGAGTTGAAGCGTCCCTTACCCGCCAGGTAGTGGTAGAACCCTTGGGAGTCACCTTGAAGGGAGATTCTTTTGGAATTGCGCGAGGGGTATAATGATTCACCTGACTTTTCACCTCATCTGGAAAAGACCACGAAAAACATAACCCCTTTCCCGACACTCTAAAGGGGAAAATTCCAAGTCTGTAATGCGATCGCTTGCTAATACTGTTGATTCTCCAAACTGGAAGGCAAATAAATCTGCGCCTTGGTCGCCAGTTAAAGTATCAGCACCACCAAACAAAGGATCATTTCCGAATGACACTAAGTTAAGATACAATGCTTGTCCTCATGGGTTAAGAGCCTCTAGGCTCTTAACCCATTCTAGAAGGCTCCGCCTCCAGTGGCTTGACCAGAGGCACAGCCTATATACATTCCCAGCCTCCAGGCTGGGAACGAGGCGACACGAGCTTTTGAGGTTTTCTTAGTGTCAGTCTCAACCAGCCAGCACTCAAAATGCTAACTCTGATTGGGACTCAGCCATCTAATATACAGTTAATAGCTGTATGGTCGGGGTAAAAATTATTTATTATCATCAGATTTCAGAAATATTTACATGAAAAAACTATAAATTCTTCAAATTTTCAGTTGATCAGTGTAAGCTTATTACATTGATATTGAATGCCCATTGATTGCGTGAAAACACTTCAGTACACATCTATTCTCTTCTTTCGTGTTCCCTGTTCCCTGTTCCCTGTGTACCCCAGTCAATTCAGGAATCAAATCGCGTTTGTATATGCTTCTGGCAAAAGTCTAGACATCTTTGAAAAAGAATGTAGAGACGTAGCACTGCTACGTCTCTACAAGGGTTCTGGGTAACGCATATTTAATTTCTGGAGATGTCTTCTGTTTAACCACTCGCAATCATTACGCTCTCGGAGGTATAATAAAACTTACATAATTGTTTGAACGTTACCTTAAAGATGCTAGACACGGCTAGAAAAAGATTAACTTTGGTATCTTGCAAGAAAACCAAGCAGTTATTGTATTTTTTCAGTGAGAGTTTAGTTGACTAGTAATAATATCTTAAAAAGATGTACTTTCTAGTTTTTCTTGTCTCTTTACTTTAGATGGCTCGAAGCCAGCTTTTTAATCCTGGAGGTTAAAGGCTTGAGACTGAAGCTACTCCCTCAGGTAGTATGCCTGTTTCATTGGATCAGGTAAAGGTTTTGTTAAGACTTATGAGCGTGAAATTTGGAGAAGTGGGAAAAATAAAAATTACCCTTTCAACAAATTTAAGTGCCTTTGCATAGCCTTTTGCAGAAAAGTCATAGACATGAGAATAATCAGATCAGATTCTTGAATCACCTGATTTTTTCGTGTTAGACGCTTATCAAGTTAGTGCTTTTTAAGCAATTAAATAGCTATGCTCAAGATAGTATCCCAGAATCAGCGAAATTCCAGGACACTACCGAGACCTTAAATGCACCTCGTGTAAACCTCTGATTAACCTTTTATGGTTAATCATATAGTGCAGTTGTGATCTTTTTACTGTCAGGTATTGATCACACAACTGCTATGGCTTCCGTTTGCCCATAATTTACGACTTAATGCAAGGTAGATACAATTATGTCACACAATGTTACTAACGACAAAGCTGTTGACCACAAGGCTGTCGAAAAGCGTCAGGTTTTATTCAAGAGCATGGAAACTAATTTTCAGTCAGGAAATTTTGCTCACAATTAACATCTGGATAAAATACCGGGGGCTGGTGATTGGGATTCGGGAGAATTTACACAGGGATCAACTCACGAAAGCTTTGATCTAAAAAGAATTCCTTTTACAGCAGATTGCAATCGCTCCATTCTCAAATCAGCGTTGTTACCAAGATACTTTTCTGTTTGGTGGGACTATTAGTAAAAACATTGCGATCCTCACATTTATCATAAGCTTTGCGATCGCATATTTCGTAATCTTTACCCAGAAGAGGTTTCGATACTTTTTGGTGGCTAATAATTTGGGCACAGTCCGAAACACATAAATCTAGGTTTTATAAGGCTTTGAGAGATGTGGTCAGGATATCTTGGACTCCAGTACCGCAAAGATTGTCGTCCTAATATTGCAGCGGCTGTATTTGCTGCTGCACCACTACAAGCTCTTAAACCGATTACGACAAATCAGGGGAGGTATTTATAGATTTAAAAAATACCATCAACGCTGGTATTTTCTACTTACAAATTTAATAATGTTTTCTTTTTAGCATTTTATAACCGCATTTAAATCGTGCTATTTTAATACGATTTAAAAACTAATTTAAATCGCTAAAAGTCTTTGTGGGTAAGATTAATATTCAATCTTACCTGATTTTGTTATGCAATACTTGATGGCTATTAAATATTGCATATATATTGAAAAATCAATAAAAGCATATTAGTTTTTAAATCAAAAATTACTCAAAAAAAGATTGACTTTTCGGGAAAACAAACTATAGTAATTATGTAGGCAACAAAACAAGTTGATTACGACAAAAAGACCCAAAAAGATTACAATTCCCAGGAAAAACTCAAATGATTATTTCTGATCTAAACTACTTGGAAAATACTTCTGAAGAAGTTATTGGTGGGTTCAATCGCAGTAGTTCTTCTAATTTCAACGAAACATTAACAGTTAAAAAAACTGTTGAGTCTAACTTAACCGTAAAGGGCAACCTAGCTACTTCTGAAGGCGATGCTCAAGCAATTGGTTCAAACACCGTGACTCAATCGATTCTTGGCGCGTCTACCACTCCGCGTTCTTCTAATTCTGGTGGTTTCGTGTTAGCTGGTACCAATTAGTCGTTAAACTCTACTTACAAAGAGTATTAACTCCTGCAAATAGAGTTAGGCTCGAAAGGCTAGTAGATTCATAAATCGCCGAAGGCTCTTTGCTCATTTGAGCCTTCGGCTTTTAGCTAAAACACATCTTTGAAAAGTATCAAAGCCTCTTTTTAACTAGGTTCTAATGAGAACCACCCAAGACTAAATTAGGCGCACCCATTAAAATAATTCGTAATTCGTAATTTGTAATTAAGTTTTGTGACGAACGCGAGAGCGTCTCTAAGAGTTGAGTGCTGTTGTGGGGACGGTTTGGGTCCACAAAACTTCTCTTGATTTAGCTGAGGCTTCAATTCGCGCTGCTTACAGCACTTTGCAAGTAAATGAAGTACACCCTTCGCTTGCTTGGGGCTATGGTGAATTACCCCCCTTAAAACAATTCGCTTTTTCGCCCATTCGCAATTACGTTTTGCGACGGGGATTTAGCGCAAAGTGCGGTCTTGGGGTCTCCCCAAGAGGAGCAACTTTGCAAGACAGACACCGACCCAAAACGGGCTGCCTGTCTTGCTGGGGACTTAAACCCCCAAAGTTCGTTAATCCCCCCGTTTATTGGGGGAAAAAGAAATCTAGTTCCCTCCCCAATACATACCTACGGTGTACACACAAGTAGAATTACCCCCCTTAATCCCCCCTTGGCAAGGGGGGAAACCGGAAAATCTAGTTCCCTCCCCAATGCATCGGGGAGGGTTAGGGTGGGTTAAAAGCCTGGTTAATCAGCTATTTCCGACTTGTGTGTACACCGTAGCCAATACATACGGGGAGGGTTAGGGTGGGGTATTTTTGTACCTCACCAACTCGCAATCTGCTGTAATAGAAGCAGGGGACTTAAGAGGGTGTTTGAAAAGTATTTTTCGTAACATCAAAGCCTCGGAAACCTAACCCCCCAGCCCCCCTTCCCTACGAGGGAATGGGGGTTTCAAAGCCTCTCTCCTTTGAGGAGAGAGACTTTCTAGATTCGGTGAAAACTCAGAGTGATTTGCAACCGATCGCTAGTTTTATTGTGAGCTATTGTAGATAATTAGGGACTTCTAAGAAATAAATTATCCAATCTTGTGGGGTGGGCAACATGAGCGCCTTTGGCTACTGGGCGCTCGTGTCGCCCACCCCACAATAAATAGTTGGATATTTTTTTATTTGTCAGTCCCTTATCTGTTTTCAATCACAGAATTTTCTGACTTTGGCGATGCCTGCGGCGGGCTACGCCTACGCTGAATTCATTATTGATTAGACAAAAGTTGTAATTACTGAGATAAATAATGTTTTGTATACGCAGTATATAGTTGCATTTCCGGCTGATTATAGATAATTACTCTACTAAACCTATGTATCTAAGTCATTTACCACAGATGCTACAGGTGTAGTTATGGGATTTTGGATGCAATATTTATTACTACTTAAATATAAAGTACTCGAAAATACTCATGACTACTGAGATTAAGATTTGCTAACGTAGTCTTAACATATTGAAAAATTTGCTGATAAAGCTGAGAAAGTAGCAGCCGATACTAATTTTTAGTGTTAGTTCTTTCTCATCTAAAAATGTGGCGTTTTGGTGTGTTAAGAAAATATGTTTTTCTTCAGAGGGGGTTATGGTTGTAAATTTGGCCCGTACTACAGCTTCGGCAGAACTTTTGAAGCAAGTATTTAGTAACATTGATGCACATAGTTGTCCAAGGTTATTCAACTTTCACATGCACACTGTCCACTCGGATGGAAGGTTGCAGCCAAGTGCATTGATCGAGCAGGCGATCGCTATTGGGCTAAAAGGGTTAGCCATCACCGATCATCATGGTATTATCGGCTATCAAGCGGCCCTTGCTTGGTTAGAAGATTGGAAGTGGAATAATCCTGATGCAACCATTCCTCACCTGTGGAGTGGCGTAGAAATCAATGCCAACCTTTTAAATATAGAAGTTCACATTTTGGCTTATGCTTTTGCAACAGAACACCCTAGTATGAAACCCTATCTGCAAAGAAGGGCGAGTACAGGCCAAGAATATCAGGCAAGTAACGTGATTGCCGCTATTCATGAAGCTGGGGGATTGGCAGTTCTGGCTCATCCAGCTCGTTACAAGCGATCGCTTTTCGATTTAATTCCAGCTGCGGCGCAAAAGGGGATCGATGGTGTGGAAACTTTCTACGCTTACAATAACCCTAACCCCTGGAAACCCAGCACCTCGGAATCAGAACAAGTGCAAAAGTTAGCTGATGAATACTTTCTTTTCAATACCTGTGGTACTGACAGCCACGGTTTGAGCCTACTACAACGCTTGTAAAGATGAATCCATTTTTTTAAACTCTCCTGGTTTAATCTGCCAGGAGGTTATTCTATTTAGGATTTTCGATTTTTTAACAAAGAACTATAGTCGATTCTTGGTAGGAATCACAATCATTGAGAAATAGGGTACTTCATCTGGATTAACTTCATCCAGGGGTACGATGCGTTGCTGTGATGTTGATGCCCGCTCAATATATCTTGCCCGTGATGCTAACCCTAATTTATGCAAGATATCTCGTACTTTGGTAAAGTGACGACCTAGTTTCATTATTGCCGCTGCATCGGTCATCAGCAGATGTGTAGTCAGTTCTTCTGCTGGTAATGGCGCTGGTAAGACGGTGAGAATATCAGTGTAGTAGGTGAAAGGTACACCCAAGGCTACCGGACAAGCCATCAGCGAAGAAACTCCAGGGACAACTTCTGTTTCGTACTGGTCGCATAACCGCGTGAACAGGTACATAAATGAGCCATAGAAAAATGGATCGCCCTCGCATAGCACCACAACATCTCGACCGGCTGCTAAATGGTCGGCGATTGGTTGAATTTCCTGGTCATAAATAGACTTTGCTTTTTCTGGTTCTAAAGCGCGGGGGAGGTGAAATAGCACCTCGATTTGATTGCCAGGAAGATACTGCGCGACGATCGCTCTAGCAATACTTTCTTTATCTGTGGCTGATTGATAGGCTACTACAGGAGCCGCACGTAATAACCGCAGCGCTTTGAGGGTCAATAGTTCGGGATCGCCTGGGCCGACACCAATTCCATAGAGACGACCTTTACCTTTGGGTTGCATATTCATTCTTCCTCCGTTGCCAGGGCGTTAACTGCTGCTGCCGCGATCGCACTCCCACCGCGCCGACCGTGTAAGGTTAAAAATGGTACATTTATGCTGTCTGCTGCCAATGCAGCTTTTGATTCTGCTGCACCAACAAACCCCACTGGAAAGCCTAAGATAATCGCAGGTTTGGGCGCTCCTGCATCGAGCATTTCTAGCAGTCTGAACAGGGCGGTGGGCGCATTGCCAATTGCGATTACTGAGCCTTTTAGGTGCGATCGCCATAATTCTAAAGCTGCTGCCGACCTTGTAGTACCCATACTCTGGGCAAGTTCTGGCACTTCTGGCTCGTTGAGGGTACAGATAACTTGATTGTTTGCAGACAACCGCCGTTTGGTAACGCCATCGGCAACCATCCGGCAATCGCACAGAATTGGCGCTCCTGCGGCTAATGCTGCCCTTGCGGATTGTACTGCTGTTGGTGAATATCCCAAGTCAGTGACAATATCCGTCATCCCACAGGCATGAATTAGACGCACAGCAACTTTTGCTACATCCGGTGGCAACACATCTAAGTTCGCTTCTGACCGGATGATTGCAAAGGAATTACGGTAAATTTCGTTGGCATCTCGGATATAGTCGGGCATTAAATTTGGGATTTTAGATTTTGGATTAATTTGTTTGTTAGTATAAATACTTCTTTTTCAATAGAAGAATATCTAATTTAATTAACCGCAGAGGCGCAGAGAACACATCAGAGAAAGGGAGGAATCAATTATCTGTATTTATCTGTGGTTCCATTTTCTCAGTATTTATTAAATAACTGCTGTAATTGTGCTGGTGGATATCGATTAGCAAATTCCCCAAAGGACTCATCAGAATTTAAGCGTTGAATTTTATATACATATAGCATCCGCTCTATTAATGCAGGTAGTTCGGCAAAAGTTACATATTGATATAGTTCGCGTCCGAATTTATGCTTGCTGTCACCAACATAAATGTGATATCCTTCCACAGTTTCATTGTCAGCATTGAAGCTGACACCAAGCAGAGTAATATCACTCTTGCTATGTTGGGCACAAGATTTTTCGCAGCCGCTAAAGTGGATATTAACTGGGTAATCGAGAGTAATGCGAGTTTCAAGATACTCTGCTAATGTCAACGCATGACTTTTGGTATCCGTAGCAGAAGCGGCGCAACCCTTTTTTCCAGAACAGGCAACTAATCCAGTTTTGATGTTGGTTGCAGAGGAATCTAATCCTAAGAAAGCAATTTCACTTTGGACATCAGCAACCCATTGCTGAGGAATATCTGTAAGGAGCAAATTTTGCCAAGGGGTTAGCCTGATTGCACTACCGTATTTCGTTGCTAAATCTGCTAAACCCCGCATCTGTCTACTCTCCAATCGACCAAGGGGCAAGACAACACCAATGTAAAATAAGCCTTGCTGACGTTGGGGATGAATGCCAATATGGTGATATTTTTCCCTCTTGCCTTGCTGGGGGAGTAGGTCTTTTCTTATTTCACTGCATAAAAGGGGGAAAGGTAGACGCTGCTCAACTTCTTGGAGATAATTTTCACAACCCAAAGTATTCAATAACTCTCTCAAACGTAGCCGCCGTTTACTCGGAGTATGACTATAAGCTAGATAGACATCCGCCAAAGCTGCTAAGACAGGCAAACAGTCCTCTGGTGGTAACAAAATTCCCGTATCGCTGGGCGGTTGACCCTTCTCGCCGACACTGAGATAGAGGCAAAAGTAAACATTATCGTTAATTAAGACAGCTGCAAAGGTGATATCATTCAAGCGATCGCCCACCTGAATTATCCCACCACCATCAAAGCAAACGCTAAATTTTGCCGAGAGTCCCGAAAGCGCCGGATGTGCTGTAATATAATCATCCCAACCTTGGACAAAAGGGCGAGTGTCGATTAATTCCTGGGGATCGATACCAGCAGTTGGACTGGTCATAATATTGCGGATTTGGTCTACAAGAGTATTGTCAGAACCCAATCCCATCTTTTGGAGGTACTTCAGAACCTCAGCATTTATCCCCGTGCGGATTTCACGAACTTGCAGGTTGGCTCGATTAGTCACATCTATATAGCCGCCACCATGCTGTTCTGCTATATCTGCGATCGCACGGCATTGCTGACTACTAATAATTCCACCTGGTATTCTAACGCGAGATAATATACCATCTGCGGCGGGAGTAGCATAAAACAAGCCAGGACAAGTGGCAAATCCAGAAACCAAACTTAAAACTCCTTCCCCGTGCAACGCAGGGAGTAGACGGTGAGTGTGTCTTCAGGACATCCTGAGAGTTGGCATTCTGACTTGGGCGATCCCATCACAGCTGCGGCACAGTCCCGGAATTTCACCGGAGTTTCCCAACTTTTAGCTTTAGTAATTTAGACTTTGTTTAGGTTATAGATTTCAACCTAGACATCATCCAGATAATTATCTTACATTAGTATAGCCAGAAATTTTAACTGAACTTATCCACTACCGATCGGAAGATATAGCTCTTGAAGCTAGTCTATAAATTGAATTTAGTCATGGCTCAGGCAGGAATGCTTGAGCCTTTTTGCTGCAAAACTTGCTTTAGAAAAAGTTAGCCGGTCTAAGTTGAGGTTTTTTCGGACTCATGCTTTTTGGAATTTTGAATTGCTTACACAGGCTGTGGTTTGAGTAAATCTGTGTTGGTAACAAATTCACTGAATGTACTTGCAACCTGCTGCGGTAATGCAATCGCCGGAGTTTGTAACGGCAACCTGGGAAATAATAATTCTGCGACTCGATAGGCTTCTTCGAGATGGGGATACCCTGAGAAAACGAAGGTATCAATTCATAAATCGGTATATTCTAACATTCGCGCTGCAACTGTCTCTGGATCTCCGACTAAGGCAGTCCCAGCGCCCCCACGCACTAAGCCAACACCTGCCCATAAGTTGGGGCTAATTTCTAAGTTTTGGCGTTCGCGTAGCGTGCCGGAGGCAACCTCGCCATTGTGCAGTTGGGCCATGCGGCGTTGCCCTTCTGATTCAGACTGAGTAAATCGCTGATGTGCAGCTGCTATGGTTTCATCATCCACATACTGAATCAGTTCATTAGCTGCATCCCAAGCTTTTTGCGTAGTTTCGCGGACTATGACGTGCATCCGAATCCCAAAGCGGACTGTTCTACCTTGTTCTGCTGCTAATCGGCGTACCTTTGTAATCTTTTGAGCAACTCGATTTGGTGGTTCACCCCAAGTTAAATACACATCAATGTGTTTGGCAGCAACTTGGAGAGCGGCATCTGAAGAACCACCAAAATATAAGGTGGGGTAAGGCTTTTGTACGGGAGAAAATTGGAGTTTTGCGCCTTGAACTTGCAAGTGGCGACCACTATAGCTTACTTCTTCACCTTGCATGAGCGATCGCCAAATTGTCAAAAACTCATCCGTGAGATCATAACGCTGATCGTGATCTAAGAAAATCCCATCTTTAGCAAGTTCTTTTGTGTCGCCACCAGTGACAACATTCAGAATAATTCGACCGTTAGAAATCTGGTCAAAAGTCGCAGCCATCCTGACTGCCAAAGAAGGCGACATAATTGCTGGACGAAAGGCTACAAGAAACCGCAAGCGTTCTGTAACTGAAATTAACGAAGTAGCTACAATCCAAGTATCTTGTTTTTGTCCAGTACCAATCAACATCCCACCATAGCCCAATTTATCAACAGCCTGAGCTATTTGCTGCATATAGGGATAAGTGGCTGGTCGCCTGCCGATTGTAGTACCTAAATAACGCTCATCTCCCTGTGTCGGCAAATACCAAAAAACTTCCATTTTCCTATCTCCTGGCGCTATTTCTGGCTAATGGTTTATGGTGTGATAGCTGCATATTGTTCGCTAGTCAGCATCGCTTCCTTGATATTAATAGGTTTAAAAATAACTTTTTCTTTGGCAAACAAATCTGCAATCTTATGTTGATTTTCCATGATTTCTGGCGTAATTGGTCTTAACCCGTAAGTTCGCCTTTCAACCATTGTTGTTAAAATATCTTCATCAATTTTCAGGTGAGGAATAGTCAGTTTTACAACTTCTGATCGGTTTTTCTCACTCCATTGACCTGTGTTATCTATCTCCTCAAGAACTAATCGCACTAATTTCGGATTTTCTGTGGCAAATTTTCGCGCAGCCATATAATCTCCGTTAGGGACTTTAACTCGATCTGTACGAATTTCTGTGTTTGTCATCTTAGGATTAGCCTGTAATTGCTTTCATGACGCGATGTTTTATGGTAATTTTTGTACAATATTACTTAAAACATATCTATTTGCCGTAGTTTAAAGAGTAGTATTTCACAAACAATGTGCAAAGGCAAGTCTTTTGATTTAGAGATGTAGATGAATATAAGACCATATCAAGAATCTGATGCTGAATTAGTCAGCGCTTTGTGGGATGAGGTGTTTCCTAATAACCCGTCGCACAGCAGCCCAAAATTGGTAATCAGTCAGAAGCTTGCTGTACAGCCTGAGTTGTTTTTCGTTACTGAGATTAACTTTGTAATTGTAGGCACTATCATGGCAGGATATGACGGGCATCGCGGTTGGCTATACACAGTTGCGGTCAGTCCTCAGTATCAACCGCAGGGTATTGGTAGCAAGCTAGTGCAGCACGCAGAGAAGGAATTGATAGCGATGGGATGCCTCAAAATCAATCTCCAAGTTCGTGTCTCCAACGCAGAAGCAGTTGAGTTTTATAAAAAACTTGGCTATCTCGTAGAAGAACGCATCAGTATGGGAAAGCTTGTCGTATAGATGTTTGGTGAGTCGGAACAGAAAAACTTTACAAATACGCCAGTATTAGGGCAAAAAGTGATTATAGCAGTACCAAATTTAACCCAAATTAGGAGAAAAATTTATGAAGCTTAATGCAGTTCATCATATTCAAGTAACCTATCCTTTTGAAGTGGAGGAAGCAATGCTATCTTTCTACAGCGAAGTTTTGGGACTGACTGAAATTGCCAGACCTGATATCATCAAAAATGATTCAGGAGCGTGGTACAAGTTGGGAGACATTGAACTGCACGTTAGTAGAGAGAAAAACGCCAATAACCAAGCATCTAGACGGCATTTTTGTTTCCAAGTTGATAACTTGAACGCCTTTGAAGAACACCTAAAAGAGCATGGGATAGAAATTATTCCCGATCAACGACCACTTCCAGGATGCGTGCGGTTTTTCCTCCGAGATCCCGGCGGGAATCGTATAGAGATTGCAGAGTTCGTTTTGTCAACAAATATCAATTAATTATCAATAAGCAATCAATTTTGTAGCCTGAAACCCTTACTGTGGAAACAATCGACACCAGTCAACGAAGTTTTGCGGTTTTCAATGTTTTGGCGAGTGGTGTCGATGAGTTCAATACACTTCAAAAAAGGGCATAGCAGTTTACCTGTGCTTGTCAAGATTTTGTCAATCTGACTCCTGAATTCTGATTTCTGAATTCTTCTTCAAATCAACAATTTTCTCCTGATGTTTCACACGCACCAACACTCACCCAAGTGCTAGAACCATCTTCCCAATGTTCTTTCTTCCAAATGGGTGCTTCATGTTTGAGTGTATCAATAGCATATTGGCAAGCTTCAAACGCCTCACTCCGATGAGGAGAACCCACAGCTACTAAAACGCTGATTTCCCCAACTTGCAAACGTCCAACGCGATGATAAATCGCAACTCGATTCACATCAGACATAGATAAGCGAATATCAGCAGCAATTTGATAAAATATCCGCAATGCCATCGGTTCATAAGCTTGATACTCTAGAGCAATCACAGGTTTACCATCGGTTTGATTGCGAACCATACCACTCATCACAACCACAGCACCATTGGCTGGATCGTCAGATTTAGCATAGATTTCTTCCAGAGATAACGGCGCAAAGGTAATGGCAAAACTATCTTCGGCTCTTGGTTTAACAGCAGAGGTAAGTGTGGTTGTCATAACTGCGTTGATATTATATAGGCTTTTTCTATTGTCTCTGAAGAAAGCGTTACTAGTATTATGTTTAGTGTTGCCGATTATTGCTGTAAATCGACTGGCAACAAGTGAACAAGTACCGATCGATAAGACTGCTGAGTATACAGCCTTTTTACCTAAACCTTATACAACGCAAGAATTATTGAAAACCCTGTATGCAGTTATTAATCATTAATCTGCATTATCTAGACGATCGCAGTCATATCTACCTTTAATCTCTTGATTGAAAAAGCTGCCAATTGAGTCAGAGGAATGTAAATCTTCCCAAGTATCCTCGTCTACGCCTAAGTACTGATAAACCGCTCCACTTTGAAACTCAACTTGCAAAATCTGTTCGTTGTGATCGTAGCCTACAGCCATAGCCATTGATGAGACAACTGGTAGCATGACAATTGGTTCTTCTTCAAAGGGTAATGCAGTCGTTTCGGCGATCGCCTCGTTCAGTTCTTGCAATCCTTCATAAGCTTGTATCGGGGCCGGAATTTCCAAAAACTCTAGTTCGTTACCTCGGTCGAGCAACAACTGCAAATATCCATCAGAGTGAGCGATCGCTACTAAACTGCTCAAGTCTACCTTAGATAGCTTCATTTATTTTGTACTCTCCTATTGGCGTAGTCGGGAGTGGTAAAGTTTTATGCAACATTTAAGCGCTTTTATAGTACAAATATACTACAAAAGCGCTTTGCCGTCAAGTTTTTTCTCCCAAGCGAGAATTTTAGGTGCGTAGAGACGCTTTAGCAAAGCAGTACGAAGTGTTTTTCTCTAACATCCTGGGAAATACTTACGATTCAGCTTGGGTAAATGGGCGTGTTTGAGTCATCTGTTGCAGCAATCTCTGCTTTTTTAGGGGAACTCAAAAGGCGAATTGAAAAATTGCATAAATGTTCAACTCGCCTCAGTTCAGTACTTGAAAATTTCAACTAATCTTTTCTATATCTAGGCTTAACAAGTCTTTATTGCTCTTTGTGTCACTCAATTAGCTCACCCTTTTGGGTGAGTCATAGATCAACCGATCAGATGACCTGATTGAAGGAAGCTGAGATTAATAATAAAGAGGATTCTATTACTAAGGAACACTGATCGCATTTTACCTAAATATAACTTATGAAACTTGCTACCTTAATAAATACTGCACTGATTTTTGCTTCTATTACTCTTGTACCTGGAATTGGTGGCGCTCAAACAGCTACTATCAACAACAGTGAAACAATAGCTGTTAACTCTAATAATTTATCTACTAACTCGACTTCTGCGAATTACCTCCAGCCTTCAAATCTAGTTGCTTTTGCTTATCAAGGAGGTCTGCAACAACATGGTATTCCTAGCGGAGAAGCGCTAATACTTAAAACTCAAAATAGAAATATTCTTGCGAAAGATTTGGTTAAAGCTGCTGTGAATGCAGATAAGTTACCATCACAAGTTTTAAACGATCAAAATTATCTAAGTGCTGTGAATTTACAACTCAACGTATTGCCAGATTATGCTGCTGCTGATTAATTTGGTTTGTTTTATATCTTTTGAGAAAGCTAAGTTTTTCAGCACGATATATTCGTGTGATTGTTAGCAAAGAGAAATAAAAGCCTTTTATACATCGGGATGCTGCGTATATAATAAAGTTTGATATTGAAAAAGAATTTCTCGATTTTGACATAAGTTGCATTTATCCTGTGCTCAAGCCACAGAAAATTGTATAATCGACAGCTTATCAATCAAAAATTTCTATAGAGAATGACAGAAGTAATAAGATCCGGGGGACTAAATAATATTGAGTCCATTGAGTTTGAAGAGCGGTGTTTAGAAAAAGCCAGAGAAACAGGCGATCGCAATCGGGAAGTCATTTCTTTGGGAAGTTTGGGCAATGCTTATCAGTCACTCGGCGAGTACCACCTAGCAATTGAGTTTTATCAACAGTGGTTAGATATAGCTAGAGAAATAGGCGATCGCTTAGAAGAAGCCAAATCTTTATCTGGATTGGGTAACGCTTACCAATCACTAGGCAAATACCAGCGAGCGATTGAATTTTATCACCAGTGGTTGAGTATTACCAGGAAAATAGGCGATCGCACTGGGGAAGGCATAAGCTTGGGAAGTTTGGGCAATACTTATGAATACCTGGGTAAGTACGAGCAAGCGATAGAGTTTTACCAACAATGGTTGAGTCTAACCAAGAAAACAGGCGATTGGACTGGGGAAGGTCTTTGCCTGGGAAGTTTGGGCAATACTTATGAATCATTGGGATCTTACCAACTAGCAATTGAATTTTACCAACAATGGTTAGGGCTGGCAAAATTCATCAGCGATCGCAATGGTCAAAGTATGGCCTTAAGTGGATTGGGCGGTGCTTATAAGGCTTTAGGAAAGTATCAAAGGGCGTTTGAGTTTTATCAGCGTTCATTAGAGATCAGAAGGAATCTTGATGACCGAAATCAGGAAGCAAACGCCTGGTTTAATTTGGGTTTAGTGTTAGAAAAAATCAATCGAGAATCAGAAGCGATGAATGCCTTTTGCAATGCTCGTGAAATTTATCATGCAATGGGACTTGATGCCAGCCTGCAAGATTGTAACCATGCCATTGAGTTTCTTTCTCAAAATGTTGCAACTTTCGCATCTGCCTTCTGGTTTAGGAAATGGTTAAGTCATTTGTCGCAGTCGATCAAAAATGTTTATAAATGAAGAGTGCTGAGTTGCGAGTTAAAAGACCCTTTTAATTCACTCAGGATTCACCACCATACTTATTGAATACTGCAACTGAGTTATTGCGATCGAAGGAAAGCACAGAAAACGCGTCTTTTCGATTCCCCATCTCCATCCCAGGTGTGCCTACAGGCATTTGAGGAACAGATAAACCAACAACATTTGGCTTTTCTTGAAGCAGACGTTTGATGTCGTCTGCTGGGACGTGTCCTTCGATGACATATCCATTAACAATTGCTGTGTGGCAAGATGACAAGTTATCCGGCACGTTGTACTTTTGTTTAACTGTTTCGATGTCAGGCGTAGAAAAATCTGTGATTTTAAAACCCTGTGCCTTTAAGTGAGCAATCCACCCGCCACAACAGTTACAATCGGGACTGCGATACACAGTGGCATTTAGCACTGTTGATTTTGATGGTGTTTGTTGCTCCTCGATGTGCCTAGTGGTACTTAACAGTTGAGCTTTACCTGCAATAGAAGTGGGAAAAATAGCTTGAGCATGACTCACAGGAGCAGTACTTCCCAAAATGCTCAACACCCCTAATGTTAGAACCACTATTTGCACAGTAGCAGGCATCCAGATGGGAAGTAACCATTTTTGCCAGCAATAAATTAATTGTTTGTGCAACATCTGATACTTCCTCAATACAACACTGCTTTCAAAACACTCTACGCTTACGTTGCGTCCCTCAGCGTTTAAAATACTACGATTTTACATACAAAGAGATATGAATAAAATTAAATATGCGTTATCCAGAATCTTTGTAGAGACGTAGCACTGCTACGTCTCTACATTCATTTTCACTCATATCTCTAAAAATGTACTTTTTTCGTGAAAACAAATGGAGCGATGTCTACGACGGGCTACGCCTACGCTTTTTTTGAGGCGATCGTCCCATGATTCATATTTTGATTCAGGAATGTCTGCCATTTAGATTTATTTCCCCATCTCCTTCCCTACAAGTTTGCTGTTTTGTGAATAGTCTGTATAGCCACTTTTGTCACCTTGTCCCCGTGTCCCCAAGCCTCCCCTGCTCCCCTGCTCCTCTGCTCCTCTGCTCCCTCATCTCCCCAGTCCCCAATCTCACGTTTGCACTTGGCTTTGGGGTGGAAAGCCATGCTGAATTCTGCCTTCATCGGCATCAAATTGCTTGGAACTTTTGAAGAGTTCAAAAGAAATATTGGTTGAGAGTGACTGTTCTGTGCATACACAACTTTTAGGCATAGTCAGGTTAAATTTGTGCTTATTTCTTTAGACATAAATTTTAGAAATTTTGCACTAAATTCAAACTGTCTCTATAACTTTAGGGTGATAAAGTCATAATTTGGCAGACATACTACAGGGTCGTTGATTATTTGGAACGAAAATTGATTATCAAACCTGATGACGCGAAAAACTCAGAAAATACCATAGATTAAGCTAAACCACATCTAGTTTGCATATTTAAGATTTATATAACTCTTGTGGGGTTTGCATCTTGCCCGCCTTAATTATGCAATTTAAATGTGGAACAACTTACCTACGATATTTGCTAACTCACTCTGCCGATCTTGGACTGGGAATGCTTATTTTGGGGTTGCCGCCTCCCTGACTGACGGCAGTAGCGCAATCAGGAACATTTCTAGCCAGAGTCTAGAAACGAGTTTTTAAAGAGGTTTTAGCTTAAATTTTGTAGTTTTATTTATTTTCGCCGACTTAATTTACTGAGAAAGTATTCAAGCATTTTAAGAAAGTCAAATGTCATTATTACTTTCGGAAAACACCAAAATGAATAAGTCAAATGACATTTTGAGAAAGCATTTAAGTATTTTGATAAAGTAATTAGGCTTTTTGATAAAGTAATCAGCAAATATACTTGACGATTAAAAATCACGGCTGCACATAGCTTGTCTCCTGTTCGCCTTTGGCGTTCCGTAGAGAAGGGTACAAAGCCGACGCTCAGATATTCTGCAACTGTAAAATTTTATAATATGACACAGCAATAGCGATCGCTCTGGTATTGCTAAATTAACAAAGTAAATGTGGTAAGCAAGAGTCTCTATTTTTACTTTGAAGTACTCTTCTTATTCATAGCACGCTATGCATATTGGCAAATTTTGTATTTACAACAATCCAAACCGGAATTATCACTAATTGGATTGTATAAGATACTTGTGATAATTTAAGCATTAACTAACCACAATTAGAGGTGTAAGAATGGCGAGTACATCCAACGTCCAGATTACCATCGCCTTGCAAGAGCCTGATTTAGATGACGATGAACTGCAAGACGAAACGCAGAGACTATTGCAACAGATGCTGCAACTGGATGAAGTGGAAGATGCTAGTCTTTTCCGTGAAGCAGAAGCGCCAGCAGGAAGTAAGTCACTTACAGGACTGGCTGTGGGTTGGCTAACAGCCCAGGTGAATGCCAAGAATATTAAAGCACTGATGGGATTTTTAGGCGATCGCCTTGGGAACAAAACTATTGAACTAGAAATTGAAGCCAATGGCAAAAAATTGAAAGTGAAAGCCAGCAGTCGGCAAGAGTTAGAAGCAGCAATTGAGGCAGCACAGAAATTTGTAGCAGGATAGAATATTTCAAATGGTTAAGGTGGCGTTGCTGATTGGGGTGAGTGAATATGAGCCTGGGTTAAACCCGCTACCTGCTGCGGTAAAAGATGTTGAAGCGATGCAGCAAGTGCTATTACACCCAGAAATGGGCGGCTTTACTGAAACAGATATTATGGTGCTAAAAAATCCCCAGCGCCAAGATATGGAAGAAGCTATCGAAAATCTATTTGTCCATCGTCAAAAAGATGATCTGTTAGTTCTCTTTTTCTCTGGTCATGGCATTAAGGATGACACTGGCAGACTGTTCTTAGCAACCCGCACCACACGCAAAACTCCCAGAGGAGATTTAATTCGCTCATCGGCAGTAGCAGCCAGTGTTGTACATGAAAGCATGAGCCGCAGCCGTTCTAAACGGCAAGTGGTGATTCTCGACAGTTGCTTTAGTGGTGCTTTTGCTGAGGGTTTATCAGCCAAAGATGACGGGAGTGTAAATATCCGTGAGCAATTAGGAGGAGAGGGGCGAGCTGTTCTGACTTCATCCAGTTCAACTCAATATTCTTTTGAACAACAGGGATCAGACCTCTCAATTTATACCCGTTATTTGATTGAAGGAATCACAACTGGGGCGGCAGACCTAGATGAAGATGGCGTTGTCTCAATTGACGAGTTGCATGAGTATGCCAGCAGAAAAGTTAGAGAAATACAGCCGACGATGAAGCCAGAAATCTACACAAGTAGAGAAGGCTTTAAGATTCGACTTACAAAAGTTCCGCAAGGCGATCCTAAACAGAAGTATCGCAAAGAAGTGGCACGATACAGTAACCGTGGCGATGTTTCTTTTGTGGGTCGCAAGATTTTGGATGCGCTCAGAAGCCGCTTGGGATTATCCGAAATAGAAGCAACTGCAATTGAAGATGAGATGTTAGCAGTTGCTCGTCAGGAATTTAGACAAAAGTTACAGCAATACGAGCGGGACTTTACTGAAGCACTTCAGCAGACAGTAGCCCTAAGTGAAGATGATCTTAATGCACTAAGACAGAATCTTCAGCAAATTTTGGGGCTGAGGAATGAGGATACAATGCCAATTGAGGCGCAGGTTAAAGCAAGAATTGAAGCATATAAGCGACACCTTCAACACTACAGACAGTCGTTAGCTAAAGCAATGCGACAAGAGTATCCCCTAAGTCAACCTACTCGCCATCAATTGCAACAGATGCAGCAGGAATGGCAACTTAAGGATGAGGATTTAACTGCAATTGAAAACAGCTTGACAGCAGATATGGAGGCATATCGACAAAAGTTACAGCAGTTTGAGCAGGCATTTATCAGAGCAGTGCAGCAGGAATATCCTTTGAGCCAAACAAACCATAACCAACTGTGGCAACAGCAGCAACTTTTAGGTCTAAAAGCTGAAGATATTCACCCAATTACAGCCCGAATTACAACAGAAAGAGAGGCATATCAACAAAAATTGCAGCAGTATGAACAAGTAATAACTCAAGCAATTGAGCATCAGTTCCCGTTCACAGAAGAGATTCGTGAAGAGTTAAGGCGATATCAGCACGTTTTGGAAATTAGGGATGAAGAAGTAGCACGAATTGAACAAAAAGTTGTTCGACAAAGAGAGACAAATAAACCTCAAATTCGGCAATCAAATACTTATGAACCACCAGTAGCCCAATCATATTCAATTAATATAGATGCCGATACGTTTTTGGAAGAGGTAAAAGCAGATGAATTCCCGACTCAGTTTTTATCAAGGCGAGTAACTCAGGTAATTCCAGAAACTAAGCCAGTCAAAACTTCTAAATTACCCTTATATTGGATAGTTCCATTAATATTTGTGCTAGCAGCAGGTTTTTTAGGATTGTTCGTCAAGCAACTACGATCGCCATTAGTGGCCTCTCCAATTTTTTCTAATCCATTACAAACTCAAAACCCTGCCAACCCTGCCATTGAAGCGACACCTACACCGCGATCGCTGGCTAATCTTTCTCTTGGTTGGGTAATTAAAACCAATAATGACATCTCCTTGGGAAACAACCAATCACTTCCTCGTGGGACTTTTTTAGAAGTTATTGAGAAAAAATCAAATCCAAATCCTGCTTCTGGGAGTTTTTTGATGTCTATGCGAGTCTGTGCCAATAAAACTACACAAACTCCAGCTAATCCTAATAACCCAGCTGTAACTCCCTCAGTTCCACCAAATTCAAAACCTTTGCCAGCAACAGTATTGCTAAACTCCTCCCAAGTCAACCGTTTTGGCGTTGTTTTACAATCAGACGTACCAAATCCATGTAGAACTGTGACGCAACCGCCACCGCCAGTTACCGAACCATCTGACACCAGTCCAACTTAATCAAATACTGGATACAACTACGGGTTTGAGTACTGTATAATTTCAATAATTTTATTAATAACCTCTGTTAATTTTTCAAGTTTTATTTGACCTGCTTGATATAAAACAATTTGTTTATCGGCAGTAAAAATTCGATTTGGTCTAATATTACTTGGCTGATTTAATCGACCGTAGCTAAAATCAATATTATCTAGTTGAATGGCATAGATATCGCCAACAGCTTGGCTAGTAATTTGGCAAAGAATCAGATCATCTCCCTGAAGAATAGCAATAACTAAAGCTGGTCTGCGTTTTATATCAGTTAAGTCTGAAAATGGAAATGGAACAATAACAACATGTCCTTTTACAAATCCTGCAATGCTGTATTTTCCTCTGATCTTAACCAATCTTTTTGCAGTGATGATTCACTCATAATGGTAATTTCTAAGGTTTTTTCTTTTTGGTACTTGGCTTGTAAGAACTGAACAAAATCTAAAATTTCTTGTAACAGAGGTTCAGGTAATTTTTCTAGCTCTTGTGTAATCTGTTCTTTAAGCATAATTATTTTATTTTGTGCTTTGACAATATCTAAAATAATATTTATCATATCGTTTTTTGAATAAAAATATAAAATCAAAGAAATTCTGCCTCTTAAAGCTAATAGACTTATCCTGCACAAGGCAGAAGCAGCAAAGCTTCGATAGGGAAAATTTATCAAACCATTGCAACAGCGATCGCAAATGATAGCAATAGTTATTAAATTTGCGCTCGCAACTCCTGATTGCCTTAAAATTAGGGTGATAGAGTATTCCTACTTTAATATAATATTAAATTTATACCCTCTGAATGAGCCTCTTCAACCCATAGCAGGAGTGTCATGTTCCATTAACCGCGTACTATGAAGAACTAGTAAATCAAATTGCAGTATATCTGCCTTTCAAATTATGGACTGGAAGTACAGGTGGAAAAATGGCTATCGACCTAGCCGAGATGAAGCGGCAAAAAATCCTCATTTGTTAGATGAGAGTCAGTTCGAAAACGAACAAGACCGAAAGCTTGCTGAAGAAACTACAAGGAAGCATTTGGGCGTACCAGCAGCAACTTTAGATGAAGATCAATCTATACTACCTCATGCAGCTTCGCCTAATGGCAAGGTTTAATACTAAAACATAGGCATTTTTTGCCTATGTCTACTACATACCATTATCAAGTTTAACAAAATGCAGATTTATCAACTTTTTAGTCGATTAAACAATAAAAAATTTACTAAGTTACTCACTCAGGCAGTAGCTGTAGGTGTAGGCGCTATTGTTCTATTATCAACTACTAATGCTAATGCTGCCGAGCAAGTCGTTTTAAAGTATGGTACTTTTCAGGGGCAAATATCTGTTGAAGAATTAAGTCAGTTTACAGAAACTGGCAAAACTACCCCAACATTAAGAGCTTATTTACAGGCGGCGCAACAAGACCCCGCAGTAGCTCGTAAGGCACTAAAAGCCCCAATAAAAGCTGATGCTGCCTTTTTAAATAGCTTACTAGCTAGTTGGGCAGGGCCAATTTTAGTTAACCAAATTGGTGAGGTAGTTCACCCTCCCGCAGGACAACTAGATCAGCAGGCACTGCGAAGTGCTTTAAGTGCATCTATTAAACAAAATGGTGAAGTTACACTACTTGGAGCCATTCAGAATTATCCAAATACTTCTGTTGAACTTGAAGGAGATCGTCTCATCTCTGTTTATGAACGTCTAAGCAATCTTGCAGAACTCTTATAAGGGTTACTTAGAGACAATGCAGTTGTTATCAGATGATTGATTTAGTATCTCAATAGTCGTAGATTTTAGTCACGATCGCAATGAAGTTAATACTGATGAGTCTATCTTAGGGTTCATACCCTGTTACTTAGAAATTCCCTAACCTAAATGTAGAGTTTAGTCTAAGAATAGGAAAAGGATTTTTATGACAAGCGATGTTTCTAGAGATACTAACAAGAATGTGAATGGGTCCCTGATAACAGGTGTTCTCTTGAGTATTTTAGGGGTTATTGCGATCGCAGCGCCTAATTTCGCCACCATATTTGCCGAAACTTGGATTGCCGCGATTTTGATTTTCGCCGGATTTACAAAACTAGTTTATGCCACTCAAACCCGCGAAAGAGGGGGTTTTGTTTGGAAACTTCTCTTGAGTGGACTTTATATTGCAACCGGCATTATGCTGTTTGTTTACCCTTATACGGGTGTTCTTACATTGACTCTGTTACTTGGCACATTTTTGTTGACTGAAGGCACATTCGAGTTAATTCTGGCATTCAAGTTGCGTCCACAAGAAAACTGGACGTGGCCATTAGCTAATGGCATTATTACCCTCGTGTTAGGTGCAATGATTTGGTTCCAGTGGCCCTTCAATGCACCCTGGCTGATTGGGACATTAGTTGGTGTCAGCATTATTTTCACCGGCATTTCACGTGTAATGCTGGCGTTGAGTGGGCGTTCTACTTTAACTGCGGAACTACCTTAAGTGGGGAATAGGGAATAGGGAAAGGTTTTCTAAATGCCTAATTCCCAATCCCCAGTACCCAAAAAAGTTTAGAAGACATTGCAGCAGCGATGCCTACAGCTGGCTATGCCTACGCTAACAAAATTGCTAAATTAACTAAGGAAATCAAAATCAAGGCCAGCTAGCTGCTTTTCATCAATGGTATCTATTGCTACTCCATTCTCTGATATTCAAAACCATTGGGCACGCTCATTTATTACAGCTTTAGCCCAACGCGGTATTGTCAATGGGTTGCCTAATGGCACTTATCGCCCCGATAATTCACTTACCCGTGCTGAATTTGCCGCCATCATCGCCAATGCATTTGGGACAGTTTCCAAGAAGCGGCAGTATATTCCCTTTATTGATGTACCTACGAATTATTGGGCAGCAGCCGCCATTAAAACAGCTTACGAAAAAGCATTTATTAGCGGGTTTCCTGATAAAACTTTCCGTTCTGCTAACCGAATTACTAGAGTAGAAGTCTTGGTTTCCTTGGTAGGAGGCTTAGAAATTGCCACTAAGGTAAAACCTGACCTTCTTTCAAAACTCTCACAAATTTATGAAGATTCTATTCTGATTCCTGAGTATGGTAGAAATCACGTAGCTATTGCCACCAGCGCTGGCTTGGTGGTTAGTTTCCCAAATATCAAATTACTCAATCCTAATCTCGCAGCTACCCGTGCAGATGTGGCAGTGATTATTTATCAAGCTTTGGTATATTTAGGTCAGGCAGAAAAAATTGCCTCTAGTTACCTAGTACAGCCGCCAATATTAACGCCCACGCCGATACCGACACCAACTCCAACCCCAACACCCACACCAACTCCAACACCAACACCCACACCTGTCAATAGCGTTAGGGTAAATCATAGCCGGGAGTTCCGGGGAGCATGGGTAGTATCTGTGTGGAATGGTGATTGGCCTTCCAAACCGGGACTTTCTGTTGCTGAACAAAAAGCAGAACTTACCGAGATTATTACTAAATTACAAGCGCTAAACTTCAATGCTCTGATTTTCCAGGTGCGACCAGAGGGAGACGCTTTGTATGAATCTAGATTAGAGCCTTGGAGTGCTTGGATTACAGGAACTCAAGGGAAAGCACCAGAACCATTTTACGATCCTTTAGCGTTTGCGATCGCAGAATGTCATAAGCATAATCTTGAACTCCATGCTTGGTTTAACCCTTACCGCGCTAGCACTTCCACCGACCCAGCGAAAACAGTCCGTCCCCACATCGCAGCTACCAATCCAGAAAGCGTTTATTTGTGGAAAACTCAGCGCTGGATGGACCCAGGACTAAAAATAGTTCAAGACAGGGCGTATAACGTAATTATCGATGTAGTAAAACGCTACGATGTTGATGGCATTCACTTAGATGATTATTTCTATCCATATCCCATTGAGGGACAACCTTTCCCCGATGATAAAACCTACGCTGCATATAAAGCAGCTGGTGGTACACTCAGCCTTGGCGACTGGCGACGCGACAATGTTAATAAAATGGTACAGCGCCTTTGGCAGGGGATTAAAACAACCAAACCCGACGTTAAATTTGGTATCAGTCCTTTTGGGATTTATCGCCCTGGACAACCCGCTGGTATTACTGGGTTGGATGCTTACAATGTGCTGTATGCTGACTCAAAGAAATGGTTAGAAGAAGGCTGGATTGATTATATCGCTCCTCAACTTTACTGGCGCACAGACCAACCACAACAAAGTTATCCAGCGTTGCTAAAGTGGTGGACACAGGTAAACACAAAGCAAAGACACGTTTACGCTGGCAACAATCTGACAGAACCAAGCAACAAGAGTCGAGAGAGTGATGAGATTGAAAAACAGGTGAAAATTAGTCGTAGCCAAGCTGGACAGTTATCACTGGGGAATATCTTCTTTAATCTCAGTGTTTTGACAGAAAATAGTCAGGGCATTGCTGATAAATTTCAAAGTCTACTTTATAACAAACCTGCGCTACCGCCAACTTTGCCTTGGCAGGATACAACACCACCATCTCCACCCATTGGACTACAAGTCAATAACCGCAAACTGAGTTGGCAGCCTGGAGATAATCAGCCAGTTCGCTCCTGGACACTTTATCGGCTGAGTGGCGATACTTGGACAATTGGGCGAATTTTGTCTGCTGGCACAACCTTTGCTACCGTCCAACAAGCCGGAACCTATGCCGTTTGTGCAGTGAATAGATTAGCCAACGAGAGTGTGGGAACAGTTATTACAGTTAGTTGACCAAAAGTGCTGCCCAGATTCCCGATAACTTTTATGGATACAACTGACGAATGGGGGTCTGACTCTTCAAGATAAAACTAGTCTGACAATAATAGTGTAACTGCGGCATAAAAACCATCATCACCCGCTCAAACACTTATGCTGGAAATTTTTTGAATAATTAACTCTTATAAGCAAAAAGCAATTTTTAACCTTTTCATAACTTAAGATTAACCAAAATTTATTCGGTATCAGCTCTAGAATTTTTGAAGTAAACATTGTACAAAAAAGCTAGGACGTACAGGATGTAAATTACATGAGTCGAAAAGCCAGTAAAGTGTTTATACAGTCTGGGGTAATTCCTTACAGAGTGAACAATGGTAAAGTTGAAATCTTGCTAATTACAACCCGTGACTTTCAACACTGGGTGATTCCGAAAGGAGATATTCCTAATGGCATGAGTCCGCCTGATTCAGCAGCCAAAGAGGCGTGGGAAGAAGCAGGGATAATTGGGCAAGTAGATGCAAATGAACTGGGAACTTACAAGTATCGCAAACAAGGCAAAATTTACTGTGTCAAGATGTATTTATTATCAGTTGATATGCTAAGTGAAGATTATCCAGAAGCAACTAAAAGAAAACGTCAGTGGGTAGAAGTGAATAAAGCTATCAGGCGGGTTAAGTTTAATTCACTCAAACGAATCCTTAAAGGTTTTTTCCAGGTAAAATCTCAATTTTGTGCATTACGATCTTAAGTAATTACCGTAACAAATTAAGCTATACTATACAATATAAAATTAATTAAAGGTTTGGAAGCGTTGACACAAACCTTTGTTTATTCACACCTACTTACTTAAATCCATAGTAAAGCTACCCAAGTTTTTATACCGACAATTCCATCAGCCTGCAATTTCTTAGATGTTTGGAAACTAACAATTGCATTCTTAACTGACTCAGAAAAACGCCCATCAATGGCATCAGTATATAATCCAATATCTTTTAATTGCTGTTGTAATTGTTTTACTCTCAGCCCAGAATCTCCTAGCTGCAATCCATTAAATCTATTCAAATCGGCTCGACCACTAACACCAGTTACACCAGATATATCACCTTCATATTGATGGATTAAATATTGTCCCTGCCAAGCACCAGGAATCGTTGGGTTTCTAGTTCCATAGTGGGCAATCCATAACGGATAATTAGCAAAATCAGATGGATTACCAAGTTCTGTCCAGAAACTGGGGAAGGTATAAATAATTGGTTTGATTGGTTTTTTTGTTTGTTGTAGAAGGGCTTTTTCTACCTCTGCCAACCACTGTTTGGCTGCATTAATTACAGCTTGACTATTTACTTTGTCAGTTACCTCTACATCTAGGACTGGTGGTAAGTCTCCTGGTTCTAATTTGCCCAGCGTTTTTAAGAATTCCTTTGCTTGCTGAACCGGGTCAGATGTATGAGGGTGAAAAAAATGATAAGCACCCCGAATAATACCAACAGCTTTCATGGTTTGCCAGTGATGAGCAAAAGCAGAATCTTTGATGCTAGCTCCTTCTGTGGCTTTGACAAACGCAAAAGTTTTACCAGAGTTTTTTACTGCCGTCCAATCTACTCTGCCATCTTGATCGGCAACATCAATTCCTTCCATAAAATTTTTAACCTTTTTGATTAGTACAATCCTGAACTTATCAGAGGCTTTGATTAAATTTATGCTTTTTCTGGATCTTTGAGTAAATTACAGAAATTTACTAGGGTTGAGTGTTAGCGGCTCGTACTGGAGTCACTCTAACTTTGCCTGTACAAGGCTTGATTTGTTCTGTAAGGGTAAAGCGATCGTAAGCATTAGGAGGTGTGATTTGAATTTTACTAGACATTGGGCAGTTTTTCTCCGGGGAACTAATGTGGTTGTATGCTATCTGAAATGAGGCTTGTTTTCCAGGAGCTAGAGTTACTTGTTGTCGAAGTTGCTTACTTGAAAAGTAAGTGTCCTGGGAGCGAATAACTTTAATTCCCTGCAAAGGTTGATCTTTTGCATCCAGTAGTCCCAATCCTGGATAACCGTAGAGGCTACAAGGAGATGAGCCGTTATTGGTGAAGTTATAGGTAATTGCAACATTCCCAACGCCAGCATCTTCAGAGACTCGGCGCACTGACAATTGACTAGTTTCACAGCGCCTCGGATTTGTGGCAGTAGTGGCTTCAGGGGTAGAATTTTCTGTAGTTTTTTCAGTCGGTGTGGGTGTTGAGGTCAACACAGCTTCTTTCGTCGGCTGTTCAGTGATTGTTGGTAAGGCTTGTGTCTGTTTGGTAACAGAGGGAGAACCAACACAGCCAGTTGTCACCGCAGTCAGGAGCAATAACAGACTGCTTTCCATAAATAGAATTCGCATATCTCTTTTTTTGTGGTGAACTACTTACACTGATGCTTCATATACAGTATAAGTTTCCAATTTCACAAGGGTTATGCACGTCTGCTCCAATGACTTGTTCTGCTGCGTCATTACATAACAAATTCAACAGCTTATCCATCTTTTTGGGCAACGTGAACGGCAGAAAGAAACGAGAGGTGTACACTGTCTCCAAAGTTCCTCAGCTTTTCCCGCAATCCTGCAAATAGCAACTCCTTCGCCTTTGGCTCCAGTCTGCTCATGGTATTTAATAACTTAAGGAAGTCATCGATGCTGTACGTCACCTCACACGCGATTTGCTCAGTTACCAACTCCTTAAAATAACCAGAGTCTAGAATGTCTTGTTCAAACCCTCTCAAAATTTCCGCTTGAGTTTCTGCACCTTCATACCGGATAAGTGAAGGAGCATAGGCTTGATACACTTCCTCGATCGCTTGGTAAACTTCATATTTCAGTTCAGGTCTGAGATTCCATAGTAAGATGAGAAACCCGTTGTCGCGTAATGCCGTAGCTGCCTTGGCATACCGAATTTCTGACGGTATCCAGTGAAAGGCATTAGCAGATAGAACGGCATTGAACTGTTTTGCTTCCAGTTCCCACTCCTCAAATGAGGTGTTGTAGATTGCAACGTTTGGATAGGTTGCACAGTTGCGTTGTGCCAAACGACAAAAATCCTGGTTTGGCTCAATACACGTCATTGAAAAACCAAATTGAGCAAAAGCTACCGTCGCATTTCCTGGACCACAACCGACCTCAAGAATCGATGCATCTGAGTCAAGTTGGGCTAAAACGACAGACCGCTCGATCAGTTGCTTTGGATATTGTGGTCTGGCGTTGTAATAAACATCAGCTACGGGAGAATACCAATTTCTTCGCTGTTCTAAATCTATAGAAGCTCTGGCATTTATTTCTTGTTTAGAGTCTTGCATAAGCTAGTTTTATCAGCTTTTGAGTCCAACTTCATTTTAATTTAGTCTCCTGGATCAAAGACCAATTCAATATCGATTGTCGCGATACTGTTTGCAAGATTACCATCAAACAAAGTAGGTACTGCAAAATCCCCTCGCATCCTGCTAAAGATTGCCTTGTCGTGGGTTTGATTTTATATCCCCGTCTCCGAAGCTAAGTATTCAACCGAATTAAATATTATCTGTTGCTTCAATCAAAGCACTGCAAATCCCTGGTTCACTCATCGAATGTCCGGCATCAGGAACCACTATAAATTCTGCTTCTGGCCAAGCGCGATGTAATTCCCAAGCTGATGTCATCGGGCAGACTACATCATAGCGCCCCTGAACAATTACAGCCGGAATATGGCGGATGCGGTCTACATTTATAAGTAATTGATCTTCTGTTTCAAAAAATCCTTTATTCATAAAGTAATGGCATTCAATCCGAGCAAAAGCGGAAGCAAATTCACTTTCGCCAAACTTTTGCATGAGTTCTGGGTCTAAGAAAAGTCTACTAGTACTAGCTTCCCAAATTGACCAAGCACGCGCTGCTGTTAATTGAATTTCTAAATCTGGATTGGTCAATTGCTTGTAATATGCTGCGATCAGATCGTTACGTTCATCTATAGGAATTGGTTTGAGATATTCTTCCCAAGCATCAGGAAAAATATAGCTAGCACCCTCTTGGTAGAACCAGCGCAACTCCTTTTGTCTCAGCATAAAAATCCCACGCAGAATTAATCCCGTGCATCGAGAGGGATGGGTTTGACTGTAGGCTAATGATAAAGTGCTACCCCAACTACCACCGAAAACCGCCCACTTTTCTATACCTAAATGTTGGCGCAGTTTTTCAATATCACTGACTAAATCCCAAGTGGTGTTTTCTCGTAATTCGGCATGGGGAGTACTTTGACCACAACCGCGCTGGTCAAACATGACTAACCGCCATTTTTCTGGGTGGAAATATTGCCGATAAAAAGCTGGACATCCACCACCAGGGCCCCCATGCAGCAAAACGATGGGTTGACCTTGCGGGTTTCCTGACTCTTCAAAATGGATAGTATGAAGGTCGGAAACTTGTAAACTACCTTCTAAGTAAGGCTCGATCGCTGGGTAAAGTTCTCGCATTTTGCATATTTTATCAGTAATGTTGTCATCGCGATCGCTTTATCTGTCAAACTCTCTTCAAAAGCTAACCGCAACACTTCCAACCATTCTGGTTTGAGTTCGATTCCCGTTTTGATGTCTTTGGTGTGAGTTGCACCATGAAGGGCCAAATTAACCCGCATTAGCATTTCATTTTTGGGTAATCCTTTATCTGCGATCGCAAATCCAGCTTGATGATTATCAATCTCGTGTTTGATCCGAATTAACGCTTTCACATAACTAGTTTGCACCATAAAATTCTGATGGGGATATTCTTGGAGCAAAGTTTGCAACAGCTTAATTCCGGTATCAATTTCTACTGTCTCTCCTTGGCGATCGGGAATTGATAAATCCATCACAATCAGGTCAAAGTGATGATATTGAAGTTGAGAAAGTGTCTCTTTTGTTGTCTGAGCCTTAGCGATCGCAGATAAAGGATACTGTCAACTTAAGACATCGAGCGTACCAGTTAAAATTAATTAGTGGTCATCTACAACAAGAATACCCAGCTTTTTTTCCACTGGTAAATATCCAAAAACTTGATGTTATTTTAAATTTATTACTACCATATTTTCATCCAAATTCAAAGTTTCCTTAAGCTTTATGAAAAATTTCTTCCTCTTTGACGTTTAACTTGAGAGTCATATCTTGTATCTTTTAGCCCTAACTCAGTGAAGTATGCGCTTATTTTAATTGGAAATGAATATTTCAAGCTATACAGAAAAGTGCAAATCTAGAGGTGCGATCTGATTTTGGATTAGGAATCATAACTAATTAGCCCTCACCCTAAATCCCTCTCCCAAGTTTGGGAGAGGGACTTTGAAATTGGCTCCCCTTCTCCCAAAATTGGGAGAAGGGGTTGGGGGATGAGGGCAAATTTTACATTCACGCAAGAGGTTTAATTTTTTCACCTCGGAACTGGTACTTGATTAATTACCGACGCAATTACCGCATCCATTTGTAAACCATCCAGCATTGCTTCTGGTTTCAATATAAGACGATGACGTAGCAACGGTGATGCAACTGCTTTTACATCATCTGGCGTTACAAAATCCCTTCCCGCTAACCACGCTAGGGCTTGAGATGTCTGCAACCAAGCACCGGTAGCGCGGGGTGATGCACCCAAAGTCAAATCAGGATATTGACGCGATATTGTCACCAACGCCAACAAATAATCAACGATCGCTTCTGATACTTTAACTTCTTTGACTGCTTGTCGTGCTTGCAAAATGTCGGCTACTGTTGCGATTGGTTTCAAACGACTAATATCTAAACGTCGTGCTGCAAAACCCGCCTGACGATTGAGTAACATTTGCTTTTCAGCAGATCGATCGGGGTAATCTACCACCAGTTTAAATAAAAATCTGTCTAACTGTGCCTCTGGTAAAGGATAAGTACCCTCAAATTCCAGGGGATTTTGTGTCGCAATTACCCAAAATAAATCTGGTAAAGGCAAACTTTCGCCATCGAGCGTTACTTGCATCTCTTCCATTGCTTCTAGCAGCGCTGCTTGTGTCTTGGGCGGAGTACGGTTGATTTCGTCCGCTAGCAATACTTCAGTAAATATTGGCCCTTTTTTCAAAGTGAAATTGCGGCTATTCAAGTCAAAAATATTTGTACCAGTAATATCTGAAGGTAAAACATCAGGTGTTAATTGAATCCGGCGAAACTCCCCTTTAATTAACTGTGCCAACACTTTTACTAGTAGGGTTTTACCAGTTCCGGGAACTCCTTCTAAAATTACGTGCCCACCCGCTAGCAGTGCTACTAAAACTTGCTGTATTAAGCTAGATTGTCCGACAATTACTTGATTAAGACCTTGACCAAGACGAATTAAGATAGGATGTGTTTCACTCATATTTTTTATTGATAAACAACCAACCCAGAAATACTATGAATAATTCCAAAAAATTAAAAATTAATTTTTAATTTCCCTAATGGTTCGCCATTTCCCCAACCAGCTTAACAGGTCTCGTTCACTGATGGGTTGTTTGCGAGATTGTAGCTTTAAAACTGCATCTAGTTCTGCTGCACTTGCGCCTGTTTTTTCTATCCAGAAATCGATCAAGGCTTGACGTTCTAAAAGTACTTGCCCTAATCCCAAGGCTTTTTGAAGTTGTAGTTGTTCTTGTTTACCCACCATTTCAACAACAAAGTCGGTGGTATCAGCTTTCTGCAACACCCCGGCTAAAGCTTGGATATATGCCTCGCTATTATCTACAACTGGTGTATCTAAAGCTACAGGCTTACCAAAGCGGCGATTCTGCGCCCAAACTAGCACTAATAGCAGGATACCTACCTGGATCAATATTGGAAATAAAGGAGTTTTAGCAATAAAACTAGATAAATCTCCTTCACTTTCTTTCTTTCTGACATCGGCATCTTTATAGCCGTGGATGTATTCATCGACAAATATTGTATTACTTTTTTCAATAACCAAACTAGCTAAATACTTGAAATTACTTAAATAATCTTGGTAGGCGTTGGCAGCTAAATAAGGAGTAGTAGAAAAAATCACCTTTCCTTTTTTGTAATTCTCTTTCCAGACAACAGCACCAAAGCGATCGCCTAAATTAACTTGCTGGGAGTTAGCTTTTTTATATCGTCTACGTGTATCAATTTTAATATTACCTTCAGGAGATTTTTGCATAGTGCTAAACTCCGCTTCTGTAACCCGCGCCTTCGCACCCAAAATTACTAAAGTATTCCCTTTTTCTACCCATTCCCGCTCTTGACTATCCAGTGTGGTTTCCCTGGGATAGCCGCCTATCTGTAGCAAGGTAACTGGGCTGTTCTCTGGCTGAATATCACTAAAAGGCTTTTGCCAGCGCTTAATAGAAATTCCCTGTTGTTGCATAAAAGCGTACCAAGCACCATAGCCATCAGAGTTTCGGTTATAGGTAGAGCCAGCGTTAATTTTAGTATTATTGGGAGCCGCGAACAAACTAAGTAAAACGATCGCAGCGAGTGCGATCGCTCCCATCCAAGCAAGGCGATTTGGACGTTTCATTTTCGACTTTCATTGCTTTGGAATATCACTAGTGTTAATACTTACTTATTTTTCAGGCAAAGTCAAAAATATAATTAATTTTTTCTCAGTTTTCCAGCACTATGCGCTCTCTATATGCGTCACTCTTGCCCAGATTTTTGAGAATATCCTCTACCAAAATCAAAATGGCAGAGACATGAGGGTTTTTCCACTCTGGAAGGTCATGAGTCCACTCAGCAACTTCAATCGGGTCAAGATGCCCAAAAGCTTGATAAACCTGCTGAATGATTTCCTCTTCCTCTTCACAAAGGTCTTCGTCTCTCTAGGGAAGGGATTGACTATTATATTAATGCGAATATACATCAGAATACAGGAGTAAAACACGTTTTCTACCGGGAGCATCCCAATTTTGCCAAAAGATACAGGACTGGTACAAAAGCCCGATAAAAACCTCTTTCCTTTGTGTTCTTCTCTACGAGACGCTTTGCGAATGCGTCCTTTGCGGTTCGTTATTTCATTCTCCGTCTAAGTCAAAATACCGTATGAAAATCAACTTGCACATTTGGGATGCTCCCTTTTCTACCTGGTTAACATACTTAGAAATAATTTACTAACTACAATAAGCCAGACTGCTTAATCCAGGAGTATTCACTAAGTCAGTGTTGACCATCCAACCATTACCAGATAATTCTCCAGGAAAACTTCTGGAAAGGTCGATTTCTACCCAAATGTAATTTTCAGATTTGTATGACTTAACGATTTTACCTGTAACCAAGTTCACAAACACAATTGTGTTTGGATAAAGTGTTGTAATAAAAGGTTCTTTTGTACTTGGTTGGCGACGTATAGTTTCCTGTCGGACAATTTGCCGACATACACTGCCAATAGTAGGTTTATTCCAGATGTTTTGAGCGTTGTTATTCGTCTGACAAAATTTCAGCACAGCAGTTTGAATAAACCCTGAAGTTGGAGATTTAATTCTAACAAATCTATCTCCGCTAACTGGTATATATGCTAAAGTAATCCTTGTTTTTGCCGACAATATTCTGATAGCGTTGGATGATGTTGAAGGTTCTTTGAAAATTGGAGTATTTACTTTAGTTGCACGACAATTCGACTGTGAAGAATTAAAGGGAGTCTGTGTGATTTGAGCAAACACAGGTACACTCAGAGCAAACGTAGCAATATTTACTAGAGTAAAAATATACAATAACTTCTGAAATTCCACGTTTTTTCCTCAATCCCACTTACGAAAGACTGTACATTAGATTCGGAACTTATAAACTTTGATGTAAAAAAAACCTATAAAAATTATTTTTAACTATGAGAATATCATATAATGACTTATTACTACTAATTACCAACTACGGGCAATCTATTAATTATGAATCAATCCAATAATAGTGGAATAGTTGAACAGTTCGTTAATACAGTGATGGGGGTAAAACCTGGGAATAAACAACAGTATCTAAACACATCAATAGCTACTACACAAGAACTAGATATCAGAGCAGGTTTAGTTTATATACTAGGGACTACCCTACAAATCTTAGTGATGATTATCGTGTTATTAGGAATGGAAAAGTTAGTGTTTTTCATTGATAATAATTCTGATTTTGCCAGTTGGTTTAGTACTTTATTAACTGGATTATTTTTTGCTCTATTAAGTATCCGTTCTCGAATTTTTTCTCTTTTAGATAATACCCGTTCTCGTCAGACCTATGACCAGGTAATCAGACCAAGATGGTCTCCTCCACCTTTAGTATTTCCCATAGTTTGGATGATAATTGCTGTTTTGCGGGTAATTTCTTCTGTATTGGTTTGGCAGCAAATGAATCACCATTTTTTAGTGTTGCCTTTAATTTTGTTTGTGGTACATTTGGCTTTAGGGGATACTTGGAATACGATTTTTACTGTAGAACGGAGATTAGGTGCTGCTGTACCTGTAGTTATTTTAGGCCCTTGGTTATCTGCTGTAGTGGTGACGGCAATTTATTGGCAAACTAATCCTATAGCAGGAATGACTTTATCATTTTCTTGTGTGTGGTTAACTGTAGCTGTTGTATTGGTATTTAGAATTTGGCAATTAAATGGATCTGAGCCATTGTATCCTTTAAAACTAACACCTGTGGATAAATAAATACCAAAAATTCACCAAGACAATAAAGCTAGGAAAAATATCACTTGACTTTTGATTACCGCATTCAATATACATAAAAAACGGTAGAGCAGTTAACAATCTACCGTTTTTTAAACTCTTTAAGGGAGTTAGCTTCTAAACCAATTTTATCTAAATCTTTTTTCTTAATCATAATGACAAGCATCGCCAAGTTCTAAATAGTGCCGAAAGTAACACCCTGTTGTTTGAGCCACTTCCGGTATGCTATAGAATAGCGATCGCTCGGTAAATGTACTTCTGCTTGCAAATCCAAAGGTAAGCGTCGGGGTTGCTGCGACTCGACAATGGCAATATCTTGACTAGCAACTTGATTTTGAATATCTAGATACACTTCCACTTTTACTTCACGGACACTGTTTACCATTAACCAATATTGCACCACGCACTCATCTTCATCAACTGGTGTAATTGTATAAAAGATATTTAAACGATGATCTCCAGGTCCAAGTTTAAAGTATGCCACTAGCGGACGGAAAATGCGGTAATCGTAAGTGTTGAAAATCAGTGGTGCTGATAGAGGATTACCGGAATTAAAATCTAGTTCCCACAAACCACATTTGAAACTAATCCCATCTGGAAGAGGCTCTAATTCATAGTGCGTCAACTCAGGGCGACTGGCGTGGGCAAATAATCCCGAATGCATAATTGGGAAGTGTGCCGGATCGATGAAATTTTCTAGCACCCGCAAAGGGCTAGAGTGATAGTAGTAAGGGCCACAGAAAATCTTTTGATACACCGGATCGTACCATTCAGAAAACGGAGCTATGTCTTGTTTTGGTGTCCCTAAACAAACCCACAGCAGATCGTAACGTTCTTGAACTTGGTAAGTTTTAACACAAGCTTGTGTGGGGGGCGATTGTTCGGGATTAGCCGGAACTAGTACACATTTTCCCTCGCTATTAAAGGCTAAACCGTGGTAAGGACAAACAAGAGTCTCTTTATTAACATATCCTAGAGAAAGACGAGCACCACGATGAGGGCAAACGTCTTGCCAAGCTAAAACTTTGTCGCCATTATGCCAAAGCACTATGTTTGAGCCTAATAAGCGCTTTTGCAGGACTGTTCCAGGTTGGAGGTCTTGCGATCGCGCTATTACATGCCAATCATTCAGCAAAATCTGGTCTTGCACCATGAGTATCGACACCTGTCAGGTCAAATACCTATATCTTAATCATCCTGTGGAAAAACTATCAAAGCACTTTTAGGATTTGTTAACAGATAAATGTGCGATCTCCACGTATGCAAAAACTCAAAGTGGTGGTAAATTCAGGTTCATGCATAAGTCCTATAAGTTTATCAAAGCGATAGAAAACAAAACAATGGAGCGGCAAACCCCAACTCAAATACAGCAGGATTTACTGATAAAAGCCTATGCTGCCTTCAACGCCCGTCATATTGATTCCGTTATCGCCTTGATGCACTCTGATGTGGAATGGGCGAATGGTATGGAAGGCGGATATGTTCGCGGCCATGCGGCGGTGCGTGATTATTGGACTCGCCAGTGGAGCTTAATCGATCCTCATGTTGAACCTCAAGGTTTTCAACTTGATGAAAGCGGGCGGATAGTGGTTCATGTTCATCAAGTAGTGCAGGATCTAGATGGAAAGTTGATACACGAGCAAATGGTTCAGCATATTTACACTATCGAGAATGGATTAATCCGACAAATGGATATTCAGGCTTTGTGAATTAAGGAGCCTTGGTTTTACAGCTATTTTCAGGTAAATAGACCACGCGGTAGGGGCGCAAGGCCACGCGCCGCTACAACAGATGTGGTTCAAATACATGAAAACTGCTGTAATCTTTTGCAGTTTTTCAACAACTATATTTATATTGTTACAACAGATGGTTATTTGGCTGGCGCAGATTTGCAAATAGCAACATTTATTTCCAAAAATCACGGTGAAAGCGGATATAGTAATTAACTGGATTCGCCGCCTCTGTTATTGATTAGGGAAGCGGTAGTTCGATATTTAATTTGCTCCCTATTTCCATAACATTGTTTGCAAAGTCTGTCATACCTGCGATCGGGGCAGCGACTACAGTAGCAGCAGTTAGTATAGCTAATAGACGCTTTTTGAGTTTGGGTAAATTGCGTTTTTTTTCTGGCTTTTTAATTTCTTCTTCTACATCATCAATCTCAATGGTGATGTCGTCGCGGATAGCTGGTGGGAATTGGGCAGCAGTTTGGCGCAGGTTGCCGATCAGTTGCAGAATTTCGCTGATGTTTGCGCCGCTTGTTTGGTTGAAATTAGAGGCTTGCTGTCTGGCGTTGTCTTTGACTTCGTTGGCAAAGTTGGCGATGTTTGCGCCTTGAAGGTTGTTTGTGTTTTCTGTCATGGGTTTATATTCTCCTTGGTGGTTGTTATTGTAAATCTTGTTGACAATTGTGAAGCGATCGCTTTCTGGATCGCCTTTTTGTATTTTCTGACGCGATTCCAGTGATTCATAGCCATCTAAAAGTTGACGCAAATCGAGTTTTAATTTTAGTTTGCCGATGGTGATTGTGCTTTCACTCATTGCCTCAAGTCCGAGAAGTTCTTGGTAGTCAAGGGGCGGATGATTGGGATGGTTGGGGACGGGAACCCATTCGGTGATTTCGAGATTGGGAAGACTTTTGTGGATTTTTTGGAAGACATCGCGGAGGATGCCGAGAAATAAGCGGCGGGTTTCTTTGCGTCCGCTAATGGTGATGAAGATTTTTTTGTCTTCGGGATCGGCTTTGATCCGAGCAATGTTGTAGGGTTCGTTGTTTTCTTGATATTGCAGCATTACGCCACTGCGCCAATAGATTTGGTTATGAATTTTTTCGTGGGTGTTAACGATGAAGCGGGAAATGATGCTTTCGGGGAGAACTTTATAATGGTATTGAAATTCCAGGGTTTCGTCGTCGAGTTCTGTTTCGTCTGGTTGGTCTTTAGGCAAAAGTCCTGCAATCAGAAATTGTGGTGGATAACATTCTAGTGCAAAGCAAAGCTCAAATTCTTTCATCAACCCAATCAGATAACTGTGACGCTTGGTGGGGTAGCGTTCTGGATCGAGAATGCGGGTGAGATCGGCGGGGGTGAAAATGCCTTTGGTTTTAGTTTTGAGGTTTTCATCGCTCAGGAGCGCGTAAATGCCTTCTGTCACCCAGTTGGGTTTGAGGACGTTGGTATCTTTGAGGATGGGATGATCGCGGAAGTTGAGAACTAAGCCGAGTCGATGCAGCAAGTCGATGAGTTGCTCACGGTTTTGTTGTTCGCGAATCTTGTTTTCGTAGCAGATACAGATATAGTCATCGTAGCTGATGAAGTCTTGGGGCATGGATTCGAGTTGTTGTTTAACCTCAAACCATGTCAGGGGTAGAAGGTCGTAGACTTCTTTGAGGTTGGCGACTTGCTGCAAAATTGCGGTGCGAAGTTCATCAATGCCGATATTGTCTTGGCAAGAGGTTTCGATAATGTCTTGGATGTTAGGATATTTTTCGCGTAATGCTTTGCGGTTGATGTCGAAGGGTTGTTCGTCTTTTTTGTTGCCAACGATAATCACGGGGGACTTTCCGCCGAAGCTTTCGATTAGTTTCAGCCAATATTCGATGCGGTTTTCTTCTTCGCTGGTGCGACAATTACAAACGAGCAGATAGAGGCTGCGTTTAGTCAGAAAAAACTGATGGGTGGCATGATAAATTTCCTGTCCGCCAAAGTCCCAAACATTCAGGCGGATGTCTTTGCTATTGACCTGCACATTCCAAGTTTCCACATTGAGTCCGTCGGTTTGGGATTGATTTTGATCGTATTTATCGCGGATTAGTCGCTCGATAAGGGATGTTTTACCGACGCTACCTTGTCCGATGAGCAACAGTTTGGCTTCGTGTAATGGTCGAGTTTCACTTGTGCGAATTTGCCTCAAGTAATTAAAAATCTCTTTTGCATTTTTTGAATTAAGAATTTCTATGGGAATCTCGGTTATTTTGTTGTATCTGAGGTCAAGGTGCGTCAGATTGGTTAAATTAGCGATCGCTGGAATCTCGGTAATTTGGTTGCTATAGAGGTCAAGCTCCCTCAGATTGGTTAAATTAGCGATCGCCTCTGGAATCTGGGTTATTTTGTTGTCATTGAGGTGAAGCTGCGTCAGATTGGTTAATTTAGCGATCGCCTCTGGAATCTCGGTTATTTGGTTGTAACTGAGGTCAAGCTGCGTCAGATTGGTTAAATTAGCGATCGCTGGAATCTCGGTTATTTGGTTGCTATAGAGGTGAAGCAGCGTCAGATTGGTTAAATTAGCGATCGCCTCTGGAATCTGGGTTATTTTGTTGTCATTGAGGTGAAGCTCCCTCAGATTGGTTAAATTAGCGATCGCTGGAATCTTGGTTATTTGGTTGTAACTGAGGTCAAGCTGCGTCAGATTGGTTAAATTAGCGATCGCTGGAATCTCGGTTATTTTGTTGTATCTGAGGTGAAGCTGCGTCAGATTGGTTAAATTAGCGATCGCTGGAATCTCGGTTATTTTGTTGCTATAGAGGTGAAGCAGCGTCAGATTGGTTAAATTAGCGATCGCCTCTGGAATCTGGGTTATTTTGTTGTCATTGAGGTGAAGCTCCCTCAGATTGGTTAAATTAGCGATCGCTGGAATCTCGGTTATTTGGTTGTAACTGAGGTCAAGCTCCCTCAGATTGGTTAAATTAGCGATCGCTGAAATCTCGGTTATTTTGGTGTATCTGAGGTCAAGCTGCGTCAGATTGGTTAAATTAGCGATCGCCTCTGGAATCTCGGTAATTTGGTTGCTATAGAGGTGAAGCTGCGTCAGATTGGTTAAATTAGTGATCGCCTCTGAAATCTGGGTTATTTGGTTGTCATTGAGGTGAAGCTGCGTCAGATTGGTTAATTTAGCAAGCGCCTCTGGAATCTGGGTTATTTGGTTGTAACTGAGGATAAGCTGCGTCAGATTGGTTAAATTAGCGATCGTCTCTGGAATCTGGGTTATTTGGTTGGAAGAGAGGTGAAGCTGCGTCAGATTGGTTAATTTAGCGATCGCCTCTGGAATCTGGGTTATTTGGTTGTCATTGAGGTGAAGCTCCCTCAGATTGGTTAAATTAGTGATCGCCTCTGGAATCTGGGTTATTTGGTTGTAACTGAGGTCAAGCTGCGTCAGGTTAGTTAAATTAGCGAGCGCCTCTGGAATCTGGGTTATTTGGTTGGAAAAGAGGTCAAGCTGCGTTAGGTTGGTTAATTTAGCGATCGCCTCTGGAATCTGGGTTATTTGGTTGCCACTGAGGACAAGCTCCCTCAGATTAGTTAAATTAGCGATTGCATCAGGTATTTCAGTTAGCTCTACTCGAATTAAGATAAGTTTCTCTAAATGTAGTATTTGCGTTACCACATCGGGAATGCTCTCTAAAGGATTGCCACTAATATCCAACTTACGCAAATTAGGCAAACCCAATAGTTCGAGTGGAAGCGTTTTTAAATTGTTGCCTGAAACTTTTTGGAGAAGGCGGCCTCCTACTTCTTCATAACCTTCAACCTTCTTTCCCAAAATCAAAGACTCAAGCTGCTGCAACTTACCAATTTCTACAGGTAACTCAGTCAATTCCTGTCCAGACAAGTCTAACTCTTGCCAACCCTCAGCCACGGCGCGATCTATCAGTACCAATAACTCATCCTGCGTCATAATTCCAAGGATAAGGGTAAAAGGAAAGAAGATTGATAAAGATAGGACTTACGCATTGAAAACCTGAAACCTAGATCCCCCCTAACCCCCCTTAAAAAGGGGGGAACGCTAAAAGCCCCCTTTTTAAGGGGGTTGGGGGATCTCTTGTGCGTAAGTCCTAAAAGATGATCTTAACTGATTAGAGAAAAATGCTAGACCATCATTTTTTGGCGATCTGTCAGTTCCCTGTTTGGGATATTGCGGATTTAAGCGATCGCATATATCTAAATTTGGTTTTTAGCTATCTCTGTCATGATACTTGCGATCAATTTTTGGCATTGTTTACAAAATCGAGCGATCGTAAGTCGGAAAAACTTCATCCACCAAAGATTTGCGATGCGTTACGCTGGCGTGACAAAGCTAAATTGTTGCAATCATGGCGATGCCTGCGGCTGGCTATGCCTACGCATTTGTTACTTTGGCGAACTCATTTGTTATTTCGGCGAACTCATTTGTTATTTCGGCGAACTCATTTGTTATTTCGGCGAACGCATTTGTTATTTCGGCGAACTCATTTGTTATTTCGGCGAACTCATTTGTTATTTTGGCGATTGCATTTGTTATTTTGGCGATTGCATTTGTTATTTTGGCGATTGCATTTGTTATTTCGGCGAACTCATTTGTTATTTCGGCGAACTCATTTGTTATTTTGGCGATCGCATTTGTTATTTTTGAGTAAAGCAAACGCTCCTTTTACCAAGGCTACAGTGTATACACAAGTCTGAAATAGGTGATTAACCAGGGTTTTACCCCACCCTAACCCTCCCCGTATGTATTGGGGAGGGAACTATATTCTTGTTTTCCCCCAATAAACGGGGGGATTAAGGGGGGTAATTCGACATTAAGTTTTGACCATAATCACTGTACAATTACTCTTGCGAGAAATATTCTCGGCAATATTTCCATGAATCGCTTGTTGCAGTAGACTTTCACGGCTAGCTCCCAGAACAATCACATCACTGTTGTCTTCTTTGGCACAATTAAGAACAGCTTCAGAAACAGAATTGGCACAAACGGGAGTAGCCACCACTTTACCACTAACTCGGCGTTGCAGAAAGCTAACAGATTTATCTAGTAATGTTGTGTCAGGAATCGAGTTAGTCGGCTGGAAAACCTGACATAGCTTGATTTGGGGTGATGTACTTAAAGAAGCCAGAGCAGGTAATAACTTAATTGCTTGGCTGGAGTTAGGGCCGCCTGCCATTGGCAACAACCAACGGTCAAAGGATCTTTTATCATCCAATTTAGCCAAGATAACATCACAAGCAGCCTGTCGAATTATCGTATCCACCACTCGGCTAAAAACTCTACCAGGAGTTGATGTACTGCCTTTCCATCCCATCAGCACCATGTCAATGTGTCGTGCTTTGACAGTCTCCAAAATTGCCCCAGCAACATTATGGGCAACTCGGATCTCGGTATGAACGGGAATCCGCCATTCTTCTCCTAACAGTATTGCCCGTTGAAAAAGTTGAAGACTTTTGCTGATTTGCACTGGTGTTTCCGATGGGATGCGGCCAGACGCAACGATAATCACTTGGAGGCATTCTATTTCGTAATTGCGATCTTTGGCGATCGCAACTGCCATGTCTAGTAAAGTCTCGGCTGTTTGAGGATGTGAAAGTGGTACTAATAACCTTCCTTTGCCTGTAGCTGGAGCGCGAGTTTGGTAAACCACATAAGAAGGTGCTGATTTCGGTTCTATTTGTTCGCTATTACCACTCAGTCGCTCTGCTTCTACACGGATAATATCACTACGAGTAATAATTCCGATGAGCTTGCGACCTTCTGTAACCGGTAAGCAGCTGAGGTGATAACGATTGAGTATATGCAGTACATGAGCCAGTGTTGCTATGGGAGTTACTGTCACTGGCTCTGGTGTCATAATCTCGCTAACAGTTGTATCTTTGCCTGACTGTTGCGAAGCAATATTAACTAAATCTTTCTGAGTCACAATACCAACAACTTTACCATTTTCTAAAACTGGAAAGTTGCGATGGTTAGAGTGGGAAAATGCCTGTACTGCTTCATCAGTACTCATTTGACTAGAGAGAGTTTCCACACGCCGTTGCATCACATCTACGGCACTCAGTTGTGCCAGAAACCCCTCTGTGCTAGGCTCTTTGGTGATGTGAATCCCTTTCCACTCTAGTAGAAGGTCGTAGAGCGATCGCGGATCGATTTTTTCTGCTACTAAATAGGCAACCACAGACGCAATCATTAGCGGTAGCACCAGATTGAAATCTGTTGTCATCTCAAACACAATGACGACTGCTGTAATTGGAACCTTAGAGACGGCGCTAAAAAAGGCAGCCATGCCGACATGAGCATAGACTGTTGCAGCACTCATTCCCAGTAAACTGTGTTCGACAGCACCCACTAAGTAACCAAGGGCAGCTCCCAAGGCCAAAGTGGGAACTAGTAAACCCCCTGGCGCTCCAGAGCCGTAGGTAAAAATAATTAGGGTAAACTGAACTAAAAGAGCGATCGCTGCAAATGACCAATTAGCACTACCCACAAGCAAAATTTCTCTCAGCCCAGCATGATCGCGAAAGGTAGCAGGTAAAAAGGCGATCGCCGCACCACTGACTAACCCAGCGATTCCAATTCGCCAGGGTAAACTCAGGTGTAGCAGGCGGCGGTTAATTGCTAGACTCTCAAGAATACCTTTATTAAATAGAATGCCTAGAAGTCCCGCCAGCACTCCTAAAATCAAGTAGAAAGGGATTTCCTGAGCGAAGAAAGTTGTATCGGGAAGACCTAAATTTAGATGATTCAGATCCAGGCTGTGACTACCATAGAGCCGGGAAATGACTGAAGCGATGAAAGAAGCCAAAATCGCAGTCCCAAGAGTAATACCTGACACATCTTGGAGTAATTCTTCCACTACAAAAAGCACACCTGCGATCGGTGCATTAAAAGCTGCTGCTAACCCAGCCCCGGCTCCGGCGGCAATCAGTTGGCGACGATGCTCTGGTGAAGTCGGTGCCCAGTTACTAAGTTGATTTGCCAAGGCTGCCCCAATTTGGACAGTCGGCCCTTCTCGTCCTAAAGGCATTCCAGAACCCAACACTAATGTAGCGCTGATCAACTTGACCAAAGCAATCCGCAGATTTAATGGCATCGGCACGCGAGCCAATACGGCTTTGACTTCAGACATCCCACTACCTGATGCTTCCGGTGCAAAGCGCTCTACTAGCCAACCAGCTAAAAGTCCCCCTACTAGTCCAATACCTGGTAGCACCAAGTAGGCAGGCCAATGGTAAGAAAGATGCACTCGCCATGCGCCTGCCCAATCCACTGTCTGTCCTAATAGAACTGCCGCTAACCCAGAAACTAGACCAATCAGGCAAGCTTCCACGAAAGCTAACCGCCTGGGTTGAAGCAGCTGACGGGAAAGCCTCAACCAGAGAATTTTACCCCTGGCTAACATATTTTTAGGAATCACTTGTGATCAATGAAGGTATATAAATGTCTGAAATGTCTTACCGTTCACCCTATTTATAGCCTTTCATAAAAAAATGAAATTAGAATAAAAATTTTCTATGCCTAAAGATAGATATATACAGTAGCAGTACCGCAATGCGGAAGTCAAAAGTCAAAAGAATTGTATTCCGGGCTTTTACACCATTTGGAATGGTATGTTTATTTCCGCCATGTTGTACTAGATTAGGATTTACGCATAAAGATTCTCTAGAAAAATTGGGTGTAAAGTTTACTAGTAACGTTGCCAATCATACATAAATCGTCCATGACGATCGCGCACAAGTTCCCATTCTCCATGACGATATCGTTGTCCGTGATAACGTATAGAGCGATAGTGTCGCCTATAATAATGTCCTCGATTCCACTGGCGTTGATAATAATATCTTCCAGTCCGATGCCGTCTATGATAACGTCGTCGAGTTCGTCTGTGAGCTAACAAAAACTCTTCACTTCGCTCTCCTACTAATTTTGTCTGTACGTCAATACTCTGTTCATTGAGAACGTTATTTAGAGTATTATCTTTGGCTTCAACCAAAGTAGGTGGATAAATGAAGGCTAATAACAGGAACACAATTGAGGATAGCTTTTTGAAACGATTCACGTCTTTGCTTTTCCTAAACTATTGGTAATAATTTTATTTAATATTTAAGTTGAGCAATTATATAGTTCAGAATTCACAAATTTGAGTAACGCAAATGTCATTAAAAGTACATATAGCAGTTCCCATTCAGATGAAGTACAATGTCATATCGCTTGGTATAGTTGCTTGAGCATTATTAGTAAAAATTTTTAGTTTTATAAGCAATGGCATACATTCCAAAAAATGCAAAGTGGTATATTGCTGAATTGGTAATCGAGTGTAAAGTTGAGGGAAATCCACATAATGTTGTTCATGTAAATATTGTTCTTGTCCGTGCTTCTTCAGCAGAAGAGGCTTTTGAGAAAGCCGAAGAACTTGGTTATGAGAGTAACGACACATATCTTAATCCCAAAAATCAAACCGTAACTTTTACTTATAGAGGCTTACGGTCTCTGAATGTGATTCATGATGAATTAGAACATGGTGCTGAACTGATGTTTGAAGAAAAAATTGGTATACGTGAAAGCGAGTTACAACAAATGCTGACTCCAAAATCTCAGCTAGCTATTTTTCGTCCGTTAAAATCAATAGATCCATCTAAGCCAGACTATAGGAGTAAAGAAATTATGGATGAAGTCGCAAAAATGATGAGTGGCGATGGTGTTATTGAAAGACTTTAAATGCTTCAGCCCAACAGTGCATTCGCCATCCTAAACCTTTACAATAAAGCTAAGGTCAGCCCCTTCTCTGCGAGACGCTACGCGAACGGGGAAGTCAAAAGTCAAAAGTAAGAATCCCATAAATAAATTTACTTGCTCTGTAACAAGGACGCCGTATTTCTTGCGTTGCACGTCTCGAAATACATTTTTTCTTTTTCCATAAATAAATTTACTTGCTCTGTACCTTTTTCTTTCTGGTCATAAAAGCCCGAAATACAATTCTTTTGACTTTTGACTTTTGACTTTTGACTTTTGACTTTTGACTTTTGACTTTTGACTTTTGACTTTTGACTTCCGCCTTGCGGTATTAGTGGGTTGTTTGATGCAATCCACTGTGAGTATTGGTTGCATGTCTGTGCGATCGCTAGAGCAAGTAAGATACACTGAATCAATTAAGCACTGTTGTAGCAAATAATGCTCTCGCTAGCCATAGTTAATTAATTTTTTGCAGATTGCTAATTGTAAAAAATATTTCATCATCAGCGATCTGGCTATTATAATCAATGTTAATTTGAGTTGGATAACCAAGTATTGGATCGTATTGTACAGTCAAGTTTGCTGCTTTACGAATGAGCGCATCCCTGATGATATCAAAGAGTTTAGGAATTGTATTATATTGTTGAAAGAATTCTGCATTAGCTGGCTGTTTCGTTGCTTTATAAGTAATAGAAGTTGTGACTCGATTGCTTACTTTAATAATCACTGGTTCTGTGGCTTTCGGTAAACAATTGCAACTTCTAGTGAATTCATAGCGATAGTTAGAGATTTTTTGCCGTCTCCATAATCGGTAATTAATCTTAAATTGTTCCCAGGCTAAACTACTAGGCGCGGGTGTTTTGGCTACCTGTATAGGAGGAGGTTGAGATATTACAGGTGCACTAAAACCTAAAGATGCGACTAAAATAGCACTAATTGCAATTGGTAAGCGCATACAAATCCATTCTTAACTCCAACTGCTCACTTTAACGTAGCTTCAAGATGATTGCCAAAAGATTGAAATCATTTGTGACACTCAAAGCTGGTATGGGATTTTCAGCTTCATAGGCGATCGCGATGTGGATAATCTGCTTCAGGTCTGCTTCGGGGGATAAACCATCGCCCACAGCGAACATTCTAAAACTTTATTCCACAAGAACAATCAACCAAACATTTGATAGGTGTCGTGTTAGTCGTTACCTGGTTGCAACTCATCTGCTGTTAAATCTTTCCTGCAAAACGCTCTGCTAACCACTGTGACAGTAGTCCTCTTGCTCCATTAAGATAGATTCAAGTTCTCAGGAGCAATATCTCCTGAACATGGGTTTAGATTTTGGAAAAACCCTTTGTTCTTTACATCGGGTTATCAGCTGTATATGTTTTCTGAAGTTAAAAAATGTCTCATGTTAGCCGTACCTTTGGCAGCGGCACAACTGGCTCAATCTGCAACTGGTTTTGTGGATACAGTAATGATGGGCTGGTTGGGAAGTCAAACCATTGCATCTGGAGGTTTGGGAGCTGTTATCTTTAGTTTTTGTCTGTTGATTATTACTGGTATCGTTTCTGCTGTCAGTCCGTTAGCTGCCGAAGCATACGGAGCTGGAAATAGAGAAAAAGTTGGCACAATTGTCCGGCTTGGACTAAGGATATCTCTGGTGCTAGGAATACCAATTACATTGCTGCTCTACAATGGAGGTGCTTTACTACTTTTACTAGGACAGAATGCTAACACAGTAGCACTAGCAGAGATTTATTTAAGGGCGATCGCACTGGGTTTTATTCCTGCTTTAGGCTTTGGAGTACTTAAAAGCTTTCTTTCTGCTCTATTGCAACCGCAATTAGTGATCGTGACTGTGGTTTTAGGTACTCTGTTCAACATCACAGCTAACTATGTGCTGATGTTTGGCAAACTGGGATTCCCGGCGCTGGGTTTAGCTGGTATCGGTTGGGCAAGCACGCTTTCACTTTGGAGTATGTTTGTTGCTTTGACAGTTTATATATGTAATCAGCCTCGCTTTGCAGTTTACGGTATTTTTCGACCTTCGTCTCATGAAGCTTTTCCTCTAGAACATCGCCGGATCGTTGGTGAGATTTTTCAGGTTGGATTGCCCATTGGGGGTCTGATTGCGGTCGAAGGCGGACTGTTCACTGTTGTCACTTTCTCGATCGGACAATTGGGAACAAATGCCCTCGCTGCTCATCAAATTGCTTTACAAACAATTTCGATCTCATTCCAGATGGCACTAGGTATTTCTTTAGCGACAACAGTTCGTGTTGGACAGTTAGCTGGACAGAATGACCTAGTTGGCACTCGTCTAGCTGGATATGTAGGCCTTGCCATTGCAGCTTTATCTATGGGTATAGTAAGCCTTGCATTTTGGCTAGTACCAAAGTCGATTATTTGTCTTTATATTGACATCAACAATCAGAACAATGCAGATGTGGTTGCCCTCGCGGTGAAATTGCTAGCAGTCGCGGCAATTTTTCAAATAGTTGATGGTGTGCAAGTTACTGCCGCAGGAGCATTACGCGGACTAAAAGATACTCAAATCCCGATGTTGATTGGAATTTTTGCTTATTGGTGTGTTGGTTTATTCAGTGGTTATATTTTTGGGATCTCGTTGGGGTTTGGAGCTATTGGTTTTTGGTGGGGATTGGCTATTGGTTTAGCGATCGCTGCAATAATCCTAACTTGGCGGTTTAGCACCAGAAAAACTAATAACTGATAAACACAGATGAAGCTCAAGGGAAAAGTCCTTAAACAACTAAATTATAGTGACTTAGGTTGAATGAAAAAACAAATCTCAAGTAACGGATTAACTAAGGTTCAGGTACTGATTATGGCGATCGCATCTGGTGTGTGTGTTGCTAACGTTTATTATAATCAGCCAATTCTCAAAGATATTGCATCTTCTTTTCAAGTTAGTGAAGGTGAAGCAGGTAGCATATCTGTGCTTTCGCAAGTTGGTTACGGTTTTGGGCTTTTCTTTTTAATCCCCTTGGGCGATAAAATCAACAAAAAAACATTAATTCTTTCTTTACTTATATGTTTGTTCTGTTTGTTGATATTCATGACGGTTTCACAAAATATCGTCCAGGTTTGGATATTGAGCGTAGCAATTGGAATTACAACAGTCTCTGCTCAGATTATTCTTCCCTTAGCAGCAAGTATAGATAGAGTAACTACAGGTCAAACTGTAGGCAATATTTTTACTGGTATATTGATTGGAGTTTTAGGAGCAAGGGTTTTTAGTGGATATATTGCTGAATACTTGAGTTGGCGTTATGTATATGGATTTTCAGCAGTAATGATTTTAATTGTTACTGTTTTGCTCAAGATTTACTTGCCTAATGTAAATAATGAATATAGTGGTAATTATTTTGATTTATTAAAATCAACAATTCAACAATTAAAACGTTTTTCCTTATTGAGAGAAGCATCTTTAATTGGGGGATTAATGTTTGGTGTCTTTTGCTCATTTTGGACAACGTTGACTTTCCATTTAAGCGGAGCACCTTTTAACTTTCAATCTGACACAATTGGGATGTATGGCTTTGTGGCGATCGCAGGTGCATTGATGGCACCAATATTTGGTAAATTAGCTGATAAAGGTAATTCCCAACGTTCCTTAACTATTTCTGTATGCCTCGTGATTGCAAGTTTATTAATTGCTAAAATTGCTTCTAGTTCAGCGCTGGCGATCGCTGTTGCTGTATTGTTACTAGATGTAGGTGTACAAGCAATTCAAGTCACCAATGTTGCTAGAATATACACTCTTGATGCTCAATCAAATAGTCGCATCAACACCGTTTACATGACTACCTATTTTATTGGTGGTGCTGTAGGTACTAGTATTGGTCTATTATGCTGGCATTTTGGTGGCTGGAATTTGGTGACTTGGCAAATGTTAGTTTTTACTTTGCTTGCATTTATTGTTATAGTCAGACCCAAAATCACTACAGCGAGCATAAATAAATAGACCTCTTGCATTCAAAAATAAAGAACCCTACCCCGCATTTGAGTAAAGCAAACGCTCCTCTCCCCTTGGTAAGGGGCTACGGTGTACACACAAGTCAAATTACCCCCCTTAATCCCCCCAATATATTGGGAGGATTAAGGGGGGTCTATTCAACTTATGCAAGAGGTCTAATCTGTTGATATTTGCAAATCAACAGTGTTATTTTAAGCTATTGGGCGGCTACCATCTATCTCTAGAGTATCTTTAATTTTGAGTTTACTCTTGGCGATCGGACGTTGACCATCTATATCAAGAATTTTCTCAACCTCTAAATCACTAGGGTCAATTGGACGCTCGCCGTCTACAGCTAGCATCTCTTGTTCTTGAAAATTACTCTTGCCGATTGGGCGTTGACCATCTATATCAATTGTTTTATCGCTATAATTTTCATTTTTTGCAATTGGTCGCTCACCATCTATATTAATTGTTTCCTTAATCTCAAAGCTACTTGGATCGACTGGACGCTGACCATCTATATTAATTGTTTTATTTGACTGTTTGGGTTCGTTAGATAATGAATTCTCGTTAGTTTCAGCCATTTTTACCTCTCGATTTAAATTGTTTTTAGTACTATAAACTTTGTTTTTACTGTCCAGATTTCTTCTTACTTTTATAGACGTTTTCTCTACTGCAAGTAATATCATTTGAAGAATTATTTTTTTTCAGCTAAAGCGATTAACTTTAGGAAAATAGCAGCAAAATTGGTTTATTTAATCTTATATACTTTACTGAAATAGAATAAAAAAATCCTCTACCTCAGCACAGAATATATCTATGACTTTAGAGAGATATTTTATCTTTCAAAAAATATTTAATTACAGCAGTTTTCATATATTTGAACTACACCTATCGTAGGAGCGCCCCTACCGCGTGGTCTATTTACCTGAAAATAGCTGTAAAACACTGATGGGCGTGGTTGATTTTGCGCAGTAAGTGAGATGATTTTTGTCCTCACGCAGAGATGCAGTTTGCCGTTAGGCGTTTCCGTAGGATAATGCAAAGAATTAGAGATCGCGCCAAAGTATATATGCAAGTTGTCTAGCTTCATTGTCATCCCAAGTCAATTTCGGTGCTGCAACAAGCAAGGAAACTTATTCTGAAAATTTCAGTAAATAAATTAGAGTTTGTGGTAATATTTTTTAGTCAAAGTAACCCAATAAATACTTATATTAGTTCATACAAAAAATAAATAGTTATAACAAACTATACATAAATTTAGTAAAAATCTTGACAAAATATTTTTATTTTGCCAAAACATTTATATCAACTATTACCTATTGACAAGCATTACCTCATCTTCTAACTCAAGGAAGAATGCATACGCATTTCCACTTAATTTATACTATCTAGTTTTATTTACTAAGTATTATCTCTGTCTTCATTCCTTTACCAATGAGACTATATGAGCATTCGCTTGTTCCATATTCCTTTAAGGAAAATAATCCGCTTTTCTATACTCACTCTAGCTACGACCGTAGCACTTACAACCGTTGAACCTAGTCGCAGCGCAACAACATCTGAGTATCAATGGAATCAAGTCTCTATAGGGGGAGGAGGCTATGTTACCAATATTTATCTGCATCCTCTAGAGCGGAATTTAGCCTACATTAAAACCGATATAGGTGGCTTCTATCGTTGGAATTCGCTAGAGAAGAGATGGATTCCATTAACAGATCAGTTTGGGCCTGATAAAAGTAACTACTACGGCGGAGAAGGATTAGCACTTGACCCTAACAATCCAAATGTTATCTATATCGCAACAGGCAAATATACTAAGGCTAGCTTAGGAACAATCTTCAAATCGACCAATAAAGGTCAAACCTGGAGCAAACTGAACATAGATTTGCCAATGGGTGGCAACGAAACTAAGCGATGGACGGGGGAAAGGCTGGGAGTTAATCCATTTAATTCTAATATCATCTTCTTTGGTTCACGTTTGGATGGACTATGGAAGTCGGTGAATGCTGGTCAAACATGGAAGAAAGTAAGCTCTTTCTCTGGAAAACCCAATGCATACATTGGTATTACAGGAATTTTGTTTAGCAAAAAGAATGCTGGCTTGGTTTATGCAAATGCCTATGGAGACGGGATATATAAGTCTACCGATACAGGTGTTACCTGGAGCAGAATAACCGGAAGCCCATCAAAAGTAAATCGAATGGCGCTTACTAGCAATGGAGTACTGTATGTAACGCACACTTCAGGAGTTAGCAAATATGCAAATGGGGCTTGGAGCAATATTACGCCAACTAATATCAAAACTATTTCATTTAATGGGGTTTCTATAGATCCCAAAAACTCTAATCACGTTTTAGTTACTTATGACCAATACCATGAAAGTACTAATTACTCTAGAGTCTTTCAATCTACCGATGGTGGAACTACATGGCAACAGAAAAGCCATTCATTGAATCCTCAAGTCCCTTGGTGGTCAAACTGGTATTTTGCTTCTGCGGCCTCAGCGATTGAATTTGACCCAAATATTGCTGGCAAAGTTTGGTTAACAGACTGGTTTGGAACTTGGCAGACAGACAATATCAATGCTAACAAGCCTATCTGGTCTAACTATGAAAAAGGACATGAGCAAACAGTTACTTTTGACCTCGTCTCACCTCCAAAAGGCTCACTATTGTTAAGCGGTGTGGCTGATGTAGAAGGCTTTAACCATGGTCAGAAATTAGATACTTACCCATCTACTCAATTGGGTGGTATTAACGGCCCTTGGTTTCAAGAAACATACAGCATTGCTTACAGTGAAAAAGATCCTTTACGCATGGTACGTGTTGGCGGACATCGAGGGTTCAATACCTTTACAGGAGCAACTTCCACAGATGGCGGACATACCTGGAAAAACTTTTCCTCCTTTCCGCAGAATATTATGCCACTACGGGTAGCTATGTCTGCAACTAATCCAAATTTATTTGTAGCGATCGCCAGCGAGAAACAACCTATACGTACAACTAACGGTGGAGCTACTTGGAGTGGAGTATTAGGTTTACCCAACGGTTCTAAGGGGCCGTGGTACTGGGGTCAACCATTGGCATCAGACAAAGTAGATGGCAATATTTTTTACTACTATAGCGGTGGCAAAGTCTATCGCAGTCAGGATGGAGCTGCATACTTTAGTGTTGTCAACTCATCACTTCCTAGCGAAGATTCGTCTATACTCAAAACAGTTCCGGGGGTGAGTAACGAAGTTTGGATAAGTCTCAATTCGAATGGGCTTTATCGTTCAACAAACGGTGGTGCGAAGTTTGCCAAAATAGCTGGTGTGGAGAAAGCTTATTTATTTGCCTTTGGCAAGCCACAAACAGGAAGTACAATTCCAGCACTATATTTATATGGCAAAATTATTGGTATGGGAGGAGGAATTTTCCGTTCTTTGGATAGAGGGCAAACATGGACAAACATCTCTAATCCTCAAAATCCCATCGGCAATGTCCCGAACGTGATGGAAGCTAGCAGACAGCAATTCGGGCTAGTCTTCATTGGCACCGACGGCAAAGGAATCTACTATGGAAAACCACATTAATATAATTTCTCACTCCCCTTTGCATCCTTTGCGCCTCTGTGGTTAGATAAATAAATTACTGGCACCTCATACTCATACACACTCAACCAATCTTCACGAGTCGTAATATCCCTAACTTTCAACTCGAAACAGAGATTTTGGATTTGTTCTTAATACAGCATTTCATTAATTCGTAGCGAATTAATGAAAGGCAATACTTTGCAATGCCAATGCATCCCGATACAACGTTAATGCGTCCCTCTGCAATGCCATTGCATCCCGATACAATGTTAATGCATTCCCCTGCAATGCCAATGCATCCCGATACAATGCCAATGCGTACCCCTGCAATGCCATTGCATCCCGATACAATGTTAATGCATTCCCCTGCAATGCCAATGTATCCCCATGCATTAAAAACGCTATGCTTTTACGCAAAACTGTACTTAGCTTTTCTTGCAAGCCTTTACATAAATAACAGCCGGGTTTACTGTATAAAATGAATTGCATTTCAGTTGTTGCAAGAAGTTATAAGTTTAAGATAATGTAGACGCTTTGGCTTGTCGCAGGCTACCGCAAAGGGTACAAAGGAAGAGAGATGAGAAGAGAAGAGTTTGATGTGGGTGAGTATGTCGATCTGATGGGGTTGTTGTTAGATTTAGAGATCAGAGATGAGTATCGTGATGGTGTGGTGGCAAATTTTGAGAGAATTATGGCGATCGCTAATCTTGTAAATTCTTTCCCCCTACCAGAGGATATTGAAGTTGCACCAGTTTTTGAACCATGAATGACGCTGTATCAATAGCTGCTGCTGTGCGTGAAGCTAAAGTTAGCGCAGTGGAAGTTACCAAGGCTGCGTTAGCACAAATAGCAGCGCGGGATAATCAACTCAACTGTTTTACGGCTGTGACTGCCAAGACAGCTTTAAGTGATGCAGCACACATTGACAGGAAAATTGCCCAAGGTAATAATCCTGGAACACTTGCTGGTGTGCCTTTTGCCGTGAAAAATCTCTTCGATATCGCTGGTTTAACAACTTTGGCGGGGTCGAAAATCAATGCAGAAAACCCAGCAGCTACCCAAGATGCAACCGCAGTAGCAAAGCTGAAGCAAGCGGGTGCTGTGCTAGTTGGCGCTTTGAATATGGATGAGTACGCTTATGGGTTTGTAACAGAAAACTCCCATTACGGTGCTACTCACAACCCCCATGATTTACAGCGAGTTGCTGGTGGTTCATCGGGTGGTTCGGCGGCGGCGGTTGCGGCTGGATTAGTACCGTTGACACTGGGTTCCGATACTAATGGTTCAATTCGCGTTCCGGCGGCGTTGTGTGGCGTTTTTGGTTTCAAGCCAACTTATGGAAGATTATCTCGTGCTGGGGTAGCTTTATTTTCTAGCAGTTTTGACCACATTGGCCCTTTTGCGCGTTCGGTGCAGGATATCGCGATGGTGTTTGATGTGCTTCAGGGAGAAGACGATCGCGATCCCATTTGTACAAAGCGTCCGCCTGAATTATGTTTACCACAACTTAAACAAGATATTTCTGATATCAGAATTGCCATTGCAGCTGATTATTTTACCAATGCAGAACCGGCAGCTTTAGCAGCAGTGCAAAAAGTAGCTGATGCAATAGAAGTTACTGAATACGTAATCATACCAGAAGCACATCGCGCCCGTGCAGCAGCCTTTGTAATTACAGCTAGCGAAGGCGCAAATCTGCATTTGGATAAATTGCGATCGCATCCTGAAGATTTTGATCTAGCGACACGCGATCGCTTTTTGGCTGGGGCGTTAATTCCAAGTAACTGGTATCTCCAAGCACAACGGTTTAGAAAATGGTATCGCGATCGCATTCGGGAAGTGTTTCAAAATGTCGATGTAATTCTTGCCCCAACTACACCAATTTCTGCACCATTAATTGGTGAACAAACCATGATTTTAGATGGCGAAGAAATTCTTGTCCGTCCTCATTTAGGGTTGTTTACTCAACCATTATCTTTTATTGGCTTACCCGTTTTATCTGTACCAATTCAGCACCCAAATGCATTACCTTTAGGTGTGCAATTAATCGCCGCACCATATAATGAAGCCTTAATTTTACGGGTTGCAGCTGCGTTAGAGGCAAAAGGTGTAGTTTCAGCACCAGTAATTTTCAACGCCTTTAACTAAGAGGTTGTTTGAAAAATTTAATTTTTTAGTAAAAACTATACAACTACGCTATTCAAACGTTCGCTTAAAGATGATTTAAAATAGTAGGCTGTGCTTTGAAACATAAACTGACCAAAAAGGAATGATCAGTTAGCCTGTCAGCCCCTTCTCTGCGAGACGCTACGCGAACGGGGAAGTCAAAAGTCACGCATTCAAAAGTCAAACATTTTGAACTCCATAAATAAATTTAGTTGCTCTGAGTCAACTGACGTAGTATTTCTTGCACTACGTATCTCGAAATACATTTTTTTATTTTCCATAAATAAATTTACTTGCTCTGTACCTTTTTATTTCTGGTCATTTTTTGTCACTTAACTATCAAAAGCTTTGCCCTGTAATGCTTATACTCAAACAATCTCAGTTTTACCCTTTGGCAGACTTAACACAATTTTAAACCCTAGAATCTGTTGAGCAAAATTAGCTTGGCATACTGCTGTCAAAAATCATGTTTGAATCAACGTTTAAATTACGTATCACTTGGATGACTTGCTGCAAAAACATTCAAAAGTTGCAGATAATCTTTGAGATTTTTACTGAAAAAGATACAGAAAAGATTTGATTTCTTCTACTCAGTTTCACCCCCTATGTGTTTCTTTGGAGCGATTAATTCGCACTCTGTGCTAGCTATATTAGGTATTAGAAATAACTGACAGCTATCTGGTTTTAATCAAGGAGATTATTTATATGGTTGAGAGTAAGCAAGCTTTAGACAAACAGGTTGAAAATGCTAATCGCACAACAACAGATCAATTTTATACTGATTCAACCGGCACAAATATAAATGCTGGGGTATCTGGAATTGAGTATACTAACCGCACGACAGCAGGTCAATCTTATGCTGGTTCAACTGACACAAATATAGATGTTGGAGTATCTAGACCTGCAAATGCTCCTACAATTACGCCTCAATCCGATGCTCGTCCAGCAAACGGAGGTAGCAATACTACATTAAATAGAGCACTAATAGGAGGACTCATTGGTGTTACGTTAGGCTCATTAGCTGGCGCTTTCGCTGGTAAAAGAATAGGTCAAGGCTTTAAGCACACCGTAAAAGGTATAGGAGACGCATCAAAGACTATTGGTGATGGTCTTGGTCAAACAGCAAAAGGTCTAGGGGACGCGGCAAAGAGTGTTGCTGAGGGTACTATTCAAGCTGTTGTAGGTGGTGCAATCGACACAGCAGAGGGTGTTGCTGACGTAGCCAAGCAAACTGTGGTAGGTACACTAGACACAGTACAAAGTACAGCAGAAGGTGTTAATCAAGCGGTACAAGTTGCTGCGGACAAAGCAAAGGATACAGCACAAAATGTCGCTGACGTAGCCAAGCAAACCGCAGTAGGTACACTAGACGCAGTACAGAGTACAGCAGAGGGTGTTAATCAAACTGTACAAGGTGCTGCGGACAAAGCAAAGGATACAGCACAGAATGCCAGACTATCTGAAGATCAGGGCAATGAATATCAAGCGGAGATAGCTGCAACTAATCCGCAAATCAAGAATGATGAAATTGGTATAGGAAATATTGACGGTACGTCCACGGTCTATATTTCAAATTCAGATCAGACAGACAGAATTTTCGGAGAGCCACTTATGTCTGTAGATGAATGAATGCCAATAGCTTCTATTAAAGAAGACTTGTTTGAAGAAAAGATTGCTCGGTTTTAGTGACTCTCAGAAACAAACGGATAAGATTGCAAACCACTTATTTTCTGAGTTTATAACTGAGAGAAGTCTAATAGGGTAGTTCTTAAAGATTAAGGATAAGCAATAGTTCCTATTTTCAAAGCACATATACTTATTCCTTCTACTTTAAGGACTACCAGCAAACATAAAAAGTTCATAAGTTATTAGTTACTAGACAACTTAGACTCTGTGAAACTAAGGAAAAAATGTCTAGATATCGCTTTTCAGTCTTAGCGTAAAATAGAAGGTTATTATGAATCAGCAGTTTTCAGAGCAGCATGAAGAAAATATTGATCTGCTTACAGATCAAGCCAATAGTTATACAGCAGATAGAAGCACAAATAATGACTTAGCTAAAGTAGCAATTGGAGCGCTTATTGGTGCTACATTGGGCGCAATAGCTGCGGCTTTAACTATTAAGGGTACAACCGAAAAAGTTGACCAAACTGTAAAAAGTGTAGGAAATGCGGTAAAAGGTGCAACTGGGAGTTTTAAGCAAACTGTAACAAATGTAGGAAACGCAATCAAGACTGTAGCTGACAGTGTTAACGAAACTGTAAAAGATGTAGGAGATGCTGTTAAAGATACAGCTTTGGACGTTAACAGCATTGCAATAGATACAGTAGATGCTGTTAAAGGTACAGTTGTAGGCGTTAACGATACTGTAAAAAATACAGTGGATATTGTTAAGGGTGCAGCTGAAGGTGTTAAAGACACTGTAAAAGGTACAGTGGACGTAGCCAAGAGTGCAGAGGATGACACTCCATCTGCTAGTCAGAACGCTAATATACCTAATAACCAGACAACCTATATTTTAGTTCCACTAGACAAAAAGCAGTAACAGGCAAATAAGGTTTAAGTAAAATAGAATTCAGAATACAATCAGTGGGGGATTTAGATCCACCACCTAGAAGCACTACCTTTCTTGAAATTTGGTGGAAGACTTAGGGACTTCCAGAAAGTAAACTATTCCCTAAAAAACAATGATTATCATTATTGATAAATCCTGTCTTTTGTTTTTCTTGGAATGATTTATTCTTTGGAAGTCCCTAACAGATAAATTTCCTTAACCCAAGTGTATTGATCCTGAGGGCAGTATTTTTCTTGCCTTCTTCACGACCACTTATCCTGTTTAGACCCCATAAAGACTTAGTATCAGACATCCTCTAACTTAATTGATTGCGAAACTTGCTAAGACTAATAGTTAATAACACAACAGCAATACTAAGCAATGCCAGAATATGCATCCATAACACATCTAAACCAACCCCTTTAAGTAAAATCCCTCGAACAATGGCAATGTAATGACGTAAGGGATTCAGTAGAGATAGGACTTGAAAAAAGGGGGGCATGGCTTCGATAGGGGCAAGCACCCCAGAAGTCTGCAATATCGGCATATTGATAAAAAATGACATCAATACCACCTGTTGTTGCGAGCTGGAAAACATCGCCAACAAAATACCTATACTGATCCCAACCAGCAGATAGATAATTGACAGCCCAAAAAATAGTAGAAAATTTCCACGCAACGGTAAACCAAAGACCAGTTGTCCTAAAGTCAAAGCTAGCAGAATATCTCCCATGAGCAAAAACGCTAAAGGCAAAATTTTGGAAAGCAAAATTTCCCAGTTTGCGGCTGGTGTCATAAGTAATTGCTCCAAAGTTCCGCTATCTTTCTCTCGGACAACAGCGATTGATGAAACTAATGTTCCAACAAGCGTTAACACTAAACCCATGACTCCCGGCACAAAATACCAGCTACTTATTAGTCCGGGATTATATAAAAACACTACTTGGAGTGATACCGGAAAATTTAGCTGGGTTTGCCCAAAGTTACGATTATAATTTTGAATAATCTGAGTTATATAGCCACTAGCAATGCCTGCTGCGTTTGCATCCACTCCATCAATAAATACTTGAATCTTAGCTTCTTTTGTTGCCAGCTTTCTAGGGAATTCTGATGGAATAATCACCCCTAGATTGAGTTTGCCTTCTTCTACTTGACGGCTCAAATCTTTCTCAGTTGTTGGTGCAGATTCTATACTAAAAATGCTATTAGAGGTCATTGCCTGAACCAGTTCCCGACTAGCACCTACATTGGCATAATCAATAACACCCAATTTCAAATTATGTACATCAGGATTAAGTGCAAATCCATAAAGTAATAATTGCATCGTTGGTGGTATAATCATCAGAATAATTAACTGCTTATCTCGCAAGATTTGATTGATTTCTTTGCGAAGTAATGCCCAAAACGAGCTATTAAATAGTCGTGAAAAAAACATATTGGTTAGTAGCTGCAACATCTGAGAATAATACAGTTTAATAAGGCAATTGCATCTTACCCAAAGCACGACGCGTTATATTAAAAAACACCAATCCAAAAACAATCAGTACGACTAGATCAAACCAAACTCCTGCCCATCCGCTACCCCTGACAAATGCATCACGAGTGATATCTATAAAATAGCGGGCGGGAACTATGTTAGGCATAAGTGATAGGGGAAAGGGAATGTTGTTAATAGGATAAATAAAACCAGACAGTAATAGAGAGGTAACAAAACCAATCACAGAGACACTTTGTACAGCAGCATTTTGGTTACTGCTTCGTACCCCAAATAGTAAACCAAACAAAACACTGTCTATGAGAAAAAGGAGGGTTCCGATTAACAAGGTGATAGAATCGCCTACTAAGCTAACCTGGAAAATTAGCGAACCTAGACCCATAACTACGAATGCTTGAAGGATAGCTATCAGTAGGTAAGCCAGTCCTTTACCAAGTAACAGTTCAGTTGCACTGATACTAGAAGCGTAAAGTTGTAAGATGGTGCCTTTCTCCTTTTCTCTCACCATTGAGATCGCTGTCAGTAAAGACGGAAAAATCCACAAAACCACGGCATAGACTCCCGGTACGATATACAGGGACTCTAATCGACCGGGGTTAAACCATAAACGAATTTCAGGTGTGACGCTGTTATTAAATGTTATCAATCCTTGCTCTTGCATAAAAAAATTCGTCACTCTTTGAATGCTGTTTTTGATCACACGAGCATTATTCACATCCGTACCATCAATCAGCACTTGCACCGTAGCACTTCTACCAGCTTGCACATCTCGGCTGAATTGAGGAGGGATAATGACTGCTGCCTTAGCAATGCCACGGTCGATGGCATCCCGCACCGGGTCGTTTCCCGACCATTGGGTGGGCATAAACTGATTGGTGGCGTATAGTCGCTCAATATAGCTATTGCTAATGTTTGTGCGGTTAAAATCTTGCACGATTAAGGGAATATTTTTACTTTCTAACCGGATTGCAAACCCAAAAATGAGTAACGTCATAAATGGCAGTATAAATGCCAACCCTAATGTCAGGCGATCGCGCTGAAACTGTATTAGTTCTTTGGTAAACTGAGCAAAAATCCGTTTCATAAAAATAAAAAAATACTAGTTTTGCGATCGTTGTACTATACCGATAAAAGCGTCTTCTAGGGAAAAAGAAATGGGGCGCACACGGGAAATGGTGATTTGAGCAGATTCTATAAGTTTTAGTAGTTGAGGAAGTTCTCGATCGGGGTCGTCAAGGACAATGTGTAAACTATCGGCAAAGATGGAGACACGCCAAGGATCGAGGTGTTGTTTGAGTAGATCGGCAGCAGCTTGGTTTTGGTTGACAATAACCTCTATAAGTTGTCCTGGTTGACTGGCTTTAATCGAACTGGAAGAACCAGAGATGACGGTTTCTCCCGCAACCATAAAACTCATACGATTACACTGTTCAGCTTCTTCAAGGTAGTGCGTGGTTACTAAAATAGCTGTCCCGTTACGGGCAAAGTCATTAATCAACTTCCAAAACTGACGGCGTGCAAGCGGATCGACCCCTGATGTTGGCTCATCAAGGAATAAAATATCTGGTTCGTGCATTACCGAAGCACCAAAAGCAACTCGCTGCTTCCAACCACCCGGTAGCTGTCCGGTAAGCATCTTTTCCTGTCCTTTTAACCCACAAATGGCAATCACCCAATCAATTTTCTCCTGGCGTAGCTTGCGGGGTACACCATAAACACCGCAATAAAACTCCAGATTTTCTAAAATTGTTAGGTCATCGTAAAGGGTGAATTTCTGGCTCATGTAACCAATACGCCGCCGCAATTCAGTACTACGCAGGTTGCTTGTTTCGCCCCCAAGAGAAATGACACCACCACTGGCTTTAAGCAATCCACACAACATTTTAATTGTGGTGGTTTTCCCAGATCCATTCGCACCTAAGAGTCCGAAGATTTCACCGTGGCGTACCTCAAGATTGACACTTTTGACTGCTTGAAAATTGCCAAAAAAGCGGTTGAGGTTATGAGCGTATATGGCAATCGATGAGGAACTAGGATTAATTTCTCTATCTTTTGCTGCTACAGTTAACTTGTAGTTCTCCACTTTCCATTGCTGGTTGGTTGCTTTAGCTCTCGGAAATGGAAAAAATTGCGCTGCTAACCCCTGTTGCCGTAAATGGGTAACGAAGACGTTTTCTAATGTGGGGCTATTAGACTCAATACTAAATGATAATTGTTGCTGTTGCAGCAACTCCTGCACCTGTCTACGACCTAAAGTTATATCCTTGACAAGAACATCAAGGCGATCGCCAAATGTTTGCACATCTACAATGTTTGCTTGTGCTGTCTGTAATAATACTTGCTCGCTTAATTGCAGATTTGAGGTATGAACTTCTAGGCGATGTAAGGCTAAACTGGAGCGTAAAGCAGCAGGAGTACCAATTTTTTGAATTTGACCTTCATACATCAAAGCTACGCGATCGCAGCGTTCTGCTTCATCCAAGTAAGGTGTAGCAACGACAATGGTCATACCTCCTGCTGATAATTGCGCTAGCACATCCCAAAACTCTCGCCGTGAAACCGGGTCAACACCTGTGGTAGGTTCATCCAGTAACAAGACTTGGGGCTGTGAAATTAAAACACAGCAAAGTGCTAATTTTTGTTTCATACCGCCTGAGAGTTGTCCAGCCTGCCTCTTTGCAAACTGCTCTAAGTTCATCAAGCGTAGCAAGTGATTGCGACGTGTCCAAAATAAATCATCTGGCACTTGTCGCAAGCCAGCTGCATAACGTAAATTTTCATTAATGTTGAGATCCAAATACAGAGAAAACTGCTGCGTCAAATACCCCGTTATTGAGCGAGCATCCCGTGCAAGCTGACCAAATATCTGCACTTCTCCGGCGGTGGGTTCCATCACGCCACCGAGAATATGAAAGGTTGTAGTTTTCCCTGCACCATCAGGGCCAATCAGCCCAAACATCTCACCCTGCTGTACTGTCAAATCAATCCCCCGGACTGCGGCTAAACGACCATAGTGCTTGTGCAAGCCTCGAATGTAAATACTTTGGGTTGCAAGACTTGGGGTTTGGGGTAAAATTTGAGCGCCACTTGTGACTTTGCGATCCATTATTTACCCTTCAATAGAATCTCTGCATCAGCTGGCATCCCAATCTTGGCACAGGGTAAATCTGCACCAGTGTAGGGTTGTTTGGGGTTAAAGCAGCTCGCAGGGTTTTCAACACTTATGCGAATACCGACAACTTGTCTGACCCGATCCTTCTGAAAATAGATATTCTCAGGTGTAAACGAGGCTTGGGCATCGATGGCAATTACTTTACCTCGGAGGGGTTTATTAGGCGCAGAATCTAATAAGATTTTTGCTACCTGTCCTTGGCGCACTTTGCCAATATCTCCTTCAGGAATAAAACCCCTCAAATAAATCGTATAGGGATCAATCACTGACAGAATGTTCGTTTGACTATCCACCACCGCACCTGGTTCGACACTGCGGGCAGTTACAACACCGTTTAGAGGACTGAGAACATTTAGGTCTTTATTGGAATCTTGAATTTGGGTAATGAGTTGTTGTTTTGATGCCAACGCAACTTTCACCTTTGCCTGAGCAGATTTAACTTGCGCCCAAGCAGATTTCATTTGAGCGGATGTTTGAGCGTGCTTTCTTCTTAGGGCTTCTAACTGGGCGTTCCTAATACCGGGGTTGAAACCGGTTGATTGGGCTTGGGTGAGCGCCGCTTGGGTAGCACTTAATTGCTCAGAAGCCGCATTTACTGCTGCCTGTCGTGCCTGTAAAGTTGCGATCGCAGTGTCGAAGGTAGTTTGTGTTTGGTCAGATTGCTGTTGGGTAACTGCTCCATCATTGAGCAATTTAATATAGCGATCGCGATTTATTTTAGCTAGCTTAACTTCTGCTGCGGCTTGTTTGAGTACTGCCTGCGCTTGTACCACTTGCGCTTTAGCTGCCGCAGTGTTCGCTTGTGCTTGATTAACCTGACCTACCGTATCACCTCGCGATTGCTGTAAGTTAAGTTGGGCTTCAAGGATTTGGCTGTTGACTTCTTCTATCTCACCCTGTACCCGTTCTACATCTGAACGAGCCTGTTGTTCGTCAGATAGAGCAGACGCAACCTGTGCGTTTGCAGATTGCAGTTGTCCTTGTAGGAGTTGGTCGTTGCTGTTATCTAACCCAATTAACTTCTGACCCTTTTTAACCGCAGCCCCTTCGCGTACTGCAATCGACTCAATTCGTCCCGAATGCTTGACGCCAATTTTAGTCTCATAACCTTCAATGCGTCCACTTACCTTGAGTATGTCTGTTCTCGGTTGCGGCTGTAAGCTCCAAAATAGATAACCAATACCTGCGATCGTCACCATTGCCAACATCAAAGGAACCGCTTTGGTGCGGTGCTGCTTTGTTGGTTCTACTGGAGCAGGAAGACTTTCTGTGTATTTAGAGACAGTCTGAGCCATGCTATTACCCTTGATTACTAATTTATGGATTGGATTCCCATCTTGCAGTAAGCCTTAAACGAAAGTTTGTACTCTATAGAGGCGCGAAATTAGCCCTAACTAAGACAATACAATCTGTGTTGCCAACAGAGCTAAGATAAATGCAAAATCAACTGCCGAACCAACTAAAGAGCCAAAAATCTTTGTAGGTAAAGCATTGCCAAACAACATTACCACTGTTCCTACAAACATCCAAGGCCATTGGATTTCACGCCAAATGTAGAATCCTGCCACACCAACTAGCAAAGCGATTAAAATTGTCAAAATTGGCGCTTGACCATTTTTCGGTTTATATCGCAAACTGCCAGCAAAAGTTATTGGTGCTAGTTCCAAGTGCTTAAAATTAGTTAGTAATGCCAATCCAATCAAACCAAATGTAATCGTCCAGCAACCGGAGAGCAAAATCGGTTTACTTGCCCAGAACACACCAGCAGCACTAGCTAGTTGAACAGCCACTACCACTAACAATGGAATCAATAAATCATGTAATAAGAAACGCAGACGATTAAGTAATTTTAGGAAACTACCTTCATTAATCAAACGACCCAGAGAAATAATAAGATTGTCATAAGTCATTCCAGCTACCACTAACAGCAGCAACAATATGTTGGCATTGTGTGAGTGCTGCCATAAACTTATGCTCCATATAGCTAAGACCAAATTAGCTACCGTGTAGAGTGGATATAAGATAGCCCCCATAATTTAATTCCTAGTATTTTTAGAGAACGAAAACTTAGAGGATGTTTGAAAAGTGTCACATAACGCATCAACTTTGACATTACCCCTCAACCCTCTTTCCAAGGGAGGCTTTAAGAAGCTATTTGCCCACCCTTTCCAAGGGTGGGGTTGGGGGGTATTAGATACTTTTGGTAACAAAAATAGCTTTTCAAACATCCTCTTAGATTACAAAGTTAACTTCTATATATTCTTATTAGGTTCAGCTAATCAACTGAAGCTTTTAAGAAATTAGATATTAGCTAATGATTGCTTGATTAAAAAAGCAATGTTTTATACTTTATCATCACTCTATTTAAAATATTGTAAAGAAATAATTAGTTTTAATTTTCAATTTTAAATATTTAAATAACTCTGCAAGAAATTTAATTAAATAATTAACCTAGCATGAAAAAATAGATTAAATATACCATTAATTTAACCTTAAATTCTGAGTTTTTCAGTCTGAAAACGTAATTTTTCTGGTTAGGGTGAAATAATACAAGATATGAGTCAGGCTAAGGCAAACACATCTAAATAAAATTTCAAAGCCTTGACTGAAATGAATATGCATTTGCATCGCCCCTTTAGCGACATTACAAGCACGACGTGAAAAAATGGAGCTCTAGTCAAACTTTAACTCTAGCCCTAAATATGCAGCTTTAGAAAATGCCTAAAGCATTAATTTATCTAAGTGGGTAAAGTAGAACCCGCAGTGAATGTTCTAAACTGTAAGGTGAAATTGTCTACTGTACCAGTAAAAAGACTTCCACTGTCTGAAATGGTCTTCGATGATCCACCATTAGTAAAACCTATATAACTATTCCTGTGGTTACTCCAGTAACTTGAACACCTTTACCCCCATGAACAGCGTCCAAATCTATAACTGATACTTCTTCAAGCAAGCTAGACTGTAATTCAGCGATTTTGATATTAGCCATAATTTCCTGTTTGAGTTTTCTTGGTAGTACGTTGAGGTATCTTATTTACTATGCTTGTAAAATTTTTCCTGATGATTTTTAAGAAGGGAAAGACAGTGATACAGCGTTAGTAGCAAAAGTAGCAACGATAAATGGCGATCCAGCCCCTCCTTGTAAGCTACCAGTGGATGCAGTAGCATTTTCAATTCTTCCCGGTCCAATATTTACACCTGTGGAAAGAGCAGTTCCACCTAAACTAATTTGGAAACCACTACCTCCTCCATTAACTAACCGTAAATCGGCATCAGAAAGTTTCTCTAATTGGCTTTCTGGCAATTCAGATATTTTTATCGTAGCCATAGATTCTATCTATTCAAAAGAGATTAATTGAAATTTGTGCTGCGTATGTTTGAATTTGCAAACATAACTATAACGGTCAGAGTACTTCCGTTAAATTCTATTACAAAACTTGAAAAAGCTTTAGGTAATGTCTAAAGCATTAAGTTATCTAAGTGAATTGGATGAAGTAAAACCCTGGAATTGTGTTCCAAACTCTACGTCGGCACTTCCTAGTTGACCACTAACGATAGCGAAACTGTTTACAATGCCAAGCGTTGATCCATTATTAATAGCAACACCTAAGCCACCTCCTGAGCTTCCTCCAACAGCTTGAATACCAGGCTTAGATTTAACTCCACCATGAACAGCGTCCAAATCTATAACTGATACTTCTTCAAGCAAGCTAGACTGTAATTCAGCGATTTTGATATTAGCCATAATTTCCTGTTTGAGTTTTCTTGGTAGTACGTTGAGGTATCTTATTTACTATGCTTGTAAAATTTTCCCTGATGATTTTTAAGAAGGGAAAGACAGTGATACAGCGTTAGTAGCAAAAGTAGCAACGATAAATGGCGATCCAACCCCTCCTTGTAAGCTACCAGTGGATGCAGTAGCATTTTCAATTCTTCCCGGTCCAATATTTACACCTGTGGAAAGAGCAGTTCCACCTAAACTAATTTGGAAACCACTACCTCCTCCATTAACTAACCGTAAATCGGCATCAGAAAGTTTCTCTAATTGGCTTTCTGGCAATTCAGATATTTTTATCGTAGCCATAGATTCTATCTATTCAAAAGAGATTAATTGAAATTTGAGCGTCATTAGTTCAACATAATAACTATAAACAATTCAGATAATTTTGCAACATTTTTTTTCATTAAGTTTTGTAAATATAGTTTTGATATATTTGCTAAAAAACAACAATTTAGGTGGAGCATAACGCCACCTAAATTGTTGCCTTAGTTCTTAATTTTCCGAATAATTAATATGCGAATTAGAACTGGGTTGATAATTCATTTTTAGAGCAATTATCTGGAACACCAGCACTTTTCACACCATTCTTTATCTAAAAGTGCTTAAAGCAAAAGCACTTGAAGCCAAAGTTGGTAAGCAAGGAAACTGCGATTTTATTTTACTATAAAGTTAGCTCAAATTTATCCATTTTTTAGCGAACTGAATACTATCCCTAAAAGCTTTGTGCAACAGTAGTCTTACTTTTTTAACTTCATCGGTAATCTGTGAAGTTGAAAAAGTATTTGCCCAAAAGCCAGGGTTTTTACTGGATAAAGAAATCCAAATTTTTAATTTTGGAGAAAGTCGAGTTGAGAGTATGTTTGAATTTGCAAACATACTCTAACACTCAGAGTACTTCCGTTAAATTCTATTGCGAAACTTGAAAAAAGGTATTTGAGGCTAACAAAGCTAACGTCGTGTTCGTGTTATTTTTTCTTGATTGGTCTTACTGTTGCTTGAATTAAAGTTCCACCCGCTACTTTTTTATTACCGAAAGCGTCTGCTGTTATTGAAGCAGAACTAATACTACTAGCGTCTATCTGAGCTCCTGTGTCGTCGTAAACAGCCACTGTTCCACTTGTCAATAGTAAAATCGTAGTACCAGCGCCTCCAACTAAGTTTTTGGCTTTCTCATCATTTAGAGATTCTAAGTAACTCTGCTGGCAGTTCAAATCACGAATTTTAAGCATACTTTTCCCTGGTTAACTTCCTGTTTAGGATTATTGTCTGAGTCCAATTTACTGATTGCTTTTTAGCGCCACAAAAAAGAATAGCACTATTAGAAATTAATAAATAGTAGTTTTACATAATTTTTCTTGCTTGCGATTGTTGAAAGCCTCATATATACAGCTATTTACCTCATTATGTATTTAAAAGCTGTTTGAAAACTGTTTCGCTGTGACTGACTTTAGGTACTTTTAGATCCTCCCTAACCCAAGCTACAGGGCTATTTCATTCTATAAGGTCAAGAAGTTTGTCAATCTGATTCTAGAGAAATCGCTGAGAAGTTGCAATGGAAGCATTACTATTTCTGCGGAAAATTTGGAGTGATTTTTTACCGGATATCGAGAATAGTAGTGGTTCGCGAATGATATTCGCGAACATGAACAGATGAAATGATTTTTAGATTTCAGGTATTAACAAGCGAGTTTGTTATCACACATAAAAATATTACCTATATTCTCCGTTGATATACTTATCGTTGCCAGATAGAAGAGTATTATAAAGTTCTGAAATGGGCTGCAAAGCAAAAAGCGATCGCTTGGTGGGTGAGAGATATCTTTGATAATAGGTTTTTTGACTCTGATTGCTACGCAAGTATTAAGAAGGACTTATTTGTATCGGCAAAAGTATTAAGAATAACTTATTGATTGCTACGCAACTATTAAGAATGACTTATTTGTATCGACAAAACTATTAAGAATGACTTATTGGTACTGAACTAAACTACAAATTCTTGCATCATCGATGTTAACTAAGTTACAGAGATATCTGGTGTTTGCTAGTACACCTCCAAAGCAAAAATAATGTTGAATTCACTATTGATTGGACAATACGCGCAATAGTGGGGCTAGGAGGATACTTAGAATATATAAAAAATAGTGTAATTGGGATACAAGTTTGGTGAAGAGGTTAGTTAGAGTTGGAAACCTTGTGGCAAACTTGCTTGTTGTATTTTTTATTACATTTTGTTGTACTGTTTACTACATTTTGAAATTAATGGTTTAATTTTAATTGTTTAAAAGCTTTGTAGAGCCAAGAATGGTTCGTATAAGTTATTCACGAACCGTATAATTTTTGTTTTATGCCTAATAACTCAAAACCCTTGCCCCAAGAAGATTTATATGCACGCATAAATTGCGTAGTTCAAGCTAAAGAGCATCTTGAGAAAGAAATCCAAGCAATAAGTGCAAGTGCTTCGGGAGAAGTAGCTGCATCTTCCTGTTCGATTGTTCGCTATCTCGCTAAAGGCAGGAATTCAGCATATTGGTATTATAAACTACAGGCTAGTGTGGCAATATTTCCCACAAAGACTGATGGTAAGAGTTCTCGTTACAAACATTTAGGTAAAGCTGGTAGTCAAGCATACCTAGATGCTGTAGAACAAATTTTTCTAAAAGCCAAAATCGAAGCATTAGATCGTTCAATTAAAATTTTAAACCAGGGTTTGAAAGATTTAATCGAAGAAACTTCTAAATACAACAAAGATTATTAGTGGGTTCGCGAATAATGTGCCCGCGAACTATTCCCGCTTCTCTACATCCTGTGAAAAGTCAGAAGTAATAACGAATCGCGTACTCCTACGGAGAAGCAAGCTACGCGCAGCGTCTCAAAGAGAAAAAATAAATACTTAACTAAACTGTATTTTACTATACTTAATAAAAAGCATCTGGATAAACAACCTTGCCTTGATACTGCTTTTGATAACTTTGTAATGCTTTCACCATGAAAAATTCCTCTGGTACCGGAAAGGGAGACTCGATTTCATAAACAACAGAAGGCTGAAAACCAAAGCGAGTATAAAATTGGGGATGACCTAGTACCGCAAGGCGGAAGTCAAAAGTCAAAAGTCAAAAGTCAAAAGAATTGTATTCCAAGCTCTTGCGCCATTTGAAATGGTATGTTTATTTACGCCAAGCTGTACTAGTACAATTATTATGACTTCTTTCTTTGCCTCTGCTATTTCTAACCCTGCTTTTATTAGTGCGCTACCAATTCCTTGTCTTTGAAACTGTGGATGAACTGCCAAAGGAGCTAAACTAAGTACCTGTAGGGTTTCTTCACCCATCAGGTCAATGTAGCTGAATAAAATATGACCGACTACAACATTTTCAACCTCTGCAACTAGAGAAAGTTCGGAAATATAACGGTCAGAATAGCGAATTTTCTCCACAAGTTGAGCTTCGTTTTCTTGCCCAAAGGCTAATGTATTCACCTCAGCTATTGCTGTGTAGTCTAGCAGAGTTTCACAACGGATATCGATCATTTTAAAACTAATTCCATAAAAACCCAGTTTGCTCGATGTTCCAGAGAAATCTCTGTTTTTTCCAAATACGGCTCGATATTATGAAAGCCAAATATATGATAAAGTGCCTGTGCTTCCTTTGCAAAAGGGGCGCTGTCTAAACGTATTTTGGAGTAACCAATGTAGGCAGCTTCATTGATGATAACTTCTAATAAAGACCGACCGGTTCCTTTTCTGCAAAATTCTGGTCTTACATACATTCTTTTAATTTCGCCCATATCTTCACCAATCTTTCGCAAGCAAGCGCAGCCAGCTATTTTTTCCTCATATTGTCCCAAAAGCAAGCGCCCTGAAGGGGGTAGAAATTCGTGGAGTTGAGTCATATATTGTTCAAAGAATGTATTAATATTTAAATTGATGCCGAATTTATGGCTGAATATTAACTTAGTCTCATTAAAATATTCCCAAAACACTTCCTGGATATGAGAGTTATGTTTATCAGTCTCTACCTGGATAATTTTAAGCAAAGTTTATACCTCCGCTAAATAATTGCATAAAAATACACAAGTTAGAGTAACAATGACTAAAGTTGATTTCGCGCTTTGAGTTGCAGATATCGCTCAACCAACTGATCGGCAATTTGATTTGCTGGCGCGTCTAACACTAATACACCTTTTTGTTTTAGTTGGGCATAAGCCACTTGTCGTTGCATTAATAAATCTAGTGCTACTGCACGGGTGTAGGCACTTGCGACATCATCTGTAAAGGTGTGTGCTAGACGATCGACTTGTGGATCTCGCAAAGTCACGCAAAATGGAAGGTAGCGGGGTGCTAGCTTGGAGAGTGCAGCTAGGAGTTCTGTAGAGGCAGTAACATCAACTAAGTCAGTAATCACTACCACCAGCGCCCTCCGAGTTTGTCGCTGCAAAACATTTGTCACCGCCCCCAAATAATCAGATTCAAATAACACTGGTTGAATTGGAGTTAAGCGATCGATTAGCTGATTCAAATGATGTTGACCGCGTTCTGGGGGAATCCACGTATGCATTTGGCGGTCAAATACACCAATACCCACGCGATCGCCTCGATGTAAACCTGCCAAAGCTAAGAATAAAGTTGCATTCAATCCCCAGTCAAATCGCTGCAAATTCTGTACTTTTGCCGTCATCAGCCGTCCGCGATCGAGTAAAATCAGTAACGTTTGTTCCTGTTCTGGTTCCAAAACCCTCACCAGTGGCATAGCATTACCATAAGCCCCAACCCGACGGGCGGTAGCTTTCCAATCAATAAACCGCAAATCGTCACCTGTGCGATAGTTTCGCAATTCGGCAAACTCTGTACCAATACCAGTTTTGCGAGATTGGCGCATCGATCCCGATGATTGCAGTGTCAGACGAATGGTCAGCGATCGCAATCCCACTAAATCAGGATAAACTTTTACTGGCAGACTTTGGGGAATTTGCCAATCATCCCAAGCTAATCCCCAAAGCCCCAACTGTCGGACTTGAATATTTCCCCAAGGAAACTCTCCCCGCTGTGTCGGGTGGACGGTATACGTTAATTCCTCAGTGCTGTTACTGGGAACAATGGCGCTGAGTGCAGGTGCAGACACGCCAAATCCTGTTGGGTAATAGTCGCGGATTTCAATTTGGGTGTCGTTATTTGGCGATGTCACCTTTAGCACTACAGGATTATCTCGCCCAATCGATAATCGTGACGGTAATTCGCGGCTAATTTGCACACGAGAACGCCGCACCCGCAAACCATCTACAACCATCAGTCCGAAAATGATGGCATTAAATAGCACAGTGATAGCGATGGTTGCTCTAACAATCAGAAATAAGGATAGGATCGGGGCGATCGCAATACCCAAAACCAATAATAAATAAACTCGTTTGGAAGGAACCATTTTTTAGAGCGATGAAGTTAAGAGCTAGGTATAAGGTGAATTCAATGTAACCGAAATAAGAAGACTTGCTAACTTCTTATATTTTTTTCTTGTAGAAAAATGGCGACTTACTGTTTACAGCAGAATTCAAGTATTTGAACCACAATTGAGCAAATTCCACAAACTCATTCTCCTTTGGCAGAAAAATTGACAAACTTAGTACGCAGTTTCTGCTTCGATGAAATTATCAACCTAACTGAGGAAAATATACAATTATGAATAGCAAAACTAAATTATTGACTTTTGTCACCGTAATACTGGCAGTTTCTTCTCTGACTGTCAGCACAGTTGTAGCAAAGGCGAAACTGACGAACCAATCAAAACTTTTTATCAACGGCATCGGTACAGTACAAGTTGGCATGACTGTCCCCCAAGCGGCAAAGGCTGCTGGTACTAAGCTAGTGGGCGATGCACCAAATAATAATTGCTATTATGTTAAGCCACAAAATCAACCCAAAAACCTTTCGTTCATGGTGACAAAAGGTCGGATTTCTAGAGTAGATGTGAGGCAAAATAATCAGATTACTACCCTCAAAGGTGCAAAAATTGGCGACACAGAAGCGCAAATCAAGTCACTTTACCCAGGACAAATTAAAGTTACACCTCATAAATACGTCCAAAACGGACATTACCTAACTTTCATCCCGAAAGACCGTGGCGATCGCAACTATCGTCTAGTCTTCGAGACTGATGGTAAGCTTGTCACTGAGTTCAGAGCGGGTAAATTGCCAGAAGTCGAATATGTTGAGGGCTGTTCTTAATTTAATCATCTTGCAAAAAAGTTTTGTAGTATATTGAAGCGTTTTTCAGCAAAAGGTTTTAGCGGTTCTAGTAAGTTATTCGTTTTCAGCTGACAATCCTCAATTTGCATTCATCTGAATATTGTTGGCTTCAAAGGCTTGCCGTACCCGTAGACGAAACTCTCGCCCAACGCTCCATTGTTCCATAGGTGCGGTTTTAATCCAGACGCGCACTAACATACCTGTGTGGGATAGGTCATCAATCCCCAACACTTGGGGCGATTCTGGCAGGCGATCGCGCCATTCTACTTCGCTATACAATTGTTTGCATACTTGCTTGAGAATCTCTAAAACCTGCTTGGGGTCGTTTTCATACGCCACTACAATAGAAAAGTCTACCCGCGACCAGAGACGGGTTAGATTGCTGACATTCATGATATTGCTATTGGGAATGGTAATTAGTTTACCTTCGTTATTCCGTAGTTGAGTCACCCGCAGGTTGAGATTTTCCACCAGTCCGCTTTTATCCCCAATCTCAATTACATCTCCCACAGCAAATTGATCCTCCATCAAAATCAAGCAGCCATTGACTAAATCTTTAATCAGACTTTGGGAACCAAGAGAAATGGCGATACCGATGACAGCGCCCCCTGCCAAAATTGAACTGGTAGGCAGATTAAATATTTTTAGAAAATCCAAGATACCCAAGGTGATGAAAACAAAAGTGATTAATCCTTTGAGTGCCCCGGAAACTGTTGCAGCTCGTAGCGCAATCCGTTGAGTTTCACTCAAAGGGAGAGAGGAATGGGTTGTCCAGACATCAGTGAGGCGGTCAATTAAGATTTTGCCGATCCGAATAACAAGACTGATGAAAAACCAAATAATCAGTAGCGCCAGGGGCCTGGCTAAAGCGTCCGTCCACCATCTCATGAGGTAGGGGACGCGATACATGATGACCACAATCCCGATGTACCACATCAGAATAAATGCCCAAAACAGTAGCCATGTCAGCAGAGAATAAATCCCCAGTTGGCGCTTGAGGCTGAACTGTCGCTGGATCGTGTCTAGAAACTGCGATCGCTGATGGGCGATCGTGTCTGCATCTGTTTTCTTTTCGCCGATCTCTATTGTGTGAATAGTTGTGGATGTTTCTGCCTCAGCTCGCTTGACCACACCCTGTTTTACCGCAGCTTTCTGCTCTTGATGGCGAACTTGCAATGCTGTCTGTTTGCGAATTAAAGTTCGCCGCAGTAACCACAACACAACACTCCCCAACACTAAGCCGATGCTGATTTGCAGTGCCTGCCCAATCCGTTGCCACAATACCTTATGCGAGAAGAGTCTATTAATGCGTTCCACTTCTGCTTGTAATATTTTTTGCCACTCCTGCGCCAATTCCTCCAGAGTTTTCCCGTGGTAGTCAGCATCTGGCTCTGTTACACTCACCAGCCTTAAAGGACGGGTCGTTTGATCGTCACTCAACTGGAGGATTAAATCTTTATTCAGAATGGCAATAGAAACCAGAGGAGTTTGTTTAGCTTTGTTAGTTCGGTCGAGCGCTCGCATGAGCCGTTGTGTTATTTCTTCGGCACGTACCTCTACTGGAAGAGATCCATCTGGCGGTTGGCTACGATTAAAAACAGTGGGAGAGACAATCTCAAACAATAAGTTTCTGTCTAAGGGTGAATACACAGACGCAATTTCATACATACCGAGGCGGGTAACACCACTAGGTGGCTTATGCGGATCGTTGGAGGCTGCGGTAGGTAAAGAAGGTAGTTGACTGTGAGCGATCGCACTCCAACCAAGCACCATTGCGATCGTCATCACACTGACTAGCACAAACCGAATTATTGAATGGAGGAAGCGATTAAACAGGAACATATCTATGGTCAAGTGATTGAGTAACTGATATTAGTGTCGGTCATCGTCCGACTTTAATTCTTTATCATCAATTAATTTAGAGATTTTAGAACAAGGAAAATAGCGATTTTATCTCCATCTGGTCTTCAATTAGTAGAAGGTCTGAATCCCCCACGCTTTTAATTCTGACTTGCTTTTTCGAAATTCTTCTTCAAGAGAAAAAAACTGGCGATGCCTGCGGCGGGCTACGCCTATGCTTCCGATACAAAAGCTCTAGAATTCAGAATTTGCAAAAGTTTTTGGAGAGTGACACAACGCCAGATAGTTTAAAAATTTTTGCAAGTGTCAACTAGCAAATGCACATTTAGGGGATGATATAAAATGTCATCTTCGTTGTCATAACTCAGGAGCTTTATGGCGATCAAATCTTCAAATTTATTTTTAGCGGTAGCATTGGCGATCGCTTCTTTGAGTTTTCCCGTATCCGTCAAAGCCGATACCGTGAATGCCCGTTGCGATGTGTTCCCAAAAGGACAAGACCGCGCCACATCTTCTGGTTCTTGTACCTTTTCCCAACGGCAGGGTGCGGTTAGCATTCAACTGGAAAATGGTCGTAGCTATGACTTGCTCCCTGAGGGTAATCGACCCGGCAATTATCGCGATCAAAATGGTGATGCTGCCTATCGACAAGCTGGACTAGGCGATCGGGGACAGATTTATCGTCTCGCCAATGAGTCGATTTTTGTCTATTGGGATACATCTGCTAATCGACAAAACTCAGGTAACAGAAATCGTAGGGCTGCTGCTAGGCGTCAGCCTGAGGCGGGTACTACTGTTTCTCGGTTGAGTGATTTAGTGGGGGCAAGGGCAGGACAGGCAGAAAACACAGTGAAAGAGCGGGGCTATCGATGGGTCAAGAGTGATGATTCGGGCTACGGCTACTGGCTAGAAGGCAGAACTAACTACTGTGTAACGATCCGAACAGAGGAAGGACGCTACCAATCGATTGTTTACACAGGGGGTTCAGAGGATTGTAAGAAATAGTTGCTATCTGGACAAACACATCCAATTTAGAGGGCACTGAGACCCGGATTTCTTAAAAGGTAGCCGAAAAAGCTGAAACCCTCATTAATTATTTGGTTAAGTCACAATGTCTGAAACGCTGATTCTTTCGTGAATAAGCTAATGAGCATTTAAGTTGCATAACACCAGGGCTGAAGCCGTTACTACAAGCGAATCAGTCTGGAAAAATGAATGACGATTAGCTTAAGCATCCTCCAGGGGACTTCTCAGACATTGTGCTCTATTTTCCTAAATAATCACGATACATTTTTAACATGAAGCTTCAAAATTTACTTTTAGCAGTCACAACCGCGATCGCTTCATTTGGTTTCTCTGTAGCCGCGAAAGCAGAGACGATACAGGCGAATTGTGTTATCTATTCAAAAGTGGAAATTGGCAAGGTGGATACTGTACCCTGCACCTTTTCACAACTACGACGAGGCATAGTGACCATTCAACTCAGCAATGGCAAATACTATTTTTTACAGTCGCTCGGTAAACGCCCCGGAAGCTATCTCGATCAAAAGAGTCGAGTAGTCTACCGACAAGATGCACTCGGCAGCAAAGGTCAAATCTATCAATTTCCTGATGAATCGATCTACGTCTACTGGATTACTCGTGCATCTACTCAATCCCAATCGATTCGCCTCACCCCTTCACAAACGCCAAGTACACAGACGGCCGATCCACCGATTCAATCTGCCTCTGGATTTGCCGAGCAACCTTCGCCGCCATCATCTCTCTACCGCACCACTCAAATCCCTTGCCCCGTTGCTGTTGCGCCAGAAGAAATCGACGGTAAAACGACGATCTGTGGCATTCTCACCGTTCCCGAAAACTATAGCCAACCCAACGGACGCAAAGTTGAAATTACTTACACCATTTTTAAGAGCAAGAGTCTTTCACCCCAGCCCGATCCCCTCTTAGTTTTACATGGAGGCCCGGGCGGCAGCGATATAACGGCTCTAGGAGTATTCCCTCAATTTTATGAACCTCAGCGTCAGATCCGTGACGTGATTCTATTCGATCAGCGCGGCTCTCGATTTTCAGGCGATCTGGCTTGTTCTCCCACCTTCATTGCATTGGATACGCTGGCTAAAAATTCCAACAGCGAATGGCGCAACAAGATTGCTGAATTTACTAAAAAATTTGCTGCCAGTCTCAAAAAGGATGAGTCTGACGATGTGTCTGACCTTGCTGAGATGCTCTCATATTACAAAGTCTGCTCTGAGTTACTACAGGTACACGGCTTCGATCTCAATCAGTACAACACTGTTAACAATGCCACAGATGCGATCAATCTTGCGACAGCCTTGGGTTATGAAAAGGTCAATCTCTACGGTATTTCTTACGGTACTTATCTAGCATTGCGAATCATGCGCGACTATCCGCAACGTCTGCGGAGTGTCGTGCTGGATTCCACGATTCCCCCTCAAGTGAAAAAGTACGAAGTTGCACCGAGGGATTTGGAAGTGGTAATGCTGAATTTGATTGAAGACTGTCAGAAGGACACCGCCTGTAATGCAGCGTATCCCAATCTCAAAGCACGCACGATCGCACTGCTAAAAACACTTGCAAAGAAGCCCATTGCGATCGCGGGAACTGATAAAGCAGTGTCCGTGGCAGATTTTGCTAGCTTAATTGAATCAGTGAATATCGATCTAGATGCACGGAAAGCTGCTTACATTCCATTGATCGTGTCGGAATTAGAACGAGGCATCACTACGACTTATACAGGTGTTGTGTCAGGCAAGATTTTCCCGACGCCCCCAACTAAGCCGATTCCGATTGGTCGTTCACAAGAACTTCTTGCCAAAGCGGATGAGTTGCGAGAACAAGCCCACAAACTTTTGACCGAAACTGCCAACTTAGCCCAAGCCAATCGTCCCTCTCAGAAATGGGTACAGCAGGTACTGACGACGATCGAAACCCTGCCCGAAAAAGAACGCCCCGATGCGAGAGCTAATCTTTATGGCGTGGGCTTTCAAACTCAAAAACCGCGCGATCGTAGTGTTTTAATCACCTCCATCACTGAAATCTTCCCAGAAAACAAGAGACAGCCGCTGATTCAAGCTTTGCAGGCGATGTCAAATACAGAAATCCGTCATGTTTATGAATCGATTGGGACTATTTTCCGCTCTGGCATAAAGATTGATGACGTGGTGGCTGAGGGTGTGTTTAGAAGCTTCGATTGTCAAGATTTCGTCCCTCCTAGCAATAAGGATCGGACGCTGGCAACCTTTGAAGCACTGGAGATGCCTGGTTTGGGACTAAATCGAGCGATTGCTTCTCGCCAAGCCTACGCCATCTGTCAAATCTGGTCTGTTAAGCCTGCTTTGAAGCGCGATCGCGAAATTGTAAAAAGCAGCATTCCTACCCTGATTTTCCAAGATCGCTATGATACTGAAACAAATACAGATGTGGGCAAACAGGTATTAGCAGGATTAACAAATGGCACATTAATACAATTTCCCAATTTCGGACATGGCGCTCTTATATTTTCGCAATGTGCTAGAGATGTAGGAGCCGCATTTGTGATGAATCCCACTTCATCTCCCAATGCAGCGTGCAGGGAAGCTTTGAAAACCAAGTTCGTGCTGCCTGCAACTTCCTCAAAGTAGGTTGTCATGGAGCATCCTGCTAAAGCCAATGTCAAAGACCGCGGATGATGCGTTACTCGCCGCATTCCCAAATACAGTTACCGCATCTCTACCGCCATTGGCAAAGGCCAGGATGAACTGGCCTTACTTCTTGAGACTTAGACAAAAAGTAGCCAGACTAGAAACGAGTTCTGCCACTGCTCCAGTCGCCTGAATCGCAACTACCACGGAAATCCTCAATCCCATTAATGGCAATCCGTCCACTGCGTCAATCGATTTCAACACGCGGATGATTTAGCCCATTCACCCGGTATTTTCCCGTGATTTGCTTCGGTGTGACACGGAGATCGTTGAGGTTCCACCATCCATCAGTACCGCCTGAATTAATTGGTGGGATGAGCTTTCCGGCCAGATGAATTTTTCCCTGCATATTACGAATCTCGACTTGAACCTCGGAATCGAACTCGTCTGTCGAAGACTCTACACGATTTTGCAGTTCATAGCGATGACGACGTGAGTTCCATTCATAGCTGTTGCGGCTTTCAAGACTTGGTTTGCGACCTTCACCGTAGCAGATTAAGGTCAGTCTTTGCCGCATTGAGTCGTCACTGTTGCGCTCAGGTGCGCCTTGCTCCCGGAGATAGGTATCGATCGCAGTTTGAGCTTTACCAATTTCTCTTGAACTACAGGAACGACCATTTTGAACTAGCTCCCCTTGAGGGCTAAAAAGGACAGTGCAACCGCTTCCTCGTGTCATCCCCGTCACACTTAAATTACCGTTGTCTACAGTATCGATTATCGCTTGAGCATTCACAGAACTCGCGACTGTAAGTGTAAGTAAACCCAGCGCGATCGGCGTTAAAGCTCGCAATGTTTTCATTGTTATGTTAATTGTTGTTTTGAATAGATATGAATTAATGGGATCACTCTATCACCAAGAGGTTGAATGGTAAAGTCAGTAGACCTAAAAGTTTTGCCAACGCCAAAAATAATAGCCGATGATACCGTTTTTGGATAATTAAGTTATTAGCTTTACTTACAAAACGAGTTCCTGACAAAAAATAAAAGACCATATTTTGAGATACAATTTTTGAATTCAAAATAAGCTTACTGAAACCATGCTCTGGTTTTAATAATCATCTTGCACAAGTGCAAAATTTGCCTACCCTGCGGGATCTTGCTACATCCCCCAACCCCTTCTCCCAAAATTGGGAGAAGGGGAGCCAATTTCAAAGTCCCTCTCCCAAGCTTGGGAGAGGGATTTAGGGTGAGGGCTAATATTAATCCTCATTTATCAACTTTATTTCTTCAGGGAGTAAAGTAGTTTCATCTTTAGGACGTTCGCCATCTACAGATTTGGCTATAGTTGTATACGGATTGATAATTAGACTGACACCAATTGTCCAACCTAATGAAACCATCCAACCTGCGAGAATGTCACTGGGAAAATGAACCCCCAGATAGAGACGACACCACGCAATAGCTATGATGTATAAGCTGCCAAAGATGAGAACTAACCAGCGCCAAGAGCTAGCCCAAGTTAAGAATAACAAAATTGCTACCAGAGTTACACTCGTCATCGCATGAGCGCTGGGAAATGCAAAACTAGACTCAGGTGCAATAGACTGCCACAATTGTGGACGCACTCGATGCATTAATTCCTTGGCTGTGCGGTTGATGATGACACTTCCCAGTGAGGCGGTGAGTAAATAAGCTAGCGATCGCCAGCGTTTTTGAAGTAGTAACATCAGGGCGATCGCACCCAAAATCGGTATCGCCGTCCAAGGCAGCCCAATTGTAGCTAGGGTGACAGCTAAAACATCTAACTGTGGGTTTGTTGTAGAATGAACTGCTAACAGAATCGGTACATCCCACGGAAAGCCCGCTTGATTCTCCCATATCTTCACTGTTAAGATTTCAAAAACCTGCAAAGGTAAATAGACTCCGATCAAAAGGAGTAAGAGCGATCGCCAACGAGCAATCAACAGGTTTTCGAGAAAATCAAACGGTGACTGATTCTCTTTATTGATTTGTTTCGCTTTTTCCATATCTAAGTTAAGAAGACCGATCGACGACTTCACTGATTACAAATTACTGGATACTTGAGAAGTTCCACAATGTTTACAGTACGACAAATGTTTATAAGTAAGATTATGACAGTTCTGGCATTCAATGTACTGATAATAACCGCAGTGTGGACAGTAAGTATCAAGATGTTGAATTCTCTTAGCACAATTAACACAGCGTGAGTTTTGAACTCTACTAGCAGCTTGGACTTTAGCGTTAAAGACAAATTTTTGAAAAAACTGGATGATTCCAAAACCAATAATTGGAATCAGCAAGATATAAACATAATTTATCAGAAAAAGTAAACCACCAAAAATGGCACTGACTATATCAAATAAAAATTTAAATATTGCACCTACTTGCAAAAATTCAAATATTTTAACTATTAATGGGATAAAAAAGATAACTAGCAAATGCCAGCTAATTAGCGAAACGAGTCCATATCCTCTTCTTTGGGCAAATTTGTGAGCTGAGAAGGCAATAAGAATCAGTGGTAAAAGAAAGAGAGACTGAAAACCAAGTTGGATACTTGGATACCAAAATGATGCCTGCTGATAGCCTTTGTCAACTTCTTTGAATCGATTGTCATCTTTAATAAAGGCTATAAAACTAATGCTTTCCGGTTTGGCAAGTAGTTCATTTCTAAGAGTAGAAGTTTCTTGTTTAAGAGTAGAAATTTGACGATTGTTTTCTTCTAATGTCTGTTTAGCTTTTTGTGCACTGACTTGATTAATTGATTGTTCACTACTCTGACCTGCAATTTTTTCTAATAGCGTTGAGTCATATTGAGATTTAATAGTATTATTAGCTTGTTGAAGGCTAGTAATTTTCGCTTGTTTCTGCTCGATAGTTCTGATAATTTGCTGCTTTTTAGGATTGTTAATCTTATCTTTGTAATCGGCATATTGCAAGCACGTTTGAGAAACCTTACCCAGATGTCCTGCTTCGGCTTGTTGATAGTTTCGCCGAAAAGTGAGTTGATTGTTTGTGTAAGATGACAATGAAAGTCTAACAATTTCATAGTCTTTATCTTTAGTAGTTTTTGTCCGGTAATTTTGCCATTCTGAATAACATGGATAAGCCTCAGTCGGACTGATATGCCATCTGCTAATATCATCAAGTCCGGTAAAAACATTAATCAAGATAAAAATATCAATTATAATAATGACAATTAAACTTACTTTATTTAGTGGTTCGTTGTTGATTGTCCTTGATTTGCTAAAAAATTGACTCAAAATTCGGCGGATTCTGGCAAACATATTATATTTTAAATAAATAGAAATTCAATCTGAATCGATTTTATCCGATCGCTAGTGAATAACTGGAAAAAAATAAATCTACTCCTCTGAAGATTTGTTAACTGCTGACGAAAAACAAAATCCCCGACAACTTTTACGAAATCGGGGATCTGTGGTTTTCAATTCTCACAAATCAGGCTACGGTCAAAAATATCATGACTTTCACCTGAAGTTGACACAAGTAACGGCTGTGTATCCCAACTGAACTCTATTTAGCAGCGAAGTAAGCTTCTAGTGCCTCAGATCCACCAATTAATTTACCATCGATAAATACTTGGGGAACTGTTGTCGCACCTGTAACTGCTTTTAACGACCGTGTGGTGATATCCTTGCCCAAGGTAATTTCTTCGTAGTTGATGCCATGTTCCTTGAGCATAGCCTTAGCACGGGCACAGAAAGGACAACCCACTTTCGCAAACAGGGAAACTACTTCGGGCTTCACTGCTTTGGGGTTGATGTATCTGAGCATTGTCTCAGCATCAGACACCTTAAAGGGATCTCCTGGCTCCTCTGGTTCAATAAACATCTGGTTAATTACACCATCTTTCACTAGCATAGAATAGCGCCACGATCGCTTCCCAAACCCCAAGTCTGATTTATCTACCAACAGACCCATACCTTCAGTAAATTCGCCATTTCCATCAGGAATTAGTGTGATATTTTCTGCCTCTTGATCCTTCGCCCATTCGTTCATCACAAAGGCATCATTAACAGAAATACAGATAATGTCATCGACACTATTTTCTTTGAAAACCGGAGCTAATTCGTTATAACCAGGGAGATGAGTGGATGAACAAGTCGGAGTATAAGCACCCGGTAAAGAGAAGACAACTACTGTCTTATTAGCAAATAGCTTATCGGTTGTCACATCCACCCACTCGTTGTTATTGCGAGTATGAAAAGTGACATTGGGTACTTTTTTTCCTTGATGATTGGGTAACATAATTTTGCTTGCCTTTAGTAATCAATTCCAGTCATAACCTATCATGAGAGAACTGGTACGATGTAACTATCAATCAGCTAAAAAACTTCATTAATGAATGGAGCGATCGCTGCTACAAATTCAGTGGTTGATTCATAAGGTAAAACATTACGTCCATTTATTTTTATACCTCGACTTTGAGGAAAACAAGCAAGGTAGTGAGCCAAGCGTTCATCTGGGGTTTCTTTTTTATTGTCTTGGCTAATACTCGATGCAGTTTCCCCCATAACCGCTAATATTGGTTGCTGAATCGAGTCAATAAAACTAGTATAATCATCTCGCCAAAACCCTGCTAAAAAAGAAAACACTGCATGACGGCTAGCAGGATTTTCTGCACCTGCAAGCAATGTATTCAACCACTCTGCATCCACAGCATTTTCCGAAGCAAAGAGTTGACGAATCGAGAAAGAACGTAAAAATTTTGGTGTGCGTGCATAGCGATAAAAAGCACTGCCAAAAGGCGAATCTAACACATTCCAAAAGACTTTTTCCTGCCATTCTGGTGGTTTATTTGTCATTAAAGCCCACGCTGGTGGCCCAGAAAGTACCAGTCCGGCTATTAAATTTGATTCCTTTTGCACTAGTTGGATGGCAACTGGCAATAAAGCACCTTGTACTACTACAATAGCAGGTTTTTGGATTACTGTTTGTAAAAAGAACTGCAACTGTTGTGCCCAATCATTAGGAGTGTAAGCTATATGGGGCATATCACTTTCACCACATCCTATTAAATCAGGGTTGTAAATTGAATTACGCTGACCTGTATTATACCACTCGCGACAAAATCGCTGCCAAAATCGCCGCGACAATCCCACGCCAATCGGATGAATTAATAGTAAAGGAATGCCCTCAGATGTTGTATTGATTGGTTGATGAACTTCGTAGGCGCAACGATAATTCTGCCAACTGTAAAACTGGCTAGGAGATGCTGTCAAATTGGTTGTGTTAGCTACAGCAGATGGTTGCATAATTCCTAGTTTTTAATACTTGCTAAAAAATCATCTGTGGATGAATCAACTCATATCCAGCTTCTTTGAGCTTTTCATTAGATACCCAAGCATTATATGGGCGAGTACTATTGATAGATGTATCCCATTCTACTTTGGGTAAATTATGTTTTTCAAATAAGCTATCTAGTAAGTCTCGGCTAGTGAGATGTGCATCATCTACCAGATTATAAATTCCTTGCAACCGACGATGACGGGCAAATTCTATTGCACCAACAATATCATCTAGATGAACCCAATTTGTGATATCCTCACCATTGCCTGGACGGGTTGTATCAGAATATCTACCAAATATTTTCAACAGTTCTCTACCAGTTCCATAAATCCCTCCTAAGCGAAAGATACAAACACGGAGATTTTCGCTAGATGCTGATAGCAACACATCTTCTGTTTTTCGGAGAATTTGTGCATTTAAATTAGGAGGTGCAAGCGGTGTTTCTTCATCTACCCATACACCATTCCTGTCACCATATACGGCATAACTACCTGTGTATATTAATTGTTTTACACTCTTAATCTGCTGTAGGCATGAAACTAAAGTTTGGGCAGTTTGTAGATAAGTTTTTTCATAAACTTCCCGACTTTTTGCCCCAACACTCAAAAGTACAACATCTTGATTGTGTAAAACTGATTTTAGACTATCTATGTCATTACCACAGGTAACTACAACTCTTTGAGATACTGATTGTAGTGCAGGGACACGCTCAGGCGAAGTTGTGGTTACACTGACAACAAAATTTATATCTTGCTGCCAATATTGAGCAACTTTATAACCAACATAACCACAACCAATGATTGCAACGTTCATGACAAATTAGACACAAATAAATTAAACTACTAATTGAAAAAGCCTTCTCAATTAAGGGACTACCAAAAATCAATATCAATAGTACAACCTAATGACTAATGACTAATGGCTATTTTGCTAATTCTTTCTCAATTATGGCAATTATTTCTGGTGAATTTGGCTGAACACTACTATTAAATCGAGCTACCACTTCACCTTGCTTATTAACTAAAAATTTTTCAAAGTTCCAAGCAACAGTTCCCGTTGGCTCAACGGCTTTAGTAAGTCGCTCATAAAGTGGATGCTGCTGTGAGCCTTTAGCATGAACTTTATCGAATAGTTCAAAGGTAACATCGTATTTACTCGTGCAGAATTGCACAATTTCTTCATTGCTTCCTGGCTCCTGCGCTCCAAAATCGTTACAAGGGAAACCCAAAATACGTAACCCTGCTTCTGCATACTTTTGGTTCAACTTTTCTAGCTCCTCGTATTGAGAAGTATAACCGCAGAAGGAAGCCACATTTACAATTAAGAGTACCTTCCCGGTGTAGTCGTTTAATTGCTTATCTTCACCGTTGATGGTCTTGACTGCAATATCCAAAATTGTGTTACTCATCTTGAATCTGATTTATAGGGAATATTGCCAAGTCTCCCATATTACAGGTACTCTAAACCCGGTTTCTTTAAGGAAATTAGGTTTGTTAGCCTTGTTGTAACAATTCTATGTGAGTCATGTAGTTACAAAACGCTATATCTTGGATGAATAGCTCGAGCAATCTGCTATTTCAGGATAAATATGGTAAATCTGCGTTGTTGATTTCATAATATAAGCAAAAAAAATGTGTATGACGATACAGTTTTTTGGTTTGAGTAAATAAGACAATCAGTCAAATTTATCCGTTTAGGCATAAATTTACGAAAGTGAAATTAGTTTATACCTTCCACTTTTTGCCTGATTAGGGCTTTATTAATTTAGCGATCGCATTTTACCTTGTGAAAATTTTATGGTTAAAAGCTTAAGAGTTAGTATGCTGCTATTGGCAGTGATGGGAAATTTGGCATGGTCATTTAGTGCCAAGGCAAATTTTAGCGGCAAACTCACCGTGGAAATTGATGGCTTGAAGAATAAACAAGGACAAATATGTGCCAGTATATTTGCTAGCAGTGAAGGATTTCCTAGCGATCGCGATCGCGTCTTACAAAAGCAGTGTACCAAAATTACTGAAAATCCCTTATTCATTACCTTTAACAACTTGAAAGCAGGTAGCTACGCCGTTGCTGTCTTCCACGATCAAAATAATGACCACACTCTTAATACCAACATTTTTGGTATACCAAGGGAAGGTTTTGGATTTTCCAGCAACCCAGAAATTCGCACAAGAGCGCCTAAATTTAGCGAAGCAGCATTTTTAGTGGCAGGGCCAGATACCAATATCAAAATCCAGTTGAAATATTTTTAAGCTGCCAGCAGATTCAGCTTGGTACACTGTCAATTTGAGATTTGAGATTTTGGATTGAAGGAAAAATCTCAAATCTCAAATCAAATGACTCCTGCTTTATTGTTCTAAATCATTGTCTGAATCTTCCTGTAGACTCTGTTGTTCCGGCAAGCCACGTATTCGATTCATCTGAGTTAAAGCATATCGTGCTGTTGCTTGCACATCGGCATCTGGGTCTTCTAGCGCATGGTGCAACATCTGACTCATTTGACCCATCATGTCATAAACGCGCGTCAGGTCACGGATCGCATTTTGCCGCACTTGTGGACTTTCATCTTGAATGGAAATTGCTAAAGCACGGTTCATCGGTTTGAGTGTGCGGATGCCAATTTCTGACAAAGCTGCTAAAATTAAGCTACTTTCTTGAGAATCGGCATCAATTATCAGGTCAACCAGATGCTGAATAGCCCGCGAATCTCCCTGCTGACCTAAATCCCAAATAGCCTTGCGCCGCTTCGTTGGGTCAGAACTGCGTAAATCTTGAATTAATTCGTCAACGATATTGAGTTTAGCAAGACGGGAAGTTTTTTCTGGTAGCAGTAATTGTGGGGAAAGTGGTGGTGTAGTTGTTTGTAAACTAGTGACAGTCTCCAGTAAAGGTGGTGTAATCGGGTCTTTGTTAGCTTCACTCAAACTTTTAGGCTTTGATATTTCGGACTTTTGCACTTGCTTGACCTTCTGAAACCACCTCAGCAGATAAATAAGTGCGCCAGTACATCCTAGAACTCCAATGGCAAATATTAACCACCAGACAAAACCTCTTTCGGTTGGTTTGGGTTTTGCAGAAGTTGGAGCAATAGAGGTAACTTTTGGAGAGGTGACAAACTGCTTTTTAGCCTCCATTGCTGCTTGCAGTTTCTCCTGAGTTGCCGGGCCAGCAATCCCATCCACTTTTAAACCCTTTACTTTCTGGAATTTAGTTACAGCGATTTCCGTATTAGTGTTGTACTCTCCATCTACCACGCCACTGTAGTATCCCAACTGCTTTAATTGGGTTTGTAGTCTCTGCACATCTAAATTTCGACTACCATATCTCAAAACGGCCGGACTAGCAGTAACTGTCGAACTGGCTTGTGCAAGTTCTAAAATTTCAGGTGCTAGGTTAAGTGTGGCTGCGCTTGAGCGATTTGGGTAAAAACCCACGCAAGAAAAACAGGTAAATATCAGAATTGAGGAACGGCATAGCCTCATATTGCAAGTTTCAGCCTGAACGTGCTTTTCAAGTCTTCGATACCACAATAGCTTCTAGACGACCAAATGTTAACTGTCATTTTAAATTGGAAATCGGGCATTGGCAAAAAGGAGGCAGGAGGCAGAAGTTCTTTAATTTTTAATTTTTAATTAATTTCTCCCTCATCTCCCTACTGAATTACGAATTACGTAGCTTGCTTCTCGCCTTTGGCGAGTATTACAAATTATTTTAACAAGTTAGGGTAATATTTTTGGTTCAGATTCTTTAACTGCTAGGCTTATAGAACTCAATTTTTTAGCAGATGTTTCTAAAACTGGTTGCTGTATATTAGCTATCTCGCCGACAGTAACTGTGTCCTTTTGTCCTGCTAGAGTATCACGTTGGTTAATCAGATAGATGCTGATTAAAGTGAGAAATACTCCTACCCACTGCAACGGACTGAGAACTTCTGAGAGGAAAAGATTGCCGAATAGTAGCGCAAAGACAGGTGTCAGGAAGGTGAGAGAACTAAGACTCGTAAGACTGCCACTAGAGGCAAAGTAGAAGAATAACCCATAAGCGATCGCACTGCCAAATACGGTAGCATAACCCAAAGCCATGAAATCAGATCCTCCCAGATTTTCCCACTGCTGGGATTCAACAACTGATGAAATTCCCCATAGTGGCAATCCGCCCAAAATCATGTGCCATCCCGTAGCGCTTACAGGGTCAGTATGTCGGCACACAAACCGAATCAACACTGTTCCCACTGCCATTGATAGCGCTGCTAACAGCATTAACCACTCGCCACTAGCAAACAAATCTTGCCAGTTGCCAATTGTGATATTTGCGCCTGAGTCAAAAAAATGTAAAATCCACTCATCGGGTAAGCCAATTAAACTAATGCCTGTAACTCCCAAGCCTAGCCCCAGCCATCCCCAAAAACCAATGTGTTCTTGGAATAGCCACAACGACAGCAAGGCGACAGCCAAGGGTTGCGAGTCAATCATCACAGACCCTAACCCTGCACTAGTTCTGACTAATCCCTCTGCCAAAAAGCCTTGAAACAGCGTCCCATCTACTAGGGCAAATAAGGCAATCCACAGCCATGCAGCCCAACCCTTCGGCTGGGGTTTACCCATGAATGCTGCTGCAATCAGAATTAACATCCCTGCTGGTATCAGACGTACACCTGCCATGAATAGCGGTGTGGTATGGGGTATCACTCCTTTCATGGCTACCATTGCCGTCCCCCATAGGAAAAAGGGGGCGATTAACAAGAGGGGGGCGAAGGGAAGTCGAGATGCACTGAGTTTCAGTTGCATGGTTTGCTGATGCCTTTGTTTAACAAGCGCAAAAATTACTTTACCTAATTTTACCGAATTATGTAGTTTTGCGTAGGCATAGCCCGTCATAGACATCGCCTTTGGCGGGTGCTTTACACCATCGCATCGCGTCTTAGAGACAGTGAAACTCTCCAGCCTGAGCCTAGTACAGCACTGCGTAAATAAACATACCATTTCAAATGGCGCAAGAGCTTGGAATACAATTATGCGTGACTTTTGACTTCCGCCTTGCGGTACTAGTGCGATCGCTTGCTAGACAGCTTAAGAAATGCGGTCATCAGCCAGCCCCTAATATATGCTTACTCAAGCATAATAGGTGTATTTGTTTAAGATTATTAAGTGTAATCTACAGGTAAATATTATGCTTAGTCAATTACCGAATTGCATTACTAGCCCTTCGTGGTGGCAACTGATTGGATGGATTGCCGATCCGATTGGATTTCAGCAAAAGTATAGTCAAGAGTATGGAGATATTTTTTCCATGCAACTAGGTGGACTCAGTTCTTATGTAATTCTTAGCCATCCCCAAGCCATTCAAGAAGTTTTCAGTCAAGATTCTAAATTTGATATTGGTCGTGGTAATAGACTTGCAGAGCCTTTGATTGGGCGAAATTCTCTCATGTTAATAGATGGTGCCCGCCATCGACGAGAACGAAAATTATTAATGCCCCCCTTTCATGGAGAAAAGCTACAGACTTATGCTCAACAAATCTGCTTAATTACCGAGCAAATCGCCAGTCAATGGCAAATCAATCAACCTTTTGTAGCTCGTTCTGCCATGCAGAAAGTTAGTCTAGAACTAATTTTACAAATTGTCTTTGGTTTAAGTGAAGGGGAACGCTATCAACTAATTTTACCTCTCCTTACTAGTTGGTTGGATATGACTGATTCTCCTTTGCGCTCCAGTATGCTATTTTTCCCATTCTTACAACAAGATTGGGGAAAATGGACTCCTTGGGGGCAGATGAAAAGTAGACAAAGCTATATTCATGAGCTACTTCAAGCCGAAATTGAAGAAAAAAGAACAAAGAACGATCGGAGCCAGGGTGATGTTCTGAGCTTGATGATGGCAGCACGGGATGAAAATGGGCAAGCAATGACCGACGATGAATTAAAAGATGAATTGCTGACAATTTTATTTGCTGGACATGAAACTACTGCAACAACGCTAGCGTGGGCTTTCTATCAAATTCACCGAAATTCAGATGTTCTCTTAAAATTGCAGCAGGAACTCGACAGCTTGGGAGAAAATCCTAACCCGATGCAAATTGCCCAACTTCCTTACTTAAGCGCAGTTTGCCAAGAAACCCTGCGGATGTATCCAGTCTTGCCAGGGCTTTTCCCACGCATTACCAAATCATCCATAAATATTGCCGGATACCAGTTTCCTCCTGAGACAACTTTAATGATAAGTATTTACCTTTTGCATCACCGGGAAGACTTGTATCCTAATCCTCAACAATTTAATCCCGAACGTTTTTTAGGACGCCAGTATTCCCCTTGGGAGTTCATTCCTTTTGGTGGCGGAAGTCGGCGCTGTTTAGGATATGCCCTTGCTCTGTTAGAAATCAAATTAGTCCTGGCAACAGTTTTATCTAATTATCAACTTACCTTAGTAGAAAATAAACCGATTAAACTGCAACGACGTGGATTTACCCTTGCTCCGAATGGTGGAGTTCGGATGATGGCTATTAAAAAACGATAAACTTGCTTGGCAGGAACTTGCGTAGCGATCGCTTTCTCAAGTTTATCCAAATTCTGTTTCCATTTAGCCAAAGTCCCTCTCCCAAGCTTGCTATGCTGTACACACATCTTGGTAATCAAGCCCAAACCCTGGATTTACCCCCCTTAGTCCCCCCCTTGTCAAGAAGGGAAATATCCGGTTCTCCCCCTTGCTAAGGGGGAGTTATATCATGTCCGGTTAATTAGTTATAATTCCCGTAATCTATGCAGAAACCGGAAAACCCTCTTTCCCCCTGCCCCCTGCCCCCTGCCCCCCTGCGGTCTCAATGATAAGTTTTTCACCGGACACGATATTAGAGGGGGTAAGGAGAACTTGTGTGTACCCCGTAGCTTAAACTTGGGAGAGCGACTTAGGGTGAAAGCTCATTGATTCATGCAAAAAGTCTATTTTTTTGACTATTGTTTGCGTAAGTCCTGTTCGCTTTTCGCTGTCCGGCTGAAGAGTCGATAGTATAGTGACGTACTAGTTTCCTTTAAGGGAAACAGCAGATAGGTGAGAGGATTTATTGCCACAATAATATTTCGGAAGTCTCGTCGGGCGAAAAATAAGATTGCACGAGCAACTTGCTGTGCAGACATCACTCCATAAGGATTAAGTTGACTCTTAAATGGGCCAAGAATTAACTTGCGAATTACACAATCCCCATCTAAACGCTTGAGGGTGACAATATCTCCTAGCGCTCTTTTGCTGAGTTCATAAAGTGGACTCAGTGCGGGAGAAACCTCAGCCTCAGAAGTGTTTACCCAGATTTCCTTGGTTGCTTTTGCTTGTGGGCCTGTTACAGTTGTCAAAAATATATCTATCAACCGCAATGCTGAAAAGGTATTCACTTCATAAGAGGAGTTGATAGCCTCCGGTGTGCGGCTGGCATAGACATTGACTCCATGATTGATAATTAAAATATCTACTTTCTCTAAACTATCCTTCAGATTGGCTTCGTTGCCCAACTCCCAGGAAACCACCTTTACCCCAACTTGCTTTACTAATTTTTCTGGATTAGTGGTTAATGCCACGACTTTAGCATTATTCTTTACAAGTTCAGCTGCCAACGCTTGCCCCAACGCTCCTGATGCTCCGGTTAAAGCAATGGTTTTACCTTTGAGAGATAGTCCTGTACCAAGAATTTTATCCACTAGGGGAAAGACACCACTGTAGTAGGCGTTAACATTATCAAAATGATGCCGCCAATGGTAAGAGCGATTTACCCACCAAATGGATGGAACTGTCTCTAAAGGGCCGGGTAGGTGGTTGTAATCTGTATCAATTTTTCCTTGAAAATATCGCACAGACGCGCCATACAAAAAGGTGCAAGCGTAAGCTACTCCCAGCCATAACCCCTTATGTTGGACAATTAAGGCAATGACTATCAATACCACCAGCAGTAGACTCGATTCTAAAATGTCGTGATAAAGCTGAGATTCTTGGTAAACTTTCAGGGAAACTATCGATAAATCGCGGCGATAAGCTGCATGGTGCTTGTTGTGCCATTTAGCAAGCCAATTGACTTGGTGACACAAAGCATGGTAACTGTCTCTCAATATCTCAGCAAGTAAAAGTGAGAAAAGTGCCCAACTAGCAAACTCTAAGCTGGCATTTAGCCAAACCCAATTAATTTGTAAGCTTGTTTCAATTCCTATCAAGTTTTCTAGCATTTTTATCATGTTTGTCTATACTCGTTTTTTTTTAATCATTCTTCATGATCTGATAAAGGTGCGTTCAGGTCGAGTTTAGAGCAAATTAAAATCAAAGGGAATGGGCAATGGGGAGTGGGGAGTAGGGGAGCAGGGGAGACAAGGGTGAATTATTGAACAAGTCTCTCTCTTATCTCCCTCTTCTTCCTTGTCTACCTTGTCTCTTCTCAATGCCCAATGCCCAATTACGAATTAGTTATAATATCCCAGTTGACTTTCAGATATCCAGGTTCAATGTGGGTAAAGTGTTTGCTCAATTGCTGATGTGCTTTTGGTAGCGCGTGGAACGGAATTGATGCGTACAAATGATGCTCTGCATGAAATGGCATATTCCACATAAAAAATCGTATACACCAAAGTGTGAGGGTTGTGCGCGTATTGGTGAGCAGATTTGCATCAAGAGTGCAACCTGTATGTTCTGCTAGCAGAATAAAACGGAGAATTGGCTCACCGACAAGCATAGGTAGCAGCCAATAGAGGAAAAACCAAGGCTGATTAACTACAATTGAAAGAGCGATAGCACCTGCATAAATACCTAATTGCCAACGTGTAGAACGCATAACTTCGGCTCGTGCTGCTTCTGGGACAAATGGAAAATTGTCAAATTGACCAGTGGCAACTTGAAAATGCCCGTGTATTTTACCCCACCACCACGGTAAACCGCTAATTATCAACAAGTATTTGCCCAGGTTACTCGGTTTGGGATCGGTCAATTCTGGATCTTTGTCAGGAACGCGAGTGTAACGGTGATGCCATTTATGATAGCGGCGAAAAAACGTGCTGTTGTAAAATGAGAGCAAACCGGAAAACCAAGCCACAGCATCATTCAAACGATTGTTAGCGAAAGCCGTTCTGTGAACGCATTCATGCATTGGTGCAAACATCGAAGCCAGACTGAAGCCGTAGATTATCAGTGCTGGTATAGCCACTGACCAATTACCAAAGTTTGTTGCCCATAGGTAGCCACTGCAACCCATAACAGTGAGATGAAAAACTAGTTGAACTAGCCCTTTGCTGTTGGAGCGATCGTTTAGAAGACTTAATTCTTGTACAGTGAGAATTTTATAGAGGTTTTGCTTATTATCAGCTTTGTCATCTAATAATTCAGATTGAATAATTGCGTCATTAAACATAATTTGAAGTAGGTCGGTGTGAATAGTTGCGCGTGGGTTGCCTTCTAATTCCTCAATTCTGATGTAATTTTAATAGACACTGCGAATTTAAACCTCATCTATGTTGAGAACCGTAGTTTTTGCCCTCACCCTAAATCCCTCTCCCTACTTGGGAGAGGGACTTCTTTCCGGCTCCCCTTCTCCCAATATTGGGAGAAGGGGCTGGGGGATGAGGGTTTTTCTATTCATACAGAACTACGGTTTTCAACGTGGACGCAGTTTAGCTGACCACACCAGCGCGAAAAATTTGTTCTGCGGTTAAATTCAATTCTGGGAAAGTTGGTGATTGGATACGGTCATTGCCTCGAAATTTATTAATTAGATACTCACCTTCTTCTAAACAGCAAACCAAAATAGTAGGTTGTTTTGGCTTGCCAATAAATTCTCTACCGCCCAATGCGGCATAATCAACAATCCAATATTCAGGAATTCCCATTTCCTCATAATCAGCGTATTTTTTATGGTAATCATCACGCCAATTAGTACTCACTACCTCCACCACTAAAGGAATGGATGCAGCTTGACTTACAGTAGATGCTTTTTTCCATAGAGGTTCATTTATTAAATTGGGCTGATTTAGTATAAGGACATCTGGTGAATAAGCTGATTCGTTTTCAAGTGGTTTGACAAATACTGTTTTTGGGATGAGATAGAGAAGATTTAAGCGGTCAAATTCTACACTCAGTTTTCTGACCAAAAATCCTGTAACCTCTTCATGGTGGCCTGTTGGTTGTGCCATCTCAACAATTACTCCATCATGGAGTTCATAACGTCTTTGTGGGTTGTCTGGGTACTGAGCAACAAATTCGTCGAATGTAACTAGTTTGTGTAAAGCTTGAGTCATGGCTTTATTCCTCTAGGCAAAACTGATATGAGCGTGAAAGAAGTAAGAGTTAGGGGAAGTAGATAGATAGGACTTACGCAATAATTCTCTGAAACCTTATTCCTTTGTGTCCTTTGCGTCCTTTGCGGTTCGTTTTTTCATGATTTTGCGTAAGTCCTGATAGAGAACAAAGACTTATTCTAAGCATATTGCAATTCAAAGGCTTGTTCAGCCATTGAACTCTGTTAACGAGTATTTGAACCGGATGAATCTACCTCTGAACTCCGTTAACCTAGCTTTTGTACGAAATATTTTACTTCCTTCAATCTCAAGTGTCACACTACGGCTCTTCGATGTTTAGAGACTGTAGTTGGTGCGATCGCAATTAACTTCTGGCTTCACGTTTTGGTGTTTCGCGCAGTCTGTAGCAGCTTCCGTCTTCCCTGCAAGAACTTCTGCCTTGACGTTTCGGTGTTTCGCGCAGTCTGTAGCAGCTTCCGTCTTCCCTGCAAGAACTTCTGCCTTGACGTTTCGGTGTTTCGCGCAGTCTGTAGCAGCTTCCGTCTTCCCTGTAAGAACTTCTGCTTTGACGTTTCGGTGTTTCGCGCAGTCTGTAGCAGCTTCCGTCTTCCCTGCAAGAACTTCTGCCTTGACGTTTCGGTGTTTCGCGCAGTCTGTAGCAGCTTCCGTCTTCCCTGTAAGAACTTCTGCCTTGACGTTTCGGTGTTTCGCGCAGTCTGTAGCAGCTTCCGTAGTAACCAAGTATTAATATAGGAGGATAATCTAACTCCAAATTAAGACATAGGTGCAGGTGAGCAATGCCCACCCTACTTTGGCTCTTTTTATATAACGTCTACCTGCAATTAACTCCCCTAGACAATGCTGCCTAAATTCATCCCCCTTTTCTGCAACGCCAGAATTTCTTCCATGCTCCTGTGCTCCTTTAACTCTCCCTCTTCTCTTGCCGTTCTTTGAGTTTAAGCATAATTTCCGCGTGCATCTCGCGGGTAATTGGGTAAAAATACGTCAAAATTAAGCCAAAAATCAAACACACTGTCGGTATGGGGCCAACAGCAACGCGAATAGCAAACAGTGCCGATTCCGGTTGCATCGGTAGTGGTCTTCCGGCTACAGATTCTTTAAAACCGGCTACTTGCAAAGCATTTCCCACCAAAAATAGCCCGAAAGCCAAACCAAATTTTTGCAGCAAAACCATGAACCCATAAAAAATGCCTTCTCTGCGTTGTCCAGTTTGGAGTTCATCTAATTCAATCACATCTGGAATCATCGACCAGGGAATTAGATAAGCTGTGGATACACCAATACCAGCCATGACAGCCATCACATACATCAAAACTATTTGACCAGGTTGTAAGAAAAATAGTCCGGCAGCTGCTACGATCCACAAACTCATTCCCAGAAAATAAACAACTTTTTTTCCGATTTTTTTACTCAGCGCCCCCCAGACAAATAGCATCAGCAGGGCGGTTCCTTGGACTGCAATCACCAGTGTGGGCACATCTGATTCTTTAAGACCCATATAATAGACTACAAAATAGGGAATAATGCTGGCTGTAATCTGCACACCTAGCCAAGAAAAAAGATATATACCAATCACAAATAGAAAAGGTCGGTTGCTAAAGACAATTTTTAACTGTTCAAAGAAGGGGAGAGATGCAGGTTCTTCGGCTTGGATGCGTTTGGACTCAAAAGCCAGGATGCGATCGCGGACTCCAAAAACGCACCAATATAATGCCAAAATCGAAATTACCGTACAAATTGCTGCTAAAACGAGATATCGTTGTTGGGGATTGTGAATGTTGTCAAAAACAATTTTCGTTAAAATTAATGACAGAAGGCTACCACCAATAGAAAATGTGAACCGAAAGCTGTTAAGGCTGGTGCGTTCGTCGTAATCTTGAGTTAGTTCTGGAGTCATCGCCGTATAAGGCAAATTCACAACCGTGTAAAAGGACTGAGATACAATCCCAATCGCTACGTAATACCAGAACAGCGGCCAAATATTCTCACTCTGATTTGCACTAAATTGCGGTACAGTCCACTGCAACCAGAAGAAAATTCCAAAAGGGATTGCTCCATAAAACATCCAGGGAAGACGACGGCCCCAGCGACGAGATTTTGTTTTATCACTCAGGAACCCGATAACCGGATCATTTACCCCATCCCAGATTTTGCCAATCATCAGAATACTGCCAGCTAAACCCGCAGGAATACCAGCGACATTGGTAAAGAAAATCAGCAGAAAAAAGACAGAGATATTTGCAGTAATTGCTGGACCAAAATCCCCTGCACCGTAAGCCAGTTTTGTTTTAAAGTCGAGTTTTTGACTTAGAGGATCTCGTTGGGCATCGCCATCAGCGACATAATCATTCATAAAACTTTGCACTCATACTAAAATAATAAAGTTTGCGAGGCCGAATAGCCCGTTGTAGACATCGCCTTCAATACTAGCTATCTACCACTCCCCTTATACTTATGCCAGACCTTTATCTTTCTTGGTCAGATTATCACCAAAAAATTGAACAACTGGCTATTCAGATTTATCAATCCGGTTGGGAATTTAACCAGATTATCTGTCTTGCTAGAGGAGGACTACGAGTTGGAGATATTCTTTCCCGTATATACCAGCAACCACTGGCAATTTTAGCAACCTCATCTTACAGTGGCTCTGGAAAGCAAGAAAGAGGTAATTTAATTTTCTCCCACCACTTAACGATGACTGCCGAAAAGTTAGGTTCGCGCATTCTCCTAGTGGATGACTTAGTAGACTCTGGGGTAACACTCCAACAGACTATACCTTGGCTCAAGCAAAATAATGATTTCCCCATTGAGGAAATTCGCACTGCCGTTCTTTGGTATAAAGCCCGTTCATTTATAGCACCCGATTATTATGTTGATTATCTGCCTGATAACCCCTGGATTCATCAACCTTTTGAACACTACGAGCAGATGAACCCCGCAGAACTTGCGGCTAAGGTAAGTCAACTGTGTTGATTAATACCTAGACAAAATGAATCTTACACTCACTGATGCTCCCTAGTACCGCAAGGCGGAAGTCAAAAGTCACGCATAATTGTATTTCGGGCTTTTACACCATTTGAAATGGTGAGGCAGTCCGGTCTTGGGGGTTCCCCCCATGAGGAACTGCCGTTAGCACAGCGTTAGCGAGCCTGCGAGCGTCACCCGAAGGGGTATGTTTATTTCCGCCGTGCTGTACTAGATTTGTTACAGGATAATTTTTCGCAAATGGCACGGTGAATGTAACTACTGCACTGGTAGCATTTTAGATTTTAGCGATCGCTTCCGCTAGCACTATCAATCGCAAGTCAATTTCAACATTAGCTTTCAAACATAATAAAATATGTGCTGGTATTAGTTAGAAGGGCTTTCAAACTCTTCCCTCAGGAAGTACCAAGGGCACATCATTTGTCTTAGTCTTTGTTTTATGGAAATAAAAAGGAAGCCAGAAAAGAAGGCAACAGGCAGCTATGCTAAAGCGAACAATCAGTGGGAGCTTATACCCATCACTGATAGCGTAGGTAGCGAGTCCGTGAATGTCTTGCAGGCCACCATACCAGAGGTATGGTGGCCTGTACCCAATCAGGTCTTGGCTAAAGGCTTTCCTAAAAATTTTTTCTTTGCTTCTACCTCCTGCCTTGCCCAAAGGGCTTGGTCAGAATTCAGCAGTGAGAGTGAGAATGAATAAAAGGATTTTATACTACCACCTGATTGTAGACCGCCCTTGTTAGGCGGGTGTATTAAACCTTTTTATTCAAAAATCAGAATTCAGAATGAATTCTGATTTTTGATTTTTTCTTGATAAAAATTGAAGAAATGTTACTAAACTTGGGTGAATCTGGACAGGGACTGCTGAGGCAATATTTCTTAGAAGCGGAGTGTTGTAATGACGAATGAGGAAGTGGAGGAAATATGTTTAGACGATATTCTTATCACTGAAGAGTTGTCCCGTCGAGTTCCCAGAACCACTGACCTTAAGGAAGAAAACGATGCACTTCATACCCTGGTACGGCAACTAGTTGAGCAGCCTCAAATTATGCTCAAAAAGCTTGTAAAAATAACTACTCAATTGTGTCAGGCAGAATCAGCAGGTGTCAGCTTACTTGAGGTGACTCCAAACGGGGAAAATATCTGCCGCTGGTACACACTAGCCGGGATGTTAGAAGTGTATGAACAAACTCCCACTCTTTACAGCTGTAGTTTCTGCGGCTTCTGCCTAGAACGTCAAACCCCCCAGCTTTTTTCCTATCCAGAACGGTATTTCACCTACTTGCAAGAGTTTAAGCCAACAATCGTCGAGCTCCTGGTGGTACCTTTATTGATTGCCAATCAACCACTTGGCACGATTTGGATTGTATCCCACGATCAGCATCGGCAGTTTGATCAAGAAGACTTGCGGCTGATGAAAAGCCTCGCAAATTTTACCGCCGCCGCCCTTTACAGTAGCAATGCCCGTCAAGCAGCCGAAGAATCTGCACGGCGTGAGCAAGCCGCCCGTGCCGTTAGCGAAGCCGCACAAAATGCAGCTGAACAAGCCAATCGTCTTAAAGATGAGTTCCTCGCTGTTCTATCTCACGAACTGCGTTCCCCCCTCAACCCGATTCTGGGCTGGGCAAAACTCCTGCAAACCCGCAAATTTGATGAAGAAAAGACGGCTTATGCTTTAGCAACTATTGAGCGCAATGCCAAGTTGCAGTCTCAGCTAATGGAAGATTTACTGGATGTTTCCCGGATTCTTCAAAGCAAACTCAGCTTAAAAGTATCCTCTGTTGACCTGTCGGCCGTCATTGAAGTAGCCCTTGATACTGTGCAGCTAGCGGCTCAAGCTAAGTCAGTTCAACTGAAGACGAAATTTGAACCGAATGTAGGGCAAATTTTGGGCGATCCCAGTCGCTTGCAGCAAGTCGTCTGGAATTTGCTCTCTAACGCCGTTAAGTTCACACCGTCCGAGGGTCAGGTGGAAATACGACTTGAGCGCGTGGGTACACAAGCGCAAATCCAAGTGAGTGACACGGGTAAGGGGATTGAGCCAGAATTTCTGCCTCATGTGTTTGATTACTTCCGTCAAGCTGACAATACCACAACAAGAACCTTTGGCGGCTTGGGGCTTGGTTTAGCGATCGTTCGTCAAATCGTTGAACTGCACGGTGGAACAGTCCACGCAGAAAGTGAGGGAGATGAAAAAGGTGCCACCTTTATTGTGTTGTTACCCATCAAGAGTGTCGAGCCTCAAACAAGTGAAGACAAGGTTTTGCCTGAGAGTTCCCCTAACCTTGAGGGGGTAAATGTGCTAGTCGTGGACGATGAAGTTGACACCCGCGACCTCATAGTTTTCATTCTTCAACAGTATGGTGCTACTGTGCGTGCCTTCGCCTCAGCATCGCTTGCATTAGATGCCTTTGCACTCGATAAACCAGATATTCTCTTAAGTGATATTGGGATGCCAGAAATGGATGGCTATATGCTGATTCGGCAAATTCGATCGCTACCACCACAGCAAGGGGGAGAGATTAGTGCGATCGCCCTGACAGCTTATGCTGGAGAGACTAACGAGCAACAAATTCTCCAAGCAGGATTTCAAAAACATTTAACTAAGCCCATAGAACCAGACAAATTAGCTCTGGTAATTGCTAGCCTAGTGAAATAATAAATAATTATTCTAAGAAGTAGAGAGTACCAGGTGGCTACAAATTCTGGTTTTAGAAACTTAAAAGATCAGTTCCTGACTGAAGGCAAAGAAGCTCTGCTGGCTCGGATGTCCAACCGCATCCGGCAATCGCTGAACCTTCAAGAGATTTTAGATGCAACGGTGGTAGAGTTGCGGGCATTTTTGCAAACCGACCGGACTAAGGTCTACCGCTTTGATCACGATGGGCATGGACACGTCGTTGCCGAAGCCAGTGCCCCCAACCGCCTGCCTTCTTTGCTGGGATTGCACTATCCATCTGATGACATTCCGCCCCAAGCGCGGGCCTTGTTTATCAAAGCACGTACCCGCTCCATTGTCAATGTCAGCGAACAGCGCATTATCCTCAACTCCCTGCCGACCCCCAACACACCGACAACCGGGGACTTGACCGTTGAAGAAGTGCAACAGCAACCCCTTGAAGATATCTTAAGCCGTCCTGTAGACCCTTGCCATGTAGACTATCTCACCCAGATGGGTGTGCAATCTTCTTTGGTGGTGCCAATAATTTATCAACAGCAACTCTGGGGGCTGTTAATTTCTCATCATGCCGAACCCAGAGAAATTACATCCGAGGATTTGCTGGTCGTCCAATTGCTTGCTGACCAGGTTTCACTGGCAATTACCCAGGCGAATCTGCTGAATCAGGTACAGGAGCAGCAGCAACGCGAAGCGATCGTCAATCAAATTGCTACTTTGCTGCACGCGCCTCTGAACCCTGAGCAGATTTTGCATAACGTTCTGGAAAAAGCAGTAAAAGCTTCTGGCAGTTCTGGAGGAAGGTTGTACCTCACGTCCCCCGATGAGGCTTTACCAGCTCATCTTTATACTTATGGAAATCAGCCAGTCCCATCCGGGATTGATCAACCAAACTTACTAGAAAATCATCCCCTCTGGCAAAAGGTAGGGGAAACTCCTACTCCCATCGACCCTAGTTTAACCCAAAAGGATAATCCCCCCTTGCGAGTAGTAATTAATCTTCAGCAAGAACCACGTTTGCACCAACTGATTGAATCCTTCCAGACTACACACATTCAGGGTTTGATTATTCAACCTTTGTATTATGGTAAAGAATTCTTGGGGTATTTAACCTTCTTTCGCGATCAAATTGGTACAAAAGGTCTTTGGCCGGGCTATAAAGAAGCCGATGAGCGCCAACAGCGCCCCCGCGAGTCAATGGCGCAATGGCAGGCACTCAAAGAAGATAAAGCTCATTCCTGGAGCATCGAAGAGATGGAACTCATCCAGTCTTTGAATATTCACCTATCGCTGGCTGTGCTGCAAAACCGCCTTTATCAGCGCGAACGGCAACAGCGCCTGGTAGTTGAGATGCACAACGAAGCTCTCTCTCATGCCCGAGCTGCCGCCGAAGAGGTGAGTCGCCTCAAGAGCAACTTCTTGGCTTCTACTAGCCACGAACTGCGAACCCCTCTGGCCTCGACCTTGAACTACTTAAAGTTGCTCAAAGAGCGCCTTTATGAAGACGAAGAGGAGTTGCGCCAATATATCGATGGCGCTTACCAATCGACGCAAAATCTCGTTACCATCATTAACGATGTGCTTGACATTGCCAAGATTGAAGACGGGCGCATCGCCTTAGACTTGGAGACAGTTTATCTGGAACAGCTTTTACAAGAGCAATGTTTTCTCTCAGGTGCCGAAAGCCGCTATAAGTCAATTCCTCTGACACTCCACTGTGAAATTGAGACTGTTTTTGCTGACAAGATCAAAGTTCGTCAGGTGATGACAAACCTCCTGGATAACGCCTTCAAATTCACAGATGAGGGTCAAATCGATGTCCGGGCTGTCGTCGATAGTACTGGGACAATGGCTCAAATCTCAGTACACGACACAGGCATCGGCATTGAGATGGAAAACTCAGAGCAACTGTTTTCCCCATTTGTGCAAGCTGATGGTTCTGCCCAGCGCGCCTACGGGGGCACCGGTTTAGGGCTGACTATCTGCAAGCGATTAGTGGAACTGATGGGTGGTAAAATCTGGCTTGAAAGCCCTGGGCTAGGGCAGGGAAACACTGTGAACTTTACCCTGCCCCTAAACGAACAAAGTCAGATAGCAGGTCAGGGTTCTCTAATTGAGGGCCAAGCCCCTAGCTAAAAGCTAGGGGCTTGGCCCTTGGAAGATACTTCACCTGACGATAAAAAAGATGGATATTTTTATGGTTTTTCATATTTGGACGGCAATTAAAATCACCTGTACCTTACCCTCATACATGAATGTAGGAGCTTCCACAGCATGGAGGTTTTGGTAACAATCTTGAACATCTTACTGGTTGAAGATAACCAACTTCTAGCTCAGGGAACTGCCAAACTAATCGAACGCTTGGGGGGTCATCAGGTGTTTATTACTGCCGAACCAAAAGAGATATTCCAGCTATGCGAAACGGGAGCAGTAGAACTAGTGATTATGGATATCAATTTGCCGGGAGCTAAGTGGCAAGGGCAAAAAGTTGATGGCTCGATGCTGGCACGCCACCTAAAAGCACAGTGCAAACAAATACCAATTATCTTGGTGACGGCTTACACCATGCCCGCCGAACAACATCTGCTGTTGTCCCAATCTGGGGCGGACAGTTGCTATACCAAACCGATCACTGACTACGATGCTTTTTTGGATATGATTACTCTACTCGGTCAAAGGATAAATTGAATCCCATGTACAAGCTGGCGATTTTGGATGATGACGAACATTGGTGTAAAATCCTCCAAGGCTTTCTAAAGCAAGAATATGCGATGGTAACCTACAAGTCCGTGTCTAGTTTCTTATGGGAGTTAGAAGAACTAAACCAGTACGATATTTTTCTGGTTGACTTCATGCTGCCTACGGCTCGGTATGAGCTAAATACAGATGGCACCCAAATCGTTACCACTCTCAAGGGCCGCTTGCTTCATTCTCCTGTGGTCATCCTCGTCACGGCTTACATGAGTATGAATGAGTTAGAGGTGCATGGCAAACAAATGTGTCCAGAAGCAGACGCATTTTTTGCCAAGGATGCAGGACTAGAAATATTGGCTCGCCAAATGAAGCAACTGCTTACATCAGCTAAAACTAAGGACAGTTAGGAAAAAGTACTTAGGATTTTCGGACTTTCGCTTGCCCTAAATTCAGCTAAAGAGGCGTTTGAAGCGATCGCATTAAACTGCATAAATCTAAAATCAACTGGAAATTGTTTTATCCATTGTGTAATATTAGTACAGAACGTAAATTTTGTATATTTTTAGATATTTGTACAAAAATTACATTTTGATTAGTATCAATTACTTAATTTTATGAGGCGCTATGACTGCCATAAGTGCAACAGAAGCTCGTGCAAACTTTCAAGAGCTTATGAATCGTGCTGAGTATAAGGGTGAGCGTATTGTAATTCAGCGTCATGGTAAAGCTGCCGTAGCAATTATCGGTCTTGATGATTTGAAATTGCTTGAAGCTATTGAAGATGCTATTGATTCAGAAACACTTCGTCGTGCAATTGAGGAAAATGATGGGTTTACTACCTTAGACGCAATTAGTGTCAAGCGTGGAAATGAGTGAACGCTATAGTTTGAGAATTGCTAAGACTGCTGAAAAGGATTTATTGGATTTGCAAGCGAAACTTTATAAGCAGGTTGTATCTAAAATCCTTTCGCTTCAAGGCAATTCTAAACCTCAAGACTGCAAAGCCTTGAAAGGCTATAAGGGTGGTTATCGTGTTGATCAAGGTGAATATAAAATTCTCTACACGATTGATGAAGAAAGCAAATTGATTGATGTTTTTCGAGTTGGTAAGCGAAATGATGGTGAAGTCTACAAAAATTTGTAATCGCACTTCGTCCAAAATTTAGATGCATCTGCTCTGGAGTTGGCATTGAGTAAAAATATCAGCAGTGGAGTCTAACAATTCAACTCTCCAAACTTAGGACTCCACCACCCTTTTTGCGTACTGAAATAAGCCACCTCTTTATGTTTGGTGTCCTTACGGGATTGTGGGTCAGAACATCGCAACATTGTCTTACTCTGCCCCTCTTTGATGTAACTGTACTCCTCTAAAGCTTTCTTACATACTGGACAGGGATATGTCGTAACCTTGACGAGAGGCTTTTGTTGATTCTCAGGCTGGACTGCTTTAGTTCGTGGTGGCTGCCAAGTTTTGTTAAAGTCGCTCCAAAACAGCACAACATTTTCACAGCCTTTTGTGCATTTGAGAAAATATTTCTTTTTAACCTTAGTACTTGGAATTTTGGCGAGAAAATTTTTGCATTCAGGGCATCGAGTCTTGGAATTTTCATATTTGCGCTCACTCATCACATTAGCTTTACCTGTTGAGGAACTTGCAACTACAGTTTTAGCTTTGGAGAGTGCTGGTACAAAATAATTCTGATTCCAACTAGTTAAATAATGCTGCCAAGAGTTTTTTCCTTCGGAAATTGCATCAAGGGCATCTTCCATTTTCGCTGTGAATTCTGCCTCTAGTAAATCAGGTAATGCCTTGAGCAAAAACGCATCAACTTCTAACCCTAACGCTGTCGGTTGAAGATGGTCTTTTTTCAACTCAACATAATTTCGTTTTTTTAAAGTAGCAACAGTAGGAGCATAGGTACTTGGGCGACCAATTCCTTTACGTTCCATCAGTTGCACCAATTTTGGTTCACTATAACGGGGTGGTGGCTGCGTCTGTTTCTGCTCATGTCCAGCATTCTCCAGTTTCAATGCTTGTCCCTGTTGTAATGAAGGTAAAATACTGTCCTTGCTGAGATTGTTCCAGTACCGGGCATAACCGTAAAATTCAATCACTTGCCCTCTGGCTGACCACAGTATGGAACCAGACTGAGTAATGACCTGAGTTTTACGCAATTGGGCAGCACGACACTGAGAAGCAATTGACCGTTTCCAGATCATTACATATAGATTAAACTCATCATCAGGAAGTTCTAAACGCAATTGAACTGAGGGACGAAATACATCCGTGGGACGAATCGCCTCATGTGCTTCTTGAGCCGATTTGCTACTGCGATGCTTGGCGACTTGCTGCGGTACATTCTGCGGGTCATTTTGCTCTAACCATTTACGGGCGCTGGCACAAAATTCAGGACTTAGCATTACTGAGTCTGTTCGCATATATGTAATCAGCCCTGCCTCATAAAGCTTTTGGGCCACAACCATAGTTTTATCAGGAGCAAACCTCAACTTTGAACCGGCTGCTTGCTGAAGGCTGGAAGTTGTAAATGGTGGAGGTGGCTGGCGGTTAACGATTTTTCCTTCAAAATGAATCACCTGATGAGGATGTCGCTGTGCTTCTTCAACTAAACGTGTAGCTTCTGCTTCGGAAAGAACACGTTTAGACTCTGGTGTTTCTGTACTATTATTTACCTTTGCATCATCATGAGTTTCAGTTTCTTGCTCTGCTGCATCTTTTGCAGAATCGACCGTCCCTTTGTAAAAAGCCCGGAATCCTTCAGCATAATCTACCCAGACACTCCAGTAATCTTGGGGGACAAAAGCCAGAATTTCGTTTTCTCGCTGACAAATCAAGTGCAGCGTCGCGCTTTGGACTCTACCAACACTCTTAGCGCCGTTATTCAATGCCCAAACTAAAGGGCTACCCTTATAACCCACCAACTTATCTAGGCAATCTCGGCACAGTCCAGCACCGATTAAGTTTTGGTCTAGCTTTCTGGGATTAGCGATCGCACTCTTTACCGCCGATGCTGTAATCTCAGTATAAATTACTCGTTTCGGTTCCCTTAAACCCAGCGTTTCTTTCAGGTGCCAAGCGATAGTTTCGCCTTCCCGGTCTGGGTCAGTTGCTAAGACAACTTCATCAACCTGCCTCACCGCAGACTTGAGCTTCTGGATTGTTTCTTTCGCTCGTTGGTCACGTGGGATGTAATTACACCGGACATTATTGCCATCCATCACGAAGCCCAAGGAATCGTCTCCTTCATTGCTGAGTTCGCGGATGTGACCACAACTTGCGAGAACTTTCCAATCTGAACCCAAAATTTGACTGAGTTTTTTAACTTTTCCGGGAGACTCGACTACAAGCAGGCGTTTGACCATAGCAACTGCATTCTTGATTCTGAGCAATAAACTGGCAATTGCAATGAGCGATCGCCTATTCTCGTGATCTGGATTTTCTAGAATACTGTACCAAAAAGCTTGGGAAATTGCTCAACTCTGAAGTAATTTTCTTGTACCTAAACCTTTGCTTCACTTCTATGTGTCTAGGGTCAGTTTTTGCAACAAAACCGCCAATCGTCCGGTGCAGGCGTTTATTATGCTGCATACCTTAATAACAGTACATTTGTACGTTAAAAACAATCTTATAATTTAGCATCTTTAACCAATTATTGCTACTCTTAAAGCAGTAAATTACTATTTATTCACAATTTTCTGTCTGAAGCCTAAACTTCATCCTATGCTTATTGAATTTAGTGTCGCTAACTACAGATCGTTTAAAGAGCAAGTCACCTTTAGTATGGTGGCAGCAAACCTTGTCGCAAAAGACAAAAAACTCGACGAAAACAACGTTTTTGAAATAGATAAAGAATTAAAACTACTTAAAAGCGCCGCAATATACGGTGCAAATGCTAGTGGTAAAAGTAATTTGGCTACAGCTTTAGGTTTCATGAGATGGTTCATGATTAATTCTTCTAAAGAGACTCAAAGTACGGAAAAAATAGGTGTTGAGCGATTTAAACTCAGCACTGAAACCGAAGCTAAACCATCTTTTTTTGAAATTATATTTTTAATGAGTGGCAAGAGATATAGATATGGATTCGAGGCAACTATTGAGAAAGTTGTTTCTGAATGGTTATTCTATGTCCCTAAATCAAAAGAAACTAAGCTTTTTGAGCGTAAACTCGGCAAGATAAGTGTTTCTAAAACATATAAAGCTGATGGTATTCAGCAGAAGACAAGACACAATGCTCTCTTTTTGTCTGTATCTGCTCAATTTAATGTCCAGATTGCAGAGAAAATCTTGGATTGGCTGACAAACAAAGTTGCACTTATCTCTACTTTAAATGATAGAGGCTATCGAGGATACACAGTTAGTTGTTTAATGGATAATGAAAATAAAGATGAGATTCTTCAACTGCTCAAAAAATTAGATTTGGGATTTAGTGATCTTAAGGTAGAAGAAAGTGAAATTACTGCTAATTCTTTACCTAAAGAATTGCCAGATGAACTAAAGAACTTAATTCTAAAAAATGGGGAAGGAAAATTATCATCAGTTCAAACCACGCATCAAAAATTTGATGGCAAAGGAAATCTCGTATCTACAGAGGTATTTGATTTAGATGAGCAAGAGTCTGAGGGTACTAAAAAAGTCTTTTCTTTGGCAGGGCCTCTTGTTGACACACTGAAAAAGGGTAAAATTCTCATAATTGATCAATTCGATGCTAGAATTCATCCTTTGATCAGCCGTGCAATTGTTGAATTATTTAATTCTAATGAAAAAAATCCAAATAATGCTCAGTTAATATTTATGACTCACGATACCAATTTACTTAACAATAAGCTTTTCCGTAGGGATCAGATTTGGTTTACTGAAAAGAATAGATATGGTGCAACAGATTTATACTCTTTAGCAGAATACAAGATACCTGACGATGCGTCATTTGAGAGTGATTATATTCAAGGTAGATATGGCGCAATTCCATATATTGGGAATTTGAATCATCTAATCGACTCTCATGCCTAGAACAAAAGCAAACTCTCGTGGATATTCACCGAGAAAAGTTAATACTAGGGAAATCAAGCAGAGATTCTTAATAGTATGTGAAGGAGCGAAAACTGAACCTAACTACTTTAGGAGTTTTCGTGTTCCTAAAAATGTTGCTGAAATAGACGTACAGGGTTTAGGAGAGAATCCCAGCAAACTAGTTCAAAGCGCCAAGGAACTGAATAAGCAAGGAGAGTACGATCAGGTTTGGTGTGTATTTGATCGTGATTCTTGGACTATAGAAGATTTTAATAACGCTATTAAAAATGCTGAAGTTCAAGGTTTTAAAGTAGCTTATTCTAATGAAGCATTTGAATTATGGTATGTTTTACATTTTGAATTTCTCAATACTGGTATTCCTCGAAGTGATTATCTGAAGAAGTTAACTTATTTATTTGGTAGGACATATCAGAAGAATAGCGAAACGATTTATGATGAGCTATTTGAGAAGCAATCTATTGCTATTAGAAATGCTGAAAATCTTCTTAAACAATATGATCCTCACATTCCAGTCAAAGACAATCCATGTACAACGGTGCATAAATTAGTGAATGCACTCAACGATATCCTGAAAACAGAATCAGTCTGCACAGTAAGTGGTAAACCGCCGTTGCTGGCAGAAGATTATTGATGACACGCTTGATGCGTTGCTCAATGGATTGCAGCATTGGTATATACCACTTTTCCGTTCTGAGTTTGTCAGTACTATCCAATTATACTCAAACTTTGCGATCGCACTTCCTGTTTCTCTACCAGGTTGACTTATAGCAATAATTAGCGAGAATTGATGCTATCTGCACCAAGCGATTCTCATGGAGACGGTTTGCGATCGCACTTGTGACTTTTTTCAAGAAAATTCCCGACTTTTTTAAAAAGTCGGGAATCTGAATCTTTGGATTTTCACTAGTACAGCACAGCGTAAATCCTCTTGTTAATGGTAGGCAAACTTCCGTCACAGTGTACTAGAGAATGTCTTCTATTCCCTAATGAGGTACAGCTACTTGTGCATCGGCTACCTGGGCATTGTCAGCAACAATTTTGCGGAATAAATCGCCTTCAATTGTTTCCTGTTCTATTAACAAATCTACTAAACGCTCCAAAACTATGCGGTTGAGTTGCAACAGTTCTTTTGCTCTGATGTAGGAATTGTTAACAATTTCGCGCACTTGTGAATCAATCTTGGCGGCAATTTCCTCAGAATAGTCTGATTTATTCATCCAGTCACGTCCCAAAAATACCTCTCCACTCTGATTTTCTAGTGACAATGGGCCTAATTCTGACATCCCGAAGCGTGTCACCATCTGCCGCGCCATTCCTGTAACTTGTTGCAGGTCATTACCTGCACCTGTGGTCACTTCTGGCTTACCAAAAACAATTTCCTCGGCGGCACGACCACCCAAAGTAGCAGTAATCCTGGCTTTGAGTTGGGAACGGGAAATTAACCCCTGTTCTTCGTTGGGAGTAAACCAAGTTAATCCCAGTGCTTGCCCACGTGGGATCAGTGTAACTTTTTGTACAGGGTCATGCCCTTTGAGGAATGTGCCTACTAAAGCATGTCCAACTTCATGATAGGCAATCAAGCGCTTGCTCTTGCTGTCTACTAAGGCGGTACCTTCCATACCTGCAACAACTCGGTCTACAGCAGCATCAATTTCTAAAAGGGTAACAGCTTCTTTACGTCTTCTAGCGGTGAGAATAGCAGCTTCGTTGAGTAAGTTAGCTAAGTCTGCGCCAGTAAAACCAGGGGTGCGACGAGCGATCGCTTCTAATGATACGCTAGGATCGATTTTCTTATTGCGGGCGTGGACTTTCAAAATTTCCAGTCGCCCTTTGAGATCGGGTGGATCGACCATCACTTGTCTGTCAAAACGTCCCGGTCTGAGTAATGCTGTATCTAAAACATCTGGGCGGTTAGTGGCAGCAATAATAATTATGCCTGTGTTACCTTCAAAACCATCCATTTCGGTGAGCAGTTGGTTGAGGGTTTGTTCGCGCTCGTCGTTACCACCACCGATTCCAGCGCCCCGTTGTCTACCTACTGCATCAATTTCATCGATAAATATTAGACAAGGAGCATTATCTTTGGCTTTCTTGAAGAGGTCGCGCACGCGAGATGCACCCACACCAACGAACATTTCCACGAATTCCGAACCGGAAATACTGAAGAATGGTACACCTGCTTCACCTGCGATCGCTTTTGCTAGTAAAGTTTTACCAGTACCAGGAGGGCCAATTAACAGCACACCTTTGGGAATCCGTGCGCCTACAGCAGTAAATCTTTCCGGCTGTTTCAGGAAAGTCACAACTTCTTCGAGTTCTTCCTTAGCTTCTTCAACCCCGGCGACATCTTCAAATTTCACTCCAGTTTTTGCCTCCATTTGAAAGCGAGCTTTGGATTTGCCGAAATTCATCGCTTGGCTAGAAGCATTAGTAGAGCGCCGGAGGAACAATAGCATTAAAGCCCCCAGTGGCAAAATCCACATCAAATTAATCAACAGTCCAACAGCAGCTCGACTGTTCGCAGAGGAAACTTCGCCAAAATCAACATTCTTGTCTTTGAGAATGTTGACTAACTCTGTGTTTTGCGCCAAAAGTCTCACCTGTTGCGGTGGTGTATTATCTTTTTGCCCCTTCAGATAAACCTTTGCTAGCTGTTCGGTTTCGTCAAGCTCTACTTTCTCGACTTCTCCCGCCTTCACTTTCTTGATCAAGTCACCATAATTTAGGGAGGTGGTTTCTGCTTTTTGTGCCATGACAGGAGTACTTCCGAAAATTACTGGCAACATAATCAGACTAGCAGCGATGCCGAAGGCGGGCTGCGCCAACGCACCAAACCAAGCAACGCGCTTTGAGGACTGCCTTTTTATCAATGCTTTTTTTCCCAAATTTGTCATAATAATTACCCTTTGTCTGCTGGCACAAGTTAAGCGCTGGTTTTATGCCTATTCTTCTATCAAAAATTGTAATAACTGGAAATTACACTTTTCTTATCTAGTCTAACTTCCACACAAAAGCATTCCCAAGTTTCTTCAGGCTATTACATAAAGTTGAGCGAGGGTTATCTAGATTTATGCATCTGTTAAGACTGGGCATTGGGCACAAGAGGTAGAGGCGCTAAAGGGGCAGAGCGGAAAAACTTACTGCAACTTCTCCTCGGTCACTGAGCGTAGCCGTTCGCGCAGCGTCTCGTAGAGAAGTGCTGCTCCCCTGCTCACCAGTAGATATTAATTTGACACATTCCAGCACAAATCGCTAAGATAAACATAGTCATAACGATTCCGCTTTTTAAGAAATCTGATAGTAGTAGCTAGTTAGTAGTTTGTGGGTTAATTATGGTGAAAATTATTGGCATTGGTGGTAGTTTAAGGCCCAATTCTTATACCCAGGTTGCTTTAGAAGTCGCAGCGCAAAGGGTTGAAGCTGTAGGTGCAGAGGTAGAAATTCTCGATTTACGGCAGTTGCAGCTACCATTTTGCACTGGCGCAAAGGAGTATCCAGAGTATCCAGATGTTCAGCGGTTGCAAGATACAGTTAGTCAGGCTGATGGGTTAATTTTAGCAACACCTGAGTATCATGGTGGCGTTAGTGGTGTCCTGAAAAATGCTCTGGACTTAATGAGCTTTGAGCATCTGTCTGATAAAGTCACAGGATTAATTAGTGTCTTGGGTGGTCAGTCTAATAGCAACGCCTTAAATGACCTACGGCTAATTGTCCGTTGGGTACACGGTTGGGTGATTCCCGAACAAATTGCGATCGGACAAGCTTGGGGTGCTTTCAGTCCTGAAGGCAAGCTAGTAGATGAAAAGCTCTCTCAAAGATTCGATCAATTTGCTCAGAGTTTAGTTGAGAATACTCGCAAGCTGCGGGGCGTAAATTAGTTATTAAGGTGGGCGAAGCTTGGCCTACCCTACTCAACTTAATTGTGGTAGTGATTCCCAGCTAGTTGGGGACTAATAGTCTAATAGTAATGCTTTAAATGACCTACGGGTAATTATTCGTTGGGTACACAGTTAGGTAATTCCCGAACAAATTGCGATCAGATAAGCTTGGGGTGCTTTCAGTGCTGAAGGCAAGCTATGCTATATAAAGGGCAAACCTTTAATATGGCTCTCTAAGAGGGTGTAAGGGGATCTACACGAATGGCTGTGTCTCAGGTAGTGCTAACTGGTAAATTTGACGTAACTGATCTAAATTACTCACATTGGTAGATTTGAAACAAAGAAAAACCGAGAGCGGTAATGCAATCGGATTGCCTCAAACAGAGCCAGTATGCAATGGATATCTAGGTAACTGGATGGTTTCTATTCAGTTTGTGGGCGAGTCTAAATTTGTTATTTGTGTAGAAATGGTGGCGGGATTACCCTTGCGGAGGTTTAGATGAATGTAGTAAAGCGTCGTATCGGTCTTGAGCAAGAATTTTTTCTGGTAGATGAGGCTGGTAACTTAAGCGATCGCGCCGATGAGTTTTTGAAAGATTGTCACTTAATGGCGCAAACACAAGGTTTAGACCCAAAATACTTTGTGCCAGAGTTCGTCAAAAGCATGGTAGAAATCAACACACCTCCTGCCGATACTGGTACAGAACTAGCAAAAGTTTATCTCAAAAATCTCAAATTGGCGCTTTGTGTGGCGCAACAGATGGGTTTACGCCTTTACCCTCTGTCTAGCTACCCTTTGCATATTACACCAGTTATGCGCGATCACCCTAATTACCATATCCAAGCGCGGACTGTTGGCTATGAGAAATTCTTGCACGCCGCCAAATGTACAGGTACACACCTGCATTTGGAAGTCCCGCCTGGGGTAATTGACCCTAGTGTTGCAGTCTCCTACAACTCGACATCAGCAGAGCGAGAAGAACTACTAAATATCTATAATTTAGCTACAGCTTGCGACTCAGCGCTTATTTCCCTGACGCGGGCGTGTCCCTATTATGAAGGACAAGCGATCGGGCTAGCCGCGCACACAATTCGTTATCGAGGTAGTGAAACCTATGGCTGGGACGGAGTTTACACTCATTTACAGTCTGTCGGCGGACTCATGCCTTATGCATTAAGTGTAGAGGGTTTAGTTGAAGAGCACTTTGCTCGTTACTATGCTTGGTTGCAAGCGATGGAAAAAGCCGGAATTGAACCAAACCTGATATTAGAAGCAGAAGTCAGCTTACTCAAGTCAGCTTGGAATCCAATTAGACTCAACAAACTCGGCACTGTTGAAATCAGATGTATAGATAGTAACTATCCATCGGTAACTTTAGCTGTAATTACATTGCTTGAGAAGGCGGCTAATCGAGTCAGGCGGGAGAAGTTAACAGTTAGACCAGCTAAAGAAATGCAGATATTTGAACTAGTTGGCTCTAACCTGTATGTACCAGATTTTGAATATCTAAATGGTCAACTGCTCTATACCTCAGCTACAGAGGGAGTTAAAAATCCCAAAGTTAAGGCTTACGTCGATTCAATTTTGCAGTTTGCCAGCGCAGAGGGTGGCGAAGGAGCAAATTTTCTAGCAAAACTGAGCAAACACCTCGATAACTATCAGACGATAGAAGCTGGGATATTGCAAGAGTTTACACAGACAACTGCTCAACTTCCATTAGATGCCGGTTTGCATTTAGTGCGCTCTTGTTGTGACAAGCTAGAAGAACAGGTTTCATGGATAGACACAGAAAATCCCCTAGCAACGTTGGATACTGATGACCGATTGTTACTACAGCAGTATTAAAAAAAATAATTATATGTTACTAACGTGGGGCAGACGGAAATTTAAGCTTGAGGAGGCGTCTGCAACGGTGCGATATGAAGATTTGACATACTCCCCCAAATTGAATTCGGGGGATTCTAGGCTCAGACAGCGATTGCAGGCGTAGCCCGTCTGAAATCGCCTAACCCAACCATTGATGCCCCAACGGTTTGAATATTCTTAGACGCGTTGTCATCGCGCCCATTCACAGATTGACATGATGGACAACGCCACTCTCTGACCGATAAATCCAAAGTGTCTATTACATGTCCGCAGCAGAAACAAGTTTTACTAGAAGGATACCACTGGTCAATATAGACCACTTGTTTACCTTTTTTCTTCGCCACCCAACCCAAAATATCTAGGAAATCTCGAAGCGCTAAATCACTAACTTTCCTTCCCCAAAGACGCTTCATGCCCTTGAGGTTTAGCGTTTCAAAGCACAGCACATCAAATCTATTAGTTAGGTTATGCGCTAATTTCCAGAACCAATCAGTTCTGCGGTTGGCTATGTCTTCATGGGCGCGTGCTAAGTTTTTTCTTGCTCGTTCTTTGTTGGATGAACCTTTTAACTTTCTAGAGTGATGCCGATTCGCTTTCTTTAAGCAATTGAGTGATTGTTTAAAGAATTGGAGTGATTCAATCTTAGAACCGTCTGAACAAGTGAGGAATGTCTTCAGTCCAAAGTCAAATCCCGCTGTCTTACCAGTCGTGAATTTGATTTTTGATTCATCATCACTATCCACGACAATGACCACAAACAATTCACCAAGTGGTGTGCGCTTAATGGTCAAAGTTTTGATTTTCCCCTCAATCTCTCTAGAGTTCCAGTATTGATAAACCCTGTTTCCAATTCTTAAGCGATTACCACCTAAAAACTTGTACCCTGTTTGCTTTAGTGTAAATGATTTATACTTCTTGACTTTCTTAAATCCTGGCGGTCTAACACATGATTTATGGTATTTAAAAAATAGTTGGTAGGCTTTCTCTATGCGTTGGCAAATATCTTGCACTGCCTGAGAACCAACCGACTGCCAAAACTCTTTACGCTTGCGTATCTTGGCAATATGAGCTTGAAGTTTTGCACAGTTTAAGTGTTTTCCCCACATCCGATAATATCTTTTGTGGAGAGCAATACAATAGTTGTAAATTACCCCAGCGGCATTAATACTAGCTTTGAGGTATCTATTTCGCTTGTGTTGGTACAACTTAAACTTTAATGTCTTCATGTAAACATAATACCATTTATCATGTAGATAATCAATACTCATCTACATGAAAACTGTATACAATCATTACAATCACAGCTTAGGGTTAGCAACTGTTCACTTAGTCTGGATACCATGCAGGCGTAGAAGGGTATTTGCAAATAACGAAGACTTGAAATTTCGATGTATTCAAGTATTTCAGTCTGTCGCCAATGACAATAAATGGGTTATCAAAGCTTTAGAAATTGCACCAGTTCATATCCACTTGCTGGTAGAATACGATCCGCATCATTCAATTGCTCAGGTTGTGAAAGCGTTTAAAGGACGCTCCTCACGGATTTTGAGGCAAGAATTTCCTGATTTACTTAAGCTTCCTAGTTTGTGGACACATTCTTATATGTTTGATACCACAGGAAAAGTCAGCACACAAAAAGTACTGGACTATATCAATGATCCACATCACGGCTGAATAAATTCAGCGCGTTCGCTTATATCCCCCGACTGAAGTACGGAGGCTTTACGCATCACGACTCGTAAGACCTAAGCGAGGCAAAGAGAAAGCGCAGTTTTAGAGCAAAAATCCCACGCTTCAAGGCGTGGGAGTGTCAAGTGAATACACCATAAATGTAATGTGGGCAAAGCTTTGCCTACTCTACAAAACTTAATGATGGTGGTGGTGATGATGCCCAGCTAGTTGGGGATTAACTGCCAAAGTTTGGTCTGACAACAGCTGTGCAATATGAGCATCAGCCCATTGGGCTGCCATAGCTAAAAATTCTGGATGGTCGTTGACACAAGCCATTTGCACGTAGTTCGTACCAGGATGCTGTTTTTCCAAAGTATGGATGATATGGTGTACATCCAATAGAGTTTCGTGATTTTCTGTGGCAAAGCCAATTGGCATAAAGATCACTACTTTTGCACCCAATTGAATCAGGTTATTTGCAGCTTGCTCGGCGTTTGGCTGTGTCCAATCAATTAGGGGCGTATCATGATTGAGCCAACCCACGGAGATTAAGGGATAGCGGTTAATCAACTTATCCCGAACCAAGTCGTACATTGCTTCACTTTCGGCAATCCCAGAAGTAAATCCTTTCGCTTTATGGGGACAGCCGTGATTCATTAGCACAATGCCGATTTGAGAAGGAAGATAAGCTGCGGCTAACTCAGCAATTTTCTCCTCAACCAGATGAGCCATCAAATCTATGTAGGCTGGTTCGTTGAAGAAAGAAGGAATATAGCGCTGTGCTTTAACCCAGTGTTCTTCACCATCAGTCAACTCAACCAGAGCATTGTTAACTTGCTCGATCGCAATACCACTAGTAAAGATAGAATCAACAACCAGCAGTGGGTAAATTAGCAGTTTCTCGAAGCCTTGGTTTTTGATTTCTGCCAAGACTTGATTGGGTAGAAAAGGAGCGCAGAAGTTGAAAGCCTTGAAAACTTGAACCTTATCGCCCCATTTTTCTTGTAAATTCTTCTCAATCCCAGCCCGTTGCTGTTCAAAGATGGCATTGTGTGGGGAAATAAAATCGTGGTGTGTGTGTCCCCACTCATGGCGGTCAAATAGCGCCAAAAGTTTTGCCAGAGGGGGATAAATCCAGGTTGGTACTGGTGCGAATTTGGCTGTCAGGAGATTTAAAGCCTGTTCGTTATAGTTGGCGAAATCTTCGTAGCTTTCGACTTCGCCGTAGCCCATAAGCAATACGGCTACACGGTCTTTACCTGATAGATGCTCGTGGGTGTGTTGTACTTTTTCCGGCGTGGCAACCACAATTAGTTCCTCAATATAACCAGAGTGCAGAGAAATATAAAGTCAGGGAATAGTTTGTACATTTTCCCCACTAATAACCTATTATCCCATCCAGGGGGATAGGATAGGTGGGAAAATCAAGATAATACATCAAAAGACATACAAAATTTACGTAGGCCATTGGGCATTGGGCATTGGGCATTGAACCAATGCAGCATCTGCTATGTTGCTGAAATAGCAAAAGTGCTTAAGATGCCAAAAAGCCGCGTTCGTAGTGAAATTAATTTGGTACAGGTTTTTGCTAAATGCGTTTATCCAGATTTAAGTCTTCAACAATTCCCAACATCATTAATCAGAAGTTGCTGACAAAGAGCGATCGCTTGATTAATTTGCCCATTTTCTTGATATGCTTTTATCAGCCATTTGTGTTTTAGCAAATAGTGTTTTGTAGCTGGAGAAGCAGCTTTACAAAAAATCTTTAATGCTTGGATTGCTTTTTTATAGTATTTTTTAGTAATAGCTTCATACCCAGTGTTTATCAGTTGAGTTGCTTGTGCAGGCGTGAGTGAACTTTTAGTTGAATTAAGTGATGATTTTTGTGCTGTAGGTTTAGCTTCTGAAAATATTTCGGCAAGATAGTATTGTGCTAATATCTGAGTCGTTTGATGTTTACTGTTGCTCAATTCTTGGCATAAGTTAATTGCTTTATCAAAGCGTTCATTGTAGAGGTATGCGTCTAAAAGCAATACTCGTGCATATAAATATTCTTTTGTATTTGTTTCTGCATTATTTTGGAAAAAACTTTCCAAGCCCTGAAGTGCCAACTTATAGTTTTTGTATGCTAATAGTTTAGCTATTCCATTTAATAATTCCTGATTGTGTGCGGAACTAAATTTTGGCATATTTTTTTAAATTATTTATGGTTTATTTCAATTTTTACATTGTTTTTTGCTTGTAGATTAGCTTGAAACGGTAATTTTAATTGATATTTCATCCACGAAGCTATAATGTTTGTCGGAAACATTTCTACGGCATTATTATATTCAGTTACGGCAGAGTTATAAAATATTCTAGCGGCGGAAAGTTGTTCTTCTACTTCACTCAATGAATATTGTAATTTGATAAAATGGTCGTTTGCTTTTAATTCGGGATATGCTTCAACTATTACTATAATTTTGCTTAACATTCTCGAAATTTGGTCTTCTACAGCCACTCGGCTATTCTCACTTAAGTTTTTGGAAGTTGCTCTACTTCTGAGTCTGCTAATTTCTATCAATGTTTTTTGCTCAAATTGCATATAAATTTGAGCTAAGGTAACAAGTCTAGGTATCAAATCGCTTCTTTTTTGCAGAATCACATCAATCGTAGAAAAAGCATTATTAACTTGATTTTTTTTGAATTAGACTATTAAATAGTAATATAAAAATAATTGAAATTAAAATAAAAAAGCTAATTATAAAAATAAACATTTGATTGCTTAGATTAATCTGATATTATTTATAATCAAAATTAATCCTTTTATAAAATAGTATTATTTCGGAAAAATATATGAAGCGGCTATAATTTACTCAGTAAAAGTAAGGTAATATATAAGAATGTTACTTGATTTTTGAAAAAGCTCTGTACATCGGAAGAGTAAAAAAATCAAAGATAGTGTTATACATGAATATAATTATTTGCCCTGGAATTCATGATCCAGAGTTAACTGAAAGCTTTAGAGTAGAATTGTTAGATGTAGTTGGTAATAGCGCGATCGCTCCTAATACCGCAAATATACTGATTTATCCGGGAAAGGATGTTTTAGTTTTATCAGCATTGCACATCTTGCAGTTTTTGCGCGTTAGCGTAGCTCACCGCAGGTATCGCTTGACCGACTCTTTAAAATCACCAATTATATTCATTAGCTTTAGTGCTGGCGTAGTTGGGGCAATAGGGGCAGCACATTTGTGGCAACTCTTGGGTGGTCGTGTCAAAGCGTTTATTGCTATAGATGGATGGGGAGTACCACTACAGGGAAATTTTCCTATTCATCGGATGAGTCATGATTATTTCACCCATTGGAGTTCATGTTTGCTAGGTAGTGGGCAAGATAACTTTTATGCAGAGCCAGCAGTGGATCATTTGTCCATTTGGAAATCGCCCCAAACTGTACAAGGTTGTTGGGTAGATTCGTCCATTGAGATTATTCCACCCAAAGGTCGTCTGACAGCAGCTGAATTTTTGCTTATGCTGTTAAAACGCTATGAAGCAAATTAATCCGGACAATGGAGTAAGCAAACAGGAGTTAGGAGTGAGGAGTGCTCGAGGGAACAGGTTACAGGTGACAGGAGATAGTTCAAGAAAAACTATCCCCTATCCCTTATTCCCTATCCCCATGCTCCATGCCCCATGCCCCATGCCCCATCTACCTAAAGAAAGTATCTAATGTTTCCAACTGAACCTGCCGCTGTTAATAACGGCTTTGGCGCACTGCTAAAAAACCGTGGTTTTATGCTTCTGTGGATTGGGCAACTGCTGTCCCAGTTAGCAGATAAAGTCTTCTTCGTTTTGCTGATTGCTCTGCTGGAGAACTACCCACCGCTTCCAGGGTTGGCACGAAACTCGATGTATTCAACCTTGATGCTGTCGTTTACAATCCCAGCAATTTTGTTCGGCTCTGCCGGTGGTATCTTTGTTGACCGCTTGCCAAAAAAGCTGATTATGGTTGGCTCAGATATTGTGCGGGGAATATTGACGCTGTGTCTTCCCTTATTGCCACGACAGTTCCTGATTTTGTTAATCCTGACTTTTGCCATTTCCACGGTGACGCAGTTTTTTGCCCCAGCGGAACAAGCATCTATTCCCTTATTGGTGAAGCGAGAGAATTTGTTGGCAGCCAATGCGCTGTTTAGCAGCACGATGATGGGAGCTTTAATTGTTGGCTTTGCAGTAGGAGAGCCGATTTTGAGTTTGGCGAAAAGCTTGATGGGAGAAGAATACGGTCAAGAATTTGTGGTTGGTGGACTATACATATTATCGGCTGCAATTATGCAGCCAATAAAGTTTAAAGAACCCAAACAACCAAAGGAACATCGGGTATCAAATCACCCTTGGGCTGAATTCACCGAGAGCCTGCGCTATCTCAAGAAAAATCCTTTGATCTTAAACGCCATGTTGCAACTGACAACTTTATATTGCGTGTTTGCAGCCTTAACAGTGCTGACGATTCGGTTAGCCGAGGAGTTTGGTCTAAAAGAAAAACAGTTTGGCTTTTTCTTGGCAGCAGCAGGGGTGGGTATGGTATTTGGTGCGGCGATTTTAGGTAACTGGGGCCAGAAATTGCATCGCAAGCCCCTACCTTTAATTGGATTTTTGATGATAGCACTAGTTTTAGGGGTGTTCACTTTTACGCACAACTTGTTGCTGGCGCTAGGACTCTGTGCATTTTTGGGTGTAGGTGCTGCTTTAATTGGTGTCCCCATGCAAACTTTAATTCAACAGCAAACACCACCTACCATGCACGGTAAGGTATTTGGCTTTCAAAATCATGCTGTTAACATCGCTTTGGCGTTACCTCTGGCCATTACTGGGCCCTTAACTGATGCTCTAGGCTTGCGAACTGTGCTTGTAGCAATGAGTATTGTTGTCGTAGTTGTCGGTGTTTGGGCTTGGCAAAATACCCGCAAAGTCTTGCAAGACGTAATTTAACTAATGTAAGCTAATAATCTAGTTTTATATTTAATATAAAAATTAATAAGATTTTGATTGAAGTTTTCAATTAAAATGAAATCTTAACTACAGAATTCAGCATTAACTTTAGCTATAGTCTGAGGTTTGACCGTGCGATCGCTTTCCCCAATTAGTCTCCCACAAACTGAGAATCACAAACAGTCTCGTGCTTCTAGCCCGCCAGTAGTGCCCAAACGTGCATCTGGCGGTTTTGCTCTGCTTGACAGCCTTCATCGCCACGGCGTTGATTATATTTTTGGTTATCCTGGTGGGGCAATTTTACCAATTTACGACGACCTATATAAGGTGGAAGCAACTGGTGCTATGAAGCACATTCTCGTGAGACACGAGCAAGGCGCAGCCCACGCCGCTGATGGTTATGCCCGTGCCACAGGCAAAGTAGGAGTATGCTTTGGTACTTCTGGACCAGGAGCAACTAACTTGGTGACAGGCATAGCTACAGCCTACATGGATTCAATCCCGATGATTGTGGTTACAGGACAGGTAGCACGTCCGTCGATTGGTACAGATGCGTTTCAGGAAACTGATATTTACGGGATTACGCTACCGATCGTCAAGCATTCCTATGTGGTGCGCGACCCCAAAGATATGGCGCGAATTGTCGCCGAAGCCTTCCACATCGCTAGCACTGGGCGTCCAGGACCAGTTTTGATTGATGTCCCCAAAGATGTCGCTTTAGAAGAATTTGACTATGTACCTGTAAAACCAGGTTCAGTAAAGCTACGCGGTTATCGTCCCACTGTAAAGGGAAATCCCCGGCAAATTTATGCCGCGATCCAGTTGATTACTGAAAGTCGCCGTCCGCTATTGTATGTGGGTGGTGGTGCGATCGCCGCTGGTGCCCATGAAGAAATCAAACAACTAGCTGAATTATTCGATATCCCTGTCACCACAACCTTAATGGGGATCGGTGCATTTGACGAACATCATCCCCTCGCTTTGGGAATGTTGGGGATGCACGGCACTGCTTACGCTAACTTCGCCGTTAGCGATTGTGACTTGCTGATTTGCGTCGGCGCTAGATTTGACGATCGCGTTACAGGCAAGTTAGACGAATTCGCCTCCCGCGCCAAAGTAATTCACATCGACATCGATCCGGCAGAAGTCGGCAAAAACCGCATTCCCGAAGTGCCCATTGTTGGCGATGTGCGGAACGTGTTAGTAGACTTGTTGCATCGCTGCAAAGAAGCAGGGATTAAGGCTACACCTAATCAAAACCAAGAGTGGCTAAATCTAGTTAACCGTTGGCGCGATGAGTATCCTCTCATAGTGCCGCAGCATTCCGACAGCATTTCACCCCAAGAAGTAATTGTAGAAGTTAATAGCCAAGCACCCAACGCTTTCTACACCACAGATGTCGGACAACATCAAATGTGGGCAGCACAATTCCTCAAGAATGGCCCAAGGCGCTGGATTTCTAGCGCTGGTTTGGGAACGATGGGTTTTGGCTTACCTGCGGCAATGGGCGCGAAAGTGGCGTTTCCTGATGAAGAAGTCATCTGTATTAGCGGTGATGCTAGCTTCCAAATGTGTTTGCAGGAACTAGGAACAATTTCACAGTATGGAATAAATGTCAAGACAATAATTATCAACAACGGCTGGCAAGGGATGGTGCGCCAGTGGCAGCAAGCCTTCTATGGTGAGCGTTACTCATGCTCCGACATGGAAGTAGGGATGCCAGATGTAGAGTTATTGGCAAAAGCTTATGGCATTAAGGGCATGATAATCAGCGATCGCAGTCAATTAAAAGATGCGATCGCCGAAATGCTGGCACACAAAGGGCCAGTAATCTTAAATGTCCACGTCACCAGAGACGAAAACTGCTATCCAATGGTAGTCCCTGGTAAGAGCAACGCTCAAATGGTCGGCTTACAGAAGCAAGCACCGAAAGCGGCAGCCGAGCCAGTGTATTGTAGCCATTGCAATGCTAAAAATGCTCCCACCCACAATTTTTGCGCTGAGTGTGGGACAAAGCTCTAACGCTTTTTGATAATTCAGACTAGAGAGGTAGGGGAGCAAGGAGAAGGGGAGAAAGATGCTAGAATTCCCCCTAATTCCTGCCCCCTTTTCTCTTGCGTAGGCATCGCTTAATCTTCCTGATTAGGTTGAGGTAAAAAAATATTTCCTAAGTAATTCACTAAATCGCTTTGACTGTTGGAATCTAACAGCGCTTCAGCTAATTCTTCTAGTTTTATTAAAAATTCATATACTTTTTGCTTTAGTTAGTTAAATATGCGAGTTAGAGTTGATTTTAGATAAATTAGTTTTTTTAAAAATTTCAGTAACATTCCTCTTTTCTTAAAAAGTTAAATATAAATAAAATATTAATAGTTGTGCTGGCTTAGTTGATTGAAAAACATCAATTATTCTAGGTGTATCTATTTGCTAACTTTCTTTCAAGCAGATTCAGTAGTCTTAAAATAACTGCTCTCTTTCTTTTTACAAAAGAGAGTGTAGCTTCCTCTTGATTGAGGGAAGTTAGATTGTTGTTAGCGAATTAATCTACTAAGCATTAATAGTCTGTTCATTTGGAAGTCGCTGTGTTCAAGTTTTATTGGAGAACAGCGTCATGATTTCTATGGGAAAATTGCAGTTTTATTTCTAACTGAGAACAAACACAACTTCTTTAAGCTTTGAATATTTATCAACCCATTTGACTAATCTCTATGCAACAATATATTTCTCATTTGCTCGTACTGGTATTAGGAACAAGTTCAACTTTCTTAGTTACTCCATCTCAAGCTCAAACTCCGGTAAAAACCAACAGTCAAAATCCTGAGAATGTTACTTCCATATCTTCAAGTTTACCTTCGGCTACCCAATTGAGTGATTTTGCCAATTCTACTAATAGCAAACCACCTCTCCTTTCTGAGGCAACTAATAACTCTTCTGCTACTAATGCCAATATAACAGCAAATAAGCCTCGTCCACGGGTTCCTATATTCAGCAGAATTTTTGCCACACCTTCGATGCAGCAATAATTAGCGGCTAAACATTTAGTTTACTTGCTTGGGTTGATCAAAATTTCCATTCATACGTTTTAACCTCTCTCCTAAAAGGAGAGAGGCTTTAAGTGTTACTCCCTAATGCTTGTAGGGAAGGGCTGTTTTTGTTAGATATATATTGGACTCAACTGAGAACCGCTATATATATGAGTCATACTCTGATTTGCTTTATGCTTGCAGCTGACAGAGCATTAAGCCAAACCATTGATTTGGATCTCTCCACACATGAACAGGTAATAAACCTTGTGCAGTTAGTTGCTGTTTGATATTATTAAGGTCGAATTTGCGGGAAATTTCAGTGAGGATAGTCTCACCTAGTGCAAAATTAACCTTAAGATTAAGAGCGCGTAATTCTACAATTTGCGATCGCAGGCTGCATAAATGCATTTCTATTTGATGCTCGCTTTCATTGTAAAATGCTCTGTGTTCAAACTGGGTGGTGTCAAAGTTACCCTCAAACCGCTGATTTAAATGTTCCAGCATATTAAGGTTAAATGCAGCTGTCACTCCCTGGCTGTCGTTATAAGCTGGTTCCAAAATCTGTTTTGGCTTTCGTAAATCTATCCCCAATAAAAAATACTCACCTACTTGTAGAGCATTGGTAATTTGAGAGAAGAACACATCACACTCATCAGGGGTAAGATTACCTAAACTGCTACCAATAAAACAAATCATTCGACTGGGTAATTGCGTCGGTAGGAGTTTTGCAAGGGCTAATTCATAGGTTCCCGCTAGTGCATAAACTTGGAGTAAGGGATAATCTTCTAATAACTGCTTGGCACTACTTTCTAACATACCTGCACTTACATCAATTGGTAGGTAATGCAGAGGATAGCTTAGTTGCTGGTAGGCATCTAGTAAAATGCGGGTTTTACTAGAACTACCACTGCCAAGTTCTACCAATTCACAAACGCCAGTTATCTTAGCAATTTCACCAGCATACTGCTGTAAAATCTTTGTTTCTGTGCGTGTAAGATAATATTCTGGTAAATCACAGATTTGCTCAAACAGATGGGAACCACGGTCATCATAAAAGTAACAAGGGGGTAGAGATTTAGGTGTTTGAGTTAATCCCTTCACTACATCACTCCCAGCACTAGGTACAAATATTTGAGTTGCTCCTATCAAACGCTCTATCTGCAAGCGTTTTTCAACGTTGCTTTGAGAAGTAACCTTGTTGTTAACAGCTTTAGATATCGACATTAAACCTCCGTTTGCTCGGCGTAATAGGTTACTTTGATAGCAGACCTCTACCCCAATCAGTGAAACACATAGCCATAGTTAATAAAATCATGCTTGAGCAACATAGCTCAAGCTTTAAAGCTATTTTTCTGCATTTTCCCATTAGAATAATAGCAAGTAAGCACCTAAGTGCTATGTTCTAGCAGCGATAAAGACTTGATACAGGTAATATGAGCCAACAGCAGATCAAGTCAGAATGAGGTTGACTAGAGAATGTGGCTTCGTCCATATCTTGAAATAGCGCAAAAGTTTTCCAGCGACATTTATTGAAGGCTTGAGAAGTAGCCTCTTTCACACTAGATTTGCTCAATTTGGATCTCACAGTCTGCTCCCACACTAATGATGCTATTTTCTGGGCAAGCAATCCAATTACCTAGAAATAGAGGTTCAGACGCAATAATTACGGATTGTGGGAAAGTCGGATCGTCTCGTATCCAGTAAAGAGATGGAGGCGGTGAAGTGGTAGCAAAACGAGAAGCTATTAAACGATGTCCGTCACTAAAAACTACGTTGAGTGAGGCTTCTACTTGATAGCGTTTTGCCATCTCTAAAAGCATTAATAATGTGGTGCGTAAAGCATATTCTGAAGGCCGATGTTTGTTAATTTGACTTTGCGAAAGTAACAATGCAAAAATGTGTTCTGAGTCAGTACTGCCATTAATTTTTTCGTAAAATTCTTGGGTTAAAGTGCTGCGGATTTTTCTGTGTAATGTTTTGCGGAAATTTTCGATTCGTCCATTGTGAATAAATAGCTGTTGTTGATGGTTAAAAGGCTGACAGTTAGCAAAATCTACGGCTTGTCCTGCTGTAGCACTGCGGACATAAGCAAGAACGCACTTTGATTCAACGTAACGGCTGAGACTGGGTAGGTTTATATCATTCCAAATAGGTAGGGTATTTTTGTAGATAAAAGGATCGGCATCTTTTTGATTATGATACCAACCCACACCAAAGCCATCTGCATTTACTACTCCAGAAATCATTTCGCGGGGTTGATAACTCTGGGCTATAAGTGAGTGTTCTGGTTTATACAGAAGATGTTCTAAAGAAATAGGCAAACCGAGGTAAGCAAGTAAACGGCACATTATGAATATTCCAACTTCTATTAACACAATTATTAGACAACAGCCTTACTCACTTTTATTCACTATCATCAGTGGTTCCCACTTATATGGCTTTCCCTCACCTGATTCTGATTATGACTTGCGTGGTGTGCATATTTTACCAATTCAAGAAATAGTCGGATTAAAGACTAGGAATGAAACTATTGAAGTTTCAGAAATTCGTGAATCTTTAGAGATTGATTTAGTCACTCATGATGTCAAAAAATTCTTTTTGATGTTACTTAAAAAGAATGGTTATGTGTTAGAACAATTGTATTCTCCTTTAATATTAACAACTTCACCTGAACATAATGAATTGAAAATTATTGCTAAAAATTGTATTACCCGTCATCATAGCTACCATTATTTTGGTTTTGCTGCAACACAATGGAAACTTTTTGAAAAAGAACATACCTATCGAATTAAGCCATTGCTTTATGTTTATCGAGTTCTCTTAACTGGAATTTATCTGATGCAAACAGGGAGAATTGAAGCTAATTTAATTGATCTAAATGAGGTTTTTAATTTGTCATATATTTCTGATTTGATCGCCCAAAAGTTAGCAGGTACAGAAAAGTCTGCATTGTCAGATATTAATGTAGATTTTCATAAAAGAGAATATGAACGTCTGCGTAATAAATTACAGGAGGCATATCAATCTAGCTTATTACCTGAAACACCTTCAGCTAATGCAGCTTTGGATGATTTGTTAATACGCCTGAGAACAAGGAGCAATAAACTATAAGCTTTTAACTCCTCAGTACTAGCTTTTTAAAAAAGATAAACTTAGGAATTTTAAATTCTGCGTTACCTCTAAATAACGGTACTAGTTTATTTGTGTTTTAATAGGTAAAATGATTGCAAACTCCGCCCATTGTTAAAATTATGATTTAGTAATTGGTCAATTTTACTTTTTAAAAAATATTTTTGTTAATTTATTAGTTTTTGTACATATATAAGAGTAACTTTCCCTACTTAAAAACGAAGAGATTGAGTTTATTATTTGCAGCTTTTGGGCATTAAAATGCTAAATATACTATAGCATATTTTTATAAAATGTGTTGTGACAATCAGGTAAATGAGCTTATAAAAAATGGAGTTAGGAGTTAAAAACTCTTAACTCCTAACTTTTTTACAACTTCAAATTCCAAGCAGCAAAAGCTAAAGCACCCCAACCGGCAAGAAAGGCTGCACCGCCTAGTGGTGCGATCGCTCCCAAGGATTTAATACCGGTTAAGCTAAGGGCGTACAAGCTACCTGAGAAAAGAGCTATGCCAATGAGAAACAGCCATCCACTGGCGATAAGAGTAGGTTGAGGAGACTCGGTACGACTAATTAGTATTGCTACTAAGAAAAGTGCTAGAGCATGATACATTTGGTAACGAGCGCCAGTTTCAAAAATTTCTAGCGATCGCTCACTAATCTTTTGCCGCAAGGCATGGGAAGCAAAAGCACCAGCAGCAACCGACAAACCGCCTAAAATGGCAGCTACGCTCAAAAAAATCTGCGTCATTAGACCTAGCCGTAAGTTGGGTATTGTAGTCATTAGTCATTAGTCATTAGTGAATAACAAATAACAAATGACAAAGGACTAATGACAATTAGACATCAAAATGATATGATACAGCCCCTTCTTCGTTCACCTTAAAGTTTGCATTGAATTCTTTAGCTTTTTCATCTAAATATTGTCTGGCGTGGGCTGCGGGTAGTTGTGACTGCATGGCAAAACCTAAAACAGTTACGCGCCCGTGATTTTCTTGTAGCATCTCATAAAAAATCGATTGTAGGCGATCGCTAACTTGTTGATTAATCGCCTTTTTTTCCTGCCGACTTTGACGGTACAATCCCAATGCTAACCATGTGCCCAGTGTTAGGGTAGGGACACCAAAAATTAGACCACCAACAGCAGCATTATTATCTTCATAAGTAGCATTTGGTGCGTTAAACTCATACTCACCCGTGGGTATTATGATGGCTTGACGTGTAGCAAATTTTTCTAATGCCGCGGTTGCTGATAGAGTTACAAACATGAATCCGAGTGTCAGTAGCCAACCAGCAGCTAATTTTTCAGCAGTTTTCATAGTTTCACTTCAGATTTACACTTTGCTTGCGATTTTAACCTGACTTTCACAAAGGTTCCAAGATATCAATCTACTGCCGGCAACAGTTTTTTAGCTTTGACACAATATTTTTTTACCTACATTGCTTAATTAGTGCAGCGTTGGTTAATACAATATCACCCGTTATGATCTGAAATTAGGGAATTAGAGAAACTAGATAAACAAGAAATTAAATACACCTATAAAACCCTTGGAGTCAGCATCCTCAGAAGTTTGGTATCCTCTGTTGAAGCTTCAAAGAAGAAATTTTATCTGAATAAAATGTAAATGTGGTTATTTGCTTTCACTATTCTCTTGGGAGCAGCTGCGATCGCTTAGTTTGTAAGAATGTCTGATTATGCAGAGCAGAACAACGATTATTTAGAGAAAAAATAAAGCTTGATGCCAACGGTAATATCTACCATATCTCAGGTTTGAGATTGTCAAATCGCAGCAAGATGTTTATTATACCTTTGCTGCGATTTTAACCTTAATTGCGTGTAGCTTCCAGTAGGCGAGAAAAATAGAAGCGAGTCTTCGTCATTGCCCGTCGTTGCAATGAAAAGCCATTACTTTCTAAGATTTTCACCACATCAGCCTCACGATGCAAATATGCACGAGTGGCTTTACTTGGCCCAGGAAAGAAACTACCAATTTTCTTGAGTATACTCAGGGCGCAGGTCTTCGGCGCAAAACTGAGAATTATCCGCGACTGTGCCAAAGAACAGAGGTGAGATATCATTTCATCGGCTTTTTCTTGAGGGTAATGGATGAGAACATCTAGGCAAATAACGGTATGGTAGCTACCACTCAATGATTCCAAATCCTGCACAGCAAAAGTGGGATTTTCGGCATTTCCCAAAGTTTGCTTTGCTCTATCCCTGCCTTCTTCTACCATTTTTTCCGAAATATCGGTGGCATAGACTTTGGCACCATCTACTGCCAGGGGAATGCTGAGACTACCGACACCACACCCAGCATCACAGATTGATAGCTCTGGTAAATTATTATCAGCTTTCAGCCAACCAAGAACTGTATCCACAGTTTGCTGGTGTCCATTGCGGATGTCTAATTGGACTTTGTTGACTTCGCCATCGCCGTAGATTCGCTTCCAACGGTCAAACCCTGTGGAATTGAAATACTCGCGAACAATCGTTTTGTCGTCGGCTGCGTTCATAAACTTCGATTTTTAGGAGTTCCCAATGCTTAAAATTATCATTGATAGGAACCCAGGGTTATTTCATTTTAAAGGAAGGCGCAATATGGTAAAATGCAGCGCAAATTCTACTTACAGCACCTACTACTTATCGCACAAGCCCAACGACTCTCAATACAGTTCGGTTAGTGATATTTTGCCCTGGAGATCCCCCCAACCCCCCTTAAAAAGGGGAGCTTATAATCCTCTTTTACCCCCTTTTTAAGGGGGTCGCCGCAGGCGGGGGGATCTTAACCGAACCGTATTGCCCTACATTCCCGGAATTAAATTTAACCGCCGAACAGATTTTTCAAGCTGGGCGTTCAGAAAATCAATTATGACCGCAATGCAGACACTCCCATAGGGCCACGAGTCACGCCTAATTGATTTTGCAACTTCAACTCTCGCCATAGTTGAGAACCTGTAATCTCGCCTTGCAATAATTGAGTATAAAAATGTATTGTTTTACTCACTTGCTCTGGTGTTTCATTCACAAATTCGATGCGAAAGTGACGTAATCCCAGTTCTATGAGGCGCTGTACGTATTCGGCTCCGGTTTGAGCAGTGCCGTTAAATACAGTATTACGACAGCCTACATCTGCTTTGAGGACGTGTTCGCTACCTACACGGTCTTTTAATTTCACTTCCTGCTTTTCACAAGGTCGTCCACAGTTGGTGTAATCTGTACCCATCGAGAGAAAGGCACAAAAAACACAATGCTCCATGTGAAACATCGGTATATGCTGATGGATTGTCACCTCAAACCACTGGGGTGGACAACTGGTGAGCAGGTCTTGTAGTTGGGTAATATTCAGGTCATAGGATGCCGTCAGCCGTTCTAAACCAAAGTGTTGCTGAAAGTAGTCTGCTGTTAACGGATTAGCAACGTTGAGCGAAAAATCTCCGATACAACGGTCTGCTGCAAAGAATTGCAATTGGTCATAGTTCCGTATCAGATAGCCATCTGCTTCACATGCACGTACTTGCTGCAAAATCCAGTTTTCTCCAGGTTTAGTAATTCGGGGTGGTGCAACCCAAATTGTGGGGAGATGGGGAAGATGAGAGAGAAATTTTCCATTGTCCCCTTTGTCTTCCTTGTCTTTTTGCCCTTGTTGGCGTACCAGTTGCACGGCTTCTCGATAGGCACGGGGGTCTTCAAACTCACAGTAAAGTGTTTGGATTCCCGCTTGGAGTGCTGCTTGCAGTTGCTTGAGGTTTCGTACCAAGACTATGAGTGAAGGAGATATAGCTTTAGCTTCCCGCAGGGTAGGAGATGAGGGTAATGAGGAGGGGAGTAAGTCTTGAAAAGAGACATCAGAACGTAATTGCCAGCGTTTGGGTTGACTTCGCAATTCTTCCAACTGCACCACGATTTCCCGCCGCATCCGGTTCAACTCACTTACGGGTAGCATAATAGCACCGCTGAGGTGGTTGGTTAGCGTTCCCAAACAGAAAGGTGTGTTACCGAGACGACCGAATTGTTCTTGTAAACGCTCTGTATTTAAGGGTTTAGTGTGCGCCTCCACCAGAGAAATTGCAGATTCTACCTGTACGATATTACTGAGTCGATCGCGGGCGATCGCAATCAATGGCTGACCAACTTCTCCATAAATTTCCATATCAATCGGACGCTGAAATTGTGGGTTCTCCCCAGCAAAACTCTGACGTAGTTGCTTATCGAGTTCTGGATCGCTGGTTTTCCAAATGCGATCGCCTATATGCACTCGGCGCAGGTTCAAGTCATTTCGACCAAAGGTCAGCACACTTTCCTTACCTTTGGAAACCACCCCATAAACTCGGCCGCCTTCTTCCTTCGCCTCTGGATGACCGCAGTCAAACACAATTCCATCTCCTGGCTTGACAGGTGCTTTCAGTTTGACTGTTACCTGTTCGTTGTGAATGCGGGTGACTTCACCTAGATAAACCCCACGTTTTTTACCAAAGCGGGCGTGAACAAGTTCCTGATTATTAATCCCGCCAAACCAGCCTGTGTAAAGTCCGCGAGAAAATGCCATTTCTAGGTTGTAGTGTTCTTGGTCTGATTGACCTCTTCCCCCTTCCCTTGTAGGCAAAGAGGGGTTAGGTCTTTCCAATTCCGTCATGACACTATCCAAAGCTTGCCGATAAACACGGGTGACATTAGCAACATACTCTGGAGCTTTCAGGCGACCTTCAATTTTGAGACAAGTTACTCCTGATTTCACCAAATCTGGCAAAACATCTAACCCTGCTAGGTCTTGAGGACTGAGTAAATATTTGCGTTCTTTTAAATTTACAACTTCCCCATCGGCGATTAAATCGTAGGGCATCCGGCAAGCTTGGGCACATTCACCTCGGTTAGCAGAACGTCCACCTAAAGCCTCACTAGTCAAACACTGACCGGAATACGCTACGCACAAAGCACCGTGAACAAAAACTTCCAAGGGCAGCGAAGTTTCCTGTTGGGCAATCTGCTGCTGAATTTTATTGATTTCTTTGAGAGAACATTCACGCGCCAATACCACCAATTGACAGCCAAGAGACTTGGCAAATTCTACCCCAGCCGCACTCGTGATGGTCATTTGCGTGGAAGCATGGATGGGAAAATCGGAGGAAAGGTGACGGATGAGACGGCATATACCAATATCTTGAACAATTACCGCATCTACACCAGCTGCAATAATTGTGCGGAGATATTGCTGTGCTTCTGCTAGTTCTTTGGGAAATATTAGGGTGTTGACAGTGACATAACCCTTTATGCCCCGACGGTGCAGGAATGTCATCAATTGGGGTAAGTCCGCCTCAGTAAAATTTTGTGCCCGCATTCTGGCGTTAAACCGATCCAAACCGAAGTAAATCGCATCTGCCCCATTTTCCACAGCAGCTTTAGCACAGTCCCAATTACCTGCTGGCGCAAGTAGTTCAGGACGTTGAAGGGAAGGTTGGGAAGAAGGGCGATCGGTTTTCATTAGATTTAGGGAGGGTTAACTAGCACCATAGTGATTTTATCGAAGTTATTGGAGGATGGGGCGATCGCTCTTTCATCTGCGGTTCATTCAATACTCTTCTCCTCTGCATCTGAAGTAAGTAGACAGGCGAGAAGAAACAGAACTATATTAAATTTAGTTAAAAAAAAGTTTCGCTAGGTTGTCAATGTATTAACAAAATGGAAATTCTTAAATCAAGCACCGCCATAAATTTGAATCAAACCTGTGTCTGCTAAAGATGCTTTTCATACAGTTGTCAAAACAGCACTTGAGAAAGATGGCTAGTTAATCACTCACGATCCTTATGCTCTCCAGGCAAGAACCCTTGAATTATATGTTGATTTAGGAGCATAAAAAGTTATTGCAGCCGAAAAACAAGGACAAAAAATAGCTGTTGAAATTAAAAGTTTTCTAAGTCCGTCAAAAATCACAGAACTTTATGCTGCATTAGGACAATTTATCATTTACCGAATTGCTTTACAAAAACAAGAAGCTAATCGTACTTTATATTTAGCAGTTCCTAGTACTGTTTACAATGAGTTTTTTATCCTTCCATTTATCCAATCTGTAATTAAAAGTAATCAGCTCTGTTTACTAATTTATAATATTGAACAGGAGACGATCGCAGAATGGCAAATCTAGAAGTATATCGACAATATATTAAGAATTTGCTTGAACAACACGCTAGTACTGTTTGGGATAATCGCATTCAAGCACAGATAATTTTCGATACAGAACACGATCATTATCAATTATTTTATGTAGGTTGGCGCGAGCAAGACCGCATATATGGGACTGTTCTCCATGTAGATATTATTAACGAGAAAATTTGGATTCAGCAAGATGGAACAGAGGTAGGAATTGCTAATGAGTTGGTTGAATTAGGTGTCCCAAAAGAGGATATTGTTTTAGGTTTTCAGTTGCCATCTGTACGTAAATATACAGATTTCGCTGTTAGTTAATTGAAGGGTGACAATTTTAGCCATTTTCTACTAGCTTGCCTTTTACTTATCATTGTATCTGCGATCGCTCTGCATCTTCTGGTTAAAAAGAGCGATCGCTTGAAGTAAAACAATATCCTAGCCTCAATAACCTTTATTGCTCATAATGATATTTACAAGTCAAAATAATCAATAAATCTTCTTGCACTTTGTAAACTAATCTATGTTCATCTGTGATCCGCCTTGACCAGTAACCTTGTAGTTCATATTTTAATGGCTCTGGCTTCCCTATCCCCGCAAAAGAATCTCTTTGTATATCTCTAATCAGTTCCAATATTTTTTTGAAAATTTTCTTGTCTTCTGTTGCCCACTGGCCTAATTGTTCAAAAGCTTCTGGTTCAAAAGCAACTTTTTTCATATTCATCTAAATCTACATAAATTAAGTTTCCTTTTTCTACATTTTCCAAAGCTTTGAGCAGATGTTTTTTGTTAGTCTCTGATTTCAAAAGATAAGTAGTTTCATCCTCTTCAGTTGATAGTTCAACTAGCACAATAACTTCTACGATTGTTCCTTCTGCTAATTCGGTTGCTGAAAGTTCAATCTTGCCATCTTTGCCTACAATAGCCTTTTGTTTAATTCCACTAAGCATAATTCATATTTCCTCCTATCTTTACTACCTTATTGTAACTGTGTTTGACTGAGATGATATTTGGGCGATCGCTCGCTTTTCTTTATTAGCGTGGGCGGTTCGTTAAAAAGAGCGAAGCGATCGCTATTGCATAAACTACAACTCAAATTGGGAATACTGAGTAAAGCGCAGCTATTTGCTGTGCAGAATCGAAGCGACTGGCTACCAGACATCGTGCTGCTGAAATTTTAGCAACTAGGAGAAAATTGTGAGTTTACCAGTTACAGTAACCTTTATGCTTGCTGATTGGATTGCAAAAGGATTGGCAGATGGAACTTTTGAAAGGGTGGGGGGTGTTATCAGAGATGTAGGGACAAAACAAGTCGTTAGTTGGTTGCGGGAGCAAGGATCAAATAATTCCCAAGTGCCAACGTTAACTGATAGCCCTAACAATATATTCAACCTTTTTTTCTCAAGTGCAAATCTTGTTGCTTCAGGGGCTAATGCGGCTGCGACAGGAAAAGGATTAGCTGATGTTAATCGGCGTTTGGATGGCATTGAAAATCAGTTAGGTAAGGTTAGGCAAAGTGTGCAACTCACTCAAGAAATTTTGCAGGTAACTAGTGCAGTCAGTATACTTAACCTTGGTGTCTCAGTTATAGGCTTTGTTGTAATAGCACAACGCCTTAAGGAATTAGAACAACGCTTACAACAAGCACAAAAACTGTTAAATAACATTAATCGTAAAATCGACCTTAGTTTCTATGCTAATTTTCGTGCTGCAATCGAATTAGCAACTAATGCCTTTACGATGACCAAAATTGAAAATCGTAGAAGCAGCGCACTACAAGCTATTAACCGCTTTTTAGAAGCAGAGCATATTTATACTGAATACACCGATATCGAAATTGAGCAAAAAAGCCAGATTGCTGATGAATATCTGCTGACTTTATCTTTAGCCTATCTAGCTGAAGCACGTTGCTATTTAGAACTAGAGGAACACGATACAGCACTTCGCCGCTTCCAGGAAGGTTCGAGAGTTATTCGTTCTCGTATTCAGAAATATGTTAAGCTTCTGCTTACTTTTAACCCAGCAGTATATTTACAGCCTCAGTTCAGAGGTCAGATTGATTTGCGGAGGCTAACCCGAATTTACCAATGGCTCGACCCAACTTTGGATGAAAATGCAGTCTTTGATATGCAACGGATGAATCTATTCATGTTGGCTCAAGACCCTAATAAATGGGTAGAATCAATACCAGCAGCAATTTGGGATTCCAAAGTAGATTGGGTAGGAAAAGCAATTTGGGATGATCCTAAGCCGCAGATTTACGCACGTCTTCCTAAAACTTTGGATGTAGTGGAATCAATGATTGAAACTAATCGCAGGTTTGAATCTTACCAAACAGAAGTACAAGCAATATCCCAATTAGGAATCAGCTTTCATGACTGGCTTAAATTAACTCCGTCAACAGAAATTAAACCAGACGGTGCAGAATTAATGTATATCATTCCATCCAAACCTTTAGAGTTACAGCCTTCCATCTGATATCCAATCCGGTAGCATCTAAATGATTAAAAAACCGCAGAGACGCTGAGAGCGCAGAGGGAGAGGAAAGAGGAATAATTCCGATAAAACGGATTTGATATGAATTAAGTTCTCTCTCTCTTCCTCTGTGTTCTCTGCGCCTCTGCGGTTCGTAAAAAAAAGGCGAACCCAAAAGTTCGCCCTAACATACTATTTTGCTGTTGCTCAATCCAAACCCAAATCTAAATCTTCGCTTCTTCTCTCACCAACTTATCCCAACCCAAATCTTTCAAATTATTATTCCGACGCAACGGACGAGTCACCAACTCTAACATGTCACGCGCATTCGTAAAGCCGTGAATTTGAGCAAAAGTGAACTCCACCGACCACTTAGTATTAATACCGCGTGCTTCCAACGGATTAGCGTGAGCCATACCAGTAATTACCAAATCTGGTTTCAACGCATAAATCCGCTGAAGTTGATTGTAATTATCCGGCTTTTCCACAATCCTTGGCAGGGGTGAATTCATTTCCTGGCAAGTTTTCTCCAACAGTGCCAACTCAGCAGCTTGATAGCGCTTATCCATGTAGGGAATGCCGATTTCGTGAACTGTCATCCCACAACGGATTAAGAATCTTGCTTGGGAAACTTCCAGCAAGTTATCACCCATGAAGAATACAGATTTACCGCGAATCAGTTTCACATAATCTTCCAAACCTGCCCAAATTTGTGCTTCCCGTTCATCCAAACCCTTGGGAGTAATACCAAACACCGAGCAGATTTTCTCAATCCAAGCGCGAGTGCCATCGGGGCCAATGGGGAACGGTGCGCCAATCAGTTTACACTTACGGCGGCGCATTAAGGTGGTAGCTGTGCGGCTGAGGAAGGGGTTGACACCAGCGACATAATACCCTTCTTCTAGTACTGGCAGTTCAGTGAAGCGCTTCGCGGGTAGCCAGCCGGAAACTTTGATGCCTTGTCTCTTCAGTTCCAAGGTTAACTGAGTAACTACGGGGTCGGGAAGCGAGCCAAAGAGAACCAGTGGTGGGTGAACTACGTACTCAGATTCATCTTGGGCGACATCTTCTTTCTTTTTACCAAAGTTGAGCAATTTAGCGATCGCATTGCGTTCATTCTTCTCTGTTTCCGCCACAGGAGCCTTATCAGGGCAACGGTTAGCCATAGCAGCTAATACGGTATCTTCCCCTTGGGTGAAGGCGTAATCTAGACCATTTGCACGCGCTACAACGATGGGAATACCGATTTCGGATTCTAGCTTCGGCGCTAAACCTTCCAAATCTGTTTTGATAATTTCGGTGGTGCAAGTGCCAATCCAGACAATTACACTAGGATTGCGATCGCGTTTAATTTGCAAGCACAACCGCTTTAACTCTTCATAATCATTCAGTTGTGCTGAAATATCGCCCTCTTCCAACTCTGCCATTGCATAGCGGGGTTCAGCAAAAATCATCACCCCCATCGCGTTTTGCAAGAAGTAGCCACAAGTTTTTGTCCCAATCACCAAAAAGAAGCTATCTTCAATTTTTTGGTATAACCACGCCACGCAGCTAATTGGGCAAAAGGTATGGTAATTCCCGGTTTCACATTCAAAGCTTAAAGCTTCTGGTTGTTGAGCGACAGTCATTTTGGTTTTTTCTCCCCTTGATATTTAATGGCAGTTCAACCAATTTCAGATTTTAGATTGATAATTTTGGATTGAAGGCTGGGACAACAAAAGTATCCTCTGTCTAACGACAATTTCCCTAATTCCTCATCCAAAACCCCAAATCTAAAACTTAAAATTGCGAAGAACAGCAATAATTAAGCGTTGGGGAAGAGACGGGCAATTTCTGATTCATCAAAAACGCCTGCTGGCAGTTCTTCCCCCAAAAAATCGTTATTTTCTTCAGCCTTTTGTAAAGCTGTTTCATCACCCCAGACATCTGACAACACGTCTTTAAACGCATTCTCATCTAGCGGACTATCTTCAAGCGCTTCATCTTCATCCAGCTTTACTTCCGTTGCAGCTATTGAATCGAAGGCAATTTCCCCAAACTCATCTGCTTCTAAACTAGAGATTTGGAAAGACTCATCTTTTGAGTTGTGTGCGTTAGTTAAGGAAATATCGCCAAAGCCATTTTCGGTTTCCTCCAACTCGCTGATTCCCAGGCTTTCATCCTCAGAATCCACGATTGCGAACTCTTGAACGTCTACTACCGCCACCGACACAAAGCCATTTGTATGAGAATGTGTCAAAGTTTCATCTTCAGGCTTTTCATCAATGACATCTGCTGGTGTTTCTACGTATTTCTCTACTTCTGGGTTGACGACGAAGCGATTACCGAGAGCTAAATCTGGATCAAAATGCAAATCTAGCACCTCAATTAGGGTATCGGCGTCAGGATTAAGTTTGGCAAAGGGCAACATTAACTGCGCTAGCTTTGGCTCTAGGGCGTTAAGAACTCCCAGGATGAGGTAAGAAGGTGGTCGCTTCCCGCCATCAGGGGTGTACACTGATTCCACTTCCATGTGCAGGGTAATCCAGTCTCGATTATTCTGGAAAAATTGCAACCACTTTTGCTTTATTGAATCTGTAAAGCTGTGAAAGAAAGCCATATTATTGTCCCCCATCCTGAGAACTTAGTGATTTATACAATCATCAAGTCTAGTTCCTCTTCTGAATTAGGAACCTGGGGTTTACCCGGATTTAGATAAAAATCAGACAACAAAGAGAACAACTCACGATCTGGTGTGTCGTTTGGTACAACACCTTCGGGACGCGCCAAAATTTGGTCGGCGATGTTGAGATAGTAGTCGCAAACGTAGTCTAGAGAAGGATCTTGCTCTGCCATTTCAAACAAAGTCTTACCTTTCACACGGGAAACACGGATATCTTCAATTAAAGGTAAAACTTCCAAAACTGGCATTGGCACTGCTTCTATATATTTTTCAATCAAGTCGCGTTTGGAGGTGCGATTGCCAATTAACCCAGCTAGACGCAGTGGGTGAGTTCGGGCTTTTTCACGGACTGAAGCAGCGATCCGATTAGCCGCAAACAATGCATCAAAGCCGTTGTCTGTAACAATCAGGCAGTAATCTGCATAGTTGAGTGGTGCTGCAAAACCACCGCAAACTACGTCACCCAGAACGTCAAAGAGAATTACATCGTATTCATCAAAGGCGTTGAGTTCTTTAAGTAATTTCACGGTTTCACCGACTACGTAGCCACCGCATCCAGCACCCGCAGGTGGGCCACCAGCTTCTACGCAATCAACACCGCCGTAGCCTTTGTAAATTACATCTTCCGGCCAGACATCTTCGTAGTGATAATCCTTTTCTTGGAGGGTGTCGATAATTGTCGGAATCAAAAACCCAGTCAGGGTAAAGGTACTGTCATGTTTGGGGTCGCAACCAATTTGCAGCACTTTTTTGCCACGTTTAGCTAGGGCGACGGATATATTACAGCTAGTTGTGGATTTACCGATACCACCTTTTCCGTAGACTGCTAGTTTCACTGTTGTTCCCTCTTATAGCTTTTTGTCAAACTTGTGGCTCAAACATTTGCCTTCACCTTTCCTGAGATGGCGATGCGTGAGGTCTGTTGATGTCATTATTGGGCAAATTACATAGAAAAGAAAGTGGCTCTTAATTTGTAAAACGGTCTTATCGGATGAATTAAAGCTTAATTGTGTTTATTTGGATTTTTATGAACCTTAAAGACTTTTAAAGCTCTAAAAATAGTCAATAAAAAGTTTTTATTACTTATTTTTATAAAAATAGTTACAAAATAAAAAAATATGAAATCGGCTTTTTTGAATGCTTTTCATAGAATTAGCTGATGGTCAGACAACGTGTTTTCAAGGCATTGGGGTGTAGGGTCAATGGGAAAGAGAGGTATATGCAGACTGATGCTGGAAATATTACTGGAATTTGCGTTAGCGTAGCTCACCGAAGGTATCGCAGATAAATTGCCAGTTTTCAGACGGTAGCCAAGACCGTTTAATTGCTGCTTGAGAGTAAGTTAGTATGATTTTGTAAAAAATTATTAATTTGCAAAATAATCAGGCAGCAGCCCACTAATGGGTATTCCCAGTCAGAGGCTGGGAACGAGTCAACAAAGCTAATTAGGACACTTCAGTTTCAAGTCCGTGGATTTGCTGTAATGTTTGCCAGCCAGCTTGCCACTGGGAGTTATCTTGTAATAATTTGGCATTTATCCAAAAACGGACTTTCGGATCGCAAGCAGCAACCATTTCGGCATAAACCCACTTAGCCTGATTTTTGCGATTGACAACTTGGAAGTGCCGCCAGCCATCGATTTTTTGCTGTGCTGTCCACTTAGAACCAACTAGGTAAGGAAATTTTTGTTTTTTAGTCATTTGTTATTAGTCATTTGTCATCTGGCATTAGGTATAGTCCCCAATACCCAATTAAGATGTCACCAAATCGCCATTACGGGTAAACTTCTGGCAATGCAACTCACTATCTTGCTGGACACATAGCGAAAACCATCTGATATGACTCCAGCAGGTGTTGATGTTGTTGGTAATTTTGCGCTTTTTCTTAGAAAGGCGTTGCCTTACGACTTGATTAGGGCAAAGAATTTCTAACGTGCCCGTACCATCTTCATAATTGATGATACGAAATAGACAGTCTTGCAGCATAGCACGGCTGCTGCTGTCAAAGAACCGCTTAAATCGCTGTAGTTTTTCCCCTTCGGTCATTTGGCTGATGGGTTTTATTTTCAAGAAATCTTCATCCTCAAAGTCAAGGTCATCATCTTCAAAGTCGTAGGGGTCAATCATTTTCAGCATCCACTAGGCGACCTGGAATTATGGTAACTCTGTGTGGGGGCAAGAGGAGAATGGTAGAGGTAAGGTAGAACAACTTTAATACGTCATGCCTTGGTATACGCATTTAAATTTGTGCTGATGTTCAGACAGCTTCGGCAATAACCTTTCCAATTTCTTGAAGGGTTGCAATAGCTGTCACCAGCAACCTAACAATCGCCCCCGGTGAGTTCAAACCTTGAGTTGCGTAGAGCCATAATTTGAGGCAAAGGATTTCAAACTGGAAGCATAACAACAGTAGCAATCTTGCCAATCTTTAATGCTCATGGTGAAAAAACTTATCGCGCCTGTAAAACAATACGTCCTTATTAAATCCCCTAAATTTATTTATGGGGGATTATCTTTTTACTCTTTACTTCTTAAGCTATAGCAGTTCCGTACCTAGTGAGGTACGTTTTCAAAGGTAGTAACCTTGGTAAAAAAGATTTGGGTGTAACTCTGCTGCTTAAAAAATGCTATAAGTTATTTAAATATTAATTGATAATAAGCTAACTTTATAGACTTTATAGACAAGTATAGAGAAGTGCTACAATATTTATTATAAGTACTAAGTAATCAATGGTACATAAACTTTGAACTTGGCGCAGCACTTCAGCTATTAGATAGAGAAAAACTTTCTATAACATTAAACATAAAGTAGTAAAAAATACTTTAACATTTAAATTTTTACTGAGAATAATACAATCACAGGATATTGGCTGAAGATGCTTTAAATGAAATCATTAGTATTTAAAAATAGCAAAAATAACTAACTTATTTTCTAAGTAGTTCCGAAACTGAATGTAGCAATAATGTCAAATTGAATAATTATTGTTTGATGTGTGTAAACTCCTATGGTCAAGCGAGCGCTCCAGGCATCCCTCGCTGGGATTGAACAAGCTAAAAAAGCGTTCGCTCATAAGGGGTGGACACAAGACTATTTGGCTTTTGAAGTCCACTTAAAGACTCGCCAACCAATTTGGCGATTTTTTAGTGGGCGTCCAGTTGAGCGTCATATCTTTATAGAAATTTGTTCTGTGTTGTCGTTGAGTTGGCGGGAGATTGCGGCTAATCCTCCAGAAGAATTCCCTGAATCAAAAGAACTTAGTGCTGCTAAATTCTTAGATATTGATGCTTTAGTACAACAAGTGCGATCGCAACGCTTCGACAAAATTCAAGACCAGTGCGGCACTTTGCAGTTATTAGATATTAATCGTCCCGTTAAAATAGACGACATTTACATCGATGTCAACATTTTAGAGGAAATTGCCAGCTTTCAGTGGTTAGAGTTTGCTGATTTACAAAAGTTTACATCAAAAGAATTTGATCGCTTTGGTTTAGGTGAAGTATCCCAGACACAAATCGCGGGGATCACAGCAGTTGAAATTTACTCAAAGCTGCGGGTGTTGGGTAAACCGGGAGCAGGTAAAACCACTTTTTTACAACATCTGGCGATTCAATGCAACCGAGGTAGATTTGCTGCAAATCGGGTGACTATTTTTGTCACCTTAAGAGATTTTGCGGACGAATCTAGAGAAGCGGGGGAGTTCAATTTACTCAACTATATTTGCAAAGAATTCCTCACCTGTGGAATTCCAGACCCATCTATGCTGGAAACTTTGTTGTTAGAGGGCAGAGTGTTGCTATTGCTGGATGGATTAGATGAAGTACTCCATCAACAGAGCATCGGTGTCGTCAATGAGATTCGCAGACTATCTGAAAAGTATCAAAAGAATATGTTTGTCGTCACCTGCCGCACCGCAGCTAAAGCTTTCAACCTCAGACGCTTTACAGATGTTGAAATTGCCCCTTTTAGTCAAGATAAAATTGTTGCTTTTGCTCAGAAGTGGTTTACAGCAGTTACGAAAACGAACATCCAGGATAAACAAGAACAGGCATTTGAGTTTATTGAGAAACTAGATTTACCCGAAAATTTACAATTTCGGAGACTTGCTGTCACTCCCTTGTTTTTGCATCTCGCCTGCTGCGTTTTTCATCACCAGAACAAATTTCCAACCCAAAAAGCTGCGTTTTATAAGCAGTGTTTAGACCTGCTCCTGGGCAAATGGGACGAAACTAAAGCAATTGAGCGGGATGAAGTATACCAAGGTTTTTCATTACCACAAAAACTTAAGTTGCTGAGTCAGGTTGCTAACGCGACATTTGAGCAGGGTAATTACTTTTTTGAACAACGCATTGTTGAGCAATACATTAGCGATTATATCGGTGATTTGCCGAATGCTTCCACAGAACCAGAGGAATTGGAATTAGATAGTCAAGGGGTACTTCAGGCGATAGAGTTGCAACATGGATTGCTAGCAGAAAGAGTGCGGGGGATTTTCTCTTTCTCTTATTTGACGTTTCAAGAATACCTGACTGCTCGAAAAATCGTTGCCAGTTATAATTTACAAGCATTAAAACAACCGTTAGAACGTCTGGTGACTCATATTACTGAACCCAGGTGGCGTGAAATCTTTTTGTTAACGGTTGCTATGCTACGGAATGCAGATTTTCTGGTGCAGTTGATGAAGCAAGAAGTTGATGCGCTAACGGCTCAAGATCCATATTTGCAAAAATTTTTAACTTGGGCAAGTCAAAAATCTCTTGCTGCTCCTGAGTCTGCTGCAATTCGGGCGTTTTATCTTGCCTTGGCTAAGACTCCTCACCTTTCCCCGTACTTTGCCCTTGTCTGCATCTTCGATCGAGATATTTTTTTGGATGCGGCATTAGATAACCTAGTAATGGAATGCAAATCTAATTTTGCCGATGTCTATGGGTGCAACGATGCTCTGAGTAGTGCTTTAGCAATTGTTCAAGATGCTGGCTTACATCAAGCTTTACAACAACTTAAAGACCTACTGCCCGATCCAGAACAAAGTAGAGAAAGGATTCAGACATCGTGGAAAACAAGTTATCCTGCTTGGATGGAACAGTTAAAAACTGCGATCGCCAAGCATCGAAACATTCAGCATCACTGGCACTTCAGCCCACAGCAACAACAAGTATTGCAACAATATTACGATGCCAATCAGTTGCTTATCGATTGCCTCAATAGCAACTGTGAGGTAACAGGCGTTGTGCGCCAGGAGATTGAAGCTAGTTTGTTGTTGCCGATAAAAGAACTCTCCCAGCGAAAATGGCAGGGAATTAGGGACTGGGGGAGCAGGGGAGCAGAGGAAAAGTTGTAGTAAGTCTTTCCCCTCTGCCCTTTTACTCCTCTGCCTCTTGTACTCAATGCCCAATGCCCTTTCATTTCGCTGCAACTTTGACCCTAGCTACAGAGATTTCTGGTGCTTCCATGAGAACTTGGACAGGTGTAGATGAGCCTTTCAACCACAGCAGCACTGCGGGAGTTACACCCAGCAACAAGCCTAGCAACACGGGTACAAAGAATCCAGCTGTTAAGCTCATGACTGTAGCAAAACCAAAGTTACTTAAATAAACTGCAAAAGGTATATTAAGTTGCGATCGCTCCCAGCTAATTGGATTATTTCTCCACAACAGTGCAGTCACAGTCATAAATACCGAGCTAGTACCCAACCACCCCGCAAAGTTTTGGTAAGGCATTCCAAAGAAGGGGCCTGGTTGTTGCCAATACCAAAAGGGCAGGGAAGTTTGACTCATTGCCGGATCGAGAACAAAATCCCAGGAGGTTAGTAACAAAGCACCCAAAGCGATCGCACTTATATGACGCCACAAGGTGGGTTTTTTGTCCCCTTCCAAAACCTGCACGTGCCAGTAGGTAAGAAACAAATCCCAAATAAAACCACGACAAGGGAATTGTAAATGGGACTAAACCCGCAATCTTATAACCTAAACCGCTTAGGTAACTATAATGACCAAATGGAAAACCAGTACTGGTTCCTAGTAATTCACTTCCTAGAGAAATAAATACAGATGGCAACAGAAATGCCAAAGCGCGACCTAAACCCAAAGTCCGCGTGGCATACAAGAAAACACCTGCTGCACCTAAAATCATATAAACTACACCGCCTTCTGCCATACTCCATTGCATAGCAGTTTGTCCAACCTCGGATAAGTCGAAAATTACTTGGGCATTAGGTACAACCAGTAACATCCCTACCAATCCAAATACCATTGACACGATATGACCAATAAGGCTTACGCGTTCAGCAATAACAAGTTGTCTCATGATAATTCCTTAACAAAATATGACACGCGGCTACTCGGCTGCTAAAAGTTTCCAAATGTTTAAGAACATATTTAGAAAGTCATTGAATGCAATCTAGCCAGGAGTAAAACGGATCGTGTGCCAAGTCGGGAGCATATTTACGAAACCCATTTTGACAGTTGGAGAGACGCGATAAATCGTCGTCTCTACAGAAAATTTATTCGTCAATTATTTATTGACAGACTACTAGTACAGCACGGCGTAAGTAAACATACCATTTCAAATGGTGTAAAAGCCCGAAATACAATTATGCGTGACTTTTGCCTTGCGGTACTAGGTTGTAGCCTTGTCAAAAGCTTGCTTATGTCGTCCGCAAATCTGCCTCAGTGAGGAGTATCATCGTTTCTGCACCAACTCTGCCAAAGTTAGGCTCTAGCTCTAATGCCATCTCAATGAGATACGTCCATGTACCACATTCAGGTGTGTAGCTGCGTACAATTCCTTCTCCACCAACAAAACTCACCCATTGGGTATTACGAAACTTAGGCACCTTCATCAAGGTTGCAGTCATGCGTAAAAGTCCTCAATTCATAGTTGATACTTTCTGTTTTAGTTGAATAAATTAAATATGTTTTGTATCTTTTTAAGTAAAAATGTCAGAAATTATCTATAACTATTGAATGTTTTAGATGCAAATTAGACAATTTATACGTAATTAAAACGTTTATTCAAACATGATTTTTAACAACACTATCTTAAACTAATTATCCGTAACAGATTGATTAGAAAATGCGCCGCTATAGACTCAATTACTAGATAGGTTACTTGCTGATTACAATATAGTTAAATTCAGTAGACCGAAAACTTCTGCGATCGCTCTGTGATGATTACCTGTCTAAGTGAACTTTCGTTGAAAGTTAGTGATTTTAAATGTCAGTGTTGAATGACTGAGTTGATCTTGTGACATAAGTAAAGTTAATAAATCAGCCAAGCGTAAGAGCAAATTTAGCAGCAGAATATCATTCTGGTGTGATTACAGAGAATTTGTCAAAGAGTTGCGAGAAAATTGAACCAGAGAAATATCTGGTTGAGCTATGACTGCAATTACCCCAGTTCTAACTGATAGTAAAACTTTGAATGAAGTGGTTAACTGTTTAACTGAAAACATTCCAATTCAGACTCAAGGTAAGTGTGAACAAAGAAATATTTTTGAAATTTTAATTCGAGCAGCCACCCAGAGGGATAGCATTGAAAATTTAATTTCTTATGCTCAATTTCACACCCTGTGTGTTTCTTTAGAGCGATTAAGTCACGCTCTCTGCTCGCTATCTTAGTTATTAGAAATAACTAACAGATGTCTGGTTTTAATCAAGGACAAAAACAGCGCTCATTCATCTGACTCGGAGTCCACTCAAATTTGTAATCATCAATACCAATTTAGTCAGTTCAATGGGTTTAGCTAGATGCATTTGGAAACCAGCATCAATCACCTTTTGCTGCTCTTGTTCGCTAGCATAGGCAGTGATTGCTGCTGCTGGAATTTGTCCCCCAGCTTCAGCCTCAAGCTCTCTAACCTGACGAATCAGGGAGAAACCATCCTCCTCTGGCATCCCAATATCTGCTAGAAGCAGATCGTATCTGCCAGGAGATTCAGTTAGAGCAGCGATCGCTTCCCTTGCCGATGTCACAACCACTACTTCAGCCCCGAAGTCTTCTAACATCCACTTGATTAAGTCACGGTTATCCGCTTGATCGTCTACAGCCAAGATGCATAACCCTTCAAGGGTAAGGGATGGATTTTTACCATCTAATATATCTGGAGTCTCTGATAAAAGGCTCGGCTCTAAATAAGTTGGCGGTGTAATTTCCGGTGGTATTGAGCGCAGAGGCAGCCTGATGATGATTGTGGTTCCTTGTCCCTCGCCTGGACTTTGCGCTTGAACTGTTCCACCGTGAAGTTCGACAAGATGACGGACGATTGACAAGCCCAATCCAAGTCCCTGACTCGTTTTGCTGCTGCTGGAATCTCCTTGGCGGAAGCGCTCAAAAATATATGGCAGCAAGTCTGCCGGGATGCCAATTCCTGTGTCGCTGACTCGAATTTCAGCGTGACTATATACAGCTTCGAGGATAATTCCCACTCGTCCATCGGCTGGAGTGAACTTAATCGCGTTAGAAAGTAAATTCCACAGAACTTGCTGTAAACGGTCAAAATCTCCGACAACTGTCGCCGAGTTCAGCTGTGAAATAATTTGAATGTTTTTTGCCTCTGCGGAAAATTCCATAGACTCAATCGCGGCATCCACTACTGAAACTAGATCGATTAGACGAGTGTTTAAATGAAGCTTTCCGCTCGTAATCCGTGAGACATCCAGCATATCATCGATTAACTGAGCTTGTACTTTAGCACTCCGCTCCACCACTTCCCAGGCACGAGTGACTGCTGAAGAATCTAAATCGCGGGTGTGGAAAAGTTGCGCCCAGCCGAGTATAGTATTGAGCGGGTTACGAAGTTCATGGGAGAGGTTCGATAGGAATTCATTTTTAGCTTGGTTGGCAGTTTCCGCCTCTTGACGGGCTGACTGCTCCTGTGCTATTATATGCAATCGCTCTAACTCAAACTGTTTGCGATCGCTAATATCTTCAATCGCCAGCAAAATCCTTTGAGACTCTCCCTGTTGAATAATTTTCCAACCATTGAGCAGCATGGTTTTCTGCCCAATCTGCTCAAAACGATGCTCTACCTCTAAGTTTTGAATAGTGGTATCGTTGGCGAGAATGTCTTCTAGGATCTGTTGTAGTCCAGGTAGGTTCCACTGACCATTCCCTAGTTGAAAAATCAGAGATTGCGTTGTCTCTGATGGTGAAACCTGAAATGTTTCATAAAACGAGCGATTGGCTTTGTTCACCCGGAAATCAGAATCAAGCACGATTAACGGCACTTGTACCGTCTCCACAATTGCTTCAGCGTAATTCCGGGCTTGTTCTAAGGTTGTAGCAGTGCGTTTGAGAACATCAATATCTGTTAACACCAACACTACACCGTCAATCTGGTTTTCTGTGGTGCGATAAGGACGGATGCGGAGGTTGTACCAATGTCCCCCTAGAGTTTGGACTTCTAATTCTTTGATGCTGAGTGTGTCAAGTACCTCCAAAATTAGAGGTTCTAAGTCAGGAATATTCAGATTGGCTCTGATATCGCTCAAAGGTCGTCCAGCATCGGCGGGAATTAAATTGAAAAGCCGTTGTGCCATTGGCGTAAAACGTCGAACCCGTAAGTCCGAAGTCAATATCAAAATAGGAATATTGATACTGGCAAGCAAATTCGTCAGATCGTTGTTAAGTTGGTGTAATTCCAGATTTCGAGAGCGAAGTTCTTCATTAGTTGTGTTAAGTTCTTCGTTGGTTGCCTGAATCTCTTCTTTAGCAGTTTCTAGCTCTTCATTGGTGCTTTGCAACTCTTCATTGCTGGAGAGGATTTCTTCATTAGCAACTTTCAGGTCTTGATTGATGTGTTCCTGCTCTTGGATCACCGCTTGCAGATATTCTTGAGTTGCGGCCCTCTCTTGATTGGCGTTTGCTATTTCTTGCTTTAGCCGAACAATCTCTCGCTCTAAGTCTGGCTGCTCTTGGCTCTCAGGATTTACCGTGCTGAGATTGTTAACTGTGGGTGGGGCTTCTTCAAATAAAACCAAAAAGTAGAATTCTTCGTTGGTCGAAGGCTTGAATGGAATCACCTCAAGATTGATGATTCTTGAAAGATCGCCCTCTTCAATTCGTAATCCTTGCTTTTTAACTAGAATTTTTTGCCGTTGTGCCTGATAAACTGTAGCGCGTAGCTCTCCGAGCAAGCCTTGGCGCACCATTTTAAATAAGTTGAGACTCGGTTTTCCAGGTGCAAGTTTTAGGTAGAGATCGATTTCTCCCCGAAGTTGCAGCACCTCCATCTTGTTGTTGATTACTACACCCACTGGGGCATAGCGATTCAAGATCAGTTGGTCAGTTTTTCTCTCTAAATCAAACTCATCTGATGAATTCTCATTGGTGAGCTTGGGTTCATCCACTTTTACCATCGGATAATTGCTGGTAACGAACGATAGAATTGGACGATTTGCAGTTAGCTTCTTGGCATAAATTTTATACTTTTTGTCAATGGGAGTAAATAACTCCGAATATTTACCTGTGCTTTCTGAAGTTCCTAGCAGTAAAAAGCCAGTCGGGTTGAGACTGTAATGGAAGATGGGCAGTATCCGTTTTTGCAACGTTTCGTCCAAGTAAATCAATACATTCCGGCAGCTAATTAAATCTAAGTTGGAAAAAGGGGGGTCGCTACCCAAGTCTTGTCGGGCAAACACACACAGTTCGCGCACAGTTTTACTAATTTGATACCCACCGCCTTCAAGGGCATTAAAGAATCTGCGGCGGCGCTCTGGTGAGACTTCCATCATTTGATTCTCTACATAAATGCCTGATCTTGCTTTGTCAATCGCTATCTCGCTGATGTCTGTGGCAAAAATCTGGATCGGCGGTGGGGTGACTTTATCCGACAAAAACTCTAGCAAGCAGATGGCGATCGAATACACTTCTTCGCCCGTGGAACACCCAGAGACCCAAATCCGAAATGGCAATGCCGACTTATTTTGGATGATAGTGGGAAAAACTCGCTCTTTCAAGAGTTGAAATGCTTCAGGGTCGCGGAAAAAATAGGTGACGTGGATCAGAATTTCTTCATAGAGCGCTTTGACTTCACCCGGATTCTCTTGCAAATACTCGGCATAATCCTCCAAGCGTTCTAGTTTATACAACAGCATTCGGCGCTGGATTCGGCGATCGAGGGTGTTGGGCTTGTAGTGGCTAAAGTCAACGCCAGTTGCCGATCGCAACAACACAAATATAGTCGCCAGGGCATCCCCCTGTTCGGGCAACTTCTCAATCGCGATCGGTGGCAATAAGTTAGAAATAAAAGGATTGCGACTGAGGTTTACCAGTTCCTCGGCAATTTTTTGAGGCGGCAGCACAAAATCGACATTCCCTGTGGCAACAGCAGTATTGGGCATACTATCGAATTTGGCCGTGTCTTCACACTGAGCAAAAGTCACCCCTCCAGCTTCCTTGATTGCCTTTAGCCCCAGTGAACCGTCTCCATCCGCCCCAGATAAAACCACTGCGATCGCTTTGTGCCCTCGATCTGCTGCCAATGAAGTAAAGAACGCATCACCAGGCATATATTTACCCTGAACTTTCTCTCGCGGCGTGAGTTGCAACACCCCACCAGACAAGATCATCTTAGTGTTAGGCGGAATAATGTAGACTTGGTTTGGTTCTACAGTCACCCCGGATTGCACTTCCCTGACAGGCATTTTAGTTGTTCTTGCCAGAATCTCGCTCAACAGACTCTTGTGGTTAGGATCTAAGTGTTGAATCAGTACAAATGCCATCCCTGTATCAGTAAGCAAATGCCTGAGTACCTGCGTAAATGCCTCTAATCCACCCGCAGAGGCGGCAATGCCAACGATGGGAAATAAAGCTTTTGCCATGTCTTGCTGCTCTATGTCGAACGCTTCATTAGCGGTAGATTCAGATACAGGTTGCTCAGAGGATTGATCCGATGTCATAGGATGAAGTTTTGCACTGCAATGGTTTGGCAGCTAAGGTTTATATTTTAAGTTCAGTTTACTTACTTACCTTGTATTTAATAATAGTTTGAGTATAAATTAAATAAATTAAGGCTGCTTTGGGTGGTGCGCGTTCGCGTTGGCGCAGCCTCTCGTAGAGAAGCGTCTCGCACAGAAGCGCAGCGCCAGCGCGATAGGCAGGGAGTAGGGAGTAGGGAGTAGGGAATCAGCCTTTTCGAGTTATACCGATTTTTTTCACGCAATCAAACAGGAGTCCTATATTCCCAAAATATAAACTATCAACCATTTAAGTTTTCTAAACCCAAGTCACTGCCAAGAAATAAGAAGCTAGAATAAATCCAATACCAATAATTCCGCCACTCAAAAGCAAAACTAATTGAGTTAAAAGATATATTTGATAACTCCTGAGATTAATTCTATCGTTTATCAAGTTGATTAGTAGCATTTGAAAAAGAATTATCCCCACCAATAAATGACCCAGATCATTACTTCTCAAAACTTAGACTACTAGATATAAGACATTAATTAGAACTATTTAGCATGAGCGTAAATGAGGATTATTTGCAAGTGCTAAAATGCCAAGCACAGAAACGAAATCGTCAACAACTATCGGTTTAGCAAAGCATAAACTAAACCCAGCTAAAAGAGCACGTTGATACATATCTTCAGTTACAGCGCCTGTCAGAGCGATCGCTGGCACTACTTTGCCTCGTTCTCCCGTAAGTGTTCTCACTTGGTGAATCAGAGCATAGCCATCCTCCTTTGGCGAGGAAATACTATTTAAGAGGACATCAGGTTGCCATTCCATAAAGATTTTCAGAGCTTGCTCTCCTAAAAATGCCGCTTGCACGCTCACACCATAGGATTGCAACATCGGCGTGAACGAATTGCAGAAATTGACATCATTATCTACAAGGAGTACTCGTAGCCCTTGTAGAAATGAAGGATGAGTAGGAAATCTATTATTTATATGCATCAGAGTTTCAAAATTGAGATTTTCTTAAGCTTTTAAATGTCTTTAAGTAGTGAATCTATTGTGTGCTGCCTTGAAGTTCAATAAACGTCTCATCACTAGGCACAAAAACGGCGAACGTGCTATTACCTTTCAAAGTATCTAACTCTCTCATAGGACTTATATTTAATTCTTGCGAAGCTAGGTACACATGAATTCCCTTCTTTCGAGTTAAGAGTTCCCTCCCTATCGCGCTGGCGCTGCGCTTCTGTGCGAGACGCTTCTCTACGAGAGGCTGCGCCAAAGCGAACGCGCACCACGCAACTAAGTTCAGTAATCAAATCGGATTTGTATAGCAGCTTTGATTGCAGCAACTAATATATTAAAGCCACTAGCTTTCATGACCACATCGCCAAGATAAACCTTTTATTTGGCTTAATAAGTATAATTTTTATTAACAATTTTTACTATAACATCGTGTTGTTAAAGCTCATGTTTCAATCAATGTTTTAATAGCGTATAATTTGTATAAAATGTATAAAATTAATAATAATTTTTTTGATCAAAAAAATTAAATCATTCCAATGCTCAGTAACTAATGCTATCAATACTATGTCTAACGAAGTAGAATTTTTCTACCGTTCAGTAGTAATTAACACAAAATTTAAATTGCTGTACGTATATGCTCTGCCTGGAGGTGACAAAGAGGCTAGTACCGCAAGGCGGAAGTCAAAAGTCAAAAGTCAAAAGTCAAAAAGCTTATCATAATAGGCTTTTCAGTGATTTAAAATGGTCTGTTTATTTATGCCGACCTGTACTAGAAAGCAGACTGGATAAAAAATATAGCGCGTAAACCCTGATGAAAATAGGGTAGTTTACCAGGCTTTAAACGTATGAACTCATGAATTAAATCAGTCCAAAACTCCATCGCACCTACTGATAATTAGCCATTGCATTCCAACCTAAAAGGCACTATATCAGAGGTATAATCGCTTTAATTATTTCAGACGACCAACATATTTTTAGTTTTTAGCCTTAACCCAAGCGTATTGCATTACTTGCCTGGAAAAGTCACCATAGAATATTTGGAGATGAACAGTGCTTCTCAAGTGGTAGCCCGCCAACTATGGATTCGCTTGGATTTGTTTTCGTAATCGTACAGCACGGCAGTAACAAAATAGACGACCAATATCATGAGCGATTGCAAGCTTAACTACAGCATATCGAAGTAGAAAATTTAATAACTATCGTTCCGTTTCCTATTTTTATGACTATCATTTTGATTTGATGCAACTTCAGGTATCGCCTTAAGTGCAATGAGTGAGAATGACAAATAAGAAATGGGAACTACGGGAAAATACCACTTTTACAAGACGTGAACACCGATCTAGGCGATCGCCCTCATCTTCTTACAATAACGATATGAGAACAAAAATTTTCCTTTCCTTGGAGTCTAATCTACGAAAAGCCACCGTAGTCTGAGGTCAGCAGTGCTTTGCGCTTTTACAATGTCTAATATGGTTCATTCCTGAAAAAGCCTATGCAACCTACTAATCCTAACCAATTTACAGAAAAAGCCTGGGAAGCGATCGCCCATACCCCGGATATTGTTAAACAATATCAACAACAGCAAATTGAAAGCGAACATCTGATGAAAGCGCTGCTAGAACAAGATGGTCTAGCAACAGGGATTCTCACCAAGGCAGGTGTTAACCTCCAAAAACTGCGCGATCGCACTGAGCAATTTTTTCAACGTCAGCCGAAAGTATCTGGTAATAGTACCTCAGTATACTTAGGACGCAGCTTAGATACACTTCTTGATCGAGCAGACGGATATCGCAAAGAGTTTCAAGACGAATATATTTCAATTGAACACTTATTGCTGGCTTACGCTAAAGATGATCGCTTTGGCAAAGCTTTATTCCAAGAATTCGGTTTAGACGAAGGCAAGCTCAAAAATATTATTAAACAAGTTCGTGGGAGCCAAAAAGTGACTGACCAAAATCCAGAAGGCAAATACGAAGCACTGGAAAAATACGGGCGTGACCTCACCGAAGCTGCGCGTAAAGGTCAACTCGATCCAGTCATTGGGCGAGATGATGAAATTCGTCGCACTGTGCAAATTCTCTCTCGCCGCACCAAGAATAATCCTGTGCTAATTGGTGAACCAGGTGTTGGTAAAACTGCGATCGCCGAAGGATTAGCACAGCGCATTATCGCAGGTGATGTACCTCAATCCCTCAAAGACTGCAAGCTAATTGCTTTAGATATGGGTGCTTTGATTGCAGGGGCAAAATTTCGGGGTGAATTTGAAGAACGTCTAAAAGCAGTATTAAAAGAAGTTACTGAATCTACCGGCAAAATTGTTTTATTTATTGATGAAATTCACACTGTTGTCGGCGCTGGTGCAACCCAAGGCGCGATGGATGCTAGTAACTTGTTAAAACCAATGTTGGCGCGGGGCGAATTGCGCTGTATTGGGGCGACAACCCTAGATGAATACCGCAAACATATCGAAAAAGATGCCGCACTAGAAAGACGTTTCCAGCAAGTTTATGTCGATCAGCCCAGTGTAGAAGATAGTATTTCGATTTTGCGCGGGTTGAGAGAACGCTATGAAAACCACCACGGGGTGAAGATTTCTGATAGTGCTTTAGTTGCTGCCGCCGTATTGTCGAGTCGATATATTAGCGATCGCTTCCTCCCTGATAAAGCAATTGACTTAGTAGATGAAGCCGCCGCGAGATTAAAAATGGAGATTACCTCCAAACCAGAAGAACTCGACGAAATCGATCGCAAAATTCTGCAATTGGAAATGGAGAAGCTTTCGCTGCAAAAAGAAAGCGATGCCGCTTCTCGCGAACGTCTAGGAAGATTGGAAAAAGAAATTGCCGATCTCAAAGAAGAACAAAAAACTCTGAATACTCAATGGCAGTCTGAAAAAGATATCATTGACAAAATTCAGTCTGTTAAAAAAGAGATTGAACGGGTCAACTTAGAGATTCAACAAGCAGAACGCGATTACGACCTTAACCGCGCTGCTGAATTGAAATACGGTAATTTAACCAGTTTGCATCGTCAATTGGAAGCAATAGAAGCTGAATTGGCAAGTACTCAAAGAAGTGGAAAATCACTATTACGCGAAGAAGTCACAGAAGCCGATATTGCCGAAATTATTTCTAAATGGACAGGAATTCCTATTAGCAAGTTGGTGGAATCGGAGAAAGAAAAACTGCTGCATTTAGAAGATGAACTGCACCGCCGGGTAGTTGGACAAGAAGAAGCAGTCACAGCTGTAGCGGATGCAATTCAGCGATCGCGGGCTGGATTAGCCGATCCCAATCGTCCCATTGCTAGCTTTATCTTCCTTGGGCCTACGGGTGTGGGTAAAACCGAATTGGCGAAAGCACTGGCGGCATATATGTTTGACAGTGAAGATGCGCTGGTGCGAATCGATATGTCGGAGTACATGGAGAAACACGCCGTCTCTCGCTTAATCGGTGCGCCTCCAGGATACGTGGGTTATGAAGAAGGCGGACAACTTACAGAAGCGATTCGTCGCCGTCCTTACTCAGTGATTCTCTTCGACGAAATCGAGAAAGCACACCCCGATGTCTTCAATATCTTCTTGCAAATTCTGGATGATGGACGCGTCACTGATGCCCAAGGTCATAAGGTGGATTTCAAGAACGCTATTATCATCATGACCAGCAATATCGGTTCGCAGTACATTCTTGATATCGCCGGGGATAACGCCCACTACGACGAAATGCAGCGTCGAGTCATGGAAGCGATGCGAAATAGCTTCCGTCCAGAGTTCCTGAACCGGATTGACGAAATCATCATCTTCCACGGTTTGGATAAGAAGGAATTGCGGCAAATTGTGCTATTGCAAGTGGAAAGATTGCGTCAAAGACTGGGCGATCGCAAAATATCTCTGAAACTCTCGGATGCTGCCCTTGACTTTTTAGCAGAAGTAGGGTACGACCCAGTGTATGGGGCACGTCCACTGAAGCGGGCGATTCAGCGAGAGTTAGAAACTCAAATTGCTAAATTTATCTTGCGCGGCGAATTTAACGACGGTAACACCATCTTTGTTGATGTACAAAATGAAAGGTTGTCTTTTAGCCGTTTACCAGTTGAAGTCTTTATCGGATAATTACACCTGATAAATCACACACAAAAACCCGTTTTCTCACAGAAAGCGGGTTTTTGATTGTTTTAGGGAGAAAGTGGGAATCCTAAATTATATTCATAAAAAAATTTAAAATTAGGAAAACTCTTTCCCAGTCCTCAGTCTTTTTTACAAGGTAATAACTAATGATTAGTGTAATTACACCAGTTTATAACGGTGAGAAATTTATAGAATCTTGCCTTCAAAATGTCATTAACCAAAATTTTGCAGAAGTTGAGCATATTATTGTCGATGGTGGCTCAACTGACAAAACAATAGATATTATCAAATATTACGCCAATCAATATTCCCACATCCGCTGGATTTCTGAAAAAGATCAAGGACAATCAGATGCGATGAATAAAGGAATTGCTATGGCGCGAGGAGCGATTATAGGTATTTTAAACGTTGATGATTTCTATGAGCCAAAGGTTCTTACTCGTATTTCGGAACTATTTAAAACTCTACCAGAACCTAGCTTGATTGTTGGCAATTGTAATATGTGGGATCATCGAAATAGCTTAATTCAGATTAATAAACCTAAACGACTACGACCAGTTGATTTATTGATGGAAAAGCAAATTAATGATGATGGCATGATTGATGTTACTTTTCCTGTGAATCCATCGGCTTACTTCTACCACAAATCCTTGCATCAACAAATTGGAGTCTACAAACTTGAAGAGCATTATGTAATGGATATAGATTTTTTACTGAAAGCAGTTAAAGTAGCTTATGTTAAATATTTTAATGAAATTTGGGGGAATTTTAGATATTATCCAGGAACAAAAACTTTTGATGATTCTATAAATGGAACAAATGAAACGCGCATTCAACAGTTGTTTAAGGAGTATGCTAAAACACTCCCATTAATTGAGCAATGGGAGATATATTTGAATCGAATCATGATTTTTATTACATTAAGAATTTTCTATTTTTATAAGTATCCGCAACGATTACCTCAATCCATTAGGAATCGATTCATGAAATCGATTTCGTATTTAAATAGTAAATAAGAAGTGGTAGTGGGACGGCATATACAGCAGAATTCAGAATTGTCCGTTTATTCCTGCAAAAAAGCAAGCTACGCGCAGCGTCTCTTCCAGAGCGTTTTGTTCGCGTAGCCACCAAATTTATCCTTCAAATCAGCAACGCCTGAATTTTTTATTGAGTCTTACACATAACTTGTCGCATTTTACGCATATTTGCAGGCAACTCTAAATTCATCGCTTGTTGAATAAAAATAGATGGAATTGGAATTAGAGGTGTCGCTTGCACAGTATAAGCAAGTATTGTGCCATTACCACAATCTTTTAGTTCTAAATTGGCGACAAAATCCTCAAAAGTCCCTTTTACCATGCGAAATTGGATTTGCTGCCCCAGCACTTCTACAACATTGAGGTAAATTTCCACTTGAGCCGTAAAAAAGAAGAAGGCTTTTTGTGCTGCTTGATACAGACGTTTGACTTCACCTTTATGTACTATCTCACTCTTGGTGATATCGGGAAAATATTGTACCCAGCGGGGATAATCAGTTAATTGCTGCCAAACGTGCGATCGCACCATCGGCAAATACATCCAGGCTGTGACTGAACCACCCGACATCTTGTGCGATCGCGTTTCTACCAAAATTTCACCCTGTACCAGCAACTTTTGCTTGTCTTGACTCCAAGCCATATCTGAACCTGCAATAATTGAATCTGATATATAAGACGTAGACATAATGATTAAGTTACTCCTCAACTCATCCACCTAAATAAAGTTGAAACTACAAGCCATAAAACTTGATTTAGATCCAACCCATTAAATTAGTTCCAGTCTAATACTTATCTTTTACGGAAAGGATGATTTTTTACTAATCATTTCAGTTACTTTACTGTAAAAACTGTGTTTCTTATCACAATTAACATAATTAATACTCCAGTGAGTTTTGTCAAAGTAATACTTGTAGATGAAAAACTGCGTTATTAACAGCTAGAATGGCACAAACACGATTTAACATCAAGTACCTTACTCTAACGTTTGGATAGTATCTCTAAGTTTTTACGTGGTATTTATGATGAAACTGCAACTTCATCGTAACTTCATATTTTAATTATCAATATCAAGTGTAATGTCTGTTGAGTTGAGAGGAAAATTAGGTGAGTCAATCTTCTTTCAATCGTAGATTAATCCAGATTTTTGGTATACTTCTCGGCATTAGCGTTGCCGTCTGGGTACTCAGAGGTATTGGTATTCTCACTTTTATCCCAGGTGGAATTATTTGGCTACTGCTACTTGGGGCGATCGCGATCGCGATTATTAGTTATGCCCAAAGGACATGGTGGCGTTTTTAGTCATTTGTCATTGGTCATTGGTCATTGGTTATTAGTCTAAGATACAAGAGTTTTTGGTACATACCTCGCTTCTTGTAGGTGAAAAAAATAATGATATCGGACTAATTCAAACTACGCTCACAAGGGGCGTGGTTTCTCTTGGACTAATAATAACTTTGCAAAGCGGTTTGATTTTCATGCCATAGTTTCGTTTAAGAATTGTAGCGTGCCTATTTTGACACACTGCCAAAAGTATTTAATAAGAAAGCAATGCCACCAATTTACTAAAGGAAACGAATATGGCAAAGTATGTATGTACTGTTTGCGGCTATGAATATGATCCAGAAGTAGGCGATCCAGATAGCGATATAGCACCGGGAACAGTTTTTGAAAATATACCAGATGATTGGTCATGTCCAGTTTGCGGTGTCACAAAAGACCAATTTGAACTAGTTGAAGAGTGAAGATAACCGCTAGCCTAGTAAAGTACGTGCTATTAAAAAATTTTAAAACTTGCTACCGTTACAAATTGTAGTTATTGGAGGTGGAGCAGCAGGATTTTTTGGCGCGATCGCTTGTGCTAAAGCCAATCCTAATGCCCAAGTTACTTTACTCGAAGCTAGTCGTCAACCTCTAGCGAAAGTGTTAGTTTCTGGTGGCGGACGCTGCAACGTAACTCATGCTTGCTTTGATGCTGAGGAGTTAGTGCAAAATTACCCCAGAGGTGCAAAAGCTTTAAGGGGTGCTTTGACTCGGTTTGGGCCTCAAGACACAGTAGCTTGGTTTGCTGCTGGTGGAGTCTATCTCAAAACGGAAGCTGATGGCCGGATGTTTCCTGTCACCAATACTTCAGAAACCATTGTGGAATCTCTGATTAAAGCGGTGGCGACATCTGGGGTAAAACTTCGTATCGGTACGCATGTAACTTCGGTGAAACGAACCGCAGCAGAGGGTGGGTTTGATATTCTTCTGAAGTCGGGAGAGACGATTAAATGCGATCGCCTACTTCTGGCGACCGGTAGCAGCCTTGCGGGTTATAAAATTGTCCGAGAGTTAGGTCATGAAATTGAACCGCCAGTACCCTCGTTATTTACCTTCAACATTGTCGATCAAAAATTGCGGGAATTGGCTGGAGTTAGCGTTAACCCTGCTCAATTGCGGTTATCTGCGGGCGGAAAATCCCAATTACAACAAACTGGGCCATTGCTAATTACCCACTGGGGTTTGAGTGGCCCGGCTGTTTTGAAGCTTTCGGCTTGGGGTGCAAGAGTTCTGCACGAAAGCCGCTACCAAGCCACATTATTGATTAATTGGCTGCCTGATTTGCACCAAGAACAAGTGCGAGAAAAAGTTTTAGCAGTTAAGGATGAATGGGGAAAGAAAGCGATCGCCTTGCATCGCGGCGTTGACCTACCCCATCGTCTCTGGCAATATATCATTGCCCGTGTAGGCATTACTACTGACGATCGTTGGGCAGAAATATCTAGTAAAACCTTAAATCAACTGGTGCAAGAACTTACTCAAGGACAATATTTAATCAATGGCAAAGGAGCCTTCAAAGAAGAATTTGTTACCTGTGGCGGTGTCAAGCTCAAAGAAGTCAACTTTAAGACGATGGAAAGTCGGTTAGTTCCTGGTCTTTATTTTGCCGGAGAAATCTTAGATATTGATGGTGTTACCGGTGGGTTTAACTTCCAAAGTGCTTGGACAACAGGGTATTTAGCAGGCGTAGCAATGGCGACTAGCCACGAATAGTCCGCCGATCCAAAATTGATGGATTTGGAGTGACACAAAGACGCGGAGATTTTTCTCCGTGTTAACCCGAACCCATTTACCAGTTCTTTAGGAAGCGATCGCTACTTAACTATATTTACTTATCAAAATTCACACTAATCCTCCAGCATTTCCCACCTTGCCACTCTACATTCATAGCAGCCACCCTAGAGAAGGCAAATTTTCTGAGTGTATTACTTTTTTCATAAAACATATATGAATACTGATAAAAATGCTGCGTCTGAAATTATGTTGCAGGGAAGCCAGTATATGCTGCATGGCTTTCCAGTGCTTGGTATTCCTGATGAGGAGCGTGCTGTAAAATACTTTAGCCTCAATCCATTTCTGCCAAACGCCCAGAATCGTTGCCCGATTGAATGTGCCTATTGTGTCTGTCATCAAGACCGTGAATGGCATCATTATCCAGAAAATTTTCAGGATGTCTCAGATCCAGTTGACCTGCTCGATTTTTTGCTAGACTACATTTTTGCTACCCAGGAGGGACAAAAGGGTTTTCCGATTTCACTATGCGATTACTCTGACCCTTTTATTCCAGTCCATCGAGAACGCGTACTATCAATTCTGGATGCACTTATTGACCGGAAAGCTGCCAACATCGTCTACATCACCACTAAAGTCCATCCTGGTCAATCTTTTCTAGAGCGTCTCAAAACAACTTTAGAGCGGCCTCATTCACTTCGAGTCACTGTCTTTGTTAGTCTACCACCCTTGAAACCAGGCTATGAGCAAGCCTCAATTCAGAGCCGGGTACAGTTGCTGCAAGATTTAGTAAACCTTGGCATTCCCTGTTGTTGGTATCTGCGTCCACTGGTTGAAGAGTGGTTTGATGAAGCTTTAATGTGGCAATTAGCACGGACACTATTGCCCCATGTTTCCCGTCACGTTATTCTGTCTGGGCTTGTGATGTCTGAAGAGATTGAAGCGAGTCTGTTAAAACAGGAATTAATCGTTCCAGAATGGGATCGTACACAACCAGGACGTAAGCAATACTTGTCATTGGAGTTCGAGTCAAAACTGCGCTCAATTCTCAGCACTGTTGCTAGCGAGCAAAATATTTCTCTCGGCCCGGTGATGGGACATCGGCTATGCGGTACTAACGGCAATCATGCCTATGGCTGCTTGATTTGTGCCAAACAAAACCGTTATTGCCAACTTTTTCAACTTCATCATTATGGTGAAACGATCGCCACCGAAGATAATCAACGCCTCAAGACGCTATTGAGACAAGATTCGGTGAAAGTAAGCTCACGAGAGCCATCAACAGAAGAATGTCAGTAAAGTAATCCAACCGGAAGTGAATTTAGGAACGGATCTGATTGCCTCACCGCTACGCGTCTACAAAATTATTGTATTGGAGCATAAAGAGGGAAAATTATCTTGCGATTGTAGATCAATTTTAAACACACCCAACAATGAAATTTAGCGAAATTATCCGCCAATTTGGTGAAGCTGTTACTAATCATAGCCTCACTATTAACCCAGACTATGACCCAGAAATTACAGGAATGGCAGCTATTGATGAAGCTATGACTGGTACTCTCAGCTATGTAGAAGGGCCAAAATTTGGATCTTTTGTCGGCAATACCAATGCTAGTGCTTTAATTTTGCCCCAAGATGAAAAATTACAGGTGGTTGCACAAGAGAGAGGTATTGTCTGGATAGCAACCCCAGATCCGCGACTGTTGTTTGCCAAAGCGATCGCACTTTTTTATCAACCATATCGCCCCAGATCAGAAATTCATCCCACCGCTGTGATTCACTCCACCGCAAAAGTTGGTAGTGATGTTTATATTGGCCCCCATGCTGTGATTCAACACGGGGTAGAAATTGGCGATGGCGCAATCATTCATCCCAATGTAGTAATTTATCCAGATGTCAAAATAGGCGATCGCACCACCTTACACGCTAACTGTACCATCCACGAACGCACCCACATCGGTGCAGATTGCGTCATTCACAGTGGTGCTGTCATTGGTGCAGAAGGCTTTGGTTTTGTTCCTACCCGAAGTGGTTGGTTCAAAATGGAACAATCTGGCTATACAGTTTTAGAAGATGGCGTGGAAGTTGGTTGCAACAGTGGCATTGACCGCCCAGCCGTCGGAGAAACACGGGTAGGTCGCAATACAGTAATTGATAGCTTAGTGCAAATAGGTCACGGTTGCAAAATCGGTTCTGGCTGTGCGATCGCTGGTCAGGTTGGTATGGCGGGAGGTGTTCAACTGGGAAATCGCGTGATTTTAGCTGGACAAACAGGAATAGTCAATCAAGTGAAGATGGGAGATGGGTCAATGACATCTGCTCAAACTGGAATTCACAACGATGTTGCACCAGGAGAAATTGTCTGCGGAACTCCAGCCCTACCTTACAAACTATATCTCAAGGTATGTGCTGTTTATGGTCGCCTGCCAGATATGTATCAATCATTAAAACAATTGCAACGTAAATTCAAAAATAGCAATGATTAACTTCATCTAAACCTCTATTTCTCCCACCACCAATCTGAGTACAGATGTGGTGGGGGTCTGGTGAAGGTTTAAATGAATTTGATTTGAATGTGGCAAATACATTCCTAACCGGGAAAATTAGCGATCACATTTATGATTGCGCGAATTACTCAAATTACTCGAATTAGTAAGTCAAATGACCTTTTGCTTGCGGAAAACACCAAAATGAGTAAGTCAAATCACCTTTTGAGTAAGTCAAATGAACTTTTACTTGCGGAAAACACCAAAATGAGTAAGTCAAATCACCTTTTGAGTAAGTCGAATGACCTTTTACTTGCAGAAAAGACTAAAATGAGTAAGTCAAATCACTTTTTAAGTAAGTCAAATGAGCTTTTGAGAAAGCATTTAAGTATTTTGAGAAAGTAAACAGGCATTTTGATAAAGTAAAAATAGATAAAACTTTGAGAAATGAAATTCGGTCTTCGACAGCTTAAACTTGCCTTTGCGATCAGTTTGGTATCGCCATACTTCAAGTCTAATCAATGAACCAGACAAGGGACTTAAGCCCCTTGTACTCCATAAACTAAAATCCTAATTTTTCCAACACTGGCTTTGTGGAAACAACGTGACGGTCTAAACCCAGTTCTTTTGGACTAACTCCAAGTGCCAAAGCAATCAACTGGGGTAAATGCAACACTGGTAAACCTAGCTTCTGTTCAATAACCTTTTCTACCTCTGGCTGACGCGAATCTAAATTTAAGTGGCACAAAGGACAAGGTGTAACTATACAGTCAGCGCCAGATGTCAAAGCGTCCTGAATATGCATCCCCGCCATCTTAAAAGATTGGGTAGTGGCATAGCTAGCAAGCGGCCAACCACAACATTGTGTCCGTCCTCGATAATAAATTGGTGTTGCACCCACTGCCCGAAACATATTTTCCATCGCTTCCGGTTGGAAGGGGTCGTCATAAGGCATAGATTTTTGAGCGCGGAGGAGATAGCAGCCATAAAAAGCCGCACATTTTAATCCAGTTAACTTCCGGGTGACACGTTTGGTAATTTCCTCTAAACCGTAATCTGTTACCAAGGCGTAGAGAAGATGTTTTACGTCGGTACTGCCGCGATAAGGTGAACAACCTTCTTTGTGCAGCAAGCCATTAACCTGTTCAATGTAGGCAGGGTTAGAAGTCTTACATTCTTTCAGGTGTTCGTTAACGTGACCGATAACACCTTGACAAGTGCTGCAATGGGTAAGTAAGGGTAGATTTAATTCTTCTGCTAAAGCAATATTTCTGGCGTTGACTGTATCTTCCAGCAGTAGAGAATCTTCTTTAAATGTGCCAGAACCACAGCAGGCAGCTTTTTTAAGTTCAACCAATTCAATGCCCAGTGCTTGGGTAAGCGCTTGAGTTGACTGGTAAAGTTCCCGACAGGCCCCTTGGGCAACACAACCGGGAAAGTAAGCGTATTTGAGTGTCTGAGATAGCATAGAAGTATGTTTGGGTTAGAGCGATCGCTCTAAACAATAACTGTTTTATCATTCCTTGTTAGCACCAAAGTTATGATGTTTGACGTTTAGCGACCCTTTAAGCGTCTAGATTAAAGGGTCGCAGCATCTACATATTCTTAATTGCTAGCAAGGCTGTAAATACCGATCGAGACATTGTAAAAAATTTTAGCAATAATTGGAAAACCAAAGCATTTACACAGGATCGGCGATGGCGTAGCACGCTCCACTGCTCAAGTGTTCCGAGAAAACTTACCCGATTTATTTTAGGAATGGGAGAGGTTTTCTAACAGAAAAACTCTTGGAAGTATGCGGGCGATCGCGCTTGACGATAAGATGTATATGCTCAAAACAATGTCTCGTCTAAAGAGCAGATCGTAGCAAGTGGTTAAGGACTTTTATTTATGAGCCAAGCGGAACTTTTTGAAAAGGTCAAGAAAATCGTCATCGAACAACTGAGTGTTGATCCCCCAGATAAAGTCACACCACAAGCCAAGTTTATGGAAGACCTGGGAGCAGATTCCCTCGATACCGTTGAGTTGGTGATGGCCTTGGAAGAAGAATTTGATATCGAAATTCCCGACGAAGCTGCCGAGCAGATTACATCGGTTCAAGACGCAGTAGATTATATCAATAACAAAGTTACCGCCTCAGCTTAACTGGGGATTGGAATTGGGGATTGGAATTGGGGATTGGGATTGGGGAGATTTTTCTCTGATATCTAGCCACCCTTCGCGTGACGCTGCTAATGTTGCTAATGCTGACGTTAACGACAGTCACATTGAAGTCAGCAAATCCGATGCCAGTCGTTCGTAAAGGAAACCTTTAAGACCGCGCTGGCTCACCAGTACCTAGTCGCTAACCTCAAATTTTTTGTCTGCTGCTTCTTGAAAAGTGACGCTCCTGCGTCGCTAGCGCTGTGCTAACAGATCGCCGGAAGCCGGCGCCCCGACTTTCGTTTTTTCGCCATTTTTAACTGAATCATGACAGATCATACACGTAAACGCGTTGTTGTAACTGGTGTTGGCGCGATTACACCTATAGGTAACACAGCAACAGAATATTGGAATGGATTATTGAGTGGACGCAATGGCATTGACTACATCACATTATTTGATCCGTCTCGCCATGATTGCCGGATTGCTGGTGAGGTGAAAAACTTCGATCCGCATGATTACTTGGAGCGTAAAGAGGCCAAGCGCATGGATCGATTTTCCCAATTTGGGGTTGCGGCAGCAAAACAGGCTTTATCTAACGCGGAGTTAGAGATCAATGACCTGAATGCAGAACAGGTAGGTGTGATGATCGGTTCTGGCGTTGGTGGCATTAAGGTATTAGAAGACCAACAAACTATCTACCTCAACCGTGGCCCCGATCGCTGTAGTCCATTCATGATCCCGATGATGATCGCCAATATGGCCGCAGGATTAACGGCAATTCACACGGGTGCTAAAGGGCCAAACTCCTGTCCTGTAACTGCCTGTGCCGCTGGCTCTAACGCCATTGGAGATGCTTTTCGCTTAATTCAAGGGGGATATGCCCAGGCGATGATTTGCGGGGGAACGGAGTCAGCTGTCACACCATTGTCGATAGCTGGGTTCGCCGCCTGCAAGGCACTCTCTTTTAGCAATGATGACCCAGCTCATGCTTGCCGTCCTTTTGACCGCGATCGCAACGGATTTGTTTTGGGTGAAGGTTCAGGAATTTTAATTCTAGAAGAACTGCAACACGCCATCAGTCGCGGCGCTCACATTTATGCGGAAATGATTGGTTATGGCATGACCTGTGATGCTTACCATATCACCTCCCCCGTACCTGGTGGACTTGGAGCCGCTAGAGCAATCGAACTGGCTCTCAAAGATGCCAGTATAACTCCCGAACAAATTAGCTATATTAACGCCCACGGCACTAGCACCCCAGCTAATGATTCAACTGAAACCTCAGCCATCAAAAAAGCCTTGGGAGAATATGCCTATAAGGTGGCAATTAGCTCCACTAAATCGATGACAGGTCATTTATTGGGCGGTTCTGGAGGTATTGAAGCAGTGGCAACAGTACTAGCGATCGCTAATGACCAAATTCCACCGACAATTAATCTGGAAAATCCCGATCCTGAGTGTGACTTAGATTACGTGCCTAACTCTAGCCGTGCTCAAAAAGTTGAGGTGGCAATATCCAATTCCTTTGGGTTTGGCGGTCATAATGTCACACTGGCCTTTAAGAAATACGTTTAAAAGAAGTCAGGAGGCAGGAGTCAGAATTCAGAATTCAGTAGTTTGATCCGACTCTGCTCCTTTGCCCAATGCTGCCTCCCGCATGCCCACTTGCCCTGAGCGAAGCGGAAGGGATGCCCGATGACGGCAGTTGCTCCACTTGGGGAAACCCCAAGACCGCACTGCCTCCCTCATGCCCAAAGTATCAAAAATATCATTCCGATATAAAGTAAGCGTTCAGCATGACCCAATTATCAGCTTGATTTATCACCAGAAACTCAGGAGATCCCGCTTGTCCATCGACAAGCGGGAGTGGGATGATGAGGATACTGTGGGGAATCTAAAATAACCCCAGCAAGAGAAGCTACGAAGAGTGCTAACCCGTCGTTAAAAACAAGAGATTATGACTGTTGCAACCCAATCCGCCAAACAATTGTCCGTCGAAGAACTGGCTATTAACTCGATCCGCTTCTTGGCTATTGATGCCGTAGAAAAAGCAAAATCGGGACACCCAGGACTACCAATGGGTGCGGCTCCGATGGCTTTTGTCCTCTGGGATCGCTTTTTGAAGTTTAATCCCAAGAATCCCAAATGGTTTAACCGCGATCGCTTTGTCTTATCTGCCGGTCATGGCTCGATGTTGCAGTACGCGCTGCTTTACTTGACAGGCTACGATAGCGTCAGCATTGAAGATATCAAGCAATTCCGTCAATGGGAGTCAAAAACCCCTGGACACCCGGAAAACTTCATGACCCCTGGCGTGGAAGTCACCACTGGCCCGCTAGGTCAAGGAATTGCCAATGGAGTCGGTTTAGCGATCGCCGAAGCCCACCTAGCGGCTAAATTTAACAAACCCGATAGCAAGATTGTTGACCATTACACCTACGTGATTGTAGGTGACGGTTGCAACATGGAAGGAATTTCTGGTGAAGCTTGTTCTTTTGCAGGACACTTGGGATTAGGCAAACTCATCGCTCTGTACGACGACAACCACATCTCCATCGACGGTTCCACTGATGTGGCATTCACCGAAGATGTTTCTAAGCGCTTTGAAGCTTACGGTTGGCACGTCCAACACGTCGAAGACGGCAACACAGACCTAGAAGCGATCGCCAAAGCAATTGAAGCAGCCAAAGCTGTTACTGATAAGCCTTCTTTCATCAAGGTAACAACCATTATTGGTTACGGTTCCCCCAATAAAGCAAACACTGCTGGTGTTCACGGCGCTGCCCTTGGCGGAGACGAAATAGCATTGACTCGGAAAAACTTGGGTTGGGAATACGAGCCTTTTGTAGTCCCAGAAGAAGCCCTCAACCACACCCGCAAAGCTGTGGAACGTGGCGCAGGTTACGAAGACGAATGGAACAAGACTTTTGCAGACTACAAAGCTAAGTATGCCCAAGAAGCAGCTGACTTTGAACGCTACATAAGCAGCAAACTACCCGATGGTTGGGATAAAGTACTACCCACCTACACCCCAGAAGACAAAGGACTGCCCACCCGCAAACACTCAGAAAATTGCCTCAACAAACTAGCGGCAGTTTTACCTGAATTGATTGGTGGTTCGGCTGACTTGACCCACTCCAACCTTACTGAAGTCAAGGGCAAAGGCGACTTTCAAAAAGGGCACTACGAAAACCCCAACATCCACTTTGGTGTACGGGAACATGCAATGGGCGCAATCTGTAATGGGATAGCGCTACACGCTTCGGGATTGATTCCCTACGGTGCTACCTTTTTGATATTCACAGATTATATGCGTGCTGCCATCCGCTTATCCGCGCTTTCCCAAGCTGGCGTGATTTGGGTGATGACTCATGATTCCATTGGACAAGGTGAAGATGGCCCCACGCACCAACCCATTGAAACTGTGGCTTCCTTGCGAGCCATTCCTAATTTAACGGTGTTTCGTCCCGCAGACGGTAATGAAACCTCTGGCGCTTATAAAATAGCGATCGAGAAGGCGAAGGAAAACGCTCCGTCTCTGTTGGCATTTACCCGTCAAAATGTCCCGAACTTGGCAGGTACATCGGTTGAGGGCGTGGCGAAGGGTGGATACACCGTGGTGGATAGCGAAGGTACACCTGATATCATTTTGATTGGCACTGGTTCAGAATTGAGCCTCGCCGTCGGCGCAGCCGAAAAACTCAAGGCTGAAGGCAAGAAAGTCCGTGTTGTCTCGCTACCTTCATGGGAACTGTTTGAAGCACAGGATGCGGCTTATAAAGAGTCAGTTTTGCCGAAAGCTGTCACCAAGCGTTTGTCTGTAGAAGCTGCTAGCAGTTTCGGTTGGCACAAGTACGTAGGTACTGAAGGCGATTGCGTTAGTATCGATCGCTTTGGTGCTTCGGCTCCAGGCAATGTTTGTCTAGAGAAGTTTGGCTTTAGCGTTGATAATGTGTTAGCTAAGGCTAAACAATTGTTGGGTTAATAGCAACAGAATATTCTCGAAATTATGTGGGGTAGGCTAAAGAGTCTACCCTTTTTTTATGTAAAGGAAGATTAACTATAATTGGAGTAATAAGTTACTAATTGGGAGAAAGTTATGCAGGAAGTTTCTGAGGAAAAAGACGTACTTCTAGCTCGGATAACAAAAATTGTAGAACATTTGATGCAAAAGGATAGTAGCTATCAGTATTATCTAGATAAAGATAAAGCAATTCAAATGATATTTAAATATTATTCAGAGAAAGTTTCTATGAAGGAACTAAAAGCTATGTCTGATTTCAGATTAACAGGGTTTGTTGAGGGACATATGATGACTTTGTTATTGATTGAAGGGGAAGATGATATAGACCTTAAAGCAATGTCTTATGGTTAGATATGTTAAATTCCTAAGCAGAAAAATGATTTTTCGTTTATATAACTTAATATAATGATTATGGACAAGCTGATCGCGTTATAATTCTTAATGCACTATACGATATAGTACTATAGTACTATAAAAATCATAAATTACTATTTATACTGAGAGGCAGTATGAAAGCAGAGCTTCTCAAGAGATTTTTTAGAGCGATCGCTAGTTCAGATCAAGAGGCGATTGACAAGCTGACATATTTAGTGATTGAGGAAGAACGCACTAAGGGGCATACTCTCTTAGCTGACCAGTTAGAGAATATCACTAAAAAAAGCCAGAAAGAGAAGCCTACTAACATCAGCAAACCTGCTTCTTCAATACCAGAAAACTTACAGACATTAACTGAATTACCAACTAGCAAGCGATTTAATCTTCCTTTAGTAACTATCATACCAAGGGATCATTTGCGGCATCATATGGTGTTGCCAGAAAAAATTGAGAAACGTTTCTGCCGAATTGAACGTGAATATGCGGCAAGAGATAGGCTTGCTCATCATGGATTGCGTTACAGACAAAAAATTCTTCTATATGGGCCTCCTGGCTGTGGAAAGACGCTAGGAGCAGAACGTTTAGCTTGGAATACAGGATTACCACTGCTGAAAGTTCGGTTTGATGCAATGGTGTCGTCTTTTTTAGGGGAAACTGCAAGCAATTTGAGACTTGTATTTGAGGATGCTTCAAAAAATCCATGCTTATTGTTTCTTGATGAATGTGACTCAATTGCTAAGACACGAGAAGACTCTCAAGAAGTAGGAGAAATTAAGCGAGTAGTCAATACATTTCTTCAAATTTTGGATGAGTATCAACCCTCTTCTGGGCTTTTGGTAGCAGCAACGAACCTAAATAAATCTCTAGATACTGCCCTTTGGAGAAGATTTGATGATTTGATTGCAGTACCCAAACCCGGAGAACAAGAGCTAGAATTTATACTAAAGGAAACACTATCTGCAATTGAAGTGGGATCTATCAACTGGCCAAGGATTATTGAGCAGATGAGAGATTTTTCTGCGGCTCAAGCTGTGAGGGTTGCACAAGATGCAGCTAAACGAGCAATCCTTGAGCGGGAGGAGCTAGTGATTCAAGAACACTTAGAAGAAGCGATCGCAGAAATCAAAGTTTCCTAGTATTAAATTTTGCTGTCTGGATAAATAAATGGTTGAAAGTTCTCAGGGTTTTCCGCATATCCGGCTTAGGCTAACAACAGAAGGACGTGCTGCATCGCCATCAGGAGGAGGAAAAAATAATCCTATAACAGTCGTTAATCTGGGTAATCGCCAGGGACATGGAAGTAAACTCAAAAGTTCGGTTGACTCCTTGATCTTTGAATGGCAAGAAACTCAAGAAGAACGAGAGCAAGAAGAGAAGCCGCCACTTAAATCTCGACGTATTATCTTAGAAATTGATCCTGATTCTTTTAATCCAGATGGGTTGAAAGCATATGGCATTGAATTGATTGCTGATACAGAAGATGGATATATTATCGGTGCATCAGCAGATTTAGAACTTAGTGAATTACAAAAAAAAATAGAAAAATTTATTAATGAGCAGTATGGTGGTAATAGAGTTGCTGAAATTTGGGAAGTAATAGACGGTAAAAAAAAGCCAGAATTGATTCTTTCTCCAAACTGATTCGCTGAATTATATGAGAAATGGCTTGCTATAAAAGAAGAGCAGATATACACTGTTGATGTAGGTGTTGCTTGTGTAGGAACCAAAACCAAGCTGCCTAATTATCCCAAACCCCAACCTAATGAAACTAATGATAAATTTACAACGCGAGTTAATAAATGGATTCAAAAACGTCAGCTAACTGAGCAAGAATGGGAAGAGATATCCTGGGAAAGGCAAGAAGAATTTGAAGAGTTTATTCAATTTTATAAAGGCAAAATTAGCAAAGGTTTTCAAGATGATGGGGGTGAGATTGGTACAGCTACTTTGCCTGACAGTTTTTCATGTCGAATTCAAATTTCAGGTAAAGGTCTAAAAGATTTAGTTGAAAATTTCCCTTACATTTTTGATGTTAGTGAGCCAGATGAGTTTGCTGAAATTATTCAGCGAGAGGATCTATCTGATACTGATTCTCCATCATTTCAACTAGAATCGCCAGAATTAAATGCTCCTAAAGTATGCGTTATAGATAGTGGTATTCAAGAAAGACATTCTCTGCTAAGAGCAGCAATTGATTCAAAAAACTCAAGGTCTTGGGTTCCACGAGAAACTGATAAAACTCCAGACTATGTTAGCAATGGTGGACATGGAACAAGTGTCGCTGGTGCAGTCCTTTATCCAAGAACTATACCTCGTAATGGTAATGAAAAGGCTGTTTGCTGGATTCAAAATGCCAGAGTTCTTCAGGCTAACTGCAAACTACCTAAACAACTATTTCCAGCGAATCTTCTGGGTGAAATTGTAGAATTTTATCACGAACAAACAGGAACTAGAATTTTTAACCATTCTATTACTGGTTCTGTTCCCTGCCTAACCCGATATATGAGTGCTTGGGCATCGTCTATTGATAATTTAACATGGCAAAAAAAGGATATTCTCTTTATTGTTGCAGCAGGAAATTTACCTCTCAACAGTAGAATTGGCTTTACAAGATTATCTGTGAGAGAACATATAGCAGCAAATCGACAATATCCAGACTATCTATTAGAAGATTCATGCAGAATTGCTAACCCTGCACAAAGTTTTCAAGCTTTAACGGTTGGCTCTATTGCTTTGAATTCTTATCATGCACCACCTTATTATTCGATTGCACAGAAAGATAAACCCTCCGCTTTTTCGTGCTGTGGATTAGGAATTTGGGAGACGATTAAACCGGAAGTAGTTGAGTATGGTGGAGATTTAGTAATAGATGAAGGTTTACCACCAAATATTACTTTTCCTAAAGATGTTTGTCCCGAATTAGTAAGATCAACTTTGAACGGTGGCCCAGCGATTGGGGCTGATAAAGTTGGTACTTCTTTTGCAGTACCCAAAGTAAGCCATATTGCTGCACGTCTTGCTGCTGAGTTACCTAATGAAAGTTGCCTTCTTTACCGTGCATTAATAGTACAATCAGCAAGATGGCCAGAATGGATAGTGGGATATGGTGGCGATAAACTGCACATCCTACGTCAAATTGGTTATGGTCTTCCTGATGTTGATCGTGCTTTGGGTAATGCTCCCAATAGAATCACTTTGATGACAACAGGAGAGCGCCGTATTGTAGCTAAACAAGCTCATATTTACCAAGTAAAACTGCCAGAAAAATTACGTTCTCAAGGAGAGGCATTTAAGATTCTTCTGGAGGTTACTTTATCATACAAAGCCCAACCACGTCGAACCCGTAGAAATCGCCGAAAATATCTTTCAACTTGGCTTGATTGGGAATGTAGTAAAAAAGGAGAAGATCCAGAACTTTTTAAGGCTAGAGTTTTGGAAGAGTTTGTTGCTCCAGAAGATGCGGAGAAGGGAGAAGGTCTTTTTAAATGGATGCTCGGCAAACAAAATCATCACGGAATAATTAAAGGTGTGTCTAGAAGTGCAGGAACCCTTCAGAAGGATTGGGCTGTTGTAAATTCATTTGAACTCACGGAAGCATTTTCTATTGCGGTAGTTGGACATGAAGGTTGGAATAACGATCCAGAAGCTAGCGTTCCATACTCTTTAGTTATGAGCTTTGAAGCTATACAAGTTGATATTCCAATTTATACGTCAATTGTCGAGGCTCAAGTTGAAACAGAGATTGAACCACTGATAGAAATTCAATCTATTGTAGGTAGCTGAGGCGATCGCACCCCCGTTATTAAACATCTCCAGAAATTAAATATGGATTATCCAGAACCCTTGTAGAGATGTAGCAGTACTACATCTCTTTTTCAGCAGATGCCTATTAAGATTTGTATTTATCCCGTTAAAAGTGAAGGTTCCTACAGAGGTAACATTATTTACTAACTTTTTAGTTAAACTTAAATTCTCTGTGGTATATTTATGTAATTAACGATACCAGTAATATAATATTAAAATTTAGTATTATGTCTAGTCAAGAACAAAATTTCAACAGAGCATTAAAGCAAACGCAGGCTAGTGCAACAAATAAGAAGAAACTACAACCTCCCCCAGACCTCAAAAAACCAAAGAAAACTGAATAAAAAGCATTAGAGTTACTTGTAGAGACTTAAATTAAATTAAGTCTCTGCAATTTTCATCAAAAATAAATCAGTTTATTTATTTTTCGCTTGAGTCTTTGCCTGTTCTAAAGCTATTTCTTTGATTGCCTGATATGAATTAACATTTGAAGTACCTTCAATAGCTTTAACTGCCAAATCCTGAACTTGTTTGAGAGCGGATTCAAGTTGTTTAGAAAGATTTTGAATTCGCGTCTCTTGATTAGTAATAGTTTGTTCTAGAGATTGCAGTCTTTGTTCATAGAAACGCTTTTGCCCTTCCACTTCCTTAGAATATAAATCTGATTTTACTTTAGCTTGGTAGTGGGCGATGCCTTTGCCTTCTTCTGTAGCTTTTTTGATGGCTGCTTCTTTTTCTTTTGGAAAAACCTCTACCTTGGCTTTTAATTCTTCAAATTGTTTCTCTCTCTCAGAAATTGCTTTCTCCCGTTCAGCACACTGCTTTTCTGTTTCTTGTAGTGATTCTTCCAGTTGCTTATATAGCGCTTTCTGCTCTTGTTCGTATTCGTCATTTTGCAGTTGTCGCTGGAGTTCTAAATTATACTTATACTCTGTTGCATTGCGTTGCCGAGTTTTATTCAAGTTTTCATTCCGTTCTTTTATCGCCCTTTGCTGTTCCTCTTGTTCTTTTACCCAAGTATTTCTTTGCTCTAGTATTTCTTGGAATAACACTTCAGAACGTCGACTATATTCTTCCTGATAAGCTTTAGTATTATCTTCATAGGCTTGGATGACAGTATCCAAGATATCATCAGAAATTTCTAAATTATGCAGCTGTGTTAATTGTTGCATTTCTTCTTCTAAAGTTCGCCTGATTTCTTCCAACTTAGAGGCTTTTGTGGTTAGCTGTTCCGATAATTCATTAGCAGCACTGCCAAAACCTAATTGAACCTTCGCCAAGCTTTCAATTGTATTGTTCATTTTTTGTTGGATACTAGAAAGCTGATTCATAGCTATTTTTTGTTCTAATTTAGGCTGTTCTTTAGTTCCAGACTGGTTTTCTTTACCAACTTTATCAAGTTCTGATTTCAGTGCTACTTTTTCTTTTGCTAACTCCTCATACGCCTGAAGAATTTCTACTTTAGTATTCTTATCAGTCGGTTTTTTCCCCACCACAACAAACCTCCTCTTCAGGAATTCAAGATGATTAAGATGCTACAGACTCACAACTATTTAGGGTTAGAACTACCAAAAGCCCTCATAGCTAAGTCTTGTGCTTGTTTTAATGCAGTTTGCAATTAAGCAGAAATGCCTTCTATTTGCTCAGACTGTTTCTTAATTGTTTCTTCCAGAGATTGAATTTTTTGTTCATAGCTCTGTTTGTTAGATTCCCATTCTCTTTCAAATAAATCAGCCTCAATTTTAGCTTTTTGGCTTGTTTCTTTAATTGCTTCTTCTCTAGCCTTCTTAACGGCTTCTTCCAGTTCGCTAGGAAATATAGTTACTTTTTGTTGATAATCTGCAAAGAGTGGTTGGCGTTCAGCGAAGATTTTTTCTCGTTCTGCCCAATCTTTCTCTTTCTTTTGAGAATTTTCTTGTATTTCCCTTTGTTGTTGGCGCTTTATCCCTTCGTAGCTGTCTGTATTGAGTTTCCGAGTAGTTTGTAACTTATACTGAAATTCTTCTTGTTCTTGCTGGCGATCTTTGGCTAATAAATCGTTATATGCTTGAAGTTTTTCTTCATACTCTGCTTGTTCTTTTTGCCATTCTTTCCGTCTGATTATAATTTCTTTATCTAGTGCTTCCCTTTTGCTAATAGTATCTTGTTCGAGAATTTTTAATTTTTCTTGGTGTTCTTGACTTAAAATGTCTAGAGTATCCGCTACAACTCTAATTTGTTGCAGTTCTTGTAGGCGTTGAGTTTCAATTTCTATAGCTCGGTTCAATTCATCTAACTTGGAATTTTCCTGAGCTAGTTTTTCAGATAATCCATTGAGAATACTGCCAAACTCCAATTGTAAATCAGCTAAACCTTTAACAATACTATCAACTGTATATGCAGAAGCTGTTTGCAGAATTCCTTGACTTTTTACCTTTTCTGCTTCCTCTTGTTTGGTTGCTATTTTAGATTCAAGTTTTTTTCTTTGGATAATAATTTGTTGAAATGCTTGCATTAGTTGTTGTTTGCTGTCCTTGACTCCAACTGTAGTCATCTTCCAACTCCCTTCAATAGGCAAATTATTTATTGGGTAGCAAGCCATACCAATGACTACCCTATGCAGACATCAGAGTAGCCTTTTAATCAACATTTTTAACGCCGTGGAAATACTGAAATGCTCGACATCTCACACTTAGTGGGTACGAATTTTCCACATATATGTCTTTCTGTTTTTCAGGTATAGTTTTCCCTTTGGGGTTTAGTGGTACGTTTGTACTAAAATAAATATACCTAACCTAATCTCCTCTGTCAAGATAATCCTTCATGCACTAATGTATTTCCATCTTGTGAAGACAGAATCGAAAATTTAAAGTCCTTAATTAAAAAAACTATTTAGAAGCTTGTAGGCACAGTTATTTATGATTTAGGAGACTGCTGTGATGTATGTTACTTTTTGTAAAGAAAATCTAAAAGAATTAACCCTAGTAGAAGTGTGGTTGCAGTAAGGCGAGATAATAGACTTAATCATCCTAATTGATACAAGCACAGTCCTAGACTTTTGTGATATCAATGTATACCAGTGAATCGACCAAATACTCTGCCAGAACGGACATTGGACAAACCAGCCGTATTCTAGTAGTAGAAGATGAAGAATTAATCCAGGAAATGCTAGCTGTAGCTCTGGAAGAAGAAGGTTATGGGGTGATAACAGCTCCCGATGGGCGGTCTGCTATAGAGTATCTCAAAAGTTTTGAAACCAATTCAGGGGAACTTCCCTTCGATCTGGTCATTCTTGATTTGATGCTGCCGCAAATCAATGGGCTAGATATTTGCCGTTTGCTGCGTCATCAAGGCAACCCAGTACCTATTTTAATGCTCAGTGCTAAGGGTAGTGAAACTGACCGTGTTTTGGGGTTAGAGGTGGGTGCAGATGACTACCTGACCAAACCCTTTAGTATGCGCGAGTTAGTTGCTCGTTGTCGCGCTTTACTCCGCCGCCAACGCCTAAGTAATTTACCACAAATACCTGTATTAAAATTTAAGGATGTCACCTTGAATCCTCAAGAATGTCGCGTGCTGGTTCGCGGTCAAGAAGTGAGTCTTTCTCCTAAAGAGTTCCGCTTGCTGGAACTGTTTATGAGTTACGCTCGCCGGGTATGGTCACGGGAACAATTGCTCGATCAGGTTTGGGGGCCGGATTTTGTCGGCGATAGTAAAACCGTAGACGTTCACATTCGGTGGTTGCGCGAAAAATTAGAGCAAGACCCCAGTCATCCCGAATATATTGTGACTGTAAGAGGTTTTGGCTATAGGTTTGGATAATTAGTTGGGATAGTTGTTAGTTTTTAGTAGTCACCAAGAAACTAACAACTCAAATGCTTTTATTGGGATTTTTTCTGGGTTTAGCGGTAGGCATTGGGTTTTGGGTTTGGCAACAGGTTCAACTTAACCGTTACCTGGGGCGCTTACTCCGACCGTTAACCTCGCATTCTTACAAGATGGGACTGCTGATGATTCCTGGGTTGCGGCAGGAAATAGCAATGGTGAAACAGCAACGGCAAGATTTGCAGCAGTCGTTGCAAACTTACCAAGACCTGCTAGATTTTGCACCTGTGGGATATTTGCAGGTAGATGAGGAAAATCAACTGCTGTGGTGCAATCGACAGGCGCAGGAAATTTTGTATCTGCAAAGGTGGCAACCAGAACAAGTGCGCTTGTTATTGGAGTTGGTAAGGTCTTACGAACTTGACCATTTAATTGAGCAAACTCGCGATTCGCAAAAACCACAAACAGGAGAATGGATATTTCATCCATCTTGTGATGATGCAGCAGAGATGGCAACAATCAAATCTCTGGCTTTGCGGGCTTCTAGCTTGCCTTTACCCAATGGACAAGTGGGAGTCTTTTTAGAAAATCGTCAACCCCTATTAGATATAAATCAAGCACGCGATCGCTCTTTTTCCGACCTAGCACACGAACTCAGAACACCGCTAACTTCGATTCGCTTAGTTGTAGAAACTTTACAAAACCGTTTAGAACCGCCTTTAAATCGCTGGGTTAACCGCTTAATGCAAGAAGTTGATCGGCTGATTAACTTGGTGCAAAGCTGGTTAGACCTCACCCAAATGGAAGCAAACCCAAATATGCAATTGCAAGCTAAAGCTGTAGAATTGCGATCGCTCATTGCATCTGTTTGGGAAACACTAGAACCCTTAGCAGTGCGTCAACATCTGTCTTTTTCTTATTCTGGCCCAGAAAATCTGTGGATTAAGGCAGATAGAGCCAGGATTTACCAGGTTTTTCTCAACTTGCTAGACAATAGCATTAAGTACAGTCCTTCTAGTACAAGCATTTACGTTGAAGCGAAAATCTTATCAACAAAGGATAATGATGCTGCTTCCCCAATCTTGGAAATAAGTCTTATTGATTCTGGAGTCGGGTTTTCGGAGGCAGATTTACCTCACGTTTTTGAGCGATTTTATCGAGGAGATAAAGCGCGAACTCATTCCCCCCAAGATAGTAACTCCATAGGGGCGATCGTTGGCAATGGATTAGGATTAGCGATCGTTGAGCAAATTCTGATCGCTCACGGTGGTTCAATCAAAGCGATGAACCATCCAGAAACTGGGGGTGCGTGGATGCAACTCCAATTTCCTGAAGTTATGGCAAACTCCCTAAGCCAAGACTATAGTTAGTAATATCTTCACCTTTGAGACAACAAGTGTGAAAGCTGTCGATTATACTCCCAATCCGCAAAGACCACAACTCGCACGCGCTATTAGGCGCTTAGAACGGGATGTATTACGCATGGGTGCCTTGGTAGAACAATCATTTCGCCTCAGCCACCAAGCGTTATTTGCTCGTAACTTAACAGCAGCTGAGGAACTCCCCCGATTAGATAAAAAGATCGATCGCTTTTATAGACAAATCGAATCAGACTGTACGGCGATTATGACGCTACAAGCGCCTACGGCTCCAGATTTGCGCTGCTTAAGTGCCTTTATGCAGCTGGTGCGAGACTTAGAGCGCATTGGCGATTATGCTGAGGATTTAGCTGAGATTGCGATTAAAATTTTTCCTTACGCGCCTCATACATCAATGCCCGACATTGAAGCTATGTCCCTTCACGCGCAGGCAATGCTAGCAACTAGCTTAAAGGCTTTGGGGGATTTTGATGAAGCTGGTGGACGCCGTTTAAAGCATCTGGATGATACTGTAGACGATGCCTACGATCGCGTTTATCAGACTTTAGCCCAACAACGGGATGTGCCTGGCGTAGTCGAGCCAATTATACTGCTGGCACTGGCAATTCGTTGTCTAGAACGCATGGCAGATCATGCTACGAATATCGGTCAAAGAGTAGCATATATTGTCACCGGTCAACGCTCCTAATTGATATGCCGCCCAGATCCCCGACTTCTACCCTCCGGGTGTCTGCAAGAAGTCGGGGATCTAAATCTAGCGATTTAGTAAGCGCCATTCCACCCTACTATCTTCATAATTATTTGCGCCTCCATCTTACTTGGTCTTCAGAAAATACTAAATAATTAAAAATAAGTTAACTAAATATTTTACTAAAAGCTTACCTATTCTTAAACTTACACAATTAAAGTAACGAATAAATAACTAAAAATTTTGGCTCTATGTCACTGATAGATACCTTAAGCAAAAGTTGTTGCCATCAGAAGATTTTAAAGTCCCTAGCTTTGATTGAGAAGAATAGACTTTCCGATGTACAAGTAAATTTTGATACAAGTTATTAGAGTTTCTTAATCATTTAAATAGCAAGATTCCCTGATAATTATGTAGTTACAGTTAATGATGTATTCCACAAGTTCTACTTCAAACTCTTCTGCCTTGTCAAATAGCTCTGCTTTCAGCAGACAATTACCCCAGCAGATATTTACCCGTCGGGAAGTAATTCCACCTCACAATGATGTGCTTTGGCGTATTGAAAACGGTGCAGTTCGTACCTTAACGTGGAGTGAAGATGGAACATTCATCACTCTCGGTTATTGGGGACTAGGGGATCTGATTGGCTATCCTTTATCCAGAGTCAAGCCCTACCAGATTGAATGTCTCACGGGTGTGGAAGTAAGCATTGTGCCACCTCATTTGTGGCATCAGGATATTAATGCTTTGTTGTCTCATATTCAACAAACAGAGGATCTACTAAGCATTGTGCATCGAAAACCAATTTCGCTACGCTTATGGCAGTTTTTAGTCTGGTTAAGTAAAAAATTTGGACGTGACGTAGATAAGGGCAAGCTAATTGATTTAAATGTTACCCATCAAGATATTGCTGAAGTCTTAAATACTACGCGAGTAACAGTTACCCGACTCTTACAGCAGTTAGAGGAAGAAGGAACAGTTTTACGTCACAAACGCCGCATTATTTTGCGCTTACCAAATAAATTAATTAAAAATTATAGTTCAGCAGTATGCTAACTAATTGCTTGTAATAATCACAGGATAAAGGTATAATCGTCGCTGTGATTGTGTGTGAAATCCACGAAACAGAAGTGCTTAAAGCATTTTCTCATGGATTGATTATTGTAGGTGTGAGTGAGAGTAAAAACATGACAAAACGATTCTGGAATCTTTTTAAGGTTAGTCCGATTGTATTAGCTGCTACATTTTTCGTTGCTAATAGTGCCTTAGCTGCTGAAGTCAACGAACAGGTAACAAATGTTGGCCAGTTATCTGAAACTCAAGAGTCTAACGACATGAGTCAGGTAACATCAGTTTCTCAGTTTTCGGATGTGCAGCCTACAGATTGGGCGTTCCAAGCTTTACAATCTCTAGTTGAGCGCTACGGCTGTATTGCAGGTTATCCTAACAGTACCTATCGTGGGAACCGTGCTTTAACCCGTTATGAATTTGCCGCAGGTTTGAATGCCTGTTTAGATCGGGTTAACGAACTGATTGCTACAGCTACTGCCGATTTGGTCAGCAAACAAGATTTAGCTACTTTACAACGCTTACAAGAAGAATATTCTGCTGAACTAGCAACTCTGCGTGGTCGTGTTGATGGACTGGAAGCCCGCACTTCTGAGTTGGAAGCTAATCAGTTTTCCACTACCACCAAGTTGGTTGGAGAAGCAATTTTCGCCGTGTCTGATGTTTTTGGTGACACTAGAGCAGTTCCTGGTGGTGCTCCTACTCAAGACTTGAATTCTAATACCACTTTTAGCGATCGCGTTCGTTTGAACTTGTTGAGCAATTTCACTGGTACAGACCAGTTGCAAATCCGCTTGACTGCTAACAATACCATTTCTAATGTTGGTAGTGCTGCAACCGCTACTGGTACTGGTACTAACATGAGCCGCTTGTCTTTTGATGGAGATAACGGCAACTCGGTTGCAATTGATAAAATCAACTACGCTTTCAACTTTTCTGACGCGGTGCGTGTCAAAGTTGACGCTGCTGGTGGTGAATTATGGGAAAACGTAAACCCCTTTAACCCTGATTTTGCAAGCTCTGCTAGAGGTGCGCTCTCTCGCTATGGACGTTTTAGCCCCATTTACCGTCAAGGTCAAAATTCTGCTGCTTTGACTGTTACTTTAAATCCTAACAAAGCTATCAGTTTGACTGGTGCTTATTTAGCACCTTCAAGTGGTGCTGGTAATATCTTTGGTGCTAATAATCCCGGTCTTAATAATGGGCTGTTCGATGGTGATAACACCATCTTCGGTCAATTAACTTTCAAACCCAGCAAAGCCTTCAATATTGGTCTCACCTACGCCCGTAGTTACTTCGCTGGTAATGCAGCTAACACTCTCTTCCAAGGAACAGGTAGCGCTTTTGCCAATAATCCCTTTGGGGCTGGTGCTCGCACTGAATCCAATAACTACGGTATAGAAGCTACCTTCCAACTAGGCTCTACCTTGGCTATTAGTGGTTGGGGGGGTTATACAACTGCTGATGCTCTTACTGGTGCTAATGCGGGTACAGACGCAGATGTTTGGTACTGGGCTGGATCGCTTGCTTTGAAAGACTTTGGTGGAGAAGGCAACGTCTTAGGTGTGATCTTTGGTCAACCACCCAGAGTCACTGGTGGTAGCATCAAAAATGTCGCCGGCAATACTACCTTCGACGACAGTACTTCTTATCACTTAGAGGGTCTTTACAAGTACAAGGTTTCCGATAATATTCAGGTAACACCTGGCTTGTTGGTAATTTTCAATCCAGAGCACAACGACGCTAACAACACTGAATACGTAGGTACTCTACGTACTACCTTCACCTTCTAAAATTGGCAAAGCTCAGAATTAGATAAACAAAACCCCACTTTTAGGTGGGGTTTTGTTTAGGAAGAAAATTAGCTATGTAGGATTATAGTCTGGCTGATTGGATATATCTTTTGGCGGGCGATCGCTACTCCAAGCCCACCACACAGAACCACAGTGACAGTAGTAGAACTCTTGCCATTTGCGACGACGGTCTTCTGTAAGTACAGGCGATCGCCGATTTAGCCAAACTTTTTCAGCTTCTAGGCTACTTGAGTGGCAGTTAGGACAGCAAAAATTGTATGCATGTATTGCCTTATTTGTCCATTCAGGTGGGAGGGTAGCAAAAGCGTCCATGTAGTTACAAATATAGTCTTAATGACAAGCCAAAACTTTGAGGTTTTGAATTTGGCGGCAAACGAATACTATAAAATCCCGCCACACTATCAAACTGCTTCATCAATATTTTTATGGCTGGATCTGAATTTATTCAAGACTGCCAAAGCATCTCATAAATCAAAGGTTAACATGAAAACTTTATTTTTTACACACCTAGTTCCTATGCACATTATGGCTAATAATTAAATTTATGGAGCCAAATGTTGAAATTCGCCGTTTGTTAGATGTGATGCCTGCTTCGGGTCGGATGACGACAAAAATCGTTAGTAAGCCAGAGCAAGCAAAAGTGATTGATGCTTCCTTTCCCCAACCCTGGAATCAGGCGCGACCGATATATATTAATTTTGATTTGTGGCGTCGCTTGCCAAAGCCGCAACGAGACTTGCTGCTGTTGCAGATGGTTAGCTGGTTGACGGGGGTGAAGTGGTTTAAACCCGACATTTATCAAGGTGTGGTGTTAGCTGGGCTGTTAGGCGGATTCTTGGAAGCAGCACAATCAGATGTGGTGGGTGTAGCCGTAGCTGGGGGATTAAGTGCGATCGCTGCTTGGAGGATCTGGCGTACTAATAAATCTCAAGAGTCAGAGTTAAATGCCGATGCCGCCGCAATTAAGATCGCACAACGGCGCGGTTATTCAGAAGCTGAAGCAGCACAGCATCTGTTATCTGTAATTGAAGCGGTAGCCAAAATTGAAGGGCGTTCCAGTTTCAATTTTACTGAGTTGATTCGTTGCCAAAACTTACGAGCGATCGCAGGTTTATCACCAGTAGGTGTACCAGAAAGTTATGATAAGTAGAATAAATGTCTCTGTCGCCCATTTGTAGCAACATTTAAAGTCAAAGGTGTTTATATGAGTTTTTGCGAGGAATTAATCAAAAACCTCTAAATTTCAGATGAGGTTTTGGTCTTGTCTAAGCTTAATTTCTCGCTTTTTAAACTCCAGCAAGCTTTCAGTAACAACTGTGGCTTTGTGCATTTACACCAACACTTCTAGTGTTTAGGCAAGAAAATGCAATCCATGAGGCTCAAACTGGCTGCAATCCATGAGGCTATTCTACACTGGAATAAGAGATGTGTGTTTAACTTACTTAGATATCAAAAACTGGGGAGTTTTGTCATACCTTCTCGGTGTCGCTGATGAGGTGATTACCTCGTGTGTAAAACTTAACTTAAATTCTGTCAGTTACTAACGGAGTTGATAGGAATGGGTACCTTAATTTTTATTGGCTTGATAGTGGTTTACGGAGGCGGGGCTTGGAAGTTTTGGAATGGGTTTGGACGGACTAATTTTAATCCAAGTTTCACCAATCGGATTGGTTTATCTTTGCTATGGCCAGCTTTGTTTATTACAAATCAATCTTATCGTCGAAACTTTAGAAAGGCGTTAAAGGGCTAGGGATTACTATTAAACCTAACGTCATCCGATCTGACGGTGGCATATATCTCAAATAAATATAAGCCAGCAACCTCCCCTCCCTAATAGGGAAAGGAGGTTGCTGCTTTTAGGAAGGAGAGGAATTAGGGAGGGATAAGTGCGTTAACCGTTGGTAAAGTATTTCAGCTGATGAATTTACGAATTATTTGTGATTGGTTAATAGATGGATTGCTCCACCTACAGCCGCACCATCAACAGCATTGCCAAGGGTATCTTTGCCATCGCCAGTAATTACGCCAGTTACTGCGCTAGTGCCTGCACCGACTCCGACATCCTGAGCAGCGTTTCGGTGATGGCGATTGCGAGTGTTTCTCAGACCATTTGCACCATTGACAGCTGCACCAGTTACACCACCCCTAACAGCATTTTTTAATACATTATGACGTCCCCTAACTGCTCCTGTTACCACATTGGTAACAGCCCCAATACCTGCATCTCTTAGTACTTGGTCATCAGCAGCAGCGGGTTTTGCAGGAACTAAGGTGACACCAGCTAAACTGGCAGCCATGAGGCTGGGTAGAAGTGTGCGCTTTAGGATATTATTCATTGTGTTACCTTCTCAAAACATCAAACAATTGGCTAAAAACCAAAGTTCCTGGAGTCGCATAAAATCTGATTCTTTTATCTGAACAACAGCAACTATTTATTGTTTGAAAACATATATATAATCGCATTTGTAAAGTCATAACTGCATCTACTGAAAGCATGAATATAAATTCAGTCCAAAGAAAGCCTTGCTGATTTATCAGACCATACAAGGGATTACACCTTGACAAAATAAATTCAATATGAAACGTAGCTTTTTTCACCACTAGCAAGGAATTTCTAATGAGAAACCGCGTAGTGTTTACCTTATCTATCTAAAGGTAGTTGCCAAAATCATTAAACTAACTCGTCAGGGTTAATATTTAATTCTCTCAGTTTAGTAGCCAAGCGTTGCGTAGGCGTAGCCCGTCGTAGACATTGCTCCCATCCTGTTTGTAGCAAATTACCCTGATTATCCCACCAGCGCAACCAGGGTAATTCTAGATTTTGATAGCGGCCTTGCCAAGAAAATGTCAAGCAAAGCTAGAAAAACCGAGATTCGGTGGAATATCTTGAATCCGCCCAGGTCCTATCGCTCGTAATGCTTCTTTGAGTAAAATATCCCCAGTATACAAGGCACGTCCGACAATTACGCCAGTCACGCCTTGAGGTTCTAACGCCAACAAACTTAACAAGTCGCTGACAGAACTTACCCCACCAGAAGCAATTATCGGGATGGAAATTGCTGCTGCAAGTTCTCGCAAAGCTTCTAAATTTGGGCCTGTAAGTGTACCATCCCGGTGGATATCTGTGTAAATTATGGCTGCTGCGCCCAATTCTTGCATTTGTACAGCCAATTGAGTTGCTAAAACTTCCGAGGTTTCTAACCAGCCGCGAGTTGCTACTTTGCCGTTACGGGCATCAATACCGATAATAATCTGTTCGGGAAATTCTTCACACAGTTCTTGGACTAACTGGGGTTGTTCTACGGCGATAGTGCCGAGAATCGCCCACTCTATGCCTAGATTGAATACCTGTTGCACGCTGGTGCGATCGCGCAATCCTCCACCAATTTCAATGGGTACTGACACCGCATGAGCGATCGCTTCAATTGCCCCCAGGTTTACTACTTTACCTGCTTTAGCACCGTCTAAATCAACTATATGCAATCTAGTAGCACCTTGATCTACCCACTGTTTGGCAACATCAGCGGGATTTTCGCTAAAAACTTGCGAGCGATCGTAGTCTCCCTGATACAGTCGCACACAGTGACCTTCTAGTAAATCAATCGCTGGAATTACGTCCATTTAACTCTTCCTCATTCCAATCCAAACACTATTTATCGCTTAATTTACTATTTTTCATTTTTAATTCCCTTACAGCTTGCCCAAAACCCAGCACAAGTAAGATGTTAGAAAGCGTCAAAAATAGTTCTGCGCCACCGTGCACCCAATCCACATTGGCTAAAGACTTACCATAATGCAATACAGCATAAATCCCCGCCGGGATGGTAATGGCAACAAAAACGAGAGTGCCGTAAAATCCATACAGCGCCAAACGCGGCATTTGCGGACTGCGGCTGATAAACCACAAGAAACCCAAATAGGGAAACAGTGAAAGTGCAAACAGGGTTTCTTTAGAAATCATTGCTCTGATTTAATAGGTTTTGGTTCAACAGTGTTGACAGATTGGGTAGAACGCCAAATCAAAAACGCGGCTGCCCAAAGCGTAAAATTACCAACTAAAGTCATGGTAGCTTGAAGCGTTACCAGCCATTCCAGAGATTCGGCGTTGTCGAAATAATGCCAGGTACAAGCACACATCGCGCTGACTAAAGCTGGTAACATGGCAAGGGATAATCCCCACCAGCTGCGGTTATTAGTGAGTTCGCCGTAAGTCCAGATTAACCAAATGGCAACAATCCACTCAATAACGCTAGAAACATGAATAATCCAGGTGGGAATCGAAAGGGTGTGCATACAGTTAGGAGTGGGGAATAGCACTGTCAAGGTGATATGTAGCTTGAATTTTATATTTGTTTAAACAAAATCTTTACTTGTTCTTTTAGAATTTTAAAAATTCCGAGTTCAGAAGCTCAACGTCCGAGTTCAAAGGTTCAACTTCCGAGTTCAGAGGTTCAACGTCCGAGTTCAGAAGCTCAACGTCCGAGTTCAGAAGCTCAACGTCCGAGTTCAAAGGTTCAACTTCCGAGTTCAAAGGTTCAACGTCCGAGTTCAAAGGTTCAACGTCCGAGTTCAGAAGCTCAACGTCCGAGTTCAAAGGTTCAACTTCCGAGTTCAGAGGTTCAACGTCCGAGTTCAGAAGCTCAACGTCCGAGTTCAAAGGTTCAACGTCCGAGTTCAAAGGTTCAACGTCCGAGTTCAGAAGCTCAACGTCCGAGTTCAAAGGTTCAACTTCCGAGTTGAGAAGCTCAACGTTAGATATCTGAGGGAGTTCTAACTATCTTCTGCACTATGCAAAATAGAATTTGAGAATGAGTTTACCATCTGTATCGGGGACAGAGATTCATTTAACAATAGCTATTAATCCAAAATCCAAAATCCAAAATCCAAAATGGTCAAAATGCGGGCATTATTGTCTGGGTATTACGGTAAAGGTAATGGTGGTGACGAAGCTTTGTTAGCAACGCTTTTGCAAATGTTACCACCTGATGTAACGCCTGTGGTGCTTTCTGGTAATCCAGAGGGAACGCGCGATCGCTACAATGTAGAAACCTACGATCGCATGGCTCCCTTAGCTGTACTACAAGCTTTACGCTCATGTGATGCCTTGATTTGGGGCGGCGGGAGTCTGATTCAAGATGTTACCAGCGCTATCAGCCCATTTTATTATGGAGGACTGATGGCATTGGCGCAGAAAATGGGTTTGAAAACTGTTGCTTGGGCGCAGGGTATTGGCCCGTTAGTGCGCCCGCAAACTCGTTGGTTGGCACGGCAAACCTTTGCTAATTGTACCAAAATTAGTGTCCGCGATCGCGCCAGTGCTGCTTTATTATCTGATTGGCAAATTCCTTGTATTATAGCTCCTGACCCGGTTTGGGCGTTGGAGTCGAAACCAGTACCAGGACTTTGGGATTTACCTGCGCCAAGAGTTGCGGTAACGTTGCGATCGCATCCCCAACTTACAGAAACACGTCTGGCAAATTTAACCCGTGCTTTGGTTGACTTTCAAAAAGCTACGCAGGCTTTTATTTTACTACTGCCGTTTCAAAAAAGCGAAGATTTAAGTATTGCCGAAGCCATTCAACCACACCTTAAAGATGTCAGCAAAATTTTGTGTTTGGAAGACCCGCAACTTTTGAAAGGTGTGTTTCGCGGTGTCGAGATGGCAATTGGGATGCGTCTGCACAGCTTGATTATGGCTGCATCTGTTGGTTGTCGCTGCTTTGCTCTCAGTTATGACCCTAAGGTAAATCGTCTGATGGAAGACTTGGAAATGCCTGGGTGGGATTTAGCGAGTTTACCCGATGACCCCAACTTGATTAGTCTGACTTGGATGGAGCATTACGCTAATGGCGATCCGTTATCACCAGAGCAAATACAATCTTTAGTAGATAGAGCATTAATGCACCGCGAGTTATTGAGCCACGCTTTATGTAATAAGTAAGATTAAGCAATGTATACCGAAGAAAATGCAAAACTTCTATAAATTATGCACTGTACAAAATAATCATGTTGTGTATCAACGTAAATATCTTTTTTCAGCCTTTTATTAATGATTATTTTGGCAGTAAGGGAGTAATTGTAAAAATTTTGTAAGGTAATTATGAAAATACTTAAGTATTTATCATCAAAATTGATTTCGGCGATATTATTTAGAAAACACAAAAATAATTATTGAGATAATTCTGATGATTAGCTTTGGCTTTTGGAACCTAATTATACTAATTTTAGTTGCTTGGGTTCTTAAAAAGAATTGGCGATTAGATGAGGAACAGGTAGCCTGGAAAAATTCTTTATTCTTAAAATCTTCTGTGATTCAACAGTTGATAAAATTTTTTCGTAAACCAATTGTTAACTTTATCGTCCAAGCAGGTGTTGTATTAGTCGTTACAAGATTCCTCTGTTATACAGGTTGGCTAGTTTATTTCTTAAATCAACCACATCCACCCTTATGGGATTTTAAGTCGTATTATGTGGCGAGTGAATTGGCTCATCAGCATTTGAGTCCCTTTAATGTCGAGATTTTTAACCAAAGTTTCTGTACCCTAACTAAGGTGTGTGGGTTTATTCCACCGTTTGTCTATCCACCTAATATTATTCCTCTGGTCTGGTTTCTCGGTTATTTTTCGATCAATACTGCATTTACAATCTCGATTGTGATGCATATATTAGCAATCGGTTTGGCCTTATGGGGAGCGAATATCCTGCTGGAGTCAAAGTCGCCAGCTTTGAGAACTATTTGTACAATCTCAGTTGCCTTGATTTATGGCTTAGTTCGCGATTTGGAAGTTGGTAATATTGCTATTTTTATTGCAGTTCTGATCTTATGGATGTTTATCTTGGCTAGAAAAAATCAAGATATTCCAGCAGGAATTTGCTTGGGACTTGCCCTTTGTAAACCAACATTAGCTGCATTATTCATTTTGTATTTTCTACTTAAAAAACGGTTTTGTCTAGTTTTTGTATCTGTTGTCACAATCACTTTTCTAGCACTTTTAGGTCTAGCTTTGACGGGCAATTCTTTGACACAATTCCTGTCAGATTCTACTCAGGGATTCTCACTCTGGCTAAAAGATCCATCAGTTAACCCTTATATTTCGATCAGTCGTCTCGATTTGATGGTTGTGGGTCCAAGATTATTCCCTAATAACCCATTCTTTGCCGAGCTTTTGTCAAATATAATTGTTCTGATACTTGTTAGTTGTGTCGGTTGGTATTTGTATCTACAACAATCTTTTACAGCTTGGTCAAAAAAAATCTATTTAGCAGAAATAGCATTAGTTTCTTGCTTGAGTATTAGCATCAACTATTCACAGGACACTAGTTCTGTGATGTTAATACCTGCTGCTGTTTTTTTGCTAAATGATTTGCTGTATCAGATCAGACATTGTAAATTCTCTAGGAAAAGAATGTCTGTTTGGTTAGCAGGAGTTTGCTGTGTTGCAATGCAAACAGCAGTTATTCATGGCTGGCTCATCCACTCTCTAGCAAAGCACTGGAAGGTGAAAGCAGGGGAATTGCCATACTTTATGAAAATAACTATTTTCGCCCTACCGAGTTATGCCGTTTTAGGAATCACCGTAAGTATTTTAGTTTTAGCAATTAGTTCCCTTCGTCAAAAACAGATTATAAAATTTGAATCATTTAATCGGGTGTCAATATAATTCGTAATTGATAATTCATAGTTTGTAGTTGCAATCAGTACTTGCTCTATACACTCCATTGATTGTTGACCACTGAATCACAGACTTCGATGCTTGCTCTATAACCATTTAATTACGAATTACGTAGCTTGCTTGTCGTCGAAGGCGAGTATTACGAATTAGTAATTATTTGGTTATATTAATGCTAAAGTTTAAAACCAGTTTTACCTTTTACCGCTAACAATTCCTGACCATTGAACTTTTTTCTCTTTTTCGCGACGATAAGAAAAAAAATGCTCTGGAGTTTGGAAAGTACAATAAGGTGCGATCGCAATTTGTTCTGCACTAATCCCCAAATTTTCCAGTTGTAAGGTATTCACTCGCCGCACATCCAGCCGTACCTTTCCAGGATTTGGATCTTCTTGCAAAGGTGAATTTGCTAGTTCATGCAATGCCGTTACAATTTTTTCTTCGTCATTATCTGATATAATACTAGCCCCGATTTCGGCAGCCACCTCAATAGAGACTTGGTAAACCTCACCAGCGATCGCTGGGCCCATTGCAATGCGTAAATCATCAAGTTTGCTGCCTTGAGATTGTAATCGAGCGATCGCCAAGGGCACAATCTTTTTAGCAGTCCCCCGCCAGCCTGCGTGTAATGCTGCCACCCGTCCAGTTTGCACATCCCCAATTAGCACGGGTGTACAATCTGCGCTAGCTACCCAAACCGCTTGTAGAGGCTGTTCGCTAATTAAACCATCTGCCGATGCGAAATCGTCCTCAACAGAGCTTAAGAAGCTTTCAACTTCTTGGGGGGTGAGAACAGTATTGCCATGAACCTGCTTTAAGCGATAGACTGATGCCTCTGGTTGCAATACTTCTGTGATAACTTGTGGCGATCGCGGCCAAAACTGCTGCGTAAAGAAGCCGTGATGCCAACGTTCCAGAATACTACAAGTTAGATAGGGCAGTCCTTCCCAATTGTGCCAGTGCCAAGTGTGCATCTTCAACCAAACCTAAAGAGAAATCACTCATCAGCCAATCAATGCTAACTTGAACAACGGAATTTGGGTTAACTGCTGTGGGATTTAATCTGCAAAATTTGGAAGCAGCCTTGCAAGCAGGGCGTAAGTATACATATTTACCATTTTCCCTTCACTTTTTTGAAAGCGTCTCCTCAACCAACCAAACCCTCTGGAACTTACTCAACCAAGGTGCTATTTCAGGAACAGTAGTAATTGCAACTCAACAATCTGCTGGGCGGGGACAATGGGGACGCCAGTGGATTTCTCAGGCGGGGGGATTATATGTTTCCGTGGCGATTTCTTTCGACCATAAAATAGAGGCTACTGACAGCTATCAGCTAACTTTTGCGACTGCTTGGGGAATTGCGTCGCAATTGCGCCAATGCGGTATAGATGTTGGGATAAAATGGCCCAATGATTTAGTTTTAAATGGTCGCAAACTAGGCGGCATTTTGACAGAAACCAAAGTAAACAAAGGACAAATCACCCAAGCAGTAATTGGTGTTGGTATTAATTGGACAAACCCAGTACCAGAATCTGGAATCAATCTGGAATCGTGGCAAGCTTCCCAAGATAGTAAACCAATTTCTTGTCTGGAAATGTTAACCTCTAGAGTCTTGCTGGGAATAGAATCCGGTATGGAGTGCCTTGACCAAGAAGGAGTAAATATACTCTTGTCTCGCTATCTAGACTTGCTTACAAACATCGGCGATCGAGTCTACGTCAATAATCTTTCAGGTACAGTAGTTGGGGTGACTCCTCAAGGAAATTTACGAGTTGATTTAGAAACACATGATACAAAGGAATTAATTACACCGGAAATTTATATTGAACCCGGTACAATCAGTTTGGGATACCATAAATCTTCCGTTTAAATTTGAGGTTTGTTCAAAATTTCGCTCTTTGGGCAAGACAAACCACTAGCATCATCTCTTCCTTGCTAATTACACACAACTGAGAGAATAAATGACGCAGCGCAATAATTCTGCCCATCATCGTTTGCATTACCTATGGCAGCAAGGTCTAACAAAAAAACGTTTTGCCTCGACGCTACCAGCTCAGAGCCTCTGTTGGCTGAGTAGTGTTAGCCTCCTTAGCGGTGGCTTCGTGTTTGCCCAAACGGAAGCACAAATAGACAACATCGTTCCCACTGTTGAAAGTTCTCAGCCAACAGCCGTTACAAATCCAGTTAAAGCCTCAACTTTTAAAAAACAGGCTGTTGCGCCGGAAGCCCCTCAAGCGCAACCGGAATTTTCCCAACGGCGAGCCAGACTCAGACAGAGATTACGCAAGCCAGAGGTTGCTCAATCAAAAGAGCCAGTTAGGCAGTCTACACCCAAAATCGAAACTGCTGAACCTGTTGTGATTATCAGACAGTCAAAGCCTAAAGTAGAAACCTCTCAGGTTACTCCTATAAGGGTGAGACAGGAAAAACCCAATACCCCTGCCCGCTATGCACCTGAAAAACTTCCAGTAGTTGCTCAACCATCAAATAACTCCAACAGCCCTGTCAGTGCAACGGCGGAGAAAACCAAGGATTATAATAACGCCTATATCGATCCTAATAGTTATGACAATGGTGCAACAGCTACTTATCAAGCACCAAACTCTGTAATTGTTACAGAACGCTCCAGTGGTTGTCGAGCCATTTTGCCATCAGGGCAAAGTGTATTAGGCGGCGTTTGCGCCAAAGTACCCCAAAGGAGTGTAGCTAATTCTAATGGTAAACCAGCACCTAATTGGCTCAGAAGAAGTCAAAATGCCCAATTACCAGTAGTTCCACCCGTGCGGCAGATTGCAACTACTGGCAACACCAGTAGATGGCGTGCTGCTGAAAGTGGTTCTAGCGGTGTCGTCACCAAGAGCGCATTTCGCCCGAATCGGTTTATCCCGACTCCCAGCGAGTTCAGCCCAACAACAGTGAGTGCAGCTCCCATTACACCGAGTGGTGGGACTTTACCGCCACCAATGGCAGATGGTAACATTGCACCCCGCCCCAGCAAGGTAGCTTACGACTTCTCACTGGCATCAGTATTGCCGCAAATTCCCTACATGGGGAGAGTCGCCTATAGTGGTACAGGAATGATGTATCCACTATCTATTCCCGCTCCCATTACTTCTTTGTTTGGTTGGCGAATTCATCCAATCACAGGTAATCAACGCTTCCATGCTGGTACAGACTTGGGTGCGCCTACAGGAACACCAGTTTTGGCAGCTGCTGCGGGTCAAGTGGAAACTGCTAACTGGGTGGGTGGTTATGGTTTAACCGTTATCCTAAATCACAAATCTGCTGAACAAACTCTCTACGGTCACATGTCAGAAATTCTTGTTCAACCCGGTCAGAGGGTACAACCTGGAACTGTCATTGGTCTAGTTGGCAGCACCGGGAATTCCACAGGCCCTCACTTGCACTTTGAAGTTCGTCACCTGACACAAGATGGGTGGGTTGCTAGTGACCCAGGCGTGGAATTACAAAGTGGCCTCAGCCAGTTAGTGCGAGGCTTACAGACCGCTCAGGTAAGCCAGCAACCAGGCAGTTAAAAGAAAGTTAGGAGTGAGGAGTGAAGAGTTATGAATTTAAAACTCCTAACTCCTAACTCCTAACTTTTTTAATTACAAATACCCGTGTTCTGCTAAGAATGCGGGTGTAATGCCATCTATACTATTGTTATCAGAGGGTGTAGCGTGTGGGTTGCCAGAATAAAGGAATTTTTCGACGTATTTGCCGAGGATATCCCCTTCTAGATTTACCAAACTCCCAGCAACCAAATAGCGAATATTTGTCTCGCTGTATGTGAGGGGAATTACCGCTACTTTGAATTGGGAGAGTTCTGGCTCATAAGCGGCGACTGTGAGGCTGATGCCATTGACGGCAATGCTACCTTTGGGGACAATATACCGTGCGATCGCTTCGGATGCAATAAAGGTCATTTCCCAAGAATTAGCCGTTTGTTCTGCCACTAGCAATCGACCGATGCCGTCTACATGACCCATCACAAAATGACCGCCAACTTTGCTGCCTACCTTTAGCGACGCTTCTAAATTGACATATCTCTGTTGCGTTTGCTCACCTCCTAGAGTGGTGCGGCGTAGAGTTTCTGGTGAAGCAGTGACAATAAACCCGTCTTTTAAAACTTGTTCCACTGTCAGGCAAACACCATCTACAGCAACACTGTCACCATAAGCCAAATCTTGCATAATTACTTCACCCGACTGGCTTACACAAGTAATTTGCCAAGAATCGCCCCCTAAGGGTTCCATCGTTCCTAATGCTTGGATTAATCCTGTAAACACGGCTTTTTTGTCAAACTAACTCTATTTATTGCCTAATTTTGCCTGGAATCAATTGGTAATTGTCACATAAATCTCGAACATCCAAGTATATTTTCTGACTTTTTTTCGCATAGGAATATTAACACATTAGCATCCTTCACAGGGCATACTTGGGTAAGAAGGTTATTGTCTAAGAAGACCAATTTGACTTACTCTGGTTTTCACCACAAGTTCGGAGTTTAATAGAAGCAATTATAGAGAACAAATGCTTATGTTTATTACTCTCGCCAAACCGCCTAAAAAGGGGTACTATTTGTTACACAGCATCCAAGGCTCTCAAAGCATTGTAGAGGCTTAGGCAATGATTGAAATGAAAGTTGCTGGCATAGCATTAGATGCCATAACCCGCAGTCCGATCGTTCTTTTGAAAGATTCTTCAGATCGGCGGGCTTTGCCAATTTACATCGGTCAGGAACAGGCTAGGGCAATTATGGGCGCACTGGAGAATCAGAAGCCTCCCAGACCCTTAACCCACGACCTGATTGTGAATCTTCTAGAGACTTGGAATATGACTCTAGAAAAGGTGATCATTCATTCCCTGCAAAAGGATACATTTTATGCAGCTTTAATTGTCCAGCAAGGCGAGGTCAAAAAGGAAATTGACGCGCGTCCTAGCGATGCGATCGCCATTGCCCTACGTACAAATACCCCCATCTGGGTAATGGAAGAAGTGATTGCCGATGCTTCCATCCCTGTTGATCGAGATGCAGATGAAGCCGAACAGCAAGCCTTCCGGGAATTTATTTCCAATCTCCGTCCTGAAGATTTGATCAAGCGCTTTGGTAATGGCGACAGTTAAAAAAGTTAGGAGTTAGGAGTTATAAGTTAATTGGTTCAACTCCTAACTCTTTTTAAAGATGCAATACCGACGCTTTGGAAAAACGAATTTACACCTCTCGGTTTTTTCCTTGGGAACAATGCGCTACCTGGCTTCTTTTGAAAATGCTCACCAGACCATCGAACAAGCCTTAGCGTTAGGAATTAATCATCTAGAAACTGCTAGAGGTTACGGCAAAAGCGAGGAGTTTCTTGGTAGGATGCTAAAAGCTGGGTTGTCAGTACCCCGAACGAAGCTTTACATCACTACCAAAATTCCAGCCATAGCAGATGCTGACTCTATGCGTCGGTGCATCGACGAATCCCTAGAACGATTACAGCTAGATTATTTAGATTGCTTAGGCATTCATGGCTTGAACACTTGGCAACATTTGGAGTGGGTACAAGCCAAAAATGGCTGTATGCAAGCTGTAGAAGAAGCTGTTGCTGATGGACGAGTCCGACACGTTGGTTTTTCCACCCACGGCTCATTAGAGTTAATTCAGGCTGCAATCAATACAGATTTTTTTGAATTTGTCTATCTGCATTATTACTATTTTTTTCAACGGCACGCACCAGCAATTCAACTAGCTGCCGAAAAGGATATGGGCATTTTCATTATTTCCCCTGCTGATAAGGGAGGACAGTTGTATACGCCACCTCAAACCTTAAAAGACCTCTGTTCTCCGTATTCACCCTTAGAATTAAGTTATCGATTTTTACTTAGCGATAACCGTATTACTACTTTGAGTATAGGCCCAGCCAACCCAGATGAATTAAAGGAACCTTTGCAAATCGCTGACGATGATGGAGAGTTAACATCAGCAGAAAATTCTGTTTTCCAGAGGTTAGAAAATCACCAAAAAGTTGCTTTAAAAACTGGTAAATGTAGCCAATGTTATGCTTGTTTGCCCTGTCCAGAAAATATCAATATTCCAGAGGTATTGCGGTTACGTAATCTTGCAGTAGCATACGACATGAAAGATTATGGTCAATATCGTTATGGAATGTTTGAAAATGCAGGTCACTGGTTCCCTGGCATCAAAGGCAACCGATGTACAGAATGCGGCGACTGTTTGCCTCGGTGTCCAGAAAAGTTAAATATTCCAGCTTTATTGGAAGATACTCACCAAAAATTAAGTGGAAAAGCAGGCCGGAGATTGTGGGGATAAAAATATAAACAGGAGTCAAGAGTCAGAATCCAGAATTCAGAATATCCATTAACCTAAGTATGAGAGTCACCACTTAGTCGTACACCCGTCATTCTGGCTCCTCAGTTCTAAGTTATTTTTTGGTAAAATTAATAAAGATTAAATAAAGTCAGGAAGATCGGCCCAAGCTGGGGTATCTCGCGCAAAGAAAGATGAAGATTAAAAAAAAAGAAATATTCTACGCCAATCACTGACGGTTTTCCGCTACAGTGGACGGGCTGTAACCTTGGTATGGACTACCAGCCGATCGCTTACTATTCTTCTGGCAAGTTTAACTTTAGTAGCTGGTCTTTTACCGGCCGCTATATCCTACATTAGTAAGTTAATTGTTGATGCAGTGGTATTTGCATCTCAAGTTAACTCACAAAATAATGGTTTTGTCAATATTTATCCGTCTCTATTTTATGTAGGATTAGAAGCGATCGCTGTAATTTTACTAGCAGGCGGTCAACGGGGAATCATCATTTGTCAATCGTTATTGCGGGCGCTAATGGGTCAGCGAGTGAATGTACTCATCTTAGAAAAGGCGCTGACACTGGATCTTAGGCAGTTTGAAGACTCAGAATTTTATGACAAGTTGACCAATGCCCGCAGAGAAGCATCAGTTCGTCCCCTATCCTTAGTAAATCGCACCTTTGGATTGGTGCAAAGTGCCCTTTCCCTGATTACCTACGGGATTTTGCTAGTAAATTTCTCAGTTTGGGCGGTGGTGGTACTGGTTTTGGCAGCTATGCCTGTATTTATTGCGGAAACAAAGTTTGCTGGAGAAGGCTTTCGCTTGTTTAGTTGGCGTGCGCCAGAAACTCGTCAACAAAACTACTTAGAAAATCTGCTAGCAAGAGAAGATTTTGTCACAGAAGTCAAACTCTACCAGCTGGGAGAGATGCTGCTAGAACGTTACCGCAACCTGTTTGAACAACTCTATGGTGAAGACCGCGATTTGACTCTGCGGCGAGGATTGTGGGGGTATCTCCTGGGTTTAGTCAGTACAGGTGCTTTTTACCTAGCTTATGCTTGGATTGTCCTGGAAACAGTGCTAGGTAAGATTTCCTTGGGAGATATGACAATGTATCTCACTGTGTTTCGCCAAGGACAGTCTACTTTCTCCAATGCCCTCACTTCTATTGGAGGGATGTATGAAGACAACCTATATCTATCAAATCTCTATGATTTTTTGGAAGAGGAAGTACCAAAATCTTGGGGTAAAGCAACCATTGGTTTAAATTCCCAAGATGGTATCCGTTTTGAGAACGTATCATTTACTTATCCAGGAAGTTCTAAGCCAGCGTTGAGAAACATTTCGCTACACTTGAAACCCAGAGAGAAACTGGCAATTGTCGGTGAAAACGGTTCCGGTAAGACTACTTTAATCAAACTACTTACCCGACTTTACACCCCGGACTCTGGGCGAATTTTCTTAGATGGCTTGGACTTGCAGGAATGGGATGTGGATGTGTTGCGTCGTCGGATTGGTGTGATTTTTCAGAACTTTGTCCGCTACCAGTTCACTGTGGGGGAGAATATTGGCGTGGGCGATGTAGAACATCTCGAAAACAAAACCTATTGGCAAATTGCTGCTGAAAAAGGCATGGCCCAATCTTTTATTGACCAATTACCCCAAAGCTTCCAAACTCAACTTGGTCGTTGGTTTAAGGGAGGACAGGAACTTTCGGGGGGACAATGGCAGAAAATTGCTTTATCTCGTGCTTTTATGCGATCGCAAGCAGATATCTTGGTGTTAGATGAACCAACATCAGCAATAGATGCCCAAGCTGAGTTTGAGATTTTCAATCATTTTCGCGCTATTACTCAAAATCAGATGGTACTTTTGATTTCCCATCGCTTCTCAACGGTACGGATGGCTGACAAAATCGTAGTTATAGAAAACGGGGAAGTTATAGAACAGGGAACTCACGAAGAATTATTACAGGTACGAGGACGTTATGCCAAGTTATTTAAGTTACAAGCAGCTGGTTATCAGTAGGAAAGGAAGCTAACAGTTACTTTGTGAATTTTAGATAGCGATGCCTACGGCGAGCTGCGCCTACGTTCACTTTTTACAAAGTACATAACACCTCTATCCAACCACGTTAAACTGTTCGGTAAACATGGGTCAAATATCTTTAGTGCGTAGACGCTCCGTATCTTAAACATTGCTACCCGATAGAACTATGCAAATAACAGAAAAGCGATACTATACCCCAGAGGAATATTTAGAGCTAGAAGAAGCTGCTGACTACAAAAGTGAATACATTGACGGGCAAATAATTTCTATGGCGGGTGGAACAGCAAATCACAATCGTATAGCTGGTAATTTCTATGCTGTGTTAAACTTCGCGTTCAGACAACAAGAATACGAAGTGTTTAATAGCGATATGCGTCTGTGGATACACCAAAAGCGTATCTACACGTATCCAGATGTGACAGTAATAGCCTGTGAACCAGAATTTTTCAACAACCGTACAGATATTATTACAAATCCCCAAGTTATTGTTGAGGTTTTGTCTAAATCTACTAAAAACTACGATCGCGAGGATAAATTTCAGGCTTACCGAACTATTTCCACTTTCCAAGAATATCTATTAATTAATCAAACTCGGATTCATGTAGAGCAATTTTCCAAAACTGGGAAAAAGCAATGGACGCTTCGTGAATATGATGAAGAAGATGAAGCGATCGCACTTGTAACTGTACCATTTGAGATTTCCCTAGAGGATTTATACAAGAAGGTGAAGTTTGAGCCTGTTGAGTCGGAAGGGGAAAGTGCTAATTTTGAGGGATTGGGGTAAGGGTGCGTAGGCGTAGCCCATCGGACATATCGCCTTACTTGTGCAAAGCATCTAAAAATATTTAAGCCACTTTTAACGGTTTCTGAGGAAAAGTAATTGGTTCTGGCAGAGGTTTTTCTTGCTCTCCATACCATTCAATCAGAGATTCAATCACTTCATGTCCATGTTTAGCGGCTTCTTCATAAGTCTTGCCATAAGTGTGGAATTGCTGCCAAGGGAATTCGGGTAAGTGTACTAAGTAGCAATTATCCTCATCTGACCATTGAATTACCATACTGTAGCGATCGTTCATTTTTCTTCCTCTATTTCTCCTAGTTGCTTCAAAACACGATTAACTTACTATTCTGTAAGCTTTTTAGAAGCTATATTTAAGTCATACAGGTTCTGAAATGATACCTGTGTTCAAAAGATTTCAGAAGTATCAAAAGCAAAATAAGATGGTTCACAAAATTGCCTTGTTCAATCATAAAGGTGATGTCAGTAAGACCACAACGACTTTTAACTTAGGTTGGATGCTTGCTTCAAAGGGTAAGAGAGTTATCCTTGTAGATACTGATCCTCAATGTAATCTAACAGGAATAGCTCTAAAAGAAGAAACTGAAGATGACGAAGCAAGAATAGAAAACATCTACAACACACATTCAAATATAAAAACTGGCTTGGCTCCTGCTTTTGAGTCACAGCCACGGGCTATTGAAGCTGTAGATTGTATTCCGATAGAAGGACAAGAAGGTTTATTTTTATTACCTGGTCATGTAGGCTTTGCTGAATACGAAGTAACATTAGGTATCGCGCAGGAAGTCAGTGGATCAATTCAGACACTCAAAAACTTGCCAGGTGCTATTTCTGATCTCTTGGAAAAAACTGCTAATAAATTTAATGCTGACTATATTCTGATTGATATGAGTCCAAGTTTAGGAGCAATCAATCAGAATTTGCTGATGACAAGTGACTTTTTCTTAGTGCCTACAAATGCTGATTTTATCTCTGTGATGGCAATTGATTCTCTGTCTAGAATTTTATCAAAGTGGTGTGCTTGGGCAAGGATAGCAAGTGCAAACCCTATATTAAAGGAAGCTGTTTATCCATTTCCAGAATTTACCTTGAAATTTTTAGGAACTATAGTTCAAAACTATAGAATTATTAGGGGTAAAGAAACAGCAGCATTTCAAACATGGATACAAAAAATAGAGAATACAGTTACTCATAAATTAGTACCAGTTCTAGAACAAAATAATCTGTTATTACCAAAGCAAGTCTATACCGAGCAGGATATGAATGATAGTTTTACCCTGACAAAAATTCCTTATTCTAACAGCTTAATTGCTCTATCAGTGGTACACAGTACACCAGTTCATGCTCTAACATCTGAACAATTAAACCAGAAAGGCGTAATATTAGAAGCTAATCAAAGAAAGCAAAATGAATTTAGAGAAACTTTTTCTGATTTAGCAGATAAAATTATTGCATTATCATCCACTTATGCAGTCAGCGCTTGACCAATTTCGCATTAGTATTGAGCGTGTTCGGGATCTGATTGCTCTTCATACTTCCGTTAAGGCTCAAGCTACTGCTGCACTGGATCTTTCAGACATTTTAAGAGCTGCACTAGTGCTAACTATTAGTGCCTTGGATTATTATATCCATGAGGTTGTCACGTTGGGTATGCTGGAAATTCATCGAGGACAACGTGCTGAACCAGTGTCTTCAGCTAATACCACTCAATCAGCCTTTTCTCGTTTTCAAGTTTCCTTAGGAAGCGCTCGTGAGGATAGAAGAATAGCCATAGATATCGCCTCTTGGATAGAGAGTGATATACAGCAGGTTTATGGAGCTAACTTTTTACAGCAGTCTCATACTATTTCTGGTTTAATTCCAGCTATATCAAATAGTATTTTAAATAGATTAAATAATACTTCATGGTTAGAAGATGAGATTCGAGAACGTCTAAGTTATCAAAGCTTTCAGCAGCCTGACAAAATAGCTGATGCAATTAGGCAAATTTCTGATAAAAAATTGTGGGATGAGGTTGCTACCAAAATGGGTAAACCTCCTAAAGATATTAAGCAACAACTTACTTTAATTGTGGATCGCAGAAACAAAATTGCTCATGAAGCAGATATAGATCCTACCCTCAACATAGGTAATCGCTGGTATATCGACGAATCAATGGTTGGTGATACAGTTGATTTTCTTGAGCAGGTTGTAGAGAGTATTCATCAAATTTTGTAACTTTGGGTGGATCAAGGGTAGATATTGTTGACTAATCGGTTGGGCAATAAAGGTAGGCAATTGTTGTGGAGAAATGAGGACTGCGATCGCCCTATTTTCCACCAACTTAGATAAAATCACTATGGTGCTAGTTAACTACTTATGACAACTTGTAGAAATTCCCTTAGTACAGGTGTCATATCTTGTTCCCGCCACACTATAGCTGTTTCTACTAGTGGTGTTTTCTCTTCTAGAGTTCGATAAACTACACCAGTTCTTTGAAGATTTTGCAATGAAGACGGTGCGATCGCAATCCCCATTCCCGCTGAAACCAATCCGATAATCGTCTGCATCTGAATCGCTTCTTGAGTCACTTTTGGACTGAAATTTCCTTGCTGACAAAGACTCACGATTTGGTCGTACAGTCCCGGCCCCAAATGGCGAGGGAACATGATAAAGTTTTCGTTTACTAGCGATCGCACTGAAATCTTTTCTTGTTCAGCTAAGGGATGAGTTTTTAACATGGCCACAATTAAAGCTTCTTGCTGAATGCATTCTTGATTAAGTGTGTTGTCTTCTAAAGGTGGATGGGCAAAGCCTACATGGATGCGGCGTTCCTGTAGCGCTTGTTCCTGCTGAGTTGTGGTTAATTCCTGCAATACTAACTCTACTTCTGGAAACTGTTCTCGGAACCGCCGCAAAATCACAGGAAGCAAATCATAAGTTACCAAACTGGTAAACCCGATTCGTAGTTGTCCCTTCTCACCTCTTCCCGTCCGTTGAGTCAACTCAATTGCTTTTTCCAGTTGAGCTAAAAGTTGATAAGCTTCTTGCAAAAAAACTTGCCCAGCTTCGGTTAGCTGTACCTGTCGCTTAGTTTTGCGCTGAAACAGTTCTACCCCCAATTGCGCCTCTAATTGCTGAATTTGCTGACTTAAGGGCGGTTGAGCAATGTGCAGTCGCTCGGCGGCTCTACTGAAGTGCAGTTCTTCAGCTACAGCAATAAAGTAGCGCAGATGTCGCAGTTCCATTTTTTTGATATTTTATAAGTTTCAATTTTATCTAAATATATATTGGACATCTGAAAATTCCCTGCTGATGATACTCGTACAGATATTGCAGGGAGTCAAAGCTATGCCGGAAAAGTATACTCCAGGTTATTCGAGCAATGCGACGAATTTTATGGCAAATCGCAGCGTAGATACTCATGCTGCTTTTTTTACGCCTTATTTACGTCTAGGGATGAAATTACTAGATTGTGGTTGCGGCCCTGGTGCGATCGCTTTGGGTTTAGCAAAAGTCATTGCCCCTGGTACGCTTACAGGTATTGACACAGAAGCGTCTCAAATTCGGATAGCTGCTGAGAGTGCTTTCACCCAAGGTGTCAGTAATGCTAATTTTCTGGAGGGGAATATTTATGCTTTACACTTCAATGAGCCATGCTTTGCGACAATGGAGTCAGCACCCAGATGGATTTCTTGCTCAAGCTTGGTGTGAAGTTGTGGGACAAAAAGTTTATTGATTACAAGTGGTTTCATGAAGAAATTTGTAATTGGCGGTTTGTTAGCACTTTTGATTCCTGTGGGATACACACAAGCTCAACCCGTACCATCCAGACAACTAGTTAAACCTGTAACTACTCCTAAACCAACTACTATTAAGCTAAGAGACAACAGTACGTTGACTGCTGACAAATTGATTCCACAAGCTAAAATTCTTGCCTGGGTCAACAAAAAAGCTGTGATTAAATCCATCAAACTTGTGCATTTTGGCGAATATTTAGCCACCTCTAAAAAAGTGGTTGGTGTAGAGTCCCAAAATCCAGAGATATCCAGCAATCGATTAGTGTACGAATTGATTACGGAATTAACAGATTTTACAATTCCCCGCGCCGGTCACTTTGATCGCGCTACCATTACAACGATTATCGACGCTGAGACGGGAGAGGCTTTGAGTAGTGATATTTATGCTCCTGCGGGTGCGTTTCAATCTAACCATGACGCCTTACCACCTCGCGAGCAATGGAAAAACGAGTAAGGGGTATTAGTAACATTGGATGCTGTTTGTTAGTTTAGTGCTTTTGCGGCTTCAATTTGTCCACGAGGAATTGATTGGAGTCCACCGCGCACGTTTTCAGCCATGTATGCGGCACTAAATAGCCAAAGGCGGGATGTAAAGTCTAGTGGTAAAACAACTCACAAAACACCGATGATGAAAGCAAATAAAGCAATTCTACGCTTTGTTAACTGTTGCTTGCCAAAGAATACACCCCCAGTTGATAGCACCTAAAGTCGAAGCGATCGCCAGCACAATCCAAGTTCGCCAATATAGCGTTTGCGGAAATCTACCAACTAAAAATAAACGTAAATTAACCTGAATTACTGCCCATTGTGCTTGAGTAGTTGTCCAAGTTATAACTCCTCGCAGTATCCAAAACAGTAACACTAAACAGACAACAGTTAATAAGCTGTTGTACCAAGTACTGAACAGGTTTTTACATAGCCAAGTTAATTTGTCATTTGTCATTTGTCATTAGTTATTGGTCAAAACTCATATTTCAATCTTAAAGGTGCAACTTCCGAGTTCAGAGGCTCAACTTTCGAGTTCAAAGGCTCAACTTCCGAGTTCAAAGGCTCAACTTCCGAGTTCAAAGGCTCAACTTCCGAGTTCAAAGGCTCAACTTTCGAGTTCAGAGGCTCAACTTCCGAGTTCAAAGGCTCAACTTTCGAGTTCAGAGGCTCAACTTCCGAGTTCAAAGGCTCAACTTCCGAGTTCAGAGGCTCAACTTTCGAGTTCAAAGGCTCAAATGTCAGCCTCAACAGTTTCCTCCTCTTCCTCATCTCCTCCATTCCCCTCATCTCTCTTTAATTTGCACAGTGCGATTAAATAAATTCATAACTATAGAGATGGTCAAACTCAGGGTGAGATAGGTGAGCATAATCAGTAATATCACTTCTACGGCTCTCCCAGTTTGGTTAAAAGTGGTGGAGGTGACAAAATAAATATCGAGGTAGCCGATCGCGATCGCTAAACTGGTATTTTTCGTCAAATTAAGATATTGACTCGTCAATGGTGGAATTAATTACCCGCAAGGCTTGGGGAAAAATCACCAGCCGCATTGTTAACCCTGGTTTTAATCCTAGCGATCGCGCGACAGACATCTACATCAATACTGCTGTATTTACCATCAGTTCCCACAAAGCTAAACCCTGGCACTTCACCGCTGACACCGCAAATTAACTGACCACGGCTTTTAATACTATCCCAGCGATTTCGTAGTTGCTGGCGCTGCTGGAGTACTGCCTGGAGTACTGGCTGTATTTGCTGTTTGTGCTGACTCTTCACCACAAGCAGCGATCAAAAAGACTAGGGGTGCGATCGCTAGAATTAATACTGATTTACGCATCAACTTCATTGATACTCGACAATCAAAAATGTATTGCTCACTACAATCATTCCGTGAAAACAATTTGTTGCTTGTAATATAAAACTGTATCTGCATCTGTGCTAGATTTATTCACTTTTAAAAGCAGTAGTTGAAGTTTTTACTTATATTTTTAAAAGCCTCAGATGCTATGTATAAATTATTTACACTTTGCATAAAATTTCAAATTTAATTAAAAATCTTCGTACCATGCTTGAGCTAGCAAGATATTCATTCAACCTATAAAAGAATATTAAAATTTAAGCGAGTTAGTGCTATATCCTTCACTAGCTAAGGTTTGAAAAATAGTAATTATCGTTTCTTTAATAATCAGCAAGAGTCATTCAAAAAATATCATTCATAGTGCCGACCGATCGTCTATTTTTCTTATCTTCAATGCCCCATGACCATACCCAATACCCTAATTGCATATTTCTATGGGATTAGAAGTATCCACACCAACCCAAACAACTAACCCTAGCAGGTTAAACTAGATCTGGTAACAACTGCTCCACGTTCTTGAGGCTTTTATGGGAGCTAACCTCAAACAGATTGCTAACTATTTAGACAACCTTGGTTGGGACTACCGTTTTGATGATGAAGAAGACCGAATTATAACAGGTGTGGAGGCTGATAACTTAGAAGATTTCCTAATAGTTGTCCAACTGGATGAAGAAGGAAAATTTTTTCGGGTATTTGCGCCTCAAGTTCTGGCAGGAATCCAAGACCATCCTCACAAGGCAGCTATCCTCCAGACAATGCTTGCCATTTCTTGGGAAACCAAAATGTTGCAATGGGAGTACGACCCATCCGATGGTGAAATTCGTGCCATTATTGAGTTTCCTTTAGAAGACTCAATTCTCACAGAAAGACAATTTCACCGTTGTCTGAGTGGATTAGTTCAGATTGTGGATGGCATAGCAATACCTCGCCTGCAAGAAGTGATGGCAACAGGTCTCGATCCGGGGAATATAGAACTTGGGGAAAGACTATTACTCAGTATCCAAGAAGAAGCCCCAGGATTGTTAGATTTACTAGAAAAAGCAATGGAAGCGCGAAAAAAGCGAGGAAGTTTTCCTAGTGAGTGAGACGGATCGTTACTTAAATAGCTATACTCCAAAGTGATACCCTCACTATATACTGAAATTTTCTGGGGCTGGATATTATGACATCCTATGCAACCTCCTCTGCCAAAGCGGAAATGAGCGAACTCCGGCGGTTGAAAGCCTTACTACCACCAGAACTGCAAAGCTGGGTCACGGTTGAAGGCACAACTGAGGTCAATCCACCCCTGGTTCGCTCCGAAGAAATTGGTAAAGACCAGGTAGAAATTCAAATTGATTTGGTAAAATGGGATGCCCTCGCAATGGATCAGCGTAATCTGCTGTTCTGGCATGAGGTTGCTCGCGTTCAAAATGACACAATTCCTAAAGATGGTTGGGAAATGGCAGCACTAGCCATCGGTTTAGGTGGTGCTGTAGGGGAATTGTGGGTACAAGATGGATTGCTGCTGGTGTTAGCTTTGTCGCTTTGTGGCGTGTCAGGCTGGCGACTGTACCAAAAGAATAATGGGGAAAAGCAACTAAGAGAATTGCTCAATGCTGATGAAAAAGCGATCGCTTTAGCAACTCGTTTTGGTTATAGCCTTCCCAATGCCTATAAGAGTCTCGGTAGCGCCTTGAAAACCCTGATTGATAATACTCCTAGTAAGCGCCAACGGTCGAGATACGAAGCAAGACTCTCTGCCCTCAAACGCAGTGCCAATAAGGCAAAAACTAAATCGAAAACTCCAGATGAGGGCGCACTATAGCAACCATAAATTAGGTTGGGTGGGTATTTGCTCACCCCCCGAAACACCTAAATCAACGTGGCTTTAACGAAGCTCTCCCTACCTTGAACTTTAGTTCAAGTTTCTCTTTGAGTTGGAGAAGGAAGATTTTACGTAATAAAACCTCTTAGTGGTCTTTTGATTTAGCTAATTAGACTGCATACTAAGGAGGCTGCTGCCTCCCTAATTAGCGACAACAGCCCAATTACGATTTCATAAAATCTTACTTTTTTCTTGACTACATCTTTATCAAACTCAAATTTTACAACTGGTTCAGCATTTTATGCGTTTGGGGGATCACGCGCACGTGCTTGACAAACCCCTTCATCAAAGCTTGCCACGTCAAAACTCGATCGCTGGAAGGCGCAAGTACAGGTACTGGAGAAAATTGTTCTGATACAGCCAAAGGCGTGACAGGTTGTAAAAATACTGGGATATCTGGACTAACCTCTGCCACCAACGAAGCTGAACGTTCCAACTCGGCGGGATCTGTGTTTTGAGACACAATTATCTTGACAAAAACATTTAAATATGAGTCATAACATAACTGGAGAAATTTACTATGTTCTTGCCAATGACTTTCGCCGCTAACACTGGGCAATTTTAAATCCATACCTACAGAGTCTAAGTATGGGATAATCATTGCTAGTTGTTCTGGGCGATGTCCGCCGGTTTCTAAGTATATAGGTAGACCAGTTATGGCTCGCACTTGGGGTAGAAACTGCGTTAGAAATGAGGCATGAAGAAGTGGTTCGCCGCCAGTTAAGCTAATGCTATCGTGTAAACAAGGTAGATTTTGCTGTTCCACCCATTCGATTAATATGGGTAATGGGACGGGGTTAGAGTGGATTTCAAAGTCGCGCAATCCAGGCGATCGCTCTATCCGACAAGTTGTAGGTGCATTCCAAGTGTGGGCACTATCACAAAAGTGACAGCGCAAATCACACAAAGCAAAACGAATAAATATCTGACGTGTCCCTACATTCAGTCCTTCCCCTTGAATGGCAGAAAAGACCTCAATCAGGCGTGCGGTAGGTGTAACCGTATTTTTAGAAATCATTTGATGAGAGCAACGCGATCGCGCTGCGTCGGCACAACAGCAAGGATGTTTTTTGGCTTCTTGTTCTATTGTGAATCGTCGCTAGCGATCTCCAATCTCAGCCTCGGTAAATAGCAGTTAGTCCTGATTACCACTAATTCCGATATTAGGTTAAGTAATCTTGTAGGACAAAGTAATGTTTGGCATATTACATTATACATGGCAACGAAAGTGCAGAGCTTCATGACTAGCCAACCGACAGAGGTCGATTTTCCAGTTAATTCCCTTAACGACACGGCTATAGTGCAGGTGCCGACGCGGTTGAGCGTGCTAGAGGCTTTAGGCTTTAAGCAAACCTGCCAAGGCTTAATCCAGCCCAATTCACATCCCAAGCAAATCATCATTGACTTTCACCAAACTACTTTTATCGATAGTAGTGGTTTAGGTGCCCTGGTAAGTAATTTTAAATACGCTCAGACTCAGGATATTACATTAACACTGCGAAATGTAACACCTCAAGTCATGGCAGTCCTAAAACTCACAGGGTTGGATCAGGTTTTTCCTTTAGAGCTTGTGGAAGATAGGCCGTTAATAGAACAAGATGATGTACTAGATAATCGTAAGACAACTTCCCGTAAAGTAGAGCAGTTACCCACTACTCACCCTTCTATGGCATCTTGGATGAAACGATTCTTAGATATTGTCGGGTCAGTGATTGGTTTATTAATTACAGGAATTTTATTTATTCCAATTGCGATCGCTATTCAAATTAACGATCCCGGGCCTATTTTCTTTTGTCAAACCCGCTGTGGCTGGATGGGTAAGCGGTTTAAGATTTGGAAATTCCGCTCTATGTGTGTGGATGCGGAAGCAAAAAAATCCCAAGTTAAAAACCAAGTGCAAGGTGCTTTTTTCAAGAATGAGAATGATCCCAGAATTACTAAGGTAGGACGCTTGTTACGGCGAACTAGTCTTGATGAATTACCCCAATTTTGGAATGTCCTCAAAGGAGAGATGAGTTTAGTAGGCACTCGACCACCGACACCCGATGAAGTGGAACGCTATGAAGTACCAGAGTGGCAACGTTTAGATGTAAAACCCGGTATGACTGGCGAATGGCAAGTAAATGGACGTTCTACAGTCCGTAGTTTTGAAGATGTAATTCGTCTGGATTTGCAGTATCAAAAAAATTGGAGTTTATTGTACGATTTAAAGCTAATTTTCAAAACTATAGCTATTCTGTTTAATAGAAACAGTGGTGCTGTTTAGCTAATTATCCTTATTCACAATTTTTAGGTAACTCGCAACTCTCACGATATTCTTAAATACACCCAAGCCTATTTTAGGCTTGGGTAAATTTTAGGTTTAACTACAGTACCACGAAAGTTTCAGCCAATTTTGGATTCTAGCTCAAATACATGGATCAACCATCTTTGTTGAAACAAAGATGTTTATTTATTTTTGATCCCTGGTGAAAATTGGGAGCTTGAAACCAATTTAATTTTTGGATTTTGAATAATTAAATCCAAAATCCAAAATTCGGTAATCCTGTGTATGAGATTATCCCACTGCCTTCTGAATGCCAACTACTCCAACTTGTTGGACTTCGGGCAACAAACGCTTCACACCTTGCTTAACAAACCCCTGCAAAAAACCAATTTGCTGATTTTGCTGAAATACCTTTTGCAATGTTTGCCGCAAATTTTCCAAATTCAAACCAGTCCCAGAATCTATGGCTATTTCCTGCTGTTGGAAATATTCAACTAGACTTAACCCTGCGACTCTAGTCAGATAAGCCGCACTTACTCCCTGCACTACGCCACCAGCAACAAAGGTAAGGGCATTACTTTTCAGAACAATACTAATAGCCTTTGTAGAAAGTTCAACTAAACCCAATTTCAGCATTAAACTTCCCATTGTTCCAGCTACGGTTTGTGCTTGTTCTAGGGAAAATTTTTGCTGATAGAGATTACCCAAATCCATTACCATTTGAGCATTAATTGCCGCAGTTGCCAGAATATCAAAGGCTGGTACTGGATTAGCAAAGGCAGCAGCAGCAGCTATCCACTGATATTGTTCAATAATTGGGGTGGCGCGATCGCCTCTGGTTCCATTCAGCCAATTTTTCGCCTCAGCTTTCAACAATCCGGCTTTCCTCATGGTAGTTACCCAAACTAGCCGTTGTCTTTGCTGTGCTAAAACTTCACCCAACTGCTGAGTTAACTGCTGGATATCAGCTGCTGGTTGTTCCATCCACTCTTGCACAGAACCATCAGCCTCATGTTTTCGGACTTTGATGGCAATGGGAGAGGCCGCAGTTGCAACTACATTTCCCTGCATCCGCTGTTTCAATGACAGCAGGATGTTGGCGCTTTCATCGGTTAAATACTGGTCTTGTTTGTTGAAAACCAGCATATTAGGCTGATTTGCTGCCTTTAGCTGCTGTAAGGTTTGAAATTCTGAGTCTGTTAAATCACCGTTTGTCAGAAATAGAACAAAATCAGATTTTGCTACTTCTGCCAAAATAGCCGCATCTGAATTTTCACCCACTTCTTTAAACAAAGGTGCTGTCTCTTCTAGAGACACGAAATTTTGTGTCTCTAGATTTTGTAGCAGTTGAATTAAAGTGCTTTTACCCACGGATTTTCCGCCAGTCACAGCTACTTTAATTTGTTGTCTGTCTAATTCCAGCAACAATTGGGCAACTTGTTCTCTGAGTATCTCTAAGGCTGGATGGTTTTCTGCTTCTTGTGCTAGTTGGTTAATTACAGTTTCAGTTTTAGCGATCGCACTTTCCACAGTCGCTCGATCAACCACCATACTATCTAGCTGCTTTAAACTGTCTTTGGGGCGATTTTGCTGGAATAACCACAAACCACCACCTACAGCTAAAGCACTTAACAAACCAAACTCACCCACCTGCACTATAGAATCGTGCCAACTGTCCAACATCCACAGAGAAAAGGAAAGTCCCAATCCTCCCACTAAAATTGGTCGCTGCAACTTCACAACCATGATTCTCCGCGCCTTTTAGATGGCTATTTCTTCCAGAATAGATCAAAATAAAACAAAACCCCTCAATCTTTACTGATTGTAGGGTTTTGTTTTACATTTTATTTGGTGGCGGGAAGTGGATTTGAACCACTGACCTTCGGGTTATGAGCCCGACGAGCTACCAGGCTGCTCTATCCCGCGTCGCTCTTAACTTCTATACTATAACCTATAGTCAAGAGTTTGGCAACTACAAAAATGATAATTCTCCAATTACTTCTAAACGCTTGTATTTTCCCAAGGTGACAAACTTTTCTGAGAGGCTTTCGGCGGCGCTGGGACTAATCCACCCCATTTGCTGGAGTAAGTGAATAGCAACGGCATATTTTGCCCGTTTTGCCCCATCCATGACTTTGATTGCCAATCCCAAGCCTTCACCGAGTCTACCAATGCACTGCACTCCTTCGGCACCAGTTTTACTGACTAGTTCTCCTGGAGTTAAGCGCATCAGTTCCGTATCAAATTCTCCATCTCCTGCTACCATTGCGGGGTGATGAGTCATGGCACGGACGATGCGCTCCATATCCAAGTTGGTACTAGAGGCCAACAGTGCATATAAAGATGCCATGTGACCGAGTTGCATCAGATAAGTTGGTGCGCCACAGTCGTCATGAGCGCTGATAAATTCTGCTGCTGGCATTCGCAGCAACTCTGCTACTTTGCCCAAAATTAACTGCTGTATTGGGTGCTTGCGATCCAAGTAATTATTCAAGGGCCAATGGCGTTGCTGACAAACAGCTAACATTCCCGCATGTTTTCCAGAGCAATTGTATTCCAAAGGACTGTGTTTGCCTTCAGGAATTGGACACTGGAGTATAGTTGGGTCAAGATCCGCCCGCCAAAGGATGTTAAATACCTGTCGGACTTGATCTATTCTTCCTTTATGGGAACTTGTGATAATTGCTAAGTCGCGATCGCTGAGTTGATAGCGTTCCAGTGTACCTGTTGTGGTGACAGCCAGTGCCTGAAATGGTTTGAGGGCTGAACGGATAAATGCAGCAGTTTCAGAATTTCCAGCAACGGTTAGAACCCGTCCTCGTTCGTCGCAGACAACAGCTTGGACTATATGCCTGGATTCAATAATACCTTCCCGCAGCAACCGGACTTCCAGTGCTGTGGCTTGAGTTCGTTTTCCCATTGTCATGGGTTTATATTTATTACCTTTTTTAATTAATTAGTCATTGGTCATTGGTCATTAGTCTTTAGCTAAAGACTAATGACCAATGACCAATAATTCTTTAAAACAAATGCCAACCTATAGTACCAATAACGTACATTCCCGCCAAGCCAGCAAAGGTAAATTGTAACCGTCGCAAAATGGGTTTGATTTCGTATGCAACAATTAAGCGATCGCGGTTGAGGACTTCCTGTGGCTTTGTCCAAGTTTGACCGTCGTACCAGCCGGACTCTTCATAAAATACTGTGGGACTACAAAGGCGATCGCACACGTAGAACCAGCCTAAGTACAACCTTACCAGTATCAGCACTAACCCAACACTTGCTCCAGCTGCACCGCACAGAAGAAAATGTGCAATATACTTGTGAGGGGGAAAACTTGCCGCAGCTATCGGCCCAGCAAAAAGCCAAGATAAACCCCAAATCCAAACAAGTTTCGTGATATACTCGCGCCAATCTAAAGTAGTATCACGAAACAGCCAGGAAGTTTTTAACTCTTCGTATTCATTGAGTGGTTGTTGGTCTGTAGGAACTGGGCAGTTTGAAACCGAAGACTTAATCATGTTGGCTTACCCTCACCCTCATCAGATTCTGGAAGGGAAATACGCTCTGCATGAATCCAGAACGCTTCTAAATTATAAAACTCCCGTTCTTTGGGCATCATGATGTGAACGATCACATCACCGTAGTCTTGTAGTACCCAACTTCCCTCGACTTTTCCTTCTGTCCTTAAGGGACGCCGTTGCAACTCAGTTTCGACTTTTCCTTCAATTGCTTGAGCGATCGCCCTGACCTGTACCTTAGAATAGCCAGTCATCATCACAAAGTAATCAGCTAGATAAGATACCTCTGCTACTTTGAGCAATAAAATCTCACCTGCTTTGCGGTCTGATGCCGCAATCGCGATCGTTGCAGCTAATTTTTCGCTCGCCTCTTCGGTTTCGCCGTGGCTTATTACCGCACTCTTCGTCAGTGGGACAGATTGCAATGGGAAATTTCCTTGGAAATAATCAGTCATTAAACCTCAGGTGCTTTCTTCCTTTTGAAACAATTGTTGACATTTACTTACAAACAACAAACAATTGATCTGACAAATGTGTCAATAGGTTTTTTTGAATACTAACAAAAAAATAGGTGTCTATGGGCCTGGTTTGATTAATTGGCTGTTTAGATTTCGATATCCGCAACTGCTGATTGCTGATGGTTATTGTGCAGCAATAAATTAACCAATAGCTTTTCAGCAAGAATTGACAACGAAAATAATCGCAGATTCATCAAACAGCATAATATGTAATGTAAAGCTAGTAATTCGCAGATAACGGGATATCTAGGCTTTATACTGTTTGCTAAAAATTACGACATAACACAGCATACTAATGACTGGTCTAGCAAAAGTGCGATTTTTATACGTAGAGTATTAAATATTGTAAAATACCTTTTAATCGATTACCCACGGATTGAATGAAGTGAAGCCGTGAGATTTTAGTTCAACAATCCACCTAAAAACCTACTTATCTATTGCTATATAACTTTAAGTAAAATCTATTACCCTAAATATCTGCTATTACTTAGATATAAGGGCATAATTGCAATTTCTACAGATGCAGCATAACTTTGCTACAAAGATTAAACTTCTTGTTTCGTAACTATCCCTGTAGACTGAATTGCTCTACGTTCTGCTGTCAATGAGTAACACAAAGACTCATACTGATTTAAAGCTTGCTCAAAAGCATATTGCTCAACGGCATATTGGCGACTTTTGTAACCCAGAGTTTTGACTTTTTCGGGGTTTTGGTACAAATCTAAAATTGCCATTGCTAAAGCTTGGGGATCTTCTGGAGGAACAATAACTCCGCCGCCACTTTGCCTAATGGCTCTTGCTGCCGTACCATTGTCGGGGACAGAGGCAATTAAGGCCCCTCCACTAGCAAGTAGCACTTGAATTTTTGACGGCATATTGAAGGATACAACATTTTTCTTTTGCACCACTAAACCAACATCCGCAGCTGCTAACATTTGTGGCAAATCTTTGCGGGGTTGAAATGGCAGTAACAACACATTATCTGCGCCGCAGTCTAGACATTCCTGTTGCAATCGCTGTAGACCTTTTGCCTCTCCAACGATGACAAAGACAATATCTGGGATATGGCGCAACACAGAAGCAGCTTTGACAACGCTTTCTAAGCCTTGGGTTAGGGCAATGTTACCAGAATACAGTACTACAAATTTGCCGTTTAGATTATGTGCTGTGCGGAAAGCATTATCTTCTTTAGGCAAAGGACGAATAAAATTTACATCAACCCAATTGGGAATTTGCACAATTTTGTCAGCTTCTACGCCCTTAGAGCGCAAATTGTCCACAAACCCATCAGCAATGACGCTAATTTTACTGGCACTGCTGTAGGCAAATTTTTCCAATAATGTAAACAACCGGATAAGTAATTTATTTTTCAGCAGACCGACATGGACGGCTGCTTCTGGTAAGATATCTTGTAGATTTAAAATCACAGGACAAGCACGTAACCATCCTAAAAGCGCAACTGGTACACAGCTTGGCAAGGATGGCGATGTTGAGAGAATCACATCTGGGCGCCAACCGATGAGGGCGGGTACAAAGCTAGTGACTACGAAACTAGCATCTAATAACACCCGATCTAATAGGTTGGGTTGTGGGCGAATCCAAACGTAACTGCGTTGAATTTGAACGCCATTTTTATATTCGTTGACATACCATTTGCCCCGATATTCCTGGTAAATTTGCCGCTCAGGGTAGTTGGGCATAGCGGTAACTACACGCACTTCATGCCCACGTTTCACTAGTCCCTCTGCTAATTCAGTCATCAGTGGGGCAATACCAATCGGTTCTGGATAGTAGTTGTAGGAGTAAATTAAAATCCGCATAAAATTTAGTCCGAAGTACCCCGGCTTTTTATTTAATGACAAATATTTGTCTGAAATATCATTGGGGCTTGGAAACCCCTATATTTAATTGTGACTCCAGACTCTTTTTATGTCAGGCATTTTCCTTAAAGATTGAGTAAACTTTGAGATGTAATACTTAGGGAAACTGTAAATTTTTTTACTATTTAAGCAGTTTTTCAATTGTTATTTTTTGATTTGTACTTACGTAGAAGCCCTAAGTATATTATATTTTACTAACCCTTACAACCAAATTGGGATAGTTAGTATTAACTCTCTCTAGAAGTGACGCACATAACCCATTTTCCTAAAATCTGAATACTAATAATACTTTTTGCTCGTACTAGTAATTCAATGAGCGATCACCCTTGTATTTTCTCTTTTTTTGCTGGCTCAGGTTTCCTCGATTTAGGTTTTGAAACTAGCGGTTTTAATATTGTTTATGTTAATGAAATCTTCGCCCCATTCATCGCCGCCTATCGCCATTCACGAGAAGTTCTGAAAATGCGATCGCCTGAATATGGATATCATCACGGTGAAGCAGCAGATGTAACAAAACTTATTGTCGGAAAGGAAGTACAACACCTGAAAAAATTAGTCAAAGACTGCCGCAAATCTCATAATATAATTGGTTTCATCGGTGGGCCTCCTTGTCCTGATTTTTCTATTGGTGGGAAAAATAGAGGAGGTTTGGGAGAGAATGGTAAGCTTTCCGCTTCATACATTGAATTAATTTGCCAAAACATTCCCGACTTCTTTTTATTCGAGAACGTTAAGGGTTTATGGAAGACAACAAAACACCGTTTATTTTTTGAATCCCTCAAGCAACAATTACACGAAGCAGGCTATATATTAACAGAACGACTAATTAATGCTATCGAATATGGCGTACCCCAGGATAGAGAAAGAATTATTTTAATTGGTTTCAAAAATAATTTGATTCAGGATATAGGAATAAAAGTCGGTACTGAAAAGTTACTAACTGAGAGGTGTTTTCCTTGGGATAATTATATTTTATATCCTCACGAAAAAGTTTTTGCCTACCCCTGGCGTAAGTGTGAACCATTCCAAGAAAATTCTCTAATACCTTGTCCTGATGGCATACCTGAAGAACTAACAGTTGAATACTGGTTTAGAAAAAATAACGTTCTGAAACATCCTAATGCTGAAAACTGTTTTCAACCAAGGGCAGGTATCACAAGATTTGCTGCTATTGATGAAGGAGATGATTCTAAAAAGTCTTTCAAGCGTCTGCATAGATGGCGTTACTCTCCGACAGCTTGCTATGGAAATAATGAAGTACATTTACATCCTTACAAAGTCCGGCGAATTTCTGTAGCAGAAGCTTTAGCTATCCAATCTTTGCCTGCAAATTTTGTACTTCCAGAAAATATGTCACTTACTAATATGTTTAAAACTATTGGTAACGGTGTCCCATATTTGGCATCCCAGGCATTAGCTCAAACTATTATTAACTTCTTAGGAAATAGTGTAAAAAACACCGTTGATCTTCCTAGTATTACTACTACTAAGGGTTAACTTCAATACTTGCTGTAATTCCGGGATATCTCTAAAGCTGATATTCAAGACAAGTCAGCAGTTAGTTTTCAGGATAAACTCGTAATAAATGTGGTTTAATATATATATAAGAAATGTTTCAATTTTTTATATAGTTTAATAATCAATCACTGGCACAAGACACGATGGCAGCAGACTATCCAGACATTGATATTGCGCCATTTATCGATCACTCCCTGTTAATGCCAACGGCTACTCCAGAGCAGGTTGAGCAATGGTGTGAAGAAGCATATAGATTCAACTTTGCGGCGGTTTGTCTGTTCCCCGCTAATGTTAAGCAAGCAGTCGAACTCCTCCACGGTAAAGACCCCAAAGTCTGTACGGTGATAGGATTTCCTTCTGGTGCAACAACTTCAGCCGTGAAACTGTATGAAGCTCAAGAAGCGGCGGATAGTGGGGCCACTGAGTTGGATGTGGTTATGAACTTGGGCTGGTTGAAAGCTGGCAAAACTGAAGAAGTCCACCGGGAGATTGCCGAAATTTGCGAAGAGACTGGGCAAACGGTCAAGGTAATTTTGGAAACTAACCTGTTGACAGATACAGAGAAAAAAATAGCTGCTGAAATAGCTATGGAGGCGGGAGCAGCATTCTTAAAAACTAGTACAGGTTGGAATGGTGGTGCCACAGTGGCAGATGTGCGACTTTTGCAGGAATTGGCAAAAGAAAGGGTAGGAATTAAGGCTTCAGGTGGTATACACACTATCAATCAAGCCCTAGACTTAATCGTAGCGGGTGCTACTAGATTAGGCACATCTCGCGGTATGGATTTGATCCGTCAGCGCGATAACTTGGGAAAGGGTGAATAGTCATTTGTCCTTTGTCATTTGTCATTTGTCCTAAGCTAATGACCCTTGACCAATGATTAATAACTACTAATGACTAGTGACTAATGACTAATGAGTAGAACCTACAAAGCAACTGGTATTAATCTTAAAACCCAGGCGCTAGGAGAATCGGATAAAATAGTGACGATTTTGACACGAGAATTCGGTCTAATTCGAGCCGTGGCTCCAGGATCACGTAAGCACAACTCCAGCCTGGGCGGTAGGAGTGGAATGTTCGTTGTGAATGAACTATTGATTGCCAAAGGGCGATCGCTTGATAAAATTACTCAAGCACAGACGTTAAAAACTTATCCTGGTTTAGCTAAAGATTTGGGAAAACTGGCTGCCAGTCAATATTTAGCAGAAATAGTTCTGTGTGAAGCTTTGAGCGAACAACCCCAAGAAGAACTTTATGATTTGTTCAATGAACATCTCCATCGCTTAGAGGCGGTGTCTAGTGCAAATCCATCTGGTGTTTTGGCTCATCTGGCTCATGGTGTATTTCACCTTTTAGCCTTAGCAGGACTGACGCCACAAGTGCAAATCTGCTGCCTATCTCAATGTTCCCTTAAGCCAAACTTCACAGACCCCAATTGGCAGGTAGGATTTAGCATCCCTGCGGGTGGAACGGTTTCCTTAGAAGCTAGGGAACGTTTACGAAAAGAGGGGGAGAGGGAGATGAGGGCAGAGAGGCAAAGGAGCAGGGGAGCAGGGGAGCAGGGGGAGATTAATAACCAATACCCCATGCCCAATGTCCCATCCTCCATGCCCAATACCCAAACAATTGTTGTGCATCGGCAAGAAATACCTGTGATTTCTAGTCGTTTGGGTGCTATGGAACTAGCTTTGCTTCAACATCTGTCACAACCAGAGATAATGCAAATTGATGGTGCTAGAGATTATGACTGGTTATCTGTTGAGCAGATTTTGCGCCAGTATGCTCAGTATCAATTAGGTCGCCCTATCCGCTCTGCTACCTTGATCGACTCTTATTTTGCTGCCAACCATGATGCAACCGTCTGATTTAGATAAGAAAATCCTGCCTTTGTCACCAAACCTCGCCAAAAAACAGAATAGGGTATCAGATCCTACAGTCAGAAATCACTTGAGTGCCCTTTCCAAGTCTACACCTAGTCAAATAAATGGCCAAGAAATGTCCCCAAAAGACGTTTCTCAAAACGATCAAAGTTGGACAGAGGAGATCCCAAAAACCGATCTTCCAAGCCAATCAGAAACACAATCAGAGGAAAAATTAACCACTGCTGAGGTAGATAGTAACGGCGCTAGCAATGGGCATAATTTGCCAGTAACCACTATCCCAGAAAAAGAATTACCGAAATTAGATGGATCTGGTTCAGGTGGAGAAGCTATTGCAGGGAATGTAAAACAGCTAGGATTTTTACCTGTATTAAAAAATCCTAATTTCTTGGCTCTTTGGGGCGGTCAAGTTTTTTCTCAACTAGCAGATAAAGTTTATTTAGTCTTGATGATTGCCTTGATTAATACTCAGTTTCAAGGAAGTAATCAGAGTATTAGTGGTTGGGTATCAGTCTTGATGATGGCTTTTACTATTCCAGCCGTATTGTTTGGTTCCGTTGCTGGTGTATTTGTCGATCGCTGGTCGAAAAAGGCTGTGCTGGTGGCAACAAATATTTGGCGTGGCATCCTGGTTTTGTCAATTCCCTTCCTACTGTGGTTGACTCATGACTGGAAACCCATAGGAGTGCTGCCAGTGGGTTTTTTAATCATTCTGGGTGTGACTTTTTTAGTTTCCACGCTGACACAGTTTTTTGCACCGGCGGAACAGGCGGCAATTCCCTTAATCGTAGAAGAACAGGATTTACTCTCGGCAAATTCACTTTATACGACAACGATGATGGCATCGGTGATTGTTGGGTTTGCTGTTGGAGAACCATTGTTAGCGATCGCTGATGGACTTTGGCTGCAAATTGGTGGTAGTGGTAGTTTGGGCAAAGAACTTTTAGTTGGTGGCAGTTATGCGATCGCTGGACTAATTTTGTTCCTCCTGGCAACTAAGGAAAAACACCACCACCCCGATACAGAATTCCCTCACGTATTCTCTGACTTGCGAGACGGTTTTGCCTATCTAAAAGCAAATCAGCGCGTCCGCAATGCTTTGCTTCAACTGATTATCTTGTTTTCTGTCTTTGCAGCATTAACTGTTTTAGCCGTTCGGATGGCGGAAATAATTCCTAACATGAAAGCCTCTCAGTTTGGCTTTTTACTAGCAGCTGGCGGTGTTGGCATCGCTGGTGGAGCAGCAATTCTCGGTCAATTTGGTCAACGCTTCTCCTATACTCAGCTAAGTCTGTGTGGTTGTATGGGTATGGCAGCATCCCTGATTGGTCTGTCAGTATTTACAACTCAACTGTGGCTCGTATTGTTACTGGTGATGCTCTTAGGTATCTTTGGGGCACTAGTGGGAATTCCCATGCAAACTGCAATCCAAACAGAAACACCTCCAGAAATGCGTGGTAAAGTTTTTGGCTTGCAGAACAATGTAATTAATATTGCCCTCTCCTTACCTTTAGCATTAGCTGGTGTCGCAGAAACCTTTCTGGGATTACAGGTAGTTTTTCTGGGATTAGCTGTGATCGTCTTTTCAGGAGGTATATTAACTTGGTATAACTCACACAAGTAGTTATCAGCTAACAGGAGTTATTATTCATTACTTTGATGTAATTAATAATTTCCTTAAAGCTTTTGTGTTCATGGTAAACTGTTGCCAGTGAAAATTTATCACATACTTGCCGGATATAAATCTGACAATTAGTCAGAATAAGTTGTTTAAATATTAGAAATTAACAACTTATAACTAAAATAAATAAAGCCATAAATCCACTAGTTTAATCAGCTGACAATAAGCTTTTAAACTAGTAGAAAGTTGTGGAAATTTTTAATAAATAAAAAAACCAGCAAGTATAACTAGATAAAATAAAAATCACAAAGGACACACAAGTAATAGATTCAACCCGCTTTTCTTACAGCTAAATAAAGAATGCGTATAGCCTGGATTGGAAAAAAATCACCATTTTGCGGCAATGTCACCTACAGTCGAGAAATTACAAATGCCTTACTAGATAGGGGACATCAAGTTAGCTTTCTTCACTTCGCCCAGGAAGAGTCTGAACCTGATAATTGGCCAAATCTTCGAGAGGTTTCCTTACCTTTCATTTACAAGTCCCAGGTTTATACAATTCCCACTTTTAAAGCCACCAAAGTTTTAACCGATTCACTGCGGGAAATCAAACCAGACGTAGTCCATGCTTCCTTGACATTATCTCCTCTAGACTTTTTTCTACCGGAAATCTGTGAGGAATTGAGGTTGCCCCTAGTTGCCACTTTTCACACACCATTTGCTGGCAAGGGGGCAAAGCTGGTATCAGGAACACAACTTTTGGCTTATCAGCTCTACGCACCTTTTTTAGTTAACTACGATCGCGTGATTGTATTTTCTCAAATTCAGCGAGAATTATTGGCAGGGATGGGCGTAAGGGAAGAAAATATTGCCGTAATTCCCAATGGTGTTGATACCACCAAGTATTCTCCAGGACTTTCTAAAATAAAAGCAGAATTTAAAGCCGAACGCTTATTTGTTTATCAGGGTCGTATAGCGCCAGAGAAAAATGTCGAAGCTCTCCTCCGCGCTTGGAAGCAGTCGGCAATGGCGCCTGGTAGTAAGTTGCTAATTGTTGGCGACGGGCCTTTGAAGTCTTCCTTAGAGCCGTTTTTTGGTTCAGAATACGGCATTATCTGGTTGGGATTTGTCGCTGATGAAGACCGACGCATCGAAATTTTGCGGGGCGCAGATGTATTTGTTTTGCCTTCATTGGTAGAGGGTTTGTCCTTATCTCTGTTAGAAGGAATGTCGTGTGGGTTGGCTTGTTTAGCAACAGATGTGGGTGCAGATGGAGAAGTATTGGAAAAGGGCGCAGGTGTAGTTATTAGTACCAAAACAGCGCGATCGCAATTAAGAACTCTCTTGCCAGTGTTGCAAGACCATCCAGAGTTAACAACCTTACTAGGGCAAAAAGCTAGACAGCGTGTATTAGACCGCTATACCCTTAGTAAAAATATTAGTCTGCTGGAAGAACTTTATAAAGGAGTTTTAGCACAGCGACCTCTACCACTAAGTCGTAGAGCGTAAGCAAAGGGAATAAAGTGCGATCGCACTGGAAATTATCAGATGGCAATGAGTGCGATCGGGTAACAATGTTAGGCAGCATTAGCTAGTATTTTAGTTATGCAATGATTTGTGACTTATGAATACAGATGCCTGATTAAGAATTCGCTTACCAGTTTTACAATGTACAGTTGATTCCGGGGGAACAGCGGGAGACTTGGATTACTGACAGACGGTAGGGTAGAACTTTTAGTTGGTTGTTCTTCTGCGAGTCGCTGGATATCTTCTTACTTAACTTATGGTGCTGTCTATCTTTTTTCTGGGCAATTATCGGCAAAAATTAATAAATTACAGGACTTACGCAAAGTACCCCTCAAACTCTCATTAGTCCGTATTCTCTGTGCCTGGAGCGGTTTGATTCTTTCGTCACTTGTGCGTAAGTCCGGAATTAGTTAACATGAAATAATAAATAACAGTAAATTAAAGCTACAAAATCAACAAATGACTGCAATCATCGACATAAAAACATTATATGAATCCAATTACCTGCAATGGTTAGAAGAGACTATTAAATGTCTCAAAAATCGACAATTAGCAGACGTTGACTATGAAAACTTAATAGAAGAATTGGAAGATTTGGCTAAAAATGAAAAAAGGCGAGTAAGAAGTTTATTGGAACAGATTATTAGACATTTATTACTTTATCAATATTGGGATTTAGAAAAGCAAAGAAATGCTAATCATTGGACTGCGGAAATTATTAGTTTTCGGAACCAAGTAAATGAAGATTTAAGTGCCAATTTACGCAATTATTTAGAGGAAAATTTGAGCATAGTTTATAGTAATGGCTTAGATTATGTTAAAGCTAAAACAAATTTAACCAATTTACCTGAATTATGTCCTTATACCTTAGAGCAAATTTTGGATAAAAATTGGTTGCCTTAATCTTAAATTTTGATTTTTTACACAAAACATATTCATATTTTAACTCAGCAACACCATAAAATTAAGTCGCTGAATTATCCACTAAAGACCATCCTAGACTGGTTGGCTGTTCATAAACCCGCTTTAAAGTATTCACATCTCTAACAGAAATAGGCGACGGTTGACGAACTTGAGAAAAGTATAAAGCATCAGTTTGTAGCGGACTATGACCCCAAATTCCTAGCGCATGACCGAATTCGTGGCGGGCTGCTGCAATGAGATAGTCACCTGTTTGACTAGGACTTAGCAAGATGGTGAAGCGGTGGGATAAAACTTTGTTGCTGGTGTATAACTCGTAAGTAGTTTGTGCCGATCGCGCACGGGGTATATTACTACCAGGGGAAATTTGTAGAGGTGGCGCTTTTCGCACAATCGTAATATTAGCACTTTCTGGCTGTTCGACTACTGTTAAAGGTAAATAAGTACTCCATTCATGTACACCCTCCAAGACACAATTAACCCATGCTTGAGCTTGTTTTTCACCGATGGCTTTTGGTGGTTCTACGTAAACGCTAATGGGAAATTGTGACCAAACTAAGTAACCTACTTGGGTTGTGGTGACTTGAGAAAAGTAGTCACCACTGTTAGTCTTATCTTGCCACTGTGCAAGTGTGGGCGGTAGGGGATGGGATTTTAGGGGAGATGATGGAGGGAGAGAGATTATTAAGTCTGAATATACAGATTTTGGTATTATTGTAAACCCATCACTCGACTGGAGATTAGTAAAAACGATTAACAGCCCTGTGCCAATAAATAAGGCAAGAGCTGTAATTAACCGTCGTGAAATTAAATTTATTAGGGTGTTAAATATCGGGTGTTGGGTTCTTTTGCCCATTTACCTATCCTTATTTAGGCAGCCAACCAGCACTTAAAACTACTGTCAAACCGAGAAAAATTACTGTCAATGCCCAAGTAATTCGGTTTAAGGTATTTTCTGCGCTTTTGGTACTGCTAAATAGCTGCGCTTGTCCGCCAATGGCCCCAATGCCATCACCTTTGGGGCTATGCAACAAAACTAAGATAATCAAACCAGTGGCTGAAAAAGCCCAAATGCCTTGCACGATATTATTAATTGTCATGGTAGGAATCTCATTTATAACAAGTTTTAAAAAACAAAATTCAGAATTCAGAAGTTAGGAGTTTTTAGTAAACTCCTAACTTAGTACTCAGCAATTATTTACAGCCCTACTTGCACGGGAGTGCGAGGACGTTGCAGCTCGTATTCTGCTGTTTTCAGCAGCGATCGCCCGGTCATTTCTGGTGGCTGAGGTAGCTGTAAAATCTCTAGAATTGTGGGGGCGATGTCGGATAGCTTACCATCGCTTCGCAGTTCGACATTTGTACCATATCCAGGGATTTTGACTTTCTCTCCTTCCACCAAGATAAAGGGGACTGGATTAGTTGTATGAGCCGTCCAGGGATTACCCCCATTATCTAGCATATACTCGGCGTTGCCGTGGTCGGCAGTAATAATTGTTGTACCGCCGGCTTTGATAACGCTCTCTAATAGCCGTCCCAAACAGCGATCGACTGTTTCAACTGCTGTAATCGTAGCGTCGATTTGACCAGTATGCCCTACCATGTCTGGGTTGGCATAGTTAATTACAACTAGAGAATACGTACCCTTTTGAATCGCAGCGATCGCTACATCTGTAACTGCTGCTGCTGACATGGCTGGGGCATGATCGTAAGTCGCTACCATCGGACTGCTTACCAGTACCCGATCTTCTCCAGCAAAAGGTTCCTCCAATCCCCCATTAAAGAAATAGGTGACGTGGGCGTATTTTTCTGTTTCAGCAGTACGGAACTGATTTAAACTATGATTGGCTATAACTTCTCCCAGAATGTTACTGAGATTCTGAGGCTCAAAGGCTACAGCCACGGGTAACTCTGAATCATACTGCGTAAAGGTGACAAAGGACAACGGTGTGATTTGCTGTCTTTCAAAACCTTTAAACGTAGGACTGACCAAAGCCTGAGTCAGTTGTCTGGAGCGATCGGGGCGGAAGTTGAAAAATATCACCCCATCCCCTGGTTGTATTGCGCCGGGAGCAATTCGGATTGGGTTGACAAATTCATCTTTTATCCCTTGGTCGTAAGATGCTTGCAAGACTTCCACAGCCTTGAGACCATTACCAACACTATCTTGCATCATCATGTCGTAGGCGCGTTTGACCCGATCCCAGCGGTGATCGCGATCCATCGCGTAGTAGCGACCGCTGAGGGTGACTATGCGCCCAATTCCTATGCGGTCTATATAATCTTGCAGCAGTGTGATCGCTCTTACACCGTCAGTTGGGGCGGTGTCACGACCATCGGTGATAGCGTGGATACAAACTTCTGGAATTCGCTGGTTTTTGGCTAAGTCAAGTAGTCCGAATAGATGGGTGATATGCGAATGTACCCCTCCCTCAGAACAAAGCCCGACTAGATGCAGCTTGCTATTCCGAGAACGAACTTCCTGGCAAATTTTGACAAGTGCTGGGTTTAAGGCAATAGAACCGTCTTCGACTGCATCGGAGATGCGTACAAGTTCTTGCGGTACCACTCGCCCAGCACCAATGTTCAAATGACCAACTTCCGAGTTGCCCATTTGACCTTCTGGCAACCCTACAGCTTTTCCTGAAGTGTGGATGAGGGTGTGCGGGTAAGCTGCCCATAAAGTGTCCACGATTGGAGTTTTAGCAGCAACAATAGCGTTTCCTCGCCTTTCCTCGCAGTAGCCCCATCCGTCTAAAATGACTAGCACCACAGGAGCAACAGGTGCTTTGGTCATAGTAAAATTGCCCTTTACTTTTTGTAATACCCGAATGATACCACTGCTAATCCACGCCGCAAGTGAATTTTTGCTTATGAACTTATTTTATGAACGACTTGCAGTTTTTTGAAATGTTTTTTAAATTTTAGTAATTTTCCTGTGATGTTTTTAAACCAGAATAAGGAGTTGTTACTTAGTAGTAGGATTTTCGCGCTACTACTAAGCCCTTTTCTAGTTTCTCATTTCCTTTTTGTAGAAGCTTTAGCAGCTTTAGCAGCTTTTTTAGCTGCTTTTTCGGCTTCTATTGCAGCTAACTTTGCTTGTTCTTTTTCTTCGGCAATTTTCTGGAGATAGTAATGATAATCTCCCAAGTAAACCCGGAATTCACCATCACGAATTTCGACGATTTTATTTGCTACTTGAGAAATAAAGTAGCGGTCATGAGAGACTACAATTGCCGTGCCATCATAGTTTTGGAGCGCCTCTTCCAGCATTTCTTTAGCTGGAATATCTAGGTGGTTTGTCGGCTCATCTAAAATTAGTAAGTTTGCGGGACGTAAGAGCATTTTTGCCAACGCTAGACGAGCTTTTTCTCCTCCACTTAATGCCCCAACTGCCTTAAATACTGTGTCACCAGTGAATAAGAAGCGTCCTAAAAGCGTGCGGACTTCTTGATTATCCCAGTCGGGAACTTCATCATGGATAGTTTCCATGACAGTTTTCTTTAAGTCCAAGGCTTCAGCTTGATTTTGCTCAAAGTAACCGGGAATAACGTTATGATCCCCTAATTGAACGCTACCTTCAGTGGGTGGTTCCATACCCATAATTACGCGCAGAAGGGTAGATTTGCCAGCACCGTTAGGACCAAGAAATGCAATGCGATCGCCTCTTTCAATTAGGAGATTGGCTGCCAAAAACAAGATTTTATCACCATAAAGATGAGTTAAATCTTTAATGTCCACTACCTCGCGTCCACTGCGGGGTGCAGGCGGAAAACGGAAATGTAGAGTTCTTATCCCAGCAATAGGTGCTTCAATGCGTTCGATTTTGTCGAGTTGCTTTTCCCGGCTTTTTGCCTGAGTACTGCGGGTAGCACTGGCGCGAAATCTATCAACAAAGGTTTGCTGTTTTTCTAATTCTTTCTGTTGGCGTTCGTAGGCGCTAAGTTGTGCTGATTGACTTTCAGCTTTTTGTGATAAATATGCCGAGTAGTTACCAAGGTAGGTACTGGAAACGCCGCGTTCAGTTTCCACAATTTGGGTGCAGAGGCGGTCAAGGAACTCCCGGTCATGGGAAACTATTACCATCGGCGTAACTAGCCCTCTGAGGTAATTTTCCAACCACTCAATGGTTTCTAAATCTAGGTGGTTAGTCGGTTCATCCAGCAGCAACAAGTCGGGTTTTTGCAGCAGAATTTTACCTAAACTCATCCGCATTTGCCAACCACCACTGAAGGCACTGACGAGGCGATCGCCATCTTCTAGCCCAAACCCCATCTCTGGTAAAATTTTCCCGATGCGTGCATCTAAGTTGTAGCCATCCAAGGCTTCAAATTTGCGCTGCAAGCGATCCAACTTGTCGATCAGTCGATCCAGTTCCTCTGTGGTAGCCGTTTCCATCTCTTGTGGTATGTGCGCCAGAGATAGCTGTACTTCGTTGGCTTCTTTGAAGACAGTCCAAAATTCTTCTCTAACGGTGCGGGTGGGGTCTACTTCAAACTCTTGGTTGAGGTAGGCTATATGTAAGCTATTGGGACGGATAATTTCGCCGCCGGTGGGTTCAATTTCCCCAGAGATGATTTTGAGTTGGGTAGATTTTCCAGCACCATTGACACCGACTAAGCCAATGCGATCGCCTGGTTTAACTTCCCAGTTGATATCTTTGAGAACTTCGCCTGTGGGATAAATTTTACTTATATGTTCTAGTCGCAGCATTAAGTTTCTCTCAGGTAGGGAGTGGGTGGTTGAGGACGAAGTACTAACACCGCCTCTAATATTAACAAAAATTAACTATAAATTCGTCGTGAGAAAGTTTGGAAGCCGCAAACCAAATTTGGCTTGAGCCACGGATAAAATTTACCACATCTATCTCAAGGCTGGCTTTGTGTTACTTGTCTAACTTCTTCGACACTCAAATCTAACGCCTCTGCTACTTGTTCTACAGTCAACCCTGCTGCCAACATTGCTGGTACTGCTTTTAGTTTTCCTTTAAGCTCACCTTGTTCAATACCTTCCTGAAAGGCTTCCTGATAAAATCTGGTTTGCTTTAACTCGCTTAAGCCAAACATTTTCTCCATCTCCTCCCTACTCATTGCAGGAAACTTGTAAGCCAAAATAGTCTCTATAAATTGTAATAATTGCTGCTGTTTTAGTGGTGAGTTTATTTCTGACTTGGTTCTGTCTATCAACTCCCTTGCTTGGACAATTGCGATATCATCGCTTGCAATTACTAATTTAGCAGTTGCAATGCCCATTGGAAGCGATGCACCTTCACCTAATTCATCCAAATAAATGCGCCTGACGCGCCCACTTGTGAAAAACTCACGGTAATGTTTGATATTGCCTGTATCTACATTCCTATTTGGGTATAAAACTACAGCACCCCAGTCATTTGATGGTTGATTCTGACGGAGGTATAAACATATTTCTGCAATTAGCCGTGAATAAATTTCCCCATCAGTTTGAAATTGCACTTCAACAAAGTAAATCGGGTTCTCGCTTGCTTGTGTTGGTAGAAACACACCATCGATTCTGAAGGCTGTTTGTTTGATTTCAACTGATGAAAATTGATAAAGGCTAGCTGATTCTGGAGGATTACCAATAAGCTCAAAGAATATATCAGGGAATTCTTGAAACAGCCGATAAAAGATGATGTCTGTTTTCACAAATTTATATCATTTGAATATTTTGATTTGCTACTTATATGTTGCTTAATTCTTAAAAACCATCTCGTACTTTCAGCAATTGCTCTTTTGCCATCCCTAATATACGTGATAGGGGAGCTAACAAACTATCATCAAATGCTTCTCCAGCATAAATATTATTCAGTTCAGTAGGGGATAATTTAAAGGTGTCGCAGAATTTAGCAAACTCCTGATTACTCAAGTCAAGCTCTTTTTGCCTATCATGAAGTAAAACTGCGATCGCTCTTGTTCCATGCTTCGGACGTTCACTAGTTTTTACATATTTTTCCATTAAATAATTGACTTTTCTGGTATCGCCACCGATTTTTTTAATTAAATCAGTACAAGCCATTTTTAGTGCTTTTTTTAAAACTTCTTCTTCATTTAGAAACTTAATAATTTCGCTAGCATATTCTGGTCTAAAAAATCCCACCAAATTACCTTGATGATAAACTGGTATGTAAGGATTGTTTGTTTCAACTTGCCAATCTAAAGGTTCGTTACGTAGCGACATAGATGCACCCCTAAATATTTTAAGATTGCACCATTTTAAAACCATTTATTCCTTAACTGCCAGTAAAATACCCTAGCACTGGCGATTAGAAATCGCAGCTATACAGACAAAACCCACAGAGGTTGGTTTCAACTTGCTGGAGTCCACGCAGACGGACTTAGTTTGTGTAGTTGTTATGTATTTCTACCAGAACCTCGAACTCAACCACAATTAGCGATCGCCTTGCTCATCACCCAGTAGCTAAAGGCTTATCAGAGACGGAGTTAGTAGTGTTATGAGGCCGTTGTTAGATATTTAACCATAATGGGCATACTGTAAATATCAAGTAAGTAAGCATAGAAACAGGGTAAACAGTATGTTGACGATAACGTGGCAAGAAGAAATTGCATCCTTGAAACAAAATTTGAACAAGGAAATAAATAAAATTTCAGGTTTTCCAAAGATTATTGTATTTAATCATATTTACATCAATAACCTGAAATCTAAGCTAGAACGATTAGAAGAAATCGAGAAAATCCTTAGTATAGATAAATATAATATTGTTTTCATAGGTACTATTGGACAAGGAAAGACTACAGCTATTTGTCATCTTTTTAACTTAATAAGTAACTTTAATGTTTCCAAGACTATTGCTGGTAAGCCTCGGAATGTAACCGAAACTAAAGAGTTATTATCAACAGGGGCGGGGAAAACTACTATCTGTGAAGTCATTATAAAAGCTGCGGAAAAAACTTATATAGAGATAGAGCCTTATACACTAGATGAGATGAAAAATATTATTTTCGAGTTCTGCGACTCTATTGCTAATAAAGATAATCCTCAGACAGATCAAAATATAACTATTTCTAAGGAAATTGAAAGGGCTATTAGAAATGTTATCAAAATGAAATTATACTATAAAACAATTTCTGATGGCGATAAAAAGAAAACAGAAATAATTGATCAAGCTAAGGAGGAGTATGATCAATTAGGATTAGTTGAACTCAAAAAGATTGCATTGAATAATGCAAACCTTGAATCTAGAACTACGAATAGAATTGAATGTGATAATCATAATAATGAGCGAGAGTGGATAAAAAACACCTTTGCTGCTATCAATACTGCTGAGTTCAATGAATTTGCTATTCCGAGAAAAATATATCTTTATGTAAGTTATGATGTTTTATCTGGCTCAAACTTGTCTCAGTTCGATTCAGTTGTTGATACCAAAGGACTTGATGAGAACCCAATTCGTCAAGACTTGCAGAAATATATTGAAAGTCAGGATACCATCTGTCTCTTTGTAACTTCCTTCAAGGATGCTCCTGAAGCTAATATTCGCAAATTAATAGGTTATCACCTTACATCTAAATCCAAAGACTTTCATCATAGATTTGTAACTTTGGTATTGCCTTACAAAAAGGAACCTGAAAAAGTGAATGGATGTGATGAAAGTTGGGATTTAGGAATTCAAATTAGAAAAAAGGAAATTCAAGATACATTCAGAAATTCAAACTTAGATTTCTTCCTAGAAAATATTTTATTCTATGATGCGTTGAGGTACTATCGTGATGATATAGTCAAACTAAATACTGACATTTACAGTGAAGAAGATGTACAGGCAGATAAAAATGAATTCATCGAAACTATAGCGGGTGTCGTAGAACGTAGACGAAATATTTTATTGGACGAAATCAAAGATATTACAGAAAGCTTTACGAGAATAAAAAATGGTGATGCGTTGACAGGACCAGAAATAAAGGCGATTGAAAATGCTATTCATAAAATAAAAGATTTACGGTATTTGAATAAAAGAGTACCTAGTTTTGTTTATAAAGATGAAGATCAAGGTTTCGTTGCCAAGTATGTTGAATACTATCGTACTCTTTATAAGGCATGGAATACTAAACACGCTATCCATCTAAACTTCGGTTACTATGAACCAAGGAATATAGACATATATTATGATATGAGGGTTTTTGCTGAAGGAATAAATGAAGATGAAATGTTGAAAAAATTTACCAAGCAAGCAAAGCAAGAACTAGAAAATATCCTTAATGAGCTTACATCTGCAAATGAGTATTTAAAAACATTTATTCCTGAATTAGTTATACAATACAACTCATTCTATGACGATTTTATAAGTAAAGTAGGGGTAGAAATTCAAGACGAAGCTATAAGGAAACTATCACCTCAAAAAGAAGATTATAGATTCTGGACGGCTCTAATTGAGGAAAAGGGTAAGGTAAGACCTCCAGGTATAACCTATACAGATAACGTATGCAAGACATTGAAGCACGAACTTGAGACTGAGCAAAGCTTAAACATATTTTTAGAGATTAAAGCAGGACAATATTGGGCAGAATTAGTTACTAAAATATTAAGTTTTTTTGGGGAAAAATAGGTGTGAAGTAGTTTTCGATTATTGGATGATAAATACAAAGGGACGCAATTTTATTGTGTCCCTATAACCATTTTATAACTAAATAAAACTTACTATTTATGACTAGCTTAACTGAAGAAGTATCCAGAACACTAAATATATACAAGAGAAAATATATAGAATATACAAAATGCTTGGTTAGGGATAAGGAAATTATTATTGATGGAAGACCAGAAGAAAAAGTTAGACAATTATTTATCTACTTTTTGGTAAATAAAAGTGGTTTATTTCCAAATAAAATTGATATTAAAGTAGAATCAGATCATCATGATATAGAATTATATAAAATCGTAAAAAATAAATATTTTAAACCATATTGCCCTCCACTAATGATTGTAGAAGTGAAGCGAGAAGAAGAAAACTTGCGTAATCACGAGAAGCAGATTGAAAAATATCTAAAAAATTCTTGTTCAGAAATTGGTATTTTATATAATTATCATCAAATCATTGCATACACCAACAAAAATGCAGTATTTACAAGTAATAATCTCAATAGTCTTACAGATATACCACCTTTAATTTTGCAAAGCTCTAATAATATAGAGAATGACATACTAGACTTTGAAAAAGCTGTAAATGGAAGTTTTGATAGCTTTAATTACCTTACTAATAAGTATGGGAAATATGCTTTAAACACAATAACTTTTAGACTTAAAAGTGAACAATTACCTATAGCAGGATGTTTCTTCAGATTTAAAGATAACAAGATGTACTACGATATATATGGTAAATATGCTAAAAAGCAACAAAGCTTTAATTACCAAGATTTTGAAAAGCTAGTCTCTATTAAGTATTGACAAATATAACCTGTCTCCAAATAACAAATAAGCGTAAGAAAAATGGTAGTAATTATCCTTCCCAGTCTTGATGAGTATCGCACAGAAAATTGTCTGCGATCGCATCATCAAATAAATAGGGGCAATGCTCTGGAAAAGTTCGTAATGGTAAGTTAGTTTCTCGTAGTGCCAAATCGACACCTGCTTCAAAACCATCTAACAAGACTTCTTCTATTCGAGACTTTAAGCTAGGGTTCTGTCGCAAATTTCTGTGGATAGCGCGACGCTGTTCTCGAATTGTTAAAAACCAACTGCGAGAGCGTTGTTCGGGTTGATACTCCCACTTCAATAGATGACCGATTAATACACTTAGACAACTCACTAGTTCCTGATACTCCTGTCTCCCCAAAGCTTGAATTTCCTCTTGCAGGTGTTGCCAGTCTAGTTCCATAACTAGCCTCTGCTCTAACGCTTTAGCCTGCTGCTGTGTCCAGCCATAGAAGTCTTGATCGTATAAAAAAGGTTTATCCATAGAGTTGAGAAACGAGAGCTATAGCGCTTCTGGGTTGAGTCCAATACAGACCTAACCCCCAGCCCCTTCCCTTCTAGCGTTGGGGAGTAAAGTTCAAAGCCTCTCTCCTTTTAGGAGAGAGGTTTGGAGAGAGGTCAGAGTGTATTGCATACAAACGAGAAACGTTATATTTTAATGATTTCAATTCAATTCTGAACAAATATTCAACTAGCCTTCGCTTCATCCCCGGATGCTTCAGCCACAGCCGCCAATCTATCTGCCGCAGCTTGGACAATTTGAGCCACTTGGGCCAAAGGCATGTGCTGGATTTGTCTCAGAATCAGACTTAAATCTGAGGTTTCTGGAATTGGCTTGCCATCTATGCAGCTGATTAACTCTTCCATTGTGTAGCCTGCTTTCGATGCAATTTGAGCCAAATTTTCTGTATCTGGCACCTTCACACCTTTTTCCCACATCTGAACGGCAGTTGCAGATACTCCCAAAAGCTTACCAAACGCTCGCTGACTCATTGAACCGCGAGCTAGTTTAATGATTTCAATCAGTTTTTGTTTGCTTTCGATCTTCACTGCTTATGTAGCTAGCCAACTTTATTTACAAGTCTACTTTTAATATTACAAGTTTACTTTTATATTGACAGCCTTATGTTTTAGTACTACACTATATCTCTGGTTGTAAAACGGCAACTACAGGCATCAAGCTAGTAGGCTAACCCATCTATCTTTAATCAACCCAAAAAACTTAGTTTGCTACTGGGCTTGTGCTAGTAGCTCAATTTTGCTGCGAAGAAATAATATCGAAGGTGCATCATGTTTCACAAGCTACGCAAACTTAATCAATATCGCCGCAAAGGTAAAAACCTTATAGCCACTAATAAAATTAAACCAGAACAGTGGCACATTTCGGAGGCTGAAGCGAAAGAAGCCTTAAAAGTTAAAGGCTACGACGTTAAGCAAATCAAAAAAATCCACCGTCTGAAGCATCAAGTGTGTATTTCCTACTGGGATGCAAAAGGTAACGTGTGCAGCAGCTTTTTTAGCTACCGGATTTTTTCGCGTTGGCAAAAGGAAGTAGAAAAGTTAATTTATACCTGCCAAACTCTGAAGGAATGGGCAAGGCTAAATTACCTTATGAAGTACGAATTTGCCTATTACCATTATCCCAGTGAAATAGAAGATGCACTCGACGCGATATCAGAAAACCACCTGTATGTGTTAAAAGCAACAGTCCAAGAAGTGGTTTTACAGAGTATCTAAACGCAAAAATTTAGTTAGCGGCAGCAGTCGCTAACTCCGCGAGACGTTCCTGTTGATCTAAAGATATACAAGATTGGATCAGTGTTTCTAAATCACCATCCAAAACAGGGTTAAGGGAATAATTCTGACCTAAGCGGTGATCGGTAGCGCGGTTATCTTTATAATTATAGGTGCGAATTTTTTCCGATCGCGATCCAGTACCAACCTGCGATCGCCGCATGGAAGTTACAACTGCTTGTTGTTCGCTTAACTTGATTTCATACAACTTCGCCCGCAGAATTTGCATTGCCCGTTCTTTGTTTTGCAACTGGCTGCGTTCTTCTGTACAGAAAATGCGTATTCCTGTTGGTTTGTGCATCAAGTCAACGGCTGTTTCCACCTTGTTAACGTTCTGTCCACCAGCACCGCCAGAACGAGCTGTAGTCATTTCAATATCTTTCGGATCAATGTGAATTTCCACATCATCCACCTCTGGCATAATCGCCACGGTAGCTGTGGAAGTATGAACCCGTCCCCCAGATTCAGTTGCCGGCACGCGCTGCACACGATGTACTCCAGCTTCAAACTTTAACTGGCTGTAAACGTCATTACCTTTAATTTCGAGAATGACCTCTTTCCAGCCACCCATTTCTCCACGAGATTCGCTCACTAGAGAAACTTTCCAACCTTGAGTCTGGGCATAGCGGGTGTACATCTGCATCAAATCGCCAGCCCAAATACTTGCTTCATCGCCACCAGTACCTGCGCGAATTTCCAACATGATATTCTTTTCATCATTGGGATCGCGTGGTAGCAGTAAGACCTTCAAGCGAGACTCTAAGTTTTCTATTTTTTCCTCAAGTTCTTTTACTTCCAGTGCCGCCATTTCTTGCAACTCTGGGTCACTGGCAGATTCTTTGTAAACCTGACGCGCTCCGGTCAAGTCTTCTTGGGCTGCTTTCCAAATTTCATAAGTATCAACTACCTCTTCCAAAGAAGAACGAGACTTAGCAATTTCTTGATACTCATCAGGATTGCTAGCGGTATCAGGGTCGCCAAGACGACGTGTTAATTCATTAAAAGTTTGTTCAACGGATTTTAGTTTATCCAGTAAGTATGATTCAGCCATGACCAGTGCGATCGCTCCTTAAAAAATAACAAATTGGCTCGAGCATATAAATGAAAATCGACCCAGCTGATGCAGGGCCGTCGTTAACAGCAGAGCCAACTCGCTACTTTTTGTCTTGTTCGTCGCCAGATGTTTGAGTGCTGCTCATACCGTACTTACGGAGGAAGCGCTCTACTCGACCCTCAGTGTCAATAATCTTCTGAGTACCGGTGTAAAAGGGGTGATTCCCAGACCAAACATCTACGTGCAATTCTGGCTTGGTAGAGCCAATGGTCATAACAACTTGACCGTTGCAGTAAACTTTAGCATCTGGATACCACTTGGGGTGAATATCAGCTTTAGCCATTGTTCTTTTTGTGATGAATCTATATAAATTATAACTTTCAGCCTTCAGTTGAAGCTAGGGAGTGGGGAGATGCCCCATGCCCAATTCCTTAACGCTTAGAGTACTGAGGCGCTTTCCGAGCTTTATGTAAACCATATTTCTTCCGCTCTTTTGCTCTGGGATCGCGAGTCAAATAACCTTCGGTTTTCAAAGGTGGGCGGTTGTCTGGGTCTAGTTGGCATAAAGCACGAGCAACTCCCAAACGAACAGAATCAGCCTGTCCGGTCAAGCCGCCGCCTTCTGCTTTCACCAAAATGTCATATTCGTTTTCTAGTCCCAGAGTTTCCAGGGGTGCTTTGATCACTCCCAGATAGTTGGGGTTAAATTGGAAATACAAGGTTCCATCTTTACCGTTCACAATCAGTTGACCGGTGCCTGGAACCAAGCGTACCCTTGCTACTGCGTTCTTACGACGACCAGTACCCCAGTATACGGCGCGACCGCTATTAGCATCTGCTACTACCATTAATTTTCTTCTCCAGGAATTGTATTAACTTTTAGTTCTTTAGGTTTTTGAGCATCGTGGGGATGCGTAGGCCCAGCGTAAACCTTCAGCTTGGTGAACAACTGCTTACCGAGGCTATTTTTAGGTAGCATACCTTTAACAGCTTGTTCTAAAATCCGTTCTGGTATGCGGTCTTGCAGTTTAGCGAAAGTTTCGGTTTTCATCCCACCAGGACGACCAGAATGGCGGCGGTAAAGCTTTTGTGTGCGCTTTTTGCCTGTGACTGCTACTTTTTCGGCATTGATGACGATTACGAAGTCACCTGTATCTAGATGGGGTGTATATTCGGGTTTCTTTTTGCCTCTCAATACCTGAGCGATTTCACTAGCGAGGCGACCGAGGCGTTTATCGGCGGCATCTACTATGTACCACTCACGCTCAAGGGACGCTTGAGAAGGAAGGTATGTTTTAACTGTTGTCATTTGTCATTTGTCCTTTGTCATTTTTAATTTGTCATTAGTCGTCTTTTGTCATTTGTCCTTTGTCAGTTGTCTTTTGTTATTCACTAATGACCAATGACTAAAAACCAATGACTAATGACTCTTGACTAGTGACGAACTTTGGCAAGGTGTCGTACCAAATCTCTTTTGGAAAGGGAAAATCGGGATAGCCGACTCGCAACAAGCACAAGCCTTGAGGCGGTGCGGCGTATTTCACTTCTTCCCGGCGTTGTTCTTTCCAGAGTTGGGTGAAGCTAGAAAGTGTTCGTTGTCCAGAACCTACTTCTACCAGCATCCCTACCAACAGCCGTACCATGCCATACAAAAATCCATCTGCCTGTATTTCAATATGGATAAATGGCCCACTGCGACGGCACTCTGCTGCTTGCACCTCTACCCAGGAATGCGATCGCTTTGAGCCTGCACGATGAAAAGCAGCTAAGTGATGCTTTCCCAACAGAGGTTTCAAGGCAGCTTGAATTAAAGATTCATCCAGGGGTGCATAATAATAATGCCAACTGAAGGGTCTTACAAACAAGTTAAGTCGATCTTCAGTATATATTGTGTAGCGATACCGTCGATAGGCTGCACTAAAACGAGCGTGCCAACGGTTATCTACACTAGCTGAAGCCCTGATTAATATATCTGGCGGCAGGTAGCTATTTAGGATTGTTGCCCACTTGTGAGGCGGAATTAAACCTGTAGCTTCAAAATGGGCTACTTGAGCGGCAGCGTGAACTCCTGAATCAGTTCGCCCAGCACCGTGTAATGTCACATGATGCCCAAGAATAGTAGCGATCGCAATTTCGATCTCTTCTTGGACTGTCCGGTGTTTTTTTTGCCGTTGCCAGCCATGAAAATGAGTGCCTAGGTATTGGATTACCAAGGCTACTCGATGAGTTTGTGTAGGCTGGTGGCTTTCTAACATACAGATTTTGTCCTTTGTCATTTGTTTTTTGTCATTTGTCCTTTGTCAGTTGTCCTTTGTTATTCACTAATGACCAATGACTAATGACTAATGACCAATAACCAATGACCAATGACTTAAACCAATTCAATTATGGCCATTTTTGCATTATCACCCCGACGCGGTACGGTACGTAGGATGCGGGTATAACCGCCCTGGCGATCGCCGTATCGAGTTGGAGCTTGCTCAAATAGAGCGTGAACCAGTTGTTTGTCGAAGATATAGCCAAGAGCTTCCCGACGTGCTGACAAGGAACCATTTTTGGCTAGGGTAATCATTTTTTCCACTTCACTTCGGAGAACTTTCGCTCTAATTAAAGTGGTGGTGATCTTACCATGACGGATCAGCTCGGTGGCGAGCGATCGCAGTAAAGCACGGCGTTGATCGGCTGGTTTACTGAGTTTTTTGACGCGACAACGGTGACGCATAATTATGCACTATGAATTATGAACGGTTTTTTTTAAGGGTGTTTAGAGCCTCTTTCCATTGGCAGGGTGATGCCCAAGCGTCGCTGCAAAGCTTCCACGACTTCTTCTGCTGACTTCTGCCCAAAGTTCTTAATTTCTAAGAGGTCTTCTTGGGTATAATCCAACAAATCTGCCACAGAGTTAACTTGTGCCCGTTTGAGACAGTTATATGCCCGCACAGAAAGTTGCAACTCTTCGATGGGTATCTGGGCAGTTGGGTCGTCTGGAATATCCGAACCTGTGTCTGTTGGTTCTAGGGAGATGTCTTTCAACGGGTTGAATAAATCTACCAAGATCGCAGCGGCCGAAGATAATGCTTCCTGGGGGGAAATACTGCCATTTGTCCAAACTTCCAACAGTAGTCGGTCTTTTGGAATCAAGCCTTCCCCACGAGATTCTTCAACACTGTAGTTGACTTTTCGCACTGGCATAAATATTGAGTCGATTTGGAGAAAATCCAAAGATGTGGCTTCCTCACGTCCTCGCTCTACCGTGCGATAGCCTTTGCCTTTCTCGATCCGAAATTCCATTTCCAGCTTTCCACCCTCAGCGATTGTGGCTACATACTGGGTCGGATCTATGATCTCTACTTCACTGGGCAAATCAAAATGCGCCGCAGTGATTGTTGCAGGGCCGCTAACGAGTAATCTACCAATTTGAGGCTGCGAAGAATAGTTTTTCAGGATAACTTCCTTCATTCTCATGAGGATTTCCAATACATCTTCCCGCACGCCTGGAACTGTAGCAAATTCGTGTGAAACGCCCGCAATTCGCACTGCTGTGACTGCTGTACCTTCTAGGTTGGACAGTAAAACCCGCCGCAGTGCGTTGCCAACAGTTGTTCCTTGACCGCGTTCTAGAGGTTCCAGAACAAATTTACTGTAATGGTTCCGACTTTCGTCAGTATTCGACTCTACACATTCAATTTGAAACTGCGCCACGGATGAGCCTCCCTTTTTCTAAGGTGCTGCTAGCAGACAAATCAATTGCCTCCAGAATTGAATTTATGTCCTGTAGATTATAGGTATATCAAACTATTAGTATAAAGTTACGGTATAGTTTGACACTCCCATTGAGCTTGCAGGTGCTAATAATATTTTGGGTAGCCCGAAGTTTAACAGCTTTCCCGGCGGGGAAATCTGACGTGCTTCTGGTCGCCCAAGCTTTCACCTAATGACAGTTTGCACGTTAGACGCTCAAGCGGTCATTACTGGCTGTAACTTTTCGTCCTCACTGCCCAAGTCTTGGTATTTAAACTCGACGGCGCTTGGGTGGACGACAACCATTGTGAGGAATCGGGGTAATATCCCGAATCAGTGTAATTTCCAGTCCTGCTCCTTGAAGTGCCCGGATAGCGGTTTCTCTACCTGCTCCTGGACCACTGACCATTACTTCAATTTGGCGCATTCCTTGATCAATAGCTCGACGGGCTGCACTTTCAGCAGCGGTTTGTGCTGCAAAGGGAGTTCCCTTTTTTGCTCCCTTAAAACCGCTAGAACCAGCACTAGCCCAGGAGATGACATCTCCATTTTGATCGGTAATGGTGACAATGCTATTGTTGAAAGTAGATTGGATGTAGGCCATCCCACTGGGTACATTCCGTTTCTGCTTCTTGCTCCCGGATTTTTTAGTTGGTTGTCTCGCCATACTTGTTTAGTTGATTTAAGGTAAAACTTGCTCGGATTAGCAAGCGTTGCAAAATTATTTCCCTGGAGCCTTCTTCTTCCCAGCCACTGTCTGCCTTCTGCCTCGACGGGTTCTAGCATTGGTGCGAGTTCTTTGTCCTCTGACTGGTAAGCCCATGCGATGACGACGACCTCTGTAGGTACCAATGTCAACTAAGCGCTTGATGTTCAAAGACTCCAAGCGCCGCAAGTCGCCTTCAACTTGATAGTTGGTTTCTATTTCCCCTCGTAGGGCTGTCACATCGGCATCACTTAAGTCCTTAACGCGAGTATCTGGGTTCACACCAGTAGCCGCTATAATTTCTTGAGAACGTGATAAACCAATTCCGTAAATGTAAGTCAGACCGATCTCGACGCGCTTATCGCGTGGAAGGTCTACTCCGGCAATACGTGCCACAATGAACTCTCCCTATTGTTATCGCAATTACTGTTGGTTGGAAAAACGTGATTAATCGCGTCTTTTCGTTTTAATGATGATATGCGTGTTACAACTGGCTCTGTTGGTAAGAGTGTTATCCTTGACGTTGCTTGTGCTTGGGGTTCACGCAAATCACCATAACGCGACCACGACGTTTGATTACGTTACACTTTTCACAAATTTTCTTGACTGAGGCTCTAACTTTCATGCCTTTTATTTTTTGACTCCAAATATAAAATTATAGCATTTCTAGGGAAATTAATCCAGTTTAATGACTAATAAACAGTCAAAAAAATGGTTTTATGGTAAAATTCTCTACATATACTTACTTCTTTCGTAGTCGATAGGTAATTCTGCCTTTGGTCAAGTCGTAGGGGGTCAACTCCACCTTGACGCGATCGCCGGGCAAAATCTTGATATAATTTCGGCGAATCTTGCCGGAAATGTGTGCCAACACGTTAAAGCCATTGTCCAAGTCAACGCGAAACATCGCATTGGGCAAGGACTCTGTAACCGTGCCTTCCATTTCAATCAAATCTTGCTTAGACAATTTGTTTTTTCCTCAACTCAACAATTTCGTGTTCAGTTGCAGCGCTTCATCTGCAAAAAAACACATTTTAAGAAATATATCAACAGTTTATTAATATATCTTAGCTAAAATTGATCTTTTTCTTTTTCTTGGGAGTGGGGAGTAGGGAATTCTCTACTCCTTATTCCCCTTCTTTTCAGGAAGCGATTACCTTTTGTAGTTCACCAGTGACATCTTCTTGGGGCTGATTGCCATTGACTGTTAGGAGTTTTTTGCGATCGCCGTAATAATCAATTAAAGGTGCAGTTTCAGCGCGGTACACTTCTAAACGACGACGAATCACCTCTTCGGTATCATCTTTTCGTCCTCTAGCTAGCAAACGCGCGATCACAACTTCGTCTGGTGCATCTAAATTGACTACCCTTTCGCCACCTTGATGTATTGCTTCCAGTAACTTCTCCAGAAAAGCTGCTTGGGTCACTTTTCGGGGAAAGCCATCAAGAATCCAACCATTTTTGGCATCTGGTTGATCGAGGCGCTCCTGTACCAAGTCCTGCACTAGCTGGTCGGGTACTAACTCGCCGCTATCAACATAACTTTGAGCCTTAATTCCTAAAGGAGTTTGCTCTTTCATGGCTTGTCTTAATATTTCACCAGTAGAAATATGGGGAATATTCAAGTGTTCAGCCAAGGTATAAGCTTGTGTTCCTTTACCCGCTCCAGGTGGCCCCAAGAAGATTAGTCGCGTCACTATTATTTCACCATTCCTTCATAGCGCTGAGATATGACATAAGTTTGGACTTGTTTGGCTGTCTCAATTGCTACACCAACTAAAATTAACAACGAGGTTGCACCTATTCCGCGGAAAGTTTTCACATTCAAAGCGCTTTCCACAGCTGTGGGGATAATCGCAACGAAGCCCAAAAAGATCGCACCCAAAAAAGTTAGTCGGTTGGAAACGCGTTCGATATATTCGCTAGTTGCCTTGCCGGGACGAATTCCAGGAATACTAGAACCCATTTTCTTCAAGTTCTGCGCCACGTCTACTGGGTTGAGAATCAACGAAGAATAGAAGTAGCTGAAGAAAACAATGGAAATCATGTAGACCAAAGCATAGACCCAAGAGCTAGAACCGCTTGGACTCAAATAAGTGTTAACTATATTCGCCAAATCAGCATTTTTAGTAAAATTGGCGATTAGCAGTGGCAAACTGAGGATGGCAGCAGCAAAAATAATTGGCATTACGCCGCCTTGATTTAGCCGCAGGGGCAGATAACTACGCTGCTCGGCCAAAACTCGCCGACCTACTTGGCGACGAGCCGAAATAATAGGGATGCGGCGCATTCCTTCCTGCACAATCACAATACCAACAATTGTTGCTAGGAAAACTAAGATCAGGACGATCACCCGACCCACTGCTTCTCGACCGCCGACTTGCACCAAGTCGATAGTATCGCCTAAAGCTTTTGGTAATGAGGCAACAATGTTGACAAAAATTAACAATGATGCTCCGTTGCCAATGCCCCGTTCTGTAATCAGTTCTGATGCCCACATGACGAACATAGAACCAGCAGTCAGAGCGATCGCAGTTTCAGCGACAAATATCGGCCCTGGCTTTAGGGCGAATTGCTGGAGGAATAATGCCGAAAAAGCTGTACTTTGTAGAATTGCCCAACCTACAGTTACATAGCGGGTAATTTGCGATATTTTTCGCCGACCGGCTTCCCCTTCATTTTTCTGTAAATTTTCTAAAGATGGAATCGCCGCGGTGAGCAATTGGATGATAATAGACGCATTAATGAAGGGCAAAATTCCTAAAGCAAAGACTCCCAAAGTCGAAAGTCCTCGCCCGGAAAATATATCCAATAAGCCAAATATGGAATTGCTGCCCGATATGGCTTCGGCAAATCTCGGTCTATCAATCCCTGGTACCGGTAAGAAGATACCCAGGCGAACCAAAATCAAAATACCGACAGTGACAAGCAGCCTACCTCTGAGGCCAGCTGCCTGTGCCATCTGCATAAAAGTTTCTTGAGCCGTTGGGGCTTTATCTCGACTGATCATAGAGTGCTACCTTTATAGTGAACCAAGCACTGGCAGCGAGTTGGCTTGCATTTAAGTGCGCTGTTCCGGCTCACTCATAAGACTTCACAACTACCACCAGCTGCCTCAATTTTGCTACGAGCTGAACCTGTGAAAGCTGCCGCTTGTACTTTAAGCGGAATGCTCAATTCCCCGTTACCTAAAATTTTCAATGGCCCTTTGACAGCAGTCAGGATACCTGCGGCTTTCAATGAGGTCAAAGTTACTTCCGTATTCGCGGGAAGGGAGGCTAGCTTCTCTACATTAATCGTAGTGTAAATCTTCTGATTAACAATCGGAAAGCCCTTCAGCTTAGGTAAGCGGCGGTACAATGGCTGTTGACCACCTTCAAAACCTGGTCGTGTACCACTACCAGAACGAGATTTTTGACCCCGCATACCTAGACCAGCACTGGCACCTTGACCGGCAGAAATACCTCTAGCTACACGCTTCTTGCGTTTCTTTGAGCCTTTTTGCGGCTTAACATCATGGAGTCTCATAAGTTATCAAGTTCTCATTTGTCGTTTGTCATTTGTCGTTTGTCATTTGTCATTTGTCCTTTGTTATTCACTAATGACTAATGACCAATGACTAATGACTAAATTAGATGTAGAGATTTTGAATAGGAATACCGCGATCTTCGGCGACTTCAGAAAGGGTACGCAGTGTAGATAAGGCGTTAACTGCGGCTCTAGCATTATTGAGCGGATTGTTGGAGCCTAGTTGCTTGGCTAAGACATTACGAACTCCTGCTAATTCCAACACAGTTCGCACTGCGCCACCAGCAATTACCCCAGTACCCGGTGAGGCTGGACGCATAATCACTTTTGCACCGCCACCGACACCATCAATGGGATGGGGGATGGAGTTGGATTTGGTGATTGGGATATCAATGAGGTGTTTTTTGCCGTCGGCTACGCCTTTTTTAACAGCGCCAATTACATCTGAGGCTTTGCCTACTCCGACTCCAACTTGACCGCGTTCGTTGCCCACGACAACGATCGCTCGGAAGCTAAGTTTTTTACCACCTTTGACCACTTTACTCACGCGGCGGATTTGGATCACCCGCTCTTGCCAAGTGGTTTCTTCTTTTTTGGCACGTTTTGTTCTACTTTTACGCTCTGTTGCCATAATTTATGCTCTGGTGAACGTCATTTGTCAGTTGTCATTTGTCATTTGTCCTTTGTCATTTGTCCAATAACTAATGACTAATGACCAATGACTTTAGAAATCTAAACCAGCTTCACGTGCTGCATCAGCTAGTGCTTTGACACGACCATGATATAAGTTCCCACCGCGATCAAAGACTACTTTGGTGATGCCTTTTTCTAGCGATCGCACTGCGATCAGCTTACCAACTTGTACCGATGCATCGCGGTTTGCACATGACGCTAAACTAGATTTCAACTCTGGTTCTACAGTCGATGCTGCCACGATGGTTTGATGCTGAGTATCATCAATCAGCTGGGCATAAATATGCTCATTAGAACGAAATACCGCTAAACGCGGACGTTCTGGGGAGCCAATTACTTTGCCACGAACGCGTCGATGACGACGGTTTTTTGATTCTCTACGAGTAAGTTTCATTTCTACTTCTTACCACCCTTACCAGTCTTACCAGCTTTCCGTCTGACCACTTCACCGGCATAGCGGATGCCTTTACCTTTGTAAGGTTCTGGTGGACGAACGGCACGAATTTTGGCGGCTGTGTTACCTACAATTTCTTTGTCATAGCCACTGACAATGACGTTAGTGGTACCTTCTACAGCAAACTGAATCCCTTCTGGTGGTTCAATTTGCACCTGATGGCTGTAACCCATATTTAAAACTAGGTTACGCCCTTGAAGTTGTGCCCTGTAACCAACACCTTGAATTTCCAAACGGCGCTGAAAACCTTGGGAAACTCCCTCGACCATGTTGGCAACTAAAGTGCGGCTCAAGCCGTGTAGCTGCTTTGATGTCCGAGTTTCATCCCGACGATTTACGTGTAAAATTTCTCCCTCTTGAGAGAGTGAGACATTATCTCTGAGAGTGCGAGAAAGTTCTCCTTTCGGGCCTTTCACCACAATATTCGTACCATCGATCGCCACTTGAACTTTGGCGGGAATAGTAATTGGACGTTTACCAATACGAGACATTACTTTTTGTCCTTTGTTATTTGCCCTTTGCCTTTTGTTATTTGTCTTTTGTCCCTTGTCCTTTGTCCTTTGTCTTTCACTAATAACAAATGACTAATGACCAATGACCAATGACTAATGACAAATGACTAATGACCAATGACTACCAAACGTAACAAAGCACTTCACCACCCAAGTTCTGACGACGCGCTTCGCGGTCAGTCATAATCCCACTAGATGTAGAAATAATGGCAATGCCAATGCCGCCTAGTACTCTTGGTAATTCTTTTCTATTGGAGTAAACACGCAAGCCTGGCTTACTCACTCGCTTTAAGGCGGTGATTAGAGGCTGACGATTCTTACCTTTATATTTCAGGGAAATCACTAGGTTGTGTTTTACCCCTTCTTCTGCTTCTTCGATTTCAGCAATAAAGCCTTCCTCCCGTAGCACTTTGGCAATGCTCCGAGTCAATTTTGTCGCTGGCACTTGTGTAGTTTGATGCCGCGCCAGGTTGGCATTGCGGATGCGCGTCAGCATATCTGCAATTGTGTCGTTAGCCGCCATCGTTCCCTCTATAGATGAACTTATTGATCGCGAAAGGGCATTCCTAATTCTTTAAGTAAGGCGCGTCCCTCTTCGTCGTTTTTTGCTGTGGTGATGATGGAAATATCCATCCCACGCACTTGATCGATGCTGTCGTATTCGACTTCTGGAAAAATTAGCTGTTCTCTCACACCTAGAGTGTAGTTACCGCGTCCGTCAAAGCTTTTAGGGCTAACGCCGCGAAAATCTCGAATTCTGGGTAGTGACAGGCTAACTAACCGATCGAAAAAGGCATACATCCGTTCGGCTCTGAGAGTTACCATGATCCCCACAGGCATCCCTTGACGAATCTTAAAGCCAGCGATCGCCTTTTTCGCCCGTGTCACCACTGGTTTTTGACCTGTTACCACAGCAATTTCGTTAATGGATGCCTCTAGGGACTTCGCATTTTGAGCTGCTTCACCCAAACCTCGGTTAATTGTAACCTTTACCAACTTCGGTACTTGATGAACGTTGGTGTATTGAAACTGATTAATCAGTTTGGGGACGATCGTCTCTTGATATAAGGTTTTGAGTCTTGTTGTCGCCATAATTTTTTTGTCCTGATATCCCTGGGCTTGGTCAGGGAACTTTTATTGTCCTTTGTCTTTTGTTATTTGTCTTTTTACTAATAACTAATGACCAATGACCAATGACTAATGACTATTTATCCAGAATTTCGCCAGTTTTTTTAAGTTTTCTGACTTTTTTGCCTTCTGAGGTAAAGGTATAACCAACACGACTGGCAACGTTTTGCTTGGTGGAATAGAGCATCACGTTAGAGCTATGAATCGGGAATTCTTGGGTAATAATTCGCCCTGATTCCCCTTCTTGCTGGGGTTTTACGTGCTTAGTTTTAATGTTGACACCTTTGACGATGACTTTACTCAGTTGGGGAAGTGCCTGAGTAATTTCACCAACCTTTCCTTTGTCTTTACCAGCAATCACTTGTACGGTGTCGCCAGTTTTGACGTGCATTTTGTGGAATACTTTGGGCGTACCCTGTTTGGTTGCCATTAAAGCACCTCCGGAGCCAGAGAAACAATTTTAGTAAAGTTTTTATCGCGCAGTTCCCGTGCAACTGGGCCAAAAACCCGTGTGCCTCTGGGATTACCGTCTTTGTTGATGATTACAGCTGCATTATCATCAAAGCGAATACTCATGCCGCTGTCACGACTTACAGCTTTCCGAGTCCTGACAATTACTGCTTCCACAACATCAGACTTTTTTACAGCCATGTTGGGTGTAGCATCTTTGACAACTGCGATAATTTTATCACCGATAAAACCATAACGACGGTTGCCTCCGCCTAAGACGCGGATGCACATTAGTTTGCGGGCGCCGCTATTATCTGCGACATTCAAGTAAGTCTGGGGTTGAATCACAATTATTCTCCCTTGTAATGTTATTAGTTCTTAACAACGATGAGGTTTAAGTAGGCTTGACGTTTAGGACTTCTGTGATTTTCCAGCGCTTGGTTTTACTCAGGGGTCTAGTTTCCTGAATGCGAACGCGATCGCCTACTTTACACTGATTTTCTTCGTCGTGAACCTTATATCGTTGGGTGTTAACCACAATCTTGCCGTACTTGGGGTGAGGAGCGCGGTTTTCTATGGCGACTACCACAGTTTTTTGCATTTTATCGCTCACTACCAAGCCAACTCGTTCTTTAACTGCCATATTCTCCTACTTTTTTTCTTTAGCCGATTGACTTGCTGCCCGTTTGCGTTCTGTTTCTAGCGTCAGTAATTGGGCTAGGCGGTGTCGCATTTGTCGAAACTGGTGGGGCTTTTCTAGTTGTCTGGTGGCTTTTTGCAAGCGCAACTGAAATAGTTGTCTTTTGATCGCGACAATTTCATCAGAGAGCTTCTCGTCACTTAATTCTCTAGCTTCTGAAATCTTGGGAAGAGGCATAAGCTACTCCTGCTCCTGTGGTTGAGAGCGCACAATAAACTTGGTTTTGATGGGCAGTTTAAATGAAGCCAAACGCATCGCTTCACGGGCGATTTCTTCAGAAACTCCACCGATTTCAAACAAAATTCGTCCTGGTTTGACTACAGCTACCCAAAACTCTGGATTACCTTTACCGGAACCCATCCGGGTTTCAGCAGGACGCATGGTTACAGGTTTATCAGGGAAAATCCGAATCCAGATTTGTCCACCCCGACGAATATAACGAGTCATTGCCCGACGGGAAGCCTCGATTTGACGCGAGGTAATCCAAGCAGGTTCTTGCGCTTGGAGTGCAAAATCACCGAAGTTAAGGGTACTACCACGGGTGGCTAGTCCCTCCATCCGTCCGCGCTGTTGTTTGCGGAATTTAGTTCTTCTAGGGCTTAACATGATTGGCTACTGGGTACTAGGTAATGGGGATTAGGGATTGGGAATTAGGGATTGGGGATTGAGAATTTTTACCCAGTCCCCAGTCCCCAGTCCCCAGTCCCCGTTTACCCTTCATTCGATCGGTCTTCAAATTGCTGGCGACGACGTTGTTGTTGACGGCGACGGGGTTCACGATCGCGATCGCGGGGATCGCGTTCACGATCGCGGCTTGCTGGTGGTAGGGGTGTTTCTTCCTGTCCAGGAATAATTTCTCCTTTAAACACCCATACTTTGATACCCAAAATGCCGTAAACAGTTTTTGCCGTGCAATAAGAGTAGTCAATGTCAGCCCGTAAGGTATGTAAAGGTACTCTACCTTCACGAGTCCATTCTGTCCGGGCAATTTCTGCACCGTTGAGCCGACCACTGACTTGGATTTTAATACCTTGGACACCAGCGCGTTGGGCACGCTGAATCGATTGCCGCACTACCCGCCGAAAGGAAACCCGGCGTTCCAATTGTTGAGCAATGTATTCGGCAATTAGGTAGGCATCAGCATCAACTCGTTGAACTTCAACTACGTTGATGCGAATTTGACGATTGCTACCCAACAATCCTTGGAGTCCAGTACGTAAGGATTCGATACCTTGTCCACCACGACCCACGACTACGCCAGGTCTAGCTGTGCGTACTTCTAAGTCGATTTGGTCAGCTTTGCGCTCAATCCGCACCTCGGAAATTCCGGCGTTGTTTTGAGCGAGTCTACCCAGCTTTTGTTCTATGTATTGACGGAGTTTGTAGTCTTCTTGGAGAAGTTCTGGATAGCGATCGGGAACTGCAAACCAACGGGATTGATGTTCATGTGTAATACCCAGGCGAAAACCAACTGGATGAATCTTTTGTCCCACGAATGCTTCCTCTAAAATTTCTGACTTTACGCAATTTATTCCTGTAAAAAAGCTTATTTTTCTGGGGCAGCTGCAACAGCCACAGTAATATGACACGTCGGCTTGCGAATTTGGTAAGCTCGACCTTGCGCTCTTGGCTGGAACCGCTTCAACGGCGGCCCTTGATCGGCATAAGCCTGAGTAATCACTAGTTGAGTCCGATCTAACCCAGCGTTGTGTTCGGCATTAGCAGCAGCACTTCTGAGAACCTTCAATATGGGTTCAGTAGCGCGATAGGGCATAAATTCCAGGATGATTAACGCTTCTCGGTAAGATCGCCCGCGGATTTGATCGAGTACGCGACGTACTTTGTAGGCCGAGATGCGGATAAAACGAGCGATCGCTTTTACTTCAGTAGTATTAGTAGCCATAATTTTCTCCAATTTTGTCCTTCGTCCTTTATCTTTTGTCCTTTGTCTTTTGTCGAAAGCTAATAACTAATGACCAATGACCAATGACAAATGACCAATGACTAATAACTACCTACCTGCTTTTTTGTCGCTTTTTCCATGACCCCTGTAGGTGCGTGTTGGGGCAAATTCACCCAACTTGTGTCCTACCATCTGTTCATTGACAAAAACTGGAACGTGTTGACGTCCGTTGTGAACAGCTATGGTATGACCTACCATTAGAGGCAAAATTGTCGAAGCTCGTGACCAAGTTTTAATAACTTCTTTTCTGTTGTTGTCATTGAGCTTTTCAATTTTCTTTAAGAGATGATCCGCAACGAAAGGACCTTTTTTTAGAGAACGACCCATAGTTCAATTTTGGATTTAGGATTTAGGAATTAGGAATTAGAATTTCGGATTTTGGATAATTAAGTGTCTGAACTAAGTTTCACAAATTTTCAATGTTCACAAGTAGACTCCAATCTAAAATCCAAAATCTAAAATTCTATGATTCACGACCACCGCGACCGCGTTTAGAAGACTTACGACGACGACGCACAATCAACTTGCTACTAAGTTTCTTACGATTGCGTGTCTTCGCACCCAATGTGGGTTTACCCCAAGGTGTAACAGGCCCCGATCTACCGATAGGCGCTCTACCTTCACCACCACCATGTGGGTGATCCACTGGGTTCATGACGCTACCTCTAACCTTAGGACGGCGACCTTTCCAGCGATTTCGTCCGGCTTTACCTGCACTCAAGTTTCTCGCGTCGGTGTTGCCTACTTGCCCAATGGTGGCGTAGCATTCGCGTCGAATCAAGCGGACTTCTCCTGAAGGCAACTTGAGAGTTACATAATTACCTTCTTTTGCCACAACTTGGGCGCTAGCACCAGCAGCACGTACAATTTGACCACCTTTACCAGGAGTGAATTCTACGTTGTGAACACTAGTACCTAAGGGAATCTTCGAGAGCGGTAAGGCATTACCATCTTCAAAGGGAACTTCAGGACCAGAAATAATTATTGTTCCAACTTTCAACCCGTTGGGGTGAAGGATGTACCGTTTTTCGCCATCTTGGTAATACAAAAGGGCAATTCTGGCGTTGCGGTTAGGATCGTATTCAATTGCTGCGACTTTGGCAGGAATATTATGTTTATCCCTTTTAAAATCGATGATTCGATAAAGTTGTTTATGTCCGCCACCCCGGCGACGACTAGTAATCCGCCCGTGATTATTCCGACCTTTAGCGCGATGCTTCGAGGTTGTTAGGGATTTTTCTGGCTCGGTTCTGGTAATTTCCGCAAAGTCAGAGATTGTAACTTGGCGAGTACTGGGGGTATAAGGGCGATAAGAACGAGTACCCATATTTATTAAGTGCTGAGTGCTGTTAGCGATAGCGGGGCGTTTAGCCCGTGCTGAGTGCTGAGTTTAAAATTTTGAGTGCTGAGTTTTGAGCGTAGTAACTCATAACTCCTAACTCACAACTTTTTTAGACTTCTGGGAATAGAACTTGTCTAATCTTGTCTTCATCCCCAGGTGCGACGGTGACAATGGCTCGCTTATATTGGGGTTTATAACCAATAAATTTACCAACGCGCCGCTTTTTGCGCGGTGGTAAGATGGTGTTGATTTTTACAACCTTGACCTGAAACAAGTCTTCGATCGCTGCCTTTATTTCTGGCTTAGATGCCTTTGGAATTACTTCAAAGGTGTACTTGTTTTGCTCCATCAAGATGGTCGCTTTCTCGGTGACGATTGGGCGACGCACTAAGTCGGCAAGGTCGCGGGGGTCAAAGCTAGGCACTGTAGACCTCCTGAATTTTTTCTAGGGCTGATGCCGTAACTACAATTTTGTCAGCGTGCAGTAAATCAAAAACATTTAGCTGGTCGGCTGCAATTAGTTTTAAATTTTCAATGTTGCGGGCTGATAAATAAACGTTATCTGTATCCGCAATTTCAGACAAAATTAACAGTGACTTGCTTTCTGGTACTACTCCCCAACGGGCAAGGGCTGCCACTAAGTCTTTAGTTTTGGGGCGAGATAGCTCAGTGCTAAATTCTTCTACTACGATCAAGTCGTCAATACGACCGACAAATGCTGTCCGCAGTGCTAGACGTCGCTCTTTGCGGTTCAACTTCAGGTCGAAGTCTCTGGGCTTTGGCCCAAATATCACACCACCACCACGCCACAATGGTGAACGAATAGACCCTGCACGAGCGCGACCAGTACCTTTTTGTCGCCAAGGTTTACGACCGCCACCTCTGACTTCCGAACGAGTTTTTGTACTGGCATTTCCTTGACGAGCATTGGTCAATTGCCGTACTAAGGCGCGGTGCACAATATGAGACGCTGTTTCTTCCTTGGCAACGCGCAACTCAAAGGTCGTCTCGCCGACCTGTTCTCCTTGCCAATTTTTAACTACGCTTTCAACCATTTTTGTTATCTGTCCTTTGTCCTTTGTGAGCCACTGCGGTCTTGGGGTTTCCCCAAGTAAAGCACGTGGCGTCATTTGTCATTGGTCTTTTGCCATTTGTCTTTAGTCAATGACTGTTTGACTAATGACTGTTTGACTAATGACTTATTGACTATCCCACTGTTTTTGCAGGCACAACACTTACTAGAGCGCCTGGTTTACCAGGAATGGCTCCTTTAATTAGCAATAAGTTGCGTTCTGGGTCAACTCGCACTATGGTCAGTTTGCGGATTGTAATACGTTTTCCACCTAAACGCCCTGCCATCCGCTTACCTGGATAGACACGACCGGGTGTTGTACCAGCACCAATAGAACCGGGTGCTCTGTGGTTTTTGGAACCGTGTGACATTGGCCCGCGACCAAAGTTGTTGCGCTTCTGGTTTCCCGCAAAGCCGCGACCGATGCTTGTACCGACGACATCAACAATTTGACCAGCGCTAAAAATATCTGCTTTAATCTCTTGACCTAAAGCATAATCACTAGAGCTATCGGTGTGATATTCATTTAAGTGACGCAATGCTGGGGCAGATGATTTAGCCAAATGGCCCAATAATGGTCTGTTTAGTGCCTTGGGTTTGACTTCGCCATAACCAACTTGAATGGCAAAGTAACCATCGGTTTCTTTCGTTTTAACTTGTGTAACGGTGCATGGCCCTGCTTGAATGACAGTTACAGGAATAGACACTCCTGCTTCGTCAAATATTTGGGTCATGCCCAGCTTGGTGCCGAGAATACCTACAGACACAGTAACTGGTTCTCCTTTCTACTTGCTGACCTTGGAATTGGACTCTAGAGGACACGCTTTGTACGCATCAGTTTAGGCTGGGTTAGCCTGCGAAATTTGGAATGGTTTCAATAAACCGCTCCAAATGCTTTCGGACACAACAAACCGTGTCCGTACTGCTTGGTGAATCTGTTTAGCTTCACTCATTAGATCACCAGAACAGCCACAAGTTTCTTCCCATTGGGAAGGAGTAACTTCTGGAATCAATGCAAGGCGCTACAGCTTTAAGCTGTGTGCAGCAATGCTTTCGTCCAAGCAATTGCTCTGGCACTTTCTGGAGGCAGCGCTGTCGGCGGGTTTTCCGATTTTTACACGCCTTATATGGCGGCTTCCCGGAGATTGGCTACTGCCGTGTTGCAGTTGGACTTAAGCGGTTATTACCGCCCAGTATCCGTTAACTGAGACTGACGTAATGCCATGAAACCAACATTGCTGCTCAGTTTTTACTTCCTTAAACACCTTAAACTATTGTTTAAGCTTTTGCCTGCTTTTTTGGAGGCACAGGAGTAAACGTACCTTGGAGCTTAGGATTAACTTTGATTATTCTTCCATAAGCTCTAATGTTGACCTGAAAGCTTTCTTAGTTTACCAGTCTACGATCGCTCTGAGTTAGATTATCCAATTTGGATTTAAGTCATCAGCTTTTGATGCTGACACTACCTCAGAATGACAGTAAAAAGTCAACCTAATTTGCGTGTTTGGTCACAATCTAATAATATAAATTATTTATTTATGTTTGTCCAGTAATTTATAGAGCTATTTTTAGGGAGTGAGGGAAGCAGGAGGACAAGGAAGAATAACTATGCCCAATGCCCAAAAAAAAATGCTTTTAATCTATACGGTTCAGGGTAAATAATAGAGATATCTAAGTGGGATAAGACGAAAATCTATGGCACTAATTACCACTGGCAACGGTTTAATCCGCGATCTGGAAAAATTTGGCGCTCTTGGAGTGTATGTACCTCTGGAAGGAGGTTATGAAGGTCGATATCAGCGCCGACTACGGGCAGCTGGCTATACTACCCTCCACATTACTGCTAAAGGACTGGGTGATGTAGCTGCGTATCTCACAAGAATTCATGGAGTCAGACCTCCTCATCTTGGTAAAAAAAGTACTGGTAGCGGTGCGGCAGTAGGTCAAGTGTACTATCTTCCACCAATTCTCAATTCTCATTTAGAACAGTTACCACCAAAATCAAAGGGGCTGGTCTTGTGGATTATTGAAGGGCATATTCTTTCTAATGAGGAAGTTGAGTATTTAACGAATTTGCCTCAGCTAGAACCACGAGTGAAAGTAGTCATGGAGAGGGGTGGCGATCGCTCTTTCCGTTGGACTTCTCTAGAAAAAACTCTGTTAGCTAGTTAGTCTTTTGTCATTAGTCATTAGTCATAAGCAAATGACTAATGACTAAATTCAATCAGCATTTCAATAATGCTGAATCGAAAACCACAAGATGCAAATAACCGCCGTGAAGCCTCGTTAGCAATTGCTGTATCTAGACGAATTTGCTTGATATTCATCTGATGAAAGCGTTCAACACTTAGCATCACCATCTGCCGCGCAATTCCATTTTGGCGATATTCCGGCTCGACCCAGATATCATGAATAAAAGCAAATTCCTGTAACCGATAAATTGGTATTTCTCGCTCAACTGTTGCCACCAGAAAAGCTACAATTTGCCCTTCATTTTCGGATACTAGAAATACACTGCGATCGCTATTTGCCAAACGTGTCAACCATTGCTCATAACGCTGTTCTGGATGCGGTAGAAAACCATACTTGGCGGAATCCCAAGACTCATGCAAAGCACAAATTTTGGCAACCATTGGTAAAACTGCGGGTACGTCAGTTATTGTAGCGGGGCGGATCAGCATAAGCTTTCAAGCACAAAAAGCACAAACAAGAAAGAATGCCTTGCAGTGAGATATTAGTTTTTATTCACTTACTCAGCCAAGAGTATCGTTTTGTTGACCCTGAGCATCATAAACTTTGGAAAACTTTGTTTTTAGGATTGGGGAAAGGCTGGCTTGGTTAAAACAAGGGTGATGTCTAAGTGGATATCTGAAATGGTTATAAGGTTTAGAGCTATGGCAAACAGCCGTCTATTTATAACCACTCCAGAAAGAAACAGCAATCGCGCCAGTAAAATCGGTATTGCGCTATGTGCAACTTAAATGCTCACTAGCTGATAAGTTTTTTCCTAACTCCACGCAATCGGGTTAACACTGGCTTTGCCCAATTTCCACCAAGCAAATCGTGCAACAGAATATAAAAACAGGGGATGATAAATAGTGTCAGCATCGTTGCGATCGCCATCCCAAAGAAAACTACAATCCCTAAAGGCTGCAAAAACTCCGAACCTTCGCCAATACCTAATGCTAAAGGAAACAGCCCCAAGATAGTAGTGACTGTAGTCATGATAATTGGGCGCAAACGTTGAGGTGCAGCTTTCACGATCGCAATTTGGCGAGTACAACCAACTTCTTCCCGAATTTGATTCGCCAGTTCCACCATCAGAATCCCTGCGTTCACCACAATTCCCACCAGCAGGACGACACCAACAATTACAGTTGCGCCAATTGCAGTTTGGGTAATGTAAAGTCCAAAAATTCCCCCAGCTAACGCTAGTGGTACGGTGAACATAATTACCAATGGGTCAATTAGCGAATTGTATTGCACCGCCATGACTACAAAGATTAAGAACGTTGCCAACGCCCCCAAAGTTTTTAAAGCATCCTGAAGTTGCTGATTAGTTTCTTCGGCAGAACTAGGCACAATTGAAACGCCATCAGGTAAGTCTACATCTTTGAGTACCTCGTTTACTTCTGCGATCGCTTCACCAAGACTAGCTCCCTCGCTAAGATTTCCTGCGACAATAAAAGCTTGGCGCTGATTAATCCGTTGTACCTCACCAGGCGCTTGACCTTCTTGAATCTTCGCCACATCAAAAAGCCGGATTAGTTGATTGTTTTCTGTAAATAGCGGTAATTGCTGTAGCTGAGAAGGACGCTGAATCGCTTCTTTATTTAGCTGCACCCGTACATCAACTAAACGATTACCACGTTGAATTTGCGTGGGAACTGAACCTTCAATTGCTGTTTGAACTGTTGCACCAATTTGCCCGGCACTCAATCCTAAAGCTGAAACTCGTTCCCAGTCGGGGCGAATTTGGATTTCGGGTTGTCGGGGGTCAGCATCTGGTCGGAATGTCGCTAATTTTGCCCTTTCTTGTAATGCTTGCAGTACTTGAGCGCCTGCTTGCGTTAAGTTTTCTTCGTTCTCACCTTGCAAAACCACGTCAACTTCTGACCCTTGCACTGGAGAATTACTCAAGATTAAACCCCGCACTTGACCAGGATTGAGGCGCAGCAAAATTCCTGCTAAGTTTAGTTTGTTAAATTCTTGAGTGACTTTTTTGACGAAAGCTTCGACATCTGTGCCTGGTTTCAGATTGATGGTACTACTGGCACGTAAAGGATTTTCTGTAGTACTGCTGCCAAATAAATTACCACCCACAGTTGTGAAAGCAGACTCGGTTTCTGGTTGTTTGAGCAAAATGTCATCGACAATTTGCATAACTTTTTGGGAAGTTGCTAAAGGTGTACCGGGCGGAAACTGCGCTCTCAAGTTAGCTTGACCAGTACTGATGCGGGGTAAAATTTCTTGGGGAATTTGACCAAACATCAAGAAGCTGCTGCCGCCTAAAATTATCAAAGCAGCAGTTACTACGAGGAGCCGATAGCGTAAAACTTTGGTTAAGAAGTTACCGTATCCCCGCGTAGCATCTTCAAATCGGTGATTAAACTGTCTAAGCAACCAAAATTCGCTGATTCGACTAGACCAACGAATTCCTAAAAGTCGAGAAGACAGCATCGGCACTATTGTAATAGCGACGACAAGTGAGGCTGCGACTGCGAAGCTAATTGTCAGAATCAGTTCATTAAATAGCAGTGCAATAAAGCCGCCAATTAAGAGGAATGGCACTACAGAAACTAAGTTGGCACCTGTGGCAGCAACTAAAGCAGATTCTACTTCTTGGGAAGCTGCGATCGCACTGTTAATAAAGAATTGGGAATTTCTCCCCTTCTCCTCTGCTCCTCTGCTCCCCTGCTCCCCTGCCTCCATCTCTCTCTGATTGGGAGTCATACCTGCTTTTTCGGAAATGTTCTCCAAGATCACAACCGATGTATCAATTGCTTGACCGACTCCTAATGTCAGACCTGCCAAACTAAAAACATTCAAGGTTAAACCAAATATTCTCATCAAAGCGATCGCCGCCAGAGTACACAGCGGAATCGTCAAACTGATAATGAATGTTTGCCGGAACGATCCCAAAAATAACAACACTGCTGCTGCTGCTAACAATGCTCCAGAAATCCCCGAAAAGATGACATCATTTAAAGAATTGCGGATGAAGACAGATTCATCTGTGGTGGGACTCAAAGTCATGTCTGCTGGAATTAAACCTGATTGTCGTAATTGTTCAATTCGGCGCTTAACAGCATCTACAACTGTGATTGTGTTGGCTTCAGGCTGCTTTTGGACTGAAAATTTCACCGCAGGCTGACGATTTAGATAAACAAATACTCGCTGTTCTTCTGTATCGTCAATTACCTCAGCAAAGTCTCGCAAATAAACGCGGCGGGAAGGTGCAGGCGTAGTGGTAGTAGTAGTAGTGGTATTACTGTTATTAGTGGTATTAGCACTAGCAGGAGAAGAAACTTCCAAGGAAAGGTTTTCAATTTCCTTGGCATTTTGGAAGCGTCCGACAGTCCGAGTCAATGGCTCGGAATTTTGCCCCAGAATCCGACCACCAGAAGTATCTTGGTTACGGGCTGTTAATTCATTTAAGACATCATTTAACCCGACACCCAAAGCTTGCAATCGGTTTAAGTCAACAAGCACTCGTACTTCTTCCTCTGCGCCACCAGATACATCAACGGAAGCGACTCCCGGTACGACACTGAGTTCACGGGTTAACTCTTCATCAGCAAATACGCGTAATTCTTTACCTGGCAATGAAGCAGATGTCAGCGCCAATTCATAAACCGGCAATTGCGAAGGATCAACTTTGAATAAGCGTGGCTCCTCTATCGTATCTGGTAGTTGTCCTCGATTTCGGTTAAAAGCAGCAGTTGCATCGTTTAGAGCTTGGTCAATATCGCCCCCTGGTTGGAAGTATAAATCGAGGCTTACCTGTCCTTCACGGGTGCGGGAGAAAACTTGCACTACATTCTCGGTTGCTGATAAAGCTTCTTCTAAAGGTCTGGTGATTTCATCTACTGCTACTTCTGGTGAAATACCAGGGGCTTCTAGCCGAACCCCAATTCGGGGATAGGTAATTGATGGTAGAAGATCGACTTGGATCGTTGTGAGAAAAAATACCCCAATGACAATTACTGCCACGGTGAGCATGAGTGTGCCAATGTGTTGGCGGATAGCGATCGCACTAAGGCTAAATCCGCCATTGCCATTATTATTTGCTTGTTGCATGATCCTAAAGTGATAAGTGCTAAATGCTGACTACTGAGTACTTTTTTCTTTGGTATGGTGATTATTGCTCACCCTACTATTACTTTTCTGAAAGAATTGAAAGACTTACAGTGTCACCTTCTTTTAACGGCTTACCACTACGAACAACATATCGCTCTCCCGCTTGCAAACCGGATAAAATTTCCACTTTGCTATCAGCCCTTTTTCCGAAAGTAACTGCACGCGTCGCTACTTTCGTCTTGCCATCTGTGTCTTTCACCACAAATAGCGTCCCCGACGGGTTTTCTTGCTCTTTTCCTGCTCCCTTTGCTGCTCCTGCTTGTTTTTGAATAGCTGTTTGCGGCACTACTACCCGCTGTTGAGTCTGGTTTTCAAAGTTGACTCGCGCCAGTAGTCCGCTGCCAATCTTACCTTGAGTGTTAGGAATCAATACCTCTACAGGTATCAAGCGAGCTGTGGCATCGGCAGCTGGGGAAATCCGCGTAACTCTGCCAATTAATGCTTCTTTGGGGAAGGCATCTAAGCGCACTTGTACAGACTGCCCAACTTGAATTTGTGCTAGTTCTAATTCGGAAATTTGGACGACGACTTTGACACGGTTAAAGTCGCCAATTTTCAAAACTTCGTTACCTGCTTGCAGCAAGTTGCCTGGTTCTGTTACCCTTTGTGTGACTACGCCAGTGATGGGAGATACCAGCCGAGCGTAAGACCTGCGCTCTTTGGTTTGGGCAACCAATGCCTGTTGAGCAAGTACTCTACCTTGGGCGGCAGCAACGGCTTGCTGTTCTGTCCGAACTTGTTCTTGGGCTGCCCGGAGTGCCTGGGCAGCTGTTTTTGCCTGGGTACGTGCTTGCTGGGCAGTTTGTTCAGCGATCGCTCCAGCTTGGAAGAGTTTTTGCTGCCGCTGTGAGTCTGCTTGAGCTTGTACTACTTCTAGGCGCGCCCGTTCAACGTCTGCACGAGCATTGCTTACCTGATTTGTTGCTCTTGCTACTTCTGATTTGAGGGCTGCTAGCTCTGCTTCTGCTTGCTTTAATTCGGTAGAAAGTATGGCATCATCTAACCGCCCGATGTTTTGCCCAAGCTTTACTGCATCGCCGACATCAAGGTTCAAAGCCAACAACCGAGCTTCTACTTGCGATCGCACTGATACAATTCGGAAGGGTGTTGTATTACCTGTGTATTCTGGTTGTGTTTGTAGCGTATCAGTTCGAGCGATCGCTACATCTACAGCTGTCGCACCACCACGTTGTCCACTACCAGGACTCTGAGATTGTGCATCAGCCGGTTCTTCCTTGGATAGCGCTCCACAATTCGCTGTCAGCAGTCCTATGCCCAGCAGACAGGGAATCAATAATATGGATGCAAAAGGGGAAGAGACCTTTGTGTGAACGCTACTCTTTGTATCTGCAACAGCCATATCAGTCTTCATAACTGAATCTAACTGGGTACTAATTACCTGGTTAGCGGCTGCGAAAGGTGAGATTTTCGCCTGCTTGTGCGGCTTATTTCTGTCCAAAATCATTTATTTTTCTCGTATTTGGTGGGCTTTTTGGGTTAAACAGCCGTGCATTACCAAGTAATTTTGAGACATTATGAATAGTGAAAAGCGGCGAGAGTCAATTAGCTATCTTCTTGCAGAATTTTGTATCAAAAATTACTTTTTATTAAAAAATTTCTCACCACTTTAACTCATTACATTGAATCGGCAGCTTTTTAGCTGACGATGCAATTATTAACTCAGTATAAATATTTTTAAATTTCTTGCAATCTGCCCTTAGTAGAAAACTTGTATTTCCTGAAAATACCGGACTTTCACACCCTTACTTCTAAAATGGGCAGTGTTAATAAATAGCTATATTTAGGCTGACATAAGTAGATTTAATGTAGCAAAATGCCTAGTAATTTTTACGCTAAATCAAATATATTAAAAATAGTAAATATAAATTGCTTTTTTTGACGCTGTAGTATTTTGATCAGGCGATCGCATATAAGGCGAAGAAAAGGGCGATATATATTACAGCCACCAATATTAGGTCAGGAAAGTTACAAGTGACATCATTGCTAAAAATTGCACAAACTGCTGACGAAGCCCAGATTTCGGAATTTTTCCAGGAATCGGCGGGTAAGTGGCAATCGCAACGGCGCTACTACACCCTACCAAAGGGAGAAACCAAGGAGATGGAGAGTATAGTTACGATCGATTTTCTCAACCAAGGCTGTGATGAATTGCAAAACCTAGCTCAGATGCACGATTTGCCTGATACAGATAGTTTGATCTGTGGTGCAGCAGTTATATGGGAAAGTACAGATGTACTAAATGGAAGGAAAGAGTCGCAAGGTTCAACGATATTTGGAGCTTTAGGAAACATTTTGTATCGCGATCGCGGTTTTGCCATATCTAAACCAGTCACCGCTCAGTATTATTTCTCCAACCCTAAAACAATGTGTTTGCGAACTGAGTACAACGGTTCAGTCTTTGAAGAAGAGTTAAAGCTAATTGGCAGCAAATACCGTACCAGACAAACCATTATCTCCCGTGCTAGCGAGCAGTTAATGATTGGTCAATATTTAGAAAAGAGAGTGGATTAGTCGATCTCGTGGGTGCGGTTTACTAGAGCCTCACCCGTTTTGAGACTAGCCAGCATCTAGCTATTAACCGCTTATATAACTTTTTATAACAGTTTTTCAAACCTTTTTCCCAGAAACTGAGTTGTTATGTCATTATGGGAAGTGAAATGAGAATTAATTCGGTGACAGTGTTTGTTTTTAGTATTGACAGGCTTTTTCCTTTTGGTATTACAGACTTCTCTCCGAAATCTAAATCTCTACAAACTTATGATTTTGGAGACATTTAATGTCAATTTACGTAGGTAACCTCTCCTATGATGTTACACAAGATGCGCTGAGTGCTGTATTTGCAGAATATGGTACTGTAAAGCGTGTTCAACTACCCACTGACCGTGAAACAGGTCGTTTACGCGGCTTTGCTTTTGTGGAAATGAATTCAGAAGATGAAGAAACAAAAGCCATTGAAGCTCTTGATGGTGCTGAATGGCTTGGTCGCGACCTCAAAGTAAATAAAGCCAAGCCCAAAGAAGACAGAAGTGGTGGTTCCTTTGGGAACCGTGGTGGTGGCGGCGGCTACAATCGTAGCAATAACCGCTACTAAGATTAATTGAATTTAGAAAAGGCTCAGGCAGGAATGCTTGAGTCTTTTTTATGCAAAACTTTGACTCTAAATAATCTCAGGCAATTACTTCTCATACCGCACTGATGATTCTCTAACCAGAGTGCCCTGATGAAAGATCATTTTCCATCGATTGTTATTTAATTTCCAGATGGAACTTCGCAACGAATGAACAGGTTGTTCGCCAGATATATGTCTGACTATACGATAAGTTACTAAAACAACCCCTGTTGCTAAAACTAACGTTTTGAATTCTGTTATCAATCTTTGAGTCAGGGGTTGGATGGGTTCATTCTGCAAGCTCTCGATAATTTGCTGTTTATTAAAAACACGCCCTGAGCTGACGAATTCAATGAACTCGTCAGCAAGTAAATCTATGATATCTTTAGCTGACTTTCGGACATCGGGTTGAAGCAAACGCTCCTCCAACTCACGAAGAAGCGATTCTTCTAAATAGTCTGCTTTCATATATGTTTTCAAGACTAAATTGGATGGTGGTAGGTAAAATTAGACGATCGCTTTAACTTGGATTTTGATACGATCGCACCCTTGAGCAAGTTAATAAAAAAAACCCGCTGATTGGGGTAGGATTTCAGCGGGGTTAAATAATACAGTTTTTTCAGAGAAACCAACACTAAACTTAATTACAGAGCTACTAGAAACTTTTACGACTAATAGTAACTATTTATAAATGTTTATGAACTATTTTTTTAGCATGATGTCTGTGATGTCTAGTATGATGAACTTTAGCAGATTTTACGCCAGGATGATGGATAGTTTTAGCTTGAGCTTGAGATGCAAAAGCGGTTACAGGTGCAGCAAAAATTAGAGCCAAAAGTAAAGCTTTAGCGAACTTATTCACTTGAAAATCCTCATCAGGTAATCAACAAATCAACTATCCAATAGACGTATGTCATAAGTTTGTAATTGATATGAAGATTTCATGTCTATTTTTATATCTGTCAAATATAGGACTTACGTCAATACTGTTCGGGTAAGGCAAGAGACGCGATAAATCGCCGTCTTTACAATGATGATTTATCACATCTTTAGCGATCTATAATTTTCATCAAAAAACCTTAACCGAATCGTATTGGAGCTGACGTGAACCTATCCCACTATTCTAAAAGATCCCTACTTGTTGTCGTAAAATGTGCTTCAAAACCTTAATTTTTCGTTTTAATTTATCAATAAGCTTAAGTTTTGTAGCACAAATATTATTAGTAGGATAGGTTCGGGGAATACTTAGCTAAAAAATACTTGCTGGCATTTCAATCTTAAATGTAACAATTTGGATATCATCCAAATAACTGTAATTTGGCTATGATACCTGGGTTAATTTTGATTAGGAAATGCTGAGAGCCATCAATTCTTCTGCTACGTCAAAATTAGCTGTGACATTTTGCACGTCATCCAAGCTTTCTAGAGTATCAATTAACTTGAAAAGCGATCGCGCCCGATCGGGATCGGTAACTTCTACACTATTACTAGGAATCCAGCGCAATTCGGCATCAGTTACCTTAAAGCCTTGATTTTTAAGTGTCTGACTAAGGGTTTCTAAATTTGCAATATCAGTAAATACCTCAGCCATCTCATCTTCAGTCATCTCATAAGACTGGGCACCCCCTTCAAGGGATGCTTCTAAAAGCTGTTCTTCGTCAAGTACACCCTGCACTACACAAACGCCTTTTTGTTCAAACATCCAGCTAACACAACCTGTTTCACCAAGATTGCCACCATTTTTACTAAAAGCTACACGCAAGTCAGCAGCAGTGCGATTACGATTATCTGTGAGGGCTTCGATTAAAATTGCTACACCACAAGGGCCATAGCCTTCGTAGCGAATGGCTTCAAAGATAGCATTATCCCCGCCAAAAGTGCCTGCACCTTTAGCGATCGCTCGTTCAATATTATCATTGGGAATACTCGCAGCCTTTGCCTTGTCAACTGCCGTGCGAAGTTGAAAATTCAGCGCCGGATCTGGTACACCACTTCTAGCCGCAACGATAATTGCCCTGGATAATTGAGTAAAGGTTTTTCCCTTTTTTGCATCTACTACCGCTTTTTGGCGCTTAATATTTGCCCATTTACTATGTCCTGCCATAATTTGAGATTATCATAACTCTATTCAAGATTAGGATATACCTAGCTTTTGTCTTAATGCAAAGATTTGGAAAAAATTCGCCAAGATAATCATTCAAAGCAACCCAGCAGCACTGAGATGTGATTTTCAAGTGAGATGAGGAATGGTGTCTTCAATTACTTCGTATCCCGTTTAAATAACAAAAGGTTCAAGTTCCGTGTTATGCCACTTTTGTTCAACTCGTTCAGTAATCAGCGGTCTGATGATAAACTTGGGCGGGCTACCATCCAGAACATCAATCCGCACACATGAATAAGGCAGTCGGTTCTGGAAATTGTAGTTATGACGGCCCACAAATAGCCTTGAATCCGCAACTTTCCGAGTGGATTTACCTGCAATTTCAGCAAAAGTTTCCATCAATTCAGTCCCTTCTCGCCGTTGATAGCGGGGACGATGACCGCTACCACCAGAGATAATACAGTTAATGTGCGAGTCTGCAAATCCGGTATCAGTTGTGCAAAGATGCTCTAAACAGTGAGCGTGTCCATTTAAAATCAAATCGACTATGGGACGTTCTTTAATTAGAGAACCAAGAGTTTCTGCCACTTGTTCAAACACCCAGCGCAAGCGGTGGCGAACTGCCAAGGTTTGTGCCTGATTCCACTTGGTAGCTTCTGTGACGTAGGGGGGATGGTGGAAAAAGATTACACGTCCGCGCACTTGGGAGGTGTTCCAAGATTCGATTAGTTTGCTTCGCAACCATTCAAGTTGTTCAAAGTCGATCGCAGGCATTTGATGAGATGCTAGTTGTTTTTCAATGTCGATTTTGATCTCGTTGATTTGGTCTAATTTAGCACTAAGGTCATCGAGTTGTTCGGCTTCGGTGGGTTTATCTGGGTTGAGGCGATCATATATTTTCAAAATCTCCACTTCTTCTCGATCTATTTCCTGGCGACGCTTTTGCAATTCTCGGCGGTAAATTTCCCCCTCTTGAGTTGCAGGTAAAGGTGAGGGTGTATTAAAGGTATTAGAATCCAGTGCAAAAAAGTCAATCCCGCCGTAACGAAAGGTGTAATAGCGATTGGGTAAGCGGGTAAATTGTCCGGGTTCATAACGCAAACAGCGCCCTGTATCGGTTTTAGCAGTGTAGTGCCGATCTAAATGACGTTCTAACTCTTGTGGAGACATCGCCTGAGTGTAGTCCATAAATGCCCGTGCATAAGCATTACCTTGATACGATCCATGCCAGCCAATCTCGATATCTTTGTAGCGGAACAGGCGACGTAGTGACGATGTTGTGCCAGTAAATAAACGGTACATCAATGGCACATCGTAGTAATCATGATTACCAAGTACTGGCAAGAACGGCAGATTAAACACCATGCGGTCATAAGGAATGCTTTTCGGATTGTCGCCATTAACAAGAAATTCCCGGTAAGGCTCAATAAAGTTTGTTGAATAATATTCTTGGGAACCCACCACATAGATGACATCGCCAGTATGCAACACAAAGCTGCAATCATCGCGGTGAGTCAGCATCAGTTCGGCAACTTTTCGTTGGGGGTGGTGTCGAGAATGGGATTTAGTGCCAGAATCACCGATAACCATAAAGGAAAATTCTGGATTATCCTGTCTGCGATCGTCAATAACTATACTGGTTTGGTCAATTCCCCGTTGCACAAAACTTGGATGCATCCACCGCACCCGTTCCTTCATCTTTTGAATTTTCACAGGAATCGGCGGATCGGAAATCAATTTCATGGCTGATAACTCTTGAATGCCTAACGCACACGCCGATTGTAACGAAATAATAAGGATTTAATTGTCATTTGTCATTTGCTAATAAACCTCTTGCACGAATGCCCTCATCCCCCAACCCCTTCTCCCAATTTTGGGAGAAGGGGAGACAATTTCAAAGTCCCTCTCCCAAGCTTGGGAGAGGGATTTAGGGTGAAAGGTCATTGATTCATGCAAGAAGTCTAATGTCTCATGCCCAATTCCCAAATCCTTACGGTAAATTTTCTCGCAGTAATGCTCGAAAGCCTGCTTGTTGAAAATGCTCATCAGCTGTCAGTGCTTCAGTGATGCCGCTATATTGCATAACAATAAAAGATACGCAATCGACAAATCCCCATTCTTTCTCTGTTCGTTCGCGATATAGCTGGAAAGCACGTTCGTAGAGTTCCTGGGAAAGGGGGACAATTTCTACTTTGGAGTCTGCTACTAAAGAATTTAATAATATGATTGCCGCCTGACGATAAGGTTGTTGGGATAAGGCATTGCCAATTTCCAACATTACCGCCTGTGTTGTCACCAAACGAGTTTCTGCTGCTTGTAACATTTTAGCCAGATGTAAAGCTCGGTCATGCAAGCGATCGCTCGGTGCAGATAAAGCAATGGCAAATGATGTATCAAGAAAGACTTCAGAATGCATGAAAAGTTTACTTACTGTATAAATATTTATCTATATTGGCAGACCAGTCAGGTGGCCCTTCGAGGTTGAGCGATCGCGCCGTTTGCAGAAATGATACCGTTTCCTGTTCGCTGGGCGGTAAAATTTCAATACTGATTCGCACGCGGGTATTAATTGGCAGTGCGATCGGTTCAGCCGGATAGAACACTTTGCCATTAAACACAGCTGTGATTTTTTCTACCATTTTCCTTAAAAAGTTCTTCTAGTTTATCCTAAGCTGGTTGTGGTGATACGGGTAGGGTAAACGACCCTATAAATAGTGAAGATACGTATACTTGTCTTACAAATTATCTCGATTTGGCAAAACTGCCTAAACCACCAACTGAATTACACCCCACTGTCCATTTGTCAACCAAGAAGAGTCAGATTTTGCTACTTTCTCAATAACTTCTGGTTTTAAACCAACTGCTACTTCTGACTTTAGGGTGCGTAGAGCTACCATTGGCACGGGTAAGTAGCAGACTATATCTGCAATGTTGGTAGTAAAATTCCAATGGCGATCGCCTAATAATCGGCGATAATTGGCATCTCCTTTGATTATAACCAAACTCGCATTGGCTAATTCATTTTTGAGAGAGTTGGGTATTTCCCAAAAAGCTAAAGGCGATGTCCAAAAGTAATCTTCAGATAGTACTAAACGCCTTGATGCAATATTGTCTTGCAGTCTTTGGGCAAAGGATGTAACTTGTTGATTTCCACTAGCGCCTAAAAAACTTGTTGTGTAATGTACATCCTTAATCATGGCATCAGAGACAAAAGTCGGATGTGGCTTTAAGTGTAGGTAAACCCGATCCGCCAGTCCGCTACTTAACAAAAAATCTACTAAAAATAAATCACAAACAAGTTCAAAACCAGCATTGTCTACAACAAAATCAATCCGTCCTCCTTGAGAGTTTATTAACAATTCCGTGACTTGGGAGGCATCATTTACTAGGATGTGAGCTAGTTGGGTTTGAATATCAAAACGACTGCGATCGCTCTCGGACGCTGACCATAAACTCAAGTCAACTCGATTTCCCCACAAAGCAAAATATAACAGTGCTATTAAAGCTGTTTGATTTGATTCTTCCTTTCGTTGTGAATTATCTAACCAATTGTTAGCCTGACCACACAGTAGAATAATCGAATCCAGAGATGCTTCTAAACTTTGAGACTTTTGTAACTCAAATGGATCGACACCTTGCCAGACACCAGGGCGAAAATAATTAGTAATTTCTAGAATTAATCGAAAAAAATAAGTTTCAGCAAAAAACCAAGGTACATCTACCCAACGCTGACCTTTGTAGAATTCTAAATATGTATTCCAGGCTGAAAAATCTACAGCAGTATTATTTAAAAGAGGTTGCACATATCCTGTTGGCAATTCTCTAGCCAGGTTTTCTAAGCTGGTATTAATTTCAGACGAGAAATTATTTTCAGCGATAACTTTGCGAGCGATCGCAGGCATTCGTTGAGTAACTGTAAACTCAGTAAAAGAACCGACTTCTGACCCCAAAAGAGATGGTGGTATGGGTAATTTGGGGATGTGGGGTATATTCACTACAAACTTTGATTTTCCTGATCTTTTTAGTTATTCTAACCCTGTATGCGACTTGATTTCAAACCTAATTAACTCAAAAGCGGGATAAATCCACCAATGCTGCAAACAAAGCATTTAAGAAAGTCAGAAAAAAAAGACTGATTATTGTAGAGACGGCGATTCATCGCGTCTCTTGTTTTAACCAAACAGTATTGTGAGTGGTGCTTTTCGTTGTTGTGGAAGCCATGAAAGATTGGGAATTGGATGTAGAAGTAAAGCTTTTATTAGAGAAATACTAAAGTTATAGGGAGATGCAGAGATTGATTCTAGCACTCCTAAATTGTCTATTGTGAATCATTAGTATCCCCAAAGGATGTCATTTGTAACTCGACTGCGTTGACGTAACTTCGATCGTTCAAAACTTGCGCTGGTAACTTATTAGCCCTGATAGCAGCCTGAACCACATCTTTCGCAGTCAAGTATCCAGTTTGGTATTTGAATAACAAAGTGTCCCCACTAGGAATACCCTGATCTTTTAAATAACCTTGATAAGCTAGAAAAGCAATATTGAAGGGTTGCAAATATTTAGTATCTGTAGAATTTTTACGTAAAGTATTAGAGTTGATATTTGTATTTATTTGTCCACCACCATTGTTCGTATTAACTGTTTGAGCGCCAGCAATTTTAGGTATAAAAGCCATAGAAGTAATGATAAGTGCAGAATTGAGCAAGGTTGTGAATTTAATAGAGTTATATTCAACTGAAGAAAGTGCAATCAGTATCCTCTAGTAATAGAGTTCACTGTTTTATTAATCTCAATCTTTTATCGGACGTTTACCTGATGGGTTGATTTGTCATTTACCCGAACTGGTGAGTTAAATTCACCCCAATTGGAAAAGTGGGGAATTAGGAGAAAGTTTAGTAATAACTTCAAAGAGGCAAAGATATGCTAAAGAGAATCTTTAGCTAACAAGTATTTTTAGAAGATGCATTAGCGTAGTTCGCCGCAGGCATCGCCTATCCACATATCTAGAGATTTTTTGCTTAAGGCTATTAACCGAAATCCAACTTTGTTTTGGCTAATTAACTTTCCATACCAATATGCTAGAAAATCTTGATGATGGAAGCAAATGCTTTTAATTTTCCAATTGATAAAAAAAAGTGATTGCAATTAATATCTAGAGGGAAATCCTGCAACTCATTGCCTTTTCGTGACATCTGAACTATTTTGGCAGCGTCACGGGTTCCATAAATTCACTATAAGTAAGCTAATAGTGTCAAAATGTTATATGTATAGTTTATTTACAAAGTCATTTATGCCGAAAGCAATTTGGAATGGAACTGTTTTAGCCGAGAGTGATAATACTGTAGTTGTGGAGGGCAACCATTATTTCCCTGTTGACACCGTTAACAAACAGTACTTTACTGAAAGCAACACTCACACTACTTGTGCTTGGAAAGGTGTTGCCAGTTACTACAGTATTGAAGTTGATGGGCAAGTCAATAAAGATGCTGCTTGGTATTATCCCAGCGCTAAGGAGAAGGCTAAGAATATTGAAGGTTATGTCGCCTTCTGGAAGGGTGTAAAAGTCGAGGCTTAATAAAGGTTCCTGGAAGTATTTTAGTTGCAGGTAATTGATATTACATTTGACTAATTGCCCATAAAATACTTAGCCCACGTGCGCGGGCTAAGTATTTAAATTTATTTGCGAATTTATTTTAATACGTAATTATACCTTCGCCTTGCGAAATGCTGCTTGCTTTCTCTTCGCCAGCCAAGCCAGACTACCAGCAGGTATAGTACCAGCGATCGCACTTGGTTCGGGTACTGGTTTCGATATAATAGCACCAGGTTTCAATATCAAAGTACCAAAGCTGATAGTTATGTTGCCTGCTGCTCCTGAATTAATATTACCAGCAGCGATCGCACTTGGTTCGGGTACTCTTCTCAGAATCAGGTTAGGGGTTGTAATAGTTATGTTGCCTCCTAATCCTAAATTATTGCTACCAGCGTTAATTTCCACGTTATTATTTAAACCAAGATTAGCAGTAGAGATATTTAAAGTGCCGCTGTTGATGATGCCGTTGGGAGTCCCGATGCTACTATAATCTTGGACAATCAGTTTACTAGTATTAATCTCAGTATTGTTGCTACTAACTAAGTGACTATGCTCGGTGAGCGTCACCACATCACTAGCATTAATTTCAATATTATTGCTGCTGATAGTGCTATTGATAAGTCTTAAGTTACTATCTATCTTAAAATTGTCGCCGCTAACAGTGCTATTGGTAAAGGTTAGGTTACTAGAATTGTAAGCATTGAAATTACCAGCGATCGCTAGCCCAGAAAACGTAACATTGGCGGCGTTAATGTTAAACACGGGGAATTGATTATTGGCACTGATGGTAAGTAAGTTAGCACCTGGGCCATTAATAGTGAGATTTTTAGCGTAGGCGTAGCCTGCCGCAGGCATCGCAAGTGCCCCACTTGTCAGGGTAATTGTACTGGGATTACTACCCAATAGGAACTCTACTACATCATTGCTAGTTGCAGTGTTGATAGCGTCTCGCAATGAGCCAAAGCCACTGTCATCAAGATTGTTAACCGTCAAAGTAGCAGCTTGGGCTGATTCCACTTGCATTATCACCCAACCCAGAGCAACGGCTGTGGAAATAGCTTGAGCGATAGCGTTTTTTTTATTATTTTTTGTCACCTAAAACTCCTCTGAAAACTATAAGTGTCTTTCCATCAATTACTCCCGCAACAATGCCCGAAAACCAGCTTGCACAAAATGCAAATCAGCAGTTACCGCATCAGTCAAACTTTTTTCCCACATCACTGTAAAAGAAATGCAGTCTGTCAAACCCCAAGTTTTATCAGGACGTTCGCTATAAAGTTGTAACCCACGGGCAAGCAATGATGTATCCACGGTTACTATTTGTAAATTAGCTGTCTTGTAACACTGCTGGATAAATTGCGCCGCACCTGGACGATTCACAGCACTTAAAGCATTACCAACCTCTACCAATATCGCTTCTGTAATCCAAACAGCCTTTGCTGCTCTTACTCTTGGCAGAAATGTTTTAGCTTGATAATGATACTGGTCGTGTTTATTCAACAGAGCCTGGATAAATACTGTATCCAAAAATAAGCGCTCATCACTCATGGATTGTCTGGAGTTGCCTTCTTTGGTGTACCATACAAATAATGATCGTGTTCGCTAGACCAATCATGGGGTGCATCAACAGTTCCCGTCATCGCCTCTAGTACATCCCAAGCATCACCTGATGGTAATGGTTCTTGCAACTCTTGAATTGTAATTATATAACGCGTGTTAGGTGCCAAGTCCAAAGGGACATCTGGGCGCAAAACACCCCCATCAAATACAACTGTTACTCTCTTGTTCATAAAAAACCTCTGAAACTTTTGCAGCAGTTGTTACCTTCATCAAGAGTAGTTCATTCTGCATCAATCCCTTCCCAAGGTTGAGAGATAGGTACAGTATTTCCAGTCATCGCAGCAGCCTTGACGAAAACTTTCACTTGCAGACTCCATAAATTCATCATCCTCTTTCGTAATTAGGACAATGACTCGGACGCGCCTGTGTTTTTCTATAGTCAAGGGCTTGTCTAAAGAAATTTGACCAATTCGTTCACAGTTCCCTTGACTTTAATTGCTTTCATTCTCGTGAATCTGAGTTGTGCTGTTAATAGTATAAGATTTATATTGATAAGTTTTACTTAAACTGTGGTAACGATCGCATAAGCTTTGTCACAAATGGATAAGCATTCTGAACGAAACAAGTTGTGTTGTTAACGAACGCATAAGTTGTCGTTACCAACGGCTAAGCATTCGTAACGAAACAACTTGTGTTGGTAACGAACTTTAAGTTGTCTTTACTAACGGATAAGCGTTCTTAACGAAACAACTTGTGTTGGTAACAAACGACAAGCTGTAGTAACGACAATAACTTTATTCTGAACGTTTGCTTCTGTGTTGGTAACAAATAGCAAGCTGTTGTTACCACGCGAACTTCATTTATAACGTCGCTGCTGCAAAAGTATTTAAATTATTCTTGTGAAGAGGATTTTCTTTAAGCTTCGCATTGTACGAGTAGCAACATTATGCTGATGCCAAGCTTGATAGAAATCGGGGTAAGGCAAATTCTGGGCGCAATTCCAAATTACATTGTAGCAATGATAATCGAATCGCCAATAACCACTTAAAGCTTTGACTACCGCAAAGCGATCTTGATTATTATGTAAAATTTCGCTCAAGCTAGATGCTACCAGCATACAGGTGATGTAATCCTTGATATTTGATTGCAACAGTTGTACCAAAGCTGCGATCGCAATTTTATTGCCAGGGTCGATTTTTCCTAAGCTTTTTGCTGCCTGGCTACGGGTGTAGAAATCCACATCTGGTGATTGTAGGAGTTGTAGCAAGGCTGCGATCGCTTTTTCATTGCCTGTGCCTATTTCTTCCTAAGTTTGATACTGCTTGCCTAAGGATGGAGTTAGACACATCATTTGATTGCAGCAGTTGTACCAAGGCTGCGATCGCAATTTTATTGTCAGGATCAATAATCCCTAAGCTTTCTGCTACTTGTATACGTATGTCATAATCAACATCTGGTGATTGCAACAGTTCTACCAAAGCTGCGATCGCCATTTCATTGCCAGGGTCGATTTTGTCTAAGCTATATGCTGCCTGCCTACGTGTGTCGGAATCCACACTATTTAATTGCAGCAGTTGCACTAAGGCTGCGATCGTCATTTCATTACCAGGGTCGATTTTTCCTAAACTTTCTGCTGCCTGCCTACGGGTAGAGTTAGACACATCTTTTGATTGCAACAGTTGCACTAAGGCTGCGATCGCAATTTTATTGCCAGGATTGATAATCTCTAAGCTTTCTGCTACCTGTATACGACTGGAGTCAGACATATCTTTTGATTGCAACAACTGCACTAAGGCTGCAATTGCAATTTTATTGCCAGGGTCGATTTTTCCTAAACTTTCTGCTGCCTGCCTACGAGTGCGGCGATCCAGATCAGGTGATTGCAGCAGTTGTACCAAGGCTATGATTGCCTTTTCATTACCTGTGCCGATTTTTCCTAAGCTTTCTGCTGCCTCCATACAGGTGTAGTTATGCACATCTTTGGATTGCAGCAGTTGTACTAAGGCTGCGATCGCCATTTCATTGCCTGTGCCTATTTTTCCTAAGCTATAGGCTGCATTACTATGGTTGTTCTTATCCACATCATTTGATTGCAGCAGTTGTACTAAGGCAGCAATCGCCATTTGATTGCCTGTGCCTATTTCCCCTAAGCTATAGGCTGCATTACTATGGTTGTTCTTATCCACATCATTTGATTGCAGCAGTTGTACTAAGGCAGCAATCGCCATTTGATTGCCTGTGCCTATTTCCACTAAACTTTTTTCTACCTGCCAACGGATGTGGACAGGCACATCAGGGCAACCATTGCACCTTTCTCTGCTTTTATTTCCTCTGCTAATTTTGCAAACTTGTTAATAACTGAGGGCTGTGACTTGATTTCATCTGCTAATTTTTGAATTTCCTTAGCATTCTCAGACTGGTCATTCTTAACTGCTGCTTCCACTTCTACAACAGCTTGAGCAATTTCTGGGTCTGTGTCTGCGGCTGCTTTTAGTTCCAGCACTGCTTGACCATAATCTAATCGCTGCGGTTCATTTCCCTCAACAGTACTAGTGAGTAATGGCGATTTATTCTTCTGGCGGAGTAATCCGATTAACTTACCACCTAGCGTCCATGTAGCATCACCAATGTTTTCGCCGATTTTCTCCTGTGCTTTAGTCCAAAGCGTAGTTGCGATCGCAGTAGCAACAGCCGTCAGTGTCACAGTTACCATAAATTCACTACAAATTGAATTGATATAGAAATTTCTCGGCTCAATACCTTTTCCAATTTTTCACAGAGAATATCACGAATACCACGCACAACCTGATAAGTTGAATTTTAACTCAAATAATTTGAGTGGTTTGACTGGAATCAGGGTTGAAGAATAAGAACACCTAATTGGAACCCAAGAAATCCTCGAATGATCAATCAGACTATCATCAACTCGTAATAATTCAGCACCCAGGAGTCAGAAGTCAGAATTTATAAGGAGTTTAGCACTGATGGAAACAGCAGATGTCATTGTAATCGGCAGTGGTCAAGGAGGCATTCCACTGGCGGCTGATTTTGCCAATGAGGGGCGTAAGGTTGTCTTGTTTGAGCGGGATGCTTTAGGCGGCAGTTGCATCAACTATGGCTGCACTCCGTCTAAAGCGTTCTTAGCTGCGGCTCATGCAGCAGGGCGGGCGCGCCAGGGCAAGAAGTTAGGCATCCACACGGAGGTGAAAATAGATTTTCCCGCTGTTATGGAGCGAGTTCGGGGAATCCGCAGCAGCTTTAATCAGGGGATTCGCAAGCGATTGGAGACTGCGGGTGTCAAAGTCATTTGTGCCGAAGCTTCTTTTGTGGGTGAACGGACGGTCAAAGGTGGGGATGTTACCCTTCAGGCTCCTCTGGTAATCATTAACACAGGCACGTCATCGCTGATTCCTGATATTCCCGGACTTGCAGGAACTCCCTACCTGACCAACCGCAACTTCTTTGACTTGAACACCTTACCAGCCCGTTTATTGGTGATTGGAGGCGGCTATATTGGCTTGGAATTGGGACAAGGACTAGCGCGTTTGGGCAGTCAGACCAACTTAATTGTGCGGGGCGATCGCGTCCTCGATCGGGAAGAGGCTGATGTCAGCAAGGTCTTAGCAGAAGCATTAAAACAGGATGGGATTAAGCTCCACTTTGGAGTCAATGTGAATCACGTCGCCCACGAGAGTAACGTATTTAGGCTGACCCTGAGCAGTGGCGAACAACTCCAAGGAGAAGCGTTGCTGGTTGTGATTGGACGGAAACCTAATACAAGTCGATTAAATGCAGCCGCCAGCAAAATTGAGCTAGACGATCGAGGGTTTATCAAAATTGATGAGCAGTTCCATACTACCTGTTCTGGAGTCTATGCGATCGGGGATGCTGCCAAACAGCCTGCCTTTACGCACGTCTCGTGGGAGGACTATCGCCGCTTAAAAGCAATTTTGTGTGGAGAAAACCGGACACGGAGCGATCGCGTCCTTGGCTATGCGATCTACACAGAACCCCAAGTGGGGCGAGTGGGTATGACGTTAGAACAGGCTCAGAAACAAGGCATCAACGCGCGTGCTGTCACATTACCCATGAGCCAAATTGCGCGTGCGATCGAGTGGGGGCATGACCTCGGATTTTATCGCATGGTGATCGACAGCGACACAGACAAAATCCTGGGAGCAACCCTGGTGGGGTACGAAACTGCTGAACTGGTGCATGTATTTTTATCCCTGATCGAAGCAGGAGCAACTTGGCAGTTGTTAGAGCGATCGGTTCACATCCATCCCAGCTATGGTGAAGCTTTACCCAGTCTGGCACGATTGCTGCTTGGAGATAACATGCCAGGGTGTCCGAATATGTGAAGAGGTTTTATTGAAAGCGACGGGAAACTCCATCCTGCAAGTGGCGTGGAGAAGGATAGTCGCCCCGTCGCTTGGGCCAAACAGGGCATTGGTAACTTCTTCCCCATGTTCAAAAACTCCATCCCGCAAGTGGTGTGGAGTTTTTTATTGATTGTCCTTTCTTTGCATCCTTTGCGGTAGCCTGCGGCAACCCCTTCAGGTGACGCTCGTACCTCGCTAACGCTACGCTAACAGCAGTCGCTCATGGGAGAAACCCCCTTGGCGCTAGCCTCTGCCTTTGGCGTAACGCACCCTACGAAAATATCTGAAACCTAATTATGAATTATCAATTTTTAATTAGAAGCTACCTTTTCTGCCACATTACGAATTATCTCCTCCAGCGTTTGGAGTAATTCTTGCTCGTTATAAGGTTTAGAAAAGTAAGCCCGTGCCCCCAATTGCATAGCTAGTTGCCGATGTTTATTGCTGCTACGAGAAGTCAGCATCGCCACAGGAATATTTTTTGTATCAACATCTGAATTTATCTTACCTAAAAAGCCATAACCATCAAGGCGAGGCATTTCAATATCGCAAATTACCGCCTCAACTCTCAATCCACTATGGAGTTTTTCTAAGGCATCTTGACCATCTTTAGCTTGCTCTACCTGATACCCTCCTTTTTCAAGGGTCAGGGCTAAAAAGCGGCGGACATTAATTGAATCATCTACGATTAAAATTGTACCTTTCTGCTTAATAGATGCTGCTGATATTTTGTCTTCATCAAATATTAAGAACGGTGTTTTTAACCTTGCTGATGGTAATTGAGTGCCTCTGGAAGTCCGCGGATTGGTAGCAATCCAATACAGCAACTCATTCACATTAACTAGTGGCACAACTCGACCATCACCGAGAATTGTGCAGTTGCTGAAGCCTTCAGGTAAAGGTATATTCCCTTCAACTTGGCGAATCGCAACTTCTTGTTCGCCCCAGCAACGATCTATTTGGATTGCAACTGGCTGATTATTACCTTTGACTACTAACACACTGTTAGTACTAATGGCTGCCGGAATTTCCAACTCTGGGTTATTGTAGTGTAGGCAATTAAACTCTAAATAACGAATTAAGCGAATCAGTGGCAGCATGGTTCCTTGCCAATTTAAAACTTCGCTACCAGCCATCTCGAAAACTCGCTCGTCTTGCAGTAAAGATATTTCTGAAATGACATCTGTAGGAAATGCTAATAGAATTTTGTTGATTTCTACCAGCAGAACTCGGGCAACGGAAAGTGTAAAGGGTACTGAGAGGGTGAAGGTAGTACCAACTCCTGGTTCTGTATCAACTTTCACATCTCCTCGAATCAATTTGAGGTTGTTGCGAACCACATCCATACCGACACCGCGACCAGATAATGCTGTGACTTGCTCGGAGGTGGTAAAACCTGGTTCAAAAATTAGTGATAATAGTTCTTCATCACTAGCATTAGCGACTAAAGAAACATCCAATCCCATAGCTAGAGCGCGGGTGCGAATTTTCTCCAGAGAAATGCCCCAACCATCATCACGGATAGTAATGATGGTGCGGTTACTGCGGTGAGTAGCTGTAATTTCAATCAATCCTTGTTCTGGTTTACCCAAAAGGCGACGCGTAGTAGAGTCTTCAATCCCATGATCGAAAGCATTCCTTAATAGGTGCATTAAAGGTTCGTTCAAAGCTTCTAAAATGCTGCGTTCAATTAAAGTGTTGCCACCTTCAATTTTTAACTGAACATTTTTCCCATGCTCGACATTTAAATCGCGTAAAGCTCTCGGAAAACGTTCCACTAAATCGGATAGCGGTCGCATTCGGATGTGATTTAGCTTTGTCTGTAATTGTTTCGATGTTTTGTTTAATTTCCGAGCAATATGGTCTGTATCATCTACACTGAGTTGCACATCTGTTGTAACTTCCTGTACCTGAACAATGGTTTCCATAACTTCCTGCGATCGCAGGTTTAATTCGTTATAGCGATCCATTTCTAAGGCATCAAATTCTGTGTTTGTACCTTGTACTTGGTGGCCATTCCCAGCTTGCATCTGTGCCCCATTCGACATAGTAGCTTGAGTGGAAATTTTGTCGGAGACTATACGTAATTCCTGGTTTTCGCGGTCGAGAACTTGGACTCGCTGGTTGAGGTTACGAACGAGTTTGCGTAATCTTTCTAGTTGTGAGTTTAACCCATTGCGCTGAACAATCAGTTCGCCAAATAAATCATTAATTTGCTCTAGTTGTTTGCTAGGAACTCGGACGCTATTTTCATGAATTTCTCGTTCTTTACCAACGGCAGCTGGCTCTCCTTTGCCTTCGCTAAATTTGGACTCTGAAGTATTATCTTCTCTAGCAAATATTGTATTGTACTCGGTGACATTGACAGCATTTAGCTCATCGGCAAATTCTGCATCTATAAATGTAAAATTAGCTGCGATTGCTTCATCTTTAGTCCAAGTTTCTGGAGTGATCTCTGCTTGCCAAACAGCTGTTGACACTACTTCTGTGTCAATGACATCTGTGGGGAAAAGCTGTGGTATCACTTCTGCGGGTAATAGTGGCTGAAATTGCGTAGAACTACTCAAGTCAATTTCTGTAGGCAAGTTATCTAACTGATTCGTCAGCACCAAAGCTTGCGATCGCCGCCATGCTTGCAATGCTAACTGGGCAATTTCGGGAATGCGAGAGCTACTAGCAGTTTCCAATAGCTGCGTTACTGACTCACAAAGTTTGCTAAAAGCTGGTAGCTGGAGCATTTCCCCTAAACCACCTAATTCAGCTGCCAGAATCGCAATTTCTTCATGCAATCCAGCTTGTTCGCTATCTGCCAATATAGATTCTAGACGCTGCAAACACTCTTCTACTTCTGTGGCAAATAGCAAAGGGATAACGTCTTGTCCATCCTCTGGGGATAGCATGGTTGAGGCATCCTCAGGGGTGGGGTCGCCCAAGCGATCGTGCAACTCATCAAAAATTGGGTAACAAAAAGTTGCTAACCACTGGTCTTCAACAACATTCCCTTCTGCAAGCAATTCTACAATTTGACGCAGCCAGTCAACTCCAGATAGCAATAAACTTTGCAACTGAGTATCAATTTCTAAAGAATTTTTTTTAGTTTTTAAAACTTTAAAGGAATCTTCTAGACGGTGTGATAAATCACTTAGCGATTTAAATCCCATCATCGCTGCACCACCTTTAATAGAATGAGTAGCCCGGAGTGCAGCATTGATTTTATCCAAATCGATACGGTTACTAGTATCAATTTCTAGCAAGACCCCTTCTAAGGTATTTAAGTAATCTGTTGCTTCTTCCAGAAACTGCATCTGGATTTCTAGTTCTTTGTCTTGTAGCATGGTTTTTGTCCTTAGTCATTGGTCATTGGTCATTGGTCATTGGTCATTAGTCATTAGTCATTAGTCATTGGTCTTAGTAAAAGGACAAAGGACAAATAACGACGGACAAATAACAAAAGTCATTAGTCATTGGTCATTGGTCATTAGTAAAAGGACAAAGGACAAATGACAACAGACAAATAACAAAAGTCATTGATCATTGGTCATTAGTAAAAGGACAAAGGACAAAGGACAAATGACAAATGACAAATGACAAACTTAACTAACTTTGAAAGCCTCGACAGTCTCTTGCAACTGCTGGGAAATGTCCACAGTTTGTTGCAGAGATTGGGAAACTTGGTGAGAAGAATCGCTGGTGCGTTGTGATATAGCAGCGATATCTTTCATCAATTGGCTAACACTTTGCGATGTTTCCACCTGAGATGCAGTTGCAGTAGAAATCGACTGCACTAAGGAGTCAATTTGACACGATACATCCAAAATTTGACTTAGACTTTGTTTCGCCTCCTCTACAATTCGAGTACCTTCTACCACTTGGGTAGTGCCTATTTCCATTGCTTGCACCACTTCACTGGTTTCTCGTTGGATATTTTCAACAATTTGCTCAATTTCTTGGGTTGCTGCGGCACTCCTGACTGCTAATTCGCCGACTTCTTCAGCCACTACGGCAAAACCTTGACCTTCTTCACCCGCACGTGCTGCTTCAATACCGGCGTTGATAGCAAGCAAGTTGGTTTGAATCGCGATTTGGTTAATCAAGGAAACTACGCGAGAAATTTGTTGCGAAGACTCTCCCAAACGTTTCACTTTCTTGGCAGTTTCACCCACTGTTTCCCGCAAAGAGAGGATATTTTGTACTGTCAAATCCATCGCGTGTCCGCTATTGGTGGCGGTATGAGCAGCATGGTTAGCAATGAAGGCAGCTTTTTCGGCACTTTCGGCTACAGCTTTCATTGATTGGGTCATTTGGTCAACAGCATCAAGGGTGTGGTTGATTTCGGCAGCTTGGGTGAGTGCTTCCTCTGCTAGGTGGCGGATGGCTCCTTCGTTAGAGCCAATGGCACTATTTACATGGATAGCAGCTTGTTTAACTTGGGTAACAATATCCCGGAGGCTTTCGACAATGGAGTTGAAAAAGTCGGCAACAGTGCCGATTTCTCCAGCAGTTACGTCTGCACGCACTGTCAAGTCGCCTCTAGCTGCACCTTCTACGTCGTTGAGTAGTTGTAAAAGTTGTTGTTGCAGTATTCCGTCTGACTCAGTTACATTTACATTTCTGACTTTTTCTATCTCTTCTAATAACTTGGCTTGTTCTAAGGCATAGCCGACTTGAGTTGCTATCTGTTGAAACAAGTCAATTTCCGGCTGTTGCCAAACACGAGGAGTTTCGCAATGATGAGCTATTAACAAGCCTAAAAGTTTTTCTTGGGCAAGAATTGGTACGATTAAATAACCTTTGACAGCAAATTTTTCCAACAGTTGGATGTAACCGTCGGCGTTTTTCAGACTTTGGTCTTGATGAATATTGGCAACTGCTTGCACCTGTCCATTGCGATCGCTTTCTAGATAATGTTTCCGGAAATAGGAGTGATCAATTTGCACTCCCAGCATTTCCGGCCAATTACCAGTTACCGATTCCGCAACGACAACGCCAGCCAAAGTAACTGGATTCAGACTATAAATGATTACCCGGTCTGTTTTTAACGCTCGCTGAACTTCTTTGACTGTTGCGTGATAAATATCTTCAGTTTTGAGAATTCTCCGAATCCGTAGGGTAATATCTGCTAGTAATTTTGCCCCTTCAACGTCAAATTCTTGTTGCTGTTCCTTAACTAAGACCTGCAATTGTTCAGCCATTAGGTTGATATTTGCACTCAATACCCCTAATTCGTCTTCTCTTTCGATTTGCAGACGGGTATTAAATTTACCTTGACCTAACTTTGCTAATGCCGCAGTTGCATTGAGAATTGGCTGTGTAGTCAGTTTAGCTAACCGAGATGCGATCGCACCCACAATCAATGCTGTGACTGCTGTGCCGATGGCTATAGTCCACAATAATTGTCTTTGTGGTTCAAATACAGTTGCGGTATCTGTGGATAAAAGTACCTGCCAGTTTAAATTTGGTAAGCCATCTAACTTACTGGCTGGTACGTAGCTGACTAGTTCTTGTTTTTTGTGAGTTTTGGGAACTTCTATAAAACTATTTACCTTTTTGGCTGCTAACAGTTTAGGTAAATTAGAATACTCTCCCTTGGCCTGTTTCCCCAATAATTCCTTTTGAGGACTTAAGAAAACTGTTCCCGAAGCATCGAGCAAATGGTATTGTTGTCCGTTGGCTACGTAATTTTTGATGACTTCCTCTAAAGATTTTCCGGGCATACGTGCTTGTACCATACCAATGGTTTGGCCCGTCTTTGTCTCTTTCACAGGTGCGGCTAGATAAATACTTACGACACCAGTATTTTTTGCTGCTTCCGGTTTGCTGATGATAGGAGTATCTTTTTGTAAAGCGTCTTGAAAATAGGTACGGTCTTTTTGATTTTCCAGGGGTTCACCTGTGGACTGGACAATCAAGTTACCTTGGCGATCGAAAACAGCAATACTGTCATAAGCTTTGTAGGCTTCGGCAACCCGATCTAAGACTGCTTGCTTTTCCTGAGTACTAATACTAGCTTGAGAATTTGTCAAAAATGGCAAGCTTGATATTACCTGAATATCTCCATAGCGTCCCAGCATAAAGCGGTTAACTTTATCACTTAAGCCAGTGGCTTCGGCTTGTTGAGATTGGGTAATTTGCTTAGTAATAGATTTGTTGGCAAAACCAAAAGCGATCGCACCGATGCCCAATACTGGTATTGTACCGATTGCGATCGCTAAAATAGTCGCTTTCTTAACCAATCCCAGCCTTGTAAAATAGGCAATACCCTGATTTAAAGAAGAATTATTAGCAGTTTCAGTAGTCAGCTTAGTTGGTAGCTTTACTACAGTCCCAATGCCTTTCTGGGATGAAATCAGTGATGCTCGATTTTGAGCGCCATTACCTTGATTCGTATTGGTTTTATTAAACATAAAAGTTGCTCTCCTAAGTATGTGAATAAGAACACTAAAAATCTTTTTTTTAGTAGTACACTCTAATCACTGCGGAGAATAGAAGACTGCACAATTGCCTGTGCATCTAATACCAGTAATATTTCTTTTTGTTGCACAACGCACCCACATAAATAGGGAACTAAACTGGATGCCACTTGTCCGATAGGAGAATGAATATCATCAACTATGAACTTGGTTGTACCTTTTATTTCTTGTACAACTAAGCCCAACACTAATGATTCCAGTTGAATAACGATTACATTGTACTGTCGCAGTCGATAATCTAGGGATTCTAAATTGAGCATTCTTGGTAAATCAACTACCCAAATTATCCGACTCCGCCAATTCATTAATCCTAATATGCAGGATGGCATATTGGGCATTGACGTAATAGATTCAACAGGCACAAGAATTGCTTCTTGCGTATGCCTCATTGATAAAACAGCAGTAGTTTGTTGATTTAGCTGAAATTTCAGATAACCATCTGCTAAATTATTTGGGATTGGTTTTGAAGAAAGAGTAATGTTTGTACTAGTCATTGATTCAAATTACCACTGATTTAATAGTACGTAGGAGATGTTCGCGGGTGTAAGGTTTAGTTATATAGGCATCTGCACCTTGTCTCATCGCCCACAAACGGTCAATTTCTTGATTTTTGGAACTACAAACCACAATCGGCACTTTTGCAGTAATCGGATTTCTTCTTAGAGAACGACACAATTCAAATCCACTCATTTCTGGCATTACTACATCAGTAACGATCGCATCTGGTTTTTCTAACACAGCTTTTTCTAAACCCTCTTTTGCACCACTTGCTTTAATTACGTTGTAACCACTTTCTTTGAGATAATGGCTCATTAATTCTAATTCGCTGGGAGAATCTTCTACAATCAAAATTGTGCCAAGCAAAGTCAGGCTCACTATCAAATCTCCTAAAAAAATAAATTAAACATATTGTGTTATTTTTATTTGCCTTATTTCAATCAACCAAGATGCTTAAAAACCATTTTTAGCAATTCTGACTGTGTAAAAGGCTTAGTCAAATATCCTGACGATCTGACCATTTTAGCTTTTGCCCTGTCGATAAATCCCGTTCTACCAGTCACCATAACGATTGGTGTATTTTTAAAAGTTGAATGTTTTCGTAATAAGGAACATAGCTCGTAGCCATCTAAACTTGGCATTTCAACATCTAGCAAAATCAAATCGGGCTTACTCCGCAGAATTTGCATTAAAGCTTTTACTGGATCGTTGATCGTTACAACTGAAAATGCGTTTTCATCCAAAAAGTGCTTGATGGAATTCAAAACTGTTTGGCTATCATCAATGCAGGCAATTGTATATAGTTTTTTGCCAACAGGTAGCTGAGTAGTTTTATTATTATCAGAAATATCAAAATTGATTGGGATTGGCAATTTTTGCCCAATCTTTATTTGCAACTGTGGCTGAACTTGAGAAGGTTGTGTTGAAGAAAAAACTTGAGAACTCCCACCAGCCGGAATTGATGACTGAATATTTTGCCGATTTCGTAACTGCTTTTGACAGTGTTCAACAAGTAACCGTAAATCCAGATGACAGAACTTTGGTAGTTCATCTAAAGAGCTTTCTGGACTGAATTCATAGCTACCTTCTTTTAAACACAGAAATGATTCCATTACTTCTTTTGCTAATTCATCTATCAGGCTTCCTGCTTGCACAGACGTAATATAGTCCTGATTTACTAACCAACAAATAGCTTGGTAATCCGCATTTGGTATTAATTGATGTTCATTCTTCGTCTCAAACATCAGCCGTATCTGTACGCGAGTAGCGCTGTTGAGAGTAGGAATTTGCTGACTGAAGCGCCGTAAGTGACTGTCAAGGCGCTCAAATAGTTTATCTGAATAGGAGGCATAAGTAAGTTTACCGTCCTCTAGATAGATTGACCAAGAAACTAGCCCGGTAAATACGCTTAAGGAACCCGTAGCACGCCGACTAGTTAATTGTGCCAACAGAGATAGCGGATGTAGTTTCTGGAACAACCTGTAGCTACCTATAGGAGTTGTGCTCATTTTGCTTTTACTCCAGCTAAATTCGATACGTGTAAGCTAAATTCGTGTAGAGTTATTCCACAATTAAAATCAATTAAAAAGCATTAAACTTTTGTGTTTGAAAGTACATCAGTTTACATCTAGGTTTGTGGTGAAACTCAATGGGAGTAGCGTTATTTTCAGATAAGCAAATCTTAGTAAATTCGTAAATTGTGATTAATCTACTTAGTATTACTGAGATTTATCAACATCTTTCGAGAAATAAGACATAAAAATGTCAAGACTAGATGAAGCCACTTTCCATTGAGTAACCCCCATCTGACCACAGGAATAATACTGATTTTGTTGATGGTAATATATTTGAACTTCTGTATTTACACTTAATAAATATCTAGTTTTTAAACAATCAAGGACGAGATGAAGCCAGCTTGCATTGAGTAGCTTCATCTTTGCATCAGTAATAATACTGTTTTCATTAGAGCAATAAATGTATGTTTTATTATTTACATTTAAAAATGTAGATTAAGCAGAATGTAAAACTTATCTTTTGTAAGGTGTTTTACCGCCGAGAGTACTGCACGGAAAATACTCGGAATGGTACGTTATGCCCTTAACAGCTCATACCTACGAAAATTGTCAGTTATTAAATCCACTAGAATTTATGCACTTTTACACATTGGCTATCATCTGGAGAACAGACTTTTTAAGCTAAAAGTCTTGCTCTGCCTCGTTCACAGGCATAGCCTATCACAAACATCTTTTCAAATATCCTCTTATATTTGAAGCTATGCTGGCGAAACATATTTTTATTTAAGCGATATTTAAATAGGCTGGTACTTATACTTGAAGTTTTAACTCAAGTATAATTACCAGCCTATATAAGGCAATTTGATTTATCAAAATGCGGATGAAAGGACTTGAACCTTCACTCCTTTCGGAACTAGAACCTAAATCTAGCGCGTCTGCCAATTCCGCCACATCCGCATCAGTTTACTATCATACCATAAAAATTATTTTTGGGAATAGGAAGTGGACAATGACGGAGCAGAGCAAAAGTTGCAGTAAGTCTTCTTCCAATACCCAATGCCAATACTTCGACTTACCTCGGCTTTGCTCGGCACGAGTCGCTCAGTACAAGTGCCCAATACCCAATTACATAACTGCAATACGAGGCAGACGATGCTTGAATCCACAGAGAATTTCCCAAGAAATAGTGTTTAATTGTTTTGCCCAGTTGTCCGCTGAAATTTGTTCTTTTCCCTGTTCCCCTAATAAGGTGACTACTTCTCCTTCTTGGATATTGGGTATGGCACTCACATCCAGCATCAACTGATCCATTGTAATTGTCCCAATTTGCGACACCCGCTGACCGCGAATTAACGCCTGCATTTTGTTGGAAAGACTGCGGGGAACACCGTCAGCATAGCCAATTCCCACGACGGCGAGGCGAAGTTCACGTGGGGCAATAAATTGATGGCCGTAGCTAACAGCAGTTCCTGCGGCAATTGTTTTGACTTGGGTAACTCGTGCCTTAAGTTCCAAAACAGGCTTGAGGTCGATTGCATTTTGTAAATGCGGTGCTGGATATAATCCGTAAACAGCTAAACCTACACGTACCATGTCGTAGTGCAGTGCTGGATTTGTGAGTGCAGCAGCTGAGTTTGCCAAGTGCAAACAGGGTACTTGAATTCCCATTGCTTTGATTTGAGCGATCGCTTCCTCAAATCGTTTATGCTGTTCTTCCATTGCCGTGGTATCTGGATCGTCTGCTGTCGCCAAATGAGAATAAATACTGGCAATGTTAAGATGTGGTAAGCGCTGCACTAATTGCACAAATTCGCCAGCTTGCTGCCAATTAGTTCCCAACCTCGACATTCCCGTGTCTAATTTAATGTGTACGGGCACTGGAGAACCATGATTCATCGATTCTAAGGTATCAGAAAATACTAAAGCTTGTTTAGGGCTACAGAGTGTGGGCTGAAGTTTCCATTGGGCGATCGCATGAATCTGCTCTAGTGTATGAGTTGCCCCTAAAATCAAAATGGGCGCTTGAATCCCGCCTTCTCTCAATTGAATAGCTTCTGGAACTGTAGCCACTCCCAGGCAACTAGCTCCTGATTGGATGGCAATTTGAGCGACTGTTACCGCTCCATGTCCATAGGCATCAGCTTTTACTACTGCCATCAACTGGGTACGCGGCGATAAAAACTGCACCAATTGCTTTACATTGTACGACAAGGCCTCTAAATCAATTTCAACCCAAGCTCGTTGCGAAAACCACGCGTAGGTATCGCACTGCTGATTAGGAACTACACCAGGGATTTGTTTGCGACTTAACATTTGTACTGACTCCTATCCCGCCACGGCTAAACTTTCAAGTTATCTATCTATACACGCTCCTAAAAGCGAGATCAGATTAAATAGGAAGTTTAACCTTCAGATTGGAACTGATACAAGATGTTGCGGCGCTAAAGTAAAAGTTAAGAGTTATGAGTAAGAAGTTAGGAGTTAGAAGTAAATCTTACGGCTCAACTTTTCACTCCATTCTTCTCTACGAGACGCTGCGCGATTGTGTCAATCTACGTAAGCCTTGTCATAAAGTTATAAATTTTACTTCTTAACTCTTAACTCATAACTCATAACTCCTAACTCCTAACTCAATTTCCAAATTTTCCCGAAAGTATAATTTTTTCTCACCTCCCTAGCAGGGTGTATTTGTGTTAATATATTGTAAAACTCATACCCTGAGCGCAAATAATGGGGAAGGTTTTAGTCTTAAACGCCTCTTACGAACCTCTCAATATAACGAGTTGGCGTCGTGCTGTAGTTCTTTTAATCAAGGGCAAAGCAGAACGCGTGGAACACAATGGTAAATTTCTGTACACGGATTTCCCGTTGCCGACCGTAATTCGGTTGCGTCATTATGTACGCGTTCCTTATAAAGAAATCCCTCTAACTCGCCGAAATATATTGCACCGTGATGGTCATGCCTGTCAATACTGTGGTTACACAGGGGATGAGTTGACGCTAGACCATGTAATACCGCGATCGCGCGGTGGGGGCGATACTTGGGAGAATATTGTTACCGCTTGTGTCCGTTGCAATGTCAAAAAAGGCAGTCGGACTCCCCACGAAGCTCACATGCCTTTGCGTCATCCCCCACGCCAACCTTATAGTAGTCTTTATTTCGAGGTCAGCAAACATCTTAAGAGTGGACTACACACAGAGTGGCAAAAGTATGTTATAGGTCTTTGAGCAAAAAATTTAGAGGAGCAAAGGCAAAAGAAGAAATACCCTCTTTCTTTAAGACATAGCCAATAACTTTTAGTAGTTATGGAGTGTTAAAAAATTGGTGGCTATATAGCTGGCAACGAAGGCAATTGCATCAACTATCAAGCTTTCAACTTTGTTGTATGTATATAGAGTTTCCCCTTTGCTCTTTATCCCCACTGTCTTTTGGCTTTTCCATTGGACTTTACTCTAAATTCTTAGAATTTTCAAAGGGGATACGAAACACGCGTTGTTCATCAAAAATAATTGTTAATTGCTCAATAGTCACAATAATGAGAATATTAAGCATAAGAATATTTCAAAGATCAAGGACTAATCCTAAAGTATAAGATAGAGGGTAGACCCTAAGTTAGATAAAAATCACCCCGATTCAATTTACGAAAAAGAAAAAAACTCCTAAAACATATTTATGCTGCCAGATACAGCCCGATATCCTAAACTTCCTGACTGTATGCCCTTTAGTGGAAGTTAGTTGATTGTTAAGCGCTGTTACTGACAAGAAATATACTTAGATGTATAGTGCAATGTCTTGAGATTTTTGCGAAGATCGTAATTAATGTGGCTAAATTCAGTGAATTGCTGCTCGTAGTATTTCTGAATTAAAGGAGCCTCACACTTTAAAAAAGTTCCCTATGTACTTTAATTCTCCCGTTACTCAGTTTGAGAGTTTGTCATTGACCACAGAGCCAAACCCAGAGGAACCTGAAATCGAGAAAGCGCCAGTGGAAGTTGCATTTAAAAGTGCGTCATTACCGCCATCGGTAGGTGATGGGACTATATATCTCGGTCAGCGTAGTAATTCTCTGGCACAACAAAAGTCAGAAGAACTGCAAAAAACCCTGTTAGCACACCGACACGATCGCCAACTGGTCATTCTGCAAGATTTTCCTGACCCTGATGCCCTTTCCTGTGCCTGGGCTTACCAGTTAATTGCCCAGCAATATGATATCAAATGTGAAATCATTTATGCTGGCGCATTGAGCCATCAAGAAAATATTGCCTTGGTAAGGCTGACTAATTTACCTGTCCACCGGTGGACAACGCAAACCTTGAAAACAAAAGATTTGTCATCTTATCAAGGTTTTGTACTAATTGACAACCAGGGAACCACTTCACAACTACTGTCAGCGGTGCAGCAGGCTGGAATTCCTTTAGTGGTACTCATCGACCATCACAGTATCCAAGGCGATCTGCAATCAGAGTTTGAGGATATCCGTCCTTATGTAAGAGCGACGGCAACAATTTTTACTCAGTACCTCCAAACGGGATTATTAGCATTAGATAGCAGCATAAATCAACACGTAAAATGCGCTACTGCCTTGATGCATGGCTTGCGATCGGATACAAATCGGCTCATGCAAGCCCAAGAAGAAGATTTTATGGCAGCGGCGTATTTAAGCCGATTTTATGACGCTCAACTGCTAAACGCCATTTTACAGGCGAACCGTTCCAAGCGGGTAATGGATGTGATCGAGCGATCGCTCAAAAACCGCATCGTCCAAAATAACTTTTCCATTGCTGGTGTTGGTTACTTACGCTACGAAGACCGTGATGCCATCCCCCAAGCGGCTGATTTTCTCGTCACCGAAGAAAACGTCCACACCGCCGTAGTTTACGGCATTGTTCACGATGAAGACGAAGAATTAGAAATAGTCATTGGCTCCCTGAGAACCAGCAAACTCACCCTTGACCCTGATGAATTCATCAAAGAAGCCTTTGGACAAGATAGTGCAGGGCGCTTTTTCGGCGGTGGAAGGACAAGCGCAGGCGGCTTTGAAATTCCAATGGGCTTCTTGTCTGGCAGCAACGAAAATTCCGCTTATGCGAAAATGAAATGGGAAGTATTCGACGCTCAAATTAAGCAAAAACTGCTGAGGTTAGTTAACCCCAGAGACAACCCGATTCAGTCGGAGTAGAGAGATATCAAGGAGACGCGGAGAACTCCTAACCAATGCAGCAGTCAAGGTGTTTGGTCAGATAGCATCCCTTCCCGATTTTTGATAAAAGTCGGGAATTTGAGTTTTATGAAGAATGCTGAACTAAATCAAAGTTAACTTGCGCCTACCTATTTATTTGTGAAGAAGGAGCGCCATGAAGTCTATAAAACTCCAAATCTTACAAACTCTGTATGAGCAAGATTTTTATGCTTGGGTAGAGCAGACAGCAGAGCTTTTGCGATTGCACCACTGGGACACCCTGGATTTAGAACACTTAATTGAGGAAGTGGTGGACTTGGGTAAGAGTCAACAGCGGGCGTTGCAAAGTGCGTTGCGGTTAATCTTATCGCATTTGTTGAAGTGGAAGTATCAACCAGAACGTCGTAGTCACAGTTGGCAAGTGACCATTACCCGTGACCGACTGAATATAGATGAATTGCTGCAACAAAGTCCTAGCTTGCGGCATTTTTTAAATGATGCCGAGTGGATAAATACTACCTATCAAAGAGCGCGGCGAGAGGCAATGGTGGAAACAAGTTTATCAGAAAATAACTTTGCGATCGCCTGTCCCTTTTCTGTCGATGAGATTTTAGACTTAGACTTTTATCCTAACGCTGAGGAATAATCGTAATCTTATCTTGTGAGCGATCGCTGAAAAATTGCATCGTGCAAAACGCTCATTGTCTCAGCTTAGAGATTTAATAGTTTGACGTAGATATTATCTATGAATTACTATTAAGTAATTTAGGTATTTTTAGACTAAATAAATGAAGACTTATCAAGAACTAAACTTAAAATTCAAAAAAGTTACTGATGACGAAATTATTGAGATTTTTAAAAAATTTACTCAAGATTTTAATGACTGGAATTATCTCCAAAAAGAATCAGAAGAGCATATAAAGGAAACGAGTAAGCCTTCCTGTATCCTATTTTTAGATGAAAACCACCACAAACCATCATTTCTTATTACTAAGAGAAAAGATAAATTTTATTCAATTGTGAATATTTTTAATTCACAGTACGGTCATATACAAATGTTAGAGTACAATTTTTTATTAAGACGATTTAAAAAAGATTTTAATAATTTTATTAGTCTTGCTAGTTATAATATAATTTCTATCAAACTATCAAACGAAGATATTGGATTACATGAAATCATTACATCTCTAAAAGCAAGAGAATATTTTGAAAGATACTTGAGTCGATTTCCCTTAAGTTATCATACCAACGATATTGAACGGCTAGATTTTTTTATTTGTGCTGCTTCACGTTGTAAAAAAAAGATAAATACTGAGTTAATCGAGCAATATCTTGTTAAGGATCTAAACTGGCCTCAAGAAAATGCAAAGTGGTGTCGTAATAGAATTGACGTTGGATTAGAAATTTTGAAAGTAAATAAACAATACTATTCATAATATATTTAATTTAAAGAATGACAAGCTTGATTTACCTAAATTATGAGTACCCTAAAGGAAGTAAAACTCGCTGTTAGTCAACTTTCACCAGAGGATTTAGCTGCTTTTCGTGCCTGGTTTGCGGAATTCGATACAGCAGTCTGGGATAAACAGATTGAAAAGGATGTGGTTGCTGGTCGGTTAGATGTATTAGCAGAGAAAGCACTCAAACATCTCCGAGAAGGGCGTTGTACTGATCTGTGAAACATCGAGCAACCCCAGATTTTTGGTATTACTATCGCAAGTTACCAATTGATATCCAAGAGCTTATTAACCAATGTTACAAGTTTCTTCGGGAAGATCCCAAGTATCCATCATTGCATTTCAAAAAAGTTGGTCAGTTTTGATCAGTGCGTATTGGTATACATTATCGGGCGCTTGCAAGAAGATGATAATTTTGTATGGTTTTGGATTTGGTCACATCCAGAGTATGACAGATTGCTAAGTGGTGGATAGCGTTCTAACATTGCCTAAGAGCAGCCTAACTGACACTCATAATACAAAATATGGAACTATATTTAATTCGTCATGGCATCGCCGAAGACAAGGGATTAGGCATCAAGGATGAGGAGCGCAGTCTTACCAAAGAAGGAAGGCAAAAAACTGAGAAAGTTGCCCAGAAACTTGTTAAATTGGGTTTAAGTTTTGATTTGATTCTCACCAGCCCCTTAGTGCGTGCCCGCCAAACGGCTGAAATCCTTATAGCAGAAAAACTAAGCCCCCAGTTAGAGGAATCTAGCCACCTCGCCCACGATGGTCAAATTTCTAGTTGGCTCAAAGACTGGTTAGAGCGGAGAAATTATTCTCAAAATACCCAACTAGCACTGGTTGGACATGAACCTGATTTAACCAATTGGGCAGAAATTCTCCTGTGGGGAGAAGTCAAAGCAAGCTTAGTCTTGAAAAAAGCAGGTATGATTGGGATAAAACTACCAGAAACAGGATCTCCTCTGGGTCGCAGTCAAATGTTTTGGTTGACACCACCCAAGTACCTGCTATAACAGTTTTTCAACATTTTCGATTGTTGTTAGAACGGCTACTGTTATGGCGACAATAAATTTCTGGTAAGTTAGCTTGATCAGATATTTCAAAAAGCAAATGGTGTTGCCATGATGGTGTGCGAATACAAGCCTGGTCTAGAAGGCATTCCCGCCGCTCAATCAAGTATCAGCTATGTTGATGGGCAAAAGGGAATACTAGAATATCGTGGCATTCGGATTGAAGAACTAGCAGAAAAAAGTACATTCCTAGAAACTGCTTATCTTTTAATCTGGGGCGAACTTCCAAGCAAAGAAGAACTGGAAATATTTGAGCATGAAGTTCGTTACCACAGGCGGATAAAGTACCGCATTCGGGACATGATGAAATGCTTTCCAGAAAGCGGCCACCCAATGGATGCCTTGCAAGCTTCTGCTGCGGCTTTAGGCTTGTTTTATTCGCTCCGCGATTTACATAATCCTGTCTACATTCGAGACTCGGTGGTGCGCCTGATAGCAACCATTCCCACGATGGTGGCAGCGTTCCAACTGATGCGAAAAGGCAACGATCCGGTACGTCCCCGTGATGACTTAGACTACTCCGCCAACTTTCTATACATGCTCAATGAGCAAGAACCCGATCCTCTGATGGCGCGAGTTTTTGATATCTGCTTGATACTTCAGGTCGAGCATACAATGAATGCTTCCACTTTCAGTGCCAGGGTGACAGCTTCCACCTTGACTGATCCTTATGCTGTGGTTGCTAGTGCCGTCGGAACTTTGGGTGGGCCTCTGCATGGTGGAGCCAATGAAGAAGTAATTCAGATGTTGGAAAAAATTGGTTCTGTGGAAAATGTCCGTCCTTACATAGAGGACTGTCTGCAAAGTAAATCTAAGATTATGGGCTTTGGACATCGTGTTTATAAGGTGAAAGACCCACGAGCCACAATTTTACAAGCACTAGCAGAGCAATTGTTTGAAAAGTTTGGCCACGACAAGTTTTATGACATTGCTCAAGAAATGGAACGAGTAGTAGAGGAAAAACTCGGTAGCAAGGGGATTTATCCCAATATTGACTTTTATTCCGGTTTGGTGTATAGGAAGATGGGTATTCCTACAGACTTGTTTACGCCAATATTTGCGATCGCCCGCGTTGCAGGTTGGCTAGCCCACTGGAAAGAACAATTAGCAGAAAACCGGATTTTCCGTCCTACACAGGTTTACAACGGTCATCACGAAGTTACTTATACGCCCATTGACCAACGGTAAATGGGCATTGGGCATTGGGCATGAAGAAGAGACAAGGTAGACAAGGGAAAGATTTGTTCAATAATTTCCCCTTGTCTCCTTGTCCCCTTGTCCCCGCTGCTCCTCAATAGCCAATCTCAATGCCAACCATAAGTAGAAGTTCTCATCTCGCTTCAGGGTGCTCAAACCATCCAACGATATACTAGGCATGGGAATTGGCAACAAATCTTCAATCGGGCGTCATCACAGCAAAAATTAAAAATGGGTGAATTTACAGGTATTAATTTAACTAATAGTTGTAATTCACTATGACTCGATGTCTTAAAGAGCGGAAACATGAACTCAGGAATTGACCTCCAAGGAACTTTTATTGAATCCCTCCGGGATTTAGGTATACCAGCAGGAACAGCCAAAGCGATTTGGATGCCCCTGCCAATGATACTGATGCTAATTGGGGCAACAGTGGGGGTATTAGTTGCTACTTGGCTAGAACGGAAAATTTCCGCCTCCGCACAGCAGCGAATTGGGCCAGAATACCAGGGGCCTTTTGGGTTGCTGGTACCTGTAGCGGATGGTCTGAAGCTGGTATTTAAAGAAGATATAGTACCAGCCAAGTCTGACCCCTGGCTGTTTACCCTCGGCCCTATTATTGTTGTAATTCCGGTGTTTCTGTCGTTCCTGATTGTGCCTTTTGGACAGAATATCGTTATTAGCAATGTGGGCATGGGCGTATTCTTGTGGATTGCCTTGTCAAGTATTCAACCCATTGGCTTGCTGATGGCTGGCTACGCATCTAATAACAAATACTCCCTCTTAGGGGGCTTGCGGGCAGCAGCGCAATCTATTAGTTATGAAATTCCTTTGGCGCTGGCAGTGTTAGCGATCGCTATGATGTCTAACAGCCTCGACACCGTTGATATTGTCAATCAGCAATCTGGCTACGGCATTCTGGGCTGGAACATTTGGCGACAACCAGTTGGTTTTCTGATCTTTTGGATAGCTGCCCTAGCTGAATGCGAACGATTACCCTTTGACTTACCTGAAGCGGAAGAAGAAATCGTTGCCGGCTATCAGACTGAATACTCAGGTATGAAATTCGGTCTGTTCTACCTGGGTTCCTACGTTAACTTAATCCTTTCTTCCTTACTAGTAGCGATTCTCTACCTGGGTGGTTGGGACTTTCCCCTTCCCCTCAACCTGATCGCTGGTTGGCTAGGAGTCAGTGAAGTAAATCCCGTGTTCCAGATAATAACTGCGGCTTTGGGTATCACCATGACCGTCTTCAAAGCCTATTTACTAGTGTTTGTCGCCATCCTGTTGCGCTGGACAGTGCCACGGGTACGGATTGACCAACTGTTAGATTTAGGATGGAAGTTTTTGTTGCCAGTTGGTTTAGTTAATCTGCTATTAACCGCCGCCCTGAAACTAGCCTTTCCCTTCGCTTTTGGTGGTTAGTCATTAGTCATTAGCATACACAAATGACTAATGCACGAAAGACAAAGGACAAAGGACAAAGGACAAGGGACAAATAAGGCTGATAGCTTCAAAAGAGAGAGTGAAACACAATGCTAAAGTTCCTAAAACAAGTTGGTGATTACGCCAAAGAAACGGTACAAGCTGCGCGTTACATTGGTCAGGGGCTTTCTGTCACCTTCGACCACATGCGGCGGCGTCCAATTACTGTACAGTACCCTTACGAGAAACTAATTCTTGGCGAACGGTTTCGCGGTAGGATTCACTTTGAATTTGATAAGTGCATTGCCTGCGAAGTTTGCGTTCGCGTTTGTCCAATTAACCTGCCTGTAGTAGATTGGGAATTCGACAAAGCCAGCAAAAAGAAAAAACTCAACCACTACAGCATTGACTTTGGAGTTTGTATCTTTTGCGGTAATTGTGTGGAATTTTGCCCAACTAACTGTCTATCTATGACAGAAGAGTATGAGCTTTCCACTTACGATCGCCATGAATTGAACTACGACAACGTAGCGCTAGGTCGTCTGCCCTATAAGGTAACAGATGATCCAATGGTTACACCACTGCGCGAACTAGTTTACCTACCCAAAGGCGTCCTCGAACCCCACGGACTACCTGCGGATGCACCGCGTGCAGGTGCACGTCCAGAAGACTTGGTAGAACAAACAGAAAAATAAATGTCATTTGTCATTTGTCCATTGTCATTTGACCAATGACTAATGACCAATGACTAATGACCAATGACAATTGACAATTGACTAAGGACAAAAAACAGTGAATCTAGCAGAAGGAGTACAGCTTGTATCGCTTGGCATACTAGGCGTGATGATGATTGGGGCGGCCATTGGTGTGGTGCTGTTCTCCAACATCGTCTATTCTGCCTTTTTGCTGGGGGGTGTGTTCATCAGCATAGCGGGAATGTACCTGTTACTAAATGCTGATTTTGTTGCAGCTGCACAAATACTAATTTATGTTGGGGCGGTTAACGTGTTGATTTTGTTTGCCATTATGTTGGTGAACAAGCGGGAGAACTTTGTAGCATTTCCTAACTCATGGGTGCGTAAAGTACTTACGGGTGTAGTTAGTGTAGGATTGTTTGGTCTTTTAAGTACGATGGTTCTAGCTACTCCTTGGGCGTACTCAACTGCTCCTGTGGCGGGTGGTGAAAGTTCTATAGTTTTAATTGGAGAACATTTTTTCACTGACTTTTTACTGCCTTTTGAACTAGCTTCCATTTTGCTGCTGATAGCAATGGTAGGAGCAATTATTTTGGCACGCCGCGAGTATTTGCCAGACCTATTGACACCATCCCAACTGGGGCAAACTGTTTTGACTTTGCAAGAACGCCCTAGAGAACTAGTATCAACAACCAGTGAAACAAAAGAGTAATATTTGCGACCTGAGTCGCAGATAAACAGCCAGATTTTGAGGAGTAATACTTAGATTCATGCAACTCCAGTACTTTTTATTACTAGCAGCAGCTTTATTCTGCATCGGCATCTACGGTTTAATTACCAGCCGCAACGCTGTGCGGGTGCTGATGTCAATTGAGTTACTGCTCAATGCTGTTAATCTGAATTTAATGGCATTTTCCAACTTCCTCGACTCAACATTAATCAAGGGTCAGGTTTTCACAGTATTTGTGATTACCGTGGCCGCAGCCGAAGCGGCGGTGGGTTTAGCGATCGTGCTGGCCATTTATCGCAACCGCGATACCGTCGATATGGAGCAGTTTAATCTCCTGAAGTGGTAATTGTGCGTGCAACTCAAGCAGGTAATCATTGCTTATAAAGCGCGGGATGCCCGGAGTAAAGAATGGGCAGAAATCTGTGCGAAACAACTAGAAAGTCGCGATTGCCAAGTGTTGATAGGGCCTAGCGGGCCGAAAGACAACCCCTATCCAGTCTTTTTGGCTTCGGCGGGTCAACCAATCGATCTCGCTTTGGTACTCGGTGGCGATGGTACTGTTTTAACTGGTGCCAGACATTTAGCCCCAGCTGGTATCCCAATTCTGGGAGTGAATGTGGGAGGTCATCTGGGGTTTTTAACTGAGTCAGTGGAAGAGTTTCAGGATACGGAGAAAGTTTGGGATCGGCTGTTTGAGGATCGCTATGCTATCCAACGACGGATGATGTTACAAGCTGCGGTGTATGAGGGTCATGGATCTAATTTAGAACCAGTGAGCGAACGTTACCTGGCTTTGAATGAATTTTGTGTCAAACCCGCCTCCGCTGACCGAATGATCACCTCAATTCTGGAAATGGAAATCGATGGTGAGGTAGTGGATCAATACGTCGGGGATGGGTTGATTATTTCTACTCCTACAGGTTCTACAGGTTATACCGTTTCTGCTAATGGGCCAATTATGCATGATGGTATGGAGGCGATTACCATCACTCCCATTTGTGCAATGAGCCTTTCTAGTCGCCCCCTCGTTTTACCCCCTGGTTCTGTAGTGAGTATTTGGCCTTTGGGGGATTACGATTTGAGTACCAAGCTGTGGACAGATGGGGTTTTGGGGACTTCAATTTGGCCCGGACACCGCGTTGATGTGCGGATGGCAGAGTGTCGGGCTAAATTTATTATTTTGCGCGAGAACAATTCCTACTATCAGACGCTGCGGGAGAAGTTGCTGTGGGCAGGTACAAGGGTTCACTACAGCAATAATCACCGTAATTAATTAAGTATTTTAGAGTGCATTTACCGCAGATTGCGATCGCAACCAAAATTACCCAAGCCCTTGGATTCATCTGGGGGCTTTCTAGTTGGGAGGAGAAACCTATACATAAATGTATTGGCTCTTTAAAGTTGAGTGTAGAATATCGCCTCATCTCAATTCAGTCCCAGTTCTTCCTTCAACGCCTCCGGTACATTAACTGCTGTCTCTAATCCCCGCACACCTTCCCACTGCTGCTTTTTACCCCAGATCATTTCTTCTAAATTGGCGTCGCTAAGGTCTGCACCACCCAGAATGGCATAACTTAGATTGCTATGACTGAGATCCGCACCATTGAGGATAGCACCACTGAGGTTACTGCCACTGAGGTTAGCACTGTTAAGGTTGGCATAGCTGAAGTCTGTGCCAAACAGGATGGCGTCAGTGAGGTCAGCACCACTAAGGTCGGCGTCGTTGAGAATCACGCCGCTGAGGTCAGCTTCGTTGAGAATCACCCGACTCAGGTCTACACCGCTGAGGTCGGCACCTAAGAACATTGCACCGTTAAGTCTGGCATTGTTAAGTTTGGCACCGTTAAGTTTGGCATAGCTGAGGTCTGCGGCAACAAGGATAGCATCGCTGAGGTTGGTACTGAAAAGAATTGTGTCACTGAGATTAGTACCGTTAAGGATGGCGTGACTCAAATCAGCACCACTGAGGTCGGCGCGGCAAAGGTCGGCATGGCTAAGGCTGACGCTGCTAAGATTGGCTTCACTCAGATTTGCACCGAAAAGGATGGCGTTACTTAGGTCAGCATGGCTGAGGTTAGTGCTGCTAAGGTCGGCGCGGTTGAGGTCGGCGCGGTTGAGGTCGGCGCGGTTAAGGTTGGTATTGCTAAGGTCGGCGCGGTTGAGGTCGGCGCGGCTAAGGTTGGCACAGTTAAGGTTAGCACCACTGAGATTGGTGCTACTGAGGTCGGCACCGCTGAGGTTAACACCGCTGAGGTTGGCACCGCTGAGGTTGGCATCGCCGAGGTTAGCACCCCTAAGGTTGGCACCGCTAAAGTTTACACCAGTTAAGTTGGCATCGCCGAGATAAGCAAAGCTTAGGTCAGCGTTGCTAAAGTCTGCCCCGGTAAGGTTGGCATCACCAAGGTAAGCATTCCGAAAGTTGCCACCTTTGAGAAATTGTCCAACTATATTGCTAAAGTTACCAATTTCCAGGGCATCACTATAATTGATAATCCGCAGCAGTTGGGATGTGAAAAAATTATCTGTGTCCGGTTGGGTAGATGGATAGAAGGTGATTTTTTGTTTGAGTTCATCTTGGCCTTGAGCGTAGCGGTGTAACTCTAATAATAAAATCAGTACGTTCAGCCCTGTATATATGTCTACCTGTCTCAACCCGATCGCAATATTTTGTGCTGCTAGCTTTAACTTTGTTTTCTGAGGCAGGTTATCATCTGGTATGCCATCGATAAATTCCCCGTGACACCAGCGACGATAAAAATCTTCTAGCCGCCAAAAAAGCAATTCTGGGCGGATTTTTTGACCAGTCACAACCAATTCCATCAGTTGCTTGACTATTTCAGGTTTCAGGGCACTATTGCCCAATAAATCATAAATCTGTTCATGCATCTGGCGATCGCATACTTTAAAGTAAAACCCAGTGGGTAAAGTGCCCAATGTGCGATCGTCTATCTGAGAAATCAAACCGTTCTTTGGTATTGTCCATTTTTCTAAGCTTTTTTGCAGTTTTGGAGAGTATAAATATTCCTGCAAATTATCTTGAGCCAATTTAACGCTTTTGTCTGGTTCTTTAGTCTTTTTTCCTAGAGGTAAAACTGCTTTAGTTTCTAGCGATGTGGTCTTTGGCATCTCTTGTAACCTTGTACCCCTCACATAATTTCTCAGCAGTTGCCAGACTTGAGATAAATATGTTGACATTTTTGTTTCCGTTGTTACATTTAAATAACTGTTTTTGATAATTCTGAATTAAAAACTTTTCTACGCTAGTTTGCTTTGCATTTCCAACAATCAATAGTATAAATAAATACTATAGTAAAAAAATCATGAGTTGGCGATGTTTATGGCGGACTACTTCTTGTGAATTTGCCAACAGCGTTCCTGGATGGCGACTTCTCGCTCACCTGTAGTAGCCTTAAGCTTCTTCTGATCATGTAAACAAAGTGTTAACTTAAAAATTATTTCAAAAATCAAGTAATTCTATGGTTGGGCTAGTTTGTTATACTTTTTTTCCTAGAAACTTACTAGTCTGATGTAAAAATCATACTTACTGTTTGTTGGAGATGCAATTGTTAGAAAAAATCCTACACTAAAACAGCACAAAAAAGCTGAGAAATTGCAACTAAAATTTAAGTTGAAAGTTTGTTGCCCAATATAAAGCAGCTAAGACAATCGGCAGAGGGCAGGCTATATAGCTTTGCAAAAGTTAAAAATTAACGTGAGATAGTTATCAGGGAATGAATGCGATGAAAAGATTAACCTTTTATATGATTTTGTTACATGGTTTGTTTTTAGGAATAGCGACAGCTAGCGCTAAGTCACCGTTTGTTAACAATGTTGATACAACCAAGCATATTGTTGTAAAAGATGTGGTTACAAACAGAAGTGGAGATAAATCCAATAATCAGTTATCCACAGAAACTGATTCAACTAAAATCTCAGCATTATCATTAAAGGATATTAATATTCCTCAGAAACAGAGGCTACCGTCAGGCCAAGTTTGGGTAGTTAATCAAAATAAACAAGTACAGCCTCAACCGTTTATTTGGATAGTAAAAAACCTGAAAAAAGCAGATCAGCAACCATTTTTACAAGTTGCAAAACCCCCAGAAAAACCGGATGTAAAGCCTAAACCTAGTGCTAAACCAGCAGCAAAAGATGATTTAGAGCCATTTAACGAAGTAATTAAAAACACCCAAAAGTCAGGGGGATTGTTCACCCTTTATCGCAATAAAGAAAAGAATAAAATTTATCTAGAAATTAAGCCAGAACAACTTAATAAAAATTACTTAGCTACGGCAACCCTGGAATCGGGTATTGGCGAACGGGGTATTTATAGTGGTATGCCTCTGCAAGATTTTTTGTTTTATTTCCAACGGGTAGATGATAAACTACACTTTGTCATCCGCAATGTGAATTTTCGCACTCGTGAGGGAGATCCCCAGGTGCGATCGCTGACGCGATCTTTTAGCGACTCTGTTCTCTACAACATTTCCATTAAAAGCATTCATCCAGAACGCAAAACTATTCTCATTGACTTGGGAGATTTGTTACTCACAGACTTAGCTGGATTATCTGCAAGTTTAGGAGTCCCCACAAGCACAGACCAGTCCTATTTTGGTACTGCTAAAGCCTTTCCCCAAAACTTAGAAGTCGAGTCAGTTTTGAATTACTCTGATAGCGCTGAACCCAACAGTGAAGTGGCAAGCTTTGCGTCGCTAGCTGACAACCGTGGCTTTACCCTGCGCGTTCACTACAGTCTCTCCCAACTACCCGATCAAGATTATCGACCACGCCTTGCTGACGATCGCGTTGGCTATTTCATCACCGCCTACCAAGATTTATCCAAAGACGACGATCGCGGCGATTCTTTTGTCCGCTACATAAATCGTTGGCATTTAGAAAAACAAGACCCGAAAGCAGTCATTTCTCGTCCCAAAAAACCGATTGTCTTCTGGATTGATAACGCTGTACCCTTAGAGTACCGCGATGCCATGAAAGAAGGCGTTCTCATGTGGAACAAAGCCTTTATCAAAGCCGGATTCAAGGATGCAATTGAAGTCCGCCAAATGCCAGATGATGCTACCTGGGACCCGGCAGATATTCGTTACAACACGATTCGCTGGATTAACACAGTCGATGGCTACTTTGCAATGGGGCCATCCCGCGTTAACCCATTGACAGGGGAAATTTTGGATGCAGATATTCTCGTAGATGCTAGCTTTATCCGGGCACTCAAGAGTGAATATCGCAAAATCATCCAACCCAGCCAAACAGAAAATCGCACGACTTTATCAGCTTTAATGCAAAATCGTCTACTTTGCGCCAATGGTTTGGATGCGAAAAACAATGGTGTGCCTCAGAAGATGCAAGGACAAGAGAAGCTGTTGGGTCGTTTATCGAAAATGGCAGGCGAATACGATTTATGCTACGGGATGGAAGCTGCTAACCAGTTTGCTTTTGGTTCACTGGCGATGTCACTGCTGCCTGATACTATGGCTACTCCAGACCAGGTGAAAGAATATATTAATCAATATCTACGTTTAATCATCGCTCACGAAGTTGGACATACTCTTGGTTTACGTCATAACTTCCGTGGTAGTACGCTGCTACCACCACAGGAGATGAATAATACAGAAATTACCAAAAATAAAGGTTTGACAACTTCCGTAATGGACTATATTCCCCCAAATATCGCCCCTCAAGGTACAAAACAAGGAGATTATTTTCCTAGTATGGTGGGGCCTTATGATGAATGGGCAATTAAGTACGGCTACACAACAATTCAGACATCAACTCCTCTAGCAGAAAAGCCAATTTTGGAGAAAATTGCTGCACAATCCTACAAGCCAGAGTTGAGTTATTCCACAGATGAAGATGTATATGACCTTGACCCCACAGCTGATGCTTGGGATAACAGCGGTAATGTGCTGCTTTATTCTCAGTGGCAATTGAATAATTCGCGGGTGATGTGGGAACGTCTGGATAAACGTTTCCCAATGGCTGGTGATAGTTACAGCGATGTCAGCGAACGTTTTAGCACAGTATTGGGTAACTATTTTCAACAAATATATTTCACCACAAAATACATCGGGGGACAATCTTTCTATCGCATTCACCCCAGCGAGATACCTTCTGAGAAATCTGGAATCCCCCAACACCGTTTACCATTTGAACCAGTACCTGTTGAAGAACAACGACAAGCTTTAGAAACGCTGCAAAAATATGTATTTGCAGAAGATGCCCTAAATTTTTCGCCAGAATTACTGAATAAATTAGCACCTTCCCGTTGGCGACATTGGGGTAGTTCTCCCCAAGTTGGTCGTTTGGATTTTCCCATTCATGACTTGGTGTTACTGATGCAGGGTTCTGTGTTGCGAGATTTACTCTCAGGCGATCGCCTCTCTCGTCTCAAGGATATTGAACTCAAAACTCCCGAAGGAAAAGCACTGACCCTGCCGGAACTATTTGATACTTTACAATCAGATATTTGGACGGAAGTCATCAAACCAAAAGGTAAACCAATGAAGATCGCCAGTTTGCGGCGAGGCTTGCAGCGTCAATATTTGGACATTTTGACTGGTATGGTATTGCGAAAAGAAAATGTTCCAGAAGATGCTCGCACTTTAGCTTGGTATAAACTAAAACAACTTGATGAGAAGCTCAAGGGTGTTAATTCCGAGGATGAATATACCAAAGCGCACTTATTAGAAACGCGCGATCGCATCGAAAAAGTCTTGAACGCACCGTTGCAAACGAATTAAAAAAGTTAGGAGTGAGGAGTTAATAGTAAAATTCCTAACTCCTCTTTTTATCTTATAATTTTTGCAAAATATATTGATTATGCTGTGGAATAAAGGCTTTTTGCCGATCGTGCCAAGCTCCAAGAACGGGTAGGGGTTGAGTATTCCTTATTTCACATTGGTCGGTGGCAAGGAGATCAAGCTCGTACTGAAGATTAGCTGTATCTCTTGTTAGCTCAGAACCTTGGCTCGTCCGTGCCTATTAATTTTCATCGTCAGACTGTAAATCCTGTAATCCACAGCCTACGATGATTTGACCCCTGATCAGTCAGAATTGCTTGATCTTATTAGCGATCGCGCCGATATTCCCTACTCCGCTAACTTTCATCTTTATAAATCTCGCAACAATGTCCTACTTGGATGTAAAAAATAATTTAACAATTTGCATAAAAAGTGTACTAACGTCTGATAAAAGCTAGTGAGATGTTATTAACTGCATAAAAGCAACTATTATACTTAGGATTTTCAAGTAAACATTAGTTACTTTTTTCACCGTAAAAGCAATGTCTCACTTACCTAAAATATCTAATCCCACAACAAAGGAGTTAAAGCTAATGAAGATAAATTGGAAAACTGGAATTGTAGCTCTTGCTACTTTTGCAAGTCTTACACCTATGTCATCAGTTTTAGCTCAGGAGTTTAACGACAAAGCAATCCCTGAGTCAAAAAATATTATCTATTCTTCAACTAGCAGCAATAATTTAGACGGAACATGGGATTACCAAGTCAGTCTTCCTCAGAGCCAATGCTATGTATTAGGTGCTTGCTCGATTAAAATAGTAGGCAGTAACGGGCATTATGTGTTGCCTATTAACACTGATAATAAGAATGGTGTTTTTGTTGTCAATGTTTATCCAACTACTATCAACCGAGGACTGCCGGTCGTTACCATTACAGGAATTGGGGTTACAGGGCAAGAAATCACTTATACTATTGTCCACAGTGGCAGGCTAGACCAACCTGGACTTATAACTGGACGCTTTGTCGATGTTGAAAATAACCAGGGAACATTTACATTGAAGAAGCAATAAATTTCTGGGTGATTTTATAGCAATGTAGTGAGAAGCGCTCCAAAAATCCCGTAGAGGGTAAAGAAAAACCATTAGCTATTCTCACTGTCTCACCCATCCCTAGCCACATATCATAACTAAAATAGGCTGGACTATACGAAGAACTTGATTAACGACCTAAACTACCGCATAATTGCCTTAACACCCCGTAGCGCCTCTTATGGCAGCGGGGTTTATTTTTGGTAGTTGGGTGCGATCGCCTAAGTTGTTGCTCTGCCGAAGCAGCGATATCTAGCAACAAATCGCTTTGCGTCTACGCACTCCCCAACAAACTGAAGCGGTCTTGCTCGTGATGGGAGCGGTCTTCCTCGCAACGGGAGCGGTCTTCCTTGCGACGATTTACTATCAAAGGATAAATAAAAAACTCAAAATGAGGCAGCAGATGATCAAGTTTCCTCCTGCTACCTCTGCTTTATTTCCTTTCTGTTAACTACTCAACGCCTTTAAAAACCGTTGCAAACTCTTAAACACATTGGGCTTTATCGCAGGTGTCGCGTCTGTTGTTGTTTGCGGTTGTCCTTTTAAAACAATGACATCCAAATCATCACCAGATGGTTTTGTGGGTAATTCGGCAATTCTTTGATATTCGCCGCCGGTTTCTAGCCAAACTTCCCACTGTCCTGGGTAGGAGCGATATAGGGCACTTTCATCGTCTATGGGGCGCACGTAATAGGCAGATTCAATAGTACTGATAAAACGATCGCGGATTTTTCTCGCTGTATAACCAATGCCCACAGTTCCAGAATCTTCTAGGCGGGGATTTAACAAGACTACAGGGCGATCGCCTATTACTTCACACAACTTTTCCAACTGCGGCACTTCTACGGATGTGGGGGCGATGAATAAGAAAATTTCATCCTCTGGCTGAATTTTTGTCTCCAAGGAAGCAGCCCTACCTGTACCAATATCCAAAATTTGAAATGGTGCATCTGCCCAATCACGCCGGGCTAAGGCCGCAGCCCCAGCGTCAGCAAAGAAAATCTTCAAACGGGAATCATAAGCTGTAAACGCTGGTAGAAATTGTTCCGCCACCGGCATAAACTTCAGTTCTGGGAACAGGAACTCAACTTGTAAGCGAGTACAGCCATCTGCAAGGGCAGCTTGGACGGCTACACGAGATTGGGCGATCGCATCTTCAAGAGTATTTGGAAGTTCACTCATAATCTGCATGGTTCTCTAGTGTCTACTCCCATTGTTTCAGTATTGGCTCTTAATTAGGACTTACGCAGAGGAGATCGCCTCAACCAGTTGAAAAAAATATTTTTTTTCAGTACAGTGTCTTGTTTTTTACAACTTTAGTTACATCTCTATTGATTATTAATAAGGTTCAGCTTGAGTCTTTCCCTAATAACAAATAAATTTCAAATATCTCCATTAAACTCAGTCGCTAGCAGGAGGATACTTAGCACAATATTTTTTATACTAGCAAATAAGCCTTATAAACCAACTTAAGATACAGTGTATGCCTCTTCACAAACTTGAACATTTTGACCAAAATTATCGAGAAACTTTTGGCGGAGACGATCTCAAAGCACTGGATCTTTATACTGTGGGAGGAGACAGAGTTGGCTCAGTTGGTGACGTTTTAGTTGATGATGATGGTCATTTCCGGTATTTAATTATTGATATCAGCTTAGATTTTGTTAGCAAGAAAATCTTACTACCAATTGGTCTTTGCCGGATCAGTTATCCAGAAAGACGCGTCTATGTTGATGGGTTAAGTAGACAGCAAATAGAAAATTTACCCGATCATACAGAAGACGCGATCGTTAATAATGATAATGATTACGAAGAAAAGGTACGTAGTGTCTTTCGTTCTTCAACCAGCGATGTGACTTATGATCGCGATACATACAATTACCAAAAAGATCCAGATTTATATGGATTGAATGAGCAATCTCATCAAACTTTTAAACTCTATGAAGAACGATTAATTGCCAATAAATACCGCATTAAAACCGGAGAAGTAACGGTTGGTAAGCATATTGAAACAGAAACTGTACACCTTACAGTACCCGTTCAAAAAGAACGAGTTCTGATTGAGCGAGTTACGCCAACAGAAGCAGGAAAAATTGTAAATCCCAATGAACTTCAGTTTCAAGAAGGGGAAGTAGCACGCATAGAAGTGTATGAAGAAACGCCTGAGATACATAAAGAAGCGTTTGTGCGTGAAGAAGTCCGGGTGAAGAAAGTAGTAGAACAGGACACTGTGGAAGCACAAGACACTATTCGTCGAGAAGAGTTAGATGTTGATACAGCGGGGAATGTACATGTGCAATAATATGGGATTACTGTACATGAAGCTATTTAATTAGCTGGTTTATATTGTTTGATAAATTTATCTGAAAATAATCATGCAGGCAAAGTTAATTTTTATCTCTGCCTGTATTTTTATTAAATAACAAGATTCTCGACTTTCTAAGAAGTCGGGAATTTTAACATTAAAATAAATTACATTTTGAGAAACCGCGTACAGATCCAAAGATACAAAACTTTGCGGTAGAAATCTTAATATATCTGGTGAATACCGTGTACTAAAGCTAGAGATATCTTTACAAAAATAAAGTGAGATGGTCTCAATTTCATGTCTTTAGTTAACCATATCGATCGAAATTCTCTCTAACTTTTGATTATTTAACTCTAGAAATAATTCATTCGGCAGATGGATGTACAAAAATAAAGAAATGTCTAGTTTAGATATTAAGAGATTGACAAAAAAATATTTGAGGTTAAACATAATGGTTCTTTACAAATTAGAAGATTTTGAGCCTAGCTATCAAGAGAGTTTTGATGGTCATGACATTAAAGGGCTGGGTGTATATACACAGGGAACTGATGAAAAAGTTGGTACTGTTAGCGATGTTTTAGTTGATGAAGAAGGTCATTTTCGCTATTTAGTTGTTGACTTAGGCTTCTGGATTTTTGGTAAAAAAGTATTACTACCAATTGGCCGCGCCCGTATCGACTATAACGTTGATCGCGTTTACACAATTGGCTTGACTAGAGAGCAAGCTGAAGATTTGCCTGAGTTCGATGAACGTCAAACTCTCGATTACGATTATGAAGAACGGGTGCGTGGGGTATATCGTCAACCCACAGACTACAATCTTCCTGTAGAAGCTGCAACACCATTAGATCCTTTAGCAGGATTAGATCCTTTGGGATCGCCTGTAACACCATTAGGTACAACTCCTACTTTAGGATCGCCTGTAGCACCATTAGGTACAACTCCCAGTTACGCCCCTGATAGCTATACTTACGAAAATGAGCCTGCTTTATACGGGTTAAATGAGCAAGATCATCAAACTCTGAAATTGTATGAAGAACGGCTGATTGCCAGCAAACGACGCCAAAAAACTGGAGAAGTAACAATTGGCAAGCGTGTTGAAACTGATACTGCACGGGTTGCAGTGCCAGTAGAAAGAGAACGAGTTGTGATTGAGCGTGTAACTCCAGCAGATGCGGGTACGGCTGTTTCTGGGCGCGAAGCAGACTTCCGTGAAGGCGAAGTTGCTCGCATAGAAATCCATGAAGAAACTGCTGATGTTCGCAAAGAAGCATTTTTGCGTGAAGAAGTCAGAGTTAGAAAAGTAGTAGATCAAGACACAGTTGAAACTCAAGAAACCGTACGTCGTGAAGAGTTAGATGTGAATTCTGGTAATCTTCCGATTGAAGAACGCTAAATAAACATAGTCATTAGCTAGTAACTAATGACTAATAATTAATTCTACACAGTGCAGGTAAGGCTGTTGAATTAGCTTTACCTGTGCTTGCAATACCTGATACAATTTTGGAGTTGGGATTGCAAATATTACTCTGGATATGAGTTGGATAAATGCATTGATCGCAAATATTTTCTAAATGGTATCCAGATGATTAATACATTTAATTTAGCTAAGTAGAAAGCAGTTCGTAAATTTTCCAGATAGAATAGCCAAACTATGGCAAAAAACATTTTACAGGCAAAGGGTAATTCTCGCACTAGCTCCTCGCTGGCAGATTTAAGAAAGAAGGTGAATAATTTTGCTGTGTTTGATAATCAAGGTCAGCTAGTAGGAGTAGTTCATGATTTAATTGTGGATGGTAATCGTCGGCTAAACCTCGTTATATCTAACCAGGCTAATCAAAAAACTGCTGAATATAGCCAGCAGTTAGCTGATAAGCATCCTTCTTTATTTCGGTTGCAGAGCCAGAGAATAAAACAAATAGACAAGCCGACTAAATCTGTTTTCATCGACTTAAACAAATCAGAAATTGAATATATGCCTGAATATTTAGAATCAGAAACACCAGGCGATCGCAACTCAACTGAGCAATTAGCTAAAAATCAAATTACTAATAGCCCAGTTGAGCCAGTAAATTTAGAACAGGTTCCTGAAGAACAGATTATTCGTCTAATAGAAGAACGACTAGTTGTTGAAAGCAGTAAGCGTAAAGTTGGTGAGGTAATTGTTCGCAAAGTAATCGAAACCCAGATGGTACAAGTTCCTGTCCGGCGTGAAAAGCTGATTGTGGAACAAATTAGCCCAGAACGCAAACAACTTGCAGAGATTGATTTAGGACAAGGAGAAATTCCTGGCGTTGATTTGACCGAAGTAGAAAGACTTGAAGTTACACATGACAACGGTTTAACGGTAAGCGGCGAATTTAGCTCACCCAAAATTGCTAATTTATTGTTGAATGCGATCGCACTAGAGCGAAATAACAACTGTAAACAGGTGCGTATTACCATTACTGTTGAAGATGAGTCACACCAGAAAAAATACCAAGAGTGGTTTGACCGCTGTTCTAAAGGTCAATCATTAAAGCGATAACAATAAGTTTCTAGCAGATAAATTATTAGGGTGAGCATTGCACACCCTATTTTTTTGCTGATTTAAGAAAAGAAAGTTTAAATTTTCACTCCCTACTCCCTAATTGTCTAGAGTGAATGTCTCTAAAGCAACTTAATTTACAATACTAAGTAGTTGCCGTTCTTTTGGCTACTTGCAATGAAATTTCGACTGAAGAGACTTTCACTCAAGAAACGACAGCGTCTGATCTCACCTATTCAGATTAAAGTTCAAGATGGAAAATTTGAGATTATAGGTATGGGTGCATGGCATTCCTACTGGCGCGATCCCTATCATCTGCTGCTAACGATTCCCTGGACTGGCTTTCTGCTCCTGATTTGTAGTTTCTATGTAACTATTAATGCTCTATTTGCCCTAGCTTACTTGATCGGAGGAGATTGTATTGCCAACGCCCGACCTGGCTCTTTTTTAGATGTCTTTTTCTTTAGCGTCCAAACTCTAGCATCTATCGGCTATGGGGCAATGTATCCGAAAACAACTTACGCCAACATTATTGTCACGATTGAAGCAATGATCGGTTTGGTGGGAATTGCTGTGATGACAGGACTAGCATTTGCTCGATTCTCTCGGCCTACAGCCCGTGTACTCTTTAGCCGTGTTGCTGTGATTACAGCTCATGATGCGATGCCGACTCTGATATTTCGCAGCGCTAATAAGCGTCGCAATACGATTCTGGAGGCGCAGATGCGAGTCTACTTGATGCGCGACGAAGTAACCCAAGAAGGACAATTCATGCGTCGGTTCTACGATCTTAAACTGCTAAGGAACCAAACACCTAGCTTCACGTTAAGCTGGTCAGTGATGCATGTCATTGATGAGTTTAGTCCTTTATATGGGATGACACCAGAATCGTTAACCCAGACAAATACGATGCTGATTGTCTCTTTGAGTGGCATTGATGAAACGGTTGTCCAGGTCGTCAATGCCCGTCATAGCTATAGTGCTAATGAGATTTTGTGGAACAATCAATTTGTCGATATCTTTCACCACACACCCGATGGACATCGCTACATTGATTACAACCGCTTCCACGATGTTTTACCTTTAGAGTGAAGGGGTGAAATTTCTAAAAGTTACTCAGAAGTCTGATTGAGTGGTGGTTGTAAGGGTTTAACGACCACTCGACCATTTTCAATTACAGTGCAACTTTTAACCGTGCTCTTACTGTGGTTAACTGGCACATCCTGGCACTGGTTTTGGTGGGAGATATTTTGCTCTTGTTGTTGGTTGAGGACGACAACACAACAGGCGCAGGAAGCAAAGGACATATAACTTAATTTTGATCTCTGTTTCTATTATCGCGCTACAGGTTAGATAGTGGGTTTTTCTAATGAAAAAATTTTTGAGATATCTGGGTTTAGGTTTGCTATCTACGTTCTTGACTGCTACTCCCGGATTGGGGGCTGAACGCATTAGCTTTTATTATCCTCCCTTCGGCGAATTTTCCTTATCGGTGAACTCGCTGGAAACCTTTGCTAAAGAAGGCAAAATCGATCAAGATTTTTCATTTTATGCTAGTCGTGCGACTCCCGAACAACTTGCTCAATTGCGGGATCTACTCCAGCAGCGCTTTAATGTCACTCCTACACTAGTATCTCAAGTTACCTACTCACCAATAGGCGAGCAGCTGGTGCAACAACTGGGAAAATTACTCCTCACTGAGTCTCGAAAAAATGGCTTCTATGCCATACGTGCCTCTTTAATTTTGTCTGCTGCCGATCAAAAAGAGGGTTTAACGGTTGTGAATTTACTGCGGAAATTTCCTAGCGATACTATCCGGGTGAATTTCACAGAGGGGTTAAGGATAGTCGATGACTTGTCGCAATTAATCAAAAGAAAGGATGAGGTTTTTGCCTCTCTTCAAAAAGAAGCGATCGCTCAAGCAGCCACTTCAAAAATTGATTTCTCCCAAAAACCAGATTTGCGATCGCCAGGAAAATTCACCTGGCAGAAAAAAAGCCTGGAGTTAAATGACATTTCTCGCTCACGCCGTCTACCTGTGGATATCTATTTACCGTCAGCAGGTTCAAAAAACGCTGGAGAATTACTCTCGCCTCCCTTTCCCCTGATTGTAATTTCTCACGGACTGGCCTCAGACCGCTCTACCTTTGTCTACCTGGCTGAACATCTAGCATCCTATGGTTTCGCCGTTGCTGTACTGGAACACCCTGGTAGTAATGCTGAACGCTTTCAACAATATTTTGCGGGTTTGGCAGGGCCGCCTGATGCAGCAGAATTTATCAACCGACCTTTGGATATTAAATATCTACTCAATGAACTCCAGCGTCTAGATAAATCCGATCCCACCCTTCAAGGAAAACTCAATTTTCAGCAAGTTGGGGCGATTGGTCAGTCTTTTGGTGGTTATACTGTTTTGACTTTAGCAGGAGCGAATATTAACTTTAACCAACTGAGGCAAGATTGTAATCCCGATAATTCATCTTTTAATTTATCGCTCTTTTTGCAGTGTCAAGCAAACGATTTACCTCCAAAAAATTACGAACTCAAAGACGATCGCATCAAGGCGATCATTGCGATTAATCCCATTGATAGCTCAGTTTTGGGTCAGGGGGAAATCAGTCAAATTAAAATTCCCGTCATGCTGGTAGCAGGTAGTCAAGATGTTTTTGCACCACCCGTATTTGAGCAAATTCGTCCCTTTACTTGGCTTTCTGACTCCAATAAGTACCTAGCTTTGATCGAAAATGCCACCCACTTTTCAGCGATCGCCGAACCTACTCCTCAAAACGATGTCTTACCTGTGCCACCTGCGTTGCTGGGCCCCCCCGATCGTGCTGCTGTTTATTCCTATCTCAACGCCCTCAGCGTCGCTTTTTTAGAAACCCATCTCCTTAACCGCCCTGAATATCGCTCCTATTTGCAGCCTTCTTACGCCACTTTTATCAGCAAAGAGCCGCTTAATCTCAGTATTTTACAGTCGTTGTCGGTAGCTCAGTTCAATCAAGTTTGGAGTGGATCAACTCCCCAGTCTAGCAAACCATCAAATCCTCAACCTACTCCTACCCCTTATCAGCCTTTGAGGCAATGAAACAGTCCTGTTGCTTTTGCAGGGGGATTGGAGGGATAAAAAACCTGTGGTGCAACTCTCAAATACTTGTGTTTAGACACAAGTATTTGAGTAGAATTAGGGAAGATTGAGGTTTCCGGTTTTCAATAGACTTCTTGCATAAATCAATGAGCTTTCACCCTAAATCCCTCTCCCAAAGGAGAGGGACTTTGAAATGGACTTTAAAATTGGCTCCCCTTCTCCCAAGTGTGGGAGAAGGGGTTGGGGGATGAGGGCTATTCGTGCAAGAGGTCTAATGCCTAAATCCTGAGTGGTTCTCAATGGCGTGGAATACAGGAAGAAGCCTACAAATCTGTTAGCAGCCTTGCTTTTCTCAGAATAAATGTCATTACGGTTTCTTTTTTGGAAATGATATCAGCTGTAACTTCCATCCCTGATTGAATGGGATAGGATTTATCGCCCTTTTTTAAATAAAGTCTCTCTGCCTCAATTGTCACCTCATAGTAAGGCGCAATTGGATTGCCGTTAACTTGAGATGTAATAGCGTCGGCGGTTATGGCTCTAACAGCTCCTTTGAGGATGCCGTAATCTGGGTACGGATAGGCAGAAAGCCGCATTTGTACTTCCCCCTCTGAACATTTTGTTACTTGTACGGCTTTACACACCTGCACTTTGCTAATATCAGAAGCGGCAACACGGGCTTTGATTACTAGAGCAGCCCTACTAGGAGCAATTTGAGCGATCGCATCCCCAATCCGCACAACTTGCCCAGGATTTCTTAATTCTAGTTTCAGGATAGTACCTGCCTCTGAAGTCTGAATTATAGTTTTTTGCAGTTCCGTTGAGACTTGTTTTAGCTCTTCTTGAGCATTGTTAATTTGATTTTGAATTTCTACTTGACGCCCAATAAGTTCTTCTCTTTCTTTGTTCAATGCCGCAAGCATAGACTCACCTTTTGCCCGTTCTTGGGCAATGCGTTCTTGGGCGATCTCCACATTTGCGCTACTGGGATTGAGTCCAGTTTTGATCCCTTCTAATCTGGCAAGTGCTGCTTTGAAAGCTTGTTCTTTTTCCTTAATCTGTAGAGTTGCGATCGCTCCAGTATTTGCCAATTGCTGATATCGCTTCAGTTCCTCTCTCGCTAACTCCACAGAGGCTTCTACTTCTTCCACTTCTGCCTTAGTGGTAATTCGCTTGTCTCTATAATCCCGTTGATTACGACTCAGATCAGCTTGTGCAGAGATAATCGCCTGCCCCATAGAATTGGACTCAGCTGTGATTTGAGTCTGTAGCGCTCTTAGTTGTGCATCGATTTGCGTTCTTTGTAAATGATTCTGCCGGATATTTCCGGCAATTTGGCTTTTTTTACTTTTTAATTGGGTGTCGTAGAGCAGTGCAATCTCATCTCCCCTTTTCACAACTTGATTTTCTTTCACGCTAATACTTCTAACAGTCCCCTCTGCTGCTGCTTGCACTAACCGTATTTCTCCTGTTGGACGGACAGTACCATCTGCTTTCACTACTATGTTGTATTGAATAAAACTTGCAAGGCTAAAGGCAGCGCCAACACTTCCAATTAAAAATACTCCTCCGAGCCTTGTCCAGATGCTGATTGGCGGAAGATATTCGTCGTTTTCAACTGGGCGGAGAAAGTCTGGTTGGGGGTCAATGAGCATGAACGTTAAAAAATATTTTGGTTGTGCAAAAAAATCTCGCTAGCTTTAGCCCAATAACCAAGGTTTAGCCTGCATGTATTGGTATGTAAGTACAAAATCCATGCACACCCTACTCTAAACAATAATTAGCGTAGCGCATTTTAGTACAAACACCAAATCTTTATAATTTTTATCTAAAATTTTATCGTTTATTCATTTATTTGCAAAAAATTTGTATTAAACAGTTTTTATCCATTAATAAATGTTTAAGCGAACTTAGACGTTTTATATTAAAATAATTTATATTTTTCAGCTTATTTCTGTATAAAATAATACTAAAATAAACTTTTTACATAAAAATACTTATTCAAAAATGCAGAATCCCAGTTTTAAGTTTTATAAATCTACTTAAGTAAAACTCGTATAAAAAATGTTATTTGGTTTGCTTGACTATATCTGTAATTCTGGAAATTTTCGTTACCTTATCAGTATTAATAGCTAAGTAGCTTAATTTCTACATTTTTTTAAAACCAAATTAAGCTTTGAGAACCCCATATATTTATAAACATATCAATCTATCAATATATATAGATTGATGCCTGCGATTTTTTGATAAATAAGAACTTATTTTTAATTAAATTTGTATAAATACTACCCATGTAACACGTTTGCTCTTAAACAAATAGTTGCTTGACCTATTTAGCAACAGCCGTATAATACATCTAGCGACACAAAAAAGTTAGTAAATATACTCTTTTACCGTTTATATCTATTACTTTGGAGTGACGTGACTTTAATCCCAACAATCAAGCAAGAACTAAAATCATGGAAAGCAGATTGTTTACTGCATTAAGCAGCAACGAAGAAGCCAATCTCTCTGGTGGTGGTAACGCCAATGGCGGCGCAGGCGGCAGAGGCGGCAGAGGCGGCAGAGGCGGCGATGCCACTGGTGGCGTTTTTATAGGTGGTGGCACTGTTGCTGGCGATACTGCTGGAGGAACTACAAGTGGTGGAGTTGGTGCAGCTGGTGGAGCTGGTGGAGTTGGTGCAGCTGGTGGACAGGGCATAGGATAGAAAATTCATCGCCATAGGCAAACATCTGAGCTTTAGTAGAAGGAAAACAATAAACGTCAACAGACGATTAAACGCTCCCTTAGAGAGATAAAGCGTCGCGTTTGAAATAATTTACCCTGTTGCCTCAGGTTAAGTTACTTTTACACGTGACTCAATTGCTAATCGACTTAATCGTAATCAGCAATAGCTATTTCTTTATGGCGTTAATTGTAACAGAGTTGATTGTTACCTACTTAATTTTCCTAAAGTTACTAAATATACTCTTGACGTTTATATCTAGTAATTTGGAGTGACGTGACTTTAATCCCAACAATCAAGTGAGAACTCAAATTATGGAAAGCAGATTGTTTACTGCATTAAGCAGCAACGAAGAAGCCAATCTCTCTGGTGGTGGTAACGCCAATGGCGGCGCAGGCGGCAGAGGCGGCAGAGGCGGCAGAGGCGGCGATGCCATTGGTGGCGTTGTTCTCAATGGTGATGCTACTGTTGTTGGCAATACTACTGGAGGAGGTACTACTGGTGGAGCTGGTGCAGTTGGTGGAGTTGGTGGAGCTGGTGGAGTTGGTGGAAGTGGCATAGGATAGAAAATTCATCGCCATAGGCAAAACTATGAGGTTTAGTAGAAGGGAAACAATAAACGTCAAAGAGACGATTAACCGCGCCTTTTAAGACACGATTAACCGTGCTTTAGATAAATAAAGCGTCGCGTTTGAAATAATTTACCCTGTTGCCACAGGTGAAATTACTTTTGCACGTACCTCAATTGCTAATTGACCTACCAGCCATTAGCTAGTTATTGAACGCACTAATCTTATATAGTTTTTTGTTACCCATCTACTTTTCTTAACGAAACTTAACATTGACGTTGCCCACCAGCAACCGTCGAGAAGTTTCAGCAGCGCTTTTCCCTAAACATACTGTTCACCTTTGAGTAGTCCAGTGGGGAAACAAGCGCTGCTACTTCAGCAGAAATCGACCATATTCATCACAATCTAATAATTTATGGATAACGAAACTCTTTTTACCTAACTTACTCCAAACGAATAAGCAAGTCTGTCTATTAGTTTGGAGCAAGTAAGGTAAACATACCAAAATTCCCGATATTTTCTCTGTTGAGATATGGAATATAACCATTTTGGTACGCCCTTGCTCTCGTTATCTTAAGTGAAAACAGCCTTGTCAAAAGTTCAAAACTGATAATTGGCAATTTAGGTTAACTTAAGTCTGCTTTTGCGGATGCTAGAAGCCTGTAGCATTGCATTGGACTCAGGAGTGATTTGAATTTTTAGCGCTTTGAATTGTGCATCGATTTGCGCTTGTTGTAACTGATTCTGCCGGATATAATAGCGCTTTTCGTTTGAATGAAGACAAGGTAGGGGCGCACAGCAAGCTTGCTGTGCGCCCCTACGAATTACTGTACTTCACACGATTGAAAACTGCTATATTTCCGAGTATTTGGCTTTTATTACTAGATAAGTGCCTTGGCTGTATCTATTTAGTATATTAATATAAAGCTTATATACAGCTAAATATAAATAACGTCAGTTCGGGTTAAAAACTCAAATTTGATTACTTGGACGAAAGAATAACGCTTTCACACTATCAAAACTAATGACAGAATCAAGGTTTCAGCTTATCCCGAACTCAGGTTAAATAACAATTTGTGCATTTTAGTTATGAACACTAAATATTTATAATTTTTATCTAAAATTTTTTTTATCCTTTCTTAATTTATTTGCAAAAAATTTGTATTATGAAGCTTTTTCCAATTAATAAATCTTTAAGCGAATTTGAACGTTTATATATCAAAAAAAATTATATTTACTCTCAATAGGGTTGTATAAAATAAGCTAAATAATGAGTTTCTTACCTAAGAATACTTATTCAAAAATGCCGAATCCCAGTTTTAAGTTTTATAAATCTATTTAAGTACATTTCGTATAAAAAATGTTATTTGGTTTGTTTGACTAGATATTTAATTCTGAAAATTTTCTTTATTTACCACTATTAATAGCTAAGGAGCTTAATTTATACATTTTTTTAAAACCAAATTAAGCTTTTAGAGCGCAATCTCATATATTTATCAGTATATCAATCTATCAATAGATATATATTGATGGCTGCAATTTTTTGATAAATAAGAGCTTATTTTTAATTAAATTTGTATAAATACTACCCATGTAACATGTTTGCTCTTAAATAAACAGTAGCTTGACCTATTTAACAACAGTCGTATAATACATCTAGCGACACAAAAAAGTTAGTAAATATACTCTTTTACCGTTTATATCTATTACTTTGGAGTGACGTGACTTTAATCCCAACAATCAAGCAAGAACTAAAATCATGGAAAGCAGATTGTTTACTGCATTAAGCAGCAACGAAGAAGCCAATCTCTCTGGTGGTGGTGGTGGTGGTAGTAACGCCAATGGCGGCAGAGGCGGCAGAGGCGGCAGAGGCGGCAGAGGCGGCGATGCCTTTGGTGGCGTTACTATCGGTGGTGGCACTATTGTTGGCGATATTGATGGAGGAACTACAACTGCTGGAAATGGTGGAGCTGGTGGAGCTGGTGGAAATGGTGGAAATGGTGGAAATGGCATAGGATAGACAATTCATCGCCATAGACAAACATCTGAGGTTTAGTAGAAGGAAAACAATAAACGTCAAGACGCGATTAACAGCCCCCTTAGAGAAATAAAGCGTCGCGTTTGAAATAATTTACCCTGTTGCCTCAGGTTAAGTTACTTTTACACGTGACTCAATTGCTAATCAGCTTAACACTAACCAGCAATTAGCTGTTTTTTTGGCGGCTTTAATGCTAATTCTAACATGTTAATTGTTACCTACTTACTTTTCCTAAAATTACTAAATATATTCTTGACGTTTATATCTAGTAATTTGAACTGACATGACTTTAATCCCAACAATCAAGTGAGAACTCAAATTATGGAAAGCAGATTGTTTACTGCATTAAGCAGCAACGAAGAAGCCAATCTCTCTGGTGGTGGTAACGCTAATGGCGGCAGAGGCGGCAGAGGCGGCAGAGGCGGCAGAGGCGGCGATGCTACTGGTGGCGTTTTTATCGAGGGTACGTCTACTATTGTTGGCAATACTAATGGAGGAACTACAACTGCTGGAAATGGTGGAAATGGTGGAGCTGGTGGAAATGGTGGAGCTGGTGGAAATGGCATAGGATAGATAATTCATCGCCATAGGCAAAACTATGAGGTTTAGTAGAAGGGAAACAAAAAACGTCAACAGAGAATAAACCGCGTCTTTAGAGAAATAAAGCGTCACCTTTTAAATAATTTACCCTGTTGCCACAGGTGAAGTTACTTTTGCACGTACCTCAATTGCTAATTGACCTACCAGCCATTAGCTAGTTCTTGAGGGAACTAATAGTACATGGTTTTTTGTTACCTATCTACGTTTTCTTAAACAAACTTAACATTGATGTTGCCTACCAGCAACTGTTGATAAGCTTCAGCAGCGCTTTTCCCTAAACATACTGTTCACCTTTGAGTAGTCCAGTAGGCAAACAAGCGCTGCTACTTCATAAATCGACCATATTCATCACAATCTAATAACTTGTGGATAACGAAACTCTTTTTACAAAACTTACTCCAAACGAATAAGCAAGCCTGTCTATTAGTTTGGAGTAAGTAATGTAAATATACCTAAAATTCCTGATGTTTTTTCTGTTGAGACATCAAACATAACCATTTTGGTACGCGCTTGCTCTCGTTATCTTAAGTGAAAACAGCTTGATCATAAAGTTCACAACCGAATAATTAGCAACTTAAGGTTAACTATGGAATGCACTCAAACATCCCCCATGTTTATCTCACTAACTCAAACCGAAGAAGCAAACTTGTCTGGTGGTGAGGCCACGGCTAATAGCAATGGAGTTGTAATAAACGGAGCGGCTGGACAAGATGGAGCGGCTGGACAAGACGGAGTGTCTGGACAAGACGGAGCTGCTGGACAAAACGCAGTATCTGGACAAGCGGGTGTACTAAATTTACAGAGTTCCGGACTAACTCTAATTTATAGAAAAAAAGAACTTTTAGAAAGGCTATCGTCTCGACTAAGAAGTCTAAGAAAAAGATAATACAACTAGACTGTTGGTCACATTTTTAGCCATGCAGGGATAAAACCCTGCTATTTTTTTGAGTTTTGTCACGATGTTATTGGATACTGGGGTGCGAAATGAAATACCAAGTTGTTACACAACATAGTGAAGAAGATTGTGGAGCTGCTTGTCTTGCTTCCATTGCCAAACACTATCGGCGTAACTTTACACTAAATCGCATTCGGGAAGCCGTAGGCACTGGGCAACTAGGAACAACATTGTTGGGACTGAGGCGGGGAGCGGAGGCACTTGGTTTCAATGCGCGATCGGTTCGAGCGTCAAATGAAATATTAGACCGGATGAACCAAGCGCCACTACCAGCAATCATTCACTGGAAAGGCTACCACTGGGTTGTTTTGTATGGTCAAAAAGGCAAGAAATATATAGTTGCCGATCCCGCAGCTAACATCCGTTATGTCTCTAGAAAAGAATTAATAGAAGCTTGGCCAGATATGGTGATGCTTTTACTAGAGCCAGATTCGGTTCGCTTTTATGCCCAACCCGATGATAAAATAGGCGGCTTTGGGCGCTTTGTGCGGCGTGTATTGCCTTATCGAGGCATATTATTCGAGGCTTTTCTCTGCGCTTTAGTTCTAGGTCTGATTTCATTAACTTCTCCATTCCTAATCCAAATTCTTACAGATGATGTACTAGTTCGAGGCGATACAAGGCTTCTTGGTACTGTGATTATTGCTGTTGTAGTGATGAATTTTGTGGGAAGTAGTCTGCAACTAATTCAATACAACCTCATTGCTCATTTTGCCCAACGGCTTGAGTTAGGGTTAGTTCTGGAATTTGCCAGGACAATCCTGAGATTACCCCTGACTTACTATGAATCGCGTCGTAGTGGGGAGATTGTTAGCAGATTACAAGATATTCAACAAATTAATCAGCTAGTTTCTCAAGTAGTTGTCAGTCTGCCTAGCCAATTCTTTATTGCAGTGGTTTCTTTAGGTTTCATGCTGTTCTATAGCTGGAAACTCACCTTTGCTGCCTTCATTATTGCTATTGTAATGTCTTTATCTACGGTTGTATTCCTGCCTACACTTCAACAAAAAGTTAGAAGTCTATTGGTTTTAGAAGCAGAAAACCAGGGCGTTCTTGTTGAAAGCTTTAAAGGGGCGCTAACACTCAAAACCACTGCTGCTGCTCCTCAGTTTTGGGAAGAATTTCAAAACAGATTTGGACGATTATCAAACCAAATATTCCGCACAGTTCAGATTGGAATTATTAATAATGTTTTTTCTGGGTTAGTTTCTGGTATTGGCAGCATTAGCTTGATTGGTTTCGGCAGTGTTCTAGTTATTAGTAAGGAACTAACTATTGGTCAATTGCTGGCATTTAACGCGATGAATGGTAATTTTCTGGCATTCATTGGTACTGTCATCAGATTTATAGATGAATTCACTCGTGCAAAAACTGCTACGCAGCGCTTAACAGAAGTTATTGATTCTACACTTGAAACTCAAGGCGATACTAACAAACCCTTTGCTAAAATTCCTAGCAATGCTGATATTATTTGCACAAATCTCAACTTTCACTACCCTGGGAGGCTAGAGTTACTGGAAGATTTCTCCCTAACTATTCCTGGCAGTCAAGTTATTGCTCTAATTGGTACATCTGGCTGTGGTAAAAGTTCTCTAGTTAAACTGATTGCAGGTTTATATTTGCCTAATTCTGGTAACATTCGCATTGGTATTTATAATCTGCAAGATTTAGCCCTTGATTGTTTACGGCAACAAGTCGTCCTCGTTCCGCAAGATGCTCATTTTTGGAGTCGCTCAATTATTGAAAACTTTCGGTTAGGTTCTCCTCACGTCACCTTTGAGCAAATTGTCAACGCTTGCCAAATTGCGGAGGCAGACGATTTTATTAGTAAACTACCTGAAAAATATCAAACTGTATTAGGTGAATTTGGCTCAAATATTTCTGGTGGACAACGGCAAAGATTGGCTATAGCAAGAGCCATCATCAACGATCCACCAGTCCTGATTTTAGATGAATCAACAGCTGGACTCGATCCGGTTAGTGAAGCTCAAGTTTTGAATCAGCTGTTGTTGCATCGCCAAGGCAAAACTACGATTCTGATTAGCCACCGTCCGAGAGTAATTACCCGTGCTGATTGGATTGTGCTATTAAATCAAGGCAAATTACAAATTCAGGGAACTGTGGAAGATTTGCGTGTCCAACCAGGAAACCATTTAGACTTTTTAACCCCTTAATTAAGCTGATGGACTTTATAGCATTTTTCAGGTATTTAGACCACAACTTAGACAGGGAATAGGGAGTGGTGTCAATACTGCGTAGGTTTTGCCTAAAAAATAGAAATGTGTAGCGACTGTTTTAAAAGTCAAGCGTAGGTGTAGCCCGTCGTAGACATCGCTTTGTTTGTGGAGATTTATGAAAGCGATGCGTACGGCGGGCTATTCGGCGTCGCACCTGTGTACTTTATCGTGGTGCGACAAAGTTTGAAGTACTCCAACACGATTTTCAAGTACTTCAACACGACTTCGGAGTACCTCAACACGACTTCGGAGTACCTCAACACGATTTTCAAGTACTTCAACACGACTTCGGAGTACCTCAACATGACTTCGGAGTACCTCAACACGACTTTCAAGTACCTCAACACGACTTTCAAGTACTTCAACATGACTTTCAAGTACTTCAACACGACTTTCAAGTACTTCAACATGACTTCGGAGTACCTCAACACGATTTTGGAGTACCTCAACACGACTTTCAAGTACTTCAACACGACTTCGAGGTATCTGTTGCTTATATAGCAGTCCTAAATCATTCGTGAGAATTTGAGATCGTTTTAACCCCCCTCTAGTCCCCCCGATGAAGAAGGAGGGACGGCTCAGACATTGAGATCAAAAGTGCGATGCCTGTGAGCTAATGAACGAAACCCAACATTTTGCTTGGTTTCTTGGGTAACGCTTACGCTCAACCCAACCTACGAATATTTTTAAGCGAACAGTATTGATATCCATCCTTACTGTCAGTAAGTCGATTTAACCGTGGAGTAATAATTAATAATTACGTAAATATACGGAGTGTAGTTTTCGGCGAAATCATCAATTAGGAATCATATTGACTTACACTTCAGATCCCCAACTTCTCTAATAAATCGGGGATCTTATTGTTCGAGAACGATTTAAGTTTGCTATGGACGAGGCAAGTCTCAAGCATTACTTTGATGAACTCAAAGTTAAACCTAAACAAATTACTATTTATTCTAAAGTTTTGGCAGATAATTTCAGACAACGATCTGGCCCTTTTTGATTGTTTTCAATAAATAAAAGTCATCAACCTGTCTTTTCAATAAAACAGTAAATATACTGTTGCAATTATATGAGTTAGCTAAGAGTTCTAACTATTGCAACCATAAGCCAAAATGCTATATGTCTTTTTTGTTTCTAAACCGTGAATTAGATATCACAATTTTCTAAAACAAGGCTATTTGTCAGGAAAATGAGATATTTGTACTGAGGGATTCATAAAAACTTATTTAATAAAATCTTTTGTATATATATACTTGTCGTTAAGAAGTATTAAGAAATCCTTATTAAAGAATATTGCAATACCTTGATTTAATTGCTAACGTGTGTATGACAGCGATGCTGATGAACGCTCGGATCTAGGAGAAATAAAATCTATGAGCTATACCCATTCAGCCAAGTGTGTTAGGCTTTGACGGGTTAAGAACGAGAAATTTCTGCCTCGTATAGACAATTATGAGGGATTGCAGATTAACCAAGAAATATCTCGTTGCTAAAGGCTTAGTTTCATTTTGATTTCAATTACGATTGATTATTTGTCTTACTTTGTGCCGAGAAGCGAGTAGCTCTTGATTGTGTGTATCGGCAATAACGAAGAGTTTGGTAAGACTTAAATTTTGGAGAATAAAACTAATGGAGATTCAAGGTAAAGTTGCCCTAATTACAGGGGCTTCGCGTGGAATTGGACGAGCGATCGCCCTGGAATTAGCGCAACAAGGCATCAAGCGGATGATATTGGTAGCACGCGATCGCCGCAAGTTATTGGAGGTAGCCAAGGAAATCGAGGCTATGGGTACAGAAGCTGCGATCGTGGCCTTAGATTTAACGCAGACAATAGAAGTAAATATCGCTGTTGCCCAACTGTGGCGCAATTACGGACAGATTCACCTGCTGGTTAATTGTGCGGGAGTCGCATATCAAAGTTCGTTTTTGCAATCTAAAATGCCCCAAGTTCAAGAAGAACTCTCTGTGAACTTGTTAGGAATGTACAACCTGACTAGTTTGATTGCTCGACGCATGGCTAGCCAAAGACAAGGGACAATTGTCAATGTATCGAGCCTGATGGGGAAAGTAGCTGCACCAACGATGGCGACATACTCAGCAACTAAGTTTGCCATCTTAGGATTTACCCAAGCCTTGCGCCAAGAACTAGCCGAACACAATATCCGCGTCATTGCATTATTGCCTTCTCTGACAGACACAGACATGGTGCGCGACTTAAAATTATTTCGCTGGGTGATCCCCATGACTCCCCAGCAAGTGGCTAAAGCACTCGTCACCGGAATGCAGAATGATTCATCAGAAATCTTAGTCGGATGGCAAAGTCATTTAGCCGTATTGTGTCAACGCCTTGCCCCTTGGTTGTTAGAGCTAATTTTACGAATAGCAACACCACCAGCACCAAAAAGACAACGGTTTATTGAAAAACTTACCCCTTCGCGTAGCGTCTCGTAGAGAAGGGGAGACGCCGAAGGCGATCGCTGACTCAGCACTCCTGAACAAACTTGTCCGAAATCTTTAGTCCTTTGGCTTTACCCTTGTGCAAAAAAGTAAGGCTCACAGTGCCAAGAAATGCTAATAAGCTGAAAATAGAAGTAGATTCAGGAACAGACTTGGAATTCTCAATTTTGATAACTTGTCCAAGTCCAGGGCGATCGCCTCGGTTTGTCACGTAGATAGTATCATCAGCACCAATAGTCAAAGCAGTAGGAGACTCTAATCCATTGCCACTAAGAATAGTTGTGCGAGTCCCATCCTTCGCTATTTTAATTACAGAACCATCTAGATTACCTTTCCAAAGTGACTGATTAGCGTATTGCAAAGCATATAAATTACCCTCACTATCAAAATCTAAGTCAGTAACTTGAGTAAAACCATCAGTATAAACTGTTGGTTGACCATCAGCACCAACTCGGTAGATTTTTGCTTCACCTTCTGGAAAAGGAAAACCAGTTAATTGGCTAATATAATAAGCGCCATCTGGGCCTTTGGCGATATTTGTGGGTACTGCTTGGATTTCAAATGGCGATGACGATGCACCAGAGGGAAGAACTGGATTAGTTAATGTCTGCCGGGGAATTGTGGCGATCGCTTTTAAATTACTTCCATCAGTACCTACGCTGAGTAACTCATTAGCACCAGTATCAACTGCAACAATATTATTTCCATCTAAAAGAAGAGAGAAGGGATTGCTAATTAGATCGCCTTGGTCGGTATTATTTGCAAGTTCATAATTAGCTAAATCAGCAACACTAGTCCAGGAATTTGTATTGAAATTAGCAGTGATGATTTTTCCTAAGTCAGTGTTACCTAATGTGGCTCGAAATGTGGGATCAGAAGCATACCCAACTGCAATATAAGGCTTGCCATTGGCATCAAATTTTATATCATGAGGCCCAGCAGTATCAGTACCATCTGGTAATGCCAAAGAAGGAAGCCCTGTAAGTACACGCTCTTGTGTACCATTTCCAATCTTTGTCACTGCGCCAGTTGTGCCATAACATAAAGATTGACCTGCGGCACTCGGTGAAGGAACACAAGCTCCACTTCCGCCTGTTCCTGCCTCTGTGACGTAGAGACTGCCGTCAGGGCCAAAAGTTAGACCCCGTGGACTATTAAGATCGTCGGCAATTACTGAAAATGATGCCGCTTCTGCTGCTTTTATTCCTGAAAAAGCAGCAATACAAACACTCAAAAATGTAATTCCAAATTGTTTTAGTTTCATTAGACATCTCCAGAAATTAAATTTGCGTAAAGGAAATAGAAGAGAAAATTTTCTCTTGATAAATATTAATATTTACTGTGTTTTGAATTTCTTAATTTCGAGTTGTATCATACCATTTCCAAAAATCTTTGCAACATAATGAATCAGCTGTAGGGCTGTACAGATGTATGGCTATAGCAACAAAATTAAGTAGAGTTACCGAATATTTTTTGGTAATTTTTGTATAAATATGCTATCTACTCTGTTGGATTACACAGATATTGCGGGACTACAAGGCGATCGCAGTTTGCATTAATAGATAAAGTTGTAGATCAGAAATTGCTGTGGGATCGCATAATTAGACATACCTTGTTTCGGAGCAATCAGAAATGCTTTCCTTCCCCACAACCCTGACTCCTTTGCCCGAAATCATTGATGGCTTGCCGAATATTTCTGGTTGGGAAACAGAGGTTCTCTCTGTGGTTAACCACGATCGACCAGTATTTTTACCAACCACGAATATTCGTTTAGAAGACGTAAATGCTGTGTTTGCGATCGCCTTACACATGCACCAGCCAACTATACCTGCTGGAAATGGCGGTACACTGATCAGCAATCTGCAATATATGTTTGAACATCCCCATGAAGGGGATAACCACAATGCAGATCCCTTTGCCTATTGTTACAGCCGCATGGGTGACATGATCCCCGAACTCGTAAATCAAGGTTGCAATCCGCGTGTGATGTTGGATTACTCTGGTAATCTTCTGTGGGGACTGCGACAAATGGGACGCGGTGATGTTCTGGATAATCTTAAACGTATCACTTGCGATCGCACCTATCAACCTTACGTAGAGTGGCTAGGTACAATGTGGGGTCATGCAGTTATTCCTTCCACACCCATAGCAGATATTAAATTGCATATCATCGCATGGCAACATCACTTTGCCGCAATTTTTGGCTGGGAAGCATTAGCGCGAGTCAAAGGATTTTCGCCCCCAGAAATGCACCTACCAAATCACCCTGATGCTCTGTTTGAATTTGTGAAAGCGCTGAAAGAATGTGGATATCGCTGGTTACTTGTTCAAGAACATTCTGTAGAAACTCTTACTGGTCAATCTCTCACTCATAAACATTTACCACATCGTCTAATTGCCCGGAATTCTCAAGGTGAAACAATTAGCATCACAGCCTTAATTAAAACCCAAGGTTCCGATACGAAATTAGTTGCTCAAATGCAGCCTTATTATGAAGCTAAAACATTATCCAAACAACAAGTTGGCAGTGTGTTTGTACCACCAATAGTTAGCCAAATTGGTGATGGTGAAAATGGCGGCGTGATGATGAATGAATTTCCTAGCGCTTTTAAACAAGCTTGGTGGGATATGGTCAATAATGGGGGAGGAAAATCAGGTGTTGTTGGGATGTGTGGTACAGAGTATTTAGAATTAATCGAAGCAGCCGGATGCAAACCTGAAGATTATCCAACTTGTCAGCCAGTGGGACAACATCAAATTTGGGAGCGAGTTTCACCAGATAATATTCAACCGGAAGCTGTAGAGAATGCCATTCAAGAATTAAAGCAAACAAACTCTAATTTTCATCTGGATGGAGCCTCGTGGACAAATCATATCAGTTGGGTAAAAGGATATGAAAATGTGTTGTCTCCCATGTATCAATTAAGCAGTTTATTTCATCAAAAAATTGACCCATTACTGCAAACTGACTCAGCAGAACCGATTACCAGACAATCTCAATACCGTAACGTTCTCCTACATAACCTTTTGCTACAAACTAGTTGTTTTCGTTATTGGGGACAAGGTGCTTGGACTGATCACGCACGAGAAATTTACCAACGTGGCGAAAATTTATTGCAGATGAATTGAACGGGAGACTGGAAACTAGGGAGTTGATTTTGTAGAAAATGCTCCCCAAGTTTGTTAGAGGTTGTTTGAAAAGTATTTCACTATGATTTTAGGCACTTTTTGATCCCCCCTAACCCCCCTTAAAAAGGTGGGAACCGGAATCAAAGTCCCCCTTTATAAGGGGGATTTAGGGGGATATAGAAGTTTTTATACCGACAATACGACTTTTCAAACATCCTCTTAAGGCATCATGTAAAAATAAGTTGTACAAAATTTATTTGGAATAGCTTGCTAAATCTAGCTTTCACACAAAAATTGTTCAGGTTATTTTTACACAAATCCTAAGCATGTTTCGTATCGTCAGATACAGCGAAAAATAAACAATCAGGTGAATCGAGATTTAGTTCAAGTAAGTGGGAAATCTAAATGTAGGTTACTGGGTGCTGATATCGAAATTGAATTAGCACACTAGTATTAAAACTTACAATAAGGTAGTAAATAGTTGTGTTTCGAGTTGTTGTTGGTCATAGTGACGATCCTGATTCTCAAAATGCGATCGCTGAAGTTCTTCAAGAATGTAGCCGTTCCCTTGCAGGAGCAATTCCTCAGGCTGGACTTTTATTCACTGCTATAGACTTTGACCATGCGTTAATTTTGCAACACATCCAGAATGCTTTCCCCGGAATTGAGTTGATTGGTGGAACTACGAATGGAGAAATCTCCTCAATTCTGGAGTTTCAGCAAGATTCTTTAACCTTAATGCTGTTTGCTACAGATGAAGTGGAAATTCGGGCAGGTATTGGACGAGGAGCATCCAAAAATCCAGCCCTTGCAGCCCAAGAAGCGATCGCACAAGCAAAGGCAAAGAGTGCATCCTCCCCACAATTGTGCCTCACCTTTCCTGATAGCCTGACGAGTAATGGGGTCTTGATTTTAGATGGTTTAAAACAAAGCTTGGGAGAGGATGTTCCGATCGTTGGGGGTATGGCTGCCGATGACTATACTTTTGACAAGACCTACCAATTCTTCCAGGGTGAAGTGTTAAGTGATTCAGTGCCAGTGCTGCTGTTCTCTGGACAACTATTATTTTCCCACGGAGTTGCCAGTGGTTGGACTCCTATCAGTCAACGTAGCCGTGTAACTAAAGTTAATGGCAATGTAGTCTATGAAATTGATGGACAGCGTGCCTTAGATTTCTATCAGCACTATCTCGGTGAAGAACGATTTGCCGCCAACTTTGCAATTCATGCCTTGGCGCTTTTTGAGGATCAAGACCATTTTTATATGCGGGCACCCAATGGTTACGATCAACAATCTGGTAGCGTTACCTTCTTCTCTGATATTCCTGAACAGGCAGTTGTGCAAATCACCGATGCAACTCGTGACAATATTTTATCAGCTTCTGAGGCATCCCTAAAGAATGCTCTTGCCGATTATCCGGGTGTGGAGCCAACAGCAGCGTTACTTATTTCCTGTGCAGCCCGGCGGCGAATTCTGGGAACTCTGGCAAGAGTTGAGTATCAGCTTGTGAAAACTCATTTACCAAAGGCATTGCCTTGCTGTGGTTTCTACGCTTATGGTGAAATTGCTCCTTTGGTGAGCAAAGGTCAAACGCAATTTCATAATAAAACGTTTGTCACACTACTAATAGGGACAAAATGAGTAGTGTATGGATAACCAAGACGATTCCATACAGATCCAAGAGTTGGAAAAGACAAACCGTATCTTGCGGAAAAAGCTGGAACGCTGCGAAGCTGAACGCTGCCAGCTAGAAACTGACATTAGTACGAAGGAATTTTTACTAAAGCAAGTTATTTGTGAGTTAGAAGACTCTCGCACAGACTTGCAGCATAGAAGCCAAGAATTAGAAAATACGTTAGATAGATTGCATAAAATGCAAGCTCAAATGATTCAAAGCGAAAAAATGTCTGCCCTGGGTCAAATGGTGGCAGGCATTGCTCACGAAATCAACAATCCTGTTAGCTTTATTTACGGAAACCTCAGCCATATAAAGCAATATACCCATGATTTACTACGACTGGTCGAGCTTTATCACCGTTACTTCCCCAACCCACCTGCTGAAATTCAAACCGAAAGCGAAACCATCGATTTAGACTTTCTAAAAAAAGATGCGATTATGGTATTGGACTCAATGAATATTGGGACCGAGCGTATCCGAGATATTGTGCTGTCATTACGTAACTTCTCGCGCCTAGATGAAAGTGAGTTCAAAGCGGTAGATATTCATGAAGGCATCGACAATACTTTGATGATTTTGCAGCACCGCATCAAAGCCACTGACAAAAGTCCAGAGATTCAGATTATCAGAGACTACGGCAATTTATCCAATGTAGAATGCTACGCCGGACAGTTAAACCAGGTATTTATGAATATTCTAGTAAATGCTGTCGATGCCCTTGAAGAACTTAATACCAAACGAACTTATCAAGAAATCCGGGATAATCCCAGTTGTATCACGATTCATACCTCTGTCGTTGATTCGGAATGGGTAAAAATTGCGATCGCAGACAATGGCTCCGGTATTCCCGAATCGATTCAAAAACAGATTTTCAATCCCTTCTTCACAACCAAACCTATTGGTAAGGGAACAGGAATGGGAATGGCTATCAGCTATCAAATCATCACCAAAAAACATGGCGGCAAGTTAGAATTTTTTTCCACATCTGGAAAGGGAACGGAGTTTGTGGTTCAAATTCCTATCCAGCAGAAAATTTGTCTAATATAACGAAACGTTATCATGGCTATTCTAAATTCTGAGTAAATCAAACTAAAGGTAATAAAATTTCAAATTTTGTACCTATATCAATCTGTGAATGAAAATTTAATTTTCCGCCATGTCTGACGGTGATAATTCGGTAACTTACTGCCAAACTAGTATTTTTCCCATTCTTTGTTTCCAGAGAAAAAGACTCCATAATTTGCTGTTGTAATTCTTCAGACATTCCAGAGCCATTGTCAGCAATGCGAATTAAAACCCAGCGAGAATCTGGTGCATCTGGGTTGCTTGCTTCTTGTGATATAACTTCTGTGGTAATCTCAATTCGGGGTTTTTGAACAGTCTTTGTCTCTTCTAAATTTAACTGTTGTCGCACTGCTTCATTGAGTAAAGTATCCACAACTTCGCTTAAAATATTCATCAAAACCTGGTTTAATTGCCCCATAAAGCAATACACAGGGGGTAATTGACCATAGTATTTGACGATTTCAATTTCTCCTTGAAGACGGCTATTAATTAATAGAATAATACTATCTATACAGGCGTGTAAGTCTACTGGCTTCGGATAAAGTTCATCAATATGACAGAAGTTTTGCAAGCTAGTAACGAGTTTTTTTAATCTTTCCGCTCCCGTGCGAATACTAGCAAGCGATCGCGACAAATCTTGTTCTAAAAAATCAAATTCAATTTCTTCTTTAATCTGATTAATTGCCGGAGAAACTGATGGTAAATTTTGCTCGTAAGCCGCTATGAGTTTGAGTAAATCTTGACTGTAGTTTGAAACATAAATTATGTTACCCCAAATAAAACCCACTGGGTCTAAAATTTCGTGGGCTACGCCGTCTACTAAACGCCCCAAATTTGCCATCTTATCATTTTGAATCATTTGGGCTTGACTGCGTTCATAGCGGATCAAATTGTCGATACCCCGAATTTGCCAAGAAATAATATTTAATTCTTGGACATCTAACAATCTATAAGCGCCAGATTCCGTTTGTATGACAATTGGTTCTGCTAATAATTCAGGCGATCGCTTTAAGCTAAGTTGCATCGTAGTTAAAATCGATGTTGTATCAGCAACTAGCAAAATCGGTGTCCGCACATAGCTGTAGAGAACAGCTAATGGTTGCTGAACAAATAACTCTTGTCCGAATGGACGAATCAAAAATTCCAGTAGTCGCCGCCGCGAAATCATCCCCATGAACTGTCCCTGTTCTACCAAAATTACTCCTGGTAACAGGGGGTATTTTTCCAAAAAACTAGCCACTTCCATACCAGTGTGGTTGATTTCCACCGAGAAGTTATACATTGGTAGTTCTTGGAGAGTTGAATCTAAACCAAGATCGCGATCGCTACCCTCAGACAAAAATGGTGGTGAAATTTGGTAACTAAATTCTTCTGGCACTAGACACCCTGATTTTTTCAAAGACAGGTAAAGAATAAGTTAATATTTTACATTCTGTCACCCTCAAAATCCGGTTTTAGTTTAGGTATCTAATAAACTAGTGGTCTGTCAAGCTAAAAATCTTTCTTAGGCGACTGGAAGTAATTGGGGTGCAATTTATAATCTGGGTGGAGAATATTGAGAAAGCGATCGCAAGCTAAACTAAAAATAACCTTTACGAAGAGTGCAAAGGTAGCGTTATGACCTCTGTAACCAATCCGCCCAACGCCCTCACTCCTTTCCCCTTCCCGGATCATACTCAACTTCCTGAGTCTGATGGTACTTTTGTGAAGAACTGGCAAGAACATCCCCAAAGCATTTTACTGACTGACTCTATTACACCCATCCTCAAGCAATTAAATCCTGAAGGTGAATACTGTATAGGGCAAGACTTAGGCATTTACTGGCGCTTGACTGATCCCCCTGAAAAAGGCGCAGAAGCACCTGATTGGTTTTATGTACCGAATGTACCATTTTTGCTCAATGGGAAAACGCGACGTTCTTATGTGTTGTGGCGAGAGTTTATTGCCCCGTTGATTGTCTTAGAATTTGTCTCTGGGGATGGTAGTGAAGAACGGGATAAAACTCCTTTGAAGGGGAAATTTTGGATTTATGAGCAAGTCATTCGTCCTCCCTTCTATGGCATTTATGAAGCGAGTAAAGCCAGCCTAGAAGTTTATCATCTAATTGAAGGACAGTATCAGATATTACCAGCAAATGAACGAGGACATTATCCTATAGTTTCTTTGGGTGTTGAATTAGGCTTATGGCTAGGAGTTTATCAGAATGTGGAATTACCCTGGCTGCGTTGGTGGGATTTACAAGGTAATTTGTTGTTGAATGGCGATGAAAGAGCCGAACAGGAATCTCAAAGAGCAGAACAGCAATCCCAAAGAGCAGAACAGCAATCCCAAAGAGCCGATCGCCTAGCTGCCCAATTGCGATCGCTCGGCATTGAACCAGAAGCTTAATATTTTAATAAGAATTACGAATTACGAATTAAAAAGGGCTGGTGTAAAAGAGTCATCTGTGGCTTAATTTGTTTAGACACAAATTTTACTGCTACCTGGGTAATCACGATGACAAATAGACCTCCTTCCGAACCGGAGTCATCCCAAAAAACTGCCCTTGGCTTTGATGAATTTATAGCCATTCTGGTTGCCTTCGCCACTATCGGAGCGATTCTTTTTTGGTCATTGTCCCGCAGGGATTCTAGTTGGAACTTAAACGGGCTGCTGTTGCCTTCATCTACTCCATCTCCTAGTGTTCGACCAAATCCAGTATTGCCCTCTCCTACTGCCAAGGTAAAACCTTATGCAGTCCCCGACAACGTTTTGCCCTCTTCTCCACCTGAAGCTGTTGTTGAACCCACAACACGTTCATTCCCAACTAACAGCGCAACTCCTGACCGTGCAATGTTACCATCTATTCTGGTAATCCCAACTCAATCCCCACAAGCACAAACACCTGTATCCTCTCCAATAGAACTTGAGTCATCAGTTAGATCATCAGCGTTGCCTTTAGTAACTCCGGCAAAACCAAAATCAATCATTCCGCCGCCAATTGCATTTAACGATGTGCCCAATAACTTTTGGAGTCGGCGTTTTATAGACGTTCTTTCTGCTCGGGGCATTCTCAAAGGGTTTCCTGATTATTCTTTTAGACCAAATCAGCCTGTAAACCGTGCTGAATTTGCTGCCATACTAGAAAAAGCTTTTGACCAAGAACCGTCTAAGACTGCGATCGCATTTCAAGATGTACCAACAAAATTCTGGGCAAGTCCAGCAATTGACCAAGCCATCAGTGCGGGATTTCTCAAAGGCTACCCGAAAAAAACCTTCAAACCACAACAAAATATTTCACGAGTGCAAGTTTTAGTCGCCCTTGTCAGTGGGTTGAATTTGAAAGCACCCACTTCCCCAAATCAGATTATCAGTGTCTATAAAGATGCTAAAGATGTTCCACCTTATGCTATCGGTAAAATCGCCGCTGCTACAACCAATGGTTTGGTAGTTAACTATCCAAATCCCCAAGTCCTCGATCCCAACAAAGTAGCTAGTCGGGCAGAAGTGGCGGCGATGATTCATCAAGCTTTAGTCAAACGGGGCAAACTGGCGGCAATTACATCTCCTAATATAGTGCGTAGGCGTAGCCTACCGCAGCCATCGCCCAAAATATCTCCAGAACTTCCACAGACTCCAAAACCGAACCCAAAAGTTAAATTGCCCACCGGAGGTTCGCCTCAACAATAATTACTAATTCGTAATTCAAGCAAGGATTCAGAAGGAGCGAGTTCTATACGAAGTGTTAATAAACTTCGTAGGGAATTATTGAGAGAAGTCTGAACGCCGGAAGTCGGCGTTCAGACTTCGGTGATTTGGAATTAGAGCGTACTTTTACACAGGAGCAAGCTACGCGTAGCGTCTGGTAGAGAAGCGATAATTAGATATTAAGCTTCTGGAACTTCTGGAATTTGTTTACCGACAACTTGTGATTTCAGAGTGGTGATTTCACTAGTTAACTCTTTCCTAGTTGAGGCTTTGAGTAAATAACGGTAAACAAACCAGGCAGAGTAACCAATACCGATCAACTCAAAAGAAGGTGCTACCAAGGGGATATCATTCAAAGCATCTAATACTGCCAAGAGTACTTTAACCCCAACAATTGATCCTACAATTAAACCAACTGTTACCAGGGGTTGCTTATATTGATTAAAGAAGCTTCCCAGATAATCTGGTAATGTTGCTAAAAAGGTAGAAATTTGCTCTCCGTATTTTAGCCATTCATCTTGAGATTGTGCAGGAGGCTGAAGTTTGGTGATGGTTCCCGTTTGGCTGTTAATCTCTGCCACTGTAGTATCTTTAGATGCGGTTTCAGTAAGTTCTTGTTCTGGCATTTTCACTCCTATTAATTTGACAGTTGAGTTTTTCTAATCGGGGATAATTACAACCAAAAGATTGTTGATTAGGTGATGTACTTGTGCATCAGTACAATTTGGTGAAAGGCACAAAAAGATTTTAGTGTCCTATAACCATAGTTGCTTCATACTATCTACTGCATCAACTACAAGGTAGACAGTCAGTAGGAGGATAGAACTCAAAAGGCAGCAGGATGTATTATAATCAACTTCCTGAATTCTATTTTTGGAATCAACTGGAATCCTCAGGTTGTGATTATCCTATTCCATGTCATTTGCTCATAATCGTACTAAATATTAAGTACAAATCATGCAAAAATCAGTCTCCCGCTAATTTCTATAAGCCTAGAAGCCGATTTTATCTGATGTTAAAGCTATCTTAAGCCGCGTTCGTCAATTAAGGCATTCGTATTGATTTTAATACGAAATAAATATTTTTGTGTGTTAACATAGACTAGACTTTTAAACTATTTTATGATATGTACGCCTGGTATGAGGGAGAAATAATCAATGCCCAATGCCCTTCAGGAGTGCTGAGTGCTGAGTGGGGAATGTCTAGTTGATATCGGTGCTACTGTTGGTGATGGCTTCAGGAGTGCTGAGTGCTGAGTGGGGAATCTCACTTCTTTACTCTAAGCCGAGGAACTCGAAACTGTTTTGCCCCATGCCCTATTCCCAACAAGTATCAAACCTTTTGGTTTTTTCCTGATTGTATTAATTTTATAAGGAAGCAGTAAGGTAGAGTAATGGCGTAGGCGATCGCAAGAACTCATTGCTTGCTATCAACCGCATATTGAAGAAAGTAGTGTGGTAAAGAGAAGACGCTCTCAGGCGCGTCTTTAGTGCAGAAAACTATATCGTTGCTCCTAAAAAAAAGTGAATTCTGTTAAATCTAGTAATTATACTTAATTGACTAGTTATAAAATTTACTTATATAATCTAAGGTGATGCTAATTATCTAGCAAGCAATGATTTGCTCTGGCGATAAAAGAAGATAATGTAGATGTTAATGACTAAATTAAGGTATTTTGACAATCTAGACTAATTTGATTATTTTTGCGGGAAGGCAAGGAGGTTTGAGAAATGCCTTCCTCAAAAGCCAACCCCTATCTACAGCAGTTCAGAAAGCAAAAAAGTGTCAGCCGAAGAGCCATCGACAGACGAACTCCCAACTATAGAATTTCCTTCACGAGGGAAACTCAAAGCTAGTTCTTGGCGTATCCATCAAAAAATTGGCTATGGGTACTTTGTAGCGATCGGAATTGGCTTTTTTGGCTCACTGACTGGGTTAGTGATTGCTAATTACTACCGGGGAAGGGAAGTGAGACAATTCAATCAAGCTTATGAACAAGGACAACTACTGAGTAATTATAAAGATGCAGTAGTAGGGGCGCAATTACATAGTTCTAACCTAGTTGCTGTATTAGAAAATTCACAACAACTGCAAAGCAAAAAAGCTGATTTTCTGAAGAATGTTGAAAAAGCCAAGCAACTAGAGTCAAAAATTGGCGGATTTATCGATAGTAAACCTAAAAGATTAGCAGCAACAAGTTCGACTTTACAGACTTTATTACTGGATTATAAGACTAATTTAAAAGCTTACGTTGACCAAATCGAGGTCGTCTTAAAGAAAATTGACTCTCAAAAAGTGCAGCCTCAACAGATTTCCTCTGCCCGATCGCAGTTATTAACAATTATGCGTGGTGAAACAGCCATGCAACTAGACCAGCTTTCTCAAAGCTTGACTAACATCCTGCAAACTGCTGAAGATCAAGAGCAAGAAAGGCAAAAAGCCGTTGAGGAGGCGAGAATAGTTGAGCGATTGATCGTGATCGTGAGTATGCTGGTTTCGGTAGCGATCGCAGCTATTGTAGCTTGGCGTACCAGTCGGGCGATCGCAGAACCAGTTATCACTGTCACCCAAGTAGCTGAACAAGTTGCAAGGAAACATAATTTCGATTTGCGAGCGCCCGTCACCACTGAAGATGAAATTGGCCTACTCGCAAAATCTCTAAATCGTCTGATTGAGCGAGTATCTGAGCGAACAAAAGAACTACAACAAGCTAAAGAATTAGCCGAGGCTGCTAGCAAGGCAAAAAGCGTATTTTTGGCCAATGTCAGCCATGAATTACGCACACCGTTAAATGCTGTCATTGGCTTAAGCCAACTACTAGAAGACGACGCTACCGATCTTGGTTTATCGGCAGACTTTATCACAGACTTAGAAACAATTAACGCTGCTGGTAAGCATCTACTGCACTTAATTAACGAAATCCTCGACTTGTCAAAAATTGAAGCGGGGAAAATGACCCTCTATCCTGAGACATTCGAGATTGCGACGCTGATTCATAACGTTGTCCTCACAGTCAAACCAGCTATAGAAAAAAATGCCAATGTTTTAGAAGTAAATTTTGATGAGCAACTTGGCACCATGTACGCCGATCAAACTAGGATGCGGCAGGTGTTGTTAAACTTACTCAGCAACGCCAGTAAATTTACTACAAACGGCAAGGTGATGCTGACAGTCAGCAGAGAAAAGGATGAATTTCGACCGGAGGCTCCTTTGGGCAGCATTATTTTCACCGTTACCGACACAGGTATCGGTATGTCTAACCGTCAACAGCAGCAGTTATTTCAACCTTTTACACAAGGTGATACTTCAACTACGAAAAAGTATGGAGGTACGGGACTGGGGTTGGCAATTAGCCGCCACTTTTGCCAGATGATGGGTGGTGAAATTATTGTCAAAAGTGAACCAGGAATTGGCTCTACTTTCACTATTCGTCTGCCAATGACTGTGCAGGATTGAATGGGGTATTGGGCATTGGGCATGGGAAAGAAGACTTGGGGACAAGGGGAAAGACTTGTTACTTGTTGTAAGTTCTGACTTACAGCAATTTTCATGTATTTGAACCACATCTGTCGTAAGGGCACAGCATTGCTGTGCCCCTACCGCGTGGTCTATTTATCTGAAAATAGCTGTAAGTCTCCTTGTCTCCTCTGCTCCCCCTCATCTGGGAATCCTTTGCCGAATTAAGTAATAATATTCACCCTCCCTGTATCCAAGTCATAACGACCCCCGACAATTTTCAATTTGCCTGACTCCATCTGCTCAGTTAAAAGCTTTGAGTGCTTCAACCGTTCAATTTGATATTGCACATTTGCCACCACGGCATTTTCAACTGCATCACCCGGCTGACCCTTGACCTTTTTTACGGCTGGCTTAATTGCCTTAACAAAAGTACTAATATCACCAAGCAACGATTGGTTTTGGACAGCAGCGGTTACAGCCCCGCAACGCTCATGACCCATCACCATCAGTAGCGGAGAACCTAACAAGACAACCGCATATTCAATACTGCCGATCGCTTCACGTGTAGCAATATTTCCGGCAATCCGAACATCAAAGATGTCCCCAATGCCTTGATCGAAAACAATTTCTGCGGGTACTCGTGAATCCGCACAACTAAGAATAGTTGCAAATGGATGTTGAGCTTGAGCAACTTCCTGCAACCGCAGCGCAGATTGATCGGGGTATTGGGGATGATGATCAATAAACCGCTGATTTCCCTCTATCAGCTTTTGTAAGGCTGCATCGGGACTGAGAGATTCAGGGGAAGTTGAGGGGATTTCGGCAGCTTTAGCCTGTTTAACCCGCCAGAGGAAATCGCTGGCAGATAGCATCATCCCAAACGCTCCAGTCATTCCTAACTTCAAAAAGTCACGACGTTCCATGAAATGCTTCATTGAATTTATCACTCTCTTACATCGACGCAACACATCTGACAGAGCGAATTTCCATCACATCGGAAACGTAGCAAGTACCTCCGAACTTATTAAGGAGTGGTTTGATATTTTCGACAACAGGCTTGAGTTCTTCTGGCATACAAAACGCGAGGATGTAAACATTATCAAGCATGGTCATGTCTAAATCTTCTGTCGTTCCTCGTAATCCTTTACCAGCAACATTTCGGATTACGGCATGGTTATGTACACCAGACTTGTCTAAATTATCTAAAATTTTGGCAAGCTCAAAAGAGTTGGCGATAATTTCTATCTTTTTAACTATGTGCATATTCTTACCTCCAAAATAGGTTAATTCCGTAGAGATATAACGGAATTCCCACAATAATATTGAACGGGAATGTCACTGCTAGAGCAGTAGAAACATACAGGCTGGGATTTGCTTCTGGAACAGTCATCCGCATCGCCGCTGGCACAGCAATGTAAGAAGCACTGGCACACAGTACAGCGAATAACAGCGAATCTCCGCGAGGCATACCGATCAATTTGGCAATCATCAACCCAATGGCTGCATTGAGTATTGGAATTAGTATGGCAAATAAAATTAGGAAAACTCCGGTTTTTTGCAAGTCTTTAATTCTTCTGGCAGCGACTAGTCCCATGTCCAGTAAAAAGAAGGTGAGAACGCCATAAAACAACCCTTGAGTAAAGGGTTCTAATACGTGCCAACCGCGTTCTCCTGTCAAGACACCGATCAAGAGACTACCGACTAATAGAAAAACTGAACTATTAAGAAATGCTTCTTGCAAAACTTCTGGCCACGAAAAGTCCCGCTTGCCATCAGCGGTGAATATATTCACCAAAATTAGACCAACTATAATCGCTGGGGATTCCATCAGGGCAAGGGCTGCCACCATGTAACCATCAAAAGTAATGCCAAGCTCAGTTAAAAAAGCGCTAGCCGTGATGAAGGTGACGGCACTGATAGAGCCGTAGGTTGCAGCGATCGCAGCAGCATCGTAAGTATCTAGTTTCAACCTGAGGATAAAAAAGGTGTAAATTGGAACCAGACAAGCCATCATCATTGCTGCTGCAAGTGTTAAAACTACTTCCTGAGTGATGCCGCTTTTGATTAGTTCTACCCCCCCTTTAAAACCAATGGCAAACAGCAGGTACAGCGAAAAGAGTTTGGGCATCGGTGCGGGAATTTCCAGATCAGACTTGACAAAAACAGCAGTCATGCCTAAAAAGAAAAACAGGATTGGCGGATTCAAAATATTGGATACAATTAAGCTGATATCCATATCCACCCCTCCTTGTATTGGTTAAACCTGAAATTAAAGAAATTTTTCATCTTTAAAAATTTAACGGTTGAATCATGATGTATCGTGTATTGCGACCCAATGTCAATTGGGTACTCAAGGAGTGAATAGTCCTATTAATGACAATACTCTCGGTTAGGTATTACAGCGTTTTTCAAGCAAATCAACCACAGAATAGGGAACATTGCCATGTCCCTGCGAAAATCGGTAGTTCAATTAACTGAAAATAGCTATAAGCTCCGTTGACAACAGAACAAGTTAGAGCTTGTCCAGCATTTTTATGATGTTTGATTCCCCGTTGCTGATTTTACGACACAACGCGCAGGAAATAACTGATGGCTAACCTATCTACGTAGAAAAGTTAACGTAATAGTGAAAAGTGATGGAAAACCTGTACAACCTGGTGGGCGAAAGGGTATAGGGAGAACTTCTAATCAAGAGTATTAGTGACAGGGAAGCAAAGTACTATGCTACGCAATCTTTGTTGACCAAGTTTCGTTAGGATATTGTAACCTGGGCAATAGCAACTCTCTATTGATGTGACGCCAGGCGACGCCGAATAGCCCGCACTTATCTACGAGACGCTGCGCGAACGACAAGCTCAGTGACCTTCGGAGACATCGCTTTTTCACATCCATGACAACAACCATCGACTTTCTCAGTCACCTTAACCCCAGCCAACGTCAAGCTGTCGAACACTACTGCGGCCCGTTGCTAGTTGTTGCTGGCGCAGGTTCCGGTAAAACACGAGCGCTGACTTATCGTATTGCCAATCTGATTCTCAAACACCGCGTTGATCCAGAAAATATCCTGGCGGTTACTTTTACCAATAAAGCCGCACGGGAGATGAAAGACCGGATTCAACGGCTGTTTGCGGAACAACTGGCTATGAAGGAACACGGTAAGCGTTTTGATTTGTTGACAGAATATCAACAAACGCAATTGCGATCGCAAGTTTACAAAAATACGATCAAAGATTTATGGTGTGGCACTTTCCACAGTCTATTTTCTCGGATTCTCCGCTTTGATGTTGAAAAATACGTAGACGAAAAAGGGCGCCAGTGGAATCGTAATTTCTCTATCTTTGATGAATCAGATGTAATAAGTCTGATCAAAGAAATCGTTAATAAAGAGCTAAATTTAGACGATAAGAAGTTTGACGCCCGCTCTGTCCGTTACGCTATTAGTAACGCTAAAAACCAAGGTTTATCACCCCAAGAATTTGAGCAAGAACAACCCAATTATCGCGGACGGGTAATTGCCCAAGTTTACAATTTATATCAAGATAAGTTAGCACAAAACAACGCTCTCGACTTTGACGATCTTATTCTTGTACCTACTAGATTATTTCAACAAAATGAGCAGGTATTGGGTTACTGGCATCGCAAGTTTCGTCATATCCTCGTAGATGAATATCAGGATACTAACCGCACTCAGTATCAACTCATTAATTTATTAGTTACTAATGGCGAAACCAAAAAGAGCGAATGGCAATGGCAAAATCGCTCAGTTTTTGTTGTCGGCGATGCAGACCAATCAATTTACAGCTTTCGGATGGCAGATTTCACCATCTTGTTGGGATTTCAGGAAGACTTTGGCGATGGTTTGGTAGATGATGACACCCGGACGATGGTTAAGCTGGAAGAAAACTATCGTTCTTGTGAAAACATTTTGCAAGCGGCTAATGAATTAATTGAAAATAACACCCAACGGATTGATAAAGTCCTGAAAGCGACGCGGGGATCGGGTGAACAGATCACTTGTCACAAAGCCGATGAAGAACTCGCAGAAGCGGCATTTGTAATTAATCAAATTAGCACTTTAGAACAGCAAAATCCAGAGTTGAACTGGGGTAGTTTTGCCATACTTTATCGGACGAATGCCCAATCTCGTCCCTTTGAAGAATTGTTGGTGAAATATCAAATTCCTTACACAGTTGTGGGGGGAATGAGGTTTTACGATCGCAAAGAAATTAAAGATGTCGTTGCTTATTTAAGAGCGATAAATAATCCAGCTGATACAGTCAGTTTATTACGAGTTATTAATACTCCTCGGCGGGGAATTGGCAAAACCACTATTGATGCTTTGATGAACGCATCTCAGCAATTAGGGACAACTTTGTGGGAAATACTCAGCGATGAAACATCAGTTAATACATTAGCTGGACGGGCAACAAAAGCTGTAAATAGCTTTGCCGCAATGATTAGCCGTTGGCAAGGACAAGTTGCTACGGTTCCGGTAACTGAGGTTTTACAAGGAATATTAGAAGACTCTGGTTACGTTCAAGACTTGATGAATCAAGGTACTGATGAAGCCACAGATCGGGTACAAAACGTTCAGGAACTTTACAACGCTGCGCTGCAATTTCAAGAAGAAAACGAAGAGGTTTCCCTGCGAGACTTTCTGAGTAGCGCCGCCCTCAGTTCCGATTTGGATAACTTAAAAGAAGGACAGACAGCCGTTTCTTTAATGACTTTGCACGCTTCCAAAGGGCTAGAATTTCCTGTAGTATTTTTGGTGGGATTAGAACAAGGGCTATTTCCCGGCTACCGATCGCTGAGTGATCCTGCATCTTTGGAAGAGGAACGCCGCTTATGTTATGTGGGGATTACTCGCGCCCAAGAAAGGTTGTATTTATCACACGCGCGGGAACGGCGTTTGTATGGTTCTCGTGAACCCGCCATGCGATCGCAATTTCTCGACGAATTACCAGAAGAATTATTAGATACTCGACGCGTGAATCGTCAAACTTATACTAAAAGTGCCTCTAATTCTAATGGAAAGCAAGACACGAAGCAGAGTTGGCAAGTTGGCGATCGAGTATTACATAAAACTTTTGGACTTGGTGAAATTACCCATGTTTTCGGAACGGGTAATAAGATGTCTGTGGCAATTAAATTTGCCAGCTTGGGGCAAAAAATTGTTGACCCAAGAGTAGCACAGTTGCAACGAGTAGAGTAAGAGGTATATAAACGACCAGGTAGACTATATTTTGATGGTGCGTTGCTACAGAACAAGCTGTGTCAACTATAGAAGAAGCATTTATAGCTCCAGAACATGCTGTAGTAACTAAAACTTGTTCATTTGTAACTCCAGAACATGCTGTAGTAACTAAAACTGGTTCATTAATAAGTTATGAAGAAGTTTTATTAACGAAAGCTTCTATTTTACTTATCATTTTTGGATTTTTTATAATTAATCATTAAATTTATTAAATCTAACATTATTTTTACTTATCTAAAGACGAGTTATTTGTAACTAAAACACCAACATTTATAAGTTGAGCTTAGGTTGTATTAACTCTAGCTTCTTCTGAACTTATTAAAGAATGAGTTTTTGTAACTTATTGTTTTTCATATTTCAATTTCTTCAAAGTGTTCAACAGTGGGAAATGGCTCATAAAAATGGTGCAGAAGTTTTTTCCACTCTTGATACTCAGCAGAACTTCTAAATCCTACAGTATGAGATTCTAAAGTTTTCCATCTAACAAGTAATAAGTATTTACCTTGGACTTCTATACATTTATGCAATTCATGGGATAAATATCCGTCCATTGAAGAAATAATTTTAGAAGCTTTTCTGAAAGTAGCTTCAAAATCAAATTCCAAACCAGGTTTGACATGAAGAATAACTGCTTCAAGAATCATAAACTTTTGCGGTGATAATTAAACTAATATTATTTAGTATAAAGTGAATGTGATGTCTACGATGGGCTACGCCTACGTACATATTTTATTGAATCAAAAATAATTCTTGAGTAAATAGCCAATTGCGGCACAAAACGGAGTATATTGCCCATCAACATCCAGTTTTTCATAACCTTCAGCTAGCAGTTTTATTTCTATTTCAGTCAAACCTTCAGTAGCCAGTAATGCAGCATCAATTGCTACTCTACGCATATTTTGCAGTTTGTCAATGTCAAGTGCAAGCTTCTTAATTGTTGTTTCAGCAACAACTTTTTTACCTGGATTATCTGTCGGTTGAATTTCACCAGAAGCAGGATATTTAAAAAAATTAGCACAGTTTATTTCTAAAGGTGAAACCATCAAATTTTCATCGTACCAATACTTTTTCTTATGTCCGCAATGCACCGGAACAGTAGGAGGTTCTTCACTTTCTCCTTGACATGAAGCAATGAGATTTGTGTACTCCAGCGCCAGATTTGGATAAGTACTACGAGGCTTGAAGTGTTCTATGTGGCTAGTTGTTCTAGTGATACGCATTCCACAATAGCAACAGATATATCCCTGTTCTTTTAGTAAAGCATCATGTACAACAAATTTTTCTGGTATTTGAAAATTATCATCCCAGCTAGGTTTCCAATCATCATTTTCCAGAGCCTTCCACTTGGTAAATTTTTCTGGTTCCTGACTCTTTTTGATGTGCTTCATCGGTTGAGAATTTCCTTCCGCCGAATGAGTACATCCGCCTTAACAAACTCTGGCTCATCTGCTCCGATTTCATTAGCCAATTGTTGACGTAATTGCCTAGCACCTTCAATATTTCCAGCATCAATTAGTCGAAAAAGTTCTAAAAGACTTTCCTTAATTTCCTGCGGACGTTCTGGAACACCCATGAGGTTTTCTAAAATGCGATTACTGTCTCTCCCAAAGGAACTTTCTGGTTTTTTAGCAACAACACCTTCGTCTGTTTTTTCTAGAATATAAATTCCTTCTGGCTTGACTTGGCTAATTACTTGAGGCGAATGGGTGGTGACGATAAATTGGCAATTGGGAAATGTTCTTGTCAAAGCAGGAATAATTTCTCGTTGCCATTTGGGGTGTAAGTGAAGTTCAATTTCATCAATTAAAACAACACCCTCACCTTCGAGTGGATCTGGTAAACTTGGGTTAGCGATCGCTAATCGTCTTGCTAAATCACCAACCATAGCCAGCAAGCACTTTTCCCCATCAGATAGTTGATTTACTGTAAGTTCTTCATCTTGTTTTCGCACAGTCATTCGCAGGGGTGAACGCCGTACCCGTAAGTTAGAAAACCCTGGAATTAATGAATAAATAGATTGTCTTACTGCTTCTAGCTGCTGGGTTTTAAATTCAGGATTATCCCGCCTTTCTTCGTTTTCTAAATCTTCCAATGATCTAAACCATTGAAAGAATCTATGGAAACTAATTTGTACTCCGTTTAGTGCTTGATCGTAAGCATCTATCTGTTTCAATGAATGCGTTTCTGTAATCTCCATATCAATCCCAAGAACCGAACGTTTCACTGGGTAATAAACTGCTAAAGGCAAGTTAAACTGAGGATTTGCTTCCCACTTACGGTAAATATCTTGAGAAACTGCATTTAACTCTGCATTTTCTTTATTTAGCTCTTCATTGCGTTCTTTACTAAAGTTTGTAAGAAACCAGCTTACTTCCTTTGATTGCAGAAAAATTTTAATCGTATTATGTGTCTTTTTCTGTCCGTTTGTAATATCTTCTTTGCTGAAGAAACGCTTTTCGATATCCGGTTTTCCGGGAATCGATTTTTCATATTCATTGCGAATTTTAGAAACTACATAAAAATTTACTCCTCCTAAACTCCTATTTTTACCTATTGACTCTGCATCTGCAATATCCCTTATCAACTGTGACAAAAGAATAGCCAGACAGTCAAGAATACTAGATTTGCCCACGCCGTTAATACCAATCAGCGCCGTTGGACTAGTTTCATCGAACTCAAGCGTTAAATCACCGATTCCACGGAAGGATTGCATTTTCAAGCGCTTGACTTTCATAATAATTACGCTGATTTTAACTGAATAATACCTTTATCAAAAACGCGATTATTAGTAGCGATCGCACTTATTTCTATTCTATCTTTATACACTTCATAAGAGGCAAAACTTAAATCACTAGTAGAATACCCTGTCCACTCAGAACGCCCTACAGGACGATTACCAGCACCCGCGCCACAAATTAAGTAAGTTGTACCATTAATAGCACGAGTGCGTTCATAACTATGTTCGTGACCATTGATATAAAGTTGAACGCCGTATTTTTGAAATAGAGGAGTGAAAGTTTTAATAAAATCTGGATTATTCCCATACTGACCCGATGAATAAATTGGATGATGACCAAACACTACTTTCCAAGGAGCATTACTAAGACTTAATTCTTTTTCTAACCAAGGTAGCTGGTTTTTCCAATCAGCATTACTGTTAGTATCTAAAGCGAAAAATTGTACAGTTCCACGGCGAAATGTATAGTAACGTCCCTTCATATTAAAGCCAGCATACTTGACTTGGGGATCGCCATTATCAGTACGAATATCGTGATTGCCTAAACAAGCCTGAAATTTCACACCTTGCTTCAGTAAACCTTGATAAGGACGCTCAAAAACTGCATTAATTTTCTCAATTTCGCCGTTATTGTAAATGTTATCTCCAGCTAAAACGACTAAATCATAAGGATTTTTCTGATGATACGCATTCATCGCTCTAGCCACAGCATACTGTCCTTTAGCCCCAGTTCCCGTATCTGCTACAGACACAAAACGTAATAACAAGTCTTTTTTGGCTGGGTTGGCGGCTATAGCTGTTGTTGAATCGCTAATATCAGCACTTTGATGATTTTGATGAGCAAACATCCAGCTTAAAAATCCTGTACTAATGGCGCTGATGCTACTTAAAAATACAAATTGACGGCGTTTGAGTTTCATAAGTCACCAAATTTAATAAATAGTCAGTTTAGCGGAAACAATGAGCAATGAAGTGATACATTAAGGCAAAAGAAGGCAGCACCAGTAATAATCTACGTTGTTTGTCTTTGATTCGCTGCTTTTGGTGAAAGTTCCATGTCACAAGACAATCAGTCAAAACCGACGGATAAGAAGGTAAATCAACCTCCCCAAAAACCTTACCAGAGAGTTCAGCCATTTTGGAAGACTAAAATTATCCAACTTCTTCAAGGGACGATTGGGGTTCTAGAAGTAACGGTGGAAAAACTGGAGACAGCACCCCAACCTGGGACTGAGGAAAAACCTGGTTTTTTTCAGCAGCTTCAGTTGTGGTGGGGTGGACTGTTAAGGACAATCCGCTTGTTTTTACCATCAAATTTGTCAACAAAGTTATCAGATACAGCTTTGACGGGAATTGTTACTGGAATTGCTGTAATTCTCGTTTGGACAACTACGACTATCTTTACTGGTAAACCTACGGAAGTAGCAACTGTTCCTCCAGTTGAAGAGGTTCCGATACCAACACCAAGGGTAACTACTCCACCGGAGTCAGTCGCACCAGAACCACAGCCACCAGAGGAAATTACGCCGCCGCCAGAAGTACAAACTACGCCACCAACGCCGTCACCGTCACCGGAACCAATTCCTACGCCAACGCCAACGCCGACACCAATCATAGAATTGACACCTGAACAAGCCTTGATTGCGGCTATTGAAAATCAGGTAGTCGAAATTAGCGATCGCATTGCCTCTGGTCTGATAAAGTCAATTCAAGCTAACTTCCGTACAAGTAACTTGACTGTCAAAATTAGTGATGATTGGTACACTCTCAATGAATCTCAGCAAGACAAACTAGCTGCAAAGATATTACAACGCTCTCAAGAACTTGATTTTACCCATTTAGAAATTACTGATTCCCAAAATAGGCTAATAGCTCGTAACCCGATTGTTGGGACTGAGATAGTAATTTTTAAACGGCAAACAGCAAGTTAAAATAATTCGTAATACTCGCTAAAGGCGAGAAGCAAGCTACGTAATTCGTAATTCGTAATTTAGACGTTTAACTTTAAGTATTTATGTTAAACAACATTTCGCTACTGCTCAAAGCTTGTAAAAACTTAAACATCAGCTATGAAATCCTTCATCCATCTGAAAACTTAATCAAAATAAAATTGAATAGTAAACAGCATTATTTTTGTAACTATAGCACTCCGTTACTTAATCAAGCAGTAGCACACCTTATCAAAGACAAAGAATACACTTATCATGTTTTAAATAAAAAAGTTAACCTTCCTCGGACAGTAGGTTTTCTTTCGCCTTTTTGTGACAGCCAATATAAGATTTACTTAAAATTTCCAACTATTCCAGATATCGTATTAGAAATAAAAGAAAATTTTGAAACACCAGTGATTATTAAAAGAAATTCTGGTGCGGGCGGACATAATGTCTTTTTATGTGATAATCTAAATGAAATTGAAACTGCTTTAAAAGAAATTTTTACTATTAATAATAAGTATGATTACGTCGCTCTTGCTCAAGAATTTATTCACATAAAATCTGAATATAGAGCGGTTTTCTTAAATAAAGAGTTAGTTTTGCTTTATGAAAAAGATATAACTGATGCCAAATTTGTCGGTAATCTCAGTCCTCTACACTGGGATGGTGCGAAAGCCAAATATATCAACGATCCACAAATACTATCAGAAATTACTAATTTTGCTCAACCAGTTTTTCAAGAGTTAGACATTGATTATGGTGGTTTTGATATCGTCTTAGATCGAGATAATCAATATTGGTTAATTGAAATCAACTCTCATCCAAATTTTAGCCTTTTTATTAGAGACAATGGAGAGGAGCCAATATTGAGAATTTTTGAAAAAATGCTCATTAGCCTAGCCTCAAATTGAAGAAATAAATCATCACAAAGACGCGATAAATCGCCGTCTCTACAAAATATCGATTATTGTAAAGACGGCGATTCATCGCGTCTCTTGCTTAACTCCTAACTCACCACTCTCACTGCTTGAGTTGGTATCCATATAGTAAAAATCGAGCCAATACTTACAGTTGATTCTACTTCAATTCGACCTCGATGAAGTTCTACAAGTTGTTTAGTTAAAGCCAGTCCCAGCCCAGTGCCTTCGTAGCGGCGGCGATAAGGTGTATCGAGTTGTTGAAATTTCTCAAACAGTAATGGTAATTGTTCTTCGGGAATGCCAATCCCGGTATCTTCCACTTGAAAAATAGCAGTATTATCTTCCACCCAAAGACGTAAAGTAACGCTACCACTTTCAGGGGTGAATTTAATCGCATTATTTAACAAATTCAAAATAATTTGTTCTACTCGTTCGGCATCGGCGGTAAAGCGATCGCGCCTGGGATTGATTTGCAAATCAAGTATAAGATTAATTTGTTCGCTCGTTGCTTTTTTTCGCAGTGACTTCATAGCATTTTCGGCAACATTCACCAAAGAAAATTCTGAAATATTTAAAGCTGTCTTACCAGCCTCGATTTGCGATAAATCGAGAATGTCATTAATCATTTCTAATAAATGTTCTCCACTGTCGTGGATGGTTTGCAGATAACCCCGTTGTCGTTGACTCAATTCACCCAAAGGCCAGCGTAATAACGTCGAAGACATCCCAATCACATAAGTTAAAGGCGTGAGCAATTCATGACTGATAGTAGCGAGAAATTCACTTTTGATCCGGCTAGCAGCTTCCGCAGCGAGGAGAGCACGCGTAAGGCCATTGTCCGCTCAATAACTCGTTGTTCGAGATTTTGTTTTTCTTGGGTGAGAGTTTGCATTAACTCTGCTTGGTGAATAGCGATCGCTAATTGTTCTGCGATCGCAACCAGCAAGTTTTTTTCGCTATCATTCCACTCGTGAGGGCGATCGCACTGATGAGCAATCAGCAATCCCCACAGTTTATCCTCAAACATAATCGGTGCAGCCAACTTAGCCCTAACTTGGCATTCCCTTAAAAAATTCAATAAACACTCTTCCAGAGCATAAGTTTTTTCGACATCATCCACAGCTAAAGTAAAGCCTTGGCGATACTTCTCCCAACACTGAGAGGTGCGGATAAAGCAATTTTTTTCCGTGTAATTCAACACCGATGTAATAGCATCTGTAGCACGGGCTTCATAGACAATATAACCTCCATTCTTTTGGCAGTCTCCTAGTAAAGGTTGATTATTGACTGATACAAAAGGCGAGTGTTTACCGTTGTTCTCGTGTATAGAAAAATAGATTTCAGCAGGTTCCCTAACTGATGGTTCTATATCTGTTGGTAATGCCGTTTCATTGAGGGGAATAATGTCAGACTGGTATTGTCGAGCCTTAACTTGGGAACCTGCAAATTTATAGATTACTAATCTGTCTAATTCTAGAAACTCACGCACCTGTGTAATTGCCGTTGCCATAATCACGGGCAAATCCAGGCTTTTGCGGATCTGTGTTGTTACCTGATTTAATAACCGCTCTTGGGAAATCTGTTTTTTTAAAGCATCTTCTACTGGCTGACAGATATAAACTGCCGGCCCAATTGGGCTTGGATCTGCTATTATTTCTTGGTTTGGCTGAGTTAAAAGATATTCTAATAACAACAGCGAGAATTGACTTTGGAGCGTAGCATCATTAGGTCTAATAATTTGCCGATAGCGTTCGAGATTTTGGTGAGTATAAGAATCGCACTCAAACAAATCTCTCAATTCGTAGATAAAAGAAGCGATCGCCTCCAAATTAAACGTCAACTGAGCATTGAGTGCCGAGTAAATTCCTTGCTCCCCTGCTCCCCTGCTCCCCTGCTCCTCCTCAAAGTTTCCTACCAAGAGCGCACTAAACTGCTCACAAACCACTAGCGTAAACCTTTGCCTTTGCCACTCCACAGGTATGCAAATCCGCACCAGCACAGCTTCTGTCAGTACCAGAGCGGCACTTTCCACCCTTTGAGCCATCTGTTCTAACAATTCCCCAAGCTGATTAAATACAACAATAGGCAAGGTTCGAGAAAAGCTCAAATCAGGAGAACTAAGCATTTTCAATCATTTTGGTGAGAGGGGGCTAAATCCGGGGAAAAAAGTTTGTTTTGATTATCTACTAACCAACAATTTTAAAACGGTAAGACAGGATTATGCATCGTACAAGTAGCACATCGGGTGGATGGAATCAGTCAGAGGGTTTAATTTTTATAGAACAAACTCCAGCGCCTTTCGTGTTGATTACAGCTGCTGATACCGACATTCAAACCTTGGCAGCTGCGGTTACAAAGTTACCTGTAAGCTTTCCTGCATTAAGAGTCGCCAACCTTTTGCAGTTGCAGCAACAATTAAGTATAGATACTTACGGAGAGCAAGTTTTAGAACATGCTCAAGTAATTATTTTGCGCCTGTTAGGAGGACGTTCTTACTGGGGTTATGGCTTAGAAGTAGTGCAAGAAATTGTGCAACGTAATGGTAGAACCCTCATTGTAATGCCAGGGGATGACGCTTTTGATCCCGATTTAATTTCCCAGTCTACCGTGCCCTTGGGTGTTGTTAACCAAGTATGGCAGTATTTTAGCGAAGGCGGCGTGGAAAATTTCGTTAATGCTCTGCAATTTATCTCCGATAGTTGCTTATTAACTGCATATAATCCCCCACCACCACAACCAATTCCGCGTGTGGGATTGTATGAGTGGGGAGTGGGGAGTGGGGAGCAGGGGAGCAGGGGAGCAGGGGAGCAGAGGGGTAGAAGAGAGTTAGAACTCCGTTCATCCACCTCAGAGACTCGTTCATCCACCTTTGAACTGGATGAATCCACCTCAGAACTCCGTTCATCCACCTTTGAACTGGATGAATCCACCTCGGAACTCCGTTCATCCACCTTTGAACTGGATGAATCCACCTCAGAACTCCGTTCATCCACCTTTGAACTGGATGAATCCACCTCGGAACTCCGTTCATCCACCTTTGAACTGGATGAATCCACATCAGAACTCCGTTCATCCACCTCAGAAGCTCAAGGGTTCCAATACCCAATGCCCCATGCCCCATGCCCCATACCCAAAATCGGCATCCTTTTCTACCGCGCTCATTATTTAGCGGGAAACACTAAAGTAATTGATGCTTTATGCGAAGCTTTGGTACAGAAAAATTTACAACCAGTGCCAGTATTTGTTTCTTCATTGCGTGAACCAGATGTTCAAGTTGAGTTGAGTGAATTTTTCCAACCTAAAGAAGCTGAATCAATCGCTGTGCTGCTAAATACCACCAGTTTTTCTCTAGCACGCTTGGAAAGCGAAACACCCCAAACCGACCTATGGCAAAAATTAGATGTGCCTGTGTTGCAGGTGATCCTCAGTGGCGGGTCAATTGAGCAGTGGGAGTCACAATTTCAAGGGCTTTCTCCCCGCGATATTGGGATGAATGTGGCGCTACCAGAAGTAGATGGGCGGATTATTACTCGTGCTGTGTCTTTTAAAGCATTGCAAACTCGTAATCCCCATTTAGAAACAGATGTGGTAATTTATGAACCAGTGAGCGATCGCATCGAATTCGTTGCTAAACTAGCAGCAAATTGGGCGCGTCTGCGTTCTAAACCACCCCAAGAACGGCGAATTGCCCTGATTCTGGCAAACTACCCCAACCGCAATGGCCGCCTCGCCAATGGTGTGGGACTCGACACCCCAGCTAGTTGTGTAGAAATCCTGCAAGCTCTACATCTGGCTGGTTATGAAGTAGAAAATCCACCTGCTCAAGGAGACGAGTTGATTCAACGGCTGACAGCTGGCGTAACTAACGATCCGGAAGGTCAAGAATGGCTTCCGGTACACCAAAGTGTTTCTTGGGAAGAATATCAAGAATATTTCGCTTCATTACCGCCAGCAGTGCAGCAAGGTATTAGTGAACGGTGGGACAAACCAATTTTAGATTCAATCCAAAATCCAAAATCTAAAATCCAAAATTGGGCTGTTCCCGGAATTCAACTCGGCAACATTTTCGTGGGAATTCAGCCAGCAAGAGGTTATGATAATGACCCCAGTTTGAATTATCATGCACCGGATTTAGAACCAACTCATGCTTATTTAGCTTTCTACTATTGGGTCAGAGAAACTTTTGGTGCTGATGCTGTAGTTCATGTGGGAAAACACGGAAATCTAGAATGGCTACCGGGTAAAAGTGTGGCTTTATCGAGTAATTGTTATCCAGAAGTAGCTTTCGGCGCACTTCCTCACCTGTACCCGTTCATTGTGAATGATCCTGGCGAAGGTTCTCAAGCCAAACGTCGCGCTCAAGCGGTGATTATAGATCATCTTACGCCACCGATGACTCGTGCGGAACTCTACGGTTCGTTGCAACAGTTAGAAAATTTAATTGATGAGTATTATGAAGCGGACAGCTTAGATCCTTCGCGTTTGCCAGTGATTCGCGATCGCATCCGCGAACTGGTAATCAAAGAAAATCTCCATCTAGATTTAGGATTCCATTATGAAACAGAAATTTTTAATTCTGAATCTTTAATTTTGAATTCTATCGGTGGCTATCTTTGTGAATTAAAAGAAGCCCAAATCCGCGATGGCTTGCATATCTTTGGGCAATGTCCTCAAGGACGGCAATTAAGGGATTTAATAGTAGCGATCGCTCGCATCCCCAATCGCCATTCTTCAGGTATTACTCGTGCCATAGCTCAAGATTGGGGACTAGACTTCGATCCCCTCACCGCAGATTTGTCAATGACTAGTGGTGAATACTCAATAGTCAATGGCACAGAATGCCGTACCCTCGGCGATATCGTCGAAGTCCTAGAAGAACACGCCGCCCTTTTAGTAGAACAACTAATAAATCAGGACTCTTGTACAGACGCGATTCATCGCGTCTCCCCACTCAGCACAGACGCGATGAATCGCGTCTCTACCTGGATACGCGATCGCCTGCTTCCCGCTTTACAACAAACAGATCAAGAAATCACCCATTTATTACACGGACTCGATGGCGGATATGTCCCCAGCGCTCCATCTGGCGCACCCACACGCGGCCGCCCAGAAGTTCTACCAACAGGGAGAAACTTTTATTCTGTCGATATTCGCGCCATTCCCACAGAGACAGCTTGGGATATTGGGAGAAAAGCTGCTGAAACCCTCGTAGAATATTACACACAAGAACATGGTGAGTATCCCAAAACATTAGGTTTATCAATGTGGGGAACTGCCACCATGAGAACAGGCGGTGATGATATTGCCGAAGCATTAGCTTTACTCGGAGTTCAACCTGTATGGGATGGTGCAGCGCGGCGAGTAGTGGATTTTGAAATTTTGCCTCTAGCGATTTTGGGGCGTCCCCGTGTAGATGTCACCTTGCGAATTTCGGGATTCTTCCGCGATGCTTTTCCCAACTTAATTGACTTATTCGATCAAGCAGTGTCAGCAGTAGCAGACTTAGATGAACCGCCAGAACAAAATCCCCTAGCAGATGCAGTTCGCCAAGAAACTGATTTGTGGACAAGCCAAGGATTAACTTTAGAAGCAGCAGTAGTGCGATCGCGTTATCGCATCTTTGGTTCTCGTCCAGGTGCTTACGGCGCTGGACTTCAAGGTTTAATCGAATCGCAAAACTGGACAGATGACGAAGATTTAGCCCGCGCCTACATTAACTGGAGTTCTTACGCCTATTCTTCGGGAGCAGGAGCAGGGGGAGCAGGGGGAGCAGGGGGAGCAGGGGAGGATAAAAACTTTAATCCTCAGTCTCCAATCCCCAATGCCGAAGCCTTCAAGCAACGCTTGGCGCAAATGCAAGTTGTCCTGCACAATCAAGATAATCGTGAACACGACCTACTTGATTCTGATGATTATTACCAATTTCAGGGTGGCTTAACAGCGGCCGTGCGTTCTCTACAGGGAAAAAATCCCCAAACCTATTTTGGTGATAATTCTATACCCGCCCAACCACGAGTCCGCCAACTCAAAGAAGAAATTGCACGGGTGTATCGTTCTCGCGTAGTTAATCCTAAGTGGATTGCGGGAGTTATGCGCCACGGATACAAAGGAGCCTTTGAAATGGCGGCGACTGTAGATTTTTTATTCGCCTATGATGCAACAGCTAAATGTGTTGAAGATTATATGTATCAAGGCATAGTAGAAGCTTATTTACTCGATCCAGTTGTGTCAGAATTTATTCAGGAAAAGAACCCTTATGCTCTGCGTGATATTGCTGAAAAATTATTAGAAGCACACAAGCGCAATTTATGGGAGGATGTAAATATAGGAACATTAGAAGCTTTGAGGAACCTAGTACATCAAGCTGAAGCAGTTATCGAAGAAAAATCAATGGTGTAGGAAAGAAATATGGAGAATCTTGCGTATTTGCACCTAGCTTTCGCCTACGAAGACAGCACACCCAGTGAATTGGTCTCCCTCAGTTCTTTGTTTAACAAAGCAGCTGCACCAGACTGGAAACGGCTATCTGGTAGGGCTTGGAAGTATATGATGCCCCTTGCTCTGTCTCTGTCCATTCTTAGCGCTGTCAGCAGCGTTATGGCACTGGAAAAAGGCGATCAAGGCCCTTCTGTCAGAAATTTACAACAAAACTTGAAAACAGCAGGTTTTTACCAAGCTTCTGTTACCCAAGTATATGACGTATCCACACAAGAAGCTGTACAGCGCTTCCAAAAGGCCGCCGGTTTACCAGTGGACGGCATTGTTGGAGGAAGCACCCTGCAAAAATTAGAAAGTTGGCAAGCGAAAAAGCCCACAAATACAGCTACACAAGCGAAAAAAACTACTGCTGTAAGCGCACAAGCGAAAAAGCCCAGCACTACAAGTTCAGCTAGTTCAGCCACTAGCAAGCGCCGCAATCCCAACTACCTGGCTAAGGGGGATGAAGGTGAAGATGTCAGAACTTTGCAAGAACGGTTAAGAGTCGCAGGCTTTTATTACGGAAACGCCACAGGCATATTTGGGCCAATTACCGAAGAATCTGTCAAGCGCTTCCAAGATTCTTACAAATTAAGCGTTGATGGAATTGCAGGCCCAGCAACATTGGGTAAATTGCCGGGAGTTGGCATCGGTGATGGAGAAGAGGCTCCCAAAAAGGTAGTCAATCGAGACAAACTTCGTGTAGGCGATCGCGGTGAGCCAGTTAGAATTGTTCAAGAACAATTGATCCAGGCAGGATATTTAGAGGGAGAGCCAAATGGCTACTATGGCCCCTATACTGCCGATGCTGTAAAGAGATTTCAGGCAGCTAACTTCTTGAGTGCAAGTGGTGTTGCTGGCCCAACTACACGAGCTAAGTTATATAGCTCAGTTAATACTGCTAGCAAAAGCGAATTTAATACCCTAGAAATCCAAACCCGACTACGGGAGCGGGGATTTTATAAAGGCAAGTTGAATGGTGTAATGGCTGATGACACCAAAAAAGCGATTAAACAAGCCCAAGAATTCTACGGCATCAGTCTCAAGGATCTTAAGAGCGGACGCTTTTAACATCCGCTTTGGTGTTTTTAGTCTCACTTCCCAACTGGTTACTTGCCTCTAATAACAGCAAATTACGAACTGCTCAGAATTCCAATTATTTGGTTAATTTGAGTAGTTTCGTCTTATTTATCCACCCAAGTGCTAAAGCGGCATCAGCGCTCGTTGGCACTTGGGACATACTGCATGGATGGTCATTTGACAGTCCAGCAGGTGGAAACCTTCTTTTTGAGCGGTTTTCGCCCCAATTTTTAAAATTGAGTCATTTTTAAACTCAATGGTTGAGTTGCATCGAACACAAATTAAGTGATGGTGATGGTGGGGATAGGGCTGGTTGATCTCATAATGCTTATGTCCTTCGCCCAATTCTAGTTCACGTAAAATTCCCATCCTGGCCATCAACTTCAAAGTCCGATAAATAGTTGACAGACTGATCCCTTCACCATCAGTTTCTAGCCGATGATAAAGATCCTCCGCACTCAGATGTTCACCTTGCGGAAGTTCTTGAAAAATGTGTAAAATTGTTTCGCGCTGGGGAGTTAAACGCCAGCCTCGGTCGTTCAATTCTGCCTTAAGTGAAGTAGTTGTGTAGACAGTCATACTAATATTTCTCAACAAATATCGTTAATTGAGAATATAACAAATCTTTTGAGCAATTTGCAACAATCATTGCTTATTGACAATATTTACTAAATACTTAAGAACAATTTATAAAATATTGCTCAAAATTCAAGTAATAAGCTGTAGTGCATTTAATTTGCATACAGCTAATAGTTAGGATGGTTTATAACCATTACATCCCTTGACTTTGAATTTTGAATGAGTGAATTTTGAATTGCTGAGTTTATCCCCACCTTTAAGATATCTGAGCAAAGGTTTAGGGAAACTCTTATACAATTAAATACAAATTATTTGCTACAAGCTTCTAAGAGGCTTTTGACCTAGGGATTAAATCAGCCCTGTGTCCCTAGTCATTTGTCAAGTGTAGTTTTCTAATGACAAATGACTAATGACAAATGACTAACTTAGAGACTCCAAATAGTCGCGGATAAGGTTGCGGCGCTTGGGTTGACGTAGCTTTTGCAAAGCCTTGGATTCAATTTGTCTGACTCGTTCGCGCGATAAGTCAAGAGCGCGGCCAATTTCTGCTAAAGAATAAGGATGACCATCTGCCAAACCAAACCGCATCAGAATTACATCACGCTCCCGGCTAGTCAAATCTGACAGAAGATGATGCAAATCTCTTTGTAAAGATTCTCGCATTAACATCTCTTCTGGAGTTACACTGTCAGTTTCGAGTAATTCGCCTAACTCAGTGTCTTTATCCTTGCCTACCTTGGTTTCCAAAGAAACGGAGCGAGGAACCCGCAACAAAACTTCTCGTACTTGGGTCGGTGTCATCTCTAACTCAGTTGCTAAATCTTCTAAAGTTGGGGTGCGACCTTTTTCTTGAGCAATTTTGCGTTGGGCTTTTTTGATTTTGTTTAACTTTTCGGTAATATGGACAGGGAGGCGGATGGTGCGACTAGAAGTAGCGATCGCCCGTGTAATACCCTGACGAATCCACCAGTAAGCATAGGTACTGAAGCGATAACCCTTAGTTGGGTCAAATTTTTCTACAGCCCGCTCCAAACCTAATGTACCTTCTTGGACTAGATCCAACAATTCCAAACCACGATTTTGATACTTCTTAGCAACAGACACAACTAGGCGAAGATTCGCCTTAATCATGTGTTCTTTTGCTTGCAGTCCTTGGGACTGAACTTGCTCCAACTCTTCTACAGTCAACTTGGCGATTTCAGCCCAGCGACGTTTGCCATCTGCCAAAGTCGGTCTGAGATCGGATAAAACTATATCAGCAGTGGCAGCCCATCTTTCCAAAGATGGCCGATGTCCAAGTTCCGAGGTAAGACGTTCTTGAACTTCAATTAACCGAAGATAGGGCGTAATCACTGCATCCCCAAGTTTTGCGGCGTTAGCAAGTACTATCCGCATCCGCAAGTAGCGTTGGACTTTTTGAGCTTCTGAAACCTCTTCATCGCGCCCCAACAAGCGAACCCGACCAATTTCTTGAAGATATAGACGTACTAGGTCTGTACTCCGACGGTTGGTGCTAGCAGCAAAGTTAGTATTGTCTACAGTTGCCATCTCTAGCTCCTGTAAATCATCTACCGATAACTCACTTTCGTCAACCGTGAGATCCGAGTCCAAAGCCTGGCTAGACTTTTTGGTGTTGTAGGGGGCGTCTGCATAAAAAGATGTTGCTGGCATAAAGATCGTCTCAATGGCTCCAGGTAACAATAGATTTCGGTCAGCTTAGATTACGGTCAGCTATTCAACTGTTGCTATTGTTCCCGTGATTCACGATGAACTAACATGGTTGAACGTTCCATTACAATTTTTTTAGAAATTAACTGTAAGGGTTTTATTGGATACAGTATTACTGAGCTTAATCGGCTGCTAAAGTTTTGATTCAACCAATAGCTATTTAAATTCACAGCTAGGCTTTCAATATTTCTAACTACTTAGTTAACATTTCAACCTTGATCGGTTTTTGATAGTAACTTTCGCGACACAGTATAAACATCCTTCAGTGAATGTCATCTTTATAATTGGCATAGTCACATTTACATGGCTAAAAAGTAATATCCTGACGATTTAACAATTTTTTCTCAGGATTATTCAGGTATAAGTAGAACTAATAAATATCGGGGAAGTGATTAGCATTAACGGTAAAAATTCTCTCGACACGGAGATAGAAAATGCGGATAAATTATCAAATCCTCTCTCCGTGTCCCCGCATCCTCTTGTATGTCAGCCTTAACTTGCCAATTTCAACTTGAGAGATTACTAGTAGTCCATCAAGCTACCGAAAGCCTGGTATGTAGTAAGCACTGAAGTCCTTAAGAAAAGGACTAAAGTCCTTACTACAAACTTATTTACGCAGCATAGTTAACTTGACAGACTACTAACTAGTACAGCACGGCGTAAATAGAGATACCATTCACAATCAGGGAAAAGCTGACAACACAAGCTTTTTGACTTTTGACTTTTGACTTTTGACTTCCGCCTTGTCGGTACTAGTAGTTGTACTCTGGCTTGATATCTCGCAACATCAGTTCATCAAGTGCTTGTCCGGGTGTGATTTCGCCTTGAAGTAACCGATAAACTTGCTCAGTAATTGGGACTGCGATGTTTTGTTGCTTGGCTCGTTGCATCAAAACTCGGCAAGTATTCACTCCTTCAGCAGTTCCTTGTAAATTTGCGAGAGTTTCTGTAAGTGACTTACCACCAGCTAGCTGGTAGCCGACTTGGTAATTGCGACTTAAGGGACTGTTGCACGTTGCTAACAAATCTCCTAGACCTGATAAACCATAAAATGTTTCCGTCTTGGCGCCCCAGTTGTTGCCAATGCGAACCATTTCTGTAAGTCCACGGGTGACTAAAGCAGCTTTGGCATTGGTTCCCAGTTGTAAACCATCGCACACACCCGCTGCGATCGCAATCACATTTTTCAGTGTTCCCCCCAGTTCTACCCCCAAGGGGTCGGGATTGGTATATACCCGGAAACGCTGAGAAGAAAATACTAACTGCACTACTTCCGCAGCCGTAGGAATATTACTGGCTACCACCGTGGCTGCTGGTAATTCCATTTGAATTTCTTTTGATAAATTAGGCCCAGACAAAACAACCACTGCATGATTAGGGAATATTGTTTGCCAAATTTGTGAAGGCGTGCAGGTAGTTTGGGGATCTAAGCCTTTTGTCGCTGTCACAAAAATTGTTTCTGGAGAAAGGGGGAAAGACTCAACTTGGGAAGCAACATCTCTCACACCAATCATTGAGATAGCGGACAGGACTATTTGGACATCTTTTAAAACTGTTTGGATTTGGGAACCTTGACGCGACCACACGCGCACCAGATGACCATTTGCTATGGCGAGATTTGCCAGAGATGCACCCCAAGCACCTGCACCAAGAATTGCAACCGATAATTTTGAGTTGGAGTACATCTGCTCACTCATAACTCCTAACTCCTAACTTTTAAACCGGGGATAACGTTCCATCAATTCCCTGACTTGTTCTGCATGATATGAGCTTCTTGTCAATGGTGAAGAAACAACTTGTAAAAATCCAATTTCTTCGCCGAATGCCTTCCAATTAGCAAATTGTTCTGGATTGACAAATTCGTTTACCTGCAAGTGTTTTTGACTGGGTTGGAGATATTGCCCAATGGTCAAAATGTCGCAATCCACGGTTCGTAAGTCTTGCATGACTTGGCGAATTTCGGCATCAGTTTCACCGAGTCCAACCATGATCCCGGATTTAGTGTATGTGCTAGGAGAAAGTTTGCGAGTGCGCTGCAATAATTCTAATGTGCGATCGTAGTTTCCTTGGGGACGCACCCGGCGATATAGACGTGGAACAGTTTCGGTATTGTGGTTTAATACCTCTGGCGCAGCTTGTAGAATCGACTCTAGAGCATTCCAATTACCGCATAAGTCAGGAATTAGCACCTCAATTGTGGTGTTGGGTGAAACAGAGTTAACTGCATCAATACACGCCATAAACTGAGATGCACCACCATCAAGCAAGTCATCTCGGTTTACAGAAGTGATGACTACATGATTAAGGTTCATGCGGCGAACAGCTTGGGCCAGTCGTGTAGGTTCCGTGGGGTCTAGTGGTTTGGGTTTTTTCTCAAAATCAATATCGCAGTAGGGACAAGCGCGTGTACAAGCCGGGCCCATAATCAAAAAAGTGGCAGTTCCAGCGTTGAAGCATTCACCAATATTCGGACAGGACGCTTCCTCGCAAACTGTATTGAGGGCTAAATCCCGCAAAATTTCTTTAACGTTACCGATGCGCTCACGCCCAGGTGCTTTCACCCGCAACCAGTCTGGTTTTACAGTCACAATCCGCTTTTACCACTAGAGTTATACAAACTCAATCCTAGCAAGCAAAGTCTTTGATGAAGCGATCGTATGTATATAGATGTAATTCTGCTATTTGGCACAGGTTGTGATATTGTTAATTTACAATGCCATTTTTATGGCGGGATGTGGCGCAGCTTGGTAGCGCACTTCGTTCGGGACGAAGGGGCCGCTGGTTCGAATCCAGTCATCCCGATTTATTGTAGAGCGACAAATTATTTGACCGTGGTGGCAAGTTATTTGTCAAATGCTCTCCTATGAACTTAAATATAGCTGATTTATCTTTGAGTTGAAGCAGTACCGTCCAAAGTCGTGTACTTAAAGGTTTCAATCCCTAATAGGGATTTTAGTTGATTGCGATGCGGGAGTTTTAAGGGTTGATCGTCGAGTAAGCAATGTTTCAATCCCTAATAGGGATTTTATTTGATTGCGATGCACACTTCGAGGTCTTACGGCATTTTGATTGGTAACGTTTCAATCCCTAATAGGGATTTTATTTGATTGCGATCCAACTAGAAATGGCATGGAGCATTGCCCAATACGTTTCAATCCCTAATAGGGATTTTATTTGATTGCGATGTTACGCTTATTTTCCAGGAAGTCAATATAAGCTTTTGTTTCAATCCCTAATAGGGATTTTATTTGATTGCGATGGGGATTATTTGGTAGCCGCATCCCCGAACGCGAGGTTTCAATCCCTAATAGGGATTTTATTTGATTGCGATTCCTAGCAAGTTAGATTTGCTGTTGTATTTTAAGGTTTCAATCCCTAATAGGGATTTTATTTGATTGCGATTTGACTATGATGTAGTAGAGCAAATTTTTGAGAAAGCGTTTCAATCCCTAATAGGGATTTTATTTGATTGCGATGGCAGCAGCAACAGTTTCTTGTGCTTTGGTTATTCGTTTCAATCCCTAATAGGGATTTTATTTGATTGCGATAGGCGTTGGGTAAATTGTTTAAGGTTGGTGGTATCGTTTCAATCCCTAATAGGGATTTTATTTGATTGCGATTTGGGAATAATTTTCATTATCATCAGCCACAATTAAGTTTCAATCCCTAATAGGGATTTTATTTGATTGCGATAAGGCAGGATTTTCGGTGGCAGCGTCAAAAGCTGTTTCAATCCCTAATAGGGATTTTATTTGATTGCGATATGTTTACCGCATTCAGGGCAGGGTAGATTTCCTTGTTTCAATCCCTAATAGGGATTTTATTTGATTGCGATATTCATGTAATCAACATTACAAGTCGATTCCGTATAGTTTCAATCCCTAATAGGGATTTTATTTGATTGCGATTGGAAGGTTACTGGTGCTGGGGATGGGTGGCAGGCGTTTCAATCCCTAATAGGGATTTTATTTGATTGCGATTTGCTAAAGCAGTTTTACAAGTTGTTCCCAAAAGTTTCAATCCCTAATAGGGATTTTATTTGATTGCGATAATCTTTATTTAGGCTTGGCATTTTTCTTGTTTTTGTTTCAATCCCTAATAGGGATTTTATTTGATTGCGATATTCTTCTTAAATGCATTAAAATTCTTGTATGGAAGTTTCAATCCCTAATAGGGATTTTATTTGATTGCGATTATCCCTTTGTAACTGTTCTCTGGGATGGTGAAAAGTTTCAATCCCTAATAGGGATTTTATTTGATTGCGATCTTCCTTAGCAACTGTGGCGTTAATTTCGGCTTGAGTAAGTTTCAATCCCTAATAGGGATTTTATTTGATTGCGATAAAAAGAATCTGTGCGTACCCCTTGACTTTTACTGTTTCAATCCCTAATAGGGATTTTATTTGATTGCGATTTAAAGACCGCTATAATGCCCAGTCTAGAGATGATTTGTTTCAATCCCTAATAGGGATTTTATTTGATTGCGATGCCAAGAAGTCAGCATCTACCATTACTGATACCGGGTTTCAATCCCTAATAGGGATTTTATTTGATTGCGATGCTTTGATGACACAATTGAAGACATAAAGGCACTGAGTTTCAATCCCTAATAGGGATTTTATTTGATTGCGATGCCGTGATGCAAGTCTAGAGCAGCAGATACAGCTAGTTTCAATCCCTAATAGGGATTTTATTTGATTGCGATTCTGCTAGTTTGTTAAATCAGGCAAAGGTAATTGTTTCAATCCCTAATAGGGATTTTATTTGATTGCGATAGGGAAAAAATGCTTTTTAATGTCTGAGTACTCAGTTTCAATCCCTAATAGGGATTTTATTTGATTGCGATATGCCACTTTAGCGGCTGCTGGCGGTTCATTTGGCGTTTCAATCCCTAATAGGGATTTTATTTGATTGCGATAGGCTGGCAGATTTGCAACCTGCAAATGATTGGTTTCAATCCCTAATAGGGATTTTATTTGATTGCGATCTGGTAGGTCTATCTCATGCCATAGTAGCCAATCCGTTTCAATCCCTAATAGGGATTTTATTTGATTGCGATCTAAACCGGAAATTACCAGCGAGAGAAGGATTGTTGTTTCAATCCCTAATAGGGATTTTATTTGATTGCGATTAGCTGCATAGTCCATACCAGCACCAACCACTTCTGTTTCAATCCCTAATAGGGATTTTATTTGATTGCGATCAAAAATTGGGGCATTGTTATCTATCAAGTCATTGTTTCAATCCCTAATAGGGATTTTATTTGATTGCGATAGCGGGTTTCGGCTTGTGCCAGTTAAATTTATGTGAAGTTTCAATCCCTAATAGGGATTTTATTTGATTGCGATTAAAGATTTACCCAGTGAACGTGCGATCGCATTTGTTTCAATCCCTAATAGGGATTTTATTTGATTGCGATCGCAGGCGTCTGAAAGCCCTGTGTTATTTGGTTTTCAAGGTTCAATAGCGCGGATGCAAAAATCATAACATAGGGACTGGCAATTGTGCTAATTGTAAATAGCTGAAAGTCAGTTTATATAAGGTGCGCGGATGGTTTCAAGTGCGAAAATTATCAAATCCTTGCAGATACGGCAATCTAGCCATTTTTGTAGTTACTCCTTCACCAACACCTACCCATTCGCGCACTTAGCAAAAAAACTAGTCTGATTACTTAAAATTTTTCCTTAGCAGCTAACATCTGTAAAATCTTTTCTACATGATCCAACTCTCCGACGATTCGCCGAATTGGGTGAGGCCAAACCTTGACAAGGGTAGGGGTTGCAGAAACCTGATTTAGTTCTGCTTGTTCTGGATGACTTAAAACATCAATCACCTTCAAAGTATAAGGGTGTCCGAGCGATCGCTCTAACAATTCGTGTAAATTTTGCAAAATGCGTTCAGTAGAACTGCTATGTCCTGCAACAAACAAGCGGAGAACATAGCCTTGGGTGATGGCTTCTTTTTTTTGTACTATTACTGGTTGGTGATATTTTGGCACAGGTTCAGAAAGGTCTAAACGGACAATTAAATCATGATCCTCCCAAAGCTGCCCAAATGAAGAATGATAGGTTGTTAACACCATGCGATCGCACAATCCCTCTTGCCAAGGAGCTGCTTGCCATACTAATTCCTCTGTGCCAAAAATGGCATTAAGCAAAGCTTGATGTCTAATTACAGCCGGATAAGCTTCAGCAAAAGTTCGCACTTGTTGAGTGCGCGGATCTAACCAATTGTCAATAGTTGCAGTATAACAAGGTACTAAAAAGTGTGGTGGCTCTGGTAAATCTAGAATTTCTTGCAAAGCCGAACACAAATGCAAATGCCATCGACCTTGCTTACTAGGGTCGATGCAGTAAATTAAATCTCCTCCAGGTGTAAATAGCGCAATGCCTTTAAACAGCTGGGGTGTAGATAGTTTATTTGTCGTCAAGTTATTCACAGAGGTTAGGGAACTAAAAGTAAAAATTCTCTCTTTTACCTTTTACCTTAGCTATAACCTCAACCAGGATCGCAAAGATATTTGGGATTAGATACTCGAAGATGAGGGAGCAGAGGGGGCAGAGGAGCAGGGAAGAAATAACTAATGCCCAATGCCCAATGCCCAATCGTTAAACTCGACCTCGGAGAAACTGTGCCATTTCGTTAGGAGTTGGTGACATTTCCAAAGCAGTTTCTTCAGTGATTCGTCCGTCTTGATAGAGATTCAGCAATGACTGATTCATCGTAATCATGCCGTCAAAGCCAGCTTGTTTCATCAGCTCGCCAATTTCATCATACTTTCCGTCTTTGATCCATTCCTTAATCGCCTCAGTATTGATCAGCACATCGTGGAAAGCAGCCCGCTTACCGTCAGTTGTGCGACACAAACCTTGAGCAATTACTGCCACTAAAGACTCAGAAATCGCCACCCGCATTGCATCCTGTTCATCACCAGAATAGAGGTTGAGAATCCGCTCAATGGTTTTGACAGCGCTATTGGTGTGTAAGGTTCCCATGACTAAGTGACCGGTCTGAGCGGCTTTTAGGGCGGTGTTAACTGTTTCCTTGTCCCGCATTTCCCCCACCAGAATCAAATCTGGGTCTTCCCGCAAAGCTGCTTTCAAAGCGTTGTCAAATTTCCGGGTATGCATTCCCACTTCCCGCTGTTTGACTAAAGACTTGCGGCTTTGATGGACAAATTCTATCGGGTCTTCAATGGTGATGATATGTTTGGCCATCTCCTTATTGATGTAGTCAATCATCGCTGCCATTGTGGTGGACTTACCAGAACCAGTGGGCCCCGTCACCAAAATTAAACCTTTATGGTGATGACAAATATCCCGAAAAATTGGAGGTAATCTCAACTGTTCCATAGTTAAGATTTTTAGCGGAATCAACCGCAACACCATTGCAGGGCCTTTGAGGGAGCCAAAAACATTAATCCGCACGCGAGCAAATTCGTATTGAGTTGCTCCGTCAAATTCTAAGGATTCTTCAAAGCGCTGAATTTCTCCCTCACTCATCACCTCCCGCAACCAATTCATAAAAGTTTCTTTATCTGTTTCTGGATAATCTCCTGATTGAATTTCTCCTCGGCTGCGGAAGCGGGGTGGTTCACCCACACCCAAGTGCAAGTCAGAATATCCCTGATCGTAAGCTTCTCTGATTAACTTCTCTAAAGTGATTTCTGGACTGCTGTTTTGAGGGCGAACTGAATTAGGTATTGGCGGTGGACTACCCGGACGATGACCTGCAACAGGCAAATTAGTGCCTCTATCGATTGACATATCGAGTGTTTGTGTCATCTGCCGCTGTGTAATAAAGGTTGGGATTGGCGGTGGTGGCGGCGGCATTGGTGGTAGATTACGTCCGGCAGCAGAGTTAGAATTTAATGGAGACTGTGATTCTGTCATATATCTTCACATTTGGCAGTTAAAAAGTTGAATTAAGGAGAAGTCAAGTCACTTACTTCGATGACTTTTGAGAATATTTGTCTGCAAGCCTTAACGGTGATAGAAGGCGATTGAAACTCTAGAACCACGGTCAATCCATTTCATCCACCTCAACTGGTATCTTTTTTTTCCTAAGATTTCATTACTCAGAATATTCAGATAGATTATTTAACCTATCTAAACTGGTTTAACACACGTAAGGGATAAAAATACCTCAGTAAATACACAAGGACAAATAAGTATTTTTTAGTGCTTTGCTTTTAAAGTAAATATTCTCATGACTTAGATGAGAAATTTATCCCAGGCATGGGCACGAATTGCCAGCAATTAACAGTACAAATACTAGCAGTTCATTTATTCAGCCCGTCTATGAATTATGAGAAAGACTAATAATTTTTATAAGAAATGTTAAGTTGAATAGCAGCGGTATTGTGGGGATCAAGGTTAAAAGCTCATACCTTTTAGGTTATATACCTGAAGATAGATGCAGTAAACAAGTTTTTTTAATAGATAGAAACTTGGCTTTATATTCATAATTATAAAAAATTAACTGTAAACTTTAGTAAACAAATGCTCATTTTTCCGATTAGTTTTTATATACTGAAATTTCACTGAAGAACAATTCAGTTTACTCGCAAAAGTGAGATATGACTGAAATTAAAATTTGTTGTGTATTTTAGGAGGAAAAGTCATGGTTTCTGCTCAAAGCTCTAATCAAGGAAAGACCTACTCCTTGTTGATGATTAAAAGCTTTTTAATATGGACTTTTACATTAGCAGTATGTTTGTTGGTTGTGGGTTTTCCACTAGTTGTCTTGATGGCTACGGTCGGATGTCTGTTGTCGATTATCTTGCAATCGGTGATGCCTGTTAGTGCGGTTTTGCTTGTAGCAGGCGCTCTAATAATGTTTAATGTCATGGCAGTTGTATTAGCTGCGGGTGTGCTAACTCTTAAGGGAGTTCATCCTAGTGAAGTTAAATGGTTAAGTTGGCTGCATGGTGAGGCAGACCAAATGCAGGTTACTGTTTACGCTGCTTGCCCTCTAACTTGTGAGATTAAATAGTTATTACAGGTTAATTAGACAAACAGTGCGTCTGCCCGGTTAAGCCGGGTTTTTTCATGGTTTTTATAATTTGAACTTTTAAATAGTCATTACAGGTTAATTAGACAAACAATGCATTTGCCCGGTTAAGCCGGGTTTTTTTTATATCTTGTGTGATTTATCCATTAATATTTATGGTTTATGTGAGGATTGACCGCCGACTATTGACCATAAACCATTGACTATAGACCATTACTATAGATGGTAAATTACAGATGACTAATGACTAATCAAAAACGCGTTTGCATTATCTTAGGTACTCGCCCGGAAGCGATTAAACTCGCTCCAGTTATTCAAGTTTTCCAGAAGTCTTCGGAATTGCAGTTGCAAGTAATTCTAACTGGACAGCACCGGGAGATGGTTGAGCAAGTTATGCAACTGTTTAATATCAAGTCGGATTATAACTTGGAAATTATGCAGGTTCAGCAATCTCTAAATGATATTACTTGTCGTAGTTTACAAGGGTTAGAAGCATTATTTAAGGTAAAAAAGCCAGATTTAGTAATTGTGCAGGGAGACACTACCACTGCATTTGCCGCAGCATTGGCAGCTTTTTATCAAAAAATTCCTATTGGTCATGTAGAAGCAGGGTTAAGAACTGATGATATCTTCAATCCTTATCCAGAAGAAGCTAATCGCCGATTGATTTCTCAAATTACTCAGTTGCACTTTGCGCCGACTCCTTGGGCTGTGGAAAATTTGCATCGCTCTGGTGTTTTGGGTGAAATTCACATGACGGGTAACACGGTAATTGATGCATTATTGAATGTCGCTGCAACCCAAGTAGTTTGTAATGTCCCAGGCTTAGACTGGGAATCATATCGGGTTTTGTTAGCAACAGTTCATCGTCGGGAAAATTGGGGAGAACCTCTGTTAGCGATCGCTCAAAGCTTTTTACAAATTTTAGACAAGTTTCCCGATACAGCTTTACTGCTACCATTGCACCGCAATCCGACAGTGCGAGTCCCGTTGCAGGAACTTTTAGGGAATCATCCCCGAATTTTCTTGACAGATCCTCTAGATTATGGCGAATTGGTGGGAGCAATTGGGCGATCGCATCTTTTGCTCACTGACTCTGGTGGCTTACAAGAAGAAGCCCCCAGCTTGGGAAAACCAGTACTAGTTTTGAGAGACACCACCGAAAGACCAGAGGCTGTTGTCGCTGGTACAGCCAAACTTGTTGGCACTACGACTGAGAACATTTTTGCAGCCGCTGCTGAGTTACTCAGTTACTCAGATGCTTATGAAGCGATGGCAAATGCAATCAATCCTTTTGGGGATGGTCATGCAGCAGAGCGCATTTTGCAGATTGTAGAAAATTACTTGGGTATTTCATCAGAAACATCAACTTAGGAACTTTTTTCAACAAAATGCAAAATTTCTGTTTTCTAAGGTGCATAAAACCGGGGTAAAAGTCGGTTTTTCACTTTATCAGTTCTTGTGGAGTGAGGTCGTATTGCCCGCCTGATGACGGGCCAGACGTTCTGAAATTTTGATTTCCTGAACTTTTGACTTCTCTCTATTCCACCAGAAAATAGGTAGAACTTGGAAAGGAGATGTTTAAAAGGTTGCTTCTGGCTAAATACCCAGAGCAGATCGAGTTTCGGGGCCCACAACACCATCTACAAGTAAACCTTTACTTTGCTGAAAACTGCGGACTCGGCTAACAGTTTCTTGACCGTAAATTCCATCAACCCTGAGATTGCCTAAAGCTGTTTGAACGTCTCTGACAAGCAGACCTTTAGAACCAGGGGTAAGAATCACTGAACCGCCAACACCACCGGGTCTAGTCACAGGACGATTGTTAGGTCTATCACCAATCCATCGGGCAAAAATGTATCTACCCGTAGAAAGTCTGGCAAAACCGTTTTCATATCGTTCAATTGTTGGAAGTGTTGCGCCATTGGGTACGCAGTCTACATACGAGTAGTTGGTGCTTGGACCTGAACGGACACGTAAACAACTACCGTTAGTCTTTACATAAGCAGCCGAACTCATTTGAATTTGGGTTACAGCAGCAAATAAGACACCGACACCAGCTAAGGCTAACCAAGCCGAAGATTTAAGCAGTTTTTTCCAATTGAATTGAGGTTGGGGAAGATGATACTTAGTGTTTCCAGATGCCTCTTCTTGAGCAATAAACATGTGAGAATATGCAAGATATTCCATAATGCGCTCCTTGTATATGAAAAAATGAGTACTCGCAGAGAATTACTTGGTCGTTCTCTGTATTTATTCTTAGTATATTTTAGATCACTGTGTTTTCAAAGTTTTTTATTGATAGTGAAATTAATAAAAAATAAAATTAGTCAAAAGATTCCTGAAAAAATGCGATGTCTACGACGAGCTAACCCGTCGTAGACATCGCATTTTGAAAATAAATAAAATTTAGTTAAAACTTTTTTACTTAATGGCTTGTCCTAGTTGCATCTAAATATGTCAAACGTATTGTTCGGTTCTAGTTAAAGTAGCAACGATAGAAGTTAACTCGTCTAAGTCTATGGGCTTGCATTGATATATATCATAACCTGCTAATAATGCACGTTCACGATCGCCCTCAAAAGTAGATGCCGTCAGAGCAATCGCTGGAATCTTTCTACCTCGCTTTGCTTCCAAATTTTTGACTTTCAAGAGCAGTGAGCAGCCATCTTCATCGGGTAAGCAAATGTCACTAATTAGGATATCTGGTTTAAAAGATGACATTATTTTTAGAGCCTTGTCTGCTGAAGCAGCTGCAATCACCTCTGCTCCCTCTAATTCAAAGAGGAAGGTAAGTAATATTCTCGTATCAGTATCGTCATCAACAACGAGTAATCGCAGACCTTGAAAAGACATCGATTGATTAGACATTATTCTCACCGCTATCTAGCTCAAAAAGTTGAAGTAGCAATTACATTAAAAGGCGCGTATTTGTAAATACCATTTGATGCATACTTTACTAAATCTTAAAAGAACTTTTAGCAAGTGTCTGTCCGGTTTCGGACATAGTAACTTAAGATGATTCTATTGGCGATGTCTACGACGGGCTACGCCTACGCGCCTTGGCTAATTGCCCAGCAACCGAGTAAATTCGTTTTGAATGACCCGATAACACTCGCAGGAAGTTGCTGACAAATCCTCTCGCTTCAGGATGCTAATATGACCACGCTGGTAGCGAATCATTCTAGTTTGGCTCAAGGTATTAGCCGCTACTGTCACACCAGAGCGGCGTACACCTAGCATCTGGGCGATAAATTCTTGCGTGAGCGGAAAATCCTCTGATTGCAAGCGGTCAGAGACTGTTAGTAGCCAACGAGCCAGCCGCTCCTCTATGGTATGAAAACGGTTGCAGGCACATCCTTGTGCCAATTCAGTGTATACAGCTTGTACATAGCGCAGCAGCAGGTTTTGAATAGCTCCACCCTGATTTAACTCGGTTTTAAGTACATCTGTATCCATCCGCATAGCAGCACCTGAAACCTGCACAAAGGCTTTTGTGGTTGTTGTGTTGCCTCCTAAAATTATTGGGATACCCACCATACCTTCACTGCTCACTATCCCAACTTCCATCATCGAGCCATTTTTCATATTAGCGACTAAAGAAACTACTCCGTGTTGGGGAAAATAGACGTGTGCGATCGGTTCTCCTGATTCATAAATAACTTGCCGAGTCGAAAGCGAAACTAACTTCAGGTGCGGAACAAGACGCTGATAATCACTAGTTGGCAAAGCCGCGAGTAACCTATTTACTTGCGGCTTAAAAGTCTTTTCGTTCACTGAACATTAAAAGATAAATTTTCTCAAAATACTTTAAATCAAGTTACTTTTGCGAGTCTGTTCGGTTTCGCACACATAACTCAAAAAATTTTTTTGGCTCGGTTATTGGGCTTCATGCCCAATAACCGAGCAAATTCGTTTTGTATGACTCGATAACACTCGCAGGAAGTTGCTTCCAAATCTTCTCTGTTCAGGATGCTAATATGACCACGTTTGTAACTGATCATTCCGGCTTGGCTGAGGGTGCTAGCCGCTACTGTCACGCCAGAACGACGTACACCTAGCATCTGGGCGATAAATTCTTGCGTGAGGGCAAAATCTTCTGATTCCACACGATCAGAGACTGTCAGTAACCAGCGAGCCAGCCGTTCATCCAGTGTATGCAGACGGTTGCAGGCGGCTGCTTGCGCCAGTTCCGAGTATATAGCTTGTACGTAGCACAGCAGCAGGTTTTGAAGCGCTCCCCCCCGATTGAACTCGGCTCTAAGTACATCTGCATTCATCTGCATAGCAGCGCCCGAAATCTGCATAAATGATGTTGTGGTTGTGATCCTGCTTCCTAAAATTACCGGGATACCCACCATGCCTTCACTGCTGACTATCCCAACTTCCGCCGTTGAGCCATCTTCCATAGTGGTAACTATAGAAATCATTGACTTATCAGGAAAATATACTTGTGTGATTGGTTCGCCTGCTTCGTAAAGGATTTGCTGAACTTCGAGCGAAACTAACTTTAGATGGGGGACAAGACGCTGATACTCACTAGCTGGCAAAGCTGCGAGCAACTTATTTGCTGGTTGCTCAAGGGCATTTTTGTCTAATGACATTGGAATTCTCCTGAATGTAGCCCTCTGTAGAAAAGGCAGCTCCAGGCATAAGGAGAAAAATCAAGAATCTAATCCTAATGTCAAAAGGTGTAATTTCTAAAAAAAGTTGTAATAAGAGTTTTTTATACTCCTATTTATAAATATAACAGAACTAAATTAGTTAATAGCTTATTTAATGCAAAATAAAGGGCGTTGCTGATTAAGAATATGAATTTGTCTCACGCAGAGGCACACATACATAGAGAGCAAGAGTTGAGAATACCTGATTTTTGCATTTCATATTTAAATTTAACAACGCCAGATAAATTATTAATATGCCGCTTTGTAACTCCAATTGAATGCATCAAAAATGTCATAATCATCTCAGCAAATATTTTTATTATTCAGTATAATTCTATTTACTTGTTACTTAAATCAGATTGCTATAGACATGAGTATCGTTGTCAGCGATCGCAGGTTTTCGGTGCGTTACGCTAACACGGTAACATACCCTATGCCTTAAATCATATTGTCATAGACATGAGTATCGTTGTCAGCGATCGCAGTAAAAAAGTCCTGGTTATGCAAGTCATTAAAACCCTAAATCTTTGTCAATCAGCTGTTGTAAACTCTCGCAGGTAAATTTGGTATATTTTGATTACCATGAAGACAAGCTACTTAGAGCTAAATATATTAATATGAACATTTATTAAGGCTTAGTTCTAGAATAATATTAAGATTTTTTGATATACTACGGTAAGTCTAGCAATTTACTGTAATATAAAATCAAGCTAAAACAGTCTATTTCACAAATACCCAATAAAAGCGAGTCTTTTCTACTACAATTTTATAATTTTTATTACTCCAAACTAGCTTACTTATCTGGTTCATCTATGCAATAATAAACAACTGTACCCATAAAATACTGTTTATCTATCGGTTTTTAGTAATATCTACAAATCAATATTTGTATTTGCTGAAAAATTTATATTGGCTAAGTGCCGAATCCAGTGTTGTTTGAAGCTAATTTACTTAAAAATAATAGCGTCCTTGACAAAATGCAAAATCTCCAACAAAAATATCACTGTTCAATTGATTGAATAACAACGCAGAAATATGAAGTATAACCAACTTGGCAAGAGTGACTTAAAAGTTTCCGAAACTTGTCTGGGCACCATGACCTATGGACAGCAAAATACCATTGAAGAAGCCCACGAGCAGCTCGATTATTCTATTGCCCAAGGAGTCAACTTTATTGATGCGGCTGAGATGTACCCTGTGCCCACAAGTGGCGAAACTTATGGATTAACTGAAACTTACATTGGGAAATGGTTAAAGCGTCAACAAAGAGATCAACTTATTATAGCTACTAAAATTGCTGGCCCTGGTCGAGGCTTTAAATGGGTACGTGGTGGAGCCAAAGCAATTGACCGTGATAATATCAAACAAGCTGTAGATGATAGTCTAAAAAGATTACAGACAGACTATATTGATTTATATCAAATCCACTGGCCCGACCGCTACGTGCCACGATTTGGGCAAACGGTATTCGATCCAACTCAGGTGGAAAAAACGATTCCCATTCCTGAACAGCTAGCAGTTTTTGCCGATGTAATTAAGGCAGGAAAAATTCGCTATATCGGTTTGAGTAATGAAACACCTTGGGGAGTCGCCCAGTTTAGTAACGCTGCTAAACAGTTGGGATTGCCCAAAGTTGTTTCGATTCAAAATGCTTACAACTTGCTAAATCGAGTCTTTGACGGAGCCTTAGCAGAAGCAGTTTATCAGGAAGAAATTGGGTTACTAGCTTATAGTCCTTTGGCATTTGGCTTCTTGACTGGCAAATACCTAAATGGTAAACCAGAGAAAGCAAGAGTTACTTTGTTTGAAAATTTTGGTCAGCGTTATTTGAAACCAAAAGTAGGTCAAGCAGTAGCAGCTTATGTGGAAATTGCCAAACGCCATCAACTCAGTCCAGCACATCTGGCCTTGGCATTCGTGCGGAGTCGTTGGTTTGTACCTAGCACAATTATTGGTGCTACGACACTGGAACAACTTAAAGAGAATTTAGAAAGTGTAAATGTAGTTCTCAATAAAGACATTTTAGAAGAGTTGGATATAGTTCATGCTCAGTCTCCAAACCCAGCACCATAAGAGTACTGAGTACTGAGTGCTGAGTGCTGAGTAATGAGTGTGAGTTGTTCAGAAACAAGTAGAGGTGTTCGATGCACTCTCTCCCAGTTTTTAGATTAAAAACTAGATATTTAGTAGGTAAAATATGACTTTTACAGTAACATCGGTTGACCAAAATACTATTCGTCGTCGGGGTACTGGTTTAAAGGCTTACAATCCCGAAAAAGTATTTAAAGGATACACACTTTTTACACCCCTGACAGGTCAAGGTGAAGTCTACCTTCTGAACTTGGAAGGAGAAGTAGTACACCAATGGAATCTGCCTTATCCACCAGGGTTATACGGTTATCTCTTGCCCAATGGCAACCTTTTTTATAACGGAAAGACTCCACCAGAAGAACCACTACGTTTTGCTTTATGGGCTGCATTCAAAAGTGGCGTTGTTTTAGAAGCAGATCCCAAGGGAAATATTATCTGGGAATATAAGCATCCAGATCATCATCACGATGGACGCAGACTAGCCAATGGCAACACAATTATACTGGCCATTGAAAAGATACCTCAGTCTTTGGTTCCTCGAATCAAAGGTGGCGTACCAGGTACAGAACCAGATGGTGATATCTATGCAGATGTGCTTTATGAGGTGACTCCAGCAGGTGAAATTGTTTGGACTTGGCACGCCCACGAACACCTCGATCCGGATATATTTACGATTACACCCCAGGATCATCGACATGAATGGACTCATGGAAATACTGTAGATGAACTTGCCGACGGCAACATTATAGTCAGCTTTCGTAATATATCTACAGTTGCGATCATCGATCGCAAAACTGGAGAAATCATCTGGACGCTGGGCGATGACGTGCTAGCACAGCAGCACTTCCCAAACGAACTAGCTAACGGTAACATCTTGATTTTCGATAATGGCGCACATCGCCGTAACATTGCTCTCAATTTCTCGCGTGTGATTGAGGTGAACCGTCAAACCAAAGAAATAGTTTGGGAATACACCGACAACCCGCCCCAAAATTTCTTCAGTGCTTATATATCAGGAGCGCAACGTTTAGCCAATGGCAATACCTTGATTACAGAAGGTGCTTATGGTCGAATATTCGAGGTGACAGTTACAGGGGAAATTGTTTGGGAATACATCAATCCCCACTTTGCATCTCGGAATATTCCAGGTGAAAAATCGCCGGTAACTCGTGGAGAGCAAAATACAGTCTTTCGCGCCTTCCGTTATGCACCTGAAGAAGTGCCTTGGCTGTAGGAGAAAGCAGGGGGCAGGGCAGCAGGGGGAAAAATAACTATTCCCTATTCCCTAACCTCACAATTTTGGGTTATTTGAGTATTACTCCAGTTTTAAAGTTTGCTTAGTGTCGAGAATTTTTCACGCTACATTCACTTCAAAAAGATTTTGTGACACTAACAATTTAAGATTTGGGATTTTGGATTCAAATTCAATTCCCAATGCCGATTAACAAGTCCTATTTACCAAGGAACTTAAACATGGCTGAAATTAAAGTATACAGTGCAGTTGTTTGTCCTTATGCTCACCGTACCCGCTTGGTACTCCAAGAGAAAGGCATCAACTTCGATTTGATTGAGATTGACTTGCAAAATAAGCCTGAAGGATTTACCAAAGTTTCCCCCTATGGGAAAGTGCCTGCAATAACTCATGGCGATAACCGAGTTTGGGAGTCAGCAGTAATTAACGAGTATCTCGATGAGGTATTTCCCAATCCACCACTGTTACCCAGCAGCCACATTGATAGGGCACAGGCTCGCATCTGGATCGATTTTGCTAACACTAGGTTCGTTCCCGCTTTTTCTACCCTATTGCGGAGTTCAGATCCCGAAAAACAAGAAGAAGCTAAACAGGAATTATATAAACATCTGGAATTCATTGAAAACGAAGGTTTAGCAAAGCTATCTGGAGAAGGCCCTTACTGGTTTGGTGAATCCATTAGTTTGGTCGATTTCACCTATTTCCCTTGGTTTGAGCGCTGGACTGCACTCAAGCAGTATCGCGGCTTTGGAATACCAGAGCAATTTACCCGTCTACGCCAGTGGAAACATGCTTTGAAAGAGCGTGAGTCTGTGAAAGCGATCGCTCACTCTAAAGAATTCTACATCGAGCGATATGCTAAATTCGCTGCACCTACTCTTGCTGCTGTTTAAACGTAATTCATAACTATGTTTCAAGTGGGAATTTAAACCCCACTTGAAACATAAAATTAAACTTTTAAAATTACGAATTACGAATTACAAATTACGACTTTACCGAAGTGAGCCGCACTTTTAAGGTAATGATAAGCCTCTCGTGCTTCAGTAAAAGGGAAAACTCGATCGATAATTGGTTTGATTTGATGCTGTTGCATCGCCTGATTCATCGCCTCAAACATTTCTCGACTGCCAACATAAATCCCCTGAACTGTTAAACTCTTAAAAAGTATTGGCATGGGGTCGATCTCATTCCCTGTGCCTGATAATACGCCAATCAAACTAATACGTCCCCCAATACGAACTGCTTGTAGCGATTTTGGCAGAGTGCCTGCACCGCCTACTTCAACTACATGATCTACACCCGTGCGATTGGTTAATTGATAAACTTGCTTTTCCCAATCTGGTGTTGTTTTGTAGTTGATTGTCTCGTCAGCACCAAGCTGTTTCGCTCGTGCCAACTTTTCATCACTGCTGGAAGTAATAATCGCTCTAGCACCATGTAGCTTGGCAAACTGGAGAGCAAAAATTGAAACTCCCCCAGTACCGAGTAATAAAATACTGTCACCTGCGCCAATATTGCCTTTTGTCACAAGTCCGTGCCAAGCTGTGACTGCTGCACAGGGCAATGTTGCACCTTCAAGATAAGATAGGTAGTCAGGTAATATTACTAAACCCTCTTGGTGTAATAAGACATATTCAGCCAGCATTCCATCGATACCACCTCCCAAATCAGATTTCATTTTCTCTTTGGTTAAAGAGCCATAAATCCAGTCTTGGAAGAAAGTACCAGCGACGCGATCGCCTATTTTCACCCGTGTCACACCTTCCCCTACCGCCACAACTTCTCCCGCACCGTCAGACATGGGAATTAACGGATATTTCTGTCCAGCACCGTAAGCTCCTTGGGCGACAAGCAGATCGCGATAATTTAAGGATGTTGCCTTGACTTGAATCAGAACTTGTCCATCTGTGGGTTTTGGTTCAGGGCGATCGACTAATGCCAGGGCATCAATCCCGGCGTTGCTTTGAATTTCGTAAGCTTTCATGGATGTCCTTGTTCTAGCTACAACTTTGGTATTGTAGCTAGGGTAAAAAAGAATCAAGAGACGTAGCAAGTGCTACGTCTCTTGAAGGGTTTTGGATAACGCATATTTAATTTCACTAGTAGGGTTGCCCTCATCCCCTAACCCCTTCTCCCAATATGGGAGAAGGGGAACTGGATACTATAGAGAATCTATGAACTGCTGTACTTTTTCTAAAAGTGGCTGATATTCGATTTGCTCTGCTAACTCTTGGGCATTTTGGTAGCACGATCGCGCCATTTTTTTCCGTTTCGTGGTGGCGTAAAGGCTTCCCATATTTAACAAAGTTGAAATTTCTCCGAGATTATCGCCCAGTTCTTGATAAATCACAATGGCTTGCTTGTAGAACTTCATTGCTTGGCGATGCTCTGCCAGCGTGCTGTAGGTAAAACCAATGTTGTGAAGAGTTGTTGCCTCACCAGAGCGATCGCTGATTGCTCGACGTGTCAAAAGAACTTGATTGTAGAGCAATAGTGCTTCTTTGGGTTTTCCTAAATCATGATAGACAGAAGCAATATTGTTCAAGGTCGTTGCTTCTGCAAGTAAATTCTTCACAGCTCGTTGAATTGGCAGTGCTGCTTGAAAAAATTCTAGCGCTTGCTCAAACTTGCCTAAGACATTGTAAGCAAATCCAATGCCATTGAGCGTTGTGGCTTCACCAGAAAAGTCACCTAACAATCGCCGCATTCTCAAAATTTGGTGTTGTAGCAACAGTGACCGTTTCGGTTCTCCTAAGCGGGTATAAATTAGAGCTATATCATTAAGAGTAGAAACTTCATTTTGGGTATCTTGCGATCGCCTAAAGATTGGCAGTGCTTTGTCAAAATATTCTAATGCTTGCGAAAAGCGTCCAAGATGGCTGTAGGTAGAACCCAGATTGCTAAGTGCAGTTGCCTCTGCTGGCGTGTTGCCAATTTCAATAGCAACCGAAAGCGCCTGATAAAAGCGCTCTAATGCTTTTTGAGGTTGCCTGCAACTGAGGTGAGCTAAACCGAGGTCGTTTAATGTATAACCTTCTCTGGCTCGGTCTGGAATTGCTCTAGCCAAGTGTAAATTTTTGGTTGCAAGATCGAGAGACTCTTGAAATTTCCCCCGTTGGTAGTAGCGGTTTGCTTCGTCACGACGTTGTTCCCATTCTTTAACTCGATTTAAAGGTTGCCTCATCTGACCTCAGTTGCATTCTGCGATAAGTAGGTAGGACATCTCTTGGGAATGAACCCCTCTTAGGTTTCCCAAATTTTAACCTCAATCTTCTATCTTTAGATATAAGACGTAAACAGATAAGTATGCTATTTTTTCATACTTACAGGAATATTTATGAAGCAATTAATACAATTACCGTAGGGACGCATAGCAGTGCGCCCTCAGATTCCCGATTTATTTCAAAAGTCGGGAATCTTGTTGTTACATCGCTATTTTCAACTCAACCGTTGCCGCAACCACAAGGCCAGTAAAGACAATGCCAGTTGATAACCTTGCTCGGCATTATAAATCAAGCCTTTGGGCTGTAACCCAGTCAGCGCACCCTAAATGCTTCCACCCCTTGAAAGTCCTTATGTTTAGCAGTTGGTTCGCCAATGATTCTGTGAACTGCGGTTGTGAATCGTTTTGAGCCGCCAAATTAAATTAAACAGTGGCAATATTTCTGGGTAGGAGACTGATAGTTTTAAGATTGCAAAATGTAAAGGGAATCATCCAAATCTTGAGGAATATAAGGTCTTAGTAGTAGTCTTGCAGTTTCTATCTCAGGCATGGTATCAGAGTAGGAAGATAAACGCTACTTTAAACAAGCGTGTTTTTTTCCAAACATTAATATAATGCTCTTACTATGAGCATCTACCAATCTCTGAAAAAATCTTATACACCAGCTCGTCGGCGTGAAAATGACTGGCGGTTATTTTTGCGTTTGGTGCCTTATGCCCGTCGTAACGGGCGGCTACTGGCGCTGTCGATGTGCCTACTCGTACCGATCGCACTAGCTAATGCCTTACAACCTTTCTTGATTGGCCAAGTAATCTCCCTAATTCGTCACGAACCAAGCACTTACGAATTTTTCAGGAATCGTCCCTTCTCGCAAGGGCTAAATATCCTAGAGGGATTACTGGTAATTGCGATCGCCATCCAATTGATATTGACAGGTTTGCAAGGTTATATAGTCCAAAAGCTAGGGCAACAAATCACCGCAGCAATTCGCCAAGACTTATTTCAGCATGTAACATCTCTAGCAGTGCGCTTTTTTGACCGCACACCCGTAGGTAAATTAATTACCAGAATCACCAGTGATGTGGAAGTGTTAGGCGATGTCTTTTCTACTGGGGCAGTTGGCATTATATCCGATTTGTTTTTAATGCTGGTGACTTTGGGTTTAATGTTTTCCATCCAGTGGCAACTTTCTTGCTTGCTGCTATTGATGCTGTTACCAACTAGCTGGGTAATTGTTTACATTCAAAAACAGTACCGCAAAGCCAATTACAAAGGGCGAGAAGAACTTTCGATCCTGAATTCACAGCTACAAGAAAATGTGCTTGGTATTAACGTCGTGCAGTTGTTCCGTAGAGAAAAATTTAATGCCGAATTGTTTCGTGCTACGAACAGCAACTACACTCAGCAAATGGATAAAACCATCTTTTATGATTCATTTGTTTCAGCAACCTTAGAATGGATTGGACTGATTGCGATCGCAGGTGTTTTGTGCATGGGTGGTTGGTTGCTGTTGGAAAAAAACTTGACTTTCGGGACTTTATCTACATTCGTATTGTATGCCCAGCGATTATTTGACCCTTTAAGGGCTTTTGCGGAAAAATTTACAGTAATTCAAGCTGGTTTCACCGCCATTGAACGCGTAGGCGATATATTAGACGAACCGATAGAAATTCGCGATCGCGCCAATGTCCGCTTCTCAATATTTGATGCAAAATTTGGCTACATCGACGAAATCCTGGCAAATCTAGAATCCCCAAACCTCACTTCTCCCCCAGAACTGGGAGAGATTCGTTTTGATCACGTCTGGTTTGCTTACAAAAATGATGATTACGTAATTAAAGACTTAGATTTCACCATTCATCCTGGTGAAAAAATTGCATTAGTTGGCCCCACTGGTGCAGGTAAAACTTCGATTATCCGTCTTTTGTGCCGCCTCTACGAACCCACTCAAGGACGCATTCTCATAGATGGCGTCGATATTCGGGAAGTACCACAAGCAGAACTGCGGCGTTACATGGCAGTAATTTTACAAGAAGGCTTTTTGTTTGCTGGCGATGTTAAAAGCAACATTTCTTTAGGAGATGGCTACACCATTGAACAGATTCAACAAGCAGCTGAAGAAACCAACATTGCCCAGTTTATAGAAGAATTACCCCAAGGTTATGATACTCAACTTCGAGAACGGGGCACAAATATTTCTAGTGGTCAAAAGCAACTTTTAGCCTTTGCGCGGGCTGCCATTCGCAATCCGCAAATTTTGGTACTAGATGAGGCTACCGCTAGTTTGGATGTTGGAACAGAAGCTTCAGTTCAAGAGGCATTAAACCAGCTTTTGCTCAGACGTACCGCCATTATTATTGCTCACCGCTTGTCTACAATTCGCAATGTAGACCGAATTTTTGTTCTCAAGCGTGGCGAATTAATCGAACAGGGAAGTCATGAGCAACTACTGCAACAAGGAGGGCTTTATGCCACTTTACATAACTTACAAATGTTGGGAGCTTAGACGATAGATAGTCAAAAACTCACATTTACTACAAAAATAACTTAATTTTGCGGAATGAAGAATACGCTGAGGTAAATTGTGGAAAACCTGGATGTACGTAAATTTTTCAAGCAACTCAGCCCAGCAAGACGCTGAATGTGAAAAATCAGGACGAAGGAAAGTATTATATTGATTTTTCCTCAGTCTGTGGTGGTCAGATCATTGAGGAATTGAAGGAAATTATCACCTTCCTTTCACCTGATGAGCCAACCTGTAATCTATTTACAGGGCATATAGGTTGTGGCAAATCTACTGAGTTGCTGCGACTCCAAGCAGAACTAGAGCAGGAAGGTTTTCATGTAGTTTATTTTGAGTCTAGTAACAACATGGAAATGGAAAATGTCGATATTGCTGATATTCTCTTAGCGATCGCGAGTAGTGTGAGTGAAAGCTTACAACCATTCAAAATCGAGCAACCAAAGCGTCTTCAGGCGTTGCTCAAAGAAGCAGAACGGCGTTTACACACAGAAGTCGGGCTAGGCGCTTTTCAATCAAGACTTCCCATCTTTGCGTATTTTAGAACGACGAGCTTGTTTACTTTACTCTCTGGGATTGTGGTGGCGTACATACGCTCTGTTGCATCACTCGGAACAGGAACGTGCTTTTAATCTTGCTAAAGATTATTTTCAACAATGTATTGAGTTATTTGAGCAAGCTAGCCGCAAAGATTTAGTCGCCAAATTTATTAACGTCTTGGGATCTGTACTTCAAAGTCTCCAGTCTTGGCAAGAGTTGGAGACTGTTGCTAACAAAGCATTGGCACTGCATAAAATATATCCCAATCAGTTTAAAACAGCCAGAGCTTATGGCTTTCTGGCTGAAGTAGCGATCGCAAATGGCACAATAATTAAAACTTTTAATCAGTATAGAAATGGGGTTAACAGTGTAAGTTTCAGTCTTAATGGCAAGATGATTGCATCTGGTAGTCAAGACAAGATAGGGACGGTAATTTGGTCATTAGATGGCACAAGAACTGTAAAAGTATACGATGCCGATTCTGTAAACAGCATCAGTTTTAGTCCAGACAGTCAGGTTATTGCCTCAGCTAGCAAGAAAACAGTCAAACTGTGGAACATTGATGGCACTTTGCCAACCAACTTCCAACACTTTGGTAGCTATGATGTGAGTTTCAGCCCAGATGGCAAGAGTATTGCAGCTATTGGTGATGGCAAAATTTTAGTTTGGGATTTTGACCTCAAGGAACTTCTCAAACGCGGTTGTGAGGTGGCGCATGATTATCTGAAGAATAACCCAAAAACAAAGAGCGATCGCTATCTCTGTGACGACATCTACAAAAAAAAGTGAAAGCTCAAGGTGTCTTATTTAGAGTAAAATAAAACACCTTTAAATTAATCTAAAATTGATTGACCTACCACTTTTGGCGCATCAACCCGCAAACTCAACTGCTCACAACGGACAGTTAACCAAGGTTGACCCAAACCTATTCCAGAAAAAGGACTTTCGACGGGGATTTCTAACTTAGAACCAATCAAACCCAACATAGACTCAAATTCAGCAGGGAATATCAGCAAATCAGCACCCTTAGCGCTGAAACTAGAAGCACTTAATCGCTGTCTCCATGCCAAGCTTTGTTGATTATACTTAAGACTACACAATTTCCGGTTTTCCTGATGCACAGTAACATACTTTCCTTGTTCCCAGGTAAACTTAGCTAGTTCCTTTGGTAGTCCCCAGATTTCTCGACCACCAGCCACTGAATCAGCATTATCAACATAAATATGGGAAATCCAAGCACCGATTTTCCTTTGGTAATTAATCAAAGCTGGGACAACAATTAACTCACTATACTCCAGTACTGAGCCTGACCCGTAATTAGAGAAATACACGCTACCGAGGGTTTTACCAGGCCATACAGAAACAATTTCTAACTCTAAGGGAATCAAAGGGCGCACTTGGTCAATATTTAGCAAATGCAGAGTTTGGATAGCATGGCCCTGAAGTGTCCAAGGTGCTTGTGGATATGGCATAAGGGATTAACCAGACTTTATATAACTCTTAATTCCTAACTCCCAACTCATTAAAAAAAATCCCCACTCAGGCATTTGTCTGAGTGGGTAATTATAAGGTGGGACAAGATAATCTTCCCAAAAGAAGTAAGGGAATTATTTGCTCTCTGTAAAATCAGCGTCAATCACATCGTCGCCGTTACCAGAACTAGAGGAACTACTACTATCTTGAGGTTCACCACCAGATGTAGCACCCGCACCGGCACCAGCACTTGCACCAGCTTGTTGATAGATGTTGCTACCAACAGCGAATAGTGCTTGTTGCAATTCTGGAGTGAGCTTCTTAATTTGCTCATCGTCTTCTTTAGCAACTGCTTCCCGCAGTTCTTTTACTAAACCTTCGACTTTAGTCTTGTCAGCATCGGGAACTTTATCGCCCAACTCTTGTAACTGCTTTTCAGCTTGGTATGCCAAAGAATCGGCTTGGTTCTTGCGTTCAATCTTTTCACGCCGCTCTTTGTCAGATGAAGCGTTCTGTTCAGCTTCTCTCACCATCCGGTCAACGTCATTTTTATCCAGGGTGGAAGCGCCAGTTATGCTGATGGACTGTTCTTTACCAGTACCTTTGTCCTTAGCGGTGACGTTAAGGATACCGTTAGCGTCAATGTCGAACACCACTTCAATTTGAGGGACGCCACGTGGTGCAGGAGGAATACCATCGAGGCGGAAGGTTCCCAAGCTCTTGTTATCGTTAGAGAATTCGCGTTCGCCTTGGAGGACGTGAATTTCTACGTTGGTTTGTCCATCCACAGCAGTGGAGAAAACTTCCGATTTCTTGGTAGGAATTGTGGTGTTGCGGGGGATAATTTTGGTCATCACGCCGCCCAATGTTTCCACACCCAAAGATAGCGGTGTCACATCTAACAGCAAGATGCCAGTTACATCACCAGCCAGTACCCCGGCTTGAATGGCTGCACCAACTGCTACGACTTCATCAGGGTTAACGCTTTGGTTGGGGTCTTTACCTAATACCTGCTTCACAATCTGGTGGACTGCAGGAATCCGCGTAGAACCACCAACTAACACCACTTCATCAATATCGCCTTTGTTTAACTTGGCATCCCGCAGGGCGTTTTCCACAGGAATACGACAACGGTCAATTAAGTCAGAGCAAAGTTCTTCAAACTGGGCGCGAGTCAGGGTTGTATCCAGGTGCTTGGGCCCATCCTGGGTTGCGGTGATAAATGGTAGGTTAATTTCTGCTTGGGTGACGCTAGAAAGCTCAATTTTGGCTTTTTCTGCGGCTTCAGTCAGACGTTGTAAAGCTTGTTTGTCTTTCCGCAGGTCAATACCTTCGGCTTTCTTGAACTTCTCAGCTAAGAAGTCAACTATTTTTTTATCGAAGTCGTCACCACCAAGGTGGGTATCACCAGATGTGGCTAGTACTTCAAAAACTCCGTCTCCTACTTCCAGCACGGATACGTCGAAAGTACCACCACCAAGGTCAAATACGAGGATAGTTTCGTTACTCTTCTTGTCAAACCCATAAGCCAAAGAAGCAGCTGTAGGCTCGTTGATAATCCGTAGAACTTCAATCCCGGCAATTTTACCAGCGTCTTTTGTCGCTTGCCGTTGCGAGTCGTTGAAGTATGCGGGAACGGTGATTACAGCTTGGGTTACGGTTTCACCCAGGTATTTGCTGGCATCTTCAACTAGTTTGCGAAGAACTTTTGCAGAAATTTCTTCAGGAGCAAACGGTTTACCAGCTATTGGACAATCTAATTTGACATTGCCGTTGCTGCTGAGAACTTTGTAAGAAACTTCCGTAGCTTCGTTACTAACTTCATCGTAGCGGCGACCGATAAAGCGTTTGACTGAGTAAAACGTATTTTCGGGGTTCATCACCGCTTGGCGTTTGGCGATTTGGCCAACCAAGTTGTCGCCATTTTTCGCAAATGCGACTACTGATGGCGTTGTCCGAAAACCTTCAGCATTAGCAATTACTGTGGGTTTGCCACCTTCCATCACTGCCACGCAGGAGTTCGTTGTTCCTAAGTCAATTCCAACTACTTTTGCCATTTTAGGTGCTGGCTCCGTATAACTACAAATGAATGAATGAGAATATAAAGCACTAAATTTTGAACCAACAGGGTCAATAAATCAGCCAGTTCAGCATGAATACCTTTGATTTGGCTTTCCTGGGGTTAAAACTCCAGACTATGCTGATATATATACTGAAGCTTAGTGGTAGCCAGTCCATGAAGGGTGGTTTCCCGAACCTTACTTGGGACGGTTAGACTAACTAAATTGTGTTTTTAGTTGGTTCATGGATTAATTTGTCTTCACTCTGTCTAATGTAGAAGAATTAATACTTTCAGTAATTAGGGTGAACCGTAACGTCCGAGTGGTGTTTGCCGTCTTTTGAGGCAATAAACTACAGAAGGACTGGAGATTGGGGATGGAGCATGGGGCATGAAGAGAGAATAATAACTCAGCACTTAGCACTCAGAAGTTACTCAATCCCAGAAAAAAGAGTTTCCCAGTCAATTACAGGTGGTCTTTGTCCTTGGTTGACTATTTCAAAAATTTTCCTAGAATTACTTGGCTGAAAAAGGCATTCTACACAAGCGTTTGCGACATCAATCCGGCTGGCATCACCCGAAAGTGTATCCCCAGTGCCTATGACCACACCGTATTTACCCCCAGTTTTTGCCTTCAGGAGGGTGTTGAGGTCGTATGAGGTATAGGGCCCGTCAATGAGGCGTCCTGGGCGGATAATGGTGTAGGGTAATCCTGAATTAATAATGGACTCTTCGCCTTTTTGTTTGGCATCCAACACGCCAAAACCATTAAGAATACTAAAAGGAAACTGATTTTTACGGAGAATTCCACAAGAAGAGATGAAAACGAATCGCTTCAAATTCTGGGGTGCTGCTGCTACTAGATTGCTGACACCTTGAGCATCAATCTTTGCCGGACTATTCTTTGCTTTTGCTTCACTAGATTTGGGATTAAGGAAAATAATTCCCCATTCAATCAAGTTTGGGGGTTGGTCAAACTCCCATCGCGCAGAGGGAAAGGCAGTAGTTCCAGTACAATTTATGATGTAGGTAACACCTGGCATTGCAGCTGGCAGTGTAGCTGGCTGGCGAATATCGCCAACGGCAATTTCCACTTTTTGGTTAAACATCTCTTCAGCTTTTGCAGCATTGCGTGTCAGAACGCGAACTTTTAAACCCTTTTCGAGTAACTTGCCTACCACTAATTGCCCGACTCCACCTGTAGCACCAACAACTAGTACCAAATCTTTAGCTGAATCAAAAGAAGTCATAAAGTGCCCTTGAGATAGTCTATTGCTAATCTACCTAAAAAATACGATGTCTACGACAAGCTGTGGCGCTCGATAGCGCAGCAAGAGCATCTGACTCGCTAACGGATATAAAGCTTGGATGAACATGATTCTTGCTTGTGCAAAGATGTTCTCAAATTATATATAAAAATAGTTTATGTATGTTTTGGGACAATCTGTCATCACAAAATTATTACTGGCACAACAAGAAATTGGGTTTTTGTCAAAAGACAGGCGAAATTTGACATTAGTAAATTGGCAGCAGAAGACAGGTGTCATCTTAACGGGTTAGCAATACGAGATGGTCAGCCCAGATATGTCACTGCTGTGAGTCAGTCGGATGTGGCAGAAGGATGGCGGGATAGGCGGGCTGATGGTGGTTGCGTCATTGATGTGGAAAGTAACGAGATACTCATCAGAGGACTTTCCATACCCCATTCTCCTCGGTGGTATAAAGACAAGCTGTGGTTACTTAACTCTGGAACAGGAGATTTTGGCTACCTAGACTTTAAACGGGGCAGCTTTGAACCTGTGGCATTTTGTCCAGGATATATGCGCGGTTGTGCATTTCATGGCGACTTTGCGATCGTCGGAGTTTCTCAGCCCAGGCATAACAAGACTTTCAGTGGTTTGCCTTTAGACGAAAAATTATTTAAAAAAAATGCTGAACCTCGCTGTGGGCTACTGGTGATTGACCTGAAAAGCGGTGATATTGTCCATTCTGTGCAGACGGTGGTGGTACTGGAATTATACGACGTGGTGGCGCTACCAGGGGTGCGTCGTCCAATGGCGATCGGCTTTAAGAGTGATGAAATTCGGCGGATGGTAACGATGGGATGAGAGACGTGAAACTTCACGTTTTACAGCCGAGAAACAAACAACTTGGAGAATCAACAACAATGGCTAATGCAGTTTTAAATCTATCTGAGCTTAATAGCAGCAACGGCTTTGTGATTAACGGCATTGATGTGGGTGAAAATTCAGGCAGTTCTGTCAGCAGTGCGGGGGACATCAACGGCGATGGCTTCGATGACTTGATTATCGGGGCAAGTAATGCCTCCCCCAACGCTCAGATTCTTGCAGGGGAAAGCTATGTAGTGTTTGGCTTTCCGACTGCCGCTACCACTAACGAAGATATCGCCATTAACATCCTTGCTAGCAATCTTCTGCGTAGATATACAGATATCGATGGCAATACTTTAACTATTAGTGATTTCACCAACCCCACTAACGGCACACTGACACTTAATGACAACAACACTCCAGACAATCCCGGCGACGACTTCTTCATCTACACCCCCAATGCCAACTTCAACGGCACTGACAGTTTCACCTTCACTGTCGATCATTAATTTGCGATCGCCACGCCTATCGGTAAAAGTCAGTGCCAATGTTTTTCAGCCCTTAAGTGCGATCGCAGTTAGAGGGGAATTGCCCCTGAATTGTTCGGTTCTACCACTGTCACCAGTATACAAATAGCTATAACCTCTTAGATAGTAGTGAAATGTCTAACCCAGACGCTGTTAGTCGCTCTTGAATTAAGGGGTGAAAGCCTGTGTACCAATGTATATTGCCAAGCCTGAGCGAAATCTTGGCTGAAAATCAATCAAGTGTGGCAGAATGTTCACCTGCTAAAGCAGAGCAGCAGTGGCGTATCAGCCTCGCAGCGACAGAACATTTGCTATTAAATACTTTAGCAGACCCTTCAGTTGACACAACCCAAGGATTAGTTTTAGCCGCACCAGCACCCTTATTTAGTCAACCAAAATTGACTCAAAGTTTACAAACAGTAACTTTTACAGCAAAACCATTTAACCCCTTGGCGCTGATGCCATTTCAGATGCCAGGTGCGATTGCGTCTGTAAATGAAGACATTGCTCCCCATGAATCAGTACTTCCTTTACTGCCTGGCGATCCTTTAGGCGCAGAACAGTTTTGCTTAGTTTTTACAGATAAATTTAGATTAGTGCTAGTTTTAGCAACCCAGAAAAACGGTAAAAAAACCTTTTCATTTTCTTTTGAGCCAGAGATAGTGCAACAGGCTTGGCGATCGCTAGGGGCACGGGTAATGCTGGCTAATCCAGAATTTTTTGCCCGCTTGGACGCATTAGTAGAACAGTATTCTCCGGTAGCACCAGACTACCGTATGATGATTCACTTTAGCCAGTTATTGCTTCAGGAATTAACAGAACCAGAAGAGACTAACGACTCTTTACTAGGAACTGAGGAAGAAGCAAGGGAGCAAGGGAGCAGAGGAGTGGGGGAGCAGGGGAGAAGAGTTATCCCTCAATGCCCAATGCCCAATACCCATTACCTCTTATCCACAGAGGGGGCCCCACCTTCCCCAAATCCTGATGTAGAATTGCTCCAAGCCTTCGCTCACGAAGTTCGCACACCTTTAACCACTATTCGCACCATGACTCGTCTGCTGTTGAAGCGGCGAGATTTAGATGCTAGCGTGCTCAATCGCTTAAAAATTATCGATCACGAGTGTACCGAGCAAATTGACCGCATGGAATTGCTGTTTAAGGCCGCAGAATTGGAAACTACTGCCTCAGCAAAATCATCAAAAACTCAACTCACGCCGATGTCTTTAGATCAGGTGTTGCAGCAGAGCATTCCCCGTTGGGAACAAGCAGCGCATCGGCGGAACTTAACTTTAAATGTTGTTTTACCCCAGCAACTACCGACAGTGGTAAGCAATCCCACCATGCTAGATCAGGTTCTCACTGGTTTGATAGAAAATTTTACTCGCAGCTTACCCGCTGGCAGCCATATTCAAGTACAAGTTATCCCAGCGGGAGATCAACTGAAGTTACAATTATCGCCGCAATTCCGGTGCAAAGATTCAAATAAAGCCGCCACACCTGCAACACCACCAATTCGCAAAGCTCTAGGTCAACTGCTGATGTTCCAACCAGAAACAGGTACGATTAGTTTGAATATCGCTGCAACCAAGCATTTGTTTCAAGCGATCGGTGGCAAACTGATTGTGCGCCAGCGTCCACACTATGGGGAAGTTTTGACGATTTTCCTGCCTTTAGAAGTTAGCAATAAACACAAACCGGCAGTCATAAATTAGAGATATGAGTCAAAAAGCATGTAGAGGCGCAGCACTGCTAGTCTCTACAAGGATTTCAGGTAACGTATAATTGATTTCACCAGATGTTTATTTTAAATGCGTTTACCTGATATCATGTCCGGCTAATTAGTTATAATTCCTGAATCTATGCAGAAAGCCCAAAAACCCCTCTCCTCTGCCCCTCTGCGGTCTTAATGATAAGTCTTTAACCGGACACGATATGACTGGTTTTCACCTTAAGTTAACACCAATGCACAGATGTAAAACATCCTCTTATGGCTTATAGCCTGATTCTGTCCGAAGTATTGTAATTAATCAACAATAGTAAAATCAGTGGCGATTAGAGTGGGAGTACTTGATGCAAATGTTGCGAATAGACCTCCTTGGGGATCTGCCAGACTAGAACCGGAACCAAATCCAGGTGTTGCACCATTTGCGTTATAAAACAGGCTACGAGTCCCGGTACTGTAAACAATATTGCCAGTACTTGTTTCAGCAGCTGCGTTAGTACTGACAGTAGCAAAGATAAAACCAGAAGAACCTAAAACAGTAAAAGTATCTCTCGATAGTTCGATTGTGTCCGTATTACCTGCAACTCTTTGGAAGTCGTTGATTATATCTACTCCGAGGTCATCAGTCGTAAATGCTGATCCAGTGTCAAATATAAACCTATCGTTGCCTGCTCCCCCAAATAAATCGTCCTTGCCACTATCTCCTTGAAGGATATCGTCGCCGCCTTGTCCTCGTAGAACATCGTTGCCACTACTGCCAAGGAGAGTATCATTACCGTTTCCTCCGTATAGGTTGTCATCAGAACTGCCACCATCAAATATATCTTGACCACCCCCACCATAAATGACATCAAAACCTGCTCCTCCATCAACAAAATGGTTGCCAGGAACACCAAAGAGGTCAATAGTGTCGTTACCCGCCCCTGCAAAAACAACCTGATTGCCGGGTGTAGTTATATTAGAGGCATCAATGTTTTCATCGCCGTCGGTTCCCTCAATAGTTATTACAGCATTTGCTTTAGCGATCGCAAATTTTATGACATCAGCCACATTCTCGCTATTACTATCAAGAGTTGTCACAATACCCCGACCTAAACTGCTAACCAGCCCGTCGTAAGTACTTTTAACATCACTGGTAGCTAGAAAAACAGGAATAATATCATTTGCGATCAGAGCCGTCTGTACTTGTGCAATATCTGGATAATCTTCATTAGGATCGATTACGCCATCTCCGTTATTAGCCACAGTGATAGCAGTCGGATTGGCCGCAGCACCATCCCCTGCAATGTGATAGGTCGCATCGGTAGCTAGGAAAACTAAACGCTTTGAGCCTACTCTGTAACCGATACTACTATCTAAGGCAGCGTGTAAAAGTGCCTCTAATTGTGATTCGGGTTCGTCAGCACCGCCAGTAGCAACAAAACCAGTACCAGGAATGCCAGGAGTACCAGTGACTGTTGTTTTAATTAGTGCTGCATCAGTGGTTAAAGAAACCTCTTTTTGATAAACATAATCACCAGGCTCACCTAAAGTCGGTACTGGTTTATCCTTGAAAGAGGCAAGACCAAATTGAAGATCATTACCAAAAATGTTAGTTAAATAAGGGCTGGTTAATCGGTTTACTACCGCAGGAAGTAAAACCTTCAGTCTGGGTAAGTCATCATAATACGATCCAGTCAAGTCTTGTAGAAAAACGATGTCATTTGTGGCCATACAGTTAGTATCTAAGTAAAGTAAATTTTTCTCCTTAGCCTTAGTATTACAAGTTGTGTGACAAAAAGTCAAGCAATCTGCTTGATGTAAAAATATGTAAAAAAAACTACCGGATACAGAGATAGGTAAATAAAGTTTTGACGCCATAGCGCTAAAATCCACTACCAGAAAGCCTTCTGGCTCTTTTTTAACCCGGAAGTGCGATCGCTCTTTAGGTGGGAAAATCAACTTATGACGACATCGGCATAAAACAGGCACAGAGTAAAAATTAATAGCGTATTACACTGGTGAAACGACATCTCCCTCAAAAAAAGGGACTAAGAAAAAGCTACCAGTACTCGATTAGCGAAGCGAATTTTTTCAAAAAATCACCAACCCTCACTCTCTTTAATAAACCTACCCCAAACTCCTGCTAAGAAGAGGTTTTGAGGTTTTGGGTAGGTTTAAAAACCCTATTAAATCCTGTCGTCGGCAATAATTATCCTATTATTTAAGTTGAAACAAAGTACTTTTCCACGCATCTAACAAATATTTCTACACCCATTGCCAAGGCGGTTTCGTCAAAATCAAACCGGGGATGATGATGGGGATATGCTAAGTCTTTCGCGGGGTTAGCAGAACCTAGAAAGAAATAACAACCAGGAACCTCTTCTAAGAAAAATGACATATCTTCAGCAGCCATAGTTTGGCATTCTGGCACAATCCCCACAGGAGTTTCTACAACTTCTTCTGCTACAGATCGCACTAGTTCTGCTATTTTTATATCATTAATTACTGGGGGATAAAGTGACCAATATTCTAAATCATAATTTGCACCATGACTCTGACAAATTCCAGCAATAATCTGCTCGACACGCTGGTTAAAAAAGCCTTTCAAACTAGGATTAAAATATCTAACAGTAGCACTCATTCTCGCTGTATCAGCAATTACATTACGCTTGGTTCCAGCGTGAAGTTCTCCCACTGTCACTACTGCTGAATCAATGGGATTAACATTCCGAGCGACAATGGTTTGCAAAGCATTGACAATTTGGGCAGCAACAACAACGGAATCAACAGTTTGATGAGGTAGTGCGCCGTGTCCACCTTTGCCCAAAATTGTGCAGTTAAAGCATTCCACAGCTGCCATTAATGCCCCAGCCCGCACACCGACTGTTCCTAAAGGCAAATTATTCCACAAGTGCAAACCAATAATCGCATCAACATCTGGATTTTTCAGAACTCCAGCTTCAATCATCGGCTTTGCGCCTCCTGGTGATTCTTCCGCTGGCTGAAAGATAATTTTCACGATACCGGAAAAGTCTTGACGATGCTGCTGGAGATAATAAGCTGTACCTAAAGCGATCGCTGTATGTCCATCATGCCCACAAGCGTGCATCACTCCATCATGCTGCGATTTGTACGGCACTTCGTTGAGTTCTTGGATTGGCAAAGCATCCATATCCGCGCGAATCGCTAAAACTTGGGGAGTGGTGAGTTTGTCGCCTTTGATGGTGGCAACAATGCCAGTGTGGGCAATGCCAGTTTCATGCTCAATTCCCCATTCTTGCAGCTTTTGTGATACAAACTCAGCAGTCAGTTTTTCTTGAAAACCCAACTCTGGTTGTTGATGCAATCGCCGCCGCCACTCTACTAACTGCGGTTGCAATGAGCGGATCGAAAGTCGAATGCGAGATAGATCAACAGAAGAGGGATTGGGAAAGGTGGAAACCATTATGAAGACAAACTAGTTTAAGTACAGTTAATACCAATTTGAAAAAAGAATGCAACACATATATAGATAAGACCTCTTCCCAACCTTTTCCAAGGCATCGGAAAAGGTGCGCGTCAGCGTATCATATCGCAAACATTTTTTGAATTGGTATAACTTAGATTCTTTTCCTAGTTTAACGTGACTTGAATAAGTCTTCAGTAACGAGATACTCAGCACTGAGTGCGGTCAAAGAGCCTCTAGTTAATAGCTGTTAATTTTCTCTCTAGGTCAAATAAAAATCCGTGGATATACTCCTCAGTCCATTCTGCACCATAGAAGCGTTTAAACATCCCTCGCGCTGGGTCTTTTTCAGCCCGATATCGCAGGTATCGCAGTTGGGCTTGCTCAATGGCTACTAAACTTTGGGAATCTGTTACAGCTTCTGCTTGCTCCACGAAATCTAAATAAGCTTTCAAATAGTCTTTGAAAGCGGCAAACACCTGAGTTTCTACGACAGCTGTTTCTTGGGGACGAGTCCACAGAAAAGCGGGAGAGAAAAAAGGCTGTGCTTCTTCGGGAAAATCTCCTCCCCAAGACAGATGTTGTTGGTGGGCGTGGAAAATCGGCAGAATTGGTTCAGTATATTTTGCCTGATATGCTAGATCGTCCCGAAATAGGGGCTGCATATCCAAAGCAATTAGATGTCCTCCTGGCAATGTCACCAAATCTGCCCCAAAAAAGGGTAAATCGTAGTTGAGGCGCGGAAAAATCACAAAATTCAGCACTTGCAGCGAATTACCACCCTGTACGTGAGCTGCCCGAATTTGCCGCAATTTTGCAGTTTGAAAGGCATAACTGGTGGTGACAACTTCTTCCTGATTCTTTCCCTTGCCCACAACAGCACTCTTGGACTCAAACCCAGTGGGGATAGGATAGGACTGTAAATCTAAGCGCGATCGCATATAAGCGATCGCATAATCGAGAAATGGCTGATAGAGTGTCACGTCGCTTTGCTCCAAATTCAAAATTCACGCATTCAAAATTAATAATCCCCAATGATAGTTATCTTTTACTGCCACTGACTGCTAGGGGAACAGCATCTTCAAATAAGAACTCATGGAGAAAGCGCTCTGCCCATTCATGACCAAAGTAACTGCTAAACAAACCAGATGCTGGGTCGCGGTCTGCACTATATTGGTCATAGTCTTTTTGGACTTTGACAATCCGCTGGATATCTTCAGGGTCTTGGAGCGGTTTGGCATCTGCTAACATTTGCCAATACAAGTTTAAATAATCCTGAAAAGCTTCAAATACTCGTGTTGCCACTGTTTGGGGATCTGTTTTGGCAAACAATAGGTATTTAGAAAAATACTGGTTGGCATCGTAAAACTTCATTTCTAAGTTTTGTGCCAAATCCGGGTATTTATCATGAAGAGATTTCAGCGGAACTATATATTTTTTTTGATAATCTTCATCCTGAAATAAAGGTTGAAAGTCAAGCACAATCAGGTTTTTGACTTTACCAAAGGATAAAAAATCAATCCCTAACAAAGGTAAATCATAGTGATGACTGGGATAAATCACGCTGTTAAAAATTTGAGCGCTTTCCCCAGCATCAATGTAGGTATAGCGAATTTTCCGCAACTCTTGACATTGGTGACACCAACTGCGAATAGTTGCTGGGTTTCTGCCGCGATCGCTAATTTTGAATTCCAAACCAGGGGGAATGACCCTACTTTGTAAATCAAACCGCTGAAATAGCTCTTTTTCTAAAAATTCCAGGAAAGGCTTATACATAGAGCATGATTTATTAACCCTTGCATGAAAATAAGTGATGGCAATCATGCACGTCTCATTTATGAGAAACAAAGCAACATTCCTTAATGGGGATTGGGGAAAACTCTTCTCCCCTGCTCCTCTGCTCCCTTACTCCTCTGCTTCTTCCCCACTAACGCCTAGCATGATTGCGACCGATCATTTGCTCCAAGACTTCTTGAGAAACACAGCGACGCTCGGAACAATAAGTCATTAAGTTGATTCCGTTCATCATTCGTACTGTACTGACTCTGACACGAAAATCATCCGTAACAAACCAACAACGTTCCTGACCTTGATTATTATCATAGTCAGTATCAATCGTCAGCACTCCATCATCGGCAAAGTGATATCGGCTCACAACCGGAATGCTCTCAACATAGCCTTGGTTGCGAATCAGTTTTCCAGAACGCCTCGTTTCGTCGGGAACATCAACCAAAATCGCCGCATTATCGGTATTCGGTAGCCTGGTATCTAGGTTAGCCTGCCATGCAAAGCTAGCACCGCTTGTTGCTTTACTAGGATCTATGCCTTGGGCTTTACAAACTTCTTGGACTTTCGGATCGTCCTTTTCCATAACTTTTATAATCAAATTCGACTCCCCCGACTCATCCGCCGCCGAGTCAAAATGATGAACGGCGCGTTCCGTAAACCATGTACCTTCACTTTTACGGAAGAAGTCGATCATTGTCAAAGGCGGTATTATATGCATCTGTTTTGAAACCTCGTTTGATCAAATTTTGGCTTTATTAATACTGAGTAATGAGATGAAGTCCCGATTTAGCTAAAGTGTAGAATAACTCCAAAAGTGATATTTTAATCAGCTGATGACAAATAGTGAAATTCAACTTATTACAAGCGTTCGCCCCAGTCCAACTCCAGAAATCTTAACAGCCCTCAAAGCCGGAACCCCTGTGGATTCGATAGATTTGTACCAATTCAATCTCAGGGAAGTCGATTTACAACAAGCTAACTTGAGTAAAGCCAAGCTATTAGGAGCCGACCTCAGTGAGGTGGTATTAAGTAATGTCGATTTGAGTGGGGCTGATTTACGAGGCGCTAATCTGCGAGGAGCCGATTTGAGTGGGGCTAATTTACAGGGAGCCTATTTAAACCGTGCTGATCTCCAACAAGCAAATCTCAGTGGTGCAAATTTGGAGGCAGCCAAACTCCAAGTAGCGCGTTATGATTCACAAACGAGATGGCCCGAAAAATATAACTACAAAGCTTCTGGAGCGGTAGGGCCGGGTGCTAATCTCAATGGTGCTTTTCTCAATACAGCTTCTTTACGAGATGCAGATTTACAAGGTGCTAATCTGCGTGGAGCTTACCTAAGTGGTGCTGACTTGACAGGAGCCAATTTGCAAGGTGCTTATTTGAGCGGCGCTGATTTGACAAAAGCTTATTTGACAGGGGCTTGCTTGCGAAATGCTCGATTGACAGGAGCCGATTTACGGGATACAGACCTGCGAGCAACCGATCTCAGTGATGCAGAGATGGAGAATCTTCTAAGTATCGCTGGGGCAGATTTTACTCTTGCTCAAGGACTCACAGAAGCAACTAAAGCCATGCTTTCCAGCCGTCCATATTCAGAACTAGACGCTTGGAACGCCTATACCCGCACAACAACTCGTGAAAGTTTGAGTGCTTGACCGTACCGATTTTAGATTTTAGATGCAAGCCGCACTCCTTGTGAGCGAAATAAATCCAAAATTTGATGTTGCGCTGACAGCGTAGTAAAGGTGCGACCCAAAATCGAAAATTGTTTGATTAGTTGTTCTGTAGTGAGTTTACAACGGCTGCCAGTTCTTTTTTAGGAGCGCTAAAAATGTCGTGTATCCTTCGGAAAAACCGGGCGGATCGGGCAGGACATATTGTGCAAATTCTTTATACGATCGCCAAGGTTCCGAAGCATTATGCCGCAAATGCAAGGCACATTCTGAGGAACCTGGTAGTCGCCAAGTCATTTGACCAGTTTGGATATCAGTCACAAATGCCTCCTCATCTAGAAAAAGTTGATCTTTTATTCCAGATTTTGGCAAATTAACCGGATAATTTGGTCAAATTTAAGGTAAAGCCAAATATTTACTCTTTCTCTGATAAGTTTTATCAAAAAGAATTCAGAACTCAGAAGTCAGAATTCAGCATAAATTCTGTGCGACTATATTTAGATGAACATTGATTTCAAACCTAGCTCCTCATGGGGAAACAAAGTTTAAAATTTCTTTCTTATTAAAACTTTATCCATTTATGGGTAGACTATTCTGACTCCTTTTTATTATTTTGAACAAACCTACGCCGCTATTGTGGCAACAGGTCTTCTAAAGCAGCTCCGACAACTCGGTGATCCTGATCCTGTCTGAGTTGGTTCAGGGCTGCTTTGGCTTCTGGTTCGTCAAATCGTTTGAGAGCATAGCTAACTCGCACGCGCATCCGCCAAGATTGATCATTCACCAACATTAGTATTTGGGATAATGCCGCAGTATGTTGGCTAGAGTTAGCTAGTAAGCCAAGTGCATCAACAGAAGATTCCCGAACTGTGAAATCCTCATCTTTTAAACCCTGAACGCATATATCAAATAGTTCTTCAGGGCAATCCATTTCAGCGATCGCAGCTAAAATGCTCCGCCTAACTAGCCAGTGGTCATCCTGATAATATGCCAAAACTAGATGAGAAACTGCGACTCTGCCAAATAGCGATAAAGAATTTGCCGCCTCAGCCCGCACATTGGGAGTATCATCAAATTTCATAATTTGCATCAAAGCCGCAAAAGATTCCGCCGATTGTTGATTACCCAAACCCCTAGCCACAAAAGAACGCACCAAAAATTCTGAGTCATGAAGTTTACTGGTAAGCAGAGGAACTGCAACTTCTGATTCATAATCTTTGAGGGCAGCGATCGCCTTCAAACGATAGTGAAAATCTGGGTTCTTCAGTTCAGTTTGGATTTTATGGATTTCCATAAGTGCATTTGGTACAACTATTCTTTACTTTATTTTACAGATGTCACCAAATGGCGATCGCATTCTAAGAAGATTGAATCTAAGGGGATTGGGCATTAGTTATCCTCCTTGTCCCCTGCTCCCCCCCATGCCCTATCCCCTAAATCAATGACTCAATTAAGCGAAACCGTTAAAGAATTAATCGCCAAAGCTAGAATTGTCAGCTTTGCTGAGTGGGAACAGTCCCATCCAAAAGCAGCGATCGCTATATTTCAAGCTGCGGATGATGCTTTTCGGTATCTGAGCGACGAAGATTTATTGCAGATTATAAGCTTGTCACCGGATAATTCAGCCTTGATTCCTGTTGCTGTGTTATTACGCGATCGCGCAGCCGAAATTGTTGATGAAGCTAGGGAACAGGTTTTGGCGACTTATCCTGAAATTATCCAGCCTGGAGGCGGTCTTTATCCACCTGAACGCGCCCAAGCTTGCTGGCGAGATTTCTGGCATTTTCTCCGCTGTATTACCTATGGCATAGCAGGTGGCCACACTGAATATACAAATCCCACAGGATTGCACTATATGAATTTGCTCTATCAGGAATTACAAGTTCCATTGGATGCAATGGTTTTAGGGTTAAAAAGCATCAAGGCTGCTAGTTTGAAACGCTCTCAAGCCGATCAGCAGCAAATTCTTGCTCCCTATTTTGACCATTTAATCAGCCAATTGGCTACTTTCCAAATTCAGTAGTCCTAAGTAAAAAGTTCTGAATCTAAGTGTCTAGTTTAGCTGAGGACTTGGTTGAGCGAATGGTGCTATGGGCAAAAAGGTGGCTAGACTATAGCGCATCTCGTTTAGATGCAATATACGACGAGACACGGTAGGGGCACAGATGTATTTGACGCAAGAAAGCTTAAGTAAGTGACAATGCATTGGCATTGCAGGTCGATACAATCGCATTGTAAGCCGATGCAATGGCATTGTAAGACGACGCAATCGTATTGTAAGGCGATGCATTGGCATTGCAAGCTAGATTGGCAAAGAGAGGTTAACAGCGTCCTTATATCAAGCCCATCAATAAATTGATGGGCTTATTCTGCAACCTTTTTTTGACAGCTATTATCACTCCTTGACTCAACACGATTAATACTCTTGCTCAAGCGAATATCCCCTTACCATCGCTTGTACCCCAATCACCAATCAGATACTAAAAAAAAGCTGAAATTTCTCTAAAGTATTATTTCAGTTAACAAATTTTAATAAATATGGCTTCGGCATCGTATCAGAATGTATACCAGAATGTATAAGGGTATAAAAATGCAAAAACTTAAATCGACTAATAAGGATTTAAAGTCTCTATGGTTTTTCCTTTTTCAAATGATGTAAAGTTTTTTAACATTTGCGGAATATCTTTCTCATAAAATTTAGTTGTTAAGTGGGAGATAGTTTGAATGGCTTTTGGACCAGCATCACGATTAGGGGTCGCTCTGTTTGAAGACACCGATCCCATTGATCTGTGGCCAAATCGCTCTAATGAAGATGTTGAAACCGTAATTAGAACTGTCTACAAGCAAGTTCTAGGCAATGCTTATGTAATGGAGAGTGAGCGGCTTTCTGTTGCGGAATCCCAACTAAAACGGGGTGAAATTAGCGTTCGCGGGTTTGTGCGTCAAGTCGGGAAGTCGGAACTTTACCGTTCGCGGTTTTTTGATAGCACGCCTCGCTATCGGGCGATTGAATTAAATTTTAGACATTTCCTTGGTCGTGCACCATTGGATTTAGAAGAAACGCGTACACACAGCACTATTCTGGATACGAAGGGCTTTGAGGGTGAGATTGATTCTTATCTAGACAGCGACGAATACCAAGAAACTTTTGGGGAAAACATTGTGCCTTATATTCGAGGCTACAAAACCGAAGCTATCGAGAGTTTGGTTCAGTTTACCCACTTATTCCAACTGGTACGTGGTTCCTCTAGCAGCAGCCTCAAAGGTGACTTAGCTGGCAAACAACCAAAATTAAACAGTTTGCTAATTCAAAGCACGCCTACTCCTGTGGTTTCACCAGCCAGCAAGGGCGCTACATTCCGCAACCCAACATCTACTCCTCGCACTCGTCAGGGTGTGGGATCTGGTGATGATGGTAAGGTCTACCGGATTGAAGTCACTGGCTACAAGGCAAATGTGGTAAATAACATTTCCAAATATCGCCGCAGTAACCAAGTCTTTTTCGTGCCTTACAATAAGCTTTCACAAGAGTATCAGCGAATTAACCAACAGGGCGGTACGATCGCTAGTATTACCCCCGTCAACTAAAGAATAGAAATTGGGTATTAGAGATTAAGGATTGAAAAATAATTTCCCCTGTACTCAGTCTCTAGTCTTTAATCCCAGTGTCGCTCGTTCTGGGATTTACGCAAAAAACTACACCCACTCAAAGGCAATACCTTGCGGTAAGCCGCTTTGCGTAACTTGCCTCGATCTAGGAGTATGCGCTTAGATCAACTGCCCTTAGCTGAAAATCATTCTTTTCGGCTATTGTTTCCGTAAATCCCGATCGATCAAAAGTTAGCCAAAGCGATGGCTAATCTAGGGTTTGACCAATTCCGCCGTCAGTTGTGATATCCGAAGACATTTAACACACTTTTACAAACTAAAGTTTTACAAAAGCTAGTCAGTAGCAAAAATAACTGACAACTGATAGGAAATTCTACCTCTACAAGGGGTAGGATGCTCGGAAATTTAATTAGCGTTTTTTAGGAGATACTTAAATGTCACTTTGGGCTATTGATTCACCGACTATTGAGCTGCGTCCGAACACCAGCGAAAGTGAATTACAAACACTGATTCAGGCCGTTTACAAACAGGTTTTGGGTAATGCTCACTTGTTAGAAAGTGAGCGACTAGCCACTGCTGAATCGCAATTGCGCGATCGCAAAATCAGCGTCCGCGAATTCGTCAACGCCGTTGCCAAATCAGAACTCTATCAATCCCTGTTTTTCAACTCTTCTTCTCAGTATCGGTTCATTGAACTGAACTTCAAACATCTACTAGGGCGTCCTCCTGCCGATCAAGCAGAAATTGCCGAACACGTCCGCATCTACAACGAACAGGGCTATGATGGTGAGATCGAATCCTATATCGATAGCAACGAATATCAGCAGAATTTTGGGGAGAATATTGTTCCCTATGTTCGCAGCACAAGTTCCCAAATAGGAATTAAGAATGTTACCTTTAACCGCACCTTTAGCTTAGTGAGAGGATTCGCTAGCAGTGATACTGATCGCAAAGCCAAACTGATCGGTGATATCGGTTCCAATTTCCCCACATCCATCAAGGCTCCCGCCGCTGGTTCTAGTGTCAGCAGCACCGACAAACGCTTTTTGATTAAGGTTGTCAAAGGTGCAGGTAATCTCCGTACTCGTCTGGGCAACATGGAATATGTAGTTAACTACAACCAACTGTCTGGACAAGTGCAAAACATTCATCGGACAGGCGGCAAAATTATCAGTATCACTGAAGTTGCTTAGGTTTGTCTAAGTAGGAGGCTGAGGACTGGGGACTGGGGACAAAAGAAAACTCCTAACTTCTAACTCTTAACTCCAAACTACTAACTCAGCACTAAGCACTCAGCACTCCTAAATGCGGTTGTGGTCAAGGAGGCTAGCTAGCATATAGACTGGGAGAATAACTTTTTAGCCAAGATATCTCTTGGATTTTAAGCTACTTTTTTAAAATCATTTTTCTAATGGAAATTACTGAATTTTTTGAACTTTCTATTGGACGATGGCGATCGCAGCGTAGCGCTCATCATTTAGCATTCGCCCATTTTGAAGAAGTATTGTCTAACATTGACATTGAGTCTTTATCCACCAACGATCCAGCAGTGGTAGCAATCTGTCAATTGTATAACACTGAACCCGCCAGTATTACTCACCCCTTTCGGATGACTTGGGAAGGTGAGTCAGACTGGGACGATAAAGCAATCTCTGGCAGTACTGTGCTAGTACCAATTCCCGATGTCGAAAATCCTTCTAGAGGAAAACTCCTGCGGGACAAAGGGTACGCTGAAACAATTCCAGCAGTGGCTAAATATCATCTGAGTGACGATGGTATTTTTACCCTGCTAACAGAGTATGAACTCGCTGCTGCTGAGGAGCGAATTTGGTTTGCTAATCCAAATCTCAGATTTCGGGTAGCGATGATTAAAACCAGTGATGGTAAAGGTGTGACAACCGCTTCCTTTTCTTCAGAGATTCGCTCTTTGTCAAATTAAACCAGTTAGCAAATATCAGGTTAAAACAGAAAAGGATACAAGCTCCTAAATTTATTTATGGGGATTGTAATGTCTGAATTTTGAATTTTGAATTTGGAGCGAAGCGACGTGACGATAGCGCCCAGCGAATCTAGCACCAACGCTAGCGATTTGCTCACCTTAGCCTGTTGGATGGCAGGAGATTTTAGCAACTACAAGCAATCTTTTGCAAATCCGCAACTTTACGCCCACATTCACATTTTTTTCCGTCCTTTACCGATTGAATTTTTTTCTGGCATCGGTTTCTATTCTGAACAAGCTTATGACCACGATTTATGGACACCCTATCGTCAGGGAGTACATAGACTAGTCGATTGGGGCGATCGCATTTATATCGAAAATTACAGCTTGAAAGACCAGATGCTTTATGCCGGTGCAGCTCGTGAATTAGATATCCTCAAAACCATCACCCCAGAAAGCATCGAACGGCGTTATCACTGTTCAATGGTTTTCCAACGAGAAGGTGAAATGTTTCGAGGCAGTGTGGAACCGGGCAATCAATGTCTGATTAAACGCAATGGATGCCAGACATATCTTGTCAGCGAAGTAGAAATAACCGAGCGTACTTGGATAAGTCTAGATAAAGGTATGGATATTGAAACCCACAAGCAAATATGGGGATCTACTGCTGGTCCATTACAATTTGAAAAACGGGAAAGTTTTGCTGATGAATTACGTGCGGTGAGCGCATTATGTTGATTCAGTTTGAATCTGTTAAAACCAAAATGTTGCCTCCACTGGCTGAAAAAAAGATGCGCTGCTGGATTCGCAGCCGCCATTTGATTTGTTCGGGTAACTTTTTTATATTCGAGACATTAGAATATACAACGATTGAGAGATTTTCTGAATGCGTTACTTCTTTAGGAGGGACAGTAATATCCGTTGACCCGGTTAATAAAATTTGGATGGGCGATCATCGCCAAGTTATTTTATATCAGGCAAAAGCTAGTTTACATACACCTCATCATACTTTGAAACAATACTGGATAAAATACGGTGGTTTCTACACTAGATTTGATGAGCGTGCTTGAGAGTTACTATCCTGTAGAAATTTTTCTGACAGGCGTCTACACTGCAATTCAAAATTAAGTTTTGAATTTTAAATACTCCCCAAGGGGGTTGGCGGCTAATTGTTAATGTCTAATTGCTAATTTTTTATCATGATTAGCTGTTATTTATTAACAGTTAGCCGTCTAAGTTTGTTAGAAAATGTAACTAAAAAACTCCCCAAAAGTTGATAAGTTAATATCAGTAATCAGTAATTAGTAAATCTTAAGTAGGGCCCGTTATGGCTTTGCGATTTAGTATTGCCACCCTATTACAGAAATTTTATTTTTACTTGATAAATTAGTTACTCTTACCCACAATAACCCAACTATGCAGATTTTCCTAGACGACGAAACCAGACGACGCCAATATCAAGCATTTCCCCAAACAGAACCCATCGAACTGTGGACTACTGCTTCAGTTGATGACATTGAAATTGTAATTCGGGCAGTTTATCGGCAAGTGTTGGGTAATGCCTACATCATGGAAAGTGAGCGGCTCATAGTTCCAGAATCCCAACTCAAGCAAGGCATAATCGATGTCCGTGAGTTTGTGCGTCAAGTTGCCAAATCAGAGTTATATCGCTCCAGATTTTTTGATAACGTTTATCGCTACCGGGCAATTGAACTGAACTTTAAGCACCTGCTGGGTCGCGCTCCCGATGATTACTCCGAGACTAAACATCACAGCAACATTCTCGATGAGAAGGGTTTTGAGGCGGATATTGATTCTTATCTTGATAGTGACGAGTATCTAGATGCCTTTGGCGAGAACATAGTGCCATATTACCGGGGTTATAAAACTCAAAACGGCAAAAAGATATTGGAATTTACCAATATGTTGCAACTGGCGCGGAGCAACTCTAGCAGTGATAAAAACTTAGCAACGAATAATGAACCTCAACTGGTGCGATCGCTAATTACCAACGCTCCTTACGGTAGACAGAAACTCACGGATATTAGTGCATTGCTGGCTGAAATATTCAAGCCGAAGCCAGAAACTGCTGCTCCAGTTAATCCATTTATTGCAGCTTCCACAGCAGCCGAGGAAAGCTTACGGCAAAAGATTCAAGAGCAAGAAAGCCAGATTACAACTTTGCAACAACAATTAGCAGACTTACGACCATTTGCCAATATTGGGACAACAAAATTTAGTAGTAGTTGGCAGTCTTCTAGTTTGCCGACTAGCACAGGTGAATATACATCTTTGCAACAGCAAGCTGACGCCCAAGAAAAACAAATTGCAGCTTTGCAAGAGCAAATTGCTGATGCTCGACGGTCTGCAACAATTGGGGAAGCCCGGTTGAATAAGTGGCGCAGTCGCGTTTTTAATGGCTAATTTCTCTACTGTTTAATTTTATCGGGTGGGTTAGGCAAAGTTTAACTCACCCAGCCCTTTCAATGCGAACAAATTAACTACTTTAGTAAAATTTGAAACTCTTTCCCTGTGTTAAATATACGGAAAATTATTTTTAAAATCCTTGACTTGACCTTAGACCTATATTAATAAGCTGACACTGTTGATCCTAAGCCTGCTCAATGCTCAACTCAAAATCTTTATCTACTAGTTGTTCGAGACTTTGCCGAGGCTCAACATTGGACAGCACTAGCGTATGCTAAACCTGGCAAGGCAGTCGAGCAAATTGCACGGGCATTTAGTCAACTCCAAGCAACAGCCTCAGAATTCAATTCTACAGACAAGACAGAAATTCTTCGCCTCGCTTCTTTGGTGGAAACCTTTGCTGAACCTTTAGCTGAGGCGCAATTGGAACCATTATTAGTTTACACCCGTGCAATGGCAAGCTTTTCTCGTGGCGATCGCAGCATAAACTAGAAACACTTCAGGCAGAATGCGATCTATACCATCAAAAATTATCTAAGCTGCGTCACGCTTTAGTAGCTGAAACTGATGCAGCTAAAAAGTTTCAATTAGAACAGCAAATTTTTGATGAAAAGGCGAAACTGGCATATCTAGATAATGAAATGAAAAAAATTGAATCTGCATTGCAACCATAGGATTTATTAAAACTTCATTCAAGTATAGCAACGGACAGGAAGCTTAGGACATCAATAAAATCATAAAGTACGCTGTTGAAGACGCGTTTCCCGCAAACTGTCCTAACGGCTTTGGCGACTGCTATATGAGGGAAAACTAATATCGTGTCCGGCGAAAGACTTATCATTTAGACCGCAGTTCTTGCTGAGAGCAAAGAGGCTTTTAGGATTTTTGCACAGATGCGGTAATCTAAGTGATTGACCGAGCCTGATATAAGACCTCGTTGGTGAATTCAAAATCTAAAAAGCTAGAAAGCTACAAACTCACTAAAGATTTCCTGATATTTTCCGAGTAAGCTTGAAACAACAAATAATCAGAAAGTCTCTGAATTATTGTTCTAATAGACTTGCAACTTATGAAAAAAGCTACTGCTTATCGATACCGTACTTATGGACTAGTTGGGTTAATATCCTTAACCGCTGTATTAAGTACAGCTACATCTGCCTTAACACAATTGGCAGGCGATTCCCCAATTGGGCAAACTCCTATCCTTACTTCTAACTTAATCTGGCCAACTAAAGGGTTTATTTCTCAAGGCTTCCGCAAATATCAACATGAAGGAATTGATATTGCAGGGGCGTCTGGAACTCCTGTTGTTGCTGCGGCATCCGGTACAGTTGTTAAAGTAGGTTGGGATAATTGGGGATTAGGAAATGCCATAACTATTAAACATCTCGACGGCAGCACTACTGTCTATGGCCACAATCGCCGTTTGTTGGTGAGCAAGGGTCAACAGGTCATTCAAGGTCAAATTATTGCTGAGATGGGATCTACAGGCAATAGTACAGCACCTCATCTGCACTTTGAAGTTCATCCAAATGGTCGAGTAGCAGTTGACCCCCTTCGTTTGTTGACATCTGTAACTGCAAGTGTTGGCTCCGGTTCTAAAGTTCAGCAAGTGGATAACCCGAACCGCCCAGTCTCGCCACCCCCAGTAGCAAATCAAGTTTCACCTTCACAGCCAATTCCAATAGGTTTTGCACCTGTAAGCGCTGATACTAAATGCAATGGAGTTACCATAATTGAAGGTGAGACAGCAAGCATTCATGTAAAAGTCTGTGAAGAAAATGGTCAATTATTTTATATTGGGCAATTGAAGCAAGCCCCAAACAAGCCTATAAAGATAGTAGCTTTGAATATTGGTAAAGACAGATATCGAGCAGATAATGGAAGTTTTTATTATTTAGTCACTCCACAAAGAGTTGAAGTTTGGCGAAATGGCAGTCAGATTCGTTCTGACAGTTTTTATAGTTTAACAAAATCGCCTTGATATTCTTTCTACCTTACTTTGGTGAAGATGGTTATTTTAAATATCACTCTTTCCTATACCAGATTGTTAAAAACTTAGCTACTACGCAGACTTGATTTCGCTTACACTCAAGTTTTGAACCGCTTGATATCCCCTGCCTACCAAAGGTTGAGGCAGGGGGTATTACAGCGATTAGATAAAACTTTCAGTTTAAATACACTTGCTAAAAGTTAAGTGTTAACTGAAGCAAGTGGTTGAGAGCCATTTGGCACAGAGCCATTATTTAGGATAGGCTGGCGACTTTTCAGGTCAAATTTGAAGCCATGTGGCAAAATATGAAGCTTTGCTCCACAAATAGCCAAAGACTCATCCTTCAAAATTTCGCCCATATTGTTGTATGTAGCTTCTGATTCATCAACAATCGTAACCGCACCCTCACCAATTATTTCAATTTGATTATCAGTCACTACCATAGCGGTATTTTCGTCAATCCCAAATCCCAAGACAGCAGGTTCTAGTATTAAAGCTGAAATTAAGCGTCCCAAGCGTCCACGCTGAGAAAAATGCTGGTCAATTACTACGCCTGGTAAAAATCCCAGACCTGGGCCCATTTCGACAGTTTCAATTCGAGGATGTGTTTGCGAATCACCTTCGACAATCATTTTATCTGGCATCACAGCAGCTCCGGCACTTGTACCTGCGATAACTACGCCTTCAGAATAGCGCTGATGAATCGTTGCATCGATTTCAGTGTCCTTGAGGATGCTGGTAATACGAGCTTGATCTCCCCCTGTAAAAAATATCCCAGTTGATTTCTTAATAGCTTCCAATGCGGTAGATGAAGATGCATCTTCACGGGTTTCTGTATCAATAATGCGAACATTTTCGGCTCCCAGGCGCTCAAACACTCTGATGTAATTTTCTCCCACTTCTCTTGGTAGTTCTGTGGCTGCTGTCAAAATTACAATATATGCCTTTGTACCCCCAGCGCGTCGTACAAAGTCCCGCAAAATTACGGAATCTCCTTCTTTATCTTCGGCTCCCCCAATAATTACTAACTGCCTTTTGATATTACTTTCCACCATGATGCCCCCCTGGATTTGAGTTAATAAATATCACTAAAACATGACAATTCAATGTATCAAATCATCCCTTTGATAGATTACTTGATAAAATTAGGGTTAACATTTGCGTAGACGCATTCGCGGAGCCTCTCGTAGAGAAGCGGCTTGTCGTTAGACATCGCGATTAGACCAAAATACTTTTATGAAAAATTATTTAATTTTTCAGTTAATAAATAAAATTCACAACGTCAACTGCCTCTAGAAGTATTTTCTAGAGGCATTGTTAGCTATATTGCTAATTGTCGATTAGAGATTTATCGGGCGATGTGAGTAATTGGTATTGACCCTAGCTAGATGCAAATAGATAAGATATCTGATGGCAAGTCCTAATCAACCCGACTTTTGTTAAGCAAGTTAGTTAAGAAAAAACGTGCTTGTTCTAGTGGGAGATGCCTGGGTTTGCCTTGGTAGACAATTTGATACTCATTCATGTCCGCCCCATCTCCATGTCCAGAGATCAGCTTTTGGTGAAAAGCTTCATCAGCAAGTTCTCGAATTTCATCTCTTAGAGCAGCTTGTGTGCTATTCATAACTTTGCTGTTTTTTTATGCTGTCTTTTTAATGCCTCATATCTATTTATACAATTATTGGATGAGTGTTGCACCTTTCAAAGGTTATATCTTTGATTATTCATGAGGATGAATTGACTGTTATTGATTGCTGGCAGAAGAATGGGGATTAAATTATGCCTTAAGATAGTTAAAAATGCTTAGTAATAGAGTTAGCGTGGGTTCTGATTAGCTCAGTGGCAAAGCCATCACTCTCCAAAATTAACGTGAGTCAATCTACAATCAGTAAGTCTGAGTAACTACAACTCAGCATTAAAATCTCAGGGTGTTTAGCCGAAGGTTTGTAATCAATGGTTCTACAAAAAAGCAGTGAATTAGTCCGCATTAATGCTAGAAGGACGGATGTATTCGATATTTTCAACTTCAAGCATTACCTTGGGCCCAACCCTTATTTAGATGTAGGGGCACTAGTATTTGATTTTGCTCTAATTGACTCTAGAGAGCCTTTGCCCATTGAAGATTATATTGCCAGCATTGGCGATCGCTATCCAAATCTTCGCGATCAAACCTACGAATCTTATGCTCATCTATTTGCCCAAGTTGTGTCCGAAGCCGGAAAATTGGACATGGATTTACACCTTAACCGCTGGAGTGTTAAGCCATATCCAAATCTTACGCGGATTAGCGTCCAATCACTACATGAACGTACAACTAGAGAGGTAATTTACTTTGTTTGGGATTGGTTTGAAGCCATTACCCAAGACGAAGACTTTGCCTTTGATGAGCAACTGGTGAGGTTACAAGATAGATTTCGCGCATCTGTCTATGGTGGGCCCACAGTTTACGCCCTATTGCGAACAGCCTATCAGAAAGGTATTCCTGCCTTTTATTTGTGGGAAGAAGGATTAATGCAATACGGCTTGGGAAAAAAACACGTCCGGGGGATAGCAACAACATTTAACTGTGATAGCCATCTAGATTCGGAATTCACGACCCGTAAAGATGACTGTAAAGCATTTTTAAAAACCTTGGGTTTCCCAGTACCTGAAGGTAGTATTGTCTTTTCCGAGAAAGAAGCCTTGGCAGCAGCAAGAGAAATTGGCTACCCAGTGGCAGTTAAGCCAGTGATAGGTCACAAAGGAATTGGCGTCACGGCTGATGTGCAAGACTCAAAAGAACTGATATCTGCTTATAACCGTTCACTGGCAGCGATTCCCGAAAATCAGCAAACCCGAATAATTGTTGAGAAAAGCATCACAGGATCGGATTTTCGTTTGTTGTGTGTCAATGGTCGATTTGTCGCCGCCACAGAACGCCGTCCAGCCTCAGTTGTTGGTGATGGGCACTTAACGCTTGCAGAGTTAATTCGCCAAGAGAACCGCAAACCTGCACGTTTAGACACGCCAACTTCGCCGATGAGTAAAATTCAGATCGATGAAGCGATGGAACTCTACCTAGACGAACAGCGCTTATCATTAGACAGCGTAATTGAGAAAGGACGCACTGTTTACCTGCGTAAAGTCGCCAATCTTTCAGCCGGAGGTATGAGCATCGATGCAACCTCGACAGTTCATGATGACAATATTATCTTGGCGCAAGATATTGCCCAACATTTTCAGCTAACTTGCCTGGGAATTGATGTTATCACCAAAAGTCTTGCAGAATCTTGGAAGTCCAGTAACTTTGCCATCCTGGAAATCAATGCTGCACCAGGCGTTTTAATGCATCTTAAACCTTCTGTTGGTGAAAGTGTTGATGTGCCTTCTCATATTTTAGAAACCTTTTTTGAGTTGGGTACAGATGCCAGGATACCAATTATTACCTTTAACAAAATCTCTGTTGAAGAACTACAAGCAACGATTGACCATATCCTTTTGCAAAATCCCAACTTGACAATAGGTGCTGTTTGTCGTGATGCCGTTTTTGTGAATCGCTCGAAAAAAGTATTAAGCAAAGATTACAACAGTAATGTCCAAACTTTGCTGCGTCATCCCAAAGTTGATTTGCTAATTGCCGAGTACCCTGAAGAAATCCTCGAAGAACAGGGCGTATTTTACCAGAATAGTAATATCGTAGTTTTGGATAATCCCACCGAAACGGAGATGATTTTGGTGCGGGATGTTTTCGATGGTTCGACTGTGATAATTAGAAAAGGCAACGATATTTCTATTCGTCGCAAAGGGTTGATTGAAGATTATACTTTGGGTGAAGATGAACCATTTACGCGGGTTTATTTGAAGGAAACTGGAGCAATTTTGTAAGTGAAGTAAATAGGCGCTTTGGGATTGGTGAGCAGGGTAGCAGAGGAGAAGTAGCAGTAAGTCTTTCTTTCCCCTCTGCCTCTTGTGCCCCATGCCCAATTCCTAGTTCAAGCTTCCAAAGCTAGAGAAATGATAGAGTGCCTGGAGTCAGCTAAACTAAAGAAGAAATTGCCTAATAAGTTTTAATAATGCTGTTATGAGTACTGATTCACCTATTAATTCTCCCGAAAAACTTGAATCCACATTTGGGAAGCGTCTGAGAAATTTCTTAATTGTAATGGTAGCGATCGCTCTTACTGTTTCCCTCGTCTTAGGATTGCGAACTGAAACAACCTCGGCAACTCTAGCCAAGTTAAGCGAGACTTCCACACCATTAGAAGTAGCCGTCAGCAACGGCAAACCATCTTTAGTAGAGTTTTATGCTGATTGGTGTACTGTCTGCCAAAAAATGGCACCAGATATCACTCAGTTAGAAACAGAGTATGCTGACAAGATGAATTTTGTCATGCTGAATGTGGATAACACAAAGTGGCTGCCGGAAATGCTGAGATATCGGGTAGATGGGATTCCCCATTTTGTATTTTTGAGTCAGCAAGGGGAAACCATAGCTGAAGCGATCGGCGATCAACCCCGGACGATTATGGCTAGTAACTTAGAAGCTTTGGTTACTGGTTCCTCTCTCCCTTACGCTCAAGCTAGCGGCAAAGTTTCCAAATTTTCAGCCCCAGTCGCACCAACGGCGAATCAAGATGATCCCCGCAGTCATGGCAGCCAGGTGGTAAATTAAAATAATTCGTAATTCGTAATTCGTAATTCGTAATTAAAGACTGTTATTTAATGGGATTTAGACCCAGACTAAAACTTTCGACATTATACACGTTGGCGTTACCTTCTCTCAAGGAGAAAAGGAGAATTAAACCCAATACGCTTGGGTTAGGAAGAATAGTAGTAGCACGACACGCTTAAAATGTTGGGTTTCAAAAACTTACGAAAACCAAAATTCAATAATTAACAAAATTACTCAACCCAACCTACGCCTACTAGCTGTTTAATAGATTAATATCTGATGTTCAATAACGAATCTCGATTTTTATTAGCACTACTCTTACTTGCTTAATCTTCAGACAGGATGATTCATGTAAGAGATTGCCGTTTGAGACGCTTGTGAGCATACATTAATTCGTCAGACTTAGCAATTAGTTGTTCTAGTGACATATTGCTCTCTGGTGAGTAACGCTCTATGCCCATACTCATCGAAAGTTTATAGCTACGGTTTTGCTGTTGATTAAAGTTAGCGATATTTGTTTGTAGACGCGCTTGGATACTATCAGCGTCCTTAAAGTAGCTATAAATGAAAACAATGAACTCATCACCACCCAAGCGGGCAATAATATCTGAGTTCCGAAAACTTTGCCTAAGTAATCGACCAGCATCAATAATCAAGGCATCTCCCATGTCATGACCAAGGGTGTCGTTAATCTGTTTTAGTCCATCTAAATCAATGAACATAACCCAGCAAAACTTTTTCATGCGGTGAGCATTTTTCAACTGCTTTGCAGCCATTAGGAAGAAACCACGTCGGTTATACAAACCTGTGAGTTCATCAGTCAGCGATAACTGTCTTCCTTCGATCTCTGCTTGTTTGCAGTTACGAACTTCCTGAATGAGTTCCATTTGAGCGATCGCCTGACGACTTAGGCGGCGCAGTGCATCTAACTGCTGGTAACTTAGGTGATGAGGAATGGTATCGAGAACACACAATGTCCCAATTGGAAGACCATCAGGCGTAATTAGAGGGACACCAGCATAAAAACGAATTTTGGGATTACCTTTGACTAAGGGATTGTTATTAAAGCGATCGTCTTTAATGGCGTTGGGAACCACTAATATATCCTCTGGTTGAAGAATGGCATGGGAGCAAAAAGACCCATCTCTAGGTGTTTCGCTACTTTTTAGTCCAACCTTAGATTTAAACCATTGGCGATCGCTATCAACTAAGCTAATTAAAGCAATTGGAGTTTTACAAATGTAGGCAGCAATAGCAGTTAGGTCATCAAATGCTTGTTCGGGTAGGGTATCTAGAATATTGTAGTCTGCCAGCGCTTTGAGCCTTTCTGCTTCATTGTCAGGTAGAGGAACAGCTTGGGTTTTCACAGATGAGTGTCTAAGCCTTAGCCAGGAAAGTTTGGGACGCTGGAAATTTTGGAACAACCGCAGCATTATTTTTCCAGCAATAAGGCTGCGTGACATAAATATCTCTGCAACGAAAATCAACATTCGGTTGAATATACAGAAATATTCTATTACATGATGTTCTTCATGCCTTTGGTTTGCTCTGTTGTTCATGTCACCCTAACTTTCCCTGTGCAAATTCCCTAAGTATCTAGATACTTACAAGGTCTTTTGCCCACAGCCAGCTTAAAAAATATCAATTTTAGCTAAAAATTATCAAAACTTATTATATTGTTAGAGTTCTCTATCATAGATTGATGTTTTTGATACTACTAATTTGTTTATACCTAAATTCCGAGGATTAGAAACTGTTTCGGAGAACTTCTTCTCACGGCATTGCTGAATTAGGGGATGATTTCGCACAATTTATAACGAATTGTCCAATGGTTTCAACCGCCAATTCATCCCGCATTTATGCAACGCCCTTCTCACAATTTGCTTGAACGATCGCTTAATGCAGCACAGTCTTGCTCATCTCTGCACGTCTACGCAGAGATGATACGAGTCCGGTTAAAGAGCGATCGTTAAGACCATAGGGGTTAGATGGAAGGGGTTTTTGAGATTTTTGCATAGATTCGGGAATTATAACTAATTAGCTGGACGCGATCTGAGATGCTGAATCTCTGAACACGCTGGACTAATTTCCAGCATTACATCAAGCTCAAACTACTCTTTATACGACTCCAAAATTCCACTGCGAATCATTAGTTGTGGCCAAAACAACACAAAAAATACCATCCACGTTCCTATAGGGATGGAAACGAGAACTGTTAGCCAGATAGTTTTAAATAGTAACCAGCTACCACCAATCAGTGTTACACCTGTGAGAACTATAGACCAGGGTTGACACCACCAAGGTTTGTAGTTCCAAGGATTTATGGGCTTTTGTTCAGACATTAGTTTTATTTAGTCAAACTCCAAATATTCTTTTAACAATTATGAATTGTTTTGACAGATTAAGTTTTATCGTACTCTATTTTTCCATAGTCAAGTTTGATAATTCGGTCTGCTAAATGAAAATAGCGATCGTCATGGCTAATCACCAGCACTGTTTTACCCCGCGATCGCAGTTCTGGGAGAAGTTGAGTGTAGAATATTTTCTTGAATACTGGATCTTGATCGGCTGCCCACTCATCAAATAGATAAATTGGTCGATCTTCCAAGTAGGCTGTGAGTAAAGCTAGCCGTTTTCGTTGTCCTTGAGAAAGAGCAGTTGTAGAAATTTGTCCATTTTCAATTTTCACCTTATGGTCTAGTTGCAGTTGTTGTAAATATTTTGTCGCTTGAGCATCCAAGTGATAATTTTTTAATCCCAATAGTTCTTCAAATAAATAAAAGTCGGAAAACACTACGGAAAAATGCTGGCGATACCATTCTCGATTCTCTTCACTAATTAACTCATCATCAAACCAGATTTCGCCGTTTTCTGGGACATAAAGCCCAGTAATTAGTTTAGCTAATGTAGATTTACCGCTACCATTACCACCGACAATGAAGACTAATTCTTGAGGATGCAGTGTCAAGTCGATGGGGCCAAAAATAAAGCTATTGTCTTCTTGCTCTGTGTAGTAAGTATGGGTAACACTTTTAAATTTTAAGCTGTGCCAGTCAGATTTCAGAACAGGTGGAACAGTTGATATTTCACTTCGACTAGCTAGAGATAAACCCAGTGACTCAATTTTTTGTAAAGCAATGCTAGCTTTGCTTAAGAGAGGAAGTTTACTGATGATGTTATCCATTGGTAACACCAAGTAAGTGAAGGTCAAAATGTAGCCAGAGAGAGTTTCGGGATTGATGGTAAGCAGATTAGGCAGTACAAATAGAACAAAACCGAGAGCAAAAAAGAATATCAGTTGACCCCAGCTTGAAGTTACGGCAAAAAGGGTTAGACCGTTAACGTTGTGATGACGGAACTCGTTAGCAGTTGATTGCAGCTTTTCTTCTAAAAAATCTTCACGCCGCCTGTAGTTTAGTTTGAGTTCCTTGACTCCTTCAGTGATGGTGCGAAAATGTTTAAATAGATGATCTTCATCTTCACGAGCTAGGGTCAGCAATTGCCCGCCTCTATTGAGTAGCCACTGACAACTAGCGATCGCAACTACTGAAATCCCACAAACCATCAGCAGTACTAACCAAGAAAGCCAGGTTATATACGTTATACAACCCAAGACGATCGCTAAATTAATAAAAATGAAAGGCATCTGATAAACAGCATTAGCCACCGCCTGAATGTCTTCTGTTAAAGTTGCTAATAATCGAGGATTCCCTAAGCGTTCTAGATGACTCAATTCAGAAGCGAGAATCTGGCGACTCAAATGCATCCGTAATTGTAAGACTGCATTCTGAGAAAGACGAATCAGCATCACTTGAGAAATGATACTGGTAATTAATGCAACTATTGCCAGCCCCGCAAAACCCCAAATTATCGATGTGAGACGAGAAGCAGTACCGCTACTTGCAGCATGACTAATTAAGGCAATCAAGCCAGCACTACTACCGCCACTCAAAAATCCGGTAGCGATCGCCATCGCTACCATTCCCCATGAAGAACGCAAAAGAAAGTAAATCAAATTCATGACAAATGCCTATACCCAGTTGGATACAACAAAAAATGAAAATCTCTCTTTTTATGTCCCATCCGCGATTTCCATAATAGTTGTTTGCCAACCAATTAAATTTGCATTACTAGGGTAGATTTTCTATTTTACCAGTTAAACTCCCCTTCAAATATGACGATGAATCAGGCACAAAGCAAGATAGGGCGATTTATAATCATTAGGACTTTGCTTTGAGCAAAAATACATTCCTAATTCCTTCTGCCTCCTGCCTTTCTTTGGTAAGCTAGTTGGAATTACAGCTAATTATGTCAATAAACTGTCAAATTACCTGCTCAGTTTTCCAGGGTGAAATTTGCGATGACTGTGAATTTAAAGTCTTTAGAGAACCAAATTAATCTAGCGGCCGATTCTAAAACCGCTCCTGTGACTCAAGGAACCCGCTACGTTCCTTCGCACCATCGACGCATTCTGTGTATCTTTCCCAAATACAGCCGCTCCTTTGGTACTTTTCATCACGCCTACCCACTCATGGGTAATGTCCGGGCTTTTATGCCACCCCAAGGTATTTTAATTGTGGCTGCCTACTTACCCAAAGAATGGGAAGTCCGGTTTATTGATGAAAATGTCAAAGCAGCAACCAGGGCTGATTACCAATGGGCTGACGTGGTGATTGTCAGTGGAATGCATATCCAAAAACCACAGATTAATCAAATTAACGAACTTGCCCATCGAGCCGGGAAAATTACCGTTGTGGGTGGCCCCTCGGTATCTGGGTGTCCAGAATATTATCCTGAGTTCGACATTTTAAATTTGGGTGAATTGGGAGATGGAAGCGATCGCATGATCGAGTATCTAGACCAAAACTCGCAACGTCCCCAAACGCAAATTCGCTTTGAAACCAAGGAACGTTTGCCCCTAACAGAGTTTCCCACCCCAGCTTATCATTTGCTGAATATCAATGATTATTTCTTGGCAAATGTCCAGTTTTCTAGTGGTTGCCCTTATCGCTGCGAGTTTTGTGATATTCCCGAACTCTACGGCAATAGTCCCCGGATGAAAACACCAGAGCAAGTAGTCGCCGAGTTAGATGCAATGCGACAATCTGGCAATTTGGGAGCAGTGTATTTTGTCGATGATAACTTTGTTGGCGATCGCCGCGCCGCCATGAAGTTGCTTCCTCATCTGATTGACTGGCAAAAACGCAATGGTTATCCCATCCAGTTTGCCTGTGAAGCAACGCTCAACCTAGCTCAAAGTCCCAAACTGCTGGAGATGATGCGCGAAGCTTATTTCTGCACCATCTTTTGCGGTATCGAAACACCTGAACCAAATGCTCTCCATGCGATTTCCAAAGACCAAAATCTGAGTATGCCAATCTTAAAAGCGATTCAGGTTTTAAATAGCTATGGCATGGAAGTAGTATCAGGAATCATCATCGGCTTAGATACAGATACACCAGAAACAGCAGACCGAATTATCGAATTTATTCGGGCATCGCAAATTCCCATGTTGACAATTAACTTACTTCATGCCTTACCGAGAACTCCTTTATGGCGGAGGTTAGAAGCAGAAGGACGACTTCTCTTTGATGAAAGCCGCGAATCAAATGTTGAGTTTTTGATGCCCTACGAGCAAGTTATCGAGATGTGGCGGCGCTGCATTACAACAGCTTATGAGCCAGAATTTTTATATGAGCGGTTTGCTTACAACATGGAACACACCTATCCAAACCGCATCGAAGTACCTAACAGCCCAGCTCGCACTTCTGGGGCTAATATTCGCAAAGGTTTAACTTATTTAGGGAATATTTTGCTGCGGATAGGCATATTTAGTAACTATCGTCAGACTTTCTGGAAAATGGCCAAGCCAGCACTAAAAGCGGGTGATATTGAAAACTTGATTCACGTTGGACTTGTCGGGCATCATTTGATTAAATTTGCCCAAGATTGTGCCAAAAACGAAGAATCAGCTTCGTTCTATTCCCAAAAAATCCTCACCAAAGTTCGTAGTTAACTGTCAATATTAGGTACTAATCATCGATTGCTACAAGTGCTACATCTAAATTTGATAGCTCACGCATAATACAGAGTTAGAGTTTGTTGCAAATAGGGCTAAGGCTTTGTTTAGATATTTTGGAAAAAATTGACTATCAAAGCTAGCTAAAAGTCCTATTTCACCATTGCTATAAGAATCAGATTTGATTTATGAAAAACTCTAAGTATGCGTAGGGTGCGTTACGCTACGCGATAACACACCAAAGTCTTCGGATGGTACGTTAGCCAGAGGCATAACGCAACGCCAGTTGCTACAACGGATAGCGCAGCGTTAGCGTGTCATCGAGCGTCGGGAACCTCCGCAACGCACTGGCTCCCCTACGTATATTTCACAAATCAAATCTGAGTCCTATATGTGATTGTCACTACTTAGTTAGCATTTCATTAATTCTTAGCTAATTACAGCTATTTTCAGGTAAATAGACCACGCGGTAGGGGCGCAAGGCCTTGCGCCCCTACAACAGATGTGGTTCAAATACTTGAATTCTGCTGTAAATTTGGCAATGGCAATGCGTCCCTCTGCAATGGCAATGCGTCCCTCTGCAATGGCAATGCGTCCCTCTGCAATGGCAATGCGTCCCTCTGCAATGGCAATGCGCCCCTCTGCAATGGCAATGCGCCCCTCTGCAATGGCAATGCATCCCTTTGCAATGGCAATGCATCCCTCTGCAATGGCAATGCATCCCTCTGCATTTAAAAACGATACGATTTTATGCAAAAGCGTACTTAGTCCATTAAAATCTGAGGTTTGCCAGAGGTAGAAGTTAAGCACAGTCTATCCGACTAAATGAAGGCTAAAAATATATCCAAAACTCCATAAAAGTAACCTTAAAGACACAGGAGCGATATTTCCTGGGAAAGACGTAACTACACTGCTGCCTCTCTAAGATTATAAGAATTGAAAGTCTACAGTCCACGCAGACGGTCTGGTAATGAGACAGAAGCTTGCCAAGACTTAGGAGCGTGGAGCAGTTATATAGGAGTTTGAACAAACGGTTATGAACAGTTCTTTGACCCGACCCCTTGCTGTCGTGACGGGTGCCTCAAACGGCATTGGCTACGAACTTGCCAAACAGTTTGCCCAAAACGGCTTTGACCTTCTAGTCACAGCCACCGGATCGAGTATCAACGAAGCTGCTCAAGCTTTCAAGGATCTAGGTGCTAAAGTTGAGACGGTGCAGGCTGATCTCGCTACCTATGATGGTGTTGAAACACTTTACAACCAGATTAAAGCAACTAACCGAGCAGTGGATGCGATCGCCATCAACGCGGGTGTTGGTGTGAGCGGCGACTTCGCTCGTGAAACTGACCTGAAGGATGAACTCAATCTGATAAATTTGAACGTTGTATCGTCTGTCCATCTTGCCAAACTAGTTGTAAAAGATATGGTTGAGCTTGGCAAGGGTCGAATCCTTTTCACATCGTCGATCGCCGCTTTGATGCCCGGCCCGTTTGAGACAGTTTACGCCGCCTCTAAGGCGTTTGTGCATTCTTTTTCAGAGGGGCTACGCAGTGAGTTGAAGGATACAGGTGTTACCGTCACCGCACTCATGCCCGGGCCGACTGATACCAATTTCTTCCACCGTGCGGATATGGACGACACCAAGGTAGGCGCAGATGAAAAGGACGATCCGGCTGAGGTCGCCAAGCAGGGTTTCGATGCCTTGATGGCAGGTAAGGATGAGATCATCGCAGGTTCGCTGAAAACGAAGCTTATGGGCACAGTGAGCAAAGTCTTACCTAATACCGTCAAAGCTGAATTGCATCGCAAGCTTAGTGAGCCTGGATCAGGCAACTAGTAATGGCAAGCGATCGCGTCATTAAGACAATTCTCTTTCCCCAGGATGTTGCTCTGCCAACTACTTGTCTCAACGATATCCGCATTGACGCTCAACCAGTTTTGCTGTAGTGAACTGGCTTTGCCGAAAGGTAATTGACAAAAGTTTTGGTAGATCCATTTCACTATTATTAAAAGGAAATTTCAACAGATGAAAGCAGTTTGCTGGCAAGGTACTAATAAAGTAGAAGTCGAAACCGTACCCGATCCCAAAATTATTAATCCGCGTGATGCTATTGTTAAAATCACGTCAACGGCGATTTGTGGTTCTGATTTACATCTTTATAATGGCTACAACCCGACGATGCAAAAGGGTGACATCCTGGGTCATGAATTCATGGGGGAAGTCGTTGAGTTGGGGAGAGCTGTCAAGAATGTAAATATAGGCGATCGCGTTGTCGTCCCCTTTACGATTTCCTGCGGCTCATGTTTCTTCTGCAATCGGGATTTATGGTCGCTGTGCGATAACTCCAATCCCAACGCTTGGATGGCAGAAAAAATGCTGGGTCATTCTCCATCGGGTCTTTTTGGCTACTCTCATCTCACAGGCGGCTACGCAGGAGGTCAAGCCGAATATGCCCGCGTTCCCTTTGCCGATGTTGGTTTGTTCAAGATTCCAGATGGACTGACAGACGAACAGGTTTTGTTTCTGACTGATATCTACCCCACTGGATACATGGCTGCGGAAAACTGTGATATCCAGCCTGGAGATACTGTGGCGATCTGGGGCTGTGGCCCCGTAGGGCAATTTGCGATTAGAAGCGCCTTTCTTCTAGGTGCAGAGCGGGTGATTGCAATCGATCGCGTTCCTGAACGCCTCCAGATGGCAAAAGCTGGTGGGGCAGAAATCCTCAACTATGAAGAAGTCGAGGTAGGTGAAGCCTTGAAAGAAATGACAGGTGGACGCGGCCCCGACTCGGTAATGGATGCAGTGGGTATGGAAGCTCACGGTTTGGGTTTGGAAGGCTTCTATGACAAGGCCAAGCAAGCAGTACGTCTAGAGACTGATCGCCCCAATGTGCTGCGTCAAGCGATCGTTGCCTGTCGCAAAGGCGGCACTGTATCCGTTCCCGGTGTTTACACTGGTTTTGTAGACAAGATACCGATGGGGGCTTTCATGAATAAAGGCTTGACCATGAAAACGGGACAAACACACGTTCATCGGTACTTACGTCCGTTGCTCGATCACGTTCAAAATGGTAATATCGATCCATCATTCGTGATTACCCATAGTCTGCCGCTAGATCAAGCACCGCACGGCTACGAAATTTTCAGCCACAAGCAGGACAACTGTATCAAGATTGTACTCAAGCCTGGTCAGTCCACCTAAAACCTTTTGATGCGCCCACGGCTTTAAGCCGTGGGATTCATGCGTAGAACAACCCCTATCTACTCGACTCAGGTCTAACCTTAGTCTTGTGCTTACTTTTAATTGCTGTAATCCTAGTGTCAAGCTATATGGACATCTTAAAACCGCCAGTTATTAAATAAAAATCTATATCTATAAGTAGATGTGGTACTTTACAGTGTTATGGATATTAAAAGACCATATCAAATTCAAGTTGATCTATGACCACAAAGCCTTGGGATGCTCAACTTGCTCACTGGCTAGTTCAACCTCTAAAAGACAGTTGGGTAAGCCCCAATCATCTCACCACAGTGCGACTTGTAAGTGGTTTGGCGGCTACCGTGGCGATTGCAGTTGGCGATACCATTTGGGTTAACATTGGGGCATGGCTATTTGCTTTATCCAACTTTCTCGATCACACAGACGGCGAATTAGCTCGTTTGAGTGGGAAAAGCAGCAAATGGGGACATCAGTATGACCTTGCTAGTGACGCTATCATCCACATTCTATTGTTTGTGTGTATTGGATATGCTCTTAGAGAGGGAAAATTTGGTTGGTGGGCGTTGGTGATGGGGATAGTATCTGGCGTGTCTGTTGCTTGCATCTTTCATTTGCGAAACCAAATGGAACAGCGTTTAGGTAAAGACGCCAGCCGTCAACCAAATTTCGCTGGTTTTGACATTGAAGACGTGCTGTATTTGTTTCCCATCGTTCCCTTACTGGATGGACTAGAACCGTTATTAATAGCAGCGACAATTGGTGCGCCAACCTTTGCAGTATGGGTAATTTGGCAATTTTGGAAACTCCCGCACCCAGAATCAAACTAGTAACGGCGCATTGGGTAGAAAGCTAATAAAACAGGCTTTTTAGGTTATTGAATGCATAATCAAATTTTGCGATCGCATATAGCGAGTGAGTACGCCATCGCACTTTCTAAACTTGGTAACAAATATCTTTTTACGAAAGTCTACCGTTATTGGGGTAAAGCGAGAAACCCTAACTATTAACCTCTTGACACCGACTTAGCAAATTGCTAACTTATAAATTGAGCTATCACTTACTTACAAGCAAAGGAATTTTTTATGATCTTTACACTAATAAAATTCATTTATTATGCACATTGTTTCTACCACAACACTGAAACTTTTTTATCAAAAGTATCCTGAAGCTGAGTCTAGTTTACGTGGTTGGAACAAAATTGCAAAATCAGCCAAGTGGCAGAATATACTTGAAGTTCGCCAAGCTTTTAACTCTGCCGATCCAGTAGGTGAACTTACAGTTTTTAATATTCAAGGAAACAAGTATCGACTTATTACTTATATTGACTATCAAAGCAAAAAAATATTTATTCGTAACATAATAACCCATACAGAGTACGATACCGACAAGTGGAAAAATGACCCTTGGTTTAAATAAACATCCTACCTATATTGAGCTACTGCAAGCATTTCCTCCTCGTCCTATCAAGACTGAGGAAGAGTTATTTGCCACTCAAAAAATTATTGATTCTCTGATAGACAGTGCCCCACTAACATCAGATGAAAAAGATTATCTTAATATTTTAGGCACTTTAGTTTATGAGTATGAACAAACGCAGCAGCCCGTGCCTGATATTTATGGAGTAGATTTACTTCAAGTTTTGATAGAAGAAAATGGGCTACTTCAAAAAGATTTAGTACCCATTTTCAAAACAGAATCTATTATATCGGCCATCTTGAAAAAACGGCGTAAGCTAACAACCAGACACATTGAAGAACTGGCAGAATTTTTTCATATTTCACCTGCTGCTTTCTTCCCAAATTATCTTGAATAACTCGTTTTTGGTTTTTTGAACTAATATAATCATATTATGTTTTTAGGAAACCTTACTCTTTTAAAATATGAGATACATTGCTGCTTATATATGTGGGGAAAATGACCCTGTTAAGTGCCAGGTAACTACTTCTGATGAATCTTCTTACACTTTTAGTCCTGGGGATAAATGCAGAATTGTCCCAATTTACCCTACTTCTGAAGATCAAAAATATTTTGGGCTTATCGGCACCTTTACTGGGCTGAGACATTCCCCCGGAAAGGTTTACATTGAATTTGAAGGCAGAGAATTTGCAGGAATAAATATTTATAATATGGTTGCACCACAATACTGCTCGGTTAAGCCTCTTTTAGGCATTATAGACAACGATATTTCAAGGGTTTCAGCCTACTTTCTTTCCTTAACCAAGCAGTATTGGGTTGCACCAAGCCTTTTTGGATCAGCCCCCAGATCACGCTAGAATCTTGCTAAAAACTTTATTAAGTCTAAAAGTGCGAGCGCCTACGGTGGGCGGATACGCCATCGCGCTTTCATAAACATGGTATCTTGATTTTTGCAATCCTGTATTAGTATCAAACTATCAATGGAGCTTCAAACTGAAATTGATAAAGCGATCGCAGTTGTTGATTACCAGAAACTTCAAGCTGAGTTTCAAGCTCAAAATGAATTTTTGGTAGTGGAGAACTTTGTCCCTAACTCCATCATCGAGCAGTTCTTGGCGTTATTGCCATCTTTGGAACCTGCTATCAACCGCAACTATATTCCCAATCATAAAAAGGGCGGTAGTATTAGCCGCTATAGCTTAGACAGCCTCGCTCCGATTTTCGGAGAGTTTTATCAACGCAGTGCCTTTTTTGAGTTCCTCAACAAAATAACCGCAGAAAAACTCCTTCCCTGTCCTGATGCTGATCCCCATACTTATGCGCTGTATTATTATACTGAGCCTGGAGATCATATTCAGTATCATTACGATACCTCTTACTATCACGGGAAACGCTATACAGTCTTGCTTGGATTAGTTGATAATTCATCCAGTAAGCTGGAATATCAACTTTACAAGGATATTCCAGAACGGGAGACACAAACGCGATCGCTCTCCATAACCCCTGGTACTCTAGTCTTATTCAATGGTGACAAACTTTACCACAGAGTTACTCCTTTGGGTGAAAATGAACAGCGCATTGTCTTAACTTTAGAGTACGTCACCGACACGCGTATGGGTATGGTAAAACGTTTTGTCTCGAATATGAAAGATGCGATCGCCTATTTTGGTTTTCGCCAAGTGTTTCGCCGTTGGGGTAACTAGATTAAGAATTAATTAACAAATATTATCTTGAGCAAAAAGCAGTCATCATAAAATACTGGGAAAACTTCCAGATTTCCTGGTGTCATAGCTTTGTTGGTGACTTGATGATGAAGGCAATTATATTAGCTGCCGGCGTTGGCCGACGCTTAGGTAAAGATGGGCAAAATCAACCCAAATGCTTACTGAAATTTAACGGCAAATCTCTATTAGAGCGCCATTTGAACTATCTCCGTTATTACCAGATTGACAAAGTAGTGATTGCTGTGGGTTATCAAGCACAAAAAATTCAGGAGGAAATCAAAGCATTAGGAGCGGAAAATTGGGTCAGTACAGTTTATAATACTGACTACACTAAAGGCAGTACGATCAGCCTTTGGACTGTACGTCAGCATTTAGTTGCTGGCGATGACATATTATTAATGGATGCAGATGTGTTGTGCGATCGCCGCATCATCGAACGACTGGTAAAGACAAATATCCCCAACAGCTTTTTACTAGATCGAGATTTTGAACCGGGAGATGAACCCGTAAAGCTTTGTGTTAGAGATAATTATCTAATGGAGTTTCGTAAACAAGTAGCTCCTGGTTTAGTTTACGATTTTGTCGGTGAGTCGGTGGGATTCTTTCGCTTTGGAAGTCCTGTTGCTCACCGTCTTGCTACTCGCACAGAACAGTATGTTGCAGACGGACGCGATAATGAACCTTATGAAGAAGTAATTCGGGATCTGCTCTTAGAAACTCCAGAAACATTTGGCTACGAAGACATCACTGGATTACCTTGGCTCGAAATCGATTTTCCCCAAGATATTCAACGTGCCCAAAATGATATTTTACCTCAGATAGAAGTCGCAGAAAATGTTTGAAAATATTTTCATTGATAGCGGTTTTGGTTTGAATGCATTACAGTTTGACCTCTCTCCTAAAAGGAGAGAGGCTTTGAATCTTACCCCCCAACGCTAGTAGGGAAGGGGCTGGAGGTTAGGTCTGTGAGAACCGCTATATTATATAGGTTGAAAAAAGCAGAATAAATGCATCAAATATTTGCACCCATTGATACCGCTGCAAAATTAAATAAGTGTGCCCAATTGCGGCTATTACTAGAATCGCCTCAACTCGACTTCATCATGGAAGCTCACAATGGGATTAGCGCCCGGATTGTGGAAGAGGCTGGATTTAAAGGAATTTGGGCGAGTGGATTAGCCCTTTCGGCTCAATATGGCGTTCGAGATAATAATGAAGCCAGTTGGACTCAAGTTGTAGAAATGCTGGAGTTTATGTCTGATGTCACCAGCATCCCGATTTTATTAGATGGAGATACCGGTTATGGCAACTTTAATAATATGCGTCGCCTGGTCAAAAAGTTAGAACAGCGAGGTATTGCTGGAGTCTGTATTGAAGATAAGCTTTTTCCCAAAACCAATAGCTTTATCAACGGTAGTCGCCAAGCCTTGGCTGATATTGATGAATTCTGCGGCAAAATTAAAGCAGGTAAAGATAGTCAGACAGACCCAGATTTTTGCATCGTCGCCCGACTCGAAGCTTTGATCGCTGGGTGGGATCTCTCTGAAGCAATGCGCCGAGCTGAAGCTTACCACGCAGCCGGAGCAACCGCCATTCTGGTTCATAGTAAATCATCGCGTCCTGACCAAGTGTTAGCCTTTGCGAAAGAGTGGGCGGGTCGTTCCCCGTTAGTGATTATACCGACCAAATATTACAGCACGCCTACTGATGTTTTTCGCAAAGCTGAAGTTAATTTGGTCATCTGGGCAAACCATTTGATTCGAGCTGCTGTTGCTAGTATGCAAGCGATCGCGCGTGAAGTGAAAGCTAGTGAAACTTTAATCAACATTGAAGATGATATTGCGCCTGTAAAAGAAATTTTCCGGCTACAGGGGGCGGATGAACTCATAGAAGCCGAAAAACGCTACTTCAACAATGGACGACAAAATACCCAAGCGATCGTTTTGGCTGCTAGCAGAGGCCAAGAGTTAGCAGGGTTGACGCAAGATAAACCAAAAGTCATGTTACCCCTTGGAGGTAAACCTCTACTCAGGTTGTTGGTGGATAAATTTAAGAAACTTGCCATCAACGATATTACAGTGGTCGCAGGTTACAAAGCAGAAACTATAGATGTTGTCGGGACTAAAGTCATCTGCAATCCAGATTATGAAACAACAGGAGAATTAGCATCCTTAGCCGTAGCTCAAAGTAGCTTCGGCGAAGAGATGCTGGTGCTTTACGGCGATTTACTATTTAGAAGCTACATCCTGCGCGATTTATTAGAATGTCCCGGAGAAATTGTGGCTGTAGTTGATTCTGTGGCTAACACCAAGTCTGTTAGCGGTTCACCTGACTACGCCTATTGCTCAATTCCCGACGATCTTTCTTTGTTTGGACAGGATGTTAACTTGTTGGACATTTCTAAAACAACACAAACGCAATTAGGAAACTCTAGCGGCCGATGGATTGGGATGCTGCGGTTGCGGAGTCAAGGTAGACAATGGGTTAGTGAAGCACTCAATGAGTTGCAAAAACGACCGGATTTCAATAGTTTGGGTTTGCCAGAATTATGCAATTATTTAATCGAGCAAGGAAAACCGATCAAGGTGCTTTATATTCGCGGTAACTGGTTAGATGTTAATTCTTTGGACGATCTTGACCTTGCTTTTCAATTAAAACAATAGGAGTGGGGCATTGTGCATTAGGCATGGGGAATTGTGAGGCTGAAGTTTTGGGTTCTGAGGCTGAAGTTTTGAGTTCTGAGGTCGGAGTTTTGAGTTCTGAGGCTGAAGTTTTGGGTTCAGAAGTCGAAGGTTTGAGTTCTGAGGCTGAAGTTTTGGGTTCTGAGGCTGAAGTTTTGAGTTCAGAAGTCGAAGTTCCGAGTTCAAAGGTCGAAGTTCCTAGTTCAGAAGTCGAAGTTCCGAGTTCAGAGGCTGAAGTTTTGAGTTCAGAGGTCGAAGTTCCGAGTTCAGAGGTCGAAGTTCCGAGTTCAGAAGTCGAAGTTCCGAGTTCAAAGGTCGAAGTAATAATCTTTCCTATCAACTCTCCAGTCCCCAATCCCCCTTCTTCACTCTCTACTCCCTACTCCCCACTCCCCATCTCTTAATATGATCCAGGCAGAAGAATTTGTAGAAGCTGCGCGTAATCTTGGCTTTGGCTGGTACACCGGTGTACCCTGTTCTTTTCTCACGCCTTTTATTAATTACGTCATCAATGACGTTCAACTTAAATATATCTCCGCAGCCAATGAGGGAGATGCTGTAGCGATCGCAGCTGGAGCAGCAATTGCTGGAAAACCTGCTGTGGTGATGATGCAAAACTCTGGTTTGGGAAATGCAGTTAACCCGCTAACTTCCCTCACTTATATCTTTCGGATTCCACTGCTGCTGATTTGTACTCTAAGAGGCGATCGCCTGTTGCAAGATGAACCGCAACATCAATTAATGGGGCAAATCACAGAGAAATTGCTGCAAACAATGACTATACCTTGGGAATTTTTTCCCACAGACGCAGCAGAAATAGAACCCGTTCTGCAAAGAGCCACAGCCTATATGCAACAAGAACGCTGTCCTTATGCTTTAATTATGCGTAAAGGAGCGATTGCACCCCATGCACTCACTCGTTCTTCTATCCCCGAACGAGAAAATAGTAGTAGCGCTCATATTCAGCAAAGCTTTTTTCGGGATAATAAAGAACAACGCATTTCTCGCAGCGAAGCATTAGCTCGGATTGTGGAACTTACCGATCCAGAAAACACTGTAGTAATTGCCACCACTGGATATACGGGACGTGAACTCTTCGCCAGTCAAGACAGCGCCAATCATCTTTACATGGTCGGCTCGATGGGCTGTGCTTCCTCTATGGGATTGGGATTATCCTTAGCACGTCCAGACCTCAAGGTAGTAGTGATTGATGGCGATGGTGCAGCATTAATGCGAATGGGTAATTTTGCCACTATCGGCACTTATGGCGGTGCTAACTTGACCCATATTCTTTTAGATAATGAAGTCCACGATTCCACAGGCGCACAAGCCACCGTCTCTGCGGGTATCTCCTTTGCCAAAATTGCCGAAGCGTGCGGTTACGGCGTTACATTAGCTGGAGATGACCCAGCGATTTTAGATGTCTTATTTACCGCAGATGCTAACACTAGACCTAAATTCGCTCATTTAAAAATCCGTCCAGGGACTTTAGAAAAGCTACCCAGACCCAACCTCACCCCGGAAGAAGTTTTACAACGCTTCATGAAACATATTGGTTCTGACCTTATAATTCCTAATTCGTAATTAATGAATTCAAAGTACAAACTCTTAATTTATTAATGACAAATGACAAATGACAAAATGATTTTACTAAATCCCGGCCCTGTCAATTTGAGCGATCGCGTCCGAAACGCCCTGCTGCGTCCCGATTTGTGTCACCGTGAAGTGGAATTTTCTCAACTTCAAAGCAGAATCCGCGAACAATTACTTCAAGTTTATGATCTTGGAAGCGATTGCTGGGTAGCAGTTCTCCTCACGGGTTCTGGAACCGCAGCGATGGAAGCGATGATTAGCAGTCTAGTACCCACAGATGGGAAATTACTAGTAATTGAAAACGGTGTATATGGCGAACGACTATCTAAAATCGCCAAAATCCACGGTATTAATTACATAACACTTTCCCATCCCTGGAATGCCGAAATAGATATCAACGCTTTAGTCAAACTCCTGGATGAAAACACCGACATCACCCACCTTGCTGTCGTCCATCACGAAACTACTACTGGTCGCTTAAATAATTTGGCGGAACTTGCGCCAATTTGCCAAGAACGCGGTATCAAACTATTAGTAGATGCAGTCAGCAGCTTTGGTGCTGAGGAATTAAATTTTGCAGATTGGGGAATCACCGCTTGCGCTGCGACAGCGAATAAATGTCTGCATGGTGTCCCCGGAGTGTCCTTTGTCATCCTGCAACGAGATGCACTGCCGTCAGTAGACACCATTCCCCGCACCTTATATTTAGATTTAGCAACCTATTGCCAGCAACAAGACCGAGGCGGCACACCTTTTACGCAATCAGTACAGACATTTTATGCCCTAACAGAAGCTTTGCAAGAAATGGCAGAAGCAGGAGGGTGGCGTACCAGACACAGCCATTACAACCAACTTGCCAGCTTAGTCAGAGACGGGTTAGCCTCAATCGCAATTAAACCCCTACTTCCTCTTGGCAGTTCATCCGTTGTCTTGAATGCCTACTATCTGCCAGACGGTTTCAGCTATGAGGAATTTCACGACCAACTGAAAGCACGAGATTATATTATTTATTCTGGACAGGGAAATTTAGCTCAATCTATCTTCCGAGTCTCGACAATGGGAGCTATTACCCACGCTGACATGGAACGCTTTGTTGTTGTTGTTAAAGAAATTATTCGGTAAACTGACTCTTCACTTCAGAAACCTCCCGAAATTACTACTTTGATTCGTGGGCTTGAGCAGTTTGAATCGACCTTTTTTGGCTGGGAACTCGCTCTGGGCAAACTTGTGTGTACACCGTAGCCTAAAAGGAGAGAGAAATAGAAGTGAGGTTTTCCAGATATTGTGAAAAGTCAGGTTGACGTTGAGATGTGCGATCGCATTTACCAATGGGAATCATAACAAACAGATTTACCACAGTAAATATCCAATGGCTTACCAAAACATTACCGCCTCCCTTTCTCTAGCAGATATCCAAGAAATTAAAGCAGCCTTTGCGACTATTGAAGCAAAGTTACCTTTTCTCGTGACTCTAAGTGCAGAAGAACGACGCAACTTATTTAAGATGGGCGATAAAAGACTAGCTTTTGTCAACACTAGCCTGATTGCTGCCCAGTCGAACCGAGAAATTCTCCCAGCCAGTTTTGATTTAGACGAATTTGTGCGGGATTATCAACTAGCCGCTAACCTCACCGAAGTTTTGATTGGACTGCGACAACTGACAGAACAAGTAGATGATACCCTAATGGCAGTCGGTAGCGAAGCAATGGGTAGCAGTTTGACAGTTTACGACTACGTGAAGACTGCTGCAAAGAAAACTCCAGGGTTAAAAACTATTGCCGAACAGTTAGGCGAACGGTTTAAAGCTATAAAAAGTAAACCTGCTAAAACTGCTGTCGATTCTTAAAGAATTTTTTAAAAGCCTTTAGTGATGTAGCAAATACTTTGAGATCCCCCTAAATCCCCCTTACAAAGGGGGACTTTGATTCTAGTTCCCCCCTTTTTTAAGGGGGGTTAGGGGGGGATCAAAACGTTAACTGAACCCTATTGCTTTAAAAAGGGTGACTTTGACTCCGGTTCCCCCCTTTTATTAAGGGGGGTTAGGGGGGATCTCTAATGACTATGCACCAAAACCTACGCAGTATTAGGTAGGGGGTATAAACACTAGAAAATATGACAAACAAACTCAATAGCAGCAATCACCATTTACCTTACAATCCAAAGCTTGTAGAAAGAGCGAAAGAACTTCGTAAAAATATGACCCCAGCAGAAAAAAAGCTGTGGTATGAATATTTGAGAAATTTTCCATTTCGGGTTTTAAGACAACGACCGATTAATCATTTCATAGTTGATTTCTACTGTCCGACTTTAAAAACAGTGATTGAAGTTGATGGGGATAGCCATTTTACAGATGAAGGTCAAGATTACGATCTGGAGAGAACAAATATTTTGGAAGGCTATGGTTTAAAGATTATTAGGTTTACAAATAGTCAAGTTTTAAATCACTTTCATAGTGTGTGTGAGCAGATACAGCATCTGATCTCCCCTAGCACCCCTTAAAAAGCTACGGTGTACACACAAGTCTTCTAGAGTTGCGCCAGAGGCTTTTGATCCCCCCAACCCCCCTTAAAAAGGGGGGCAAAAAGCTCTTAAAGTCCTTCTTCTTAAAGGGGGCAAAAAGCTCTTAAAGTCCCCCTTCTTAAGGGGGATTTAGGGGGATCTCAAAGTATTTGCTACCGAGGAGAGGACTTTTCAAATATCCTCTTAACCGAATCGTATTGAGAGTCTCCTAATTTGTAAAACGAGATGTATCTTTTGGTCAATGAACCTCAAAGCTTCGTGAATGAACCTCAAAGCTTCGTGAATGAACCTCAAAGCTTTGTGAATGAACCTCAAAGCTTCGTGAATGAACCTCAAAGCTTCGTCGATGAACCTCAGAGCTTCGTCGCTGAACCTCAAAGCTTTGTCAATGAACCTCAGAGCTTTGTCGATGAACCTCAAAGCTTCGTCGATAAACCTCAGAACTTCGTTAATGAACCTCAGAGCTTCGTTAATGAGTCTTTAATGCTCGTGGGCGAGTATTAAAGGCTCTCAATCAGGAATTAGGAATTGCAAGGTTGTTGTTATACTCATAACCGCGTGTAATCTGCCGCCTTGCCCTGATTTATGCTCACAACTCCCTGCCACACTAACAAGCTTTCCCTCATTTTCCTTTTCTGTTTCACCCTACTCCTGACTTTCCTCCTCTCCCTCTCTTGGGTAAGCGCCAAAGAAAAACCTAAACCCAAACCCCAAGATTGGCAGATTAACGGTATATCAGCAGCCCTTGATGATGGATACGACAAAGTTAAGGGATATGCTCTCAACCAATTAGGTGAATATAATCTCAAAGATTTAAAATCCTTGGGCAACAAATCAGAGTATTTTGCTCAAAAAGCTGACAATTTGCTCAAGGATGAAAAGGTTCCCGCCGAAGTTCGTTCAGGTGCGGCAGAGGCATTGGGCAACCTGGGGTCAGCGGCGGCTAACTACGTCCCTGACATCGCCAAAATCCTCAAGGATGAAAAGGTGGACGCCACCGTTCGTTCAGGTGCGGCAGTGGCATTGGGCAACCTGGGGTCAGCGGCGGCTAACTACGTCCCTGACATCGCCAAAATCCTCAAGGATGAAAAGGTGGACGCCACCGTTCGTTCAGGTGCGGCAGTGGCATTGGGCAACCTGGGGTCAGCGGCGGCTAACTACGTCCCTGACATCCTCAATTTCCTCAAGGATGAAAAGGTTCCCGCCGAAGTTCGTTCAGGTGCGGCAGTGGCATTGGGCAACCTGGGGTCAGCGGCGGCTAACTACGTCCCTGACATCGCCAAAATCCTCAAGGATGAAAAGGTGTCCGCCTACGTTCGTTCAGGTGCGGCAGTGGCATTGGGCAACCTGGGGTCAGCGGCGGCTAACTACGTCCCTGACATCCTCAATTTCCTCAAGGATGAAAAGGTGGACGCCACCGTTCGTTCAGGTGCGGCAGTGGCATTGGGCAACCTGGGGTCAGCGGCGGCTAACTACGTCCCTGACATCGCCAAAATCCTCAAGGATGAAAAGGTGGACGCCACCGTTCGTTCAGGTGCGGCAGTGGCATTGGGCAACCTGGGGTCAGCGGCGGCTAACTACGTCCCTGACATCGCCAAAATCCTCAAGGATGAAAAGGTGGACGCCAACGTTCGTTATCGTGCGGCAGTGGCATTGGGCAACCTGGGGTCAGCGGCGGCTAACTACGTCCCTGACATCCTCAATTTCCTCAAGGATGAAAAGGTGGACGCCAACGTTCGTTATCGTGCGGCAGAGGCATTGGGCAACCTGGGGTCAGCGGCGGCTAACTACGTCCCTGACATCGCCAAAATCCTCAAGGATGAAAAGGTGGACGCCAACGTTCGTTATCGTGCGGCAGTGGCATTGGGCAACCTGGGGTCAGCGGCGGCTAACTACGTCCCTGACATCCTCAATTTCCTCAAGGATGAAAAGGTGGACGCCAACGTTCGTTATCGTGCGGCAGTGGCATTGGGCAACCTGGGGTCAGCGGCGGCTAACTACGTCCCTGACATCGCCAAAATCCTCAAGGATGAAAAGGTGGACGCCAACGTTCGTTATGGTGCGGCAGTGGCATTGGGCAAGATCAGAAAACTGGAGTTAAAGGAGGTTATTGTAATTCTGAATAATTTTTATGAACCTGGAAATTCAGAATATCTAAATTTGCGTTTTCTAACTTATTTCCTGAGTGGTGGCACTGAGCAAGTGAAAACTCTACTAAAATGGCTTGGGCTTGGCTCTCCTCAAGTAGTTCCTGACAAGCTCACACAGGATCAAGGCGTCAAAACCCTCAACGTATTCCTGCAAGTTTGGAATAGTAGTCAGGGGTTAGAAGCTTTACGCAGCGACTTAGCCAAGCAAATCTCGGAAGTAGCCGCCAACAAAAACGTTCCTTGGCAAGTACAGGATATTGGCTTACTGCAAAGCCATTACAGCAACCTGGAACAAGTCCACTCCACTAATGCTAATGCGGTGCAGTCAGCAATAGATAAACTAAAGGTGTGGCGGTGGTTTGTCCTTGCTAGAAACACCATCCTCATTCATGCAGCCTTTTGGCTAGCCCTGATCTTTGCCTACCCCAAATTTCCCCAAGTCCAAGCCATCTTCTTCTGGAACCCTTGGGTACGCCGAATTTTAGGCGTCGGCTATGTCGGCTTTCTCCTCGCCTGGGTTCCGTTCTTGCGCCGCAAACTTTTTGAGCCGTTCCAACCTTCTCTATTAGCAGATGCCGGCTTAGATAACTTTAATGACCAATCATACTTCCCACAATCCAGAGTCAAAATTCCCGTTTCAGGAGACATCTTTCCAGTTACCTCAGCCTTACCCAGTATCAAAGGGCAAATTGTCTTAGAAGGCGATTCTGGTTTAGGCAAGTCGATGTTTTTGCGCCATCTTGTCAAAAACTCCCAGCGAATTCTTGTCTATTTACCCGCCCAAAAGTGTAATAAAGGCGTAATTGAGGCAATTCAAGACAAGCTACACGGCCAAGCCAAAGATGCCGGCTTCCTAAAAAACCTGATTTACAGTGGTGCAATTGACATCTGCATCGACGGACTCAACGAAGTCACTGCTGATACACGGGCAAAAATCTGCCAGTTTGTCGAAAGCTATTTCCGGGGCAACATTATTATGACTACTCAGCCCCTAGAGTGGACACCGCCCTCAACAGCAAAAACATACTACTTGCAACCCCTTGAGCAACAACAAATTCAAGAGTTTTTGATATCCCGTCAGCCGCGACTCCCCAAAGATGCCAAAGTTCAAGGCGATGATTACGCCAAAGCCTGTACCAATTATTTAACAGAAGTCCTCAATAACCAGCAAGCCAAAGAAGAGTTAAACGCTGTCCAACGAACTCTTTCCAATCCAATGGATCTAACAGTGGTAGCGCTGATGTTATCACAAGGCAAATATCCAAACTTGTTTCGCCTGCAAGAACAGCAATACAATTTAATGGCGGCAGAATACCTGAAAGAATGGAATCAAGAATTTCCCTTAAAGAAATTCTCAGCCGCCGTCTACCAAATGCGACTCGAAGACAAACAAGCCCTACCCGCAGACGAATTTTACCAAGTTGCCATGTCTTTGTCAGATGAGAAATACAAAATGGTAGTCAGCCGTCAGTGGGAAGGTGAAAAAGGCGAAGCCAAGAAAGAATGGTACTTTCGCCACGATAAAATTATGGATTTCTTCTTAGTGCAAAACTTTCTCGGCGAAACTGATGCCGCCGAAGGACTATTAGTTGATAGAATGGGCGATCCGCGTTTTCGTGGTGTTTATTTCTTGCTAGCAACCTTACTCCCATTAGATCCAGCTAAACAACTGCGGGAAAAATTGATTCAATACGCCGCCGACACCAAAGACAATACTGTGAGTAATACTTTCGTGCAGTTATTACGGACTAGATAATGCGCTTCGTTGGCTATAAACTAAGCCCTACATGAGCTTCGGGAGATTAGCCGTCAGGTTCTAAACCATGTAAAGATAAAAAAGTGAAAATATTCCCGGTAACTGTCTCTATCGGCAAAACGGAATATGTGGCAACAAATGACTTAAATCAAGATTCTACAGATGCCATACAACAGGTGTGTGACATTTGTTGTCAGATTGAGGAATTTCACAGATAATATCAAGTCTGGATAATTAGTTATGATTCCCACAGTCATTGGCTACGGCAAAACTTGTGTGTACACCGTAGCCAAGTAAAGAGAGAGAAATAGAAGTGAGGTTTCAAATATATTTAACAGGGCATCAAAGCATCAGATCTCCCTAGTACTGCCATATCTTCTTCATCTAACTCTGTCGGAATCCCACTGCGAATTAGTTCCGAAAAGTCTTCATTGGGAACCATAACAGTCAACGTGTACAAGCGAGTAGAACCAGTATTTTTAATCAAATGAGTACCAGTGGGAGGCACCAATAAACTATCTCCAGCTTTGATCGTGGTAGTCTTGCCGTCACATATAGCGATCGCTTCCCCTTTGAGGACAAAAAACATTTCCACCGCCCACTGATGGCGATTTGGCGGTGTTTGTCCACCAACATCAAAAATTTCTACGCAGCAAGTCAAAGAAGTATTAGCATTTGTCGAATCGAAGATAATTGCTAATCGATTAGAGGCGTCGGGACTGATGCGATATACTTGGTAATCTTTGCTAGATTTGATAACCGGAATTACACAACGAGTAGCGTACATTTATTTATCCCCTCTGAAATTATCGATGGGTATGAAAATTCCTAAAACCTGAGTCCTGAATCACAGAATTTTAGATTTTAAATTTTGGATGTTGGATTAAGCGCTCACACCGTTCGCGTAGCGTTCCGCAGGAAAGTCCAAAATTTAAAAAAGTCTGAGAGCAAGTGAATTTCAACGCAAGAACAAATCTAAAATCTAAAATTCTTGATCAAAGAAAGAGCATTAATGCATGGGATCAATCTAAAATCTAAAGTCCAAAATCCAAAATTGATTCACTCCTCACCATTTTGCAGCGCTGTTAAAATTCCTTGCGAGTCAGTGACAAAACCGAAGCATTGTTTGACATTATACAATGTCGCCAGCCAACAATATTCAGGAGAAGTGGTAGCGGCGCAATCTTTAACCAACACGCAGTCATATCCTAAGAAGTTGGCATCACATAAGGTAGCTAGCACACATTGATCGGCATTTACACCAGCAAAAAATAATGTTGTCCTTCCCAAATTCCGCAAGATACTATCTAAAGGTGTATCCCAAAACCCACTCATGCGGTATTTATCCACACGAATATCTTCGGGTATCTGTTCTAGTTCGTCTACTACTGCCGCAGCCCAACTACCTGCCATGAGTACTCTAGCACCATTGCTTGGTAGTGGATCGCCCAATCCCACACCTTCCCCTGTGGGATTATAGACGTGGCGCGAACTAGCACTAATATTGAGCAAGTCAGGACGATTCCCCCAATTTACCCAAATAACTGGAACACCAACCTCACGCAGTTCGGGAAGTAAGTTGTTCAAAGGTTCAATAGGCTGACGCGCTGGAGTTACATCTACACCGATATGCGCTAACCAGCCATCAGGGTGACAGAAGTCGTTTTGCATATCAATGACGAGGATAGCAGTTTTTGCCAAGTCTAGGCGCAGGGTTTTAGTTTCTGTTGATAAGATAACGGGTTGTGGGGTCTTTTGAGGACGAGTGATATCTGCGATCGCATCATTCACTGTCCACGCATTTGGTGCAACTCCCAATGTCCGTAATGGTAAATTCATAAAATTCCAGTACCCAACACCATTTTCTATTTTGTAACTTGAAATTCAGTTCAAAATACAATTACTTAATTAAGGTTAGTGAATTTTACTATCCAGAATGTTTTGATTGCCGTCAGTGATGATTATGCAACGGTAGATGTACAGATTGTAGATAGAGCGACGCCGAATAGCCCGTCGTAGACATCGCAGCCATTTCCCCCAATACTACAAGTAGTCGGCACTGCCATAGATGGCAAAAATAAGCTATTACTACCTGGCTTTTTCAACACCCACACCCACTCATCAGAGATGTGGCAACGGGGGATGATGTCAGTTTTACTTTTAGAATTATGGTTGACGGAATTGTTTGATTTTGCTCCCCTCAATCCCGAACAGGTTTATCTCAGCGCCTTGGGTACTGCGGTGGAAACCTTACTTGCCAACGGGACGAGTGTGGTAGATCGTCTGGTGTTAATTCCCGGACTTTAGTTAAAAGCGATCGCTACAATCTTTGTCGTCACTCCCATTTACTGGAAACCAGGGCAAAAGAAAAACTCGCTCAACTGACTAAAAAGCCACAAAAAAGGCGAATTTTTGTGTATGCTTTGAGACCAAGTGCCTTAGCGATACATTTCCGGGAGTAATCATGGAACGCGCCATTTCTGCGTTGGGAATTTTAATTTTTATCGGTATATCCTACGCCTTCTCTGTTAACCGTCGTGCGGTGCGTTGGCGAATAGTGGCGTGGGGTTTAGGATTGGAATTTGTGTTTGCACTAGTGATTCTTAAAACTCCTTGGGGTTTAACTGTGTTTAAATCTCTGGGAGATTTTGTCAGCCAATTTCTAGCATTTTCTGATGTAGGTGCAAAATTTGTCTTTGGAGAAAATTTTAAGGATCATTTCTTTGCTTTCCAAGTGCTACCGACAATTATTTTTTTCTCTGCCTTCATTAGCGTCTTGTATTACTACGGCATTTTACAGCGAGTCGTAAACGTGATGGCGTGGGTAATGATGAAAACGATGAAAACATCGGGTTCTGAATCTTTATCTTGTGCAGGTAACATCTTTTTGGGGCCAACAGAGTCGGCGCTGATGGTTAAACCTTACATAGCGAATATGACGCAATCAGAACTTCATGCCTTGATGACAGGTGGTTTTGCCACAATTGCCGGTGGAGTACTAGGGGCATATCTTTCCTTTGGCATCCCAGCAGAACACCTGATTGCTGCTTTCTTTATGACTGCTCCGACATCGTTGGTGGTATCAAAATTACTTTACCCAGAAACAGAAGTATCAGAGACGGCTGGTAAAGCAAAAGCAGATGTAGAAACCAATTATGTAAATGTAATTGATGCTGCTACTACCGGAGCAATTGACGGTGTGAAGCTAGCAGTTAATGTTGGGGTAATGATTATCGCCTTTTTAGGATTATTAGCTGCCCTGAATGCACTTTTGGGATGGTTGGGGTCATTTGTGGGCTTACAGCAACTCTCATTGCAGTGGATTTTGTCTTTTATCATGGCTCCCGTGGCGTGGCTAATGGGCGTACCTTGGGCTGATTGTCGGCAAGTTGGGGCTTTATTGGGTACAAAAACAATTTTGAATGAGTTTATTGCTTTTTTGGATTTGAAGGCACTAATTGAGAGTGGAAAAATTTCTCAGCGTGCAGTAATTATTACAACTTATGCATTATGTAACTTTGCAAATATAGGTTCAATTGGCATTACCATTGGCGGCATTACTGGCATAGCACCTAATCGCCAGCATGACTTAGCTCGTATGGGTGTAAGGTCAATGATTGGCGGATTGTTAGCGGGTTTTATCACCGCTTGTATTGCTGGGATATTGATTTGAATAATTCTTTAAAATAAATTTGATCAAATGAGCGAACCGACAGTTTGACAATGCCCTACTCATCTGTAGAGTAAAACTGTTGGGCGTAAAAACGGGCATACCGTCCTTCCTGAGACAGGAGGGAGGTGTGAGTACCAGCTTCAACCACCTGTCCTTGTTCGATTACGAGAATGCAGTCAGCCCGACGAACGCTGCTCAAGCGATGGGCGATAATAAACACGGTACGGTTTTGCATCACTCGTTCCAGTGCTTCTTGAACTAGTGCTTCTGATTCAGAATCTAAGGCAGAGGTGGCCTCATCCAAGATGAGAATTCGCGGATCGTTGGCAACTGCTCTGGCGATCGCTAATCTTTGGCGTTGTCCTCCCGATAGGTTAACTCCACGTTCTCCCACCCAGGTATGATAACCCTGAGAAAACTGGGTGATAAAAGAGTGAGCGTTGGCAATCTTTGCTGCTTCTTGAATCGCTGCTAAATCTAATTTTTCCTGACCGTAACCGATATTTTCAGCGATCGTTCCCGAAAAAAGGGTAACATCTTGGGGAACAATCCCAATTTGATGGCGCAGGCTGGTAAGTGTGACATCACGGATATCAATATCATCAACCAGAATTTGACCCATCTGAGGGTCATAAAAGCGAAGTAAAAGATTAATTAACGTCGATTTGCCTGCTCCAGAAGAACCAACCAAGGCAATGACATCACCAGGAGAAGCGTCCAGGCAGAGATCCTTTAGCACTGGCTGGTCGCGATTGTAGGCGAAATCGACATGACGATACTCTACCTTGCCCATAACTCGTGGCATTGCCTGAGCATTCGATTTTTCGCTGATACTAGGTTCCTTCGCCATCAGATCAAAAATGCGTTCAACAGAAGCTTCGGTCTGTTTGTACTCGTTGTAATTGCTAATCATCATGTCGATTGGCTGAATCAGTAAAGCCACAGCAGCTAAGAAACTGATAAACCCTTGAGCTGTCAGCTGATTCTGAGAAATCTGCCATCCTCCTAATAAAAACAGCAGTATAATACTAACTGCTTCCAAAAAACCGACAACGGGAAACTGAATGGATTGGAGTTGTAGAGCGCGATACTTAGCTTGGCGATTGATTTCTGCTTCTTGATTGAATCGCTTCACTTCATATTCTTGCGCTCCAAAAGCCTGAACAACGCGAATCCCGCTAAATACTTCAGTTAGCATCGCCGACAAATTGGAAACCTGATTTTGGCTCTGGCGAGATAGCACGAGTAATCGCTGACCAAATTGCCCGATTAACCAAGCCATTAAAGGAGCCAAAATCAAACCCGCAAGAGTGAGCGGCCAATTCAGGTAGAGCATGTAAATGGGAATCACAATTAACTGCAACAAATTGGAAATAAACTGATGGGATAACTTGTCCACGATCTCGCCCACGCGATCGATATCTTCGGTCAGGCGATAAGTCAGGTCTCCCGTCTGTGTGGTTTCAAAGTAATCTAATCCAAGTTTGTGCAGGTGAGCATAAACGCGCTTACGCAAGTTTAAAACCATGTTCAGAGTAGCAGCGATCATAAAGACATTCTGCCCGTATTGACAAAGCCCTCGAACCAAAAATACTAAAGTGGCTAGTCCGAGCCAGTAGGCAATCTGGTTAACATTTCCCTGGCCAAGATAAAAAGAGACCTGACCTGCTAAATAGGGCACTGCTAGGGTGAATAACACAAATCCTAAAATACAAGCTAATCCCCGAATTAACAGCGGCCATTGGGGCCACAGATAAGGCAACAGTTGCCAGTAACTAGAGCGGACTTTCATAGGTAAGTAAGAATTCAGGAGTCAGAATTGAGGTGCATTACGGCGTTAGCCTACCACACCATGTTACCCAACCGTGCTGACTCCTGAATTCTGGCGCAATTTCTACTCAGTTTCTCCTAGAGAGTTTAGTAGAAAGCGGGCAATTCTCTCAGATGCGCCGGGTGGGCCAAATCGCTCAGGGCCATTTTCTTTGCACTTAGCAAGGTAGTCTGAATCTTCTAAAGTTTCAACTACTCGTTTAGCTGCTTGCTTGAGAATCTCAGGGGTTGCTGGCTTAGTGCCGATGGTTTGGGCAGAAATGCCCAACAGCCGCGTTTGCGCTTCTGCAAATTGATAGGTAAATTGAGGGCCCTCTCCGGGAATCTGGATGATAGGTTTGCCGATCGCTACAGCTTCCTCCACTGCCAAACCTGCCATACCAATAACGAGAGTAGAGTAACATAGGATGTCACTGAAGGCATCTGAATAACATCTCAGTTCTACAAGCGGTGATTCCTCAGCAGAACTTCCTGGGGGAGAATAGGTGAGTATGCCTTGATTCAGTTGCCAACCTTGACTTTTAGCAATGTCGTCTAATTGCGCCATCAAATCCGGTATCAAAGCTGCACGAAATTGTAATCCTGACTCAGGCATCACCTTGGCGATTTCTACTACCAGTTGCAACTGCAAACAAAAATTTCGCGCAGCTTCAGGCATCCGTGACCCTGGTAGGAGAGCGATCGCTCTCTCGTCCGGTTTCAGGTGCAAGTCTTTGCCAGTAGGGACGAGCCAATCTAAAGCCGGAATGCCAGCACACTGAGCTTTAGTTAAACCTTGCCGTTGGAGGTCATAAGCCGTATGGGAATCCTTGGTGAAAACTGCCAGACATCTGGAAGAATTAAGGTCGTGCCACAGAAGCGGATTGAGTCGTAACCGCCCTTCGTAGAGGGCAGAAAGACAAGAGATAAAGGAGACGAAGGGGCGCTTTGTTAAGTAAGCAAATGTCTGGGAGATAAAATCCCCAGTAGACATAATTAAATCGCAGTTGGGAGCATACTGCAACACCGCTTGTAACTGTCGCCAGGTTAATCCAATCAATCCCGATTGAAAATCTTTGAGCAAGTAGAGGCGCTTCATGTAAAAGAATCCCCCAGAGGGCATTGTTTGTGTGGGCCCAATAATGGGAATATCCAAGCTGCGGTAAGCTTTTCCTTCCCCCACAATCGGCATTGCCGCCATCTCAATAGAAGGACACAATTGGCGCAGGGTCTGAATAACATGAGAGGTGTGGTTGTCCTCTCCGTGGCCGTTACTGATAAACAAGATTCGCTTAGAAGGCATCTTGGGGTTTGGATAGGTCTAAAATGCTTGTTTGGTGAGATTTTTAACCTACATTGGGTGAGTAGGCTAAGAGATTGATAGTATTTTTACTCTTGAGAGTTTGTAATTTTATAGACAAATCTACAAAGTTACTTTTTCAGGTGTAAGTAAGTGGGCGGGAAAATTTATAAGTACGTAACTAAATGTAAAATTAGCACATACCCTACAAATACCTTATTTCACCGTTTTTACAAAACTAAACATATATCGATTTTATCGTGCCTACTTACTTAAACCGGAATGGAATTACTGCTAATCCCTGTTTTTGCAGACGCTAATCTATCAGAGAATACAGTATTAGGAGTACAAACGCTATGGGTACATTGATCTGAGTTCATAATAAGACTTACGCAAAAAACCTTTCTAACTCTTATTCCTCTGTGTTCTCTGCGTCGCGCCAGTTGCTTCTCCCAAGGGGAGACGCTGCGCGAACAAGTCGGGAAACCCGCCCAACGCACTGGCTTCTCTGTGGTTTGATTTTGCGTGACCTGTGCGTAAGTCCTAGATAAATTAAACGATAATTTTAAGTATTTCTCGCTAGAGGACAAGGCGAGAGGGGAAGGATTTATTTATAGGTATGTCCCCTTGTCACCAAATTCTCTTGTGTCGTTGTTCACTTCAGTTACGACAAAGTTATAAAAAATTTGTATCCCAAAAGTAAACATAGAACGCATCATTTCTGCGTTTAAAATTTGAATATATCAAAGACTATTTATAGAGTAAATCTTCCTGATTATTGATTCCTAAATTTTGTTTTATTAAAGTTCAAATTTTTTGTAGATACTCAGGTGGCACACAATCGACTAACCAAACACCATTAGCAGAACAATAGAAGATATAACCCGCCTGATGCATTGCCGCAGTATTTACAGCAAAAACCACTGGCTTTCCATGCCTTGCACCAACAGTTTGTGCTGTTTTTATATCCTTTGATAAATGGACATGATGTCGCGACATTTTGCAAAGTCCTGTTTGCAGAATTAATTCTACAGATTTGCGTCCTGTGCCGTGATAAAGCTCATCTGGAGGAACAACAGCTTCTAATTGTAAATCGACTTTTACACTATGTCCTTGGTTCGCACGAATAAGATTACCTGTAGAATCAAAAGAAAAGCGTTGTTTCTCGTTGGATTCAACTACCACCTGTAATTCCTGACGGGTAATGGGAAACTTGTTTTGAGCACAAGCGGTAAGTAGGTCATCAACAGCAACCCAACCACCAGGAGTAAGTTTAATTCCAATAGCATCCGGGGTGTGTCGCAGATATTTACTGAGATATTTACTGATTTTGACGAGTCGAGAATCACTCATTTGATGAAGTAGTCATTGGTCATTGGTCATTGGTCATTGGCTAATTCAAACTATCTTAAAGAATGGGTGTAGTATCTCAATAACTAATGACTCTCGCGTTACAGTTTGATTATGGTTAGCATGATTATACTACAATTCGATCGTTGTATAATACATTAAAACTTTTATTGATGGTTTTATTTTATATAAATTGACAGAATTTGTTTGCCCATCATCGCTAATGCCACTCCAATCATCACAATGAGTGTCACCTTTCCGCCAGGAACGAGTGATTGATTTACGCTATCTGAGTTTTCTTGTTCTTGACGTTGTTTCCAACTCATTAACGCCGGAATAATTCCACCTAGAACTGAAATACCAAATGTTCCAGTGTAATCTAGGGCAGTAAAGAAGATGCTAGGGTTGAGCGTTCCAAGAGTCATCGGAGGGAAAAGAACCAGCGAATAGAGGGGTAAGCGGCTAGAAAGTTGCCACTGTGCAGGTAGGAAAATATCTTTGAACAAATCCAGCAACCCGTACACAAATCCAATGAATGATGTGACGATCGCAAATTCTGAAAAAATGGATACTAGCACTCCTAACCATTGCCCCGCACTACCTCCTCGGAGAATTTGTAGTGGATCAAAAACACTTGCACCATCAGAAGTGCTATGTAGCATATCGGGACTGACGCTTCCTAAAATTACGGCATTCCATGCCAAGAACATAATTAGAGGAATTACAGAACCAATAAAGATGGACTGACGAATTTTGCGGGCATCCCCTTCGAGTTGCTTCACAACTAGCGGCACAACGTTTTGGAAAAACAACGCCACAGACATCACTGAAATGGCACTGCCGAGCGCACTCCAGTTTTGAAATAATAGTTGGGTACTCTGAATATGCCTTCCTCCGAGAAATAATAGTCCTAAGAAGGAAACGATGACAATTCCGACAAAGGCGCTGTTTAATTTCTCAATAAATTTTTCTCGCCCAAGATACATAATCCCACCAAATAAAAGCGTGAAAGCCATTGTGCCCACCCACGTAGGCAATATCTGCATACCCCAGATTTTTGCCGCCGCCACTCCTAAAATCTCTCCGCCTTCGGTGATGTATGCCACCAAGAGAGCATAGTGCATGAATAAATATGCACCGCCAGCAATTCGCGCTCCCAGCTTACCAAGGATTTTCTCAACAACTCCCAAAAAACCTATACTCAGATGCCCTTCTGTTCGCATCGTGTTTAAGGTAACTTCTGCAACCAATAACCCTGACACTAAAGCGTAGAGCCAAACAGCAATCAGTCCAGATGTGGATGGCACTATACCAGACGGCAGAGTAACGGCTGGTAAGGCGAGAATCCCTGCCCCAACGGTGGTTCCCGCAATCAATGCAGTACTTCCCAATACACTACCTGGTTGATGATTGAGCTTTTTTCCATCAAATTCGAGATGAGAAAACAAGCGAGTGACTTGCTCTGAATCTTGAAGAACAGTCTTTATGGGAACCATAGGGAATATCCGCACTTAAACCAAAAAGTTAATATTAACACATGTAAATATTCTTTACGGAAACCCTGATCGGTATCTCGTTTTAAAACCCTCGCTTGTCGATGGCGGCAATGACTGTGAGCCGTTCATGCAGTGGGTGATAGAATGAGTGCCGTTGGATTGTACAGTGGTTCTGCGACCAGAGCAAACCAAGGTATTTGTGTTGCTCAAAAAAACTCCCTTGTAGTCGAGCGCACTTATGAGAAAGCTGATGGGGTGTCGTAGATTCGTCAGAGACTATAAGTTATTGCCCGAAACATCCCCGAAACGTCAGAGACCTTTATCTATCTTGCCATGATCCGTCTTCTAGTGAGGCGACTGGCATAAAAGTTGACTCCTCAAAACTTTTCAAACACCCTCTTATCACGATTTCTCTAAGAGGTTGTTTGAAAAGTATTTCACTGTGATTTTAGGCACTTTTAGATCCCCCCTAACCCCCCTTAAAAAGGTGGGAACCGGAATAAAAGTCCCCCTTTCTAAGGGGGATTTAGGGGGATATAGAACTTTTTATACCGACAACACGACTTTTCAAACATCCTCTAATATTTTATGCAACTAGATATAAAAATAATTCATTCAATATCAACAAATAAATCATTGAAGTCGTCAATAAATAAATTTATCCTATTTTTTAGGAGTTATTAACAAAATGTATTAAATAACATTGTATAAAATTTGTTTAATCACTATTAGAGGTTATTTATTAAGTAAATCTATATTTGGTAACTTGTTCGTAGGGTGGCAATACCCACTACCTCAAGGTTTTCAGGGTATTACCCACCATCAAATACTTATATTTTTTTAAAAGTTAAACAGAATTTTTACGTTAGGTAACTTTGTTATTTTAATCAAAAAAGGACAACTATGTTTGGTTCACGTATAGGCTGGCTAATTTCTGCGACCTTAACTATAGTCAGTTTGGGTTCAAATATGCAAACTGCAAAAGCACAAGATAATTATAATAATTATAAGTTTAGTGTTGACTACAATACATTTGTCAATTTTGACCCAACCTTTAGACCAGACTTAGGAGTTATTAGAGCAACTATCAAAGGTGAAAGTACCAAAAAGGCTCCTTATGGGTTAGATTTCTTTCTTAGTGATGACTATGGCAAACTTGAGCCTATTGAAAATCCATCAATTAATAAATATACCTTTAACTCAAACCCAAGCGTGTTTGGTTTAGAGGACGAACTTGCATTTTCTGACAGGTATTATGGTGGTGCTAATGAATTATTTGGCAAAGCAAGTGACAGCGCTGAAATTAATTTTGCCGAAGGCTTTATTAAAGGTGGTGGTACTATTACCATCTTTGGGGGAACAGGTTTATTCCAAAATGCTACAGGCACAATCACTTTTACTGAACAAGACCAACTTAATACCTCTGGAACCCCTTCTCAAGGTTTAGCTAAACTGAATTTCACCTTGCAAACTCCTCAAGAGGTTCCAGAACCAACGGCGACTACAAGTTTAATTGGTATCGGTTTAATTGGAGCAAGTTTAGTAATTAGCCGACGCTATAAAAAAAGTTCTTTATCCAGGATAATCAATTAAATATGGGATTATTTAGAAGCCCCGCCGATCAAATTCACGGCAGAACCATACATAATGAACCTGGAAACGATGTTTTTAATTACAATCCTACAGAGAAAATAATTTACAAACTTGCGCCAAATCTACATTTCCACCGCTGATGATGATACCAATTCTCGCCTCTGGTGCTTTCACTACACCTTCGAGTAAAGCGGCGGCGGCGAGTACTCCGGTGGGTTCAACAACAATTTTCAGACGTTCCCACAAAAAAAACATGGTGCGAAGAATCGCTTCTTCCGATACCGTTACCATATCATCGACGTAATCCAGCACTAAGGGAAAAGTAATTTGACCAAGGCTAGGAGTTCGCGCACCATCGGCGATGGTATCAGGATTTTTGACAGTTTGTAGAGTTTTAGTGTGAAAAGAGCGGGTCGCATCATCGCCAAGTGCTGGTTCTACGCCGATTACTTTACAATTGGGTAGAAGTGCTTTGGCTGCGATCGCACACCCTGAAAGTAATCCGCCACCGCCACAACAAACTAATAATAAGTCCAATTCACCAACTTCTTGGATCAGTTCTAAAGCAGTTGTTCCCTGTCCAGCGATTACATGGGGATGATCGTAAGGGGGAATGAGTGTGAGATTGCGATCGCGTGCTAAATTTTGAGCTAATTCTTCCCGGTTTGTGTCTTGGCGATTGTACAAAATTATCTCTGCGCCATAACCACGAGTAGCAGTTTGTTTGACAACAGGTGCATCATCAGGCATGACAATAGTGGTAGGAATATTTAGTAATTGTCCAGCTAAAGCGATCGCTTGGGCATGATTTCCCGATGAATAGGTGATAACGCCTGTTTTTTTTTCTGCTACCGATAGTTGGGCTAAAGCATTGTACGCGCCTCTAAATTTAAATGCCCCTGTGCGTTGAAAGTTTTCGCATTTAAAGAATACTTGGCTATTGGTGCGATCGTTAACGATTCTAGAAGTCAGCACGGGTGTGCGGTGGGCAATCCCCAAAATTCGTTCTTGTGCTGCTTGCACGTCAGTTATAGTAACAGAATTATACTGTGCCATTGATGACGATATTAAATATTCTTGCTCTTGTTTATATAGATACAGTTTTTTATATTTGCGTTTACTATGCTTGATTGCAGCAAACTGGTTTCAGGTGGATAGCATCATTTCTTGTCTGCATAGAAATAACTACAGCGAACATTATATATTGCTGTAGCTAAATTCATAAAAATTAAATTAATTAATTCACATTCGCCATTTTTTTAGCATGAATAAAACATCTGAAAGTCGGCAAAAAAAAACTGCCCTAATTACAGGAGCGGCTAGTGGCATAGGCTATCAATTAACCCAGATTTTTGCTCGTCATAGTTATAATTTTGTCTTAGTAGATAAGAATGAACAAAAACTTACTGAAATTATAGATGAATTTCCGCAAAAATTTGGTATTTCTGTCAAAATTTTTGTTAAGGATTTATCTATTTCTACATCTCCAGAAGAAATTTTTACAGAACTTCAGCAAGCATCCATCAAGATTGATGTGCTAGTTAACAATGCTGGCTTTGGGACTTATGGAGCATTTAGCGAAACAGACCTCAACATGGAACTGAAAATGCTTCAGGTAAATATAGTCAGCCTGACTCATTTAACTAAGTTGTTCCTCAAAGATATGGTCGAGCAAAACTATGGAAAAATATTAAATGTGGCCTCAGCGGCTGCTTTTCAACCAGGGCCTTTAATGGCAGTTTATTTTGCTACTAAAGCCTATGTATTATCATTTTCAGAAGCGATCGCTAATGAATTAGAAGGCACAGGTGTCAGCGTGACTGTTCTTTGTCCAGGGCCAACAGCATCGAAATTCCAACAAAATGCTGCAATGGAAAATTCCAAGATTGCTAGCGTTAACAGAATGATGGATACGGAAACTGTCGCTAGAATTGGTTATCGGGGCTTAATGAAAAATAAAACTGTTATTGTTCCTGGGATGAAAAATAAAATATTGACTGAAAGCGTCAGATTTACGCCCAGAAATTTAGTTACAAAGGTTGTCAGAAGTATGCACGAACTTAAAAAAATAGGTAGTTCGAGATTTTATACTCTTTTTAAGAAAACCCGAACAATAGATTTTTTAGACAAAAGAATCTATTGTTCGGGTTTAGCCATTTGCAAAAAATCAGCTAATAATACAGCAGAATTCAGGAGTAAAACACGCTTTATATCTGGGTAACAGACGAATCGTTGTGTACCTCACTTTCCTTCAAATCTGCTGTATGTGGACATTGCACAGTAGATGACCACAATTCATCACTCTATTATTCAACGCCCACCAATGCGATCGAATACAGGTGTAGTCCAGCGATCAACTAGTTTGCCCAGGACTGACATTTCTTGAACCAAGCGGTCAAATTTCTCAGGGGTGAGAGATTGAGGGCCATCGGATAAAGCTTTTGCAGGATTGGGGTGAACTTCAATCATTAAGGCATCTGTACCAGCTGCGATCGCAGCCATTGCCATTGATGGAACATATTCAGACCTACCCGTACCATGACTAGGATCAATCATAATTGGTAAATGGGTCAGCGATCGCAATACTGGAAGCACCGATAAATCTAAAGTATTGCGGGCATATTTACCATCAAAGGTTCTGATTCCCCGCTCACAAAGAATTACATTCGGATTTCCAGATGCCATGATATATTCTGCCGCCATCAACCACTCGTCAATTGTGGCAGACATTCCCCGCTTCAGCAGCACTGGTTTATCTTGAGCGCCTACCTTTTTCAGCAGCGAAAAATTGTGCATATTCCTAGCTCCGATTTGGATGATGTCAGCGACTCTCGCCACTGCTGATAAATCAGCAGCATCCATCAGTTCTGTGACGATACCCAAACCAGTAGCTTCCCGCGCTGCTGCTAACAAATCTAAAGCGCTTTCACCATAACCTTGAAAGGCATAGGGTGAAGTGCGGGGTTTGTAAGCTCCGCCCCGGAGAAACTGCGCTCCTGCTGCCTTCACGCGCTTTGCCGTTTCGACAATCATCGCTTCATTTTCAACAGAACAAGGCCCGGCTACCACCACAATCGGATGATGTTCGCCGAAATAGACACGGCCGTTAGGTGTCGGTACAACAACTTCGCTGGCTTGTCCATCTCGGAATTCTCGACTTACCCGCTTGAAAGGTTGTTGTACCCGTAATACTTGCTCAATCCAAGGGCTGAACTCCTGAATCTGCAATTTATCGATGCTAGTGGTATCACCAATTAGCCCCAGTAGAACTTTATGAGTGCCAACGCTTTTTTCTACGGTGACTCCCCAAGTGTCACTCAGTTCTTGGCTAATGCGAGTAATTTCATCAACAGGCGTACCGTTCTTAAGTATGATAATCATCTATTTTTCCTTGTGTATAAGTTTGGGTGGGCTAATCTTTACAGGTCGATGCATTCACATTGCAGGTTGATGCATTGGCATCGCAGGTTGATGCATTCACATTGCAGGTTGATGCATTGGCATTGCAGGTTGATGCATTGGCATTGCAGGTTGATGCATTGGCATTGCAGGTCGATGCATTCACATTGCAGGTCGATGCATTCACATTGCAGGTCGATGCATTGGCATTGCGGGTCGATGCATTGGCATTGTAGGCAAGGTGTAGGGCAGCTTTAGAAGACTTGCGTGTACACCCCGTAGCTCCTCGTAGGAGAGGTTCGTCTAGCGCAAAAATTCCGCAAGTTGTTCTAGTTTTGTCCAAGCTGCGCCGCTTTGGAGAATTTCCTTGGCAAGGGCAATACCTTTAACACAACCTGCTAAAATATCCGTTTCCCCATGAATGGCTTCACCAACTTGGAGTGCTAGGGCTGTATTCAAAGCAACTACATCCTGCTGCGCTTGAGTGCCTTTACCTTGGAGAACTGCCTTCAAGATTTGGGCATTTTCTGGGACATCTCCACCGTGCAACGCCGCAGTGGGTGCAAAACTCAAACCAAGTTCTTGAGGATTGAGCGTTAGAGAACGCACTTTTTTATCTTGGAGTACAGCCAAGTCGGTGACATCTGCCAAACCAGCCTCATCTAAACGTTCCCGTCCGTGGAGGGCGATCGCTTGCTGACATCCCAATTGGGATAAAGCTTGAACAATCTCCTCTAGTAAAAGCGGGTCGTTGACACCAATAATTTGCCCTGTCGGCCGCATCGGATTTACTAGCGGGCCGAGTAAGTTAAAAACAGTCCGCACTTTCAAAGTTTTTCGCAAAGTAGCGATCGCCTTGAGTGCAGGATGCCAGCCGGGAGCAAACAAAAAGGTGATTCCAACTTCACCCACTGCCGCCTGTACTTTCTCAGGAGTGGCGTTGAGATTTATACCCAAAGCTTCCAACACATCAGCCGAACCAGCTTTGCTAGATGCCGAACGATTGCCATGTTTGGCAACTTTTACCCCTGCGGCTGCGGCAACAAAAGCGACAGCAGTGGAGATATTAAAGGTTGAAGCGCCATCTCCACCAGTTCCACAGGTGTCAATTAGGGGAACTGGGAACTGGGAACTGGGAACTGGGGATTGGGATTGTAAGACGGTGGCCATGCCGACTAATTCTTCGGCAGAGACGCCTTTGGCTTGAATTGCGGCTAAAATTGCTCCTGATAGAACATGGGGAATGGCATCTGTGAGCCAACCTTGCATCAGATCCGCAGCTTGGGAAACCGTCAACGATTGCCGATTTAGCAACTGTTGTAATAAAGCTGGCCAGTTGTAGAACTCAGAAGGGATGGAGATGTTTTCAGGTTGAGTTTGAGTTACAGCTATCATATTGGTCATTTGTCATTGGTCATTGGTTATCGGTCACTTGTACTGAGAGAACGCGAACAGCCCCTCGTAGAGAAGCTGTTGGCGCAGCCTCTCCAAGAGTTGTATTGGTCATTGGTCATTTACGAAGGACAAATGACAAAGGACAAATGACGATAAGAAGAGAAAATTAAGGAATTAGGACTTTGGCGACGGTTTGTACATCTTTGTCACCTCTACCAGAGCAATTGATGACGATGCGAGGGCTACCTTTTAACTGAGGACAAAGGGTTTCAAGATATGCGATCGCATGAGCAGTTTCTAAGGCTGGAATAATCCCTTCTAGTTGCGAAAGCTTTTGAAATGCATCTAACGCCTGTTTATCGGTAACACTGTAATATTCGGCGCGACCAAGATCCATTAAATAACTATGCTCAGGGCCAACGCCAGGATAGTCTAATCCGGCACTAATTGAATGAGCTTCAATTATTTGACCATCATCATCTTGCAGTAAATAGCTCATTGCACCGTGCAATACACCTATTTTTCCTTTTGTCAAGGTAGCAGCGTGCTTTTCTGTATCTACACCTTCACCTGCTGCTTCTACTCCAATTAAGCGCACTGAAGGTTCATGTACAAATTCATTGAATAAGCCGATCGCATTGGAACCTCCACCCACGCAAGCCAGGAGAATATCTGGCAATCCTCCCCATTTTTCTAGAGACTGAGCGCGAGTTTCTACACCGATTATCACGTGGAAATCACGGACAATCATCGGGTAGGGATGGGGCCCTGCAACAGAACCCAGGATGTAATGGGTTGTTTCCACATTCGTCACCCAATCTCGAATTGCTTCCGAAGTCGCATCTTTGAGAGTTCCTGTACCTGCCTCTACTGGACGAACTTCTGCACCCATTAACTTCATGCGAAATACATTTAGGGCTTGGCGTTCCATATCTTGGACGCCCATGTAAATCACACATTTCAAACCAAACCGCGCACATACAGTTGCAGTCGCAACCCCATGCTGACCTGCACCTGTCTCGGCAATAATCCGTTGCTTGCCCATGCGTTTAGCTAGCAACACTTGACCTAAAGCATTATTAATTTTGTGAGCGCCTGTATGATTTAAATCTTCACGCTTTAAATAGATTTGCGGCCCCGTGCCATCTGGTCTAGCGTAGTTTGTTGTCAGGCGTTCAGCAAAATATAATGGGCTGGGTCGTCCTACGTAATCGCGTAGTAAGTTTTGCAGTTCTGCTTGGAAACTCGGCTCATTGCAATATTGATGAAACGCCGCTTCTAACTCACTTAATGCAGGCATTAAAGTTTCGGGGACGTACTTACCGCCGAATTTTCCAAACCTGCCTAAAAGGTCAGGTCGCACAGACGTAGTTGAAAGCGTAGCGTTGATATCTTGGATGCTTACCATAATTCAAAATCCTTTTATGTTCAAGTATTTTTTGCTCTGGTTACGCCGGATGTAACTTTCTCTCAAATCTAACCCCCAACCGCTTCCCTTCAAGGGAAGGGGAGTAAGAATCAAAGCCTTTCAGGAGCGGGGGAGAGGTTTGGAAGCGGGATTCCAAGCATCTCGTTCTAACTTTTTAGAACTTATGCCACAGCTGAAATCTTCATTGCGTTTTCTTTTCACGGGTTTGGTAGGTATAACCCAGTTCCCTGTGATTCAAAACATCTATAGGACGCACCAAATCGTTAGAGTCAAAATTTGGTAATAGCGATAGTAAATCTCCTAACGCCGTAGCTTTGGGGGTAGACATACCGCCGTCCCAAGGCCACATTAGGTCTTTCAGATTGTGTCCGTAAGGCTGACTATGACCATCGGGAGGATAAAAATCGCTACCTTTATGACCGTTGTCTTGCCATTCAGCCCAGAGGCGGTCTGCGTTTGCATGATGCAACCAAAACACTGGGTCATAAGGCGAACTTGGTATATTGCTCATCGTACCCAGACCCTTAAACTTTATGGGTATCGTACTTGCGTCTATTTGTACCCCACCGACTAAACCATGAATGTAGTTGTGGATGAATCCTCCGGGGGTGACTTTACCCTGCTCATCTATAGAGATAAATCCTTCCAAAGCAGCGCGAAATAGAGAATAGTCATTAAGAGCCAGGACACGCTGAATATCTTTTTTAGGCACAGGGTAATCACTGGCAGGAGGTAGTCTCAGAAAGCGGACAAGTGATGTACCTAAAGATATTCCGGTATCTGTGTCAATGTTTAATGCTGGATTCATAACCCAGCCATTTGCAGCAGAGAAACCCCCAGGCACAGCGCCACCTGTAAAATTCCCCTGATTTGGAATTTTGATGGTTACTCCTTGACCATTAGAGCCAAGAAAGTCATCGTTAAAAATTACATCGAGTGCTTTGGCGTCAGTCCAATCCCAGTATGGGAGAGTAACAGTTGGGTCTACTGCTTGCAGAGCTTGTTCAAATCTGCGAATATATTCTCGATGCCAAGGGAAAAACGCGGCATTTTCATGAGCAAGTTCTTGGGTGGAACCATCGGAATGCCCTGTATGGTTATGAATTAAGCGTGTTGCCCCTAGATGTATGGCAACGAATTGGTCGTAAATACTGAGCTTGCTACCTGCGGGAATTATCGTTTTTAAGGTTTTGATCGCCTTGACAAAGGCTGTTTTCTCTGCTGGTGTCAGGTCAGTTACGTTCTTTCTTACAGTTAGATAACCCTGTTGCCCTGGTAAATTGTAATGCCAATGGTAGTTGTATTGTCCGTGGTCAATGCGATCGTGGGCAAAGACTGTAAGCGCACAGGTGCTAACTATAAGTAAGCTGTAAATTAATATTTTGAAGGATTTCAGCAGTAATTTCATTGTCTTAATCGAAAAAGAGGAGCAGGGGGGCAGGGGAGCAGGGGAGCAGTGGGGCAGGGGGCAGTGGGAAGAAGGAGAAATAATTGATACTAATTTCCTATTCCCTACTCCCTATTCCCCATTCCCCACTCCCTAAATCTGCGGGTGAATTTATCCCACCTCTTGAAGAGATGGACTTTCGCGCCGACTTTCTGTAATGGCTGTTTTAAGTTCTTGACAAAGCTTTTCTACTGCTTGCAATCCTTCAGTTGGGCTACCTTCAGCTAACCTTTTAACGAAGGCGCTACCAACAATCACTGCATCTGCTCCCCATTCTTTTACTTGATGTGCTTGTTCTGGCCCTGAGATGCCAAAACCAACGCCGATGGGTTTATTGGTGACGCTTCGCAAATCTGTTAATAAATACTTTACGCGGTCTTGGATTTGAGCGCGGATACCTGTAACGCCTGTAACGCTGACCAGGTAGATAAAACCTTGAGATTGACGAGCGATCGCTTCAATTCTATCTCTAGAACTGGTAGGAGCTACGAGTAAAATTACCTCAATTCCGAAAGATGCAGCAGTTTGGATTAATTCTTCTGCTTCTTCTAAGGGTAAGTCTGGTACTACCAACCCTTGCACCCCAGCAACGGCAATTTGCGCCAAAAATGACTTAATACCTCGGTACAAAATGGGATTGTAGTAAGTAAATAGAATTATCGGCGCTTTTAGGCGAGGAATCTCTGTGTGCAACATTTCTAGCACTTGCTCTAATTTCGTGCCTTTTTGCAAAGCGCGGGTTGCTGCTGCTTGAATCACAGGCCCATCTGCCAGAGGATCGGAGTAGGGAATGCCCAACTCGATGAAGTCAGCGCCGTTGCGATCTAAGATGTGTAAAGCCTCGGCGGTGGTTTCTAAGTTAGGATCGCCTGCTGTGATAAAGGGGATTAAAGCACACTGTTGGCGAGCGCGTAAAGTTTGAAAGGAATCGGAGATAGAAGTCATGCTGAAAAATAGTTAATGATTAGTTAATAGTTTTGGAATAATTAACACTTAGCAATTAGCGATGTCCACGCTAAATTTTTTGTTAATGAGTCTTTGATACTCGTGAATGAGTCTTTTAGCTCCGTTAATGAGTCTTTGATCCTCGTGAATGAGCCTTTTAGCTCCGTTAATGAGTCTTTGATCCTCGTGAATGAGCCTTTTAGCTCCGTTAACGAGTCTTTGATCCTCGTGAATGAGCCTTTTAGCTCCGTTAACGAGTCTTTGATCCTCGTGAATGAGCCTTTTAGCTCCGTTAACGAGTCTTTGATCCTCGTGAATGAGTCTTTTAGCTCCGTTAACGAGTCTTTGATCCTCGTGAATGAGTTTTTGAACCTCATTTTTTTAAGTTTGGGATTTGAGTTATAGCTAATGCTTAACGGCAAGGCAGAAACTAATAATCACTGATCAACCCTAAACGTTGATTCATACAACCTGTACAACAATCTTGCCGCGTACACCCTCACCGCCTTCCTCAAAGGTTTTATGCGCTTGGGCTACCTGATGAAGTGAAAAAGTCTTACTGACAACAGGTTTGATTTGACCCCGTTCAATTAAGGTTCTTAAAGCATCAAGCTTGGGGCGGGTCTGATCTAAGTGTGTAAAGTAGACAGTAATATTTTTGAAAATAGCGATATTCAAGTCACCTTCAACCCCCGTGACAGTAACAGCGCGACCCTCAGCTTTTGTGACTACCAAACTTTTGGCTAAAATGTCACCGCTAACAGTAGTAAAAGTCACATCAACTCCTTGACCGCCCGTTTCCTGCATAATAATGTTGATAAAGTCTTCGTTGCGGTAATCGATCGCTCTGTCTGCACCGATGGACTTGACAAAATCGGTATCATAACCGCCGCAGGTTGTGTAAACGTAAGCGCCTGCCGCTTTAGCTATTTGAATGGCGAATGTGCCGACACCACCTGCACCACCATGAATTAACACTGTTTCACCGACTTTGATATTTGCTCTAGTGATCAGTGCAGCCCATGCTGTACCCCCTGCCACAGGTACGCTAGCAGCTTTTAAATGGGATATGTTTCTGGGCTTTTTGGCAATAGTTGATTCATTTGCGACATGATACTCCGCATTAGCACCGCCACCTTCTTCATGTGCGATCGCATAATAAACTTCGTCACCCACCTGAAAATCTTTAACATTTTCGCCAACTGCCTCAACGACACCGGAAACGTCAAAGCCGAGAATTGCAGGCAGTTTGACCCTTGGCCCGAAACTTCCTTGGCGCATTCCGCAGTCGGCTGGATTCACTGAGGTGGCATAAACCTTGACTAAAACTTCGTTGTTCCTTGGTGTCGGTTTATCTACTTCAGTTTTTACAAAGACTTCTGGACTTCCGAAGTTTGCGATCGCCATCGCTTTCATACAATTGCCTCAAAGCAAAATAGGGAACAGGGAAAGCAGGGGGGGCAGCGGAGAGATAAAAGCTTAACCCAAGCGTATTGGGTTAGGCAGGAGCAAGTCTTAGCAAAGTACGCACAGCTTGTTCTACATCGCTTTGTTTAACTAAAGACTCTCCAATCAAAACTGCACGCGCACCAGCCTCAGCGACAAAAGATAAATCAGCAGGTGTATACAGTCCAGATTCGCTGACGACGGTGATATCCAAACTTTGTAATTGTTGTTGACGCTCTGCTAAAAGTTGCTGGGTTGTTCCTAAATCAAGAGTAAAATCTGCTAAATTGCGATTGTTGATTCCTACTAAATGTAAGTTATCAAGCTTTAGCACTCGATCCAGTTCAGCTAAGGTATGAACTTCTACCAGTGCATTCATGCCCAAATCGTGAATTACTTCCAAAAAAGCCTGGAGTTCTCGATCTGATAAAATGGCGGCAATCAACAAGACTGCATCTGCACCTGCTGTTCGTGCTAAATAAATTTGATAGCGATCGATGATGAACTCTTTGCACAGTAGCGGTAATGCTACTTTTAATCGCACACTCCGCAGATTCTCAAAACTGCCCTGAAAGAACTTTTCGTCAGTCAGGACTGATAAACAAGCTGCACCGCCTCGTTCATAAGCTTGAGCAACAGCTACTGCATCAAAATCTGCGCGGATAATCCCCCGACTAGGTGATGCTTTTTTTACCTCGGCAATTAAGCTCGGTTGGTTAGAATTTGACTGCAAAGCAGTCAAGAAATTTCGCACAGTCGGGGCTGCATTTAACTGTTGTCGCAAGGAGGCTAAAGGCAGTTCTTGCTGCATTTGTGCAACTTCTTGCTTTTTATGCGACACAATGTCTTCAAGAATATGGCGGGAAGTGACAACTTGATTAGTCATAAACAGCTAGGGGGAATGAGGAAATAATTAATTATTCTCGTATTCTCGTTTCTTCTCGTTCTCAGATGGAATCTGGGAACGAGGCAACTCTTGACTAATGACTAATGACTAATGACTCTTCGACCTGCGTATACGCACGCACGACATTTTTAATTATTTCCAAACCGACTTCTCCCGCTAAAGTCATGATTGATTCTGGATGAAACTGAACGGCGGCGATGGGAAGTGTTTGATGTTCAATGCCCATAATTACGTCGTCATCAGACATCGCTGTTACTTTCAGTTCTTTTGGCAAACGTTGCGGTAGGGCAAACAATGAGTGATATCTACCGACTGCAAAGGATTCTGGTAAGTTTTTGAAGGTGACAGAATTAGAATCGGTGACGAAAATCCGTGAAGATTTACCATGTTGAGGATAGTCGAGAACTCCCAACTCGCCATCAAAAGCTTCAACGATGCCTTGCAATCCTAAACAAACTCCGAAAATCGGAATTTGGCGATGCAGAAGGGCGCCAACAGTCTGCGAAACCCCAAAATCACTTGGTCTACCAGGCCCAGGAGATAAAACAACTAAGTCAGGGCGTTCTGTATCGAATAGCGATTCCGAGAAACCATGACGGAGTGTGGTAACGCTTGCACCAGTTTGGCGAATGTAATTAGCTAGGGTATGAACAAATGAGTCTTCGTAGTCTATTAGTAAGATGCGTTTGCCAGTTGCCGCACTTGGGGATTTAGTTAACTTTATGGAACTGGACTGATCAATTTTCTGACTCGTTTGCTTCACACGCCGAATCGTTTCAAATAAAGCAGCACCTTTAGTAATTGTTTCTTCTTCTTCTGCTTGGGGTATGGAGTCATAAAGGACAGTAGCACCAACTCGCACTTCGGCGATGCAATCTTTTAATCGGATTGTCCGCAGAATTAAGCCAGTATTTAAATTGCCGTTGAAATTTAAATAGCCGACTGCTCCACCATACCAACGTCGGGCGCTCTTTTCGTGCTGTTCAATAAAATCTATTGCTGCCCTTTTGGGTGCGCCGGTGACTGTAACTGCCCATGTATGCGAAAGAAAGGCATCTAAAGCATCAAATTGCGATCGCAGTGTCCCTTCAACATGATCCACTGTATGAATTAAGTGGCTGTATAATTCAATTTGGCGACGACCAATGACTTGTACCGAACCAGGTTCGCAGATTCGGGATTTGTCATTGCGATCGACATCAGTACACATGGTCAACTCGGCTTCATCTTTTTTGGAGTTGAGTAACTGACGAATTTGCACCGCATCATCAAGAGCATCTTGTCCCCGGCTAATAGTGCCACTGATTGGACAAGTTTCAACCCGCCTACCTTCAACCCGCACAAACATTTCTGGAGATGCACCAATCAGATATTCACCACCTAAATTAAAAATAAATCCATAAGGACTGGGATTTATTTCTTTTAAGGTGTTAAATAATTTGCTGGGTTGGTCTTCATAGCCTTCAAAAAAGTTTTGACTAGGAACAACTTCAAATAAATCGCCTCGGCGGAAATAATCGAGTGCAAGCTCAACTTTTTTCGCATATTCGCCTACTTTATGGTCAGCAGTTTGCGGCGGTAGAAGATGTTTGCCGCGATAATCTACAGACTCACCTGTTCGAGGAAGATTCTTCGTGCTGCCGTGCGCTGTCTCAAAATCATATTGTAGACGAAATGCACGTTGCTGATAATAGTCAACAACAATTAATTCATCAGGCAGATAAAGTACTAAATCCCGTTGATCTGTAGGACGTTCCAGACGTTGGGTAATTGGTTCAAACTGAAAAACTAAGTCATAACCAAAAGCACCATACAAGCCTAAATGCTCATCTTCTTGACTAGAGAAAGTATATAGAATTTCGCGAACAACTGTAAATGATGAAGGCTGTTTACTGCGTTCTTCCTCAGTAAATAGTTTGTTTGAAGGTTTAATAAAGCCGACAATATTGTTATTATCTTGGGTGACGTTCTCAAGTTGCTCTGACTGGGATAGGCGCTCTAACAGAAATGGTAAAAGTACTTGACCGCGTTCATTCAACGCTATCAAAGTAAAAGCGTTTTCCTGTGTAGTCAATTCTAACGGTGGATTGACAAATCCGATCGCCCATCTTTTGTATCTGCCTGGATATTCGTAGCTACTCCTTAGTAAGCCTCCACGCTGAGAATTTAAATGGAACAGAATATCTTCGAGGGCAGTGTCCATCTTAACTTCAGTGATGGAGCGAGAAACACTTACACCGCTAAGGGTTTTGTAAGAACGGGAATCAAAAATCATGAGTAATTTCTCTGAAATAGTTATTAGTCAATTATCAATAAGCAACCATTGGTTATTAGTAGTTATTTTTAAAGTAGTAGCAAACTTAGATAATCTGCTGTCAATCTAAGTCAACTTATTTTAATTACTGTGTTCTTTCTAAAAAATGTAATAAAAAACTTTTTGTTTCTTACTTAAGATTACTAGATGTTAAGCAAATAATACATTGAATAATTTTTCGATTGGGTGTCAATTTATTCGCTTTTTATACTGCTTTTCTAGTACATTTAATAACAACCCTATTTAAAAATATCCGCCTCCCCCAAAAGTAGTAAATAATCTCATAAAAACTCTGCGTTCCTACCCTACGGGAAGGCGAAGCGCCTATGCGCTTCCCTCAGCCTTCTTTGCGTTTAAAAATTCTCCCTCGCCTCCTGCAACAGCGAAATGGCTTGCTTATACAAAGACAAATTCACCTCATGAACCTCAATGCTTTTTCCAATCCTTTGTAACAGTGTCAGAGTCAACTCTCCCCCTAAATGTTCGCGAAATTCAATCAAACCCCAAAACAAACAATGAGGATCTTCCAATTGTGATAAATTCTTAGCCAGTTCTGGCACATACAACGTGAAACCCAAAGCCAATAAAGTATTTAATATCCGTTGCCACTCTGAACAATCCAGCAGCCCTACCAAATAAGAATAGGTGCTATCCAAAGCGATACCGATCGCAACAGCTTCGCCATGACGCAAGCGATAATTTGTCAAATGCTCCAATTTATGAGCCGCCCAATGTCCAAAATCTAGGGGACGAGACGAACCCATTTCAAAAGGATCGCCGCCATTGGCAATATGTTCTAAATGCAACTGGGCGCAACGATAGATAACTTGTTGCATAGTATCCATATCTCGTCGCTTCAGGGCTGCGGTGTGAGAGTGGATAAAATCAAAAAAGCTAGCATCCTTAATCAGCGCCACTTTGATTGCTTCTGCGATTCCAGAACGCCAATCGCGATCGTCTAGAGTTGTCAAGAACGCAGAGTCATTTATAACTGCATAAGGTGGCGCAAATGTGCCGAGAAAGTTCTTTTTACCAAAAGCGTTGATGCCGTTTTTGACGCCAACCCCAGAATCATTTTGTGCCAACACCGTTGTTGGAACCCGAATTAGGCGAATTCCCCGGTGAGCAGTTGCGGCTGCATATCCTACCAAATCCAACACCGCCCCGCCCCCGATCGCTAATATGTAGGAGTGACGACATAATCCGGCAGCTTCAATTACTTGCTGGATTTGCTCTACTAAAGTGCGATCGTTTTTGGCAGCTTCTCCTCCCGAAATTATCATCGGTTGGGCTGCGATCGCTAGTACCTCTGCATAAAACTTGGTATACGCGACTAATTGCTTCACCAATTCAGGTTGATACTTTAATATTCCTGCATCTACTACTGCAACTATTTTCTTCGGCTTTGTCTCCTCATCCGCACCAATCACTTGGGCTAAGGTGGGATTTTTCAACTCAAATAAATTTTGGGTGAAGTAAACCTCGTAGTTAAAAGTAACTGAAACACGTTGATTAATTAATCTACTTTTTTGGTTGATGTCAACTACCATATTTTTGCGGGTATATCTAAAAGTGCAGTACGATTCAAAGTTTCCAGGAACACCTCTACCGAGTGAGAACCATTTAGCTTAACTTTGTTATTGATGACGAATAACGGCACGCTATTGATGCCATTTAACCGAGCAAATATTGATTCAGCAACAACTGCATCACTCACAGCACTATCGTTTAATTGCAACTTTAATTCGCTAGCATCCATTTGATATGCTGTACCGATGGCAACAATAACGTCAATATTTCCGAGGTTCAAACCGTCTTCAAAGTAAGCTTTATAAATAGCTTCTACGACATCGTTTTTTACGTTTGCGGGTGCAAGTGCAATCAGTTGATGAGAAAGCTTAGTATTGACAGCCAAACGGATTTTTTCAAAATCTAGCTTAACTCCAGCCGCCTCACCTGCGCGTTGGGTATAATCAAACATCTGTTGTATTTCTTCCGCTTTAATGCCTTTTCTATTTTGCATAAAGCTATAAAATTCGTACCCGTCAGCAGGAACAGTATTGTCCAGAAGAAAGGGATGCCAGCGGATATGCACTTCTTGTTCTTGTTGTGCTAGTGCATCAAACAGATATTTTTTACCAATTCTGCACCAAGGACAAACGGTATCGTGAAAGATGTCTATCAGCATATTTTTAGTTTAAATGCTAATATTTGTGTGCATCTGTGGTTGAAAATCTCGTTGGATAGCTATTAAATTTAAAGGCTGTAGAAAAGTATTGATTTTCTCTTCAAAAAAGCTTTGAGAATTTTCAAATTCTTGAGTTAATGCGTCTCTGTCTTTCATCGCTACCAGTTTCGCCAAACGGCTGTAGGTATCAGCTAAAAAGCTAATTGCATTACACCTTTCTTCTGTAGCTAGCATAATATCCACAGATAAGTGAGGATTTTGGGAAAATAAACGTTTAACAATATCAATTTCTTGACGGTAATTAGGAGTTGACATTGTTAAACTCTGCTCTATGTCAATTTTTGCTTCTGCTAAGAAAACGCCAAGACTAAATCTACAAAAATGTTGGGTTGCTTGAATAATCACCATCATCCGATCGTGTTCTTCAGGCGTGCAAGCAACTAACTCGGCCCCTTGACTTTTAAAAAAGTCTAAAAACCATTGAAATGAATCATCGTTTCGACCTGGACACACCACTACTTTTTGTCCAAAAAACGATTTGATATTTGGCCCAAACATTGGATGTAAACCCATAACTGGCCCGCAATGGTGTTCGAGCATCGCCTGAGTTGGCTGTACTTTAATACTCGTAATGTCACACAAAGCGGTAGTTGGAGCGAGGTATTTAGCTACACGCTTGATAACATCAACTGTATGTTCAATAGGAACGCTTACTAATACTAATTCTGCCTGACTTAACAGTTTATCTGCATATTTCCAATCATTATGTTCCAGAACGCTAACATTGTTACCTACTAGCGAAAGTTGCTCTTTAAATAATCTTCCCATCCTGCCGCATCCACCGACAATCGCAATTTTTCGGGGACTGACATGAATTGTTTTAGATTTAGGAATTAGAGTAGTATAACAACTATTTACTACACCTGCCCAAACAGACTCAGGAATACCAGCTTGGGCGAGTAGGGGAGCGACATCAGCCAATTGTTCATCTAAAGAAGGTTGTTCTGATGCTGCTAATAATGATATGCGATCGCTTAATAAGGCGATCAACCTTTGGTCAGTTTTTTTAAGCCGATCTGAATCAGAGGATTTCAAAGGCATTTTTCCTGTCCCCAATTTTCAAATATCAACAAGTGATTCCTGAGAACTCAATTTGGGCAACATATCCAAAGTTGTTGCTCTTTTGGCAATCATATTAGAAAATAACTCTTCATACCGATCTAGCGTTTGCTCAAAGGAATAGTTTTCTACCGCAAACTTTCTTCCTTCACGCCCTAATTTTGCTGCTAGTTCCGGTTGATTATATAAATCCAATACCGCAGTGGCTAAAGCATCTGCCGACTCTGGCTTAACGATAATACCGCCGCCACTTTCTCGAATAGCTTTGGCAGCAGTACCAGTGGCGGGAACTGAACCCACAATTGGGCGACCACTGGCTAACAACAATGGTATTTTAGAAGGCATATTGAAAGAAATCACATTGCACTTTTGCACAATCAACCCGACATCAGCAGCTGCTAACATTTGCGGTAGTTTTTCTCGCGGTTGCAATGGTAAAAGCAATACGTTATCTGCACCACAAGCAAGACAATGTTTTTGCAACCTTTCGAGAGCTTGGGATTCGCCGGCTACGACAAAGACAATATCATTAATATGGCGCAAGCAAGCTGCTGCTTCTATTACTGTCTCCAAACCTTGCGTGAGAGCAATATTACCTGAATAAAGCACTACAAATTTACCATCGAGTTGATGGGTAGCTCTCCAATAGTTATTCTCCTTTGGTAAAGGGCGGATAAAATTTAGATTTACCCAATTTGGAATGCAGGCAATTTTATTAACAGGTACACCTTTATTTATTAAATTATCCACAAAGCCATCAGCAATCACACTAATGGTATGTGCATTTCGGTAGGCAAATTTTTCTAAAGCTTCTAGAGCGAGAATCATCAACTTATTTTTAATTAGCCCAACACGCACAGCAGCTTCTGGGAGGATATCTTGCACATTCAGAACTACTGGACAGTTGTATAGCCAACTTATTAAGGTTGCAGGTAAGCAAACGAGTAACGGTGGCACTGTTAAGAGAATTAAATCAGGTCGCTCACCCTTGAGAGCTTGTGGCAAACTTGTAAAGACAAAGCTCAACTCTAGCAGTAGCCGATCTACAAGGTTAGGTTTAGACTTAATCCGCAGGTAACTACGCCCAATGGTGACACCATTTTTCTCTTCAGTAACGTATAACTTACCCCGATAGCGATCGTAAATCTGACGCTGAGGATAGTTAGGCATACCTGTGATTACCCGCACTTGGTGCCCTCGTTTCACCAGCCCTTCTGCTAGTTCAGTCATCAAAGGTGCAATACCAATTGGTTCTGGATGATAGTTGTATGAATAAATCAGAATGTGCATGAGCTGTTAATGTCCTGGAAGCACCTTGATAATGTTGGCTTTATTGTGTTATCCAGTTTTTATCTTCCTTGTTCCGGATTTAATAACCTGAAATTTTCGTAGGGGAGCCAGTGCGTTGCGAAGAGAACTCGATCAGAACTTCGGGAGGTTCCCTCCGTTGTAGCAACTGGCGTTGTGTTACCGCGAAGCGTAGCGCACCAAAATTTTTGAGATGGTGCATTATGCCCTTGGCTAACGCACCCTACCAAACTGTTACTCAAGCATCAGAACTTAGCACTGTTTTTGTAGTTCCTTCTCTAAACTGAAGACTGGCTTTTGTTGCCCACGTTTCCGCAATGTGACGGTAGCAGCCCCAAATCCAAGCAATGCTAAACCCAATGCTGAACTAGGTTCTGGTACTTTCCTTGTGCCTTCTACGTTTAACACTTGGACGCGACCTTGGAAGAAATCGCCCACATAAAGCTTGCCATCTTTGAGGCTTGTGCCACCCGTCCAGTTAAATCTGCCTGGTGTGAGGTCGAGGGGATTACCAAATGGGGGGTCAGTTAATCCTGGAGGCGGGACTGGGTTGCCTGATGCATCTAGAGCTGGTTTACCGTAGGAAGTCAAGAAGTTACCCTTTTTATCAAACACCTGAACGCGGCTGTTGATCGAATCAGCTACATAAACATTCTCTTGGTCGTCCACTTCGATGCCAATTGGCTGAAGAAGCTGTCCAGGTCCGCTACCTGCTGAACCAAATGTGTACAGAGGTTTACCATTTGGATCGAGTACCTGAACGCGGTTGTTATACTGGTCAGCTACAAAGATATTTCCACTAACTGGGGAAATTCTTGTACCGGCTACACCTTGGAATTCTCCAAGTGCAGTGCCAGTGGTGCCACCAATGACACCAATTTGCTTTCCGTCAGGTGTGAATTTAAGGATTCTTTCGCCGTTAAAATCACCTACGTAAACGTTGCCAGTTTTGTCAAATGTTACACCAGATGGTCCAAAGAAAAATCTACCTGGTATGAGAGGGGTAAATTCTCCATTTGCAAAGGATCTAATAAATTTACCCTGAGAATCGAATTGATTAATGCGGTTGTTGTAAACATCACCTGCATACAAATCCCCTGTTACGGGATTAAAGTCTACAGTTGTTGGCTCGTCAAACTGTCCGGGCCCTGTGCCGCCGGAGCCAATTGCTCCAATATACTGACCGCTTGGACTAAATTTTTCAATTTTGTCACCGAGGTTGTAGTTAGGAGTACCATCCGGGTTAATACCGCGTCCGTTAGATATAAGGGTATTCCCTTGGCTATCCACCGCTATGCCTTGGGGAACAAACAGTTGCCCAGGGCCGAAGCCAGGACTGCCGATAGTTCTGTCGAAAGTTAATGTTACAGCCTTGGCTTGGGCTGCTGTTGCCAACACCAAGAATCCAGTACCGAGAATGCCGATTGACAAATTTTTGACTAATCCCATGAGTTTGAAGTGCTGGTTGTATGAGTTATACTCTTTCCTAGACTAATTTTGTTCCCAGTCCCAGTTCGGGAACTCTGAAATTTGGGCTGCTGCCTCTTGTTGGAAATGCAACTTTCTCTATGAGGCAGCAGCCTATTTTGCAAGCTTTACGTGATACTAGGTAAAGAGGAATTAGACAGTCTCTGCTTTAGCTAGGAACTCTTCATCCAACTTTTCTGAGCGTTTGCGCTTGGCGATCGCACCAGTTGCGCCTACACCAGCAAGTGCTAATAAGCCAACTATTGAACCAGGTTCGGGGATTGTTTGTGTAACGAGACCATCCACCCGAACAACTTCCCCTCGTCCTTTGCCAACACCCTGATTGGTAATATAAATCTTACCGTCAGGGCCAATAGCAATTCCATCAGCCGAATCTAGCCCTTGACCGGCTGCAACGAGTGTTGTGCGAGTGCCATCAGGAGCAACTTGGATCAGAGAACCGGGTAGGTCTGTGATGTCACCCCCTAACTGGGACTTGTCGCTGAATTGTAAAACCAGCAAATCGCCTTTCTTATCAAAGGTTAGGTCTGTGATGTGCGTAAACCCATCTAGAAAAACTTCTGGTTTCATATCTTTGCCAATGCGGAAAATCCGTGATTTACCTGCTGGATAAGGAAAACCCGTATATTCACCAACGTATAAAGCTCCATCGGGGCCAATTGTGCCACCTGTGGGTACTGATTGAATTGCTGTTTTTCCTCCTGGAAGCTGCTCTAATAGCCCAGGAGGTAATTGTAATCCTGGTGGCAAGTCGGAGTCACTAATGACGTTTTTAGGAATTGCGATCGCCTCGGACTTACTTCCGTCAAGTTTAATTTTGTAAGCAGCGTTCCCACCCCCATCAACCACATAAGCACTATCCCCATTAATAGTCAGGTCATAGGGATTGGTAACTACATCCCCTTTGTCTGGATTTTTGGTGATTTCATACTTGGCAAAGTCAAAAATACTGTTGAGAGCTCCCGTCTTCAAGTCAACTTTGTACAGTTGTGCTAAAAGCGGGCTATTCAGTACTTTATCGGCTGTTGATGGCGGAAAACTACCAAGTTGATTTTGTGGGATAGGGGATTGAGTACCTAGTTTAAATGTTTCTAGATCGCGGTTTCCTGGATAACCAGCATACCCAGTCAGAAGATAAGCATTCCCTTTAGAGTCGAATTGCACGTCTTCAATACCAGCCCCTTGATTGCCTGTAGGTTGTTCTGCTAGAGACTCAAAGTTATTAAGTAGACGCTGTTTGGTGCCGTTTGGTGAAACTTTGACGAGTGAACTAGTGTTACCAGCACAGATAGGCTGAAACAGCGTACTCGGAGATGGTTGGCAATTTCCGTTTCCGCCGATACCTGGCTCTGCTACGTAGAGACTGCCGTCAGGACCAAAGCTAACACCCCGTGCATTACTGACTCCATCGACTATTGTCGTTAGTGTTGCAGCTTGTGCAGATAGTGTTCCACAAATAGCGGTAAAACAAAATGTAAGAGATGTAAGAGCAAATGATTTGAGTTTCATACCTTTGGTGATTGAGAGTTAAATAATTGGAAACTTTTATGGCTTTAAAGACAACGAATCTCAGTCTTTAAGGAATGCAGGATAAATGCCCTTTTTGAGAGGCACTGATATTCAGTAAACCACGAATTTTTAAAAACCAACGTAAAAATAAGAGTTCCAGGCATTATAAGAAAGCAGGTAAAAAGCATTTGTTGAACAGCTATCACCTGTATGTTGCTAGTAGCATCAACTGAAATGCTCACTAATCGGTTGTTTTGTGGTATCCCTGCATTAACTGAAATGTCCACTTGTCTTGGCTTATAAAAAACTTTTTGGTTTACTGATATTGGTTTGAAACTCTTTATTTGAGCGCCACAACTCTATCTATGAGTGGTTGGGTAGCTCTCTTCTTGTGCAACCAAGCAACGCCCAATGCACCGATCGCTAACACACCTAAAGCAGAATCAGGTTCAGGGACAGACTTGATATTTTCAATTCTGAGAACTTGTCCAAGTCCTGGGCGATCGCCTCGGTTTGTGACGTATACTGCACCATCAGCACCAATAGTTAGGGCGCTAGGCGACTCTAATCCATTGCCACTCAGAAGAGTTGTGCGTGTGCCATCGGTAGCTATTTTGATTACAGAACCATCAAAATTACCCTTCCAAGCTGACTGATTGGCGTACTGCAAAGCATATAAATTGCCCGCAGAATCAAATTGCAAGTCTGTGAGTTGGGTAAAACCATCAGCGAAGACTGTTGGCTTGCCATCAGCACCGACTCGATAGATTTTTGCGCCACCTTCTGGGAAGGGAAAACCAGTAAATTGGCTGACGTAATAAGCGCCATCAGGGCCTTTTGCCACACTTGAGGGTACTGCTTGAGTTGCAAACTGCGATCGCACCGCTTCACCTTGAGATGGCACCTGTGCCGGTTCATTGGATGGGGTATCAGAAGGTGGAAAGATGGGATTAGTTAATATATCTTGGGGAAAGGTAGTAATAGCTTGCAAGTTACTACCACCAGTATTAACACGGAGTAAGTCGTTCGCACCTGCATCAACCGCAACCAGATTAGTGCCATCTATTACGAAACCCAAGGGATTGCTATCTACATCACTACCATCGGGATTGTTGGCGAGTTCATAGTTAGCTAAATCAGCAACACTTGTCCAGGAATTGGTCTTAAAGTCGGGAGCAATGATTTTACCGAGGTCAGTGTTACCCAAATTGCGATCGCGAAACGCTGGATTAGCCCCATACCCAATCAGAACATAAGGTTTACCTTTAGCATCAAATTGGATGTCACGAGCGCCTGTGCCTCCAGTACCATCTGGTAATGCTATAGAAGGAAGTCCTGTAAGTATCCGCTCGGTTTTACCATTCTCAATTTTGGTAACTGCCCCACTTGTGCCGTAGCATAAAGAATCGCCTTGACCGCTTGGTGGTGGAACACAAGCGCCACTTCCCCCGATTCCTGCTTCTGTAACATAGAGATCGCCATCAGGGCCAAAGCTCAGACCACCCGCATTATATAGACCGTCGGCGATTACTGAAAAGGATGCGGCTGACGCAGCTTTCATTCCCGAAAAAGCGGCAACACAAAAAGTGAGGATAGTAATAGTAAGTGGCTTGAGTTTCATGTGTTGCAATACAGGTAATCGTGGGGAATTGAGGGGTGAATTTTAAACGCAGAGAACGCTGAGGGAAGCGCAGAGTAACGCCGAGATTTTAGTTGGTAACTAGTGATTCTGGAGTTTTTGGTAGATAGCTCATTCCTCGGTCAAATGATTTGAGGTTGCCAGCTTTGGCTTCGAGTAAACGTTTAATGTTCATGCTCTCAGCACCAAAGTCTTCAATTTGAAGTTTGCCGTGGCTAACAGTTCCATCTGTTTTCCAGAATGTAATTCGATGCAGGATAAAACCAGAGGCTTCTGGGTCAGCGAAAGCATAAGCGGTTGGAATAAGTAAAGCTACAGAACGCTGATAATATTCGTAGTCTGGATAAAAGTGTTCTTGTTCAAGTAAGTAGTATTTACTCAGACTATGAACTCGCACAGACACTTTTACTTTTTGATCATATTCATCTTTGAATTCACCGGAATCAGAGGTAATCTCACCATTTGGTCGTAGTAAATGCGCCCACTCGTCTACGTTTTTTAAGTCTTTCAAGTATTCAATGCCGATTTCAATTGGGGCATCAACATAGATGGTGTCTGTATCGATAAAGTGGCTTCCTTTTGCTGCTGCGGTTAGACCAGCTTTGCGTTCCAAATTACCTTTGAGAGAACGACACTCGGAAGTGTGTACTGTGTGAATTCCCTGCATAATCATCTGAGTCTGCCGTTTGGGATCGACAAAGCTCAACCAGTGAAAATATACACCTTTTTCATCTGTTCCTGGCTCGATGTAGTCGGTGGGAAACAGCAAAACAGGGTAAACTTGAAAATATTTCTGATACTCTAATCCACAGTGCCACTCAATACCGTAGAAAAGTGGATTTTCTAGTTTTTTAACGTGATAGTAAAGATTTTTATGATAACCTGATGCAGTTCCCAGCCAGGTATCTTCGTCAATTTGCTCTTTCATCCGGCTGTAAAGCGTCCATTCATCTAAATTCTTTAAACTACAAAGGTAGTCAAAGGCGCTCTCTGGTGAAGTTGCAATATAAGCTGATGTAGCAAAGGTATTTTTTTCCACTGTTCACTCCTGAAGATAATAAAAATTAGGCTGCGATCGCTTTAGTCTTGGTTCGCTTACTATTGTTGATTCGGTCTTCTGCTAATCGTCTGGCAGCATCGTTGGTACTAACTCCCTGCTGTTTAGCAATATCAAAAATTGCTAATAGGGTGTCATAAATGTTATGCACTTGCTTGAAAGCTTTTTCTTCGTCATAACCAATCATTTCGTTGTAAACATTGATTAGCCCTCCGGCATTAATTACATAATCAGGGCTGTAAAGAATCCCTTTTTTGGCAAGCATCTGACTATGTAATTGCTCATTGTCCAATTGATTATTAGCTGCACCAGCAATAATTTTTGCTTGCAGGAAAGGAATTGTATGACTATTAAGAATTCCTCCTAACGCGCAAGGAGCAAAGATATCTACATCAAGTGAGTAAATTTCGGTTGGTTCTACAACAGTTGCGCCAAAAAGCCGTTTTACCTCTTCCGCTTTTGCTGGATCTACATCGCTAACAAAAAGCTGGACATCATGCTCATGTAGATGCCGACAGAGATTTTTACCTACATTTCCTAAGCCTTGAACTGCAACTTTCATGCCATCAAGTCTTTTACTCTGCCAGCGAGATTCTACAGCAGCTTTAATTCCCAGAAAGACGCCTAGTGATGTTATCGGAGCAGGTCCACCGGACTTTTCTGATACTCCAACAACATATTTTGTTTCTTGACTAATTGTCCGCACATCGTCAGGAGTAATATTGACATCTTGTCCGGTAATAAAACGTCCATTCAAGCTATTAACAAAACGTCCGTAGGCTCTCAACAGATCGTCTGTTTTATTTTCAGGATTAGCAATAATGACTGCTTTTCCCCCACCAGCCGGAATGTTCGCACAGGCTGCTTTATATGTCATTCCACGACTCAGACGCAGTGCATCTTTTAAAGCAGCTTCTTCGTTGACATAAGGCATAAGTCTTGTAGCTCCCATCGCTGGGCCCAAGGTCGTGTCATGGATAGCAATAATTGCCTTAATTTCGGGATTTTTACCATGACAGAAGAGAACTTGTTCGTGACCCATTTCTCTAACAGTTTCAAATAGCAGCATTTTCACCTCTCGATATTGGTTGGAATTGTTTAGAGAAAGTAATGATCATTACAAAATGTCAAGATATAGACACAAAAACACTCTTGAATATTAAGATAAGATGAAGTTAGAAAAGAGTAATCTTCAAAAATAAAACATTCCAGCTCTGTGGGCGTAGTTGTTGCCTGGAATAAAGTTTTTGCCGCTTCTAAATTCATCCTTTATGTTTTGCTGAATGGACTCATCCAAACTGCGTTGTAAATTCCGCCTTCTTGGAGTGTCTTAGTGTCTATAAGAATTGAATGAGATTGCAAGCTTTTTAAATCAAATCATTGGAAATGAAACTTGCTTAACTGCATTTTTCGCGGGAGTTGATTTAATTCCTTGGGCTGCCAAACTTTTATTACGTCCACCAGAAGGTGCTGGTCGATCGGCGTCAATCACTACATCAATCAGAAAGGGAACAGTTGATGCGATCGCTTGTTCTAATGCGGCTTCAATATCTGACTCTCTAACGACTACGATCGCTTCTGCTCCCATCCCACGAGCAATCATCGCAAAGTTTGTTGGTGGAAGTGTTGCGTCTGCACCCTTTAATCCCAAGATTTTCATCCCTTGATGGCACATGTTGTAACGCGCATCGTTAAGTACAATCCAAATCGCGGGAATTTTGTATTTCACGGCTGTGCTGATTTCGTTATTCATCAGCATTGCCCCATCGCCGACAATCGCTACAGCCTTGCCATTGTTCGCCACTGCTGCACCCAACACTCCAGTGACGGCGTGACCCATTGCGCCGACTCCGGTGCTGACTCGGTAACGATTGGCTTGGGAAAATTGCAGTAGATGTGTTGACCAAGTAAACGAGTTACCACACTCCGCCATGACTACCGCATCGCTACCCTCGACAATTATCTTTTGAATTGCTGCCATCAATACTTCTGGCCGCACTGGATAATCTACGTCTGGAGCAGGTTCAATTTCTTTGTGTTCTGGGCGAGGTAGGGAAATTGTGGAACGAGAAGCATCTGGTAACTGCTGCAACAACTCTTGCACAAAAGCTTTGATGTCAGACCGAACCCCGAAAGTTTCCACGTGTGGATAGGCTACACCTGGCACTTCTGGGTCAATATCGACATGGACAAAGCCTGCTTTTGGAACCAGCGCCGAACTCCAGAAGGAAGTCGGTTCACCAAGGCGGGTTCCTAATACAAGTGTGCGTAATGGAGGTTGTTCTTCCATATATGTCAATACGGAAGCATGACCACCTAAACCTGTAACACCCACAAATTGGGGATGATCTTCGGGGAAGATACCTTTACCACGGGGTGAACACATGACGGCTGCTCCGGTTTTCTCTGCGAGTTCAAGGATTTCCTCTGCTGCGTCACGCGCACCGAAACCAACCCAGATGGCAAAGGGGCCAGATGATAATAACTCTACAGATTTAGCGATCGCTTGTTTTGAAGCAGTCATCCCAAACGGAGAAACATCTAATTGAGGTAAAGCTATATCCTCAACTAAACTTGTCTGCACTGCCGTGGGAATACTCAAATGGGCAACGAATCCGCCTGGTTGCGCCAAAGCTAAAGCAAGTTTGCGGAAAATCTGTGGTAGTTGAGATGCAGATTCAATAGTGATTGCATAGTTGAATAGCGCTCCTGAGGTAAAAATTCCCCCACTGGGCAAGGTATAAGTGCTGGTTTCTTGAATAGCCCAACGTCCACGCTGCGGTGCTGAGGTGCAAGCTGACAGCAAAATTACCTTTGCACCTTCACCACGAGCCGCAAATAACCCGGTCAGGGCGTTAGTGATCCCCGGTCCTGCTGTGGTAAAAACTACAGTAGGGCGATTATTGGCAAAGTATGCTTCGGTGGCGGCAAATGCTGCTCCGGCTTCATGGCGGAAGTTCAACACTTCTATGCTGCTATTTGATAGCGCACCCCAAAGGCTGGCCATTGCACCACCGGCGACACCAAAAGCGTAACCCACTCCCAAATTTTCCAACATCTGAGCGATCGCATCAGCAACTGAGAGCGTTGGGGCTGTTTCATCATTTAAAAAAGCCTGAATTCCCCCATTCTTTTCCGATTCATCAAGCTGACGGGAGTCAGACATAGATTCTACATAGCTGTTTGCTGGAAGTTCCTTGTATGGCTCAGTGGTGATGAGAGGATTTGAACCAGTATAGTTTTGACTCATTGGTTTCACGTAATTACAGAAAGTTACACAAAGGTTTTTTAGTTTACAATCGTAGCGGTGGCAATATCTAACACAAACAACTCTGTTGCTTTTACAGCTATGACCAAGCTTGGTCGGTAGTAGAAACGGTTAATCGCTGCTGATTCATGGTTGTGAGCACACTACCAAAAACTTTTGAAAAGCATACAGCAATCTAGGATGCACTTCTTAATCATCAGAATAAAGGAGATAAAGACCGTTGGGCAATCAAAAATCTTTTGATGGGGGTGTCAAATTTTTCGCTTCTACTGTGATGATTGCAGTGCTTAAGTAGGTTGGCGGGAATAAACCAAATCATCTAAAGGTATGTAAACGAGCAACTAAGCTTGACTCAAGCACTTCTCATAATCTTTACAAAGGTTTACATAGTTACCTTTAATTGCACCCATTTACTTATTTAACCGCCTGGGGAAATTCTTAGCTTAATGATAATTACTATGATAAAAATCTATTTGCAATGAAAAATCTTTTGATGAGGGTGTCAATTCTTTCGCTTTGAGCGTGATTATGACATTTCCAACTTAGTCATTCTGAAAGATTGATATTCTGCGATCGCAGAATCGGCACATTACCAAATTTACAATAGAAAATCTTTTGATCTGGTTGTCAATTATTTTGCTTTAGGACTTACACAACTAACTTTTCATCCGAATTAAAGCATCAGCCAATTTAGCGGTATTTATATTGCTACCAAAAACTCTTTGAGTCAATTATTTGTAACGATAAAGACATTATTTTTTAACTTTTTATATTTCTTTTGAGAGATGACTAAGCATTCAATACGTAATTATTTTATAAAATATGTTTTATATGACATAAAATCCAGCAATATATGCTTAGTATAAGATCCAGTGTTTGTTTTGTTATAAACAAACACAATGCTATACGTAAACTCATACGTGTTTTTGCGATACATTTGTACTTCCCACGACAGATGACTAAGCATGTTTTTCTATAGTTAGATATATGAAAGAGTAAGTTAAGATAAATTAAGTAAATAAGTTGATCGGTGAAATTTGTTCATTTAAGCCAGGACTAGCACTGCACATCGCCTTTATGTTGAAAATCAAACGAATCTACACTAGTACAGCACGGCGTAAATCTAACTACTATCTCAATTAACCAGACAAATAGGGGCAATTCATGAATTGCCTCTACTCAAGCAACTGGTTAATTTTAGGTTGATGAACTATTTAGTTAGTTCTGGTGCAGGACTAATTCAAATTTAAAATATTTTTTCTACTTATAGATTAAGAGTTTTTAACTCTTATCTAATAAGGTTTATTGACTAATCTGGATTTGATTTGTCTAAATTTTGTGTAGCCGTAAAAAGCTGTTTAAGTCAATAGTAAAGTTTTTTAAAAATTTAGTTTTTTTATAAAAATTTGGTTCAATAATTCACATTTTACTGGTATGATAATTTTTGTTAAGATAAATGTTAATTTTTTAACATACTAAGGAATTTTTTTAACAGCCGAAGAGTGCACCAAAGATTTTAGTAAGTTATGATTTTTAACTCATTAATGGCTATGGTGCTGATTGATTACCAGCAGGAAGTAGGAATATGAATTCTGGCGAATATACACTAGCTAGATCAAGCAATCAATGGGCACTACAACCAGAAATAGAGATGAAGTTTGCTCACTTGCTGATAAATCAAGCTGTAGATGCGGCCTTCTGTTTAGGAGTAAACGCACAGTTTCTTTACGTCAACGATGCCACTTGCCTGATGACTGAGTATTCCCGTGAGGAATTACTTTCTATGAGGCTGCATGATATAGATGTAGACTTTTCTCTACATAATTGGTCAGATATTAGCTCACAAGGTTCCCTTACCTTTAAATCTCGCTACCAGACAAAAGGAGGTCGGATATTTTTGGTAGAAATATCCATGAGCTATGTCAAACACCAAGATATGGAATTTGGCTGTGTTTTTGCTCGTGATAAAACTGGTGAAATAGTAGAACTGAGCCTGCAAAAGTGGACTGGTGAATTAAGGAATGCTAAAGACAATTTGCAGCAGGAATTTTCTCAACTCAAGGCAAGAGAAGTAGAACTAGAAACATCCATATCTTTACTTCGTTCTACTCTCGAATCTACTGCCATTGGTGTTGTTGCAGTTAACTTTGAGGGAGATATTCTGAGCTTTAATCAGAAATTTGTGGAGATGTGGCAGATCCCGGAGTCCCTAATATTATCCAAGAAATGTCCTCGATGCAAAGCCTTTTTTGAGAACCAACTTAAAGACCCACAAACCTTTAGTCGGATGATTTGGGAAGTGTCTAGCCAATCTGATTTTGAGAGCTACGACATTCTGGAGTTGAAAGATGGAAGAGTTTTTGCACATTACTCAAAACCTCAGTGGCTTGAGGGCAAAATTATTGGGAGAGTGTGGAGTATTTGGGAAATTACTGAATCGAAACGGACTGAAGAAGCATTACGGCTGAACGCAGCTAGATTTCGGACTTTAGCAGAAACCACAGATGCCAGCACTTTTCTGATTCAAGGCACGCGACTTTGCTACATAAATCCAGCAGTGGAGAAACTCACTGGCTACACAAAAGAGGAACTGCTAACAGACTTTGGACTGCACCGACTGATTAAAAGCAAAAAACGTAGGCAGGTAGGCAACCAGGGTGAAGCAGGTGACTTTGAATATCAGGAGATGAATATTCTGACAAAAAACGGCACGGAGCGCTGGCTAGCTTGTGCGGTTGCCATGCTAGATGGAGTGCTGGATTTTGGGGGAAAACCAGTCGAATTGATTGCAGGTATCGATATTACCGATTACAAATATGCGGAATTAGGTCTTAACCAAGCTTTAGAACAAGCAAAACAACTTAGCGAACTTAGAGCGCGTTTTCTTTCTATGGTCTGCCATCAATTCCGGACTCCGCTGAATATTATTTCATTTTCTAATAGCTTACTAAAGGAAGAAGTAGACAAACACACACAGAAAAAAATACAACCATTACTCGATCACATTCAGAAAGCCACCGAACAACTCAGCCAGATGTTGGATGATATTTTGTTCTTTTCTAAGGCAGAATCAGCAAAAATAAATTTTGAGCCAAAACCGCTTGAGTTAGTTCAGTTTTGTAATGATTTAGTTGCACAAATGCAGATGTGTGTTAGCCCAATTCAGATTAATTTTGTAAGTCAAGATAAGTCCCTAACAGCCTGCATAGATGAAAAACTGTTAGAGCCGATTTTGAATAATTTGCTCGATAATGCAATCAAGTATTCTCCCTCAGAAATTGCAATTGAGTTGAAATTATATTGCCAAAATGAGAAAGTAATTTTCCAGGTTCAAGATATGGGTATCGGTATTCCATTAGCAGATCAACAACGTATATTTGAGCCATTTTACCGTGGTAGTAATATCGATCATATACCTGGTACTGGACTAGGACTATCGATTCTTAAAACCCTTGTAGATTTACATCACGGTCAAGTCTCTGTAGAAAGTCAACTTGATGTGGGCACTACATTTACTGTGATGTTGCCATTAATCAAATCAGAGTTGACCAGTTCCGAGTTATGAGTGTTGAAATGAAATAGTTGTTAATTAACAAATTAACAATCATAACTCTCGGAACGAAGTAATTAATCTCATGCCTATTTACATACTCACTAAAGAGTCTAGTAAGCAGCTTCTGCAAAAACTTATGCTAATAGAAAATTATGTCTGAATCGTCAAAGAAAATTCTCGTCATTGAAGATGATAACGTTACCCGCAATCTTTATTTAAAGGGTCTTGAGGCTAAAGGTTTTGATACGATAGGTGCAGCCAACGGTCTTGCTGGTATCCAACAAGCACAAGAGCATATACCCGACTTAGTGATTTGCGATATCACAATGCCTGATATGGATGGTTATAGCGTTTTAGCTACGCTACGCCAAGCTCCTGTTACAGCAATTATTCCTTTCATTTTTCTGACTGGCAGTAGTACCAGAGCAGATGTTCGCAAAGCTATGGAATTGGGAGCAGACGACCATCTTAGCAAACCCTCTACAATAGACGAATTGCTCAGAGCGATCGCTATTCGCTTGCAAAAGCAAGCTACTCTCCAATACTGGTGCACTATTCAATTCCAGAAAGCTGCAAAATCACTATTTGCAGATAATACTACAGCGATCGCTGGACGTGTTGCCGTTGGTGTTGGCGTTGGCGTTGGTGATAGGGAAGGGGTAGCGACGTTAGGAGCGTCAGCCTCTGGTAGAGAAGCCTCTGGTAGAGAAGCGATGATCCCTCATTTGTCAATCTTTCCCTGCATTCCTCAATTAAAAGAAGTTTTCGACTTTATCGAAGCTCATTACGATCAAGGAATTACTTTGTGTGATGTGGCTGTTGCTGTTGGTTACTCACCTGCTTATTTAACTAACCGAGTAGCAAAGCAGACGGGAGAGACTGTAAACTGCTGGATTGTCAAACGCCGGATGGCGGGAGCTCGTTTTTTACTCCAAAATAACGATCAGACAGTCGAGAAGATAGCAAAAGCATTGGGCTATCAGGATGTGTCTCATTTCTCGCGCCAGTTTCGCCAACATCACGGTTTACCTCCCCAAGCTTGGCGCAAAGAGCATCAGCTTGTATCGCAAAAACAGGCCACACTCTGGTAAAAGTGCTGAAGCAGAAATACAGCATTGCCCATTCTCCCTTATCCTCAAAAGACTACCGAGTTACCCAATTCAAATAAATAGTTGCGTAAACTCATATATTAAATCCACCCTGCCCTTACGTAACATGGCTGGATCTAATCTTTCGGTAGTGTTGCAAGTCATCAAGACAACTAACCGTTGCTGCATCTGAATACCAGAGTCATCAATTACACTCTGATACAAAGTGCCATCTAGCAAACTCAGAATGTGTTCGGTTTTGTTATTGTATTGCGCTACCTCAGAAGCACGATTTTGCGCTAGATTATCAGCTTCGTTAATAACGATACAAATACGCTCTATGTAAGTCGGTGGGACAAAATTAGCGATCGCATCATGATCTAAAATAAAAATTACATACCCTAAAGGTACAAGAATTTCTTTTGCTACTGCCTGTGTCCAGACTGTTTTACCAGTACCCGGTTCCCCATGTACAACAACCGCTAACTGGTTTTGATTCAGAATTGCTTGCTGTACAGAATCAGTAAAGTTTTGGATATCTGCGGGAAATGTCCGAATGTTAAATTGACTATGAACTTTGCCTACACGACTTTGATATCCACTCAGCATCACTGCTAAGTCGTAAGTTGCTTTGTTAATTAGTGGCGCGAGATTTTTCGCCATTAAACTATATTGTCGTCGCCCGCGATCATAGGGATCAATTTGCAACCAAATGTCATACTGAGACCAGTAAGCGTAAACAGTATTAATAACGTCTAAGCGTTCCCAGCTAACAAATCTATCTATGGGAAAATAAAAATCTCTTTCTGAGTAATACTGGGTAATAATATCGGGATTACCCAACACACCTAAAACTCGCAGTACAGTAATTTCTTGTAGTCGATTCAGAACATAATCAATAGGAATACTACTACGACTGACAAATTGAACGATGGGCGTTTCCGTACTCAAAACATCTTTGTAGCGATGATCTGGTGATTGAGGATCTGGTGTAATGTAATTCCAAAATTTTTCAACTTCGTAGCGGGTATTATCAGATACAACACTTAATAAATTCGCCCACCAAGCATAATTATTCCGTCCTAAAACATCAGCAACATTACTCGCTAAATTAAAACTTTTTTGAGTTAATTCGCGGGAGTCACTATACAACAGTTGCCACAAAAACCCCCAGTCTAATTCCCGGTTAAAGGGTCGCCAGCCACAAGCAAGTAAACTTTGCCGAGTATTATTTGTAGGAGTGCCTTCATTGCTTCTAAAATAGTCAAAATCCATATTTATAAGTTATGCAGCGTTAGTTAAGTTATTTTGTATTAAGTAGGAAGTTTTGAAAATTTTTCTCGTAATATCAACTAATTGCGTGCAAATGGTAATTTTATTTCCACTGTACTAGCAAGGAAGTCTTTTTAATTTAACTCGTTATTCTTGTAATATATCATATTACAGTATAACTACTTGTGTCAACTTTTTTGATAAACTAATTGGTAAGTGAGTGTTTACTTTTAGCGATTGATTTATCTACACTACTTATGCGTCTGTAGATGAGGACTTACAGCAGATTTCAAGTTGATGAAGTACACAAGCTAGTCTGAACGTACAAAGCTTGTTTTACTTCTGTTAGTGCAGGGGGCATAGCCCATTCTGACCCTTGAATTCTGCTGTATATCATGTCCGTGGAATTGCCCAGCAGAATTCTTGACATCCCAAAAATAAAATTTTCGCCCATTGCCTCTGCGATTCGATTTTCATGCTGATTGTTAAAGTGCATAGGCATAGCCCATCATACAAAGGCTCAACTGCGGCAATATTAACCTTACAACTGATATCAACAAGTAAAACTCTATAGATGCTTGAACACTAAAGATAGCCATCTATGGTATAGAAATGTATAGAATCTTGTAAAGATATAAAATATAGTCGTTAAATGCACACATTTCTCGCTTCTTCCTCAATGCAGCGGTCTTTACCACCAAATTACTTTCAGCCTATGAAGATTGTCGCACTGGGGGACAGCTTAATTTATGGATTCGGCGACCCGGAAAAAGGAGGCTGGATTGAGCAACTACGGCGATGGTGGATGTTGCCGGATAGTGCCGGTCATATTCTTTATAATTTAGGGGTAAGAGGCGATCGCACGCAACAAGTAGCCCAAAGACTGGAAGTTGAATTTCGCCACCGGGGTGAACTGCGAAATCGTGTTCCCGATTTGATTATTTTATCAGTAGGGGTGAATGACTCAGCACGGTTAGCGCGTCCCGATGGTCGAAGTTACACAGATTTTACCTTATTTGAAAAGGAAATTGCCTCTCTGCTAGATTTAGCACAGCAACTCTGTCCTGTGTTATTTGTGGGCATGGTGCCAGTAGATGAAACCAAAATGCCATTTTTAGATTGTTTTTACTATAATCATGCCGACCAGTACCGCTACAAAGAAGCAACTCGAATTGCTTGCACCAAACGGCAGATTCCCTATTTGGATATTTTTGAGCAATGGATGAAACGCGGTGAAAGTTGGCGGCTAAAACGCTTGAGTGAAGATGGACTTCATCCCAATACACTAGGTTATCAAGCTTTGTTAGAAGATGTAATTAATTGGGATGCCATACCTTCAATGGACTTTGCCAATGCAGCTTACCATTCTAAATTTGATTATCACCTTAAACCATCCTAATAATATAGATGTGTTGGTGCTTTGAGGCTAGCTAATATCATCGTATTTGCAACCCTCGGAAAAAGCACCACAATCTTCCTAAATTTTTAATTAAGCGAGTCAAAATCTATCTATAAAAACTCTAATTTCTCTATATTATTCATTACTCCTAACTCCTGTACAGACGCGATTAATCGCGTCTCTACTCCTAACTCTTAACTCAGCACTCCTATGACACCAACTTTATTTGGTCGCTGGCAAACTCGATTATTATTACTGGCAACTGTCGGCGTACTCGTATCTTTGCCTTTTGCGATAGGTTGGATTGGCCCTGGTGCTAACTCAGTTTATTTTTGGATACTTGCTTATGTCGCCATCTTTGGCATAGGCTGGGATGTACTTTATGACTATTTGCAAAAATCCCGTTGGGATAGGGATTGGCCCGCAGTTTATCAACTCTTGGCTGGTATATGGGAATTGGTGTTTGTTTTCTGTGGAGTCAAACTGTTTGGCTTTTTACCAATACCTTTAGCGAAGGAAGAACTTTCGCCAGGAGCTTTTTTATTGCACTATAGCATCGTTTGGCTAGCAGTTTTTATTAGTTCCCAAAGCCTGATGCGAATTATCTTCCTTCGTTGGCGTTTTCGGGGTGGGGAGTGGTTGTAAAATATCAAATTATCGACACTAATTTAATTAAAAACTACAGTAATTTTCAGATAATTAAACCGTAGGAATGCACAGATATAAGTCCCTACAGTCGATTGTGGTTTAAATAGATAAAAAAGGTTATAAATCGCAAATTAACAAATCATAAAAAATCATGTATGGCGGTTTTAGTTTGGATGCAATATGTTGGATTGACGTACAGTTATGTACGTTCCTAAGAACAAGATGACTTTGGAAACCAAAGCAACGCATTGCCTGTTATATCTCATCAAATTAAGAAAAACTATCTTATGTTTACAAAATTGGCATTTGTGCTGATGTAGTAGTCATATATGAGTAAAACAGGACAAACTTTAGAGTCTAGGGAGATTCTTCAATGCAGAGACGCAAATTAAGGAAGTGCAATGTCAAATTTTGATCTGGTTATTCAGCTATTTCTGCAACTTACAGTTATTTTAACCACTTGTCGCATTGTCACGATTTTAGGACGCCGTTATCTTGGTCAAACCGATGTTGTTTGCGAAATGATTGCAGGTGTATTGTTAGGGCCATCTCTTTTAGGATTGATTGCACCAGATTTTCAGCAATGGCTATTTCCTAAGCTTCCTATTATTACTGCTGTAGGACTGAAGATACCCAACCCATCGATGTCGATTTTATATGCTATCAGCCAGATTGGGTTAGTAATTTATATGTTTTTGATTGGTTTAGAGTTCAATACCAAACTCTTAAAACATCATATCAAAAGTGCAAGTTTGCTATCTGCGGCTGGGATTATCACTCCCTTTATTTTAGGAGCGATCGCGTCTTTTTGGTTTTATCACAATGGCGATTTCTTTCAACCAAAGGTCATGCCTTGGTCAGCCGCTTTGTATCTAGGTGCGTCAATGACAATTACGGCTTTTCCGATGTTAGCTCGTATTCTTTACGAACGCGGTCTTGCACAAACTCGCTTCGGTACTTTGGCTTTAGGTGCAGCATCGGTAGATGATGGAGTTGCTTGGTGTTTGCTGGCGATTGTACTTGCTAGCGTGAAAAATTCTTTGAGTATTGCCATATTAGCAATTGGTGGTGGCATTTGCTATGTGCTATTTGCAATTTTTCTCGGACAACCTCTACTCAAACTATTCACACGCATGACAAAACGCGATGCAGGTGTGAACAGACAAACCCTAACTTTAATGTTGATAATTTTGATGTTTTGTGCATGGTTTACCGATGTTACAGGCATCTATGCAATATTCGGTGCTTTTGTGTTGGGAGCAGTAACACCACGCGGAGAATTCACCCAACAAATTCGCCAATATACGGAGTTTTTAACTACTTCTTTTTTGTTACCAATATTTTTTGTCTTCTCTGGACTAAACACTCAAATTGGCTTGGTAAACACACCTACTTTATGGGGAGTGACGCTGTTAATTATTGCGATCGCAATTCTCGGTAAAGGTGTTGCTTGTATGTTAGCTGCAAAATTAGCTGGGGAAAATTGGCGCGAATCTGCAACTATCGGCGCTTTGATGAATGCTCGTGGTTTGATGGAGTTAATCATCCTCAACATTGGTCTAGAACAAGGTATAATTACCCCAACTTTATTCACTATCATGGTTATTATGGCTGTCATTACTACCCTGATGGCATCACCACTGATTGCCTTTTTCTTGCACGGTACAAGCTATGAAAAATCTCCTAATTAAGTAAATTTAAATATAAAATTAATTACTTAGTAATTGGTTAAAAATCTCTGCTTTAACTCCGGTTATAGCAATTCCAAATAATTTATGAATAAAAATATCCCTGACTTCTTAAAAAAATCGGGGATCTAAGCCACTTAGTGGAAAGCAAATTAAATAGGATTGCCATATAACCGCTAATTTGTTTGTAGTGGTGTTTAAGCACTACTACAAACTGACTACCGATTAACTAGTTTTCTTGCTATTGTTAATTCGGAAGTCATTCGAGATGTAGATCCTAAAATCATCAGAATTGATGTTTCACGGTTGCAGCTGCATCTTAACAATAATTCATATAACAACGAAGCACAAATTACTCTTGGTTATATTTAACAAGCTTGACATTTCCCACTCTTTTAAAGAATTATCTTAGGAAAACCAGATAGTTAATTTTGAGGAAACCATGCACATAGTTATTCTCGTTCTGGTTGAGGTGCTGATTGTTATTGGGCTTTCACGGCTAGTAGGGCTAGCATTCCGTTCCATTAAGCAACCTCTGGTAATTGGTGAGATTGTCGCCGGGATTATGCTCGGCCCATCTTTATTTGGTTTAGTTGCTCCCCATATAGCAGTTACCTTGTTTCCACCAGAAACTTTTCCTTTTCTGAATGTTTTGTCTCAGGTGGGACTAATATTTTTCATGTTTCTGATTGGGCTAGAACTAAATCCCAAATACCTCGGCGGCCAATTAGAAGTAGCAGTTTTAACTTCTCATGTCAGCATTTTGGTGCCGTTTTCTCTAGGAACATTGCTAGCGGTGCTACTTTATCCCCTAGTTTCCAATGCAAGTGTATCATTCACCGCCTTTGCTTTATTTTTAGGGGCGGCGATGTCGATTACTGCCTTTCCAGTGTTGGCGCGAATCATTACTGAAAACAATTTACAAGGAACGCGTTTAGGAACTTTGGCGTTAACTTGTGCAGCAGTGGATGATGTTACAGCTTGGTGTCTCTTGGCTGTAGCGATCGCAGTTGCTCGGACTGGCGACTTTGCTGGTGCTATACCCACAATTATCGCCAGTATCGTCTACATCGGCTTGATATTGACAGCAGGTCGTTGGTTCCTGCAACGCCTTGCCAAACATTACCTGCGGGCGGGACGACTCAGCCAATTACTGCTAGCTGGGATTTATATGGGTGTGGTTGCGTCGGCACTAATCACCGAACTAATTGGGATTCACTTAATTTTTGGAGCATTTTTGCTGGGAGCAGCCATGCCCAAAAATGAAGATTTAGTGCGGGAATTGGCAGTAAAAACGGAAGATTTTGTCCTAATTTTCTTGCTACCCATATTTTTTGCCTACAGTGGCTTAAAAACGCAGATAGGCTTGCTCAACCGTCCAGAATTGTGGCTTTTGTGTGCATTGGTTTTAGGAGTAGCGATCGCAGGTAAATATGTTGGTACTTATGTAGCGGCCCGTGTGAGTGGCATTAGTAAACGGGAAGCCTCGGCACTCGGTTGGTTAATGAATACTCGCGGTTTAACCGAACTGATAGTCCTAAATATTGGTCTAGAGTTAGGGGTAATTTCCCCCTTAATATTTACCATGTTGGTAATTATGGCATTGGTAACTACCTTCATGACCTCGCCACTACTGGAATGGACATATCCGAAAAAGCTGATCAGGTTAGATGTGGTGGAACCTGAGTTAGAAGCACAAACAGCTACAAACGCTACTGATGCCGAAACTTACATTCGTCCCTACCGAATTTTGGTGCCAGTGGCGAATCCGAGTACCCAAAAAGGCTTGTTACAGTTGGCAGCAAGCATCGCTCTCAACTCCCGACATCCCGCCGTTGTTAACCCTCTGAGCTTGATTGAATTTGAAGAAGATTATGCCTTTGAAAGTACGCCAGTTGAAGCAGACCGATTAATTGCCCAGCGTCGGCAGCAGCTAGAAGAATTGATTAATACTCTCGAGCCAGTAGAAATACGCACTCACGTGCGTCCGATCGTTCGCATATCTAGTAATGTGGCACGGGAAACCGCACAGATTGCCGCACTCAAACAAGTTGATTTAATTCTTGTAGGATGGCATCGCCCAGCTTTTAGTAGCAACCGCTTAGGTGGAAGAGTTGGTCAAATGCTCACTACTGCGCCAGTTGATGTTGCAGTGTTTGTGGACAAGGGAAGCGAGCAATTAGAAAGCTTGTTAGTGCCTTATTCGGCAAATATTCATGATGATTTAGCGCTAATAATAGCTCTGAGACTGCTAATTAACCGTGAGACTTGTCTATTACAGGTTTTGCAGGTTGTACCCGAAAATCAGCTCAAGGATGAATTGAGTTACGAATTAAATACGATGATGGAGCAATTACCGAGTAGTGTACGCGATCGCATCGAAATCAAAATGGTCCAAACTCCAGAGGCAATCCAAACTGTAGTCGAAGCCTCAAAAAATGTAGACTTGACAATTGCTGGCACTAGCCGCACTTGGGGTATCGAGCGTCAAACCTTGGGAAGATATACAGATCAACTAGCCATTCAATGTTCTTCCTCCTTGCTGATTACCCGTCGCTACAGCCAAGTCAGCGCTCATCTGGCTTCCGTACTTACTGAGGTTAGTAGTCAAGAGCCAACATTGAGGAGTTAAGAACATGAATCATTTCAACTTCAAATCTTTAGCTTTTTACGGAGTAGCAATAATTTCAGTACTACTGTTGTTTAAAACTGTCAGTGCTTACGGAGAAAACAATCTCAAAGCTCCTCCTCCGATTAGCGGTCGCTATCGTCTAACCCTAGCGGAGAATTTGCCTAATTGTGAAAAATCAGATACTCTGACGTTAAACATTGAGCAGTCAGGTATTTACTTAAATGCCTCTGTATTACCGGCAAACGCTAAAGCCGACACTGATGAAAAGCACTCTCTGGCAGGCATTTTCAGAAATCAACAATTAAATTTATCTGGGAAAGTAGGCAGATCAATCCTTTGTAATATTCCTCGCCCCCAAAACGATCCTCTGAACTCAGTCACAATTCAAATGCAACTTGTGGATAAAGCTAATATGACAGGTCAATTAACCGTAAATGGTATTCCACAAACTCTGAAATTTACGGCTGTGCCCCAAAAAGCTAATTGAATGGGGAGTGGGTAGAGACGCGACGCCAGTCGCTACAACGGGGGAAACCCCCGCAACGCGCTGGCTCATTAATCGCGTCTACGGGATTGTCAGCGCGAAGTAAACAGCAATGTCAGCGCATTGTATGAGTTTTATGGAGCAAATAAACAGAATGGATCGGGGACTAAAGACTAAGCAATTTTATCAATGGGGCAAGCAGTTATTTAGCATCAGTATATTAGGCTTTTATGCAGCGATCGCCCTCGAAAGCACTACTGCTGCTACACCAGGGGCAAAGCTAAATAATTGGCGTTTTTCTCCCAAGACACAGCAACTCGAAATCACTCTCTCAGCAGGCACAACCCCTCATTATTTCTACTTGGCACAACCCTCTCGTCTAGTTGTAGATTTACCGAATACTAAGTTGGGCAAAATTACCACGCAACAAAATTATTCTGGAGCAATCAAAAGCATTCGCATTTCTCAACTGAACGCAAAGGATACACGCATTGTCCTAGATTTAGCAGCAGGGACTGTTTTTAATCCTAAACAGGTACAACTGCAACCCGTTTCCCGAAAAAACTCCACTCGCTGGGTGTTACGTCCGGTTATTTCTGGTAAAACTACTGCCGTTAAAACTACTGCCGTAAAACCAGCAAAGTCCGCACCTTCAGCCAAGAAACAACCTCAAACACTCCAAAAGCCGCCTAGTAACCTACCCGTAACTACTAATCCACAATCGCCCTTACTCACAGCTCCGCCTCCATCCAATGAACTGCCTTCAACTACTACTAACTCAGGGCAGCCTTTTGTCACCGTACCTCCTTTAAATCCAAATACATCCTCTCCCTCTCAACAACCTGCTTCGATTCTTCCCCCTCCTTCTTTCCCAAATCAACTTGATAATTTAAATAACATTCCTCCTTTGGGAATATCGGAATTTCCAGTTCCAACAATCCCCAATGCTCCCGAACCCCAAATCATTGAGTTTGGTCAACCTTTACCCAAAACTAAATAAAAATAGGAAATGGGGCATGGGGCATGGGAAATCGAACCAATGCCCCATTCGCTATGCGCTATGCCCTAATACAATGAATTATTTTTTTCCAACTAACTCCTTTACCTTGTTGATGATGCCGACTGGATCGATACCTTGATATGGGTACTGTTCCCACAAACCGCCGCAACCTTCTTTATAAGTTCCAAGATGGGCATATTTGGGAGTCAACCCCCGCTCTAGCAGCCAAGAGCCGAAACGACTACCTAAGCCAGTGCGACGGTTGAAAGGTTCTACTACAAGCACAAAAGGAGCGTTACCAACTTTGGTCATCATTTCTTCATCAATGGTGTTTAAAGTTGTTTTGTTAATCAAACCAACGTCTAACCCTTCTTGCTTCAGACGCTCTACAGCATCAACGGCACGATAGAGAGCATCGCCAAAACTGATAATGTAGCCTTGCGTCCCTTCTCGTATAACCTCATCTTTACCAGGAACAAATTTGTAGCCACTTCCAAAGAAGTCATTGCCGTTACTGTCCTGAATATTGGGCACTTTGGAACGGGTGGAGAAAATAAACCGCAGTCCCGGCTCAAAGAACACAGCTTCTACACAAGCTGTCATTTGATTAGTATCTGCCGGAAAGTACAACTGTGTTGGGTAGCCATCATCCAAGCCATTGTCGGCAAACATATTGTTCAAACCAAAGTGGCAGCTGTTATCTGCCATGTCATCTATACCCGCATGGGAAAAATGACACAGAACATTGGAATAGTTCAGCCGTGCCATCGTGATTTCTGAGATACACATTTCTAAGAAGGCGCTGAAGGTCGCAAAAATACCTTGCTTGCCCTTGTCCATCCCGAATCCGGCCATAGCAGAGAAGTTGCTCCGTTCCATAATGCCGGAGGAAATAAATATTTCTGGGTATGTTTCATGAATTATCTTCAAACCGCAGGAGCCTTCTAGGTCGCTATCAATGACCTTGACTTTTTCTTTACGCTCCGCTTCACTCATGCGACTGAGGACACCCACCACGGCTTCACCAAACACACTACGGTTAGCGCCCCATTTGTCACTGGAACCCAGAAACGTATATGTTTGTTTGGGTTTCTCAATACTTTTAAGGTATTCGACAGCCGCAGTTTGTCCGCGAGATTCTAGATACTTAACTGCTAAATCTAGAGGAATTACATCATGGCCATGAATGGAACCTTCTAAACCTTCAATACCAGGACACATCGGGCGTTTATTGATCAGAGCGATCGCTCCGGGAGTATTCACAGCTTCGCAAATACGACGGTATAAATCGTCTAAGTCTTCCCCGTCTCCCTGAAGTACTTTCAACCCATGCCCTTCTAAGGTTTTGGCGACACTAAAACCAGGTAAATATTTAGAAGGATGTCCAGCGATCGTTACATCATTGTCATCAATAAGCAGCTTGACGTTGAGATGTTGAGCAACGGCCAAGCGAGCAGCTTCAGCATCATTGCCTTCTTGCTGCGATCCATCAGAACCGAGACAGAAAACAGCCTTGCCTGGATTCGCCATTGCCACACCATTGATGTAAGGCCAAATATGTCCCAAGCGTCCAGAACTAAATTTTACACCAGGAGTTAGTTTTAGTTCGGGGTGTCCCGGTAAATTGGAATGTGCCTGCCGATAACGTAAAAGTTGCTCGGCAGGTAAATCACCATGCAATGTTGCCATCAGATATTGGGTGGCGACTCGATGTCCTGCTTCATCAAAGAAAATCGGCACAAATTGCTCCGATGCTCCCCGGAAAAAGGCATCGAGGATCATTACCTCTGGGACTGTATCGTATGGGCCGCCAGTATGACCGCCGACTCCGCTAGCAGCGCCAGTCGCTGTAAAAAAGACGATCGCATCTCGGCAAAGTTGAATATTCGCTTTGAGAGTATCTCGTTGTTCAGCAGTAAGGCTGGAATTTGCGGGATTGAGCGCTAAAGGTTTGTAAGCACCGAGATCAATTGGAAATTGGGAATTCATAATAGTCATGGTTTCTTGATTGAATAAAAAGCAATTTGAACAGACGGAACGCGCGATCGCACTACAAAAAAAATTGTTAAAACCCCGATGGGCAACAATTATCCAAGCTCAAGTTAACCACTCAGAACCATTGTGGAACCGTGTGATTTCATCAAATGCCAAAATCAATACATTCAATTGTGCATGAATGTGCTTGAATTTAATTGAAGTTACGGATTACCGTACAAAAACTTGCTTATAAATAAGTATAAACTCACAAACGTGCAATTTCAAGCTCAAAAACGCAATTTCAGGAAAATTAATTATGCTAACTGCTGAACGACGACAATTCATCTTAGAAATTCTGCGTCGTGATAAAAAGGTACTTTCAACAGAACTTAGTGCTGTTCTCAAGGTTTCTGAGGATACGATTCGGCGGGACTTGCGAGAACTGGCAGAAACTGGACTATTGCAACGCGTTCATGGGGGAGCGCTCCTTAAATCTCCAGCCACCGCTAGTTATGCCGATCGCCAAAAGCAAGCGCCAAAAGAAAAGGAAGCGATCGCTCGGACAGCAGCAAAATTAGTTTGTACAGGACAGGTGGTGATTTTAGATGGAGGTACAACAACTCTCCAAGTAACCCGTCATTTACCTCTAGATTTGCACGCAACAGTGATCACAAATAGTCCGCCAATCGCTGTTGCCTTAGCAGAACATCCGCATATAGAGGTTGTGATGTTAGGTGGACAACTCTACAAAAAAGCCTTGGTGAACGTCGGTACTGTTACAATTGAGACATTACGGATGATTCGTGCAGATTTGTGCATGTTGGGGGTTTGCAGTTTGCATCCAGAAGTTGGGATTAGTGTACCTAACCTAGACGAAGCGCACGTCAAACGAGCGATGATTGCTGGATCGGCTGAGGTAGTTGGATTAGTGACAGCAGAAAAATTAGATACAGCTGCTCCTTATTTAGTGGAGTCTATTCATGCCCTGACTTATCTAGTAACCGCACCGACAGTATCTAATAATATGCTGAGTGCCTACAAAGCTTTAGGTTTGACCATTATCCGTGATGAGTACGAATGAGCTGATAAAGGCAGATGCGATCGTGGGGGACTGTGGACTGGAGACTGGGATTGGGTATTGGGGATTAAGTAGACAAGGAAAGAATTTCTCCAATGCCCCATGCCCAAATCTAAAATCTAAAATCTAAAATCTATCCGTTTCCTGAGGTGTTCCAACTGCTCCCGGTTGAGCGGTGAAGAAGTTTTGAGCAGCTTCATTCTGATATATACACCTAATATCAGGTTTATCACTGTCCAAATTACCTGTAAAGCCAAAGGTGTTCAGGCGATTTTTGCACTCATTTACCTGCTCAGATGTCACCAGCTTACGTTGCTCTAAAAGCGCCCAGTTATTTTGTCGAATCACACATCCAGGACGCATACTTGGCTGGGCAACATAGACATTAAAGGGGTTGAGAGTGACAAACAGCCTAGCGTCCATCACCATCGCGCTGGCTCCGTACTGCACACAAATTTCAGGGTTTGGTGCTTTGGTGTCAATGAATTCACGAGAAGCCACATTTGATGGGGCTAACGTGGTTGTAGAACTAAAAGCAATGCCAATCCCAATTCCCAAAATCAACACCCCTCCCATAATTGCGATGGTGGTGAAGTTAAATAGAGGGGATTGGAAAATAGAGGGTTTAGAAGTAGTAGCCGATCTACCAGTAGATTTACGTTTCATTGTTGCTTAATCACCTTCACGCCGATTTGGGAGGGAGTGGTCTAAAGTTTTCTCCCTCTTTCAGTATGCCTATTCTTGACTGTAATTGCCTGTGATTTTCTCTGGGATATTCTTGTTAAATGAGAAAAATACTAGTTTATCTAGATATCGGGACAAAAATTTAATATTATATACTGTGGCGAAAGTTTGCCTACATTAGACAAGTTGTCCCAGAACTTGTGCGGCTAATTAAAATAATAGCTGAATTTATGTCAAGCCATACTAATCGCTTATTTTTTCCATTTTGAATAATTAGTGAGTATATTGATTTGAAGATTAATTAATTGTTATTAGTTATAACCTTGGGGTTTTTCTGTGTTGCTTGATTTTATCAATCAATTTAAGTAGGTAGGCACAATTAAACCAAACCACGTAAACTTATGTAAAGTACCATAAACGCTTTGAATATAAGCTTTTAAGGAATTTACATTTCTTAATCTATTTGTATTTTTTAACGCCCACCTAATTATGAATTCAGTTTAATAATTATACCATATTTTTAATTGTTATCATATATAAATTCTTTTTTTTCTCCTTAATCTCCTTCTTCGCGTCCTTTGCGCCTTTGCGGTTCGTTAAAAAAAGTATTTTTCACAACTTAGATAGGATTGCTATAACTAATTTATCTTTCACAATTAATCTAGTTCAGAATGCTTAAACTATCTAACTTTTGTTGTTAATTTTAAATTTTTAGCATGAGATATTTTTGTTACCCCTAGCAATTGATCTGTAAAACAATGTAAATTAACACTTAATGAAATTTTAACAAGTATTTGAAAGCACGTGACATCTCAAAGAGCGCTACTTTCGGGCAAGAGGTTCAAAACTTCGCAACTTCAAATCTTCCTAGCTGATAGTCTGACTATTTTTTGGGGAGATTGGTTAGATTTACGCGTGAGAATCCTACCAGTTGCTGCATCAGGCTTAATATCGCCACTGATATATATTTTAGCTTTTGGCTTGGGTTTGGGTAGTTCCATCAAACCCGGTTCAGGAATTAGTGGTAACTATGACAACTATTTGGAATTTATATTACCGGGAATGGTGGCGCTATCGTCGATGACGGTTAGCTTTGCTGGAACGACATTTTCAATTTGTGGAGACAGACTATTTACCAAAACCTTTGAGGAACTATTGTTAACTCCTATACATCCCTTAGCGTTGTACATCGGTAAAATGCTGGCGGGAGTCGTGCGGGGTTTGATGACTTCTGGTTCTGTAATTTTGGTAGCGCTGCTGTTGACTGGAAACTGGAATTTTCTCAACCCACTGTTTTTACTGTTAGTGGCGCTGAATTGTGCGGTATTTGCTGGATTAGGGGTGATTGTAGGGTTGAGTGTGCGATCGCTCGAATCAGTCGGACTCTACAATAATTTTATCATTATCCCCATGTCGTTCTTAGGAGCGACTTTCTTTGACCCTGCTACATTACCAGCGGCTCTCAAAGTTCTAGTTTACCTGTTGCCACTAACCTACGCCAGCATTGGATTGCGTGCAGTTGCCCATCTACCCTTGTCTCAGTTTCCTTGGTACAGCATACCGATTTTGCTGGTAGTTGCGATCGCTCTTTCTTTATGGGGTGGTTATAAATTTGCTCATCAACAAGATTAAAGCGTTGATTATAATCTGTGCTTTAACTGTTGAATTTTCTGTAAAACTTTTTCCCGATGCTGCGTCAGCTTGATCCATCGCGGTAGGCGAGTGGCAAGGCTGCCATTGTGCCAGCCTAATGATTCGTCTGGCAAGCGTTCTCGCAACCTTGATTGAACATAGCTTTCCAGGAAGTTCAAATGAGCTTCATTATATGCCCATAGCACCTGACCGCAACAAGAGATTTGTAGCCACAGGGGCAAGCCAAAAAAATGGTCTAATATTCCATAGCGAGAATTTCTTTTATTTCTGTAATTGTTCTGCCACAATAACAATGCGGCTTTTCGATTGCCATCCTTTGACTGTTGTTTTGTATAGCTACAGTGCTGACAGGTAATTCTTTTGATGGAATTGAGACTTGATTCCTCAGAGTTTACAGTCAATACCTTGGCAATGCGTAGGCGCAGCCCGCCGTAGGCATCGCATTGGGGACAACGTACTAAAATTTCTTGCTCAAAATCAGCAAGCCGTTTGCCATATAGCGGTTCCCATTCAGATGCGGTACAAGAATTATATCGTGGGGTGTAGGGGCACGGCAGTGCCGTGCCCCTACGGGTGTACCTCACGCAAACAAGAAGCGCTATAGTCTCTAAATCTTATAACCATTTCATTTCAAGCCTGCTATGTAGCGTCCCGTTAAGACAGAAATAAACCACAGTTCTTTAGGAGTCAGGATAATTACTTATGATTCATATATTGTCTAATCTGTCAATGTAGAAGTTCTAATTTGGATTTTTGATAAAGATTGCGTGAAATTACTATTTATTGTGATAAAGCATTACAAGAATTGCTTTATAAATCAACCTATGAGTAAATATCAACTCAGTGAGCAAGCACACATTAACCACTATTTATCTAGCAGGTAGATAGCAGTTGAAAAGCGAGTTTTTGCTGTTTGATTTAAATCATCTGGTATAGCATTCTGTTAATCAATATCCAAAGGACACAAATATGACTAGAATTGCCACAAAAATAGCCTTGTCTGTTCTCGGAGCAGCAGGAATTAGTTTTTTGTCTTGGACACCAGCAAAAGCCGTCATTTTTGTAGAACCCATTGTGACGACTAAAAACCAAGATATACTCGATGCAAAAAAACCAAGAACCCTTACAGATTACCTACCAGGGCAAGTAATAGAATATGGTGTTCCAGATGTAGCTAATAACTTTTTAAATGCCACTGGTCACGATATAAACAGCTTGGTCTTTGATTTAAAAACGCTGTCTTATAGTAATCCGAATTCTACTCCACCATTTGATAATGAACCAGTGCAATGGGGAGATGTTAATGGAGATGGGAAAATTGGTAACTCTACTAACTCCGATTTAAAGGATATTTTTACAGACATTAACATTGCTGGTAGTACTATCACTTTTAGTGGCGGCGTCATCCCAAATGGAACCCTGTTTTACAATCCATTCGCTAGCCTGCCTAATCTAGCGCCAGGTGCTGGAATCATTCCACCAATTCCAGCAGAGCAAACAGATAAAGATGGGCCGATCAGGGTGGCTGCTTATTATACTGCCGTTCCTGAATCAACTAACATTTTGGGTGTACTAGTCTTTGGCGCTTTAGGCGTAGCTTTCAAAGTAAAGCGATCGCTCTGTTAAGGGGACTGGGGACTAGTAAAACATAACTGACAATCACCAATGCCCAATGCCTTTCAGGATTGCTGTTAGCGGTAGCAGGACATTGAGCCTGTGCTGAGTTGCGAATCTCACTTATTGACTCAGCACTCGGAACTCGGAACTGTTTTGCCCCATCCCCTCATTCTGTAATTAACTCCCGATACACTGTCATTGTTTCCTGATGAACGCGGGCAACACTTAGCCTCTGTAGGTTTTTCTTTGCCCGCTGTTTCCACTCGTCCAGCATCTCGGCATTACTCAGTAATTGCACTAAAACCCCAGCTAAAGCATGACTATCTTTTGCTGGCACCAAAAGACCTGCTCGCCCGTTGTCTAAAGCTTCAGGAATCCCGTCTACTTGAGTACCGACGATCGCAGTTCCAGTTTCTCTAGCTTCCGAAAGTACCAAAGGGCAAGGATCGCGGTGGGAAGCTAGTACAAAGATGTCACAAGATATCAGATAGCGTTGAGGTTCCGGTTGGAAGCCTTCAAAATGAATGCGTTCTTTTACAGAAGTTGCTTGTGCCTGTGCCTCAAATAGCTGTTTATCAGGGCCATTTCCTACCAAATAAAGATGGGCTTGAGGAAAATCTGAGGCGATTTGTTCAAAGGCAGCAATTAACTCAGCAATTCCCTTGCGTTGATACATCCCGGCTACAGTAGCGATCGCTGGATGCTGTAATGCTAAAGGTTGATAATCTTGTATCTGTCGGGTGCGGGGACTGCCTAAAGTTCCGTTACACACCACCCGCAACTTGTTTTCTGGAATACCACGCCTAATCATAGAATCACATACAGCCTGACTGACAGCAATTACCCTGTCAGCTAAACCCATCAGCAGGCTGGCACGCTGAAATTCGTTGTGGACTGTAGAAACTAAAGCATATTTGTTTCCTTTAAAAATACGTGCTAGTATTACTCCCGTCATCATGTGGGCATGAACAATATCCGGTTGAAATTCAGCTGCGATCGTTCGATAACGCATAGCCGCTTTGATCGTATTTATCGGTTTTCTGCTTTGGTCTAATTGGTAATGTTTGACACCACAAATATCTAGTAAAGCCTCGTATTCCCCACCAGCAGAAATAACCGCGACTTCATAACCAGATTTTGCCTGTAGACAAGCCAGATCCACAGCCACATTCACAATACCGTTACCTATTTCTTGAACGTCGTTCAAAATATGTATGATTCGCATAAGCTTTAAGATGTGTATAAAAAATAAAGATAAGTAACTGAATAGAAATCAACATAATTATTGGGGTCTTCAGCGACAAATAAAAAGTAGTCAGTAGTGGGTAAAATTTACCACTTTCTACTGATTAATAGCACTTATAACCAGTTACTTAGCTTAAAGACTTATTCAGTAACGGCTCGATAAATCGGGGTAAAACTTCAAAATTCTGAAGACTGATGTTAAGCCAGTAATTTAATTAGGTGTGAGATGAAAAAATTAGGCGATCGCTACAACTAGCTTGATACAAAAGCTGTGCTGCATCTACGCCCGTTGTAAACATTGCCTCATAATAAATAAAGATTAAGCAGATACTCAGAAAACTCTCAATGAGCCAAACTAGCCTCAATTTAGTTGCAATATCTATCTTTCTGATGACCCTATCGGTACTGGTGGGGCCATTCTTAAACTTATCACCGGCAGTCCCAGCAGTTGCTACCTTCACCATATTAGGCATAGCGACATTAGATAGCTTCAGCCTGCAAGGCAAGGGTGGTACTATCTTTTTAGATTGGATTGCTGGTTTTTCAAAAGAACACCGCGATCGCATCGTCCACCACGAAGCAGGGCATTTCTTGGTTGCTTACCTGTTGGGTATTCCCGTTACCGGCTACACACTCAGCGCTTGGGAAGCCTGGAAACAGGGGCAATCAGGGCAAGGCGGCGTTAGCTTTGATGATAACGAATTAGCATCTCAACTAGAAGTAGGTAAAATCAGCGCCCAAATGCTAGACCGCTACTGCACTGTTTGGATGGCGGGTATTGCTGCTGAAACCCTGGTTTTTAATAATGCTGAGGGTGGAACTGATGATAAAAGCAAGCTGATAGGAGTCTTGACAATTTTAGGCTTTTCTGAATCAGTTTATCAGCAAAAACTGCGTTTTCATATCCTCCAGGCAAAAACTCTACTAGAAGAAAATTGGTCTAGCTACGAGGCTTTAGTTAATGCCATGCGACAACGCACTTCGGTAGAAGATTGCCATGCTGAGTTAGGAGTAGGAAGTGGGAAATAGGAAATTATATCAAGCTAGTAATGAAGAGTTTTTAGTAAGCATTTTAGTACTTAGAAAATAATGACTAAAATGCTTACTACGAACTCATTAACATCATCTTAAACAAAAAGCTCATTCAACTCTGGCGCGGAGTGCAGGAGATGGAAAAAGATTTTCAAATCCAGCTTGTCGCTCATTTAAAGATTCTAGAGCATCGTTCCAAAGACTTTCATAATAAAAGAAGGTTACGCCTAGACCTCGTTCTTGGGCGGCCCGCACCTGAGACTTGATTTGCTGCATAGGAACTGGGTTATTTCGTAACCCTGTCATAATGCCAACTCCAGTTGGAATTTTTTGTTGTGCTTCTTGAATTTCTGCGCGGGAAATATTTGCCACAAAACTTTTTAGATCGGGACGATAAATTTGCACAATTAATTCGTCCACAATATTTTGTCGCATCCAACCTAGCCAATCTTGCAAGTGAAACTTGTAAGCCAAATCATAGTAATTAGGAGAAACAGAGAAAATCGCCTGGGGTTTTCTCTGTTTCACAGCTTGATTAAGTTCTATCATGAACGCGGTAATTTTATCTGCCCGCCACTTTACCCATACCGCATCTTGGGGATTTTTTGGGGGAGGATTATTTGTTTCTTTGGTGTACAAAGCAACTGTATATTGGTCGTAGCCAAACTCGTGAGGCAAACTCATGTGATCGTCAAACTGAATACCATCGGCATCATATTGAGTAACAGTTTCCAGCACTAGATTGGTGATAAACTCTTGCACTTGTGGAAGGAACGGATTGAGCCACATCACCTCACCAGCCGCACTGTTTGAAGTTTGGCTACCATCCCGCTTTTGTGTAAACCAATTCGGGTAATTTAGTGCTAATTCTGAGGTTGGGGGAGCCATAAAACCAAACTCAAACCAGGGAATCACTAGCAATCCTTGATGATGGGCTTGGTTAATCAGGTCTGCAAGAATATCATGTCCATCTGAACCTTTGTAGACAAAAGGTTGAATACCTGCACTTTGTGCTAGGGCACTGGGATACATCACATAGCCAGAATTCCACACCACAGGATAGATTGTATTGAAGTTCATCCGCCGCAGTTGACTCACTGCATCCTGTACTTTGTCTCGATTCTTGAGGGTGTCAAAATCATTAGTGGTCATCCAAACCCCGCGAATTTCCTGACGGGGTATCTGTGCGATGGCAGGGGTGAAACTGTCTACCAGTAATACTGTAATAAAGGATATTAAAATGAGAATCGGAAAAAGATACTTGAGCGATGTCTGACGACAAGCTGCTGTGCATCTACGCCGCCAACTTTGAACAATAAAAAGTGATTTCATGGATTTGAATGATGCATTAGCTACCCACACACGCCATTGCTAGTTTTTAAAATTGAATCTACTAACCATATAGTTTACAAGTATTTATGCTTACTACAGGATTGATTAGTTGGTAGTTGTTTGTTCCTTACTTATGGAACTTTTGCACCAAGAAACTAAAACAGACAAATTAAGATAGTTATAGTTGACGCAGCTAGTAGGCATTTGTGCCCAATAGGTATTTGGTATGGGAAATGGGGCATTGGACACAAGAGGCAGAGGTGCAAAGGTGCGCAGGGGTAAAACTTACTGCAACTCCTCCCCTGCTTCCCTGCTCCCCTGCCCCCCGATCTTCACATTCCCCCACACCCCACCTGTGTCACAATAAAGAACTGTAATAAGAAAAATATTGTTAAGGTAATTTAGTGAGTCCAACTGCTCAATCCACGGCAAGTGCGCGTCGCATAGTATTTCCTTTTACGGCAATTGTCGGCCAGGAAGAAATGAAACTGGCGCTGCTATTGAACGTGATTGACCCCAAAATTGGGGGTGTAATGATTATGGGCGATCGCGGCACCGGGAAATCCACAACTATCCGGGCGCTGGCGGATCTGCTACCAGAAATTTCTGTGGTTGCTAATGACCCCTTCAGTAGCGATCCTAGCGACCCCGACTTGATGAGCGATGAAGTCCGCCAACTTTTAGAACAAGGGGCGGAAATTCCCGTAGCTCACAAAAAAGTCCAAATGGTAGACCTGCCGCTAGGAGCTACAGAAGACCGAGTTTGTGGCACAATCGACATCGAGAAAGCTTTATCTGAAGGTGTCAAAGCTTTTGAACCGGGACTGCTAGCAAAGGCTAACCGAGGCATTCTCTATGTGGATGAAGTCAACTTACTAGATGACCACCTTGTAGATGTGTTACTCGACTCTGCTGCCAGTGGATGGAACACTGTAGAACGAGAAGGTATTTCTATCCGTCACCCTGCACGTTTTGTGCTTGTCGGTTCTGGGAACCCCGAAGAAGGCGAACTACGCCCCCAATTACTCGATCGCTTTGGGATGCACGCAGAAATTCACACAGTCAAAGAACCAGCTTTGCGGGTGCAAATAGTGGAACAACGGGCGGATTTTGACCAAAATCCGCCAGTATTTCTCGAAAACTACAAACCCCAGCAAGAAGCATTACAACAGCAAATTGTCAATGCTCAAGAGCTTTTGCCAGAAGTGAAAATTGACTACGATCTGCGGGTGAAAATTTCTGAAGTCTGTTCAGAATTGGATGTGGATGGTTTGCGGGGTGACATTGTTAGTAACCGCGCCGCCAAAGCCTTAACAGCTTATGAAGGACGGGCTGAAGTTACAGTTGATGATATCCATCGTGTAATTACGCTATGCTTGCGTCACAGACTGCGGAAAGACCCTTTAGAATCGATTGATTCTGGCTACAAAGTCGCCAAAGTTTTTAGCCGTGTCTTTGGCGTCGAACTACCAGAAAGTGATACTGCACAAAAAAACGGCACAGGTCAAAAGTTAGGGGCTAGGGGTTAAAAGTTAAGAGCGGAGCCGGAAACGCTCCGCCTCTGGTGAAGAGTTAAGAGTTAAGAGTTTTGAATGAAAAGCTGCTTTATAACTGACAACTTTAATTTCTCACTCAGCACTTAGCACTAAGTATATAACTCACAACTAACAACTTTAATTCCTCACTCAAAATTCAACACTAACTATGAGAATTTGGTCTTTTTGGTTTAACAGCTTTGTTTTATCTAGCCAATACAACCCGCCCAGGTTTGTAGAATTATTGATGCTCTTATTAGCGATCGCTATGTTGGCAATAGCCAGTATTTTACCTGACGACAGACCCTATTTAATCTTAGGCTTGAGCTTAGTTGTTGGGGCATCTATTTCTATCTTAGTGCGGGAAGCGATCGCCCCCTCACCCCAGAGACGAATTACTCAACTAACAGCATCCCTATTACTCATCATCAGCCTCTATGGCTTTGCTGACTTAATGTACACTCTTTAAAATTGGTCATTTTTGATTTGTCCTTTGTCATTTGTCCTTTGTTAGTTGTAAGCACCAATGACTAATGATTCCATTTTTGCATTTCCACCAGTTCCATACACAACTCATTAATTTGTTCCAAATCAGGTTTATGAGGTAGGGCAGATTGTTCGCAAACAATTTCCATTTCGGCGACTAAATCTTCTGCCATTTTCATCACCTGTTCATAAGAATACTCACCCCTTAAAATAGCTTTTAAATCTTCAACATCACCAGCTATTCTCCTATCTACAATCACTTCACCTTGCCGCAATATTTCTACTCCACTGCGTAACAATCTAATGCAGTGCATTCCATGTTTAAGGTCAAAACCCGACTTTCTTTCCATTTCTGCTCTAGCTGGATTTCTATTCTCCTGCCAAGATAAGTAAGCCTTCCATTCTCTTAAAGCTATTTGATAGCTTTGGCTTTTCTGAAGCAGACGGATAAAGTCTTTACGGCTATTGGTTAACTTTTGGGTATATTTCAAAGTTTCATCGGGTAAAGTATATTGTTTTAAGACTCCTTTAAAATCAATATCTGCTGTCAGCAATTGATATAATTGTTCCGCTTCTTCCAAAAATTCAATCCGTCCTCTGATTAAGTTATAAAGATATTCTAGAAAAGCATTTAACTCATCTTTGCTCAGAGGCGCTTCGTCTTCTATGGCGAAGTCAGATGGTATCGGTTTTTTTTGCGGTGGCTTTAACAACCACTTACGATGAGTTTCCATCTTTTTGATTTGGGCAAAGGCATAACCAGTGTAAGTATGTTTTACCTTTTTGCTCAAAAATAACTGTTTACGATCGATTAAATGCTGTCCGACTGCGCTTAAAAAAGGATAGTTATTCAACCAAAGCAATTCTAAAACATTGGGATTTGCGCCAGCTAATAACTGGAGGATTTTTCTTAATTCATATATAACTGTGTCTTTGTTACCATCAATGAATGGAAATATTCCTGGTTCATCCCAACCACTATCTTTTTGTTCTATCCGATCAAATCCCAAATAGTACCTTTTGGGTGCAATAAATACTCCCCGATAATCAAAGTCGGAATCAGGACGATTTAAACCATAGCCGTGGCTACCAGCCAAACCAATTAAAATAGTTCTTTGCTCAACTTCTATTCTTTTCATATCACCTGATTAAAATATAGTCATCCTAACTCATCAGTCAAGTAGGTGGCGAGACGGAGAATAGAGAAAGGAATCATTTGCGAACAATAAAAATAAAATCCCCGACTTCTCAAAGAAATCAGGGATCTGAGCCTTGGTCTAACAGGAATGCCCTTAAAGGATATGATGCAACGGTATCCCCTTGAGTAGCAAAACTTGTCAATTCAGTTGTTCCTATACTTTCGGTTTCCTAGAACAGGAATTATCTAGGATAAATGTGGCGTCTATTCCCCCATCCTGGATTAACAATTGCGGCTAAATCTTCTTCAGATAATTTGCTGATTTCACTGTCCAGTTCTTCGGCGTTGAAATCATAGCCACGCTCTTGAGCAATTTTGATGAAGGCTTCTGGATCGGCTGTTGCTTTGAGTCTTTGCTGTAAAGCTTGATCTTGTTTTACCGCTTGAAAAAGTCGGGCAGCATTTTGCTGTGTCATGACAATCAATCTCCTGTTTGAAATATCAGGTTTGAACGTGATAGTTTAACTTTTGAGGATTCACTAACTTTTGTAAAGAATTTCTAGATGAGACACCTTATATTTGATATTAAAACAAAGAAGAAAAATGTGTTGATTTTGATAACAAAATATAACTTTTAAGCTAATACTAACTAATGTTAATTTTTAGTAGATTCAGCCCTAAGATAGTAGCAATTTTTATCTAAAAAGTATTTGTTCTGACTTCTTGTAAATACAATTTACATTCGTGTGAGTGGGCGATGTCTATGCTCGCTCATGACGACAGTTGCCTAATTCCTCCCCACTCTGGGAAAATGAGCGATCGCACAGAATAATTAGCTGATTTTTCATTTTCAGGCTGACCAGACAGCAATGCCAAACCCAAAAATCCTCTTAGAGCTTGACTTGACGTATGTTAATAAAATATTATGTTAGATTGTCTGTCTAATTCCTGCTCGGATCAGGTAGACATATTACAAAGGCTGGCAAAAGCATCTCTATAGGAGATAAAAACCAGCTACCTGTACGGCAACCTCAAGGACAATTCCATGACCTACGCGATTATTGAAACTGGCGGCAAACAAATACGAGTAGAGCCAGGGCGGTTTTATGATATTGAACTGCTTGCGATCGAACCCGATGAAAAAGTTACGATAGATTCCGTATTACTCGTGCAGCACGATGGCGAAGTCACTATTGGACAGCCACTAGTAACAGGTGCGACTGTAGAAGGGACTGTAATGCGACATTACAGAGGTCGTAAAGTTCTGGTATACAAAATGAAGCCGAAAAAGAAAACCCGCAAAAAGCGGGGGCATCGTCAGGAAATTACCAGACTTATGATTGACTCCATTACCCTTAACGGTGCAGTGTTTGCTGTTCAAGGAGAAGCGGAGAAGGAAACCCCCGTTGTAGATGACACTGCTGCTGAAGAAGTTGAAACCGCTGCTGAATAATAAAAGAAGTAGATACACAAGAGGAAATTATGGCTCATAAGAAAGGAACAGGTAGCACACGCAACGGTCGTGATTCTAATGCCCAACGTCTGGGTGTCAAGCGTTATGGCGGTCAAGTTGTACGTGCAGGAAACATTCTCGTGCGTCAGCGTGGTACTAAATTCCACCCTGGTAACAATGTCGGTATTGGTAGCGATGACACATTGTTTGCCTTAATCGACGGTGTTGTGACGTTTGAGAGAAAGGGCAAAACTCGTAAAAAAGTTAGTGTTTATTCACCTGTAGCCGCTGCTGAGGCAGCCCCTGCTGAGGCAGTAGCAAGTTAGAGTGTGAGGGTGGGTAATCAGTGCCCACCCGAATTGCTAGTTAGCGCTGATGTGATAATCAGATTTGCACAAATATTCACAGCAGTTACTTAACTTTTAACCCTTATTTACTCTAAAAAATAAGTTCCTAACTCTTTTATTCTCTCTACCCAACCTTTCACTTCATCAGCCACTTTATACTTCCATTGAAGTTGAAGTAGTTCTTTAGTATGAGAATCATCAAATATAACTTTGTCTTTGTTTTCAAAGACTGGTGCCAGAAATTCTACCTGAGCAGCCTGGGCAAACATTTTTGACACCTGGCTAATACTAAAATTTTCAGGCGCAGCAAGGTAATATCCTCCTTTGGAGCCAAATCGCGTTACAGCAATGTAGCAATCTGCTAAATCTTCAACATGAATCCACGCCGTCATAAAATCTTGTGGAAATGGCTGATAGCCTTGGTGTGGTTTCCCTGTAATGAACTGCTGAATTGCAAAATCCCAGAAACTGCCACGAGTTGGTGCTGAACCATACACTGATGAAGGATAGACAATCGAGGCGTTACCTCCATTGCTAATATATTCTTCTATTAGCCCATCTTTCAATACATTTACACCTACTAGTAAGTCAAGACATACTAAATATTCAGGCCGTGTATAACCTTTTGGCGGAGGTATTTCTGTTATTTGTCCTCCATTGGCGGTAATCAAAGAGAAATTCCCACTGGTTGTAATTACATGAATATCTGGTGAAACTGCCTTAGCACCGTGTAAAGCGGCTTCTAATGCTATACGGTCTTTGGCAAATTGAGCTTCTTTGGTTGATTCTGGAGGCATGTGCCACGCTACATTAATTACCGTTGTAATATCATGATTGCGAATTGCTTGTGCAACATCATTACTGGAAATTTCTACCTCTTGAGAGCGGATTATTTCCTTGCAGAAAGGCTTGATACCCTCAATATCACTACTCGAACGCACAAGTGCTAATACGGCAAAATCTTGTGTCTGAGAAAACTTACGGCACAGCGCTCCGCCAATATAGCCGGTTGCACCTATAATCAAGACATTTTTAACGGAAGAGCTTTTTTCGGATGAAAATTCTTTGTTGTTTGACATCTTTGAAAGTTGTAGCTAATCAAGCTTTTTTATATTTTTAAAATAGCGGTTAAGACAAATTCAATACCCGTAGTCCACATAAATTAAGTAAAAAATAGTACTAAGATAAAAGAAATACGTGGGAATTTTTATGTATGTAACTAACTTACAATCTTTAGGTTCACGATCGCAAGGCAGATAAATGCGAAATATCAAGTTTTACCTTTGTTTTAATCGTTGAATTAGTCAAACATTTAACTTGCAGCATTAATGAGGTTTAGCTAAGAAAATGCTTAACTTAGGCCGTGGCTTTGATTACCATAAATACCTGAGAAAAAGCTGAGAATTAACTAAATTTTCTCAAGGGATAAATTTATGAAAATTATGGCTTCGTTTCAGATAGGCTTCAGTCCTAACAGAGATACTTTGGATGTTCGGGATAACTCAAACATCAGTAGTGTTAGAACCGAAGGTTTTATTTGATTTCAATGTAGATGCGATGCCTACGGCGGCAAGCTACGCAGTAGCAAGAATCTGATGAGTTCTCTACAAGATAAGCATCTTCTTTACCCCAATAGCCTTTATGAATCTGCTTGTAGCTTAGTTTCCTCCGATCAATCAATACAAAAAGAACTATCCAAAGGACAAAAAAAGACTATGAACTGGAAAACACTTTCTTTAATTGCTGGTTTGATTTTAACTACCAGTCTCACTGCTTGCTCTAGCAGTCCTGCAAGCAAGAATCAAATTGCTCCTGAAGCCTCTCCTGCTATGAGCAAAGACAAAGCTGGTGATGCAATGGGCAAAGATGCGATGGGTAAAGACAAAGCTGGTGATGCAATGGGCAAAGATGCGATGGGTAAAGATAAAGCTGGTGATGCAATGGGCAAAGATGCGATGGGTAAAGATAAAGCTGGCGCTGCAATGGGCAAAGATGCAATGGGTAAAGATAAAGCTGGTGATGCAATGAAGCAATCGCCTGCTTCCACCAAGCCTTAGCCACAACTAGCTTTGCATCTCACTTTTCTTCTACTGGGTACTAGGGACTGGTAAACCAAGAAAATCCTAATTCCAATCCCTATACTTTGGTGCTTTGACATCAACAGGAGAAATTCTGATGAATCACAATCTGCTCCATCGGCGTCAGTTACTTTTTTATCTTGGGTTAGGGGTTGTTGGAATCGGTGCAGCCACAACATTTTCCAACTTCAGAAAAGTGAATGCCCCTTCTATCTCTCCTGCAAAAAGTAATAATACGCAAAACTTGGAAGCTATTGCCGTGAAAACTCCCGCAGGCAAGAGTTTGCCAGAGTTTCAAGGGATAAGTCAGTGGCTTAATTCTACACCTTTGTCAATAGCTGACCTCAAAGGTAGTGTTGTGCTGATACAGTTTTGGACTTTTGCTTGTATTAACTGCCAGCGTACACTGCCCTACATCACTAGATGGCATCGACAGTATGAGTCGCAGGGACTCAAGGTGATTGGCATCCACACACCAGAGTTTGCTTTTGAGCGAGATACGAACAACATTAAAAAGGCCTTACAACAACACCAAATTACCTATCCGGTTCCAGTTGATAACGAATATAAAACTTGGAATGCTTACGAAAATCAGTATTGGCCCCATCTGTTTTTAGCTGACCGTCAGGGTTTGTTGCAATATGACCATATTGGTGAAGGGGCATACGAAAAAATAGAGCAAACTATTCGTCAGCTATTGGGGTAGAAGGAATGATCGCGACTTCTACTTTATCAATCAGTCTGGCTTTATTGGGGGGAGTTTTGAATGTGCTTTCGCCCTGTGTTTTACCAATTTTACCTGTGCTATTGGGGCGATCGCTAACGACAAGTCGCTCTGCGTCTACACTCCGATCGCATACTTACGGTCCAGTAGCACTGATAGCAGGATTAATCGCTGGTTTTGCACTAGCAGGTAGTTTGCTAGGTGTAACAGCAAACTGGTTTACAGGCGTGATTAATTTATTACGCAACGGAGCGATCGCACTGCTTTTATTTTTGGGATTACTGGCAATTTTCCCCACCTGTAGTTACCGAATATTTAGTTATATTCCAGTTGGCAAGTGGGCTAAAAAACCTACACGAATCGGACTCATGGGAGAGTTTTGGTTAGGGACTCAATTGGGGCTTTTGTGGACTCCCTGTGCTGGGCCGATTTTGGGAGGAATTTTAGTACTAGCAGCAGTTAATCATCAAGTCACAAGTGCATTTTGGCTACTGGTTGCTTATGGAATCGGAGCAGGTTTGCCTCTGTTGGCGATCGCCTACGGTGGGCGATTACTCAGCCAACGAATCCTCAATATCCGCTTCCATAGTGCAGCTTTGCAACGGATTGGTGGCGTGGCGATCGTGGCTACAGCAATAGCGATTCTTCTGGGTTGGGATGTCAAGATACAACTTTGGCTGGCTCCGTTCTTTCCCACTCAACCTCTGTGAGACGTGCCAATTTTAGATTTTGGATTAGAAGACCCAATCCAAAAGTCTACCTGGGAATAATATAAAAATCTCAAATCCAAAAGTCTGACTGGGAACAATCTAAAATCCAAAATTGGTATGACCTCATCTAAACGTAAAATCCGCTCAACACCAAATCAGACTTTCTTATCAAAAACCTTTCACTGGATTAATATCATCAGTCTCATCTTGATGATCGGTAGCGGACTGGAAATCTATAATGCTAATCCGGTATTTGGAGGGCGTGAAGGTTGGCATTTTCCTGACTTTCTGTTGCTAGGAGGCTGGCTAGCAGGTGGCAGAAACTGGCATTTTGCTGCTATGTGGCTGTTTTCGCTAAACTTACTTTGGTATGGACTTTATATCTTTATAACTCGTCGTTGGCAACGTCGGTTTGCCGATCGCGGTGACTTAAAAGCATTGCAAGTCAGCCAGAACCCAAAGCGCAAAAACTACGCATGGCATCGGCTAGTTTATACTGCTATCATTCCAGTGCTACTGCTGGCAATTTTGAGCGGTCTGGCGATGTACAAACCTGCCCAACTGCATTGGATTTCCGGGCTGTTTGGTAGTTGGCAAACTCTACGCACTGTTCACTTTATCACTGTTCCCACTGTCATACTGTTTACAATTGCTCATTCCTTACTTGCTCTGAAGGTAGGAAGCATCCGTTTAGTGAAATCTATGTTTCTGTAGAGGTTTTATGAGTCTGATTCTTCCCAAACGTACCTTATCCCGTCGTCGGTTACTGCAACTATCTGGACTTTCAGGGGTAAGCTTCCTTTTAGGTGGCTGTGGGACAAATTTGTTCTCAGATAATCTGCGGCAAATATCTGAGCCACTGAATGAACGTCTTGAAGCACTCCTGCTAAGTCAAAAACCTGTACCGGAATTTCCTGTCAATGCCATAGAAGCAGGTAAATTGTTGATTAATACCTTTGACTTCACCCCGCAAATTGATCCGGCGCAATTTCGCCTGAAGATTGATGGTGAGGTCAATAATGCGATGCAATTGAGCATGGCAGATATTCAAAAACTTCCCTTAACTTCAATGGTAATTCGCCATGTCTGTGTTGAAGGCTGGGCTGCGATCGTTCAATGGGGAGGCGTGCGATTGCGAGACTTAGTAGCGCTGGTACAGCCGAAATCAAACGTCCGCTATGTCTACTTCAAATCTGCTGATGGCTACTATGAAAGCTGGGATATTGCCTCTGCTGTGCATCCGCAAACTCTCATGGCTTATGAAAAGAATGGACAACCTTTATCGGCTGATAATGGTGCGCCCATGCGTCTAGCATCCCCAATTAAACTGGGCTATAAGCAAAGCAAGTGGGTAACTCAAATTACCTTTGTCAGTAATTTGTTACCTATTAAAGGCTATTGGGAAGATCAAGGCTATGAGTGGTTTGCAGGGTTATAAGGGAGGCAAGGAAGGGAGGCAGGGGAGAAAATTTTACCTTGTTCCTCTGCAATAGTATGTTTTTTTATTTGGAAGTTCCTTATATCCCCACCCTATAGAGGGATGGGGAATTATGGCGATTAGTTAAAAATCGTTTGGTAAGCGACAAAACATCAGACACCCAATATCTGAAACTTATCCAGAATCGATTTCGACGAGCTAACTCGGACACTGGGTGTTAGTCCACAAACCACGGAAAAGTAACAGCATGACTACAGAGAACTTAACTACCTTGCCATCATCCCCAGCCCAGACAGAATTAAAATTCATAGATTCCCCTGGCTGTCAATCAACGAGTTTGCACGACTCGGATGTACCAGAAGTGGACTTGTTTAGTCCACTGAAAATTCGAGATATCACCCTGCCCGATCGCATAGCGATGTCACCAATGTGTCAATATTCAGCAGAGAATGGAGTCGCAAATGATTGGCACTTTGTCCATTTGGGGAGTCGGGCTGTTGGAGGTACTGGGCTGATTGTAGTGGAAGCGACAGCCGTAACATCCCAAGGACGAATCACCCCCGGCGATCTCGGTCTTTGGGACGATATGCAAATCGAGCCACTAGCTCGGATTGTGCGCTTCCTTCACCAACAAGGAGCGATCGCAGGGATTCAATTAGCTCATGCTGGCCGGAAGGCGAGTTGCAATGTTCCGTGGCTGGGTGGTACACCGTTAACACCTGAACAAGGGGCTTGGCCGGTAATCGCGGCAAGCCCAATTCCGTTTCAAGAGGGCGGCCCCGTTCCCATACCCCTCGATGAGGCTGGGATTGAAGAGGTGATTCAAGCCTTTGTTGCCACAGCCGGGCGTGCCCTTGAAGCGGGCTTTCAGATTATCGAAATCCACTCGGCTCATGGATACTTACTGCATTCTTTTCTTTCGCCACTAAGTAATCAACGAACAGATCGTTATGGAGGTTCGTTGGAGAACCGAATGCGTTTATTACTGGAGGTGACAAGACGAATCCGAGAGATTCTGCCAAGCAGGATGCCGCTTTTTGTCCGCCTCTCTGCTACCGACTGGGTAGAGGGAGGTTGGGATATCGAGCAGTCAGTTATATTATCCCGTGAACTAAAGGAATTAGGCGTTGATTTGATCGATGTTTCCACAGGAGGCTTAGTCCCTCATGCCAGGATTCCCGTACAGACAGGTTATCAAGTGCCTTTTGCTGCCAAAATCCGAGAAGAGGCTGGGATTAGGACAGGGGCTGTAGGGATGATAAAGGAGGCTGAGTATGCCAACCAAGTAATTACTCGTGGATGTGCAGATTTGGTTCTCGTCGGTCGAGAAATGCTCCGCGATCCATATTGGTCGATTCGTGCCCGTTGCAGCTTGGATGAGGAACCGAACTGGTCTTTGCCCTACGGCTATGCAGTTAAACAGAAGAGACGGGAGAAATAAATCTCAACGGCAGGCATTGCTGAATCAAATCCAGCAAATTACTTGTTACTAACAAAATATTACACAAAGAAATTGGATTGCGTAGCTTGCTGCTGCCAGCTACGCCTATAAAGTCTACTCTATCAATTAGTCCGGCTTTATGAAGGGTGTTCTGAATGTGCTTTCACCCTGAATTTTACCAATTATGCCTGTGCTATTGGAGCGATCGCTGAATTCCTCTTTTTCTGTCTAGTTCCGCAATTAAGGCTAAACCTGGATCTTATATTACTGGCTCACTAATGAAATTAACTATGAATTTCACTGAATTTACTTGTTCAAATTTGAACTGTTCCGTATACAATCTGATGCTATCGGGGTCATGCTTTAAACTGCTGGAACATTTGCGCAATATACATTTTTGCAGTTTTTGACCCCGATTTTTTTAGGCTTTCTGAGAAATCCGGGATCGATGCACAAAAAAACCAATTCCAGCTAAACTTATACCAACCAGTGGCGTCATAGTTGTTGGTTCTGGGACTTCCTGGCCCACCTCGATAGAACCCTTTACTGAAGCCAGACCATTTAAGGTAATAATTGATCCCAGATTAACTGTGTCCTCTTCGGAGAACAATAGTGTGCTTGTAGCGTTTTTGAATATGCCTTCACCGCCAGTGATATTCACAATGCCAGAACCTTTTGCTGTCATATTATCAAAATTAACTTCAGCACTGGCATCACTAGTTCCAAACAACTTGTTAGTACCACTACCAAAAACGATGTAGCCTAATGGAAAACCTTGGACACCAAACACTTGTGGATTGTTATTAAAAGTAAGATTTCCCTTGGCATCAATCACTGAGTATGTCAAACCCTTGTATAGTCCTAAATCATACGGAGCGTCATCACTCACACCTATCTCAGATACCTGTGAAATATTGCCTGAGATGGGCTGAATGTTAACAGTAGTGTGATAGTTGCCATTAAATGGATATATGGTCTGTGCTGTTGCTATCGCTGTATCTAGGCAAATATTAATTGAAGTGAAAACTAGTGGAACCAACCATATGTTGAATGAACGGAATACCATTGAAAACCTCCACCTTCAAAAATTATTTATTTTTACAAAAGCCTAATATTCAATTTTCTTAAATATACTATTCTTCCATAAGTCTCTTAATTGGTGTGAATTTTATAAGTTATTTTATATAAGAGACGATTCAAATATTGTGGAACTAAAAACTTAACGGGAATATTTCCTACGGTTTTAAAATTTACAGGATGTAAACTGGGATTGCAATGAATAATCCTTTGATGAACTTGTCAATTTTTTATTATTACGGGATAATTTACCTCTTTACACTAGTACGTATTTACTGTTTAAAAGATTGAGAGAGTTAATTGGTTGAGCGATCGCACTCCTCACAACATTTATCTAGATTATATTTCGGAGGTTTTTGACCAACCAGGAATTTTGACAGAGTGTTGAGCGCCTTATTCTACCGTTAATTTAGGTTTCAGAAACTTTTGGAAAATCCTGGTGAGAAATCCGGGTTTGAGTATTTGCTCCCAACAGTTCAGCAAAAGGGGCGGTGAATACTGATACCAATTTGCATCCAAAAGTGTAATTTATAAATTTATCTTCCCTACTCCCCACTGCCTACTCCCCACTGCCTACTCCCCCACAGTGAAAGTTATGACTTAGAAAGCAAATTGGTATGAGTGATATAAATATGTTGGTATATCTATTGACGATTCAGTGGAAATATTTCACTATTTAAATCCAATTATCAGCAACAGATATACAACATTAACTACTCAATCTGAATAAGCATTTTAGGTGGTTTTGATTACCAACAAAGGCAAGAAATTAAATACTTGCTTTGATTGGAATTACAAATTTCAATCAAAGCAAGTATTTGAACAAAGTTAATCAGGGAATAACACATTATCAATAACATGGATAACACCATTGTCAGCTTCCACATCCAAAGTCACAATGTAAGCATCATTCACCTTAACATTATTCCCATTACTAACATTGATATCTTTTCCCTGGGTTGTTGTTAGCTTTTGCGACTGATTTAGTTCACTTGCATTAATCTTGCCAGAAACCACATGGTACTCTAAAACCTCTCTTAACTTAATGACATCCTCTAGGAGTTCTTCTACGGCTCCTGATGGGAGCTTGGAAAAGGCTTCGTCTGTTGGGGCAAAGACAGTAAATGGCCCATCTCCTTTAAGTGCAGTATCAAGACCAGCGGTAGTAATAGCTGTTACTAAGGTGTTGAAAGAACCTGCATTAATTGCAGTATCTATAATATCTGGCATCTGATGTCACCTCAATTGTGTGAAAACTTGATGTTAAGAGATTTAGCACATAAGTGTATGTTTAGACTATCAGTCAATCCTGTGCCACTGCCGACCATCGCGCACCAACAAATCATCTGCTGCCAATGGCCCCCACGAGCCTGCTGCATAGTTGGGAAAGTTTTCAGGTGGCGTGGTTGCCCAAGCCTCCAGAATGGGGGTAACGACGCTCCAGCCGAGTTCTACGTTGTCCGATCGCTGAAACAAAGTCGCATCACCGATCATGCAGTCGTATAGCAAGGTTTCATAGCCAGTACTCTGGATCTTGCCAAAGTAGTCAGTGTAGCAAAAGTCCATTTCCACCGCATCCATTGCCATCGCGGGGCCAGGCACCTTTGCACCAAATTGGAGGTGAATTCCTTCCTCTGGTTGAATGCGGATAGTCAAGAAATTAGGCGTGAGACGCTCAATCGAGGTTTGGCGAAATAATAGTGAAGGTACTTGCTTAAACTGAATTGCAATTTCAGTCACACGTTTAGCCAAATGCTTGCCCGTTCGTAGATAAAACGGCACCCCTGCCCAGCGCCAGTTGTCGATGTTCAGCTTTAAGGCAGCATAAGTTTCAGTGGTAGAGTCTGATGCAACTCGTGGCTCTGAGCGATAAGCAGCCACTTGGGTATCCTTCACCGTTGCCGCACCATATTGTCCGCGTACAGTATGAGTTTGCACAGTTTCAGCAGTGAGCGGAACTATGGACTTCAATAGTTTTGACTTTTCATCACGCACCTCATCGGCTGAAAACGAGACTGGCGGTTCCATCGCCGTCATTGCCAGCAGTTGAAACAGATGGTTTTGCACCATGTCCCGCACTGCGCCTGTACCTTCATAGAAGTTGCCTCTGCCTTCGACTCCAACCGTTTCGGCTACGGTAATCTGGACGTGATCGATATGTTCGCGATTCCAAATCGGTTCAAACAAGCCATTACCAAACCGAAACACCAAAATGTTTTGTACAGTCTCTTTGCCCAGGTAGTGATCGATGCGGTAAATCTGTTTTTCCTGAAGGACAGCACCAATGGATTTATTCAGGGCACGAGCCGAGTCCAAGTCATGCCCAAAGGGTTTCTCGATGATAACTCGCCGCCAGCGATCGCTCTCTTCGCGGACTAATCCTGCCGCACCAAGCTGCGTAATGATGTCGCAAAAGAAGTTAGAGCCAGTTGCCAGGTAGAACAAATAGTTTCCCTGAGTGCCACAGTCTCGATCGATTTGAGTGAGTAAGTCTTGCAACTGATGGTAAGTGTCAGCCTCTTGAAACTCACCAGCAAGATAGTAGAGTTGCTGCTCAAGCGGTTGCCAGAGCTTCTCGTCTACGGGAACCGTTGCGAATTCATGAATGTCTTGGGCGAGTTTGCTACGAAAATCGTCCTGACTCATTGAAGTGTGTGCAATTCCAACGATCGCAAATTCTTGCGGTAGTAAATTGCTTTGTTTGAGGTTGTAGAGGGCGGGAAGTAGCAGACGCTTGGTTAAATCTCCTGCTGCTCCAAAGATAACGAGCACACAGGGTTCTGCCGGACGGATTGAGGCTTCAACAGGAACCTGGGACGTGGTGGCAGCCGTCATGATAAAATCTCCGCATGTTCTTCAAGATGTCCACCAAACTATAGCGCATTGCAGACAGCAGTTTATCTGGAAACGTCGCGGTGACTTATGCTAAATAGTTATTATCCATCGCGGCAGGTCGGTTTGATACATCATAAAGCAGTCCTGATGATCAAACTCTCAGTTCTATTATAATTTAATTGTTTTTGATTAACTAAACACCTTGCAGAACGGGGCAGCATAAATTTTTCGCCCTCTGCTGCAAATTTACCGCGAACCATCAGCACAGTTTCATCAAAAGTATGGGTGAATACTTGCACATCTTTGACATCCAGAAGTTCTGGACTAAAGTAAATCACTACTTCTTCAATGGGTTGAGGTATCTTACTAAGAATATTCTTCAAAGGGCATATCTGCGTTGTAACTAAATCGAAAAGATGACAGTAAACACTTCTAGATAAATCTTAAATCTTTGTAACTTGCGCTCCCATCGGAAAAACAAACTTTCCCCATTCACCTCATCTGTCTCTTCACTTTCATTAATGAGGTCTTGGTTTTTTTCCTCTAATTCGCGCATATATTGCCTGAGTATACCCCCAACAGCGATCGCTCTACTTTTATGTAGCTGACGGGTTAACTCTAAAAACCATTCTCTATCACTTACCAAATCTGACACTTTCACCTGATACTTGAGAATTTCTGGGATAAGTAATGACGGGTTATGATGCTTTGCAATCGCGCTAGTATGAATAATTGGCTGGTAATCAATTCGTAAGCACTGCTGCCACAACGCTACCCATTTGGCATGAGAAAGATAGCCATGACTGAAATACGAAGGCGGCACCATTGCCAAAATATGTAAATGCGGATGTGCTGAGACTCCATCTCTACCTTTAGTAACTTCTGTGGACTTCACCCAACCTTTCGCAGGCCATATTTTCAATTCAGTGAATCGCTTAAAAGCTTTATTCATCGAATCCAAGTTTTCTCTAAGTTCCTCAATCTGGCAATTCCTTACAGTCAAAGTAACAAATAGCCAACGGTACTTGGGGTAATCAGTGACAACCTGTGGGAGAATTTTATAAGCTCTTGCTTTCCACATGAGCGATCGCCGCCACTGACAAACCGGACAGTGACGAACCCTACAGAATCGGGCATCTGATAACTTTAACTTGAGAATACCTTCCGATTCGTCTGGCACTAATTGAAACTTCAGCAACTCGGAACATATTCTCACTCGACAAGCATATAGCTGAAAGCAATGTTCATCTGCTTTAGCGTAATAATGGAAAATTTTATCAGTATTAGCTCTGTGCGTGTCCCAGATTTTACCTATAGGCGAAACTTCGGATAAGCTAGGAATTAGGCAAATTATTCGCATTGGAACTTGTGGAGCGATTCAATCTTATATACCAGTCGGTAGTGTTGTTATTAGCAGTGCAGCATTATGTCGCCAAGGTGCAGCTTATGACATTGCACCTGTGGAGTATCCAGCCGCAGCCAATCCTTTTCTGACAGTCGCTTTAGTTAAAGCTGCACGAGAATTAAAAGTTGAACATTACATTGGAATTACGGCATCAGTTGATACTTTTTACGAGGGACAAGAACGCATTGATTCAGCCAATCCAAATTTAATGCGATCGCAACTGCTGTAAATGCAGCAGCAAGCTTTGAGTAAGCTAACAAATCTCTCTTATCAACTTCTTAGTATGTTGGATTGAATTTGCTCTAAGTATTTTTATCGTGTCTTTACCTAATCTTTAATTTATCAATAAGTAATTATCGGTAAGATGTATTGAGTAAAATGCAATTTCATCTTGATTGAGACATATTACATAAAAAAAATTATTAGCTAATTTAAAATTACAATAATTGGTTAAAAGTATCTCGTTTTCAACAGAGAGAATTTGAATGTTTATTTGTTAATTAAGAAAAACTGAGTTTTTATATTAGAAAACTGTGCTTTTAATGTTTTACAGCCGCCATGATGAGTTTAGCTATTAAGAGTAATCACAAAAATTGGAGAGCAGTATAACATGAAGAATGCTTGGAGGCGTTGGATTACGACCGTTAAACTAGCTGCGATTACACTAATGCCGACGCTGATATTTTTAGCATTCTCTCATCAAGCAACAGCAGACGATCCAGGAGCGTGTTACATGATAACTTCCTCTGGTAAAACCGTTGAATTGGGAGGAATTTGTGGCAATATCATAGCCGTACCTTCAGACAACAGAGTTTTTCGAGTCTCAATCAAACGTCGTTTTGGTGGAACTCCTGTGATTGATGTCACCTTCAACGACAAAAAAACTTTTGAAATGATTGTAGATACAGGTGCTAGTGGAACCATTATCACTCAAGATATGGCGAATACACTTAAACTCCAGGCTACAGGTACAATGCAAGCCCAAATTGCTGATGGTAGTGAAGTAGAATTCCCAACCAGTAAGGTAAAATCTATTGCAGTAGGTGGAGTTACAGCCAATAATCTTCAAGTAGCGATCGCACCAAAAGCCAGCATCGGCTTATTAGGGCATGATTTCTTTGGTAACTATGATATTAAGATTCTGGAAACCGAAGTTGAATTTCATCACCGCTAAGTTGTAATACCATTCAGATATTTGCGACTTATAAAGATTTTACTTGCGGCATAGAAGATTTCCGAAAACAGCCGATATGACATTGTAGTTAGCCAAGTACTTTTACATACAAGGACAGACAACCTATGTCAGTTGAAGGTATTGACGTTGCTGAATTCAGTGGGAATATTGATTGGGAAAAAGTGAAAAGTCAAGGTATTTACTTTGCTTTTGCTAGAGTCAACGATGGTATCGCCCATCCAGACAAACTATTTACTAATTACTGGCCTGCGATTAAGAAAGCTGGGATTATCCGAGGTGCATATTTCTTCTTTCGTCCCACCAAAGATATCAATCAACAGGTTAGATTTTTTGCCCAAGGCTTAGAAATAGAACCAGGCGATCTCCCTCCAGTTATAGACATTGAACCAGCTTCCAGTTGGGATGAATTGAATCTGACACAGAGGCTTGACCATGTTGCAGAGTCCTTAAATGCAGTGGAAACTGCAACAGGTTACAAGCCGATCATCTACACAGCACCTAACTTTTGGCAAGAGAAGTTGGGAAACACCAAGCGGTTTGCTGACTACGATCTGTGGATTGCACATTTTGATACAGATACTCCTACTATTCCAGGTGGTTGGGAACTTCACACCTTTCACCAATACCGAGAAAACCAAACTGGTTTTCCAGGTATATCGGGTGATGTAGATCGGAATAGATTCAACGGTGCTTTGGATCGTCTCCAGGCTTTAAGCGTTCCCGCGGTTCCACTTTTGGAAGGTCGCATCGGCCCGAAGGTGAAGAAGTTGCAGCAGGCTTTAAAAAAAGTTGCCCAAGACTCAAGTCACCCAGAATTCGATCCAGGATCGCCAGATGGTATTTTTGGCCAGGGTACCAAAAAGGCTGTTATAGCTTATCAGCAAGCCAACAGTCTCACAGCTAATGGCATTGTTGCCCCTGAAGATAAATTAGCGATCGCTTAAGTTAAGCTTGATTGTCAAAAAAATGTTGATGGCTTGCACTAACGCGATTAATCATGTATCTAAATTACGTTTAATGTGAATTAAGCTTTGAAACCCTTGTAATTTCTTAGGTAATCCCAAAACTATGATTTTGAGCGAATCTAGAAACCTTTATAGAATAAGCGGCGTTTCTAATTCACATCAGACGTAAGTTATACGAACCCAAAAAAAGCATTTTTGACAACTAAATACTACTATTAAGTAACTGTCAATTAAATTATGGAAGTGGTTTGTGGTTGCATTTCTACAAACCCTCCCCCAAATCAATATTGACAGTCTACCATTCTCAGTTCACATACCCTAATTATCAGCAAGAGATTTCTTTGGCAACGATGACATCAAGATTCTGGAGAAAGAGGGCGAATTTGATCGCCGCCAATGCTTGTAGTTTGTCAATTTTTTAGGTTTGTATATTGAAATTATTTCAGCCTGCCCGTTTCTCTCAAGAGTTACTCGGCATTTCGGAAGCAGCTTAAGAGCGTTATAGAATAGAAATAAACCTTACATAACATTACGCTGATTCAGCAGAATTGCCCATGACCACTTCTAAACGCCACTATCACATCACTACTTTCGGTTGTCAGATGAATAAAGCTGACTCAGAGCGCATGGCTGGCGTTTTGGAAGACATGGGCTTTGAGTGGTGTGAAGACCCGAATCATGCAGATGTGATTCTCTACAATACCTGTACAATTCGGGATAATGCTGAACAAAAGGTATATTCCTATCTTGGCAGACAAGCGAAGCGTAAACACGAGCAGCCTGATTTAACCCTCATTGTTGCTGGTTGTGTTGCCCAGCAAGAAGGAGAAGCGCTGTTGCGGCGAGTCCCAGAATTAGATTTGGTAATGGGGCCACAACATGCCAACCGTCTGAAAGATTTGCTGGAGTCAGTATTTGAGGGTAATCAAGTCGTAGCAACCGAAGCAGTTCACATTATTGAAGATATCACCCAGCCGCGACGGGATAGTACAGTGACAGCTTGGGTGAATGTAATTTACGGCTGTAACGAACGCTGCACCTATTGCGTGGTTCCCAATGTGCGCGGTGTCGAACAATCTCGCACGCCGTCAGCTATCCGGGCTGAAATGGAAGAATTAGGACGACAAGGTTACAAAGAAATTACTCTACTCGGTCAAAATATTGATGCTTACGGCAGAGATTTACCTGGAGTCACACCAGAAGGTCGGCATCTGCACAACTTTACAGATTTGCTTTATTACGTGCATGATGTATCGGGGATTGAAAGGCTAAGATTTGCTACTAGTCACCCCCGTTATTTTACTGAGAGATTAATTCAAGCTTGTGCTGAGTTGCCCAAGGTGTGCGAACACTTCCACATTCCCTTTCAATCTGGGGATAATGAACTTTTAAAGGCGATGGCGCGGGGTTATACTCATGAGAAATATCGCCGGATTATCGATACCATTCGGCGGTATATGCCAGATGCCTCGATTAGTGCCGATGTAATTGTCGGTTTTCCTGGGGAGACAGAAGCACAATTTGAAAATACCCTGAAACTGGTGGAAGATATTGGCTTTGATATGTTGAATACAGCAGCATATTCGCCGCGTCCAGGGACACCAGCCGCTTTGTGGGACAATCAACTGAGTGAAGAAATTAAAAGCGATCGCCTGCAACGGCTCAATCATCTGGGAAACTTGAAAGTAGCAGAGCGATCGCAACGTTACTTTGGACGCATTGAAGAAGTTTTAGTAGAAGACCAAAATCCTAAAGATTCAACCCAGGTAATGGGACGCACTGGTGGTAATCGTTTGACCTTTTTTAACGGTAACATCAAAGAACTCAAAGGGCAGTTAGTGAAGGTAAAAATTACCGAAGTTCGCCCTTTTAGTTTGACGGGTGAACCAGTTGAAGTAAGGCAAACCATTTTGCAGTAAGAACCATTTGAAGATTATACCCCTGACTTATGATGAAGTTACCGCAAACGATTCCAGTTTTTGTTTTTGGGGCTAGCTTGGCTGTAATTTCCCCTCAAATTTGTGCTGCTTTCAGCGTTCAAGAGGTAGCTATTGTTGCCCAAGCATCAAGCGATTTGCCAATGGTCAAATCAGCTGGACTGTCCCCCGATATGGATGTGCCTTGGTCGAAAGCTGTAAGAATTGTTGACCCCTTTGAAGGGGAGTTTGTTGGAGTTTTCGACCGCAATTCTTTAGGTGGCCACTTGTACCGTGAGGGTTCAAAGCAAGTTATTAGTTTGTGGACTCCTTCGAGCATTCGAGTACTCGTAACAGTAAATTCGGATCAAGCAAAGTCTTCTTTCGACATAGCAGGTCGTGTGTATCCCAGGCCTGACTATTTTAGATTTGCCACGACAAAAAAAGTCGATAAGCTTTTGCTCAAGGTCAGGGAAAAAGTTTTTCAATTAGACGGTTCAACTGGCACATTTGCTGTCAGTAAAGAATTAGCCACTGCTTTGAAAAATGCTCCAAATGAGAACTTAGATATCAGACTAGTCTTGGAAGGAGGTCAAACTGTTGATAGCGAAATTGGCAAAGAGACGGTAAAAGCTTGGCGAACTATTTATTAAGCGATCGCATTTTTCCGCCAAGTATTTTCTATATTTAATAAAGGAAAAATCTCTCCGTTCTCATCAGAAATTTATTTGGTACAACTTGTTTATAGATCAATACACTTGGGTTAAGCATAACCGAAGGTTGGGTTGAACGAAGTCAAACCCAACAAATCAGCGAAAATGTTGGTTTACCCTTCTCCTTTGGAGACGCTACGCGAACGGGAAGCAAGCTACGTGACTCAAACGCCACTTGCTAAGAAAGCAAGAACGCTAAAAGCGAACAAGTCGGTAAACCCAAGGGCGCAGTGGCTCCCCAACCTACGCAGTTTAAAGTTTTTGGCGCTAACCCAAGCGTATTGGTTTATAGATTTAATAATAACGAACATTGTTAGAAGCAAGACTGATTAATTCTTCTACATTGTTTGAGATTGTATTGCAAATAGTATTTAAAGGTAAGTCATTAGGATCAAACCCAAAAGGTTCTTCAATTTCTGATCCAATTTGTTCAATACTTAATAATGTAAAACTTACAAAAGCCATTACTATACCAGTCCACCAACTTAAAAAACTCACAATTTCTAAAGGTAATATAAGACAAAACATTAATAAAAGTTGTCTGAGTTTAATAGTATATATCAAAGGCAGCGGCGTTTTTAAAATGCGTTCGCAACCGCCTAAAATATCTACTAAATCATCTACACAATTATGTAAAGTAGTCAGTTGATAGACATTTAGACAATTTCGGTCATGCTGATATTGCAAGTAATCTCCTATCCAATAAGCAATTTGTAGTGGAGGATGATTAGTCTCTTGGAGTTGTAAATATTGTTTTTCAGACATTAATGATGCCAACTGAGTGTCTAAAGGCACCGATCTTAGATGTAACTTCATTGCAACTGCAAAAGCAGTTACTAACCGAAGCATTGCTTCTTTTTCTAATTTATCTTGTGGTGTTTTCTCTTTAACTATTATCGAAATTCCCCGAGTTAAATTACGCGATGTATTTACTAAAGCTCCCCATAGTTGACGACCTTCCCAAAATCTATCATGGGCTGTATTCGTCCGAAAGACTAATAGTAATGTAAAACCAATATTAAAACTTAAAACAGCATTGGTAAGAATATTGCTGGAATCTGAAAATGCTATTGGTAATCCTAAATGATCTAAAAATGATATAAAAGTACTATATAGAGTACAAAAAATTACCCAAGGAAGAATAATAGAGATAATTGACCTTTCAAGCCGAAGAGTTACTTGAAGCCAGTTCAGCTTTTCACCTTTGTAAAGATGATACTTTTCTCTTAAAGAGTTTTTAGAATTATTTTGAAAATAGTTAGGTTTTTTCATGTTGTTAATACCAATTCTGTATAAAGATGCACCAAATTATATAAAAATTGAACTGCATAGACGCAAAGCGACTACTCTTACGAGAACGCTAAGAGCGAACCCGCAGGGTAGGGCGTATTTGCGTAGCGTCTCGTCAGAGAAGGACACAAAGGAAGGAAAAGAGAAAATTTGGCGCAGCCTCACAAAGAAATGGTATAAGGTTTGAGGATTACATCAATTAGCAAACTAACTTTTTTAGCTAAATATATCTTGCTTAAGCCAGATATATGAAAGATGTAAGTTTCCACATAGTCACTGTAGTGGAACTATAATAAACACAAGTTATAGTTTTAACATTGAAATTTATTTATGTAAACTATCTTTAGCTAGGGAAATCCAATACTGTCTTCCAATTATTCACTACAAACCTGATTTTCTGCTTTTATTGATAAAAGATTGTGGTATTTCAGGTAAAAGCGATCTTACTGCCAATAAGGCTGATGGTGTTAAAACTAGGCGTGATCGCATGAGCTAGGCTAGGCAATCTTAACAGTGAAGACACAGACAGAGAACTATTTGACGCGATCAAATTATTTCAATCAATTATTGCTGGTCGCAGTAATGTTAATGGTGATAAATAAGTTTAATCTTTAAACTCTCCTCAACCAGGCAGTGGGTGAAAAAATTTATAGTTTCTGTCCTGCATAAATCGATCGCACTTCGCCATTACGTCGGACGACTGCTTCGCCATTACTGACATCTACTAGTGTCCAACCGCTGGAGCCGATACCTTCACCCATATTTATCCGGCGAGTCACGCCATCAATTTTAAACAGAGCGGCAGATTTGTTGCCCAACTCTAGCAATCCCTCTAAGGTATTACTCGGAGCTTCTGCGATCGCAGTTGGCGGATATACTTGTTCCTGGGTAATAGTTGGTTCTGACTCTGGTGCGAGTGCAGCACGCAATGGAACTATTGGTAATGCAGGCAGAGGCTTGGGTGTTTGGCGCACGGTAATGGGTGCTGTTTTGGCTGCCACAGGTTTGAGTTCGGCTCGGACAGCCGCAGCTAACATATTGACAGTTACAGGCTTGGCAGCTTGTCGCACTGTATTCAGAGCAGTTTTCACAACATTAGGTTGAGATATCCGTAATGCACTGGCAACTTGTGGTAAAAGTGTGGGAGTCCCTGGAATGGCTGGAAGGGCATAGCGCATTGGTGACGGCGCTTGATAAACGGGGACGTAGATGCGCTCAACAACACTTCCAGAACGGTTGGGGGCTGGTGGTGTATTGTTAGCTAGAAGTGGAAGTGCTGGTAGATTAGCAGTTGCTTGCTCGCGGCCAAGGGATATTTGGTTAGTATTTACTTGACTGGAGAATCCTGGACTGAAAGATTTTTGATTGCTTTTTGCTCCTTGCTTATCTATAACAGCCAGCGCTTGGAGCATATAGTCAACTAACTCTGCCTCAATTTCTGTTTTTACGGGCAATCGTGACTGCGATTGCGGCAATAGAAGCGCTGATTCGGGCAATTTGGTATTTAAAAGATATACGACTCCAGACTGCACCAGGTAGATCATACTAGCGATCGCCACGCCTAAAGTTGTTCCTACAATCAGCAGTTTGCCTAAAACCGGACTAGTTTTCTGACGCTTTCTACTAACTGGTTTAACAGTAGCGGGATCAAATATAACAGTACTCAATTGCTTGTGGCTATCTTGAGCAACTGAATGTACTGCTTGGTTCAGTGTGTTCGGTAAGATAATCTGTGGTATCGTAACTGTTTGCAGAGGCACGTCTTCTGGAGGTGATTGGCGTTGAGCTTGGGCGGAAACTCCAGCAACAGAGTGGTTTGATTTGTTTTGACTACTGTGCCTAACAGTTTGAGAAGGTAAATTACCACTAGCATCCAGAATGTAGTCGATATCGGCAAAGAGTTCATCCATTAGACCATCAGCATAGTTTTCTATCGACCAAGGCTCGTTGGTGATTAAGTCCTCTGATGGTTCTGGTACTATGAGACGGGTGCTGGCTTCTTGTAACATAGACGTTCTGGGTTGTTGCTTGGACGAGTAAACGCCATCCTTACTGCCTGGAATTAGGATTATAGAGGAGGTAGCAGGTAGAGGGCAGTTCTTACTGAAATAAACCAGTATGAATAAAAACTTCTAGCTTGGGTAATTACCCGGTTTAAAAAGAAGAATTGTATTGAAACGTGTTGAGCGATATACAAAGCTTGGAGACGCTTTGTCTCCGGTCTTGCTCCACTCCTATGCAGTTGTGCGTGGGTTACTCCTGCCTTTTGCCTCCTGAATAATGAAACATCTAATCCCCCATCTTAATTGAGATAAGTTGATTGAGTATTGGTATTAAACTCAACTTTCATTTAGGGATTGTTGATGATGTCAGTACTAATACTTATGTCATCTATCATACCAATTTCTCTCCCTACTACTATACTCAGTCTTTATCAAGCTTGTGTTAAGCTAACGCTGGAAACTCTGACTGGCTCTTGGTTCTACGCAATTCTAGATATAATAATAAAGCGTTAATATCCGCTGGATTTACACCACCTATACGTGCAGCTTGACCAAGAGTGAGTGGTTTTATGTGAGTCAGCTTTTCTCGTGCCTCTTTAGAAAGAGTATCAATTGTTGTGTAGTCTAAATCCCCAGGTAACTGGCGGTGAGCTTGGCGGGCAATTTGGTCAATCTGATTTTGTTGCCTAGCGAGATAGCCAGAATACTTGATGTCAATTTCTGCACCTTCTTTTTCGGCCCGGTTGAGGTTAGGGTTTCCCAGTCCGAACCTGTCGAGGTCAACGTAATGCAATCCCGGACGGCGTAACAAGTCATTGAGGGTAATTGAACCTTTAATTGCTTGTTGGGTATCAGATGCGATCGCTATTCCAATTTCATCATGTTCTTTAACTCGTGTGCCTTGCAATCTTTGTTTTTCTGTGGTAATATTACCCTGTTTTTTGGTAAACATATCCCAGCGGCGATCGTCAATTAAACCAATTTCTCGTCCCAAGGGTGTCAGGCGTTGGTCGGCATTGTCAGAACGCAATAGCAATCGGTACTCTGACCTACTGGTGAGCATCCGGTAAGGTTCCCGCAGGTCTTTTGTACACAGGTCATCAACTAGCGTCCCAATGTAACTTTGCTCGCGGGCAAACACAATCATTTCTTGAGAGCGAACAAATCGAGCTGCGTTAATTCCCGCCACCAGCCCTTGGGCTGCGGCTTCTTCATAACCTGTGGTGCCGTTAATCTGCCCAGCACAAAACAACCCCGCAATTTTCTTAGTCATTAGTGTGGGGTAACACTGAGTTGCTGGTAAATAGTCATATTCCACTGCATAGGCGGGACGCAGCATCACACATTTTTCCAAACCGGGGAGAGTCCGCAACATTTGCAACTGCAAATTTTCTGGCAACCCTGTAGAAAACCCTTGAATATAAAGTTCGGGTATATCCCTTCCTTCCGGTTCAATAAAGATTTGATGGCTTTCTTTATCGGCAAAGCGGACAATCTTATCTTCAATACTGGGACAATAACGCGGCCCTTTGGCTTCCACCCAACCGCCATAAACTGGCGACAGGTGTAAATTTTCCTGAATCAGGCGATGTGTTTCGGCGGTTGTGCGGGTGATGTAGCAAGGCATCTGTTCCCGTTCTATCCACACATCTGGGTCAAAGCTAAACCAGCGCACATCTTCATCCCCTGGCTGGATGAGCATTTTACTATAATCTACCGATCGCTTATCTACCCGCGCTGGAGTTCCAGTTTTAAGTCTACCGATTTCAAATCCCAGGCGATTTAGGGTTTGTGTCAATCCTTCAGCTGCAAATTCTCCAGCACGTCCGGCTGGCATTGATTTGTTACCAACCCAAATTTTTCCTCCCAGAAAGGTGCCAGTTGTTAAGATGACTGCTTTACATTGGAACCCTACACCAAAATAAGTTTCAACGCCGATGACTTCACCGTTAGCGCCCAGCACCAAATCTGTTGCCATACTTTCGCGGATTGTCAAGTTTTCTTGATTCTCGACAATATTTTTCATCACTGCTGCATATTCGCGCTTATCAGTCTGGGCGCGTAATGCCCAAACAGCAGGCCCCCGTGAAGAGTTGAGGATACGTTTTTGCAGGTAGGTGCGGTCTGCTACTTTACCAATTTCTCCGCCGAGTGCATCTACCTCATGAGTCAACTGAGATTTAGCCGGGCCACCTACTGCTGGGTTACAAGGTTGCCAAGCGATTTTATCCAAGTTGAGCGTCAATAGCAGGGTACGACAACCGAGGCGTGCAGAGGCGAGAGCTGCTTCGCAACCGGAGTGACCTGCACCGACGACTATGACATCAAAAGCGTCTTGGAATTCAACGGAATTGTGCATGGTCATACTTACAGGATCGGCAAGCTTAGAGTTCTTTTCAATTTTAACTGTTCCAGTGATTTCATGGATGTAACTTTCTAATAAAAAAGTTATCAAACTTACTAGTACTCAATTAAAGGCAAGGTTCTATTTTTTAACTTTAGTAGTAATTAAAAAATCTCATCTTTTTTAAAATTTGTGACAACGTTCCGGTTTGTCAATAGCAGCTATTGTTCATATCGTTAGCCATTAGCAGAAATTGATTTATTAGTAGGGCATATTAAATATTTTATATAACTTGTATGAAACTAACTCTCAGAAATCAAAAAAATATTACTAGGTTTATTAGAAAAACAAGTTTTATCAGTATCGTTATCTTGATGATTTTTGTATTAGTAGCTAGCAATGAGATTACCCACCACAAAGTTGCTATAACTGCTCAACCATTACAAGAATGCTTAAGTAATAATTCATTACCTTGTACAGATACCTCTAAAAAGACAACATCAGAACCATTTATTCCAGATCCCAAATTAAATGACCAACAGCGTTTTTTATCTGCGATCGCTAGAAAATTACCCACAATTCCCCAGCCTGGTACTTATGAATATACTTTGCTGCGAAGCTATGGTGCAGTATTTGTAAATCCAGATATTGGGATTAAATTGCCGCAAAAAGATATCTTTGCTAATGAACAAGAAACCCAAGAGTTTCAAGCTACTTTAACAATGGGTCATGTTGATGGCACTAATGACTGTTATTTACAGAAATCGGCGGCTGATGCTTTAAATAAAGCGCGAGTTCAACAACAAATTCCGCTAAAATCTGGTTATGGTTCTGGTGATTGTACTCGTACTTTCAACACTAATTTAAGATTTTGGCACAAATATGCTAACAATCAAGTTTTAGCAAAAGTTAAACAAGGTAAAGAAACAAAAATTCTCGGTTTAGTTGCACCTCCCGGAACTTCACAACATCTTTGGGGATTAGCAATTGATTTACGCGTAGGCAGTAAAGAACAGAGAAAAGCTCTTAATCAAAATGGTTGGTTTCAAACTGTAGAAAACGATGTTCCACATTGGACTTATGTGGGTTTATCTGAAGAGAATTTACCTTTATTTGGTTTTAAAAAACAAGCTATTCGAGGTACTAGCTATTGGATGACGCCACTTTAATTGTTAGATAGCATAAAAACTTGGGAATACTAACCTAAAAGATGTATTGTCAGGGATTTAGCTATGCCAAACGAAGTTGCTAACCAAGAGCAAGACTTCCTAATTGATTTATTAAGAGCGACTTATCAAAATCAGGAAGTATATCCAATTCTGCAACGTAACTTAAGTAAACTCAACGATGATTTAGCTTTAAAGTTGCGAAAAAGGGTAAGCGATCGCTTTGCTAAAGAACCTGCCATTGCTATTAATTTAGCTAGAGTCATTATCAAACTGAGTACCATTATTCAAGAGTTTGAACAAGGGAACATTGCTAGTAATTTGGAAATTGCCATCGCAGGTTATGAAACAGTTTTGCAAGTGTGTACCCGTGAGGCTTTCCCCCAAGAATGGGATGTCGTCCAGCAAGCTTTGGTAATAGCTTACCAGCAACGCCAGCAAATTCTTTCTAGAACTATTGGGGAACTTCGGGAGCCGACTATCCAAACCCAGACTCAAATCAATACATTAACTGAGCAATTACAAGAAGAGTTACAACAAGCAAAGCTGCAAGTCAATGACTTAAAAACAACAATTACAGAGTTAAAACAGAAAGAAGGTAATTCCGAATCCAGGATAGAGATAACATCTTTAATAGCTGAGTTTAAAGAGTTAAAGGAACGTCAGATTCGTGTAGAACAGTTTCCTCCTACAGTTAAGATTTTACCTAAGACTGAACAATTCAACACAGCTATTTTTTATGATATTGAAAACTTAACAATGGGTAGAAACAATCCTAACTTAAAATTTTCTCTAAAAGAAATTCAAACAAATTTGGAAAATACTACTATAGTTAATAAAATTGCTATCCAATGCGCTTATGCTGACTGGAGTGATTCTCGATTAAGACCACTCAATAATGAGATTCAAGAACTTGGCATCGAAGCAATTCAAATTTTTGATTATAGTCACAAACGGAATGCAGCAGATATGCAACTAGCCATTGATATCATGGAATTAGCCCAAAGTCGTCCGACACTGCAAGTTTTTGTTATTGTATCAGGTGATGGTGCATTTGCCGCTTTAGCTAAAAAGCTTCATGAATATGGAAAGACTGTAATTGGATGTGCTTATGAAGTACAAATTAATCGTATTCTCAAGTCTGTTTGTGATTGTTTTATATCTATACCCGCTCCCCACGTAAAAATAGAGGATATTCCAATTAATAAAGTAACTAACGAGAGTCTATTCAATGATGATATTTTAGTAGTAACTAATCAAGTATTGCAGGATTTAAAAAAGGATTTTGAGCAATTAAGTCAGCTTAAAGAAGATGGTATTCATCTGCCTAAAATTCACACAATATTGAAAGATAATATTCTAAATTTTGACCAAAAAAGAAAACAACATGGTTACAATTTGGCAAAGTTTTTAAAGAAAGTCATTGAAGGAACAGATATTTGTCTATCGAGTGATAACAATAAATTAATTTTGAGAGAAACGTTAACTTTAGGTTCTAATGGCTCATCAAATAGAACTTTAAATGGTAGTAGCCCTTGTTTAGTGACTAGAGTGCTTACTACAAACTCCGTCACCCAATTCTGAATTCTGGCGACTGACGTATGTATTCTGTTTTGATAAATTTCAAAATAAAAATCCAGTTAGTGGGACTTAGGCAAAAAACACCGATAAAATAGCCTCAAACGTATATCCCAATGGGTTTTGACATAGTTTTGCTTGGGTTTTTGATATATCTGGGTTTCAGGCGTTTTCGGGCATTTGGTGTATTCTCCTTACCCTGCAAGGGTTTGAGGCTTATTTATTCCTCAAAAATGTTTAAGTCCCGTTAGTCTCTACAAAAAGCACAGGTAGTTTGGCAAATAAAACTTTTTTACTTTTAGCTCCGTTCTTCAACTCTTGTAAAAGTAGTTTTTACAAGAGTTGAACAAAGAGTATCTTAACGACTGTTATTCATTAACAATCGTAAAGCCTTCATACTGAACAGGTGCTGTTGCCAAAGCATTTGGTAAAGTAACGTTACCAAGTAAGGTGGCGGTTGCAAAGCCAGCGCCATTAGTACCTGTGGCACTACCTAAACCTAGACCTGATGCAGCAAGTTCATCTTGGTAGCCTGTGATCTCATAGACAGCACCAGTTTCCAGCCAACCGATCAATCTTTGAGAACCGAGGTTAGTAAATGACAAATCAGAATCTGCGTTGACATTCAAAGGTTGCCCTGAAGAATTTTTCAGAGCAATCGGCGCAGATAGCTGACCAGTGAGTAGATCGACTTTATAAAGATTGTTCCCATTTCCATCAGAGGTATGAAAATCGCTAGCAAAAGCGCGAGTTTTACCAGGATTGAGATTGTCGATAGCTAATCCATCGGCAAATTTTCCAGGGTTAGTGGGTTGAGTTCCTTGTATTTGTGCAGCAGTAGTAGGTGCGCCAAAAGCGTCTACAAGGCTAATAGTTCCAGGATTACCTGTAGTAATTTTATAAAGTGAGCTTCCTACTGGTTCTCCACCAAGATTAGCAGTTTTATTTCCTGAAATGTTGTACAGAGCATTTTGTTGTTTACTAAAGTCAGCACCTGACTCAAATCCAAAACGATGTAGGTTAGATGGTGTACGAGTTGGTGAAACCGTGGCTGGAGCAAAAGGCTGATCTACATTATTAACGACAATAACAGCTGGATCAATTGGATTTGGAGGATTAGTGGCCCGTGCTTCGTTAACTGCAATTACCCTTCCGGTAGTAGGGTTAGTTGCCAAACCTTCTAGATCTGCGTTAGTAACAGTACCTGCAATATTGACTGTACCTACTTTTGTAGGGGTAATAGAACCTTTAGGACCAGAAGGGATTAAAAAGCGGTAAACATCAAGTTGCTTGCCATTACTAGCGTTTGAGTCACGATCTTCTCCAATGGTATAGCCGTAAAGAGCCATGAGAATTTTCTCCTTATTGAAACCTGTTAAACTTTTGGGAACACTCCAAATATGCAAACTGCTATCTGACTAAAAGCTTGTACGACACAAACAAAGCTAACCTTCCCAGGTTGAGATTTAAGATTAGTCTGCGTTATCTTACTTTGCTTATATAGCAGAGAAATTTGCAAAACTGAAATACTGCTAAACTTTTGACTGTAAACAAGCTAAGACAACTTAACTCCAGATTGTTGTAATTACTATTTATTTGCTCAATTTCTGAAAGTAGGATATGTGAGAACTTGATGTCAGAGGTATAAATCTCAAAGCTACATTAAGTTACACTTTCAGATATTTTTTAGGAACCCATTATTTCCAAACTAGATTACAATGAGCCGAGAGTTAAGCATCTTTAATTTACCCATTAAAAGTCAAAATTTAAGGTTGTAAACATGTATTTGGAGTTATCTTACACAAGACTATATTTGACTAATGTTAAGGTTTAATAACATCTTGGTTAAGGTTTAGTAGTTGCTGAATGTTTTCACTCGCTGATATACTTATTCCGTTGTTTCAACAAAAAAAGCACATCGGGGCAAAGTAATATAGAAGTACGCTTTCTGCTTGTGAAACCGCTACCGATTACCTCTGAGGTTGCATAGAGCAATTTACTCAATCTTTTTGTCTTGCCAAGTCTGATTTTGTAGAGTTTCACAAAGAAAGAGAATTTTACTAGATAAAATACCACAGTTAATTAATACATTTGGCAAAGGTATTAGTACAGGCAGAAGTTGACTGATTTAATAGCTATTAAACAATTTATCTTTGCAGGCGATCGCTCTTATCCTGCTTACTTAAAAATTCCTTTATCGAAAAGAATTAAATAAGATTTAAAGGACAAAGTTAAAAAGAAGACTCATCTTTCTCATTTTCACCTTTAACCTGATTCTGCCAGAAAGTTAACGACTTTTTGTGAAGGACGAAATCAGACTTTTTCTATGGCATAAAAGCACAGCACAAAACCGGAGACATTTCTATTGCTCCGGGCTTTTGTTCATATATTGCAACCTAGATACTAATCGAATTGCTCCTCTAGTTTCAGCAAAATATTAATTAGAAAGTGGATTTATTATTACTTCACTTCACTGGGTTCAAATTTAGTTACCTTACCTTTTTTAATCGCTACAATCACATCGTAATGCGAACAGTAAGCGAAAGTAACATCATTAGCTTTGTTATAAAGGTTAACTACATGACCTGCACCACCTACCTGGATACCGATTGGTTCTAAGTCACCAAAGAAGAAACGACGTAGTTGATCGCCACTACCAATTTGACCCTTACTCTTAGTAAGCAAGTCTAATTTTTGTGCTACAGACATTTCTTCGGCTGCTGATGCCTGCACTAATGACGGATTTATCGCCTTTAATGGTACGTCCCAAACTGTGAAAAAACCAACCAAGGCTACACTTGTAAGCAAGGGTGCGAGTTTCATTTATTACTTCTCTTTTTTGTTTTATCCTGAACATCCCAAGCATCTCAGGTGGCAGTGAGAGCTGATTGAAACTAAGCCACTATTTTCATGAATTTATCCCTTGAGAAAATTTAGTGAATTCTCAGCATTTTCTCAGGTAATCATGGCTGCTCAAAGTCACAGGATAATTTAAGTATTTTCTCAACAAAACCTCATTTTGAAGTGCGTGAGGATAACTTAATATGATGAGCAATGCTTTCATTGCAGTGATGTTATTGTGACTAGACCCAAAAAACCACATCGCCAAATCCATAGAATTTCAGGACAAACATATCTTTGGCTAGCAATGCTAATTTTTGGAGCATCTAGCGCCGTGACTCGGAAACTAACAGAAATTGGTGCTCAACATTTTATCGGCGATCGCAATCCGATTTCTTTGTGTAATGTTTTATTCGTGGGAAACCTTTGCGCTTTGATACTTTTGATCCTAATCTATGGGCGACAGTGGAACAAAGCTACTTTGAAGCAACTTTCAAGAAAGGATTGGGTCAGTCTAACAGCAGTAGCTATTTTATTAGGAGCGTTAGCCCCTGGCTTAATTTTCCAGGCACTGGCACTTACAGGGGTGAACAATGTCATCTTGGTGGGACGCTTGGAACCGCCTCTAACTCTGGCTTTATCAGTCTGGTTATTGAGAGAACGGGTAAATATTTGGGAATTTCTTGGTGCGATCGCAGCTTTTGTTGGTGTTATCCTAACTATTATCCTTCAGCCTCCAACAGAAACCATGATGAACATGGGAAGTTTCGGTTTAGGCATAGGGGAACTTTTGGCCGCAGCTGCATCTGTGGCTATAGCGGCTTCTACGATTATTAGCAAGAAACACCTTTCGCAGATTCCTTTGGGAATCTATAGCATTTTTCGGACTGCACTAGGAACTGTAATCTTTTTCTTTATTGCTTTAGTCTTCTATGGCAGGGATCATTTCGCTGGTGTCCTCTCACCATTCTTGTGGGAGTGGATGTTTCTTTATGGCGGGTTGATTGTGGTGCTAGGCCAGTCTTTTTGGATTAAAGGCTTGAAAACTTCTACTGCTTCTATGGCTTCTTTGGTTAGCTCATTTGGCCCAATTGTGGGAATTATAGCAGCCTATTTAATTTTGGGTGAAGCCCCTACCCGACCTCAATATATTGGCGGTAGCTTGATTTTAGTAGGCATATTCTTGAGCCAAGTTGGTACCAGGCGTCAGACTTCTAGCAGCAAGGTAAATTCTACTCCAGCACAGCAACAAGTAGAAACTGGTATGGGATTCAAAGGGATTTGAAAGAAGCGGAGGGTAAAAAAGCTTATATCCTAAGCCTTTGCGTTATTTATAACTATACGAGCATCCGCAGGAGCGTTATTACGAATTAGAAATTCCGCCTTGCAGTACTAGTATGTCAAAATAAAAATACCCGATACATTAAGGTGAGCGATCGCTCCCAAAGCTAGATTAAAGGATTGACCTGAGCAATGGCAGACCCAACCAATCACAATCAAGCGGGAGAAGTAGCTCCCAGCACTGTTGACAAGCAAGCTCCTAGTGTGGCTGAAGAACACGCTCCTAGTACAGACTCACCCGAAGCTACAGATATTCCTACTGCCAACGCGCCAGATCCGAAAGCCGCAAATCCCGAAGATAACCCCAATGCTGCTAAACCAGCTGCTGTACCACCCAAGCGAGAAAAACCCGCCGTCGCAGCTAAAGCCGCCAAAGGAGAAAAACCCCCAGCCGACGACGACGCAACAGAAGAAAAACCCGCCGCCGCAGCTAAAGCCCCTAAAAAGGAAAAACCCCCAGCCGACGACGACGCAACAGAAGAAAAACCCGCCGCCGCAGCTAAAGCCCCTAAAAAGGAAAAAGCCCCAGCTGTTGAAAATAAGCCATTTGTAGAGTTCATTGAGCAAGACTACTTGCCAGCTTTACAAAAAGCGATCGCTCAAAAAGGCGTACAAGATTTACAGGTGTCTTTTGCCAAGCAAAAAGTGCCAATTACTGGCTTTGAATCCGCCGAAGAATGCTGGCAAATTATCGGCAGTTGGTCAGAAATTGGTAAGCGTCAGTTTAACCTGTATTTCCCCGATGAAGATATTCAAGGAAAAAAGGGATTTTCTTGTAATGAAGGCAAAAAACCCAGCACTTTTGAGTCATTCTTAATCGATGAACGCAAAATTACCCTCGATTTATTAGTATATGGCTTAGTTCAGCGCTTGGACGGTCAAAAGTGGTTAGGTAGAAATTAGTCATTAGTCATTAGTCATTGGTCATTGGTCATTGGTTTTTAACAAAGGACAAATGACCAAGAACAAATGACAAATAACAATTAAAGTTCGTGGAAATGGTAGGTAACGGCTCCAGTATTGGGGTCGTTATCAATTTTTACATAACCTGATTTGTACATCTCTTTAAGAGTAGCTTCCACTTCAGCAAAGCTGGCTCCCGTGAACTTCACCCCTTGAGTTACAGTTAAAATACCATCCTTGCTTTCCGCCGCTTCAATCAGTTTCACCATGAGTTGGTTGCCTGTTGGTCGGTGGACTTGAGAAGCAACCACTGCTTGATTCAACGGCACACCAAAGGGAGATACACCCGCTTTTAATCTCAGGTTATGTTGGTATTCGTCAACTATGTTGGGGATAAAGAACAAATCCACAAACTGCCCTATACCAAACACACCACCAGTCAACAGCCAAAACAAACCAGTTACGATCCTGCCATTGTAGAAACGGTGCAATCCTCCCACCCCGATAAATCCGACTGCACACAAGATATAAGAGACAAGAAGTCGGTCTTTTTGCTGCTGATTGTTTTCAAGATTCATCTTGTTTTCAACCCTTTGGATTTACTTTTGTTGTTTAAAATAGGTTTTTCGGACTGTTTTTTATACCAAGTGTTAATAGCTAGACTTACATCTTGCATCAGTTGCTTTCTAGCAATTTTCGTAATAGACACTCCTATTCTGATTTGAAGTTATGGGCATTGTCTAATCTCAAGTTATTCATCAGAGTGCAAAATATAACTAAATTACTTAGGATGTTCAGTAATTATGCTATTCATGGATTGTTAATTTTCAGCCGCTCAACGTATTAATAGAACCCCATGAATTTATTTTAGTAACAACCACAGAAAATTACTGAGATAGTAGTGCTTTGAGAATCAAGAGGTAAGTGCTTCTCCACTCGATCAAAATAATGCTGCTCACTCAACTACATTTATTTGACTACCAATCCGCGATTTTTGATTCCGTAAATATTGAATGATTGTTGCAACTCTTAATGTTTTGCTTACAAATTTCTCACCCGCACCTTGGTAGACTGAACTTTATACAATTGGATTATTGTGGGCTGTTACGGTTTGCCAGAGCATTTCTGGTGAGGCAGTCCGGTCTTCTCCCAAAGGGAGAGGCTAGCGCCAACGGGTTTCCACGCCAGTTGCTTCAAGTCGGCACAGCCGCCCAACGCACTGGCTCCCCATGAGGAACTGCCGTTACCGTGGCGGTAGAGACGTAGGAACGTCACCCGAAAGGTCTACTTAAGATAATAAAGACGAAAGAGAAATCAAGACATGGTAGATTCCCTCAAAAAACCAGGCTTTGAAGAAATCCGGCCAGGGATTAAAGTCCCGGCAAAAGAAACCCTGTTAACACCTCGGTTTTATACTACCGATTTTGATGAAATGGCACGGATGGATATCTCCGTCAATGAAGATGAGTTAAGAGCCATTCTTGAAGAGTTTCGCACTGACTACAACCGCCACCACTTTGTTCGGGATGCCGAGTTTGAACAATCCTGGGATCATATTGACGGGGAAACTCGCAAGTTGTTCGTTGAATTTCTAGAACGTTCTTGTACGGCAGAGTTTTCCGGCTTTTTGCTGTATAAAGAACTTGGTCGTCGCTTGAAAGGCAAAAGCCCCGTCTTGGCAGAGTGTTTTAACCTGATGTCACGGGATGAAGCGCGTCACGCTGGCTTTTTGAATAAAGCTTTGTCGGACTTTAATATGTCCCTAGATTTAGGGTTTTTGACTAAGAGTCGCAGTTATACCTTCTTTAAACCGAAATTCATCTTTTACGCTACTTATCTTTCTGAGAAGATCGGTTATTGGCGCTATATCACCATTTATCGCCATTTAGAAGCACATCCCGAAGACCGGGTTTATCCAATCTTCCGGTTCTTTGAGAACTGGTGTCAAGATGAAAACCGTCACGGCGATTTCTTTGATGCGATCATGAAATCTCAGCCGCAAATATTGAATGATTGGAAAGCAAAGCTATGGAGTCGTTTCTTCCTGTTGTCGGTGTTTGCGACCATGTATCTTAATGACATCCAACGCAAGGACTTTTATGCCACCCTTGGATTGGATGCGCGAGAATACGACATCCATGTTATTCAGAAGACTAACGAGAATGCGGGTAGGGTATTCCCACTGATGCTGGATGTAGAAAATCCAGAGTTTTATCAGCGATTGGATACTTGTATCAGCAATAATGAGAAGTTGGGTGCGATCGCTAACTCCAACACTCCCAAATTCCTGCAATTTTTCCAAAAACTGCCGCATTACATCTCCACTGGCTGGCAGTTATTGCGGCTGTACCTGATGAAACCGATTGATACTGTTTCTGCTCAAGGGGCAGTTCGTTAACTCATAACAGATTTGCGAAAGCTTTGGTGGTTCTGCTGATTGCAGAGCCACTTTTTTTTGTCCTTTTTCCAAGCCAATGATTACCGATATGTCAACCAATTAGTAGTGCGATCGCTAATTTGTTCGTAGGCAAAAATCGCAGATAGTTGGTTAGGTGTAGTTTGGTAGTAGATACCTTGAGTTAAGCTGATTTTTCCATTCTGATTACATCTGGAGTCAATGTTTGATGCTTTGCTGCTTCTGCCTCGTAACATCTGAGAATCAGTGATGTCAGCTTATCTAAATCACTGACAGAGGAAATAATTACTTTTGATGCGACATCCCCCAGAGAAGCTGTTACTTCCTGCACTTCAAAGTTTGAAGCTAGCGACTTTACTTCATCTACACTTAGTCGAGTAACAAAACTTTTTTTCTGCGAAGATAGATAGAGCCGCAGAAACCACCAAGTACTTTTGCCAACAAGATTGATACCAAAGTATGAAACAGTATCTTTGTATTGGAGTTGATAATTGTAACTCGTTGAGGTTTGCGTAATTGCTTTAATTTTTTCAAAAGCTTCGATTTCTTCAGCAGTTGTTACTACTTTTGATTCTTGAGGATCTGGTTGTATGTCCCCTCCTTCAATATCTACGTCTATTGGAGGTTCAACAGGCTGATCTATTACTGGAGTAAGTGAGCGAGTCATTAACTCTACTAAACTTCCCTGAATAGACTTTTTAACAATTGGTTTAAATTTATCAATAATTTTACCAGTAATTCGACCTTTAATTTCATAACTAGGAGCAACTGTACCAAGTTCAGTCACTAAAAAGCGAACAAATTCTTCAGAAGGAGAACGTAAAAGATTTCCTAGAAGTTGAGTCATGCCTTTTACATAAACCATTTCCTCAGCATGGTTGGTAATAGCTGTAACCTCAAAATTATCACGGTGAAAGAATTTGAGGTTATCAATATCTTTGGTATCATATTCCAGGATGTTAAAAGTAAAAAATGGCTCCTTGTCCATGACATTTTTATCACGCAAGTCTGTAAAGAAACGGTACTCAACCCCATTAGTGACGATAGCTACTTTTGTTGTCAAAAGTCCATTAAAATAGCGACTCAGTTGCCCATCATGTGCTTCAGCTTTTTGACCACGGGCTTTTGCCTCTACGAGCATAACTATATTATTGTTAATAGCTAAGGCGTAATCTACCTTTTCAAACTGCCCTGCTTTTTTAATAGCAAAATCTGCCACGTATTCCGGCATTACTTCACTAGGGTCATAGACATCGTAGCCAATAGCACTCAAAAAAGGAACAATCAGTGCCATCTTAGTAGCTTCTTCGCCAACAACTTGGTCAGCCCGCTTACGGACTTGTTCAGACAGCTTGGTAATATCTTCAATGAATCCCATCTTGTTTGCTCCTGGTAGATTAGTGAGTATTAATACAATATTTTTTGTAAAATAGGAGTGATTGTAAGGTGATAAAGTAGATTTAAATTGAAAGTGTTAGCGCGATCGCCTTTTTTATCACTCCTATAAAAGTATTCCCAAATAAGTACCAGCCTGTAACACTCATGACTTGTTCACAGATGCAATGGCATCGGTAATGAATAAAAATAAATCAGAATGATTTTTTACAAAGCTTCAGGCTATAGCGATTCTCAAAAAAATGCTCAAGCTATAAAGCCCACGAATTCATCCGTGGGCTTTTTAATACAAGCTAACTTGCCGTTGCTGCTTTGAAATGGAAATCTTTACTCTTTCTTCTCTGCGAGACGCGCAATCGGCAGACCAAAATATTGCTGAGTGAATGAATTTTACTTTTTACTCAGCAATATTTTGGTGAGAAAGGTTTTCGTGAGTTTCTACAGTTACAACAGAAGCCGACATTAGGATACACTGGCATTTGAATACACCGGAAGTTCATCAGCGACTTAGTTTGTCGCTTCTGGTGACTTCCTTCCTAGTATCCTATCGCTTTTGGCTGTATGAAACTTACTCCAATCTACGGTAAGTCTGCCTGAAGAAGGTTTTTTAGCATCTAAAACGACTGCCACTCTTTTGAGGCTATAGCCTTAGAATATTTACAAGCTTTACTTACGAATTAGCTTTCTCTAGATAAAAGTACCGTTTTTACTGTGTAAGCTGACATCATACCTGTTTCATCCAGATTTGTGTAGCTTATTAACAAATCAACGGATTCATTAATATTAAGCCTGTTTTACTATTTAGTTTCTTACCCCGACCTATTAGACAGCTAGAGTGTTCATTTCATTTTGTTCAATAGCTTTTAGCCCTTATCGCTCCCATGCTGACTCATCACCGCAAGCCCGTGTGCTTATCACTTATCTCCACTGACCTACCGATCTGGTCTGTTGTCGAAACTGCCGCGACATTGTATCAAAAAGATACCGATCGATTCCATTTACTGATGACTGCACCACCCTTAATTAGCTGCGAAGTAGAGAGTGTCATAAGTCCAGAAGACACACTTCCCCAAAGTAAGAGCAAAGCTTACGCCCCTAACAGTCCCAGAATCTTGTGGCTGGAGATTTCCCCTTACCGAGTCATCATGACTATGCAAGGTAACGCTCAAGTGAGTTACCGTCACTTTTGGGAACAGGGCGTTTATGGCATTAGTCGCTATTGGTTGCCAACTGAGTCATTGCAACCTAACGATCCCATTCGTTTACGAAATTTTACTCGTAGCCTAACTCTCAACGGACATCCTTTGCCAGAGCATTTGCGGCTGGAATATGAATTGTGGGCAGAAAAAGTCCAATTAGGATGCTACGTACTGAATTTGGAAATTAAACATTGATAGGTGTGGGGAGTGAAGAAGAGAACAGGGTACAGGTTACAGGGTATAGATTATTTTCTATCGACCTGTCACCTGTCACCTCTCCCCTAATCTCAATTCCCAATCCCTCTTAACCAAAATAACTGGGTTGGTTTCCTGGTTTCCATTTAATATTGCAACCAACACTCGGCTTTTGCTCACTGGTAACAGGTTTACCCGCTAGCACTGCTTCAATGGCTGCGCGTAAATCTGCACCTGTTACGGGTTTACCGTTACTAGGGCGGCTATCATCTAGTTGTCCTCGATAAACAAGTTGGCGATCGCCATCAAATACAAAAAAATCTGGTGTGCAAGCTGCGGTGTAAGCCTTAGCCGTTTCCTGGCTCTCGTCGTAGCATAAGGTAAAATTTAACCCTTGTTCCGTGGAAAATGCTTGTAACGACTCTGGCGCATCATCGGGGTAATTCTTTGCATCGTTAGCACTGATGGCAACGATCGCTAAATCACCTGTAAAATAATCTCTTCCTAACTGCACTAATTCGTTTTGGACGTGTTTTACAAACGGGCAATGCCGACAAATAAACATTACCAATAGTGCTTTTTTTTCTGCAAAGGTAGAAAGTGAAGTTGCCTTTCCAGATACTACTTCCGGTAGATTAAAATCTGGCGCTTTAGTGCCTAGTGGCAACATAGTTGAAGTAGTTAAAGCCATAGTTCATCCAATATTTTTATGCTGCTAACTAACGGCTTTTGCTATCAGTATATTTTCACTCTAGCACTAAGTTTTCCATAAATTAAGAGACGGTAAATTTACCGTCTCTTACATTTTTTGAGATTTGTTTTAAATAAATTAGTTTTTACAGACTTGCCAAAACACCAACAATACCGTGTCCTGTGAATACTTCTAATGCTATCAGAGAGACAAAACCAATCATTGCTAACCGACCGTTAAGCATTTCTGCATAGGGAGTGAAACCAGTGCGATCGCCTTGATCATCTATATAAACTTTTGGCTCGATCGCAAAGTTGTTCAGTTTGCCTTGGTCGTCAATTGTAGCAGTGTTGGTACGCATGGATTTTTCCCTGTCTTCTCTTTATGTAAATAACTGTAACAAAATAATTAATTTTTGTAAAGCAAACTTGTTGATTTATAAGGTATTGGCTGAGTGTTAGGTAAACTTCCAAAGCCTAGCTTCTAAAAAACTAGTACCAATTTATATTTAGTGATACAATAAAAGATTGTTAATTTTTATTTTTAGCCAATCATGACAGCAACGGGTAAGGCAACCCAATTCGAGTACAAAGCACTGTACAAGCCTAACCAGCTTATTTATGGTCTAGGTCAGACGGCAGTGATCACAGGATGGACGGTAAAGCAGGCGATCGCTAAACACCTGCAACCCGAAGATTATGCTGTAATTGGGCAACTATATTCGCCCACAAGGGGGATAAATTTACTAATTCGCAATTTGCTGTTGAATCCCCACGTCCGCTATTTAGTTGTTCTCAACGCTACGAAGGAAGACTTGAACGCTGGTGCTGGAGAGTGCTTGCTAGATTTTTTCCATAATGGTGTTGAAGAGAGTCTAAGCGATACTGGGCGCAGATCGTGGGTAATTCGCTCTGCTATTCCTGGTTATATTGATATTGAAATTGATATCAATACATTAGAAAAACTACGTCATTCTGTAGAGTGCAAAGAAGTGAAATCAATAGAGTCGGCAGTTAGGCAAGTTTTGTCTTATGCAGAGTTGGAACCACTTTATCCTTGGGGAAGCAAGAGAGAATTTCCCATGTCTATCGTTGAACCAACTGTTTTGCCAGGGCCACGCTACGGACATCGAATAGAAGGTAAAACTATAGCCGAAACTTGGGTAAAAATTATTCATCGGATTAAGACGACAGGAACAATTAGACCAACTGGCTATGATGGGCAATGGCAAGAATTAATTGATTTAATGGCAATTGTTACTGATGAACCTCCTAATTTCTACTTTCCTGAGCCTAATTATTTGCCAGTTGACCCTCCCTTTCTTGAAGAATATACTTCACAGATTTTAGATGATGCACCCTATCGAGAAGGGTTGAAATATACGTATGGTCAACGTTTGCGTTCCTGGTTTAAGGATGATCAAATTGACCAGGTAATTAAGAAGTTAATTGGAGAAATTGATGCCGCTAGTGCAGTTATGAATTTATGGGATGTAAAAGACCATGAAAAAGGTGGTAGTCCTTGTCTAAATCATATTTGGTTGAGAGTAGTTGATAATGAATTATCACTAACTGCAACTTTTAGAAGTAATGATATGTTTGCTGCATGGCCTGCAAATGCAATGGGATTGAGGGCTTTGCAACAACATATTAGGGATGAAATTGCTCAACGTTCTGAGTATGGCTTGAAAATGGGGCCACTCATAACTATTAGTCAGTCTGCTCATATATATGATGATACCTGGGACAATGCAGAAAGGCTAATTGCAAATCGATACGCTGCAATTTTTAATCAGCGTAACTATTATGACCCCTCTGGCAATTTCCTAATTGAGGTTGATGGCAAAGAGATAGTCATTACTCACACAACCCCTGGTAGTGGTGAGGTGATTAAGTCTTATCGTGGGAAAAATCCCCTTAGCCTACTAAGAGAGATTTGTGCTATCTCTCCAGCAATTCAGCCTGAACATACTGGTTATTTAGGTATCGAACTGCAAAAGGCCAGTAACTGTATTAAAAGTGGCAAGGCTTATATTCAGGATCAGTAAATTAAAAAACTGTAATTCATATAAATAACTAGCAATGCTAGTGTGGATATCGCCGTGCTAAATGTATAAATTAATTTGCAACACGCCAGAATATAACTTAAAACACGTGTGATAAAAGTAGTCTTTTCATCAAGACAGTCAGAGCGTCCTATTTAGCTACTGACACGATGTGCTTGACTCTATAACTACATCGTATGCCTTTGTGCAAAATTCTGGTGGTTTTTGGAATTAGGGGGTATTGAGATGTCAGTCTTGAGTTATCAGGATATTATTAGGGAACTTGGTAGAGGTATACTATTTCATCCTCTTAAGCCAGATAGTGTAAAAGCTTGTGATTTATGTCTAACTGCTAGTGAGTATGCTTATGCCATTGGACAGCAGAAACGTTTAACTATTGAAACGGAATCTAACCAAGACCAGCCGGGTAAGGAAAAGAAGTTTTTCTACATACCACCAAGAGATACAGCCCTAGTGTGGACTGATGAATCAGTTTGGCTCAGTAATCGATTTCGAGGGCCACTTTATTCTGTAGTCGAACTAGTATCAGAGGGTTTAGGACACATTGGAACCAGAGTCAATCCTTGTTGGACAGGTGTTCTCTGTATAGCACTTCATAATGTTTCAGATAAAGCAATACGAATTAATGTAAGAGATGTTAAGCGACCAATTGCTTATTTAGCTATTGAAAAATTAAGTTCCAAGTATTCAAGTAATCGCAACTCTGATATCTCTGCAAGACTTGATCTTCTTCGTGGACGACCTAATAGTCAAGAAATAACCGACTACTTTAATCAAAAAGAAAATACTTGGATGAAGGGTGATATAGAAATACTCAAAAAACTGATGCTCGATTCAGATGAGTATAAAGAAGTTAGTAGAAAAGATTTTAAAGACGCATTACTAGGTTTTTTCGGTTCAAGTGAAGATACTAGGTGGAATAGAGGAAGTATAATAGGAGCTATATTAATCGGGGGATTATCAGCTTTATTTAGTGGACTTACTTATTTCAATTCTTCCCATCAGGCTCCTGCTGCTAATGAAACTCCAACAAATACAATAGTAACTCCAAGCTCAACCAAATAGTGTCTCTTACTTTTCTTGCTAAAAATAATTGTATTTAAATCTTATTTTTTTGTGAAAAAATTAACTTTCGGTGATTTAAAAGCGATAAAAATACAAGTTATAATGCAATTTTATTAGTAAAAATGTACAAAGTATATGTGTCTGGTGCTTTAACTGATATAAAAAATCCAGCAGAAAGTAAAGCACTTTATGAAAAAATAGGCTTACTTTGCGAAGAAATTGGTCTTCAAGCCTATGTTCCACACAAACAAACTGATCCGGTAAATAATCCCGATATTAGTCCTCGTGAAGTTTTTAACCAAGATAAGTATCAAGTAAGCAATTCAGACTTAGTTATTGCTTACCTTGGCTCACTATCCTTTGGAGTTGGAATGGAGTTAGCTTTTGCAGAGACAAACAACATTCCTATTATTCTTCTATACGAAACAGGTAAAAAAATATCAAGATTTCCACGCGGCATTCCCACTGTGATTGCTGAAATACAGTTTCACGATCATGAAGATGCTTTGAATCAGCTTAAAAATATTTTGGACAAATGGAACCCAGAACATCCATAGTTTCCGTTCTCAGCAAGGCAGTAGAATAAAGTTTTAAATTGATAGATTATGCAAGATATTTCCCTAAACGATGAACCTCATCAAAGACCAACATGGGATGAATACTTTCTCATGTTGGCTAAACTTACAGCAACTCGCTCAACATGTTTAGCCTTTCCAGTGGGTGCCGTGATTGTGAAAAACAAGCAGGTGGTGGCAACAGGTTACAATGGCTCACCATCGGGTTCGGCCCATTGTACAGCTCAAGGATACTGTTATCCGGGATTAAGTAGCTGTGATGCTAGTAAAACTTTACCATCAAGGGCTGTACACGCAGAAGCAAATGCGATCGCACAAGCTGCAAAGCATGGGACTTCTACAGATGGTGCAAGTATTTACGTCACTTTAGAACCTTGTCTGTCTTGTTTGAAATTAATTATCTCCGCAGGAATTAAGGAAGTGTTTTATGAAACTTCTTTCAATAGCAGCGATAAAGCATTAGTGAGAGATTCTTTTGTGAATGAAGGTCTAGTCACCCTTAAACAGATTCAGTTATCTCAAGTAACGGCACAACAATCTGCTCAATTTCTCCTCAATCCGACATCTGTCGTTAGAACAGTAAGGTGTGTTAACAAACTTTAACACACCCTCTTATTGAAGATTATTAAATCCAAAATCTCAAATCCTGAGATTCGTTAAGGTCGATAACTCCGGCGGATCTCTGTAATTTGATCTGCCACATCCAAAAGAGATTTCGGCATCTCTGTCCCTGTAAGAATGATATCAACATGGGGAGGGCGTTTTGCTAGAAACGCTAAAACTTCCATTTCAGGAATTAAACCAAAGTTAATCGCTAAACTTAACTCATCTAAGACTGCGAGAGAATACTTGCTCTCACACACTACCTGCTGTGTATATTGCCACAGCTTTTGTAATGCTTGATTTTCTCTATCGTCTAAATGTGGTGTATCAATACAACGAGGCAAATCACAGCGAATCCAATCTAAATTTTGTCCTAATTGTATGGGTCGATCATGTCCTTGACGAATGCCCCCTTTAAGAAACTGCACGATTAATACTGGCGTTCCTTGTCCAGCTATTCTCAGTGATTGAGCCATAACCGTCGTAAAAAAGTTGCGATGGGAGCTAGTGAAAACTTGCACTAGCCCTTCAACTGGATATGGTAAGGTAATGGGTGAATTTATACTTGGAGTTTCTAGCTGGGCAACCATAGGTAAAGTTCAAAAAATTACAATAAAATAAAGGTTTGTGCTGGCGGTACTTATTACAAATCTGCCTGTATAATCTATCTGTTTTTCACAGGTGTGGTGAATTTGGCAAATTGCATTCTTAGTCAAACACTACTTTTGTATTGAAGTCAAGAGTTATTTTGATTTAAATTTTCGTCTTTTCTCTGAAATGAGTTGTAAAAATGAAAGCATAAAATTTCTAGTTTCAATTGGGCAAAGCAGACTTAGCAAGTAGGGAATTTGACAGGATGAGGAGTAAATTGTTGTGAGATTGGTGATTCTGGGAGGTTCAGGATCGGGGAAAAGCACTCAAGCACAAAGGCTTTGCAGATACTTTGATATTCCTCTGATTTCTACAGGTGAGATTTTACGGTCAGCAATATCTGGCAATCAGCCCCTGCCGGAATTTCGATGCTTGGAAGCCGATCCCCGGACTTCTCTTTCGGTTTACGCTAGCTTGAGTGAACTAGGCTACCACGTACGGTCCTACATGCAAAAAGGAGAGTTAGTTCCAGACGAAATGATTATTGAATTGATCCGAATACGCCTCAGACAAGCAGACATTAACTGCGATTGGGTGTTAGAAGGCTATCCCCGTACTGCGTTCCAAGCTGAAGAATTAGATTTTTTATTGGATGATTTAGGGCAAAAGCTAGATTGGGCAATTTATCTCCAAGTCCCGGAAGCTGTGATGGTTAGTCGATCCTTGGGGCGATCGCTACCAGATGACCAACCAGAAATCGTGCAGCGCCGTGTAGAATTATTCTACGATCGCACCATTCCCATCCTAGAATATTACGACCGTCGTCGCTGCTTGTTGACAATCAACGGCGACCAATCACCAGAGATGGTACAGCTAAATATTTTAACTCTGCTTTCAGTTCCTTAGAAGCAGGCAGGGGAGCAGGGGGTAGGGGGAGACGAGGAAGACAAGGGGACAAGAAGAATAACCATGCCCAATGCCCAATAACACCAAGGTAATCTTAAGGCAGTATTATAAAACTTGAGGCAACTTCAATGACTTGGCAGCGTCCTGACGGTCGGATTCCCTACGAACTACGTCCGATTAGCTTTCACCCCAATTTCACCCGCTTTGCCCCCGGTTCTGTTCTCGCAAGATGCGGTGATACTCAAGTACTTTGTACTGTTAGTGTTAATAAGGGAGTTCCAAAGTTTCTCGAAGGAACTGGTAAAGGCTGGCTAACTGCTGAGTACCGAATGTTACCATCTGCTACTCAAAAACGCCAAGAAAGAGAACTATTGAAATTATCTGGACGGACGCAAGAAATTCAACGTCTAATTGGACGCAGCTTACGCGCAGCAATAGATTTTGAGGCACTGGGAGAACGCACGCTGACTGTGGATGCTGATGTGTTGCAAGCAGATGCTGGAACTCGGACAACAGCCATTACAGGCTCGTTTGTGGCGTTGGCTCATGCAATTTCTAAATTGTTGCAAGAGGGCGTGTTGGAGCGATCGCCTTTGTGTGGACAGGTAGCAGCAGTTTCCGTAGGATTACTGGAGGAAGAGCCATTTTTGGATTTAAATTATACTGAAGATGTGGCTGCAACAGTAGATTTTAATGTGGTGATGAATCAACACCTGGGAATCATTGAAGTCCAAGGAACAGCCGAAGAAGGCAGCTTTAGCCGCACCCAGTTAGATCAACTGCTAGATGTCGCCCAAAAAGGAATTCAAGAATTGTTAATTGCCCAACGTGAAGCGATCGCAGACTGGGAGGCGTTGTTTGCGATTAATTAGTTTTATTAATTTTTAATAAGAATTAATAAACGTATCCTTTGTGGCCTGATCAACAAAGTATCAAGTAACTGGATGTAAATAAAAATAATCATTACAGTGGTTAGTAGTTAGTATGACTCACTACTGACAACTTCCCGTTAAAGGTGATAAGGAGGGTCTACGTTTTTCAGCTTACTTAATCCACGATGTTAAATGTTTCAAAAGTTAAAAAGGGAGATTGTAATAAATTCGGTATTGTATTGCCAGAAGCCAGCAATATGATGATGAAGCTATGAACAAAACCGTTGAAGTTTTACCGGATCAGCCAGCGCTGGTTGCACGAGCGCTAAAATTAATTCTGTCCAAGTTAGAAACTGCCATTGAGCAGCGGGGGCGGTTTACCATCGCCTTGTCTGGCGGCAGTACACCTAAACCGTTATACGAAGCGATTGCTACTCAAAAACTGCCTTGGGATAAAATTCATATATTCTGGGGGGATGAGCGTTACGTACCACCAGATCACCCCGATAGCAATGAACTGATGACGCGTCGTGCGTGGCTAGATCGCGTTGATATCCCAGCGGCTAACATTCACCCCGTACCAACTTTAGAAGCCAATCCAGAACTGGCTGCTGCCAAGTACGAACAACAGCTCAAAGAATTTTTCAATTCTTCTGGGGTCGAGTTTCCCGCCTTGGATGTAGTATTACTAGGAATGGGTGATGATGCACATACCGCATCTTTGTTTCCCCACACAGAGGCTCTTAAAGTACGCGATCGCCTCGTCACTGTAGGTAACAAAGACGGAAACCCCAGGATAAGTTTTACATATCCCTTGATCAACTCTGCTCGTAGCGTGATTTTTCTGGTTGCTGGTGCAAATAAACGACCAGCTTTAGCGCAAGTCTTTGCACCTGTAGCCGATGACTTCACTTACCCATCCCGCTTAATTCAGCCCCAAGGAGAGCTTTGGTGGCTGCTGGATGCAGCAGCAGGTTTGGAACTTCAATATTGAAGAATGGGGCATTGGGCATGGGGCATGGAGAAGAGACAAGGTAGACGAACAAGAGGGGGGAGACAAGGGAGAGACTTGTCCCCTTGTCTCCCCCTGCCCCCCTGCCACTCTGCTCCCCTTCCGTGCGTAAGAGTATCCAATTCATCGTTCCATTAGCAGTAATTGCTAGAATCTAAATCTACGGCCGCCCTCTGCTTGCCAGTCCTAACTATATTTATGATGATCTTGAACAAAGGCTAAATATCGATGCTCGTCTGCCCTAATTGCAATCATCCCAACCCTGACGGCGCTGTCCAATGTGAAGCTTGTTATACACCGTTACCTGCGACTACTAATTGTCCCAGTTGTGGAGCAACTGTGCAGGCAGATGCTGCATTCTGCGGTCAGTGTGGCTATAACCTTCACTCCGCAGGTGTTCCACACGTTCATACCGCAGTAGCTGCAACAGTAACTCCCGATATTCCCGTGGAAGTGCCAGCGTTAGCTCCACCCGATCCACTGTTAGAACTTTTACAACCAGATGCCTTGGGAATAAGCGGTTCTACTAACTCCCATCCTCCCGAATCATCTTTACCACCAACAGAGGTGGCAGTTCCCCCAGAACCAGCGCCACAGGTACCTGTTACAGTAAGCAGCCCCCCAGAGCCACCGCCAACCGTTGTAGCTCAACCCGTAGTCTCTGGACAGAGTAGTATTCCAACTCCACCACCTGTGGAACCAGCACCAGCCTCTGAAATCGAAGCAAAAGAGCCAGCAGCACCAGCATCAACTGCAACTGCTGCCAGAACGCAATTGCAGCAGGTTACAGCACGGTTAATCCACGTTCAAAGTGATCGCTTAATTGAATTGCCGCAAAATTTCTCTGTGATTCATATCGGCAAGCCCAATGACCGGATTCCTCCAGATATAGATGTTTCAGGATTTCCCAATTCCGAAATTGTCTCGCGGATTCATGCAGATATTCGCGTCGAGGGAGATGCTCATTATGTAGAGGATGTGGGAAGTTCTAATGGCACTTACATCAATAATTTGCCACTTTTACCAGGGAACCGTCATCGCTTGCGACCAGGCGATCGCATCAGCTTGGGTAAAGGAGACTTGATGACATTTCTGTTTCAACTTGCTTAACTGATTTTCGATCGATTGTGACATCAGTTTAAGTATTTTCTGCCCATCCTCCGGCATTTATTTTGGAGGAAAAACAAATGAACTGCATTAGAAAAGCGACGGATAACTATGTTGTTCTTGATAGCGCCATAGTTAACAGCCGTCGCTTCCAGGTGCAAATTGTTGCACTGTTGAGCAACTCCATTACTTTAATAATTACACTAGGATGGATGGAAATACACTGCCAATGAGTGACCTATGAGGGAACCAAGTAAAAATTTTGAACCCTTGCTCGCTAAAGAAGCCCCGCTAGTTGTTGAACGTATGGGGCTAACCTGGCTAGTTGCAGCAGCGATCGCAACTGCTTTATTGTGGCAAGTACCAAAAGGAGATTATATCTTATACCCATTTACAATTCTGGCAACTTGGTTTCATGAAATGGGTCACGGTTTAATGGCACTGCTATTAGGGGGACAGTTTCAGAAGTTGCAGATTTTTAGCAATGGTTCTGGTGTCGCAACTTATGGCATTCGTTCGTCATTGGGGCCAATTGTCCCAGCAATAATCGCCGCAGCCGGGCCAATGGGGCCGCCTCTTGCCGGTGCAGCTTTGATTCTGGCTTCCCGCAGTTTTACAGCAGCAACCCTCTGTTTGAAAATTTTAGGAAGTTTTTTGCTGTTGTCCACATTAATTTGGGTGCGTTCCTGGTTTGGATTGGTGGCAATTCCCTTACTAGGTTTAATAATCTTAGGTATTGCCTTAAGAGCACCTCGCTGGGTGCAAGGGTTTGTCATTCAATTTTTGGGTGTACAAGCTTGTGTAAGTACGTACCATCAACTTGATTATCTATTTAGTAGTTCTGCTGGGCCCCTTGGAATTTCTGATACAGCGCAAATGCAGCGATATTTGCTTTTACCTTACTGGTTTTGGGGCGGGTTAATGGCGATCGCATCTCTGGTGATTTTAATCCAAAGTCTCCGTGTTGCTTATCGTTCAGAGTGATGGGGAAAAAGCACCATCAAAAGGTGATTGAATCTTTAGCTCAAAGAATTACTGAACATTAAGAAAAGATTAGACTGGAATCAGAAAAGAGTTTTGCTGACGAAGGTCTAATTAAGCATTGGGGAAAAAGAGATTCGTGCTTTTGATCAGGCAATCCAACAAGCGCGTAAAAGATTGGGACAATAAATATGCAGATTAGCGATCGCCCTCTTGCAATAACCAATTTAACCCTCAGTACCTTGATTGCTGAATTAGGTATAGAATGCCTGAAAGTACAAGCATTAGTTAACCAGTTACAGTTAACTAGTTTAACTGCGAACCAACAAGCTGAAATTCTAGCAGAACTCCTAGCTGGTGTAGTTCATCTGCATAATCATTGTGACGAAGATTTTCAGACGCTAATTACTGAGGAAATGGAAAAGTTGCCAGATAATCAGGATTAGAGAAGAATTCAGGAGTCAGAATCAAGAGATTTTATCAGTATAATAGCCTGGATATTTGTTAAAAAAATTCGCCGCTAATAACTCTTTCCTTAGAATCCTTAGCGTCCTTCGCGGTTCGATACTCTAACCATGTCCACCCAACCCACAATTCAAAGCATATACACTGATGGTGCTTGCACCGGTAATCCTGGCCCTGGCGGTTGGGGTGTTGTCGTCTACTTCAGCGACGGCTCAATCCACGAAATGGGCGATGCATCCCCTCATACCACTAATAATAAAATGGAGATGCAAGCTGCGATCGCTGCCCTTCAATTTCTGCAAACATCTCAACAAGCCCAACCCATCACCCTTCATACCGATAGCGAATACCTGATTAACTGCGTTACTAAATGGGTGAAAGGCTGGAAAAATAAAGGCTGGAAAAAGTCAGATGGTAAACCTGTCCAAAACCAAGACCTTTTAGAAATATTAGATGAACTCAATACCCAACAAGTAAAATGGCAATACGTCCGGGGACATTCTGGTAACATAGGTAACGAACGTTGTGATGCGATCGCTCGCGCTTATGCAAGTGGCAAAATCCCTTCGATACAACAATTATACTCCACAGATTTTTTTAAATCTTTACCTTCCCAAAATGAAGTAAATGTAGCAAAAGTAGCTGATTATGAAAAAAACTCTCGAATAACTAACCAAAGTCCGCAAGAAATCAGTACTTCTGCACCAGAAATAACCGTTATGGAACCATCAATTGGGCCAACTGCGGCCGTAACCGATGAAAAACCGCCAGAAATGAGGGTTTCGCAACTCCGCAGCTTGGTCGAAACTCTGCGTATAGCTGACGAAATTTCTGAAAAAGGCTACTTAATTACCAGTTCTGAGTTAGCAGACTTGATGGATGTCCACGCCAGCGCTGTCACCAGTCGTGGGGATCAATGGCGCTGGCGAAATTGGATAGTGTCACGGGTACGCCGTGAAGGAAATCAAATTCTTTGGGAATTGGAACGCGGGGATCGAGTAGGAGGTGAAGAGGAGTAAGGAGTGCTGAGTGCTGAGTTTTGAATTTTTAACTCCTCACTCTAAACTCTTCACTGCTCACTCCCTACTCCCTACTCTCTACTCAGCACGGGCTAAACGCCCCGCTACCGCTAACACAACTCACAACTCAGCACTATACTTGCGTCCTCGCCACTCGCGCGGGGTGCGGAATGCAGATAAGAAGATTCGTAGCACAGCGAAGGGGTCGGCCAAAGGGGAAAGCCAGAATAACCAGCTGCCTTTAGCGTTTGTGCGATCATAAGAAGGTGCGATCGCTATTAGCATCGCAAAGCGAATCACCAACAGGAATAAATTCAGTCCCAGCAGTAGGAGTGGGGGAGTTGGCAAATATGAGAGTGTGGGAGAAATCAACAAAAAAGTCAGGACAATTAAAAACGGTAGACCTTGAACAGATGTGAGTAGCCATAAATCTCCCCACAACTGAGAGCGAGAAGTTGCATCTTTAAGGTCGAGACTCCGCCCCCACTCCTTCCATGTCTCCATCGCCCCTTCATACATGCGTACTTTTAATACCTTTGCACCGTCTAAAAAGCCGACTTTATACCCTTGGATAGCAATATTGCGTGCTAAGGTGACATCATCACAAAAAGAACTCCTCGCACTGCTATAACCACCCACAGCAGCTAAAACGGAGCGACGACACAAAAAACACTGCCCATTTGCCATTACCCGTTCTGGTTGCTCTGTATTGATCCCGGCTGGGTCAAATCGGTAAAGCAGAGTCATCAATAAAGCCGGTTGTAGCCAGCACTCTCCAGGGTATTTGAGGATGAACTGGGGTGAAAGAGAAACCAAATCGTAGCCTTGTGCTTCGGCCGTCTTTACCAAACCAGCAACTAAACCAGGATGTGGTTGGATATCAGCATCCAACCCCAAGAACCACTGACTAGCCTCTGAGCTATATAGAAAACCGTTATGCAACGCCCAAGGACGCCCCACCCAACCAGAGGGTAAGGGATCATCTGTCATCAGGCGAAAGCGCGGATCTTTTTGCTGTGAAGCTTTTACCAAATCGGGGGTGCGATCGCTGGACTTGCTGTCTACAACCATAATTTCCCGAACTTCATAGCTTTGCTGACTTAAACCAGTCAACAGAGGGCTAATGCGAAGCGCTTCGTTCAGTGTAGGAACAACGATGCTAACCTTACCTAAAAGCTCAGGTATCGGTTGTTGGGGTTCTATTGGAGGATGGCGTCTTGGCCCCTTTAACAAACGTGAAAACAGAATCGCCGTTGCTGGTACTTGGATAAGTAGCAATAAAAGAGAAATGGCGCTTTCTACTATCAAAGTGTTGTCATTAGTCATTAGTCATTGATCATTAGTCATTAGTCATTAGTCATGGGGCATGGGTTATTCTCCTTGTCTCTGAGTCCCCATTCCCCAAAACGCTTATTTCAAGGCAACTTCAACCTTTGCTACTGATACTTCTTTGGTTATTGGTTCAACAGTAACTTGAGCAGGTGTGGTTGAACTCCTTGACCACAGCGCCACAGCCGGAATCACACCTAGCAATAAGCCGAGTAACACAGGGATAGAGAATCCAGCGGCCAAGCTGAGTCCAGCGGCGAAGACAAAGTTAGTTAAATAAACGACTAAGGGCAGATTGAGTTGCGATCGCTCTAATTTAATCGAGGTATTTCTCCACAATAATCCTGCCACACTCATAAACAGGGCGCTAGTACCAAACCAACCCATATAGTTCTGGTAAGGTGTTCCAAAGAAAGCTCCTGGTTGTTCCCAATACCAAAAGGGCAGAGAAGTTTGACTCATAGCCGGTTCAAGGGCAAAGTCCCAGCAAGTGAAGAGCAAAGCACCAACGGCTATCGCAGCAATATGGCGTCCCCAACTGGGTTTTTGAGGCACTTTCAAACCAGTTCTCGCAATTAAGTAACACGACAGCCCAACATAAAACCAAGATAAAGGAATTGTGAAAGGAACTAGCCCCCCAATTTTATAACCCAAGCCACTCAAGTAGCTATAATCACCAAATGGAAACCCTGTACTCGTTCCCAGTAGTTCACTCCCCAAAGAGATAAACATAGCCGGTAGCATAAATGCCAGCCAAGTTCCTAATCCCAACGTCCGGTAGGCATAAATAGAGACAGCTACTGTCCCTAAGATGATATCAACTACACCACCGCCAGCCATACTTAACTGTACGGCAGTTTCTCCTACCTGCGATAAGTTGAAAATTCTTTCGGCATTAGGTACTACCAGTAGCATCCCTACCAGTCCAAAGGCTTTTGACGCGATATGACCAATGAGGCATACGCGTTCAGCAATAATAAGTTGTCTCATGATAATTCCTTAACAAGATGTGACACGCGGCTACTCGGCTGCTAACAGTTTACAAATCTTTAACTACTTTGTACCGCAATTTTCGACAAACTTGTTTGGCTTTCTTGGGAACAGCATAAAAGTCTATTGATTGAAGCTATAAAAATATGATGCTAAACTTACTAGTTTAAACCATATATTCAAAATCTAAATAATTTTATCTGTAACAACTTCTGGTTTCTTGTCTCACTGATACCCGTATCATAAAAAACTCCTTTGATACTGGGATATCCTTAAGGAAGGACAATCATCATAAACTGAGCAAATCCTCAAGCAAAATAAAGTCTTGAGTTACTACACTTATTTATGCGATAAGACCTTAACCCTGTACTAGAAATATAAACCCATGTCAATTTTGAAAAGAGTTCCTTGGGTGTCCCTGGCGCTAGTACTGCTGAGTTACAGTACTTTGGGCTGGGTAATATCTGAAACACGTGCTTCTATGTTTGTGTGGGTGGTAACTGTAGTTGCTATCTTAATTTTAATCGTAACTTTGACCGCTCCTTGGCCGAAGATGACATATTACTACAGTATTTTTCTTCAATCAAATACCAGGTCTTTCGGCATTGCCGTCTTAGCAGCTTTCTTGTTTTTTATCATGATTGCCTGGTTTGGGGTATTTCTTGATACTTTGTTGATCCTTTCAGCGACTATATTAGTCAGGATAGACTTTCAAAGAGCTGGTCTTAAGGGAGGCGTAGCTTTTTTAACTGCCTCTATCTTTTCATTGGGAGGTTTAGCTTTGGGTGCGTTAATATACAAGTTCATATATTCCCAAATTCCGCTAACGTGATCAAGTATATCCCAAAAAGTGAGAGATGCCTGGGTTGGGTTGCGCCAATGCTTCAGAAGCAGTATTATTTCCCCACAACTTTATTTGTACTCAAATTTCCAACTTCTTAAAAAATCGGGAATATTGTTTACTACTTACTTGGGTTCAAAATGCAGGCTGTTCAAACAGCAGTAGAGAGAGGAAAAAATCCATAATAAAAATAGATACCCAACTAGTAACAACTGCTTTTGTTGCCGATTCTCCTACTTCCTTTGCTCCCCCTCTAGTAGTTAAACCCCAACTACAGCCAATGACAGCAACCAGCACTCCAAAAATAAACCCTTTTAGCAAAATAATAAATAAATCTGACGGTTCTAAAAAATTTCTGACTGATTCTAAAAATGTTTCAGGAATAATTTGGTAAAACTTTGATGCAGCAAAAACTCCGCCGATAATGCCCGTAACTAAAGCCAAAATCGTCATCAAAGGCACCATCAAACAACAAGCAATTACTCTAGGAAGTACTAGATAATCAATTGGATCGGTTTTGAGCATATAAAGTGCATCAATTTGCTCTGTGACTCGCATTGCACCTATTTCTGCTGCAAAAGCAGAACCTACTTGTCCCGCCATAATACTAGCGGTCAAAATTGGAGCCAATTCTCTACAAAAAGCTAAGGCAAAAGCACCTCCCACAGCATTGACAGCCCCAAATCGGGCTAATTCCCTCGTTATCTGAATAGTAAAAATCATTCCTGCAAAACCGCTGACAAGGAGAACTGGAGAAATAGAACCTGGTCCAGCGGTAACAAGATGTTGCAAAATCTTGCGATAGTACGTTTTCCCTTGGAGTAAATGTAGCCACACTTGACCAAAGAGCAGTATTGCTGCAAAACAGCGTGTAATCCCAGATTGCTCAAAATTTGTTTTTGGTTGCAATTTTATCGTCCTTACGACTGACCTTTTTTTGCACATTTGTTGTTATGTCAATTCTTAAAAATAAGACTACAGATACAATTGGTGGAAACCCAGCCAAATGTAATCTGACTTTCTTAATTAAATAGACGCACTAAGTGCGGTTTCTTGCAGGATCTTACGAATTGGTATTAGGGTATGGTACATGAACAGATGCACCAGTACCGCAAGGCAGAATTCAAAATTCAAAATTCAAAATTCAAAATTAATACAGTGTAAGCGTTTCATTGATTTGGAATGGTGAGGCAGTCCGGTCTTGGGGGTTCCCCGATGAGGAACTGCCGTTAGCGCAGCGTTAGCGAGCCGGCGAGCGTCACCCGTTAGCGCAGCGTTAGCGAGTCATCGAGCGTCAGGGGTGGTTTATTTCAACCGTGTTGTACTAGATGTTTACCCTCAAAGTAGAGAAGGTGTTTGGGCATGGTTCAATTTAGCTTAGTAAACTTTAGCGGAAAATAGCACATAAAGCATTGTGAGCTTTTTTGCTACTGCTCTCATGCTTTGCGTGCTTTGGAGTTGCAATCTCTAGTCTGTCAAACTAGGAAAAGTAATTGAATCAACTCAAAGGTTGAAAAATTTAATCATATTTCCAAATAATGTTAAACAATTTTTTATGAGCAGGATTAAATACATAATATTTCTGTTGCTATTAATACTACCTTTCTCCGTGGTACATCCGGCTTTTGCATCTGTATGCCGCAATTACGCTGTCTACGACGGTCTACGCCATCAGATTTGCATTCTCAGTATCAGCCGAAGTGCTAAAAATTATTGGGAATACAAAGCAATTATTAGCGTAGATGGCATAAAAAGACCTACAGAGGTTTACAATTGTCGCGAAAGAGTCAAGGTTCAACAAGCTGGAACTGTTTTGCCCTTTGAGCAAAAAGACCCTGGTGAGATGATATGCAGCTTTTTTAATTCTTCTCGACGGTAAACACGCGCCAGATAATGAACACGGGTTTAACTCTTAACAAGATAGGAAAATGCGCCAGGTGCGATCGCACCCATATTTAGCATGATGCAATTGCTCTGAGGGATGAACGAGGCAAGCATAGCACAAGCCCTTGGCAGATTAATGTAGGTTGGTGTATTTTAGGAGATCAAAAAAGACTAGTCAAAAATTCTTAGCTAATTTTCCGGAATGGGTAACAATGGCGTGGTAGTAAATATCAGAGCATCGATATTATACTGAACCTCTATAACTAACCTTCGGGGAATATATCCCCATTGTTTTCTCTCAAAAACCCGGTCATTAAGACCGGGTTTTTGGTGTTTATACCAGGGCAAACGCATCTAAATATTGACGAGCCTGAATCATGGTGAAATACACCAAGACTCAAACTACATAGGGCTTTCAGGATATTAAACCTCACTTTAGATGAAAATAATAATCATTATTAGGGGAGAGTTAGAGGCAGCCGACGGACGGCTGCCTGAATTTTCACGGTCAGTTCTCAAGTCACTAAATAGCGTAAGTTTTCTCACAGTCTGATTCTCAATAGTTTTAGATTAATGACTAGGAATCACGAGAAGATCAGCGAAAAGAAAAACTCAATTTATGCGATAGCTAACTGACCAAGGGAGCAATGCGATTTTGTCAGATTCGGTAAACGAGGTGCGATCGCTAAAAATCAAATCTGAGTACTAAGTAATTTCATTTACAATTTACTACTTAATATGTATAAATATATTTTTATTACTGATGAAAGGATTTAGCGATCGCACCTTTTTTCCCAGACCTCACCAAATCGCGTTGCTCCCCTGACCAAAGTGACTTTTACAGATGTTGTGAAAAGTCAGGACAGCTGCCCTTCATTGAACGTGGTATTCTCACATTGATCACAAAGAAGAATTACGTTCTTATTCTCCTCTCTATGAAGCTCAAACCCAAAATTACGATTGCTGACCATTTTGCGGTGATACAAGATCCACGAATAGATCGCACCAAACGACATAAATTAATCGATATCATGACCATTGCCGTATGTGCTGTGATTTGTGGTGCGGATGGTTGGGTAGCCGTAGAGACTTATGGTTGTGCAAAGTATGAATGGTTAAAAACATTTTTAGAATTACCAAATGGGATTCCGTCCCACGATACATTTGCAAGAGTATTTGCACAAATAAATCCTCAACAGTTCCAGGAATGTTTTCTGAGCTGGATGAAATCAATACAGAAGATAACTGATGGTGAAGTTGTCGCACTTGATGGGAAAACTTTACGTGGTTCTTATGATACAAGTAGTGACCAAAGCGCAATTATAATGGTAAGCGCCTGGGCAACTACAAATAAATTAGTGCTGGGACAAGTAAAAGTAGATGAAAAATCAAATGAAATTACAGCAATTCCAGAATTATTAAAGGTATTAGAACTGTCAGGATGTATTGTGACCATTGATGCAATTGGCTGCCAGAAGGAGATTGTGAAGCTAATCACTCTAGCATTATGCAGATTATGTAATTGCGTTAAAGAAGAATCAAGGAAATCTTTATGATGAAGTCGAAAAACTATTCTCTTCAGGGATAGCCACAGGTTTTGATGGGATTAAACATAGCACATATAAAACAGAAGGAACAGGGCATGGCCGTCATGAAATTCGCAATTACGTAATGTTCTCTCAAATTGAATCTCGGCTTAACCCAGATTCGATTTGGTCAAATTTTAATAGTGTTGGCATGGTAGAATCTGTCCGTTCATTCAATGGTGAAACAACGGTTGAAACTCGGTATTTTATCAGTAGCCTTGAGTCAGATGCTAAACAGTTTGGTAATTCTATTCGCAGCCATTGGGGAATTGAAAATTCATTGCATTGGCTATTGGATGTTGCCTTAAGAGAAGATGACTGTCGAATTAGAAAAGATAATGCTCCACAGAATTTTGCAATTCTCAGACATATTGCAGTCAATCTTTTAACTCAAGAGAAGCGTGTCAAACGTGGAATCAAAAATAAACAGTTTCTTGCAGCGATGGATAACAAATATTTACTAAGTATTTTAGCGTTAGCTTAAAATAGTACATCAAAACTTGAGTTGAATGTTTTACATAAAAGTTTTATTTATCCTCTAAGTAAATATATTCTTATGTAGCTCATAATTGAATTATTTTAGTATTGACGATTAGTCATTGAGTTGAAGTAAGCTAATTCACATTTTGAAAAAATATTTGATTTGTTTTATTTATCATTTCACCAATTTTTACAATTATCTATGTCATTTTGGAATCTCCCTTAGTTTTTATTAGTAAATAAGATGCGTTTGCCCTGGTGTTTATACCAAGTTACAGTCGAGCAAATCAGGGACAGAGCGATACCTATAGCTGGCTACGCCAACGCAATACTTCTTTAAACTGTCTACGTATCAAATAAAACTATTGTCCAGAAACTTTTAAGAGATTTTATTGGTCTGGTTCTCCAAATTCTGCAAAAATCAACCAATGTCATCTTCTGCTCAAGGTATTCCCGGATTACCCGATTTGACGCATCCAATTGAGCTTGTTCAATTTGGAACCCAGGCGCTCAAAGCTTCACTGTTATTAGTATTTTTGGTCGTAGGTTTGGGAGTTGCGATCGCACTGATAAGTTTTTCTCTCCGTCGCAGCCAGCCGGAACAATTTATATTCATTGGCGAATGGGCTGTTGGTTATTCCCAACTATTGCGGGGATTACAGCATTTAACTCTAATATTAATTCTGTTAGTACCAGGATTTTTTCTTTGTTCAACTTTGAGCAATCGTTATCACCACTGGGAACAAACAAGGGTAGCTCAAGTGGCCCAAAGTGTCGCAGGTGAAAAGCTCGAACAATCTGCCCCGCAAGTGCGCTACACTACCCAAGAGCCATACTCATATACTACGCAAGCCAATGGCAAAATAGTCAAAGTCAATGATACGCGAGAGATTAACCGCTTCTTAACGCTGGGTGGTTCACAAATTCAAGTCAAGCTAGACCAAAGCGTAGATGTTCCAGGTCGTAGTTCAATTTATCGCGTAGAATACACTGCTGATTATAAAGTAGTTAACCAACTCAAGGATATTAATAATTTCTTTTTTGAAGCATCGCCACCTAACGGCTACACACTGCTTGCTGGCTACAAAGTAGAGCGTAACGGTACTAGGTTACAACAAACCAATCTGGGAGACTATGGCTTTCCCTTTCAGCTGCAACCAGGAGAAGAAACTACCTTTCGAGTCACCTATCAGGCTCAAGGCGGGCCTCGCTGGGTTTATAGCGCCGCCGGACAGTTGCTTTCTAATTTTCGCCTCACAGCAATTGCCAACTTTGCTCCGGCTGATTTTGCCAGTGGTGTTGTACCGAATGAGATTAAAGTTAATGGACGTAGTACTCAGTTTACTTGGAAATTTGACGATAATGTTTCAGTCAAAAATCCCTTTGGAGTGTTTACGAACACCGACCCCATTCGTCATACTGGTATCATTCCCCGGCTTTTGTTATTAGCACCGGCAATATTTTTGTGGTGGATATTGTTGTTATATTTGTCACTGCCAATGAGTTTCAGAAATATTGCGATCGCTAGTAGTATTTTCTTTGCTTGTCTGTTGACTTTGACCTATCTAGCTCGCATTATTAATGCTCAGTTGGCTTGGACTTTAATTTCGATCATTTTACTAATTTTAACATGGGGATTGGGAGCTAGCCGCAGTGCTTCCCTAGCTGCGATCGTTGCTACTATTGCTGGAGCAGTGCTACCGATTTTTGGATTATTAGTACCGTTTAGCGGACTAACTCTTAGTTTAGCGGGTTTGCTTTCAGCAGTTTGGCTTGCAGTTCGTCACTGGTATGGCTGGTACAGTTTGCACCCAGAAGATCAAAGATTACAGACTCAAAAAGATGCTAAAGATTAGATGATTCCGTTATGATTAGCGAAGTTTTAGCGTGGGGCATTTATGGATAACGATTTACTCGCTTTCTTTGCAGCTGCTGGGTTACTCATTCTCTATCTTATCTTCTCAGCTTTAACTGAAATGGGGACTAAATTGCCTTGGAAGAAATAAGCTGATCGGCTAAAAAGTTTACACTTTTAAACCTCATTGGGCTTGGAAAAAAAAGTAACCATCATTTAGGCTTAGGTAATATATTTATTGTTCGAGAGAGTGCCAAATGCGCGATCCAGAGAAGAACCATATTAAAATCGATCCGGCAACCCTCGTTTTGATTGTATCTGTCTTAATACTCTTGCCTTTGCTGGTTGTTGGTTTTTTCTCGCAGTGAGGCTAGTACCGCAAGGCGGAAGTCAAAAGTCAAAAGCCAAAAGTCAAAAGAATTATATTCCAAGCTCTTGCGCCATTTGAAATGGTATGTTTATTTGCGCCATGTTGTACTAGTGAGGAATACTCAACAGATATTAATCAACCCTAAGAACGCCACCCCCGCCAAAGCTACGCTTTCTCTCCCCTCTTCTTGCTAAGGGGAAGGAATTAAGGGATGGGGTGGAATAGCTATGGAAATCTATAACTATTATCCAAAAACAATACTACATTCGTTAATGCAACGGCTGACAATGCGATTGTTTCGACTAACAATGCGATTGTATTGACCTGCAAAAATTAATCTGCTCTTTCTTTAATAGGACTTACGCAGAATAGATCCCCCAACCCCCTTAAAAAGGGGGCTTTTCAGATCCCCCCCTTTTTAAGGGGGGTTAGGGGGGATCGAGGTTTCAGGTTTTCACTGCGTAAGTCCTATTTAATTGTTGGGATTGGTAAAAAGAGTAAGTAAGTGTAAAGTATCAGCTTTCCTTCCATTCTCAAACAATGTTAATACGATACCTATGGCGGGCTACGCCTACGCCTTTTGTATTAGGTGCGTTACACTACTGTTAACGCACCTGATTGCGTAAAAGCTACTTAGGCAAAACCTGCCGTAGTGCTGCTAAAAGTTGGTCAACACTTTCCTTTCGACTATTAAAGCCCATCAATCCCACGCGCCAAACAAGACCCGCGAGTTCGCCAAGACCACCGCCAATTTCAATATTATGTTCGTTGAGTAACTGCCGAGCGATCGCTTTACCATCTACCCCGGCTGGAATGCGGACAGTGGTAAGCGTTGGCAGTCTATACTCTTGCTCAACGTGCATACTCAGTCCTAAATTCTCTAAACCTTCCCAGAGATATTCTACGTTCTTTTGATGCCGCTGCCAGGAATTTGCTAATCCCTCTTCTGCAAGCAAACGCAGTGCTTCCCGCAATGCATAATATAAATTAATCGGTGCGGTGTGGTGATAGGTGCGTTCAGCACCCCAATACTTGCCTAGCAACAACATATCTAAATACCAGTTTGCAACTTTCGTTTGGCGCTGTTGCAATTTTTCAACTGCACGCGCACTCATCGTAAAGGGAGAAGCACCAGGCGGGCAACCTAACCCTTTTTGGCTACAACTATAGGCTAAGTCAACTCCCCAAGCATCCAAAAACAACGGGACGCCGCCCAAACTTGTCACCGTATCCACTAATAACAAAGTGCCAAATTCACGACACAAATCAGCGACCCCTTCCAAGGGTTGACGTGCGCCGGTGGAGGTTTCGGCATGAACTAGAGCTAAGATAGTTGGACGATGAGTTTTTAAGGCAGTTTGGAGTTCATCCAAGTTGAAGACTTGTCCCCAAGGTTTGGTAATGCTTCGGACATCAGCGCCATAACGTCCAGCCATATCTACGAGGCGATTACCAAAGTAACCAGCTACACCAATCAAAACCACATCACCGGGTTCTACAGCATTGGCGATGGTTGCTTCCATTGCAGCTGTTCCCGTACCACTGACTGCAATGGTAAGTGAGTTTTCTGTTTGCCATACGTAGCGTAGCAACGACTGAATTTCATCCATGAGTGCGAGAAAAGCTGGGTCAAGATGCCCAACGGGTGAAGTATTCATCGCTTGCAGAACTGTAGGATGGGCATTGGAGGGCCCAGGCCCTAACAGTAGACGGGATGGAATTTCTAGCGGTGTGAGTTGCAAGCGCCCAGAGTCGTTAATTGAAATTGTTTGCCTCATAAATCTGTCTTTGCTTAGATGATACTTACCGGATCATAGAGCGATGGCTTCGCCAACGCCAGAGGCGAACGCATCACCAATGTTTTAGTGAATCTGTCATTTGCCAGAAGATGCGATTACGGCAAAGTATTACAGTGATTCAAACAAATGTGTGAGAGTATATTTATTCACTTACCTGGAGACATAATTATGGTTTTTGCTGGCAAACGACCAAATAATTTAGGTATTAGCAACGGTAATTTAGCATCTTGCCCTAATTCCCCCAATTGCGTTTCTAGTCAGAGTACAGATGCATCTCACCAAATTGCACCACTGACTTTTACATCTACTCCAGAAGAAGCGATCGCTAATCTTAAACAGATTATTGAGTCTTTACCAAGAACCAAAATCATTACCGAAAATAAAGATTATTTATATGCAGAATTTAAAAGTGCTTTATTAAGATTTGTGGATGATGTAGAATTCTATCTAGACCGGAATGCCAATATTATCCACGTGCGTTCAGCTTCACGTTTAGGTCAGAGCGATTTGGGTGTTAATCGTCAACGAATAGAGACGATTAGAGCTAAGTTCAAGTAATTTGCAATTGAACTAAAAACTGGAGATTAAAGACTGGGAAGATAAAGAAGTAGTTGGACAAAATTAATTACACAATGTCATGACGAGTGAGACATTCGTGTAGCCTATCATAGAAAAGAGAGACAATCTCAGAGTATTGGATTGCTTAACTTGGTTTGCAATCGTTGTAAATATTTTTGTCCATCTACTTATGTGGATTCAGACCCCAGTAAAATCTGGAATGACGATTGGGTAAAGTGCTGTGGTGTTTCACCGAAAACTATGAATTACGAATTAGTTAAACTCTGCGATCGCAATATTTGTGAGACTTAATTTATTTAAAAACTTTGACTCCCGACCCCGACTGATGATTGCTGGCGGACTTGCTGTATTAGTTTTAGTAATCCTGCCGCATTCTCTGCACTTACCTACTCGCCTTCTCTGCGCTTGGAACTCTGGTATTGACTTTTTCTTAGCGATAACGTGGTGGAAAATGATTAAGGCTAACCCAGAAAAAATCCGCCGTTATGCTGAGAATGAATATGAAGGACATTTGGCTATATTTATACTGGTGATTGCTGCGGCTTGTGCCAGTGTTTTAGCCATTGGGTTTTTATTAACTGATAAAAAAGGGTTGTCAACAATTCTGCTTACCCTACATGTCATACTTTCGATTATGACCATTGTCGGTTCCTGGCTACTAGTGCATACGATGTTTGCAGTGCAATATGCACACAGCTATTACAAATATATTAATCGTAATCATAGTGAAGAGATCACCGGAGGTTTAGATTTTCCTCATAACGACTATCCAGATTACTGGGAATTTTTATATTATTCATTTGTAGTCGGCATGACCAGTCAAGTTTCAGATGTGCAGACAACATCACCCGGTATGAGACGCTTGACTCTGTTACATGGCATATTATCCTTCTTTTTCAATACCACCATTTTAGCTATGAGTATTAATATCATTGCATCGCTGATTTAAAAGCTATGAGAAATGTGGTTTTGTGAAGGTAAAGCTATTGCCCGCAAATGAACTCTATGAAGGAGAATAGTCAGATTGTTGGCTCATGGCAATAGAGCCAAAGTAAATCATCACCCCTCTAATTTACATGGTTCCTCAGTTAATTTCTGACCAGATACCGCGAGTAGTATATCAGCCTATATCATAGCTAGAGTCGGTTACTAAATTAACTTGCGTGTTCCCAGTCACTAAGTAACTCATGTTGTTGGACTATTTTATGGCATTTACGGAATGGTACTTTAGGATTACCAATACTTCTACCAGGAAAAGACTGTTTTTTCGTCTTGGTAGGTCTATTTTCTAGGATTGTTGAACTGAACTGTTGGGTTTTCATTGGTAAATAAATCTCTGATTAAAACCTGAGCACTAATTTATAACATCAATTTGCAAACGGCAAATTTCTGAAGAAAAAAAAAGACATATAGCAATCCTAAATCATTCGTGAGATAGAAAATAGCTGTAATGCTTATATATACGTACTTTTTGTCTCTGTATTTTCTCGCATTTCAATTCTGATTGCTATATTTACAGTGAGGTACACCCGTAGGGGCACGGCACTGCCGTGCCCCTACACCCCACGATATAATGTTGTAGCGCATCTGAATGGGAACCGCTATAGTTTTCAGGTAAATAGACCACGCGGTAGGGGCGCAAGGCCTTGCGCCCCTATAACAGAAGTGGTTCAAATACATGAATTCTGCTGTAATTTCTAAAGGAAAGAAGAGAAATTAAAAAGTTTATTTACTCTGAAGGTTAAGTGTGCCCAATAAGACTAACGATCGCTGCGGCTAAATCCACTGGATCGACGGGTTTAGGTAGGTGTTTTTGAAATCCTGCTGCCATTGCTTGGTTGTAGTTAAGTTCTCCAGCGTAAGCAGTCAAGGCGATCGCCGGAATTTGTCCGCCTTGCTCTGGCGGTAATTTTCTCACCTCGCCCAGCAACATATACCCATCCATCAAGGGCATTCCAATATCGCTTAAGAGGATATCTGGCTTTGATTGCACTAATGTTTGCAGCGCTTCATCTGCTGATTCAACTGCCGTTACCGTCGCGCCATATTGTTCCAGCGCAAAGCTAAAAAACTCTCGCACATCAGCTTGATCGTCCACAAGCAGGATTTGTACTCCAGCAAGTAATGTGTCGTCATTACTGACTTCTGGTTGAGGAGCTTTACCACTGCTAACTCGCAACTCAGAATTTTTGAGCAAAGGTAGTTTGACTGTGAAGGTAGCCCCTTGTCCTTCTCCCAAACTCTCTGCTTGAACTGTGCCACCGTGAAGTTCTACTAGATGACGCACAATTGCTAGTCCCAATCCCAGTCCGCCAAATACTCTGGTTGTCTTAGCATCTGCTTGCCGAAAGTAATCAAAGACGTAGGGCAAAAATTCTGGGTTTATTCCTTTGCCTGTATCAATTACCTGGATTTGGGCATCTAAACCAACTTGCTCTAGACGCACTTCTACAAGTCCTTCTGTGGGTGTGAATTTAACGGCATTGGAGAGGAGATTCCACATCACTTGTTGCAAGCGATCGCCATCGCCGAGAACTTTGCCGATATCATTATTTAACACCGTTTGAATTTGAATTGATTTGGCTTCTGCTGCTAAACGCACTGTTTCTAATGCAGATGCGATCGCTATTTTCAAATCCACTGCATGGAGATTTAACCTGACTTTACCTTGCAAAATCCGCGAAACATCAAGTAAATCTCCAATCAATTGGGTTTGTAACTTTGCATTCCGCTCGATTGTTTCTAGTGCCTGGATTCTAGTGGCTTCGTTGAACTTGCGGGTTCTGAGTAACTTTGCCCACCCTAAAATTGGATTTAAAGGAGTTCGGAGTTCGTGGGAAAGGACAGCAAGAAATTCATCTTTAATGCGGTTGGCTGTCTCGGCTTCTGCCCTGGCAATCTTTTCGGCTTCGTAAAGTTGAGCGCGGGCGATCGCTTGCGCACACTGCTGTCCCAGTGTCAACATAAATCCCCGGTCTTCTTCATTAAATATTTGTCCGGTAGTAAAGCTTAATCCCAAAGCCCCAATTACTTTACCTTCTACTATCAAGGGAATGGAAGCCCAGGCATTATTCGCTATAACAGTCACAACATCTGCTAAGTCGGGATATCTAGCAATCATGGCTGCTAAATTTTCTAAAAAAATCGGCTGCCCAGTTCTGACGGTTTCTGCTATTTGGTTAGGTGCTGCGATCGGAAAACTTGTCCAAGTATTTATGAGCGTTTGCGGATAGCCAATTGCTTGCACAACTTTTAGGGTAGTATTTCCTTCAGTAAGTAAGACAACGGAACCACCAGTAGCTTCCAAGGCGGCAATGCCTTGGTTCACCACTACATCAGCCACCTGTTGGGGAGTTAAGGCTTCGGAGAAGGCAGCAGTTATTTTTTGTAAAAGTACTGTGCGATTGACAGACCGTTGAGTTTCCTGGTAAAGTCTGGCGTTGTCGATGGCTGTAGCTGCCCGCCGAGCAATATCTTCTGCTAAAGCCAAGTCTGTTTGTTGATAGTACCGACCAGATTCGGCGGTAAAAAAAGAGATTGCTCCAAATAATTGCCCGCGAGAACGAACTGGAATCACCATTAGAGAACGAATACCCAGACTTTGCAGCAATTGCCGATGTTCGTTGTCTTCCGACATCTGTAGAAGATGTGAGTCAGATAATTCGGGATAAAAGACAGATATTCCTAGCCTTAGCTGCTGTACAAGCTGTTTGGCTCTGGTTTGGGGTCGATAACGCCGTCGGATTTCGTCTAAAATATTTAGTTTTGTGGGATCGGCAATTGCGATCGCAATTTGTTTACTTGACCAATCTTCCTGGAAGACATCTACAATACACAAATCGGCTAAAGTTGGAACTGCTAAATTTGCTACATTTTCTAAGGTGATTTCATAATCCAATGAGGCAGCTAGTAAGGTGCTGGCTTCGACTAAAAAGTTTTGTGTGGCTTCAACTCGTTTGCGATGGCTAATATCCTCAATAATGCCTAATGCATACTTTGGTTGTCCGTTAGCATCCCAAACTGCTGATGAAGTTAGGTTTGCCCAAACTATAGAACCATCTTTGCGAATGTAGCGCTTCTCTAGAGAATAACCACTAATTTCTTTTGCTAAAACTCGCTGGGCATTTTCCCAATCAACTTCTAAGTCGTCAGGGTGGGTAATTTCCTGAAAGTTCATTTGAATTAACTCTTCATAGGTATACCCAGTAATTTCGCATAGGGCAGGATTAACTTGCAGAAATCGCCCATCCAACCCTACTAGAGTAATACCAACAGCTGCTTGATTGAACATTGCCCGAAACCTTTCTTCGCTTTCTCGCAAAGCAACTTCTGTTTGCTTTGCTATTGTCACATCTGCCAAAATAATGCCAATTCCTACCGTTTCACCTATTGCGTTATTAACTGGGTAATAGTTGCCCAGCCAGTAACCGTAACGTCTTAGTTGTCCCCTTGTCTCACCACTGATTTCCATATTCAGCAGGGGTTCTCCAGTCTCTAACACGCGCTGTAACTGTGGCTCTAACTCAGCCGCCATCGCTGGCAACACTTCCCTAAATTTGCGTCCTAGATGTTCTTCTATAGCTAAACCGTTAATGTCAGCGAAAACTTGATTAATTCGGATATATCGCAGTTCCCGATCGAAAAAGCATACGGCAACAGGAGCCGCTCCTAGCAACGCATCTAGAAGAGATAGCGATTCGGCATAATGGAGTAAAGCCTGGTGGATGTCTCGATAAAGTTGGGCATTTTCCACTGCTAAGGCAGCACGATGAGTAATATCTGTTGCTAAAGTTAGGTCAGTGCGATCGTAGCGACGGTCTGATAGGGTGTTGATAAAGGTAATACAGCCGAGTATGCGCCCTTTTGCGATTAACGGCACAATCATTACAGACTTCATCCCCAATTGCCGAACAAGTTCTAAGTGTTCCTGATTCTGAGTAGTTGCTATTAATAGCGAGTCAGATACCTCTGAGATCAATTCACTTTGGCCAGTTTGTAGTACTCTAGTAATTGCACTTGCACCCTTATAATCTGTCACATACTCTTGAAGTTTACGCGCCAACTCCGCTTTCGATGGGTCTGCATGAGCAATAGGTAGGCGGCGAATGGAGCCATCCTCATTTAAAATATCGACGCTGCACCAATCGGCAAGCTGGGGAACTGAAATTTTGGCTATCTGTTGTAAGGTTTGTTCATAATCTAACGAAGTAGAGAGTAAACTACTAATTTGGGCGATATAGCGGAGTCTTTCCTCAGCCTGTTTGCGCTCTGTAATATCGAGAACAAAAAAAGCTCCTCGATCTATAGTCCCTTCAAAATGGCTACCACCTGCCAAAACAGGCAAGCGTGAGCCGTCTTTACGGATATATTCTTTTTGATATGGTGTGCAAAATAAACTGTCTTGAAATTGAGTTAGTGCTTGCTTATCAAGTGGTAAGTATTCTGTAGGAGTTAGGTCTTGCCAGCGAAGTGTATTGGCAAGTAATTCTTCACGGGTATAACCGACCATATTCAGCAAGGCATCGTTAGCGTCTGTAATCCTGCCGTCTCTATCCCAGAAGCCGATACCAATCATGTTTGACTCAACCACACTACGAAACTTAGCTTCACTTTCCCGTAATGCTTGTTCAGTTTGTTTCAGTTGAGTAATATCAATTGAACTAATGCCCACTCCCAACAACTGCCCATTCGGCAAACACACCGGATAATAGCTGACAAGACCATAACGATATACTCCAGGCGGATAGGTTTCACCGCTCACTTCCTGGTTAAGTAAGGGCTGCCTCGTTTCCATCACTTGCTCAAAAACAGGCTCAATTTGCGCTGCCCATTCTGGTAGTACTTCCCTAAAGGTGCGACCAATATGTTGAGTTTGCGGTACACCGTTAATGGCAGCTAGCGTTTCATTTGCATGAATATAGCGCAGTTCCGGATCGAGAAAAGCCAGCGCCACTGGTGAACTAGTAAGCCAAGCATTGATTAACGCCAGAGATTCGTCTTTTTGCTGAATAGCTTGCTGAAGTTCCTGGTGCAACCTGGCTTTTTCTAGTTCTGCCTGCCTACGCTCAGTAATATTCACACCTGCACAGGTGATACCTAAAATGCTATTGTCTGCATCCTTTAGCGGTTCAACTAGCAAATCGTAGTAACGATTTTCTCCACCAATTGTCAGATAAACTTCTTGGCGGGTTGCAACATCAGTCTCTATTACTTTTAGCTTAATTGCCTTCAATTGCTCTGCGACTAGAGCTGGAAATAATTCGTCATCAGACTTACCTAATATTTCCTCAGTAGTGTCTAGACCTTGAGGATTATGAATCCACTGATATCGCAAATCGCGATCCTGCTGAAAAACCACGATATCTGAACTACTTAAAGCTAATCGAAATCTTTCTTCACTAACTCTCAGCTTTTGGAGATTTCCATCCGCCCGTCTTTTAGCAGTTTTCAATCCCTCACATAAGAAACTAAAGAGCAATCCTTGTAATGCAAATAATCCAATTCGCACAAAATTAGATAAGTCAAGACTCAGCTCATAAGCTGGGGGGAGAAAGAAGTAAGCGCTCAGTAACGCAGACAAGGAAGTTGCTAATAGCCCTGATTTCAAACCACCATACCAAGCACTCAACATTACAGTGCTAAAAAATAGCAGAAAAGGAGTTTCACTCATGCTTAACCAGGGGTCTAGCACCAACATTAGCACTAATGCTAGTGCGACAATTAATACAACAATGCCATAACGCAGTAACTGAGAGTAATGAATATGGGGCATGAAAAGTTCTTGGAACAACCAATACTCATTGCAGAGGCTGTATATACCCTAAGTTAGTTTGCAAATTTTAGTAACTTATCTCCAGATAGATTTTTGCTTAGTTATAAAAATATCTTTTGTCAGAGGTTAAGTTTTTATTTATCTGATATACAAAGGGAAAATTTAGCTTGTTCCCTCAAAATAAATGACACTGTTTTACAAATGTAAAATACTAAATACAAACACGAAACTAATTAATTTATAACAAAAATTATAGAATAATATCTGGATAAGGATAAAGATAAACAAAAAATCTTAGCTGTAGTTGTGAAATAATCTATTTGTCATCCAAATTGGTGAAAATTAGGAGTTAATTGTTTAGTTTCCTTGCTTGCAGGTAAAATTTTTCCTGAATCGGTCAGCCCCTTTGGGGAAGTCAAAAGTCAAAAGTCAAAAGTCAAAGAGGAGATTAACTCGGAAGACATTTGAGCTAACTTATGTTGAACCCGCTGGCTCAATTGTGATAAATTCGAGAAATTCTCCCCTTTTAACTGAAGTTTAATAAACTGCCATCATCTTTCAAGCGGGTTGAGTTGAGGACTATGAGATGGTTGAAAAATCGCGATGATATTTTCAGGCCAACACAACGCCAGAGCTTGGTGTGCAGATGCCCGATCGATTTGAATCAAAGCCATATCATCACCAAGTTCAATAGAGACAACATTTAAGAATTTTTGAAATGTTTCATTATTGATACCAATTCTTGATGAAGATGTATAGAAAAAACCACCGCTTCCGGCACCAACCTGTTGAATCGGTAGCAATCAAGATATCCTATAGGACTCCGATTTTATTTTTCAAAACATACTGAGGCTGAAAAGCTTGTTTTATAAGGGTTTTATCTGAAATTTTGTTCAAAAATCAGATAGGATTCCTATACATAGTCAGTATCTTACTTAAATTGCTCCATGTCCTATCCCCTACTGTCGTCAGCTAACATCCTTTAGTACTGCTAGCAATTTTTCAATATGTGCTACTTGATGAGTTGCCATCACTGATATTCTGATTCGACTTGTGGGCACTGTGGGGGGACGAATTGCTGGGGCAAAAATGCCAGCATCTCTTAGCTGTTTTCCAGCTTTGAGGGCATCTGTGGCATTAGGCAATTGAAAACATAATATGGGTGATTCAGAAGGCAGCAATTGCAGGTTAGGTAACTGTTGCAGCAAAGTTTTCAAGTAATGTATATTCTCCCACAATTGGGCACGATGTTGCGGTTCTTGTTGCACAATCTTGATTGCTGCTAAGGCCGCGGCTGTATCAGCAGGTGAAAGCCCAGTGGTATAAATCCAACTGGGTGCGCGGTTTTGCAAAAAGTCAATTAGGGCACTACTTCCTGCTACATACCCGCCTAAACTACCTAAAGCTTTACTTAGGGTGCCAATTTGAATTAATTGCTTTCCTGTACACCCAAAATGTTCGACACATCCAGCGCCAGTTTTTCCTAGTACCCCAGTGGCATGAGCTTCATCGACTAGCAGCATACAGCTAAATTTATCAGCGAGATCCAACAGTGCAGGTAACGGACATAAATCGCCATCCATGCTGAAGACGGTATCAGTAAGAATCAAACAGCGTCGGTAATTTTGCCGCTGCTGGTTCAACTGAGTTTTTAATACTGCCATATCACAGTGTGGGTATTCCACAACTACTGCACCGCTGAGAATCGCTCCATTTTTCAGACTGGAATGATTGTATTGGTCAGAAAAAATTAAATCACGCTTGCCAACAAGGGCGGTAATTGCACCCAAATTTGCTAGATACCCGGAACTAAATACCAAGGCTTTTTCTGTTTGTTTAGTAAATGCGATCGCCTCCTCTAACTCCCTGTGTAATTCTCGATGCCCACTGAGTAATCTCGAACCAGTACTACCAGTCCCAAATTCGGCGATCGCAGCAGTTGCAGCTGCCATCAAACGCTCATCCCCAGCCAATCCCAAATAGTCATTGCTGGCAAAATTAATTACCTCTTGCCCAGCTAAAACCACCGTTGCACCCGGACGACCATTGATAGGTTGTACCGAACGATACCAGTCTGCCCGATGAATTGTTGCTAAGGACTGTTCTAGCCAAGCATAAGGGTCAGTCATTGGGAATAGGGCATGGGGCATGGGGCATTGAGAGGCAGGAGGCAGGAGGCAGGAGGAGAATAACAAATGACTAATGACTAATGACAATTAAACTTGTTCACTGCTGAGATGAGCGATCGCTTGTTTAATCCAATCTTCGACATAAGCATCTTTTGGTAGTCCAATGTCTTCGCTGACCACATGCAGGGCGTGACTGACCTCATGGGCAGTATATCCCAAGGCGAAGAGGGTCATTTGCACTTCTTCGAGAATCCCCGGTGCTGGGCCGCCTGTGGCAACGAAGAACCCGGCTGATTTGCGCCACTCGACTAATTTGCTTTTCAGTTCCAAACAGATGCGTTCGGCGATTTTCTTACCGACACCGGGAGCCTGAATTAAGATTTGTGTATTGCCAGCGATAATTGCTTGGACTAAATCTGGTAGTTCCAGAGTGTCCAAGAGTGCGATCGCTAAGGCTGCACCAATACCTGTGACAGTCAGCAAGTGGCGAAATAAATCGCGTTCGGCTGGGGAAGCAAAGCCATATAGAAAGGGCACTTCTTCGCGAATTTGCAAATGGGTAAAAATTTGCGTTACTCCTCCCGACTCTGGTAACTGGTTTGCTAACCGTTGGGGAACTTGCAAATCATACCCCAAGCCATTCACTTCCAGAGTCAGAATCACGCGATTAGCGCCAATTGTTTGGATACCAGCGACTATACCTTTTAAATAACTAATCATTACAAGAGACCAAAATAATTTAAGCCTTCGATAATTCCACCTGCACAAAAACATGAAGCCAGGTAGCGATAGTCTGCGGGATACTCATTGTGCCATTGGAGTAACTCTTTGCGGGCATTCCCCACAATGATTCCGCGTTCGTTGCCTACAGCAAATAAAGCAATATCATTACCCGAATCACCACAGACAACTGTTTGTTCTGCTGCAAATTTCCACTTCTGGCGTAAAAACTGCATTGCCTGACCTTTATCGCTGCTATGGGGTACAATGTCAAGGTCAATACCGCTACTGTAGATTAACTTTACATTTAATTTTGATTTCTGCAACTCTGCTTCAAGTTGTGGTAGAACATTCGCAGATACTTCTTGTTCTAGGAAACAACTCACTTTGAAGGGACGCTGTTCTGAATCTGGTTGCCGAACTAACTCAGAATATTTTTTCGTAATAGATAATACAGTTTCCCGTTCCCATCCCGGAGAGAGGATTTCTGACCAATCTGAGTCGGGAGTATCAGTACCATCGAGGTAAATTTCTGTACCCACAGACAGGACGAGGGCATCCGGTTGCAAAAGATTTTTTTGAGCTTGGAGTTCTTTGTAAAGTACAGGCGATCGCCCAGTAGAATAAACGATTTTAGTACCGTATTCTTGGCGATGTCTCTCCAGCAGTTGATTTAGTTCTGGTAAAGCGCTGTCATCGCCCACAGTGCGATACACGAGGGTGTCATCTAAATCGGTTACAAAAAGAAATGGTTTCATGATTAAGACCTCTTGCAAAATTTCGTTATTCTATCGCGTGAAGAGACTTTTGCAAGAGATTTGTTTGTTAAAAACAAAATATGTCAGACATTCAATTCGAGATTAAGGATAGTTGTGATGATTGTCAGTAAATGCCCTAAATGAATCAACAAATCTTTTCCCACAGCTAAACTCAGTTGCAGAAAGAGCGATCGCTAATCTACAGTTTTTCGTACAAGCGATACATGCAAACAGTCCGCCTCCAGTCAAGCCTTATCAAACCAGGTTTTTAGGACTTGTGTGTACACCGTAGCTTCTTAGGATATCTGTTATATTTCAGGTAAAAAATAGATTTATAAGTTCATTACAATGATTGCTGCAAATGCTTAAAGGTTTCTTATACATGGAAGATAATTTGTTGCAAAGTATTAAGCCTTTCCAACAAATAATTATACATTAGCTGCAAATGCTTAAGGGTTTCTTATATATGGAAGAACATTTGTTGCAAAGTATTAAGCCTTTCCAACAAATAATTATACATTAGCTGCAAATGCTTAAGCGTTTCTTATATATGGAAGAACATTAGCTGCAAATGCTCAAATTTTGACAACTAATGTTTAAATTTGAGCGATGTCTACAGAGCGTAGCACCGAAAAACAATGTAGAGACGTAGCACTGCTACGACCCTTAGAATATACAGCGTTTTTCAGGTAAATGAGGTACACAGGTAGGGGCACAACAATGTTGTGCCCTTACGATAATCTGTACCTCACCAAGTTGCAATCTGCTGTATTTCTGTGGAAATGGTTTTCCGCAGTTTATATTTTTTCAATCGCGGAAAATAATTTTGCGTGATTTTAAAACCCTTTTAGAGACGCGAAATTGCATTTCGTGCTATTCGTCTAAAGTCCTATTCCTTAAGGAAGAATAATCCTCTCAAAGCTAGGTAAGCAAATTTTTTGGCTGCGTTAATCTCTAGACTGGCAGTAAATCTGCTTTTGCTGCCCACTTTGCCATGTTAGTGAAATCATTACATTAATGCTTAAATACAATATTATTGTCATTGGAACATCAGCAGGTGGAGTTGAGGCGCTGACTTATCTAGTCAAGCATTTGCCGCCCGATCTCAATGCTGCTGTGATCATAGTTCTTCATGTATCCAGTCATGGCACAAGTGTTCTGCCAAGAATATTAAGTCGCGCTGGCAACTTACCAGTGTCTCATGCTCAGGACGGCGAAGCTATTGTTCATGGTAGGATTTATGTCGCTCCGCCTGACTACCATTTACTGGTAGAACAAGGATATTTGCGTTTGGCGCGGGGAGCAAAAGAAAATCATTGTCGTCCCGCTATCGATCCATTGTTTCGCAGTGCAGCGCGAACCTATGGGCAGCGAGTGATTGCTGTGCTACTAACAGGTTTGCTTGACGACGGCACGTCGGGACTAATAGCTGTAAAAATGCGGCGCGGTGTGGCAATTGTCCAAAATCCTGACGATGCATTGTATCCTGATATGCCACGTAATGCGATCGAGAACGTAGAGGATATTGACCAGATTTTGCCACTTTCCGATATTCCTTCTACTTTAGTAGCTCTAGTTAATACGCCAATGGAAGTACAACCAGAAAACCCCGTACCTAGCAAGATGGAGTTTGAAACTGAAATAGCGCAATTGAATTTAGAAGCAGTAGAAAACGAAGGCAATCGACCTGGTAAACCATCAACCTTTGGCTGTCCTGACTGCGGCGGTATCCTCTGGGAAATTGAAGAGGGAAATTTATTGCGCTTCCGGTGCCGCACGGGTCATGCTTTTTCAGCAAAAACTTTGCTGGCCACGCAGTCTGATAAGCTGGAAGATGCACTATGGATCGCTTTGAGGGCATTGGAAGAGAAAGCTTCTTTATCACGTCGTATGGCTTCAAGGATGGAGGCTCGCAATCAAACCTTGGCGGCACAAAGATTCAAAGAGGAGATAGACTCAGCCAGGGAGTGCTCCGCTATTATTCGAGAAGCACTTTTGAAGGTCAATCCAAACACAGGTGTGAATTGAAGGTTAAATCTAATCATTTTGAGGAATGGGATGGTTTAGTTTACCGCGTGCAAGTGCCACCACAGCTTGAACTAACTCTTCTGGATCGAGGGGCTTGGTAACGTGCCGTTGATAGCCACTGCTGATCGCTCGCTGGGAATCCTCAACTCTGGCATAAGCAGTCAAAGCGATCGCGGGAATCTTTCCCCCTTTTTCGGGCGTTAAAGTGCGGATCTGTTTGATCAGGGAATAGCCATCGACTTCGTGCATCCCAATATCACTGACTAAAACATCGGGTTGAAAAGACTCCAAGTTTGCCAATACTTCTGTCGCAGAGGCAACAGTCAGCACTTTTGCTCCGTATTCCGCAAGTAATACTGTTAATAGCTCACGAGCATCGGGATCGTCATCGACTGTGAGAACTCGAATCCCCGTGAGTTCGAGTGCTTGTTGTGGCAACTCATCTGTCTGCTTGATTTCCGGTTCCACATTCAGTAGTGGCAACTGGACTGTAAAGGTGGCTCCCAAGCCTTCACCAGGACTATCAGCCTTGATGGTGCCGCCGTGCGCCTCAACTAACTGCCGGACGATCGCCAACCCCAATCCTAACCCCCCATACTTGCGAGTAATTGAGACATCTTCCTGGCGAAATGACTCAAAAATATACGGGAGAAAGTCAGAGTTAATGCCTTTGCCAGTGTCACTGACGATAATCTGTGCCCGATCGTCAATTCGCTCTAGTCTGGTTTCTACTCGTCCTCCCTTGGGGGTAAACTTGATCGCATTGGAAAGTAAATTCCAAACGATCTGTTGAAGGCGGTTGGAATCTCCAGAGACTTGCCCAATATTCGGCAGTACTGAATGCAACACAATTGATTTGGAAAGGGCTGCTGTATTTACCGTGTCGATCGCAGATTCAATCACAAATGCCAGATTTACAGGAGCCGCATCTATGCTGAGTTTGCCGCGCAGAATCTTGGCTACATCGAGCAAGTCATCAATCAGTTGAGTTTGCAGTTTCGCGTTGCGTTCAATGGTGGCTAAAGCTTCAGCTGTTTTGGCTTCACTAAATTTGCGGGTTTGTAGCAGTTTTGTCCAGCCGAGAATGGGGTTGAGAGGCGATCGCAATTCATGGGAGAGAATCGCCAGAAACTCATCTTTGATGCGATTGGCGCGTTCGGCTTCAACTCTGGCTGCTTGCTCCAATTTCAACAAGCGATCGCGTTCGATTTCAGCTTGTTTGCGAGCGGTGATATCCTGCACGTTGCCTACCATCCGTACTGCATTGCCCGCAGCATCATAGAAAACCTGACCTCTAGCCGCTAACCAGCGAATGCCATCAGGATGTACAATACGGTAATCATCTTCATAGTACTCTTGCTGTTGCTGGATCGTGTGACTGACTATTTCATTGGCTGAGGTGCGATCGTCTGGGTGCAGGTGGCTTAACCACAGTTCATAGCTGATTTCCTCTGTGGTTGGGTCAAGCCCGAACAGATTGTAGTACTCTTCAGATACATGTATACTTTTGCGGGTAATGTCCCAGTCCCATAGTCCCAATCCCGTAGCTTTGTACGCCAATTTCAACCGGGCTTCGCTCTCCTGCAAGAGGAGTTCTATCTTTTTGCGATCGGTGATGTCTCGCGAAATCAATAAGATTCGTTCTAACTGCCCGGAGGCATCCAGAATCGGGCTAACGACCACTTCCCACCATTTTGCAGTACCTTTTGCAGTTGGGCAGTATCCGCGAAAAATGTTGACTTCGCCTGCTTTAGCGGCAGCGAGTGCTTGCTCTGCCTGTTGCCGATAGCTGCCTTCCCAGAAACAGAGCCATTCAGTATTGAGATAGGAATTTAAGTCGTCAATTTCCATCAAATACAGTCCACCTGTATTTATGTAGAGCAGCTGCCCATCGAGGCTTAATACCTTGATGCAGTCAGAACTGCTATCTAAAATACGGTTTTTAAATTCTTCACTCTGGCGCAGGGCTTCAGCTGACCGTTTGCGTTCGGTGATATCTAAATCGATACCAGCCATCTGAATCGGTTGTCCGTGTTGGTCGTAAAATACCTTGCCCTGGCTCAGTGCCCACCGAATCTTACCGTTGGGATATACCACTCGAAATTCAATGTCATAGTCTTCTCCGTTGGCGACAGCACGATTGACGGCTGCCACGACGCGATCGCGATCGTCAGGGTGCAACCGCGCCGCAAACATCTCGAATGAGCCGTCAAATTCTCCTGCTTCCAGTCCAAATAAGGCTTCCAGGTTATTTGACCAGGAAATTGTTCCCGTCTGGATGTTCCAGTTCCATGTTCCCATCCGAGAAGCTGATAGTGCCACTTGCAGCTTTTCGTCACTCTGCCGTAATTCTGCTTCTACCCGTCTGCGATCGGTCAGTTCATTGTGTGCCTGCTGATAGAGTTGCGCCTGTCGAATTGCAATGCCAACTTGAATCGCCAGTTCTTTAAGCAAGTCAATCTCTAAGGGTTGCCATCTTTTTGGCGTAGCACAGTTGTGAGCAATTAGCAATCCCCAAAAGTGGTTATCGTAAATAATCGGCACGACCAGATTAGCTTTTACTTGATACTGAGCCAACAATTCAACGTGGCATGGGTCAATGCTGCTATCTTGAATATCAAATATTGCTGTTACGTAACCCTGACGATAGCGTTGGATATAATTTTCGACAAAGGCGGGATCGTTGCTGACAATTTCTTGTAGATTCGATGCAAGGTATTTCTTAGCGAGGCAGGGATCGTACATAGTGGAGTAAAGGAGCGATCGCCACTCTGTCCCAACCGATTCTGCTACTACTGTGCCATCTCCGTCAGGTTTTAACTGAAAAACCAAGACGCGATCGGTGTGCAGAAATTCTCGCACTTCGGTTACGGTTGTCTGAAGAATTTCATCCAGATTTAGCGATTGATGAATTTTCTGGGTAATATGTGAAACTACGCGCTCTCGTTCAACACGCTGTTGTAGTTGGGTGTGTAGCCGCACTGTTTCAATTGCTCCATTAACCGCTGTTTGCAGCTTTTCTGGGGTAATTTGCTCTTTGACAAGATAATCTTGTGCGCCCGCTTTGATCGCCTTAACTGCGATCGCCTCGTTGCCCTGCCCCGTGACAACAATTACAGGTAGGCAAGGCTGTTGCATTGAGGGTTGCAATTGTGCTAGAAATTCCAGTCCGTCTAGGTCAGGTAGCCGATAATCAACCAACACAGCATCGGGCTGGTGTTGCTGCCAAAGTTCTAGTCCTTGCTGCCCCAGCGTTGCTTCTAAAAATGTATAGGAATATTCGCGATCGCGCAGCAAATATCGCCGATAGAGTTCTCGATCTTCTGGCGAATCATCGACAATTAAGAGAGTGCGCTGTTGCTGAGACATCGTGAATTAATTAATTGAGTATGAGTTAACCTACATTTTGCAGGTTGGCAGAGAAAAATTGGGATTTTTCAACAAATGCTAAAACCCTTCAGATGCCAGGATTTTAACATACTTGATAGAGTTTCTTTGGTTGCTCTTTACATCAACTTTACATTAATTCGTTTGCTCGTTTATGATGTATATTTTGCTTTTAACCTACTTATAAGACTTATATCACTTTTGTCAGAGAGCAGTTTATAAATATTCATTCACTAATACAAATTATTTATGAAGAACGGATTTTCTTTATTATTTATTAATATAGAAGTTTATGTAAACATCTTAAAAACCTTTTTTTCTCTGCTTCTTGAACCTTGCAATCTAAATGATAAGTTTTTCCCAACATGATATTAGCTCCACCTTATCCATTTGTACCTTAGGCAAACATATAAGCTGAAATTACTGTGGTCAGCTAGTTTTAATTTTTGAACTTCATTAATAATCTGTGACATGGAAAAAGTATTTGCCAAAAAGTCAGGGTTTTTGCTGGATATAGAAAACCGAGTTCTTAATTTGGATAAAGTTGAGATTAGACCAATGGCAGATTCCAAGCTTTTAGTGCGTTATGCTATTGCTAACAGACCCTACGAAGATTTCAAAAATAAAATATTAGTCCTATAGCAATAGTGCTTAGTTAAGGCTAGAAAATAAAAATGTCTAGGTTGGTTTTCGTTCCTTAACCCACCTATGAATATTATTAACCGAGCAAAATTGAGTTCTATAGAACTAATAAACACGATAGATAACATGATTTTTAGGATTTTTGCTATCAATACAGAAAACTCTGAAAAAGAAATAAATACTCAATACGTTGTTAGATATAGTTAAAAAATATTAGCTTTTTTTTACATATCTACAAAAGTGGTCAATCCACTGAGTTCAGCGAATTTCCTTGTTGACAAAAAATCGATTTTCAATATCTAACTGAAAAACGATCAGGCAATTGCGCGATCTCTGACTCATGACTAATCCTTTGGATAATCAGGTAGCGTCGTCACTTCAAACCAATATTCTACGAGCATCTGAATATCTCGTTTCAGTTTAACGAAATTGATTGGCTTAACGATGTAGCTGTTGACCCCATAGCGATAACATACTTCGATATCTTTGGGATTATTAGAGGTAGTAAACACTACGACTGGAATCATGTTCAAGTTGTCATCCTGTTTAATCCGGCGCAATACTTCTCGTCCATCGGTTCCGGGCAGGTTCAAGTCAAGCATAATCAAGCCGGGGCGGGGCGCAGTTTCGCGATCAACATAGTTGCCAGTCCGATAAAGGAACGCCAACGCTTGTTCCCCATTTATACACCGTTGAATGGGAACCGCAATACTAGAACGCTTTAGAAATCGTTGCAGTACCTCAAAATCTTCGTTGCTATCCTCCACAATTAAAAGCAATGGCGTTTGCCTGACAGGAGAAGCTGAAAAGCTAGTCATGTGTTTGCCTCCGCTGACAGGGTGAAGTAAAACGTACTGCCTTGAGTGAGAGTAGATTCCACCCAAATTTTACCACCATGCCGTTCCACAATTTTGCGGGCAATGGTTAACCCTACCCCAGTCCCACCGCCAAAGTCGTCCCGTCCATGTAAGCGACGGAATATCTGAAAGATTTTGTCGAGATGCTCTTGAAGAATGCCAATGCCGTTATCACGAACGTAGAAAGTCACAGAAGTAGCAGCTGCTTTTGTTTCCCCATTTCCTTCGATGAAACCAATCTCGACCCACTTCTCAGGTTTATCATTGTACTTAATAGCGTTGCTAATCAGATTGGTGAAAAGTTCAATGATCTGAGCGCGATCGCATTGAATGCTGTGAAAAGCTTGAGGAATGCGAAACTCAACTTTACTCTGCGGTCGGGCAATGGTCAATGTGGTGATTACCTGCGGGACTAACTCATTCAGATTCACTGGTTGCCGGATCAGTTCGGCGCGTCCTAACCGAGAGAAATGGAGGAGGGAATTGATCAAGTCTTCCATTCTTTGGGTCAGCCGCACCAAGGTTTGGAGTTTGGCAATTCCATCATTATCCAGTACCTCTGCATAGTCCTCCATTAAGAAGTTAGCGTAGTTATGAATCCCCCGGAGTGGTTCTTTCAAGTCATGGGAGGCAACGTAGGCGAAAGAATCGAGTTCTTCGTTACTGCGTTGTAATTCAAAATTCATTGATGCCAGTTTGTCCGCTTGCCGCAACACCACGCCCACAATCAGGCTTCGCAGTTCAATGACCGTTTCAACTTCACAGGGTTTCCAGGGTAAGGCAGACCCTTGCACCGTTTCTTGCCATAATTTAAAGGATTTGCGAGGAGACATTCTTAAACTGCCATCTGACAAAACTTCCACAGGCTTGTTGGGGTTGCCGCCCCAATTCACCGTTTGAATTATCTCTGGACGAAACCAGAGAAGGTAATTGTGATGAACTCTAGAAATTTCTAGGGCTAAAACGCCACTGGCGATCGCTTTATATGACTCGGCAGCAGGGTAATCTTTAGTGAGCGATCGCGTCTCAAACAAGTTATGAGACAGGTGAGGTTTAATCCAATCAAGTAAGGCGTAAACCTCCTTTTCTGATGGCGTTTTACCCAGTAGAATACACTGGTTGCCACTGTATATCACCGCTCCCGTGGCGCTGGTCAGATTGAGTAATTGAGATTTCAGTTGTACCATCCCATCCAGGAAATACTCAGCCTGAGACAACCCTTCCACAAATTGAGTTTGCAGTGATTTCAATTGCCTTTTATAATCAATGTCTTCACTCGCTTCTTTATTTGCCAGTTCCACAGACATCACCTGTCCAATAAACTCGCAGATAGTGCGGATATTGTAAGAAACATATTTAGGCGAGGAATGATGACAGGCAATTAATCCCCAAAGCTTTTGATCCTGGATCAGGGAAATAGACATGGAGGCAGTCACGTCCATATTTTTCAGATATTCTAGATGTAACGGAGAAACACTCCGTAACACCGATAAACTCAAATCGAGCGGTTGATTTGTCAAGGGATTGTTCGCTGGAATTAAGGTAACAGGATGGTAGCTGGCATCTGGAATCAGCCGCAGCCAATTGAGGGTGTATAGGTGTCTGGCTCGCTTGGGAATATCTGAGGACGGATAGTGTAAATCCAAATAGGGTGTTTCTTGATTAGTGTCTTCAGCGATTACCTTACCTGCTCCTTCTTGATCAAATCGATAGACCATGACGCGTTCAAAACCAGTGATTCGCCGGACTTCTGTAACCACAATCTGGCACATTTCCAGCAGTGTGGGTGCTTTCTGAATGCGGGTAATGGTTCCTCTTACCTGTTGAGAAAAGTCAAAAAAGTTTGTTTTCCCCTTCGCTTTTTTCGGTTCTAATTCCAGAATAATATTATTTAAACGATGTATAATGCCATCAAAGTAAATTGATTTATTCAGATATTTAATGGACAAGTTGAGGGGATTAACGCTTTCAAAATCCTCTGCTAGACATTGTTGAATCAGCTTAATCTGCTTGGCGTCGAGTAAATCTGACAACGACTTGCCCAACAACTCTTCAGGTTGACGACCAACAACTTCCTGGGTGTTGCTGCTCACCTGAAGGATTTCTAGAGTGGGATCTTGCAAAACCAGTAAAACCCCGTGAGGCTGGATCAGATTGGGAATGTGGATTGGTTCGCGATCGCAGTTTGTCAAATCAATGATCTCATCAGTCATTCTCAGTTTCTCAAACTCCTCATTAGAACTTTGGCAGAAATCAGAAATATTGAATATGTAGTGAAAACGGAGATTTCCTAAGTCAAATTATTTCTTTTTAGCTGTTTAGCTTGTTAATTATATTGAACTGACTACTATAACTTTCTCTAAAATATACAGATTTTAAATAGATGCCTTAACTATAGCAATCCTAAATCAATTCGTGAGCAACAAGCCCCTGACTTTTCCAATAATTCGGGGATCTGCGGGTTAAAATTTAACTGTTTCAGCCTTAATGGCAGGCTCTAGTACAACACGGCGTAAATAAACCACCCCTTCGGGTTCGGCAGTTCCTCATGGGGGGAACCCCCAAGACCGGACTGCCTCACCATTCCAAATCAATAAAACGCTTACGCTTATGCTGTATTCATTTTGACTTTTGACTTTTGACTTTTGACTTCCGCCTTGCGGCTCTAGCTTCTATTCTTGATTTAATGTTTCAATCAACAAATCTACCTGCTGTTGTCGCTGCTGCAAAAAACCTTCGCACTGACGCAAATACTCCACAGCAGTTGCAAATTGGTCAAACACAGCTTCCAATTCCAACTCACCCGCCTCAATGCGAGTAATAATTCCCTCTATCTCAACAACCTTCGCCTCATAATTCCAACCCTCCTCAGAACTAGAAGCACCCTTACGTTTAACCATTCAACTCTCCATGTTCTCTGCGCCTCTGCGGTTCATTCACTTCCATAACCTTCACTTTAACCTCACCCTGCCCCAACTGAATCACTAAATCTTGCCCCACAGCCAACTTTGCCGCCGAACGAGCGATCGCCCCGTCTTCTGTTCTCACCACCGCATAACCACGCTGGAACACTGCTTTCGGGTCAAGACTAGCCAACTTTTGCCGCAATAATTCTAAATGCTGCGTTGCTTGCTGCGATCGCCCCGTCGTAATTTGTACCAAATGCTGACGCTTCCAAGCTAGCTTTTCCACCTCCTGCTGCACTTGCCGATCTAACCGCAAACGTCGCAAACTGTTTCGCAATACTTGCAATTGATCCTCAGCATTTTCCTTAAAGTCATGCACCGCCTCATGTAAAGCGACAACTCGCTGCCGATGTTCAGTATACAACTCCGAAAGTGCTGGCACAACCATTTCTGCTGCCGCAGTGGGTGTATGCACACAAGCATCTGCAACTAAATCTGCTAAAGATTCATCTCGTTGATGGCCGATACCAGTAATTACAGGAATAGAACAACTAGCAAGCGATCGCACCACTCGTTCATCATTAAAGCAAGCCAACTCTTCTATTGCGCCACCACCCCGCGATAAAATTAGGACTTCGGCGCGTCCATCTCTTTCCACCCGCTCAATTGCTTTGACGATAGATTCCGGCGCTTGCTCACCTTGTACTGTAGCCGGAGAAAATAAAACGTGTAAACCTGGATACCTTTGCTTCAGGGTTTTTTGAATATCACCCCAAGCAGCAGCCGTTGGTGAAGTGACAACAGCGATCGTTTGGGGGTGGGTGGGGAGCGATCGCTTTCTTTGCGCGTCGAACAACCCCTCAGCCAGCAAGCGATTTTTTAGTTGTTGATAGCGTAGCGCCTGTAAACCAACACCAGCAGGTAAAGTCTGCCAAACTGATAACTGATACTCTCCCCGTTGCGGATACAGGCGAATGCTGCCCAAAATAATTATCTGCTCACCTGGAACAGGTATCTGGGCGAGTTTTGGCAATTGGCTATTCCATACTACACACTTAATTCCGGCAGTGCGATCGGTATCTTGCAGCGTGAAAAATAAACCACTGCGATGGTGGTTAGCACTGGAAACTTCGCCAGTTACCCAAACTTGCCGCAATTGTTCATCTTGCTCTAACAGCAAGCGGATATAGTCAGTTAATCCAGATACTGAAAGCGCTGTATCGAGAATGAGAGAGTCGGGAAGGTCGAAACTCATCAAAGATGCCTGAAAGCATTTGTGCTGGAGCGATTCTAGCATTTTAATGGAAACAGAAGTTTATTGCTAGTAAACGCTTTAATCTTTTGTAGACATCATCATTGCGCTTACCGACTAAAATCACTTCTAGTAAATCTTGATCAAGAAAATACGTATGACAGACTCTGCTTCTAACAACAGTTCTGAATTAGTCTCTGTAGCTCAAACTGCCAAGTTACTTGGTATAACCCGTCAGCGAGTACACGACTTAATTAAGAATGGTCAGATTATAGCTTGCAAACTTGGGCGTTATTACTATATGGAAGTTGCTGAAGTAGAGAGATATAAGAATCAGCCTACTGGAAAACCTTATCAACCCCGTAGTACAACCTCTGAACAAAATTCTATTGACAATTGACAATAGAATTCGTAAACTCAAGCTACAATAAAGTACTAAAGGTTAAATTAATGCTCCCTTTTCAACTGATTGCGACTGATGTTGCAACTCAACAAGGATTGCAACAAGTTTATAAGAGTGAGTATGGAATTCTCTATCAGGGAGATTGTGTTAAACTCCTCTCAACATTGCCTAATGAGTCTGTGGATCTGGTATTTGCTGACCCACCTTTTAACCTTGGTAAAGAATATGGTGAAGGTGTAAGCGATCAGATGGAGGGTGATAAATACTTAATATGGTCGCAACAGTGGCTTAGTGAGAGCATTCGAGTGCTTAAACCCGGTGGAAGTCTATTTGTATTCAACTTGCCCAAATGGTGCATAGAGTATGGTGCATACCTCAATAGGCAAGGAATGTGGTTCCGGCATTGGATTGCTTGCAGAATGCCAAAATCTTTTCCAAGAGGTAAGAAAATGTCTCCTGCTCACTACGGACTAATCTACTACACCAAAGGAGAACCAGCAGTCTTTAACAAAGTCTACACACCCATTCAAGTTTGTCGGCATTGCGGGGGAGAAATTCGTGACTATGGTGGGCATCGCAAAAAACTTAATGAGAAAGGTATCAACTTAATGGATGTTTGGGATGCGCCAGAAGACGTTTGGGAAGATACTTCTGAAGCCGATTATACCGGAGTTTTATGGACATTGACAGAGGAAATATGGACTGACATTCCACCAGTTCGGCATCGTCGGCATAAAAAACGAGTTCCCAACGAACTTGCTCCCATTATGCTAGAGCGAATTATTGCAATGGCATCTAATCCAGGGCAAATTGTAGTTGATCCATTTGGAGGCTCTGGCACTACATTTTACGCAGCAGAAAAGCTACAACGTTACTGGATTGGCTCAGAAATTGGGGATACACATCCAGCGCTAGAACGATTGACTGATCTGGCTAATGGAATCATGGAACAGTGGGAATCGGCAAGGGGAAGCAAGAAATTAAAACAAAGTAACACAACTGCGTTACAACTTCCAATTCCTTACTCTACATAGTTATATATGCAGGAGACTTCAGACTAAAGCACGACCATCAGTACCTTTAGTAAGTGTTCGTACATTCCTATCCACCTGATCGTGTTCAATTACAAAGATTGCAAGAAAACCCTCTTGGATTTGAACTGCCCGCCAAACATCAAAGTATGGCTCTAACTCTTCGTAGTTACCAATTCGATCCGTTAGGTAAGGGTAAAGTTTCCTGCTAGGGAGTACCAAGGCAGCACCTAGAAAAATACCACGTAGCAATCCGAGAACCATTTTATTAACTGCTCGATGGCTTGAGGAAATATTACCAGTTTCCCACTCAAGAGCGAAAAGATAATTGTCAAGGACTTTTGTTGCATCGACCTTTCCTGGTGATTTGGTTGCATAATTAATTCGAGTTTCAAGTCTCCATCCAAACTGATCTCTCAACGCAATCATGCAAGCTTCTTTTATAGGCTTCACACCATTACCATGCTTTGTTGGATTGATTGTAAAGCTGGATGTACCAGGAGGATACACAATTAGAGAGATAGCATTACGAATTTCAGTGCGAATGATACACCAATCGTTTGATTCTTCAAAACTTCCAATACTGATTAAAGAAACTTCTTGAACAATCTTCATAACTAAATCTCGCTTTACTTCGTTACACCACCTTAGAAGCCGTCTACATCTTCCCTTTACGCGATAACGCCCCTGTCTTGTCGATGATATGCTGATTGGCATGGCGATCGCTCCTCATTTAGCAACCTCCGCAAATGCTCACGAGTACGGTTCTACTGACAGTGTTGTTTAGGTAATTTATTTTTTCTTTAAAATCTCTTGCTTACCCAGCCAAAAAAAGCTATCTCTGAATGCAAGTTGGTATCATTGTGCAAGACTACCCTAATGTGGTAGCGATCGAGTTACGATCTTGTCACACCCTTTTTTTGATTTGAGAAGTCCTATTCCAGAATTTTCTGGTTAAAATAGTATATCTGTTCTACTCCAACTTCCAGAGCAACACTCCTTAAAACCATATATTTAGAGGCATTAGAGGCAGGAATGGCTATCAACACCGATACTTCAGGCAAGCAAAAAGCGCTGACTATGGTGCTCAACCAGATTGAGCGCAGCTTTGGTAAAGGAGCAATCATGCGCTTGGGCGATGCCACCCGGATGCGGGTGGAGACTATTTCCAGTGGGGCGCTCACCCTAGATTTAGCATTGGGTGGTGGTTTACCCAAGGGTCGGGTAATTGAAATTTATGGTCCGGAAAGTTCCGGTAAGACTACAGTAGCGCTACACGCCCTCGCCGAAGTGCAAAGAAATGGCGGTATTGCTGCCTTTGTTGATGCTGAACACGCCCTCGATCCTACTTATGCTGCGGCATTGGGTGTAGATATTGACAATCTGCTGATTTCCCAACCTGACACAGGCGAATCAGCTTTGGAAATTGTCGATCAGCTTGTGCGCTCTGCTGCGGTTGATATTGTAGTTATAGACTCAGTAGCAGCGTTGGTTCCCCGTGCTGAAATTGAAGGCGATATGGGTGATGCTCACGTTGGTTTGCAAGCGCGGTTAATGAGCCAAGCTCTACGTAAAATTACTGGCAATATTGGTAAATCTGGTTGTACAGTAATTTTCATCAACCAGTTGCGGCAAAAAATCGGTGTTACTTACGGTAGCCCAGAAACTACTACTGGCGGTAACGCATTGAAATTTTACGCTTCGGTGCGCTTGGATATTCGCCGGATTCAAACCTTGAAAAAAGGTACAGATGAATATGGTAATCGCGTTAAAGTCAAAGTTGCCAAAAATAAAGTAGCGCCGCCTTTTAGAATAGCGGAATTTGACATTATTTTTGGTAAAGGTATTTCTACCTTAGGTTGTGTTGTTGACTTAGCAGAAGAAACTGGCATTATTGTCCGCAAAGGAGCTTGGTATAGTTACAATGGCGATAATATCTCCCAAGGACGAGATAACGCCATTAAGTATCTAGAAGAAAAGCCTGAATTTGCTGAAGAAATTAAGAAACTAGTGCGTGAAAAGCTAGATAAAGGCGCTGTTGTTTCTGCTAACTCCGTAGCTAAAGCCAGTGACGAAGATGAAGAGGAAGAAGTAGATTTAGAGCCAGAAGAATAAGGAATCTGGATTTATTAATCTGCAATTGCTAACATATGGTGCGTTACAAAGACAGCTAACGCACCTTATTTTTTCAAAAATCGAGATTTGGGTATTGTAAAATATAAGTCTAAATCCAGACAGTGAATAGATTTGGACTCATCTTCACATCCTACTTGATATTTTGGGGTAGGCGTAGCCCGTCGTAAACATCGCACTGCCTTGTCACTATTGGTCAAAGATTGGGAATATGCTACTTAAGGCAGAGCCAATACTGCTCGGTTAAGAAGATTTCTCGGTTGGGTTGAAGGTCGTCAAACCCAATAAAGCCATAAAAATGTTGGGTTTCGTTCCTCAATCCAAGCTACCCCGAAGTGCTTTTTTAGGCAAAACCTACGCAGTATTGAAGCAGAGCCGGCTAAAAAATTGCTTCTTTACTAGAAGCAGAGAAGGAGGATAAAATACTGAATCAGGGTTTCAGTCTGAAGTTGACACTAATGACCATCTGTATGGTAATATCTCATAGCATTATGCTAAAAAACTTTGCCTAGAATCAAAGAGTAGCCAACCCATGAGTTTAGCTGTAATTAAGTTCTCTTCAGAAGAGTGCGGCATCTGCCACAAAATGTCTTTTTATGACAAAAAGGTGGCTGAAGAACTGGGTTTAGAATTTATTGATGTAAAAATGCAAGATACGACTGCTTATCGCAAGTATCGCAAGATTTTATTGACTCAATATCCCGATAAATCAGAAATGGGATGGCCTACTTACATTATCTGCAATTCTCCAGAGGGTGAATTTCAGATTGTTGGTGAAGTAAAAGGGGGTCATCCCAAAGGAGAGTTTAGAAGCCGTCTACAAGAAGTTCTGAATTCTACAGCTAATCAGAACTAATTACCTCAAAAGATTTGACCTCTAAGACAGGGCCAATCATGGCAATAGTCATGACATCTTCGCGTACCTGTCCTTTAACTTTTGCCTTTTGTCCGGCTTTGAGTAAGTCTTTGTCAGCCCCTTTAAGGATTTCGTAAGTAACACCCTCTTCTGTAACTAACGCCCATGCGCCTGTGCCAATATCACGACGTTCGATTGTACCTGTAAGTGTAATGCTCATAAGAATGGGGAGTGGGGAGTTAGGGAGTGGGGAGTAGGGAGTAGGGAGTTATTAAGAATTCTTTCCCATTCCCCATTCCCCGTTTACACAATTTTTTCTTCGTTTTTCAATGCTAAACGAGCAAGTCCATAGCAGATTAGGGCATTGACAATGAGAAAGAGGCGTGCTAAATTAGCACTTCCAAATCCCCAAACTGCCGGCTCGAAAAACGCACTTGTAGTTAAGCAGGCTGCTACACCTAAAGTTGAACCAATGGCAAACCATTTCCAACTAGGATGTCCCAGCAGCAATGCCATTAACACAATCGGAATCAGTACGCTAGCAAACAGGGGATTCAACGTATCAGTTCCTTGGAGGGTATTGCCTAGTTCGGGAATTGAACTGCCCAAAACTCGGAAAGGCCATTGAGGAAGATCAAAAATATAGATTCCCTTGAGGAAGAATAACCCAGAACTGCCGGCAATTAGTCCACTGGATAAAGACCAACTCCAAGCGAAGGGGAAGTAAACGCGTAAAAACCAAGCTAGCAGATAGGAACCAACTACCATTAAAATCTTGGGTAACAGTGCGATCGCACCACCATCAATCCAAAAGCCGGGGTTAAGATAGCCGCTATCCCGTAACCACCGAAAGAAATCTGGGAAACTGATTTGCCCGCTAAAGGCTAGTTTGACTGCTGCTTCTGCATTGAGTTGTCCGGCGCCATAATAGTTCAAACCATCATCCTGGATAACTCGTGCCGACTGCTTGAGGACTTTTAAAACTTCATCTGGTTCTTTGATGCCAGCAGCTTTAATTAATGCTACAACACCAGCAACGTGGGGAGAAGCCATACTTGTACCCTGGAAACCCAGAAATATGCCTTCGCCATTTTCATCGATAGTTTCTTGGAGAATCTTACCAGCTTCACTACCACCAGGAGCAGATATATCTACCCCTGCACCAAAGTTAGAATAGGGCGCTCTTTCGCCATCTGGGCCAATTGCCGAAACGCCGATGACATAGGGATAGCGGGCTGGATAACTTGCTCCGTTGGTGTTTTCATTTCCGGCTGCGGCAACAATAACTACACCTTTTCTATGGGCATACTCGATCGCATCTTTCATCAACTTGCTTTCACCGCCACCGCCCAAGCTCATATTAATCACATCTGCGCCTTTATCAGCGGCAAATTTAATCGCTTCGGCAATATCGGCAACGGTACCACCACCAAATGAACTGAGTACCTTCAGCGGCATCAGACTGGCTTCGTAGGCAATTCCAGCGACGCCATATTTGTTATTTGTAGCTTGGGCAATAGTTCCAGCAACATGGGTTCCGTGACCGTTATCGTCTGTGGCTTCTTCTCGGTCGTTAACAAAATCATAGCCCTTGACGAATTTTGTCTCATACAAGTCGCGAACCTTGGTAATTCCCGTGTCAATAACTGCGACTGTGATGCCACTGCCTTTGGTTTGGCTCCATGCGCCTTCAATACCGATTTTGTGCAAGTTCCACTGCTTGCTGTAATATTGGTCGTTGGGGCCAGTTAATGAAGGACTTGCTTCTTCATCTTCTTGGGGTCGCAAAAATTCACCTAGCCAAGCGGTTTTACCCGGTTGTGGAATCTTGCTGTAGATATAGTTTGGTTCAATGAATTCTGTAGCTTGGGCAAACTGAGATTTTTTCAGTTCTTGGAGCCGTTGGCGATCGCCCTTGATAATATACACATTATCTTTTTTGGAAAACTTGTTGTCTAATTGGGGTGTAACGTTGTATTGTTTGGCGATCGCTTGTAAATCCTGTTCCACGACAAGTGATGGAATATCTTCGCGAAAATCAAGCAAAATCGTCTCAAACTCTCCTTTAGCTGCCAATCCCTGAAAATTCAGGAAACTAAATATGGCAACTCCCAGCCCAATGACAAACAAGCACAATAATATAAGCTTTCTCATATTAACTCATCACCGCTTTTTGCCAGTTTGCTCACTACCATAACTTATCTGCACCCTTTGATGGTAGATTTTGCACTTTTAGTTACAAGTTTTATTCAGGAATCAGGATTTTTTAACGATGGAACGTGGTCTTTTGTGGTTGCCTCTGTTAGTAATGTTTTTCTGGTTAGCTTGGCAAGGCTCGAAGGAGTATCAAAAAGTCGAAGCCTATCGCGCCTGGGCAGAGCAATTTGAACGGGCTAAGTATGATATTTATGCTGTATTAGGTCAAAAAGACAACAATATCACTTGGGGAAAACCCACACCTCAAGGACCGATTAAACTAGAAACATTCTCCTTGCTTGATATCAAACAAATCCAACTTTTAGTAGATGAAAAATTAGTAGATGTAAACAATCCATCTGAAAAAGGTCGTTCTATAGAATTAGAATTTCTATTTTCCGAATCTACTAACTCAGTGCGGGTTCCGTTTACAGAAATCCCTTTGGCAGCAGAATGGGGTAAGTTTTTGCAGGGGCTATTACAAGACTTGCGATCGCAACCACAGCAGTAGTTATATTAAAACTATAAGTTACAAATATGACGGCTATTTCTGGTCAAAAAGTTAGATCGCTAGTAGTGATATTATTCATAGGCAATGACGTTTTTATTAGTAAAGATGTTTTTTGGAATGGCTTTTACTTAACTACCATTTATTCAACATCTCCATAAATTAAATATACGTTATCCAAAAACCTTGTAGAGATGTAGCACTGCTACATCTCTACATTCTTTTTCACCAGATGTTGCGCCCCTATGGGTGTGGTCTATCTAATTGAAAGCCGCCTTAAAATTCGATTCATGTTTGGATTACACTTGCATTCAGTTAACCCGACCCAGCTATGCTTGAATGATGAAATCAGAGGCAGTAAGAGAGGGCGCACCAGTAAGTTGTGCAAATTGACCACCACTGCCGAAACCAGCAGCGCTACCATTTTGATTGTAAAATAACTGCCCAGTCATACGGTCGTAAACAATTACAGCATCGCTAAGTGCCCCTAAACTAGTGATTTGGAAATCACTGGCGTTACTAAAACCCGTTCCCACATCAGAAGTAATAGCACTAAAAGTAGTCTGATCGAGGACAATCTTATCACCTTGAGAGTGATTGAAGTCACCAATAGTATCAATACCCACAGCAGCAGTATTAAAGATAGAATTGGTGTCGTAGAGGAAAGAGTCAGCACCTGTACCACCCACAAGAGTATCGTTTCCCCGTCCACCAATTAGAAGATCGTTGCCAGTACCACCCCGCAGTAGGTCGTCACCACCGCTGCCATCAATGGTATCATTACCCCCTTGACCATTAATCACATCGTTTGAACTGTAAAAACCGCTGATGTTATTGTTCAAGTCATTGAGGAAAGTGACAGTATTTGCTGTAGAAATATACGTTTGAGTGGAGTTGGCACTAATCACATCAAAGCTTTTGGTAACACTGTCTTCTCCGTCAAATATGATATTGCCAATGGCAGGTCTTGTTGTCGATGCGGCTAAGTTGTCTAGGTTTTCTAACTTAAAGTTTTGCAAAGTGACTTTGGTATTAGCCACATTTCCAAAGGTGACTTCTAAATTGTTGCCATTTTGAGTTAATTGCAGATTTCTTGCAGTCAATTCAGTCCCAATAAATTGCAAGGTATCTACTTTGGCAATTACCGCAGCCGAAGGATTTGAGCTAGTACCTACACCACCAAAGTCAGTGATGCTGTAATTGCCATCGCCTCGTCGGATAGTAAAGGTGTCATTGGAGTTAGTGCCATTGAGAACTTTAATTCCTTGAGGAGGAGCGGGTCTGACTTTGCCACTAATGGCAAAGTCAAAAGAGCTTTCATCAATATCGTTGTTTTTTAAACTTAAGTTGCCACTATAAGTACCGGCTGTAGTGGGATTGAGTGCCACCGATATGGTAGTAGAAGCATTAACAGCCACGCTCGTTGGAAGAGTTCCGACCAAACTAAATCCGTCGGGAAGTTTAAGATTACTCAGCTTGAGCGCGCCTGTACCGGTGTTCTTGATAGTAAAGGTTTTGGTCAAGGTATCACCAACAGTCGTTTCACCAAAGTTAATGGCAGTGGTGTCACCATCTGTAATGTCAACATTGTCATTGAGAACTTGAATTTCCGGGGTATAAACTGTGCCACTAATGCCAAAGTCAAAGGGGCTTTCATTAACATCGTTGTTGTCTAAACTGAGGCTGCCACTATAGGCGCCGGGTGCAGTGGGATTGAGTGCCACCGATATGGTGGTGGAAGCATTAACAGCCACACTCGTTGGAAGAGTTCCAACCAAACTAAATCCGTCGGGAAGTTTAAGATTACTCAGCTTGAGTGCAGCTATACCGGTGTTCTTGATGGTAAAGGTTTTAGTCAAGGGTTCACCAACAAGAGTCTCACCAAAGTTAATAGCGGTGTTGCCATCTATAATCTCAACATTGCCATTGAGAACTTGAATTTCTGGGGTTTTGGTAGAGTTGCGGGGAGCTTCGTATGCACCAATATCAATGACTGTACTGCCATTACCATCACCATCCTGAGGAGTCCTCTTAGTAATGCTATTGAAAGCATTGGAACCACCATCGATCGCAACACTTCCAGGTTTGAGTGCAAAATTCCCTTTGTCTGCATCAACAAATTGAGGATCTTGACCCAAAAGATTTTGTAACCCAGTAGCGTTTAAATTATCTGAAGCTTGGAATACGTTCGAGTTATAAACAAGATTGCGATCGAAAATTACATTTGTGTCATACCTAATTCTGTTAGCATTTTGATTGTCGCTTGCATACATAATGTTGTTGTATACACGTACATTTTCCGAGTAAGTAACACCAATCTCTCCAGATTCTGGAAGAACCTGGGCATTCTTGTAAGCTGTGTTATTGATCACATCAACATTGGTAGCTTTGAAAACATTAATGCCTGCACCTCCATTGTTGTAAGTAATGTTATTTGCAATTAATGCTTTACCTGTATAGGCCACATTATCTATGCTGATATCGGTAGTATCAAGCATAATCCCATGTCCCTCAGTGATTTTGTCAGTGCCTCCTCCTTTCCACGGAACTAAACTTTGGTTATCGTAGACAATGTTGTCTCGAAAAATCATTCTGTAGTCAGTGGTATTGTTATCAAAATTAAAACTGCGGAGAGACGTTATTCCCTGATTGCCGTAAGGTGAATACCAAGCGTTTCCAGACACAATGTTTTTCTCAACAGTTATATAGTCTGAATTACTGAATGCTATACCTCCACCTGGAAAGTTACGGATTGTGTTACCAGTAATGACAATATGATGGGGATTAGTACCACTTACACCAGCGTCGTTTTTCCATGTATTAACAGCAATTCCATCACTATTGGTCAAGGGATTATTAAGGTTATTCTTCTCTTGCAAGGCATAGTCGAGAGTGATGTTTTCCCGATTGCCTTTTATATCAAGTCCTTCAATCCGCACGTAGGATGAACTCAATATAGTAATGCCACTTCCCGTTGTTGTTATCGTTGGCGTAGCCCCTGGATAAGCTTTTATTGTTGTCCAGTTATCTGGTGAGCCATTCAAGTTTAAAAGCGTAACCCCTTTCATTTGATAATTTCCATTCATAACGTAGAGCGTGTCGCCTGCTTTCATCTCATACACAGCTCTACCCCAGGTGAGAAATGCAGATTTTTCGTCTAAGCCATTATTTTTATCGCTGCCTGTTGCAGAAACGTAATATGTATTGCCAGCCATCTGTTTACTCCGAATATATGTAGGGGAAATTGGTAGTACAATCTCAGCAACTTTCTTCAGTTGCTAAGTAGTTATTTGAATGAGTCATCTATCTGCACTGTTAAGGACAGTCACAGTTGTCCGGTCGCGACTTAAAATCGCGTCGATTGTAGAAACGCTGTTGTAAACCTGAAAAATTTTTCTCCTGTCAACCGTTGACGGTCAAACTAGGAATATCAATACCGTCAATTGTCAGAGTTTTGTTGAGAGTAATTGGACGATTAACGCGTAGATGCTCTACTCCAGACTTGTCATCAGACATCCTCTTAGCAAGACTAGATAAAGTTGAATTGAATCGTATCTTCATCTTTAGCAGCTGCATAGGCGTAGCCCGTCGTAGACATCGCTGCTCTTTGCAAACCAGCTTTAGCATCTACTTTTTTCAATAAAACGATCGTATTTGGCATATTAATTCCTCTGAACTTTATGCGTTGTTTTAAGTCAGGGGGTTGCCAAATCTGCATGGTAAAATTCACCCTTGGTTGATAACTGGGGACTTAAAGTTAAAGCAATCGAAGTTAAATTGGTTGAAACTTTAGTTAGGTTGACCCTTTAACTTAAGGGGACTAATGTAACAACTTAGTTGAACCTGTTTTAAGCGGTGTAACTGAGCGTTGTGAACTTAATTAAAACTAACCTTTACAAATAGCACTTGATATCAGTGAATGCTCGGAATGTGGTAAATTTTTTTACAACAAGCCCCAAAAAACTATGGAAGTGTCTAGTGGAGTCAGTCGTTGAAATCGGGCAGGAGGGAAGAGGATTTTAGCGTAGTTCATCAATCTTTGAGATAGTTTGGTTTGATGACACCAACTTACTTAATCTTTATAATATGAACACTGAAATAAACTCCAGAATACCTGTTGCTTTAACTATTGCTGGTTCAGATAGCGGTGGCGGTGCAGGAATTCAAGCTGATTTACGTACCTTTGCTTTTCACTGTGTCCACGGTACTAGTGCTATAACCTGCGTCACGGCGCAAAACACTCTAGGAGTGAAGAGGGTTGATGCTATGCCAACAGAGGCTGTTGTGGCGCAAATTCAGGCAGTAGTTGAGGATATTGGCGTACAAGCTGCCAAAACAGGAATGTTGCTCAATCAGGAAATTATCTTTGCTGTTGCCCAGCAAGTGGAAGCTTTACAAATCAATAATTTAGTAGTCGATCCAGTAATGGTGTCACGCACGGGAGCACAATTGATTGATGATGATGCTGTAAAGACTCTGTGCCATGCCCTGATTCCCAAAGCGGTTATGATTACGCCCAATCGCTATGAAGCCCAAATTTTGAGCGGTTTACAAATTAATTCTTTAGAGGATATGCAAGCCGCGGCTGAAATTATTCACAAGACTTTAAAGACGAAGGTTGTTTTAGTTAAAGGTGGAGGTATGCAGGGAGATTTGCGTGGCGTTGATATCTGGTTTGATGGGGATAAGTTGGAAGTTTTGACTTGCCAGCAAGTAGAGACAAAAAATACCCACGGTACTGGTTGTACACTATCGGCTGCGATCGCTGCTAATCTAGCTAAAGGAAAAGATTTGTGGCAGGCAGTGCAACAGGCAAAGGAATATGTGACTACCGCACTCACTTACGCCCTAGATATTGGCGAAGGGCAAGGCCCTGTGGGACACTTCTTCCCATTGTGGAGACTAGGGACTAGAGACTAGGGATTAGGGATTGGAGACTGGTCATTGGGGATGGGGACTAGAGAAAAGTTTTCTCAGTACTCCATCCCCAATGCCCAAATAAAAAATCTTTGCCCTTTCGATATTTTTCTATTATTCTTGGGCATAGTTTCAGGGGTGACTATCTCTGTTAGCATCTCTGTACGATCTAATTACTTTGATTTTTAATACCAAGCCCCCGATGCGAACAACCATAGGTTCTGTTCACAGGAATTCGCCAACACCAACTACTCAAGCCTACCCTCCCTCTGTACCGCTATCTGTATACAGGGAATTGTCAACAGAGTTGCAAGCAGTACAGGCGAGGCTAAATGCACTCACCATTCAAAATCAGCAACTAGCACAAGAAAATCAACTATTACGTCAAGAAATTACCAAAGTCGTTGAGTCTTTTTCTCGTTTGCAAAATTTTGTGGATTCCCATGCTACACCTAGTTATCACCAAGCCAACCAAGCTTCTGATGACGTTAAAAGTGCTGCCAAACAGCCGGTAACACAAGCACGTCCACCTCAGCAGGTTTCTCGTTCGCGTCCATCCGTTGTGCCCAAAACACCACCCGAAAAAAGCCGTCGCCAAGACTTTTCTACACCTGTAATGGAAATGAATTTTCCGATATCAGAACCAGTTTTTATAGAAGAGCAACAAGTAAATTATTATTCCACTACTGAGCCAGATGTTAAGGGAATCAATGGCTGGTGGTTAATTATTACCATCTTGTTAATCATGCTGACTGCCTTTAGTGCTGGATATTTCATTGTGCGTCCCTTGTTTGAACATCAGAAACGTTAGTTGACATTCCCACGGTTAGCAGCAGTAGCAGACTTTCAGGCTACCGTGTAATTTGTCTGTAATCACTCTCTAAATATCCGAACAAATATGCTAAATGGCAGAAACGAGCTATTTTTAGGTTATAAAAGCTACATAAAATGCTAAATTGACAGCAATTTCTTTATGTTAGAACCTCAAAGATTATCCAATTAACAAATTATTGCCGCTTGTCATGTCACAAAACCTCAAGTAAAGCACTTAAACTTTAAAAAAGTTGTAATTATTACATATTTTTTAGGAAAAGCACTGCTAGTTACAGCTTCAGACAGCGGATCTGGTTAGATATATAAACGAAGCTAGTAGAAGTCAGGAGTCAAGAAGATGAAAAAAGTAGAAGCTATTATCCGCCCATTTAAGCTAGATGAGGTAAAAATTGCCTTAGTTAACGCTGGTATTGTTGGCATGACTGTTTCTGAAGTCCGGGGGTTCGGACGGCAGAAAGGTCAAACTGAACGGTATCGGGGTTCTGAATATACTGTTGAGTTTCTGCAAAAACTCAAAGTGGAAATCGTCGTTGACGACAATCAGGTTGATATGGTAGTAGATAAAATTATTGCTGCTGCTCGCACTGGTGAAATTGGCGATGGTAAAATTTTCATCTCGCCTGTTGAGCAAGTGATTCGGATTCGCACCGGCGAAAAGAACACAGAAGCAGTTTAAAAAAGTTATGAGTCGTGAGTCAGGACTAATGAATGAAGATTTAGCAGAATTCATAAATCCTAACTCTTGTACAGACGCGTTAATCGCGTCTCTCCTAACTCTTGCACAGACGCGATTAATCGCGTCTCTCCTAATTCTTAACTCTCTCTAGTTGCGGAAGTAAAGCCGTAAAAGCCTTGCCTCGATGGCTAATTGACTTCTTCAACTCCCGTGTCATTTCAGCAAAGGTCAATTGCAATTCTTGCACATAAAAAATTGGGTCGTAGCCGAAACCACTATCACCACGAGGTACGTGGAGAATTTCGCCGCGACAAACACCTTCAGATTGTAATACGATCGCACCATCAGGACGAGCGATCGCTACTGCACAAACAAATTGAGCTTGCCGATTTACCTCGTTGCCTAATTCTTTGAGTACCTTAGCAATGCGTTCTGAGTCGGTTTTGGCGTAACGTGCAGAATACACCCCTGGGGCGCCATTTAGGGCATCTACTTGCAAGCCTGAATCATCAGCAATTGCCCAGTTTCTCGTAGCTTTAGCAATTTGTGACGCTTTTAGACAAGCGTTGGCGGCAAAAGTTTCGCCCGTCTCATCAATTTCCAATTCTTCAGGTTTGCGGGTTAATTCCCAACCAGAATTTTCCAGGTAAGCCTGCATTTCCCGCAGCTTACCAGGATTTCCTGTGGCTACTACAAGTAATTTGGTCATTAGTCATTAGTCATTGATCATTGGTCATTAGTCATTGGTCATTGGTTATTGGTCATTGGTCATTTACCAAGGACAAAGGACAAAAGACAAATGACTAATGATTAATTTTACTCCGCCCACTGTTTCGCCCAAGCAAGAGTTTGATGCACTTGCTCTATTGTCGGGGCTTCGCAGTAGAGGCGTAAAACTGGCTCAGTACCGCTAAACCTAATCATTAACCAGCTTTTATCAGCTAAACGATACTTATAGCCGTCAATTGTCTGGCAATCAATTACTGCTAACCCTGCAATTTCTGATAAGGGTTGGGTTTGCAGTTGTTGCAAAAGACGCGATCGCACTTCCATACTTGCTAAGGGTAAATCAATGCGATCATAAGCTGAGGTAAACCCTGTTTGTTTTTGCAAGTGGCGATAATACTCACCTAAATCCAAACTAGATTCTACAATCGCCTCTAGAACGTACAATGCTGACAGCAGGGCATCACGTTCGGGAATATGGCTACCATAGCCAATTCCTCCCGACTCTTCGCCGCCCAGCAATACTTTTGCTACTAACATTCTGTCAGCAATGTATTTATAACCAACTGCTGTCTCAAAGACTGATAGGTTATGTAGTGCTGCTACAAGGGGCATCAAGTCGGAACCACTGACAGTTTTGACTATTTCTCCAGTAAAACCGCGCCGCAGGGTTAAGTGGTCGATTAATATCGGGATTAATACTTGGGAACTTAGAAAGTTGGCTTCTCCATCTACAGCCGCGATGCGATCGCAGTCTCCATCAAATACCAACCCCACCGTTAAACCTGATTTATCGGTTTCTCGGTGAGTCTTGATGACTTCAAATAGCTTTGAAAGGTATTTAGGCAATGGTTCCGGCGCACCGCCACCAAATAGGGGATCGCGATCGCTGTTGATTTCTTTGACCTGATTGCCTAGTAGTCTTGCCAATCCACTAGCAGCAGCGCCATGCATGACATCAGCAAATAACGTTAGTTTGCCAGATGCGATCGCTTCTCGAAGTTTGGCGATATCAACTTTACCTTCTAGTGCTTGGGTATAACTGGGCCAAGGATCGAATTTTTCTTGCTTGCCTGGGGTAGCTGCTAGTGGTACTCCCACTGATAACTGCGCTTCTATCTCTTTTGTGACTTCTGGCGGTACCGATCCACCAAAATAACCCTTGACTTTTAATCCCAAATATGAACCTGGATTATGGCTAGCTGTAATTACCAGCGCCCCTAAAGCGTTGAGTTGTTTTGCTGCCCAACTATAAGCTGGGGTTGGGGCATAGCTCTCGCTCAATAGCACATCAAAGCCGACAGCGGTGACAGTATCGGCAACAGCACGAGCAAAGTCTTCGGCCATGAATCGGCGATCGTAACCGACAATTATTGTCCGGCTACCCACCGTAGAAAAATATGTATCATATAATACTTTTGCGGCGACTGGCGCGACCAGGGCTAGGCGTTCAAAGGTGAACTCGTCACCAATAACGCCCCGCCAGCCGTCTGTACCAAACTTGATTGAGTTAGCTACAACTGGCATCTAGGTATCCTAACTGTCTACTTGAGGATTCTAGCATTTATACAGTGTATAAAGTAAAAAAAGAATCTAGTAATAATATGTACTAATAATATTCAACATAAAAGTGAGCAAATTTATGCATTGTAGAGGTGTAATGTCTAACGGCACGTATACGCCTACCACATTTAAAAAAGGATAGCGCTTTTGTAGCATACTGTTTCCAGGACTTACGCAACTGGCACAAGCAATGGTGCCAGTTGCGTAAGTCCTGTGGTATACAAGCCCTTGCAGCATATTTTTCACATGGTCAATCTTGCTTAAACCATCATTGTCTGGATTGAAAATACGATAATCTATTACCCAGAAATTGAGAGTTTTAGGATTAACATATATGCAATTTACTATTCCTATCCCTCTAATAACGCCATGTTCATTACCACTATACTGCCTTCGTACTATTTCTATTTCCTCCGAAAATCTTTTATCTAAAACTGTATCATCAAATATAATATAAGCATCCTCGTCAGGGACAATTAAATCTTGGACATTATCCCAAAGTAAACGAGGAGTTAATTTTTCATTCTTTAAATAATAATTTGTTTTATCATGACTAATATTTGACAAATGTTCTGCTTGATTAGTCATTGTATAGTTAATTTGGCTGCTCAGTAAATATTGACAATAATTAAGTTTAGTAAATTTCATCACTAACCAACTTTTTAATACACTTTTATCAATTTTCTCATAAAATTTTGAACAACAAGATACATCATTGATTATTGTTACTAATTTGAGCAAAGCCAATCAAACACATTCTCGCTAATTGAATACGTATGTACTACTAGCTAGCGATCGCACTGTGCCAGTTGCGTAAGTCCTGTTACCTAACGACTTGATAAAAGAAGCAATGGGAGGGGCTTACAAATCTGGAGGCGGGAAAGTAGGGTTTTACAGAAGGTTATGTTGGGATAAGCCATCTCCTACTGTTACCACAAGTCCTTACCAAAAGGCTACAGATATGTGTCATCCAGAGGAACTGCGTCCTCTAAGTGTTCGAGAGTGTGCCAGGATTCAAACCTTTCCAGACTCATGGATTTTCTCTGGTTCGACAGCCTCTAAGTACCGACAGATAGGTAATGCTGTACCTGGACTCTTAGCTAAAGCTATTGGTGACTATTTACATAGTTTAATTAGACAGGAGAAACCTAAAGGGATACCAGTCTTTGAACAGCTTTCACTATTTAATCACTAAATTCCTAGCCTGTTAATTATTTTAATACTTTTATTACTGAATTTGTTGCCAATAATTACTATCTTTTACATACAATGCTGCATGATTTTCAGCAATAGTTTGTCTAACAAAGGTAGCAAAGTATTCTTCAGAAAGATTAGAGCATCCTATTAATTGATTCAGTTCTTTCCAATAGTAAGCTCCATTTTGAGCATTGACTCTATGCCATTTCCGAATGACAGTTCCTTTACGGATACTACTGCTCGAACTATTTTCAGAATTACTACGGTTTTTAACTTGTAATAGCTCACCTTTCTTGGTGCAAAAATCAACCTTATTTATAGTTTCACCCCAAGCACAGTACCAACCATAAAATGATAATTTTTCGGCAGGATATTCTTCTAAAAGAAGACCCAATATGTTTTCTGCCGACATGGAAAGACGATGAGCATACTTTATGTGATTAATGCCATCAGTGCTGAGAGTAGGTAAACGAGCGGAAAGAATCGTGTCAATAATTTTGTCAGAAACAGTGCCTATATTCTTACTAGTTCGCTTTGAGGCTCGATTATTATAACCGCCAAAATACTTATTTAACCACTTAGTAATGATAATCTAAGCGAGAATTGCATACTTTTAAATATGGAAATAATTCAGGCGAATTACAACAGACGAATAAAACTGTTTTTACAGAATCATTCCAGAACATCCCAAAACGAAGTTTTGCGATATTTTCAGCTTCTGACATGATCAGATTGGCATCAAAATCCGGTATTTTTAGGTTATTGCTCACAGTTACTATTGGGTAAAATCTGCTGTTTAAGTTACTTGTTCTAGTTTTCCCAACAATTCACAAGGAGTAATACCCAAAGCCTTACCTAACTCCAAAAACTTCACCATGTCCAAACTTTGTTTGTCAAGCTCATATTTATAGATACACAAATCTCAATAATCAAATATTTCTATATATAAACATTAACAATCCTTAATAGTTAATACTATTAAGGATTGTTAACATGAGCAAAAACTGCTCACAAAGCTGATTGTTCCTTAAAAATCATCGAGAAACTGACTAAGGCGACTGATTACGGGGTCAACCTCTTGAGGAGGGGTAGCAACAGTATAAGAAGTATTATTTACTACTTCTAATTGAGTTGGAGACGGAATGAACGATCGATCGTTGACTATGAGCGCCAGTTGTGCAACTTGTTGAGAAAGTTGCAGTAGATGATGTTCCATCGCCTCCAAACGATTAGATCCCTTGGCAAAAAAACGTTCCTCAAGTCCAGCCACTTGACGTTGCAGTTCACCGATTTGTTGATCAATTGGTGTTGTTGCTGCTGTTTGTGGAGCAGGTTGTACAGGTTCCGGTACACATAAAGATTGCCATAAGGCTTCTTTACAGAGGTCGCTGAAAGTCTTGTCTGGTTGTTTTTCCAAATAACTTTCTACTTGCGCTAACAAGCTTTCATCAGCAAGCTCTGGGTTGAACGTGACGGATTTAACTACCTTTTTTGACCATTGGAACATCAGCTTTATGCCCTAGCAGCGCGATTGGAGGATAATTGTGCCTCTCCATAAATATACTGCCCCAAAGCATTCGCCTGACGGGAAGGTGCTGCTAAATGAGCATTAATCTTTGCTTCTTTGAGCAGACGTTGAACGTCGTCCCAGAAGAACTCACCACCCCCACCAGTCAGAATCACATCGGTGACGCGTTCTGGCAACCAGGCTAACACACGGCTACAGATTTCGCGCGAAAACATCTCTGTGAGGTTGGGAAGAAAATCGTCTAGGTTGGTGGGCTTGCTAGCGCCTTTAGGACGGTAAAAGCGTTCGCCTCTGGGTTTGTTTACAGCGGAAATCAGCGCTAGAGATTGACTATCTGCTCCCTCAATTTCGGCAGACACCAATTCATAAAACTTATTCATCCCGAAGTCTTCACTCTTAGAAGCACCTCTGGCAAAACGGAAGTTATCTACCATCAAAAGATCGACGGTTTGATGTCCAATATCGACGATCGCCACCGATATTTTTGTAAAATCAGGACTGCCAGGGTTTTTCTTGGGTTGAGCTTCAGACCACAGCAAGCTGCCGTAACCTTCTGGCATTACCCATACCTTACTGACGTTCAGCGACACAGATTCGCCTCGGAAGTTCAACACATGAGGGCCACCGACTTGGCTAATTAACTGTGCTTTTTCCTTTTCAAATTGCTCTAAGGAAAGAAAAGGCAGACCTAGTACGACTGAGATATCATCTCTGAGTTTGAAGTAGCCAGCACTTGCTAACACTTTTACCAGTGCAGCCTCTACCTTAGATTGTCCGACTCCTAAATTCGCCCCAAAATCGGCTGCCAGTTGACCAACAGCATATCCATTTCCTTGATACTCCAGCCACAAATCCATTAAGGGGTCAGTAGCCCTGGCTTCAAAAACACCACCGCGTACTTGTTCGATTGACATCTGCTTGACGTTGGCAGGTACGAACACCACACTGCCGGGTTCACGACTCACACAAGTTTTTGTGGAAGTTCTTCCTAAGTCAACACTGAGAATGGTTTTTCCCGGAACACCGGCTGGCTTGGGAGGATTATTATTAACAGCATTCATGGGAGTCGATGCTAACGGCTGCCTATTCATGGGTATAGCAGCAGCATTGATTGGGGTAGCGGCGGAAGGTTGGTCTGTCATGAAAGCTCCTAGTTCAAACTTAACTGTAAAAAGTTGTCATGCTCATCTTACAAAAATGCGAGCAACCAGAAATTCTAGGTTGCGTCAAGTGTAGCTAGAAATACGCCAAAAATTAATTCCGGCGATACCTCTGGTGGGCTTTGCCAACGCACATCTAGTATTATTTGGCATAGTGTAGGCGAATTTTGGCCAGATGTAACCCCTGCTTTCACTGCTTTCAAACCAAAAGCGTCCGTGTTTCATCTTCTAGTGCGTCTTAACTGGCGCTTGAATATCCAGAAAACAAATGCTAGAACCAAACCGCCAAGTACGATTTTGGATACAGGAGCAAGGTACTTGTCCACAAGTTCATACTGACTACCCAATATGTATCCTGAGTATGTTAACAAACCCACCCAAGCAGCGCTACCTAATGTTGTGTAAAACAAAAATGGTAGCAAAGGCATATTGCTAATACCTGCGGGAACAGAAATCAAGGTGCGGATTCCTGGCACAAGACGACCAATTAATACTGCTGTTCTACCTTGTCGATCAAACCACTCTTTGGCCTTGGTGATGTCTTTACTGGATATGGCCAGCCATTTGCCATACTTGTCAGCCCAAGCTTTCAAACGGATTTCACCCAAAAACTTACCCGGATAGTACCAAATAAGTGCGCCCAATACAGAACCCAAAAGTCCTGCGAAAAATACACCAATAATATTCAGCTTTGCCCCTCCTGGTTGATATGGACTTGCTGTAAATCCAGCCAGTGGCATAATCAATTCTGAAGGAATGGGGGGGAAAAGGTTCTCTAAAAACATTAGTAGGGCGATTCCCCAATAGCCAAAATAGTTGATAGTATTAGTTATCCATTCAAGCATTGAGTCAATTCCTGAAATTGCTGGACTAGTCTTGTTACTAAATTCAGCTTTAGCTTTTTTAAAGGGTAATTATCCCCGCTTGTTAGAGTCAAGGTAATTTGGCTACACTAAAAATTGACATTACAACTGAAAAACAGAGTAAGACAAGTGGAAGCTATAGTTCTGTTTCATTAATGTTGAGAGTTATAAAAGTTTGTAAGTAGCTCTAGCCCTTGAGATTGAACGATTTATCGCTGACTACAAACCTCCCAAAATTAATGGGACAGAGCAGTAGGTTTTGTTTTCTAATTTTTTAGATCCCCCTTAGCCTGCTTTTTAAAGGGACTAGGAAGGATCTAAAGACTTGATGGCAAATTTAAAAACATACTCTAGGTTTTCTGCTGAAGTTGGGGCTGTGGGGTAGCATGGAGAGAGAAGGGAGAAAATTTCACCTTGTCCGCCTCATCCCCTCATACCCTCTTCTTCTAGACTGTGGGGGTCAAAGATTGTACCCTTGGTTCCGATTCCCAGTCTAAGGGATTCCAAACTCGATCTTCCAGCGCCATCTGCTCAATTAAACTTGCAAGTCTCAGGGCTTTGAGAGCTTGTTCGCCACCTACTGAAGGTTGATTACCACCGTGTACGCAGTTGACAAAATGTTCTAATTCTGCACTCAGTGGTTGAATATTGCTGGTGTAAACTTTTTCAATTACACCATCTTGTCTATAAAGTACTTGTCGGTGGTCGGTAAGAGAATTGGCAGCCGTTTGTCGGTGAATCAAAATTTCATTCTTGAGAAAATCTGCCTCAGTAAATGAATTTTTGCAATGGGCGACAATTCGGCGAATTTTGCGGTGGGTGACTTTACTGGCAGTCAGAGTAGCAACAATACCATTGGCAAACCCCAAGGTGGCGGTTACGTAATCTAAATAACCAGAGTCTAGGGAGCGAGTACCGCTAGCAGTCAATTTCGTTACTGGGGAAGCAGCTAATTCCAAAAGTAGGTCGATGTCATGGATCATTAAATCCAGCACAACTGAAACATCGTTTGCTCGATCTGAGTAAGGACTCATTCTGTGGGCTTCTAGCGCCAGTAATTCCTCTGTTTTTAGAACTTGGCTCAGTTCTTTAAAAGCTGGGTTAAAACGCTCAATATGACCTACTTGCAGGATACACCCAGACTCAGCCGCGGCATTTACCAAAGACTCTGCCTCAGAAATACTGGCTGCGATCGGTTTTTCAATCAAAACATGAATTCCCGCTAACAGACAGTTGATGCCCACGGCATAGTGCAGACGGGTGGGAACAGCTACACAAACTGCTTCCACAAGGGGTAGCAGATCGCAGTAATCTTCAAAAAAACGCACCTTGTACTTGCTGGCAGTTTCTAATCCTCGCTCGACGTTAATATCTGCCACTCCGACTAGTTCAACATCTTTCATTGAACTCAGCACGCGAGCGTGGTGTTGTCCCATGTTACCCACTCCAATCACGCCTATGCGGATTGGTCGTGGCTGGTTGCGCTGTGTATATGGATTCGGTTCTGCCACTGACATGCTATTTTGCACTATTATTCTCTCCTCAACCACCAAATTTAGAGACGCTACGGTCGTTGGCGTTTATACTCGAAAGCCGGTTACGATCCGTCTAAAACCATCCAGATGGTAACATAGAGCCTATGTTTATGAAGAATTTCAAAGTTTGTGATCGGTTCCCGTAATCCAAATATCTTTTGTATAGATATTTCGAGTTTGCTTTGGATTTTACACTTTCTACAAAAATATATGTATTTTTATTAACTTTAAAACTTTTAGTAAGACTTAAGTATAAATTCTCCTTGGCATTGCTTTCTGGCATCTTGTTAAGGTTTGATGCAGTGATTTGAAATCCAAAATTTGCAACCAAGATGAAAGCTGTAATTCTGTTATCTGGGGGATTGGACTCTTCCACAATTCTGTACAAAGCTCAAGCTGATGGCTGTGAATGTCATGCTATTTCCTTTGATTACCAGCAGCGACATCGACGAGAGTTACAGTCAGCGCTCAGTGTCGCTCAAAAAGCTGCGATCGCAAAACATCAGGTAGTTAACTTTGACTTACGGCAATGGGGCGGTTCCGCACTTACCGATGATGCCATTGATTTACCTCAGGAGCGATCGCTGGATGAAATGTCTCAAAATATTCCTGTAACTTATGTTCCAGCTCGTAATACCATCTTTTTAAGCTTTGCTCTTAGTTACGCCGAAGCGATCGCCGCAGAGCGTGTCTATATCGGCGTTAATGCCCTAGATTACTCAGGATATCCTGATTGTCGCCCCGACTATATCCAAGCAATGCAAGAAGTTTTTCGCCTGGGAACCAAACAAGGGCGTGAGGGACGACCAATTAATATTGTTGCACCCCTAATCAACTTGAAAAAAACCGAAATCATCCAATTGGGGAACCAATTGGGAGTTCCTTGGGAACTAACTTGGTCTTGCTATACGGGTGGAGATGTCGCCTGCGGTGTGTGTGATTCTTGTCGCTTACGGCTAGCAGCTTTTGCCGAATTAGGACTTGTCGATCCACTGGTGTATGCATAGTAGAGGCATTGGTCAAATAGGGTATTGAGAAGAGACAAAGGTAGAGACTTGTTCAATAATTCCCCCTTGTCTCCTCATCTCCTCTACTCCCCTGCTCCTCTGCTCTTCCCTCTTCCTCTAACCGTCGCAGTTGAATTTGATGTAGGCGTGGGCCAACAATTGATACCACGGTGAATTCGAGATTTTGATAACAAAAGGTTTCGCCTTTGGCAGGAATTTTCTGTAACTCATACAGCAAAAAACCCCCTAGTGTTTGGTATTCTCTGGTCAGAGGCAAATTGAGATGCAAAACTTCATTGAGGTCTTCAAGGTTGATTTGTGCTTGCACCAAAAATTTTTGCTCATCTAACATTTGAATCAGTAAGTCTTCACTGCTTTCAGATTCGCTGGGATCGCCAATAATTTCGGCAATCACATCTTTGATTGTCACTAGTCCCACAGTACCGCCAAATTCATTGACTACCATAACCATAGCGGGTTTCTCTTGCTGCATCATGGGCAAAAGTTCACTCAAGGGCGTGTGTTCTGGAACAAATCGGGCGGGACGCATCCAAGGTTGGATCTGTGTCTCTAAACTGAGCTTTCCTACAGCCAAAGGTTGTGCTAAATCTTTAAAATAAACAATACCGCGAACATCGTCCAAAGATTCACCAATCACAGGATAGCGAGAGTAACCAGTAGAAGCCATTTCCCTGAGTAATGTCTGAAAGGTAGCATCTTTTGGCAGCGTGACAATGCTGGTGCGCGGGATCATCACATCTTGGGCCATGACATCCCTAAACTCAAAGACATTATTGAGCAATTCTCGCTCTGCACGCTGTAAACCAGTAGACCCCCATTCTGTAGAGATGATCAGTTGCAATTCTTCAGGAGTTACAGGCGGTCGCCAGCCTTGACCTGTGTATTGAATGCCAAAAATTCGTAGTAAAAAACGAGTTGATTGGTTAAGAATCCAGATGAAGGGGCCAAAAAAACGCACGATCGCTTTTACGGGAGGCCCCAAAAACCTCGCTAGCTGTTCTGAGTACAGCATGGCTAAGGATTTGGGACATAATTCTCCGATCACAATTTGCAAATAGGCAATCAAGAAAAAGGCGATAGGAATTGATAGGGAATGGGCGAGGAAGGTAGTCATCCCACTGGGTAAAGGCCAGGATTTTAACCACGCATTCACCAGCACGACAATCGTACTTTCGCCAATCCATCCCAGTGCCAAACTAGAGAGGGTAATGCCTAATTGGGTGGTAGATAGCAGTCGGTCAATACTGCGTTGTAACATTTCTACAGCGATCGCTGGAATATCCCCAGCCTTAACTAGCTGGTGAATACGCGATCGCCGCACGCTCACCATCGAAAACTCCGCCGTTACAAAAAAGGCATTTATGGCAATCAGTAGTAACACTGACAACAACCGCAGCGCCACTTCTATCAAACTTAAATTAGGAAAACCACTTACCGCCAAAGCTCGTGTAAAACTCACGTCCTCCATTTAGGGGGAATAGGGAATAGTAAAAAATAACAGATAATTACCAATGCCCAATGTCCAATGCTTTTTCTACCTTTCTACAGGAATATTCGATGCCTCTAGCTTCAATTGTTGAGCGGGATAATCAGTGAGAGCAAGTGATATTTTCTTGACATCATCAAGTAAAGCTGTAGGAATGCTCACTGTACCTGAAAATACTGGCCCATTTACAGGCAATTCTGTTGGTAAACCCTCTGTACTTGCACTCAGGGTTCGTCCTTTGTCATCGGTAACATCTAAAAAACTATACAAGAAGCGCACAGAATCCTTACCTTTGTTCTGCATTTTCACTTTCAGTAGTAAATCACCGCCAGAGTAGCGAGCAGATTGCACAGTCATTGTTACACCCTGACTTTGGGCTGTAACCGGAAAACCTGGTAGGGGCTTTTCTTCAACTACTTCTGGGGGTTTTTCCTCTGGCTTCTGCTTGCTGCTATTGGTTTCTTCATCATCTTCTTCTGGCTTTTCCGATTTAGCGGCTTTGGTCTTACCCTCAATTCGCGCCTTGACAATTTTTAGAATCTCTTCCTCTTTTAATAGTACCAACCCTGCCTGTTGAGAGTTATTTGCCTTATTGCTGGCAAATTTGGTTGTGGGACGTCCATCTGGTGTAGTCACGCCTTTAAGTGCTGAACTCCCCAGTTCAAAGCCCAAAAAAGCGCTCACAGAACCTGCTCCCATCATCAGAATTAACAAAATCAAAGTAAGAAGTACAGTAGAATTTATTTTCATCGCTGAAAAGCTATCACAATAGAATGCTGGTCTATTTAAGAATAGTGAAGCTTTTGACCTCAATCCTTAAAGGAACTCAATCAATATTAGTTTGCACTATATCTATGATCAAATTATCTAGTATAAAAATCTAGTAAACTATTATCCAGTATTCACACGTGGTAAATATGTGCTATATTCATGGAATTGGCTAAACTCAGTGCGGGAGGTATTTTTCTCACTCTAAAATTAGCAAATGAGGTTGACTTAAGAGTTGAAGTAATTAACTTGTAGCAACCCAGAACCTTACAAAACAAGCGCCTTTGGCCGATTGGGGAGGCAACGAACTCATAATTCGTCTTCAGGCTGGTTCGATTCCAGCAGGGCGCACTGAATCATCAAAAACTACTAATAGAAAGGCATTGGGATTAGGGGAGAGATGACAGGTGATAGGGAATAATCTGTACCCTATTCCCTTGTTGACTCCCCACTCCCCAATCTTACCGAGATGGTAAAGTTTCAAACCGGAATTCAGTTCCGACTTTAAGTTTGTTGCTATAGCGAGGAGACATCATTAGCGATGTGTCATAAGGATTTGGTAAATCAGGAGTACGAATATAAGGATCGTTGCCAACTTGCTGAGTCAGGGCATCATGATATAAAGTATTAACCAACTCGGCATCGCGGGCAATTTCATTTTCTGGAAAGGAGCCACCGAAACCAGTACCAGATCCGAGAAATGAGTCTAGCTGACGCTTGATGCTGCCATTTTCGTAGAAATTGCGATCGTGACGAAAATAAGCTCGTTCAAATACATCATTCGTAGTTTCAGTATTGGGTGTTGCCGTTTGGGCAGATGCAATAGAAGGAAAAGCAATACCAGCAGCAAGTAGTACCAATAAACCGCCAAAGGTTTTAAATTTTATACGCACGTTTTTGATTCCTCAACTTTTGCTTTAGGCGAATCTTAATTTATGCTGAAGTTCAGAACTCTGATGAGTTCAACCTTTGGTGTAGCACAACTTTTAATGTTTTGTAATGACGTATCCTACTGAAACTCTTACCCACTCAGATATTTGGGCAACCACTTCTGAGTTAACTACTTTGCGCCACAAACTACTAGATTTATTTTGCCAACTTGCTTATCAAGAGGGTGATTTTCTCCTCTCTTCTGGGCTGCGTAGTTCTTATTACGTGAATAAAACACAGGTAACACTCCATCCTCAAGGCGCTTTGGCGGTTGGACGGTTACTATTTCCTTTATTACCTGTAGATACACAGGCTGTAGGTGGGTTAACAATGGGAGCTGACCCGATTGTGACAGCAGTGAGTATAGTTTCTGTTTATGAAAACCGTCCAATACCAGCGCTAATTATTCGCAAGGAAGCCAAGGGTTATGGAACGAAAGCTTATATAGAAGGCCCCAGTTTACCAGAGGGTGCAAAAGTAGTAGTTTTGGAAGATGTAGTAACAACTGGGCAATCTGCTCTAAAAGCAGTTGAACGTCTTAAAGATGCAGGTTATACCGTGAGTCAAGTAATTTCACTGGTAGACAGAGAGCAAGGAGGAGGTGAGTTGTACCAGTCAGCAGGGTTGAAGTTTGAAACTTTGTTTTCGATTCGGGAAGTTCAAGAACGCTACCGACAACTTGCGAATTCATGAATAAAAGGAGATAAATATGCAAGCAACTATATCTACAGAACTAACACAAGAAAAAGTTGAGAAAGCTGTGAACGCAATTCTTGAAGTACTAGGAAAACCAGAAAACGATTTACACCACAAAGCGCTAACAGCTTTTCAGAGTGGCGATCATCAAACTGTAAAGAGACTGGCATCTACCAACCTGACTGATAATTATTGCAAAGCTTTGGGATACCTGGGAGGAGCGCTGAAGCTTACTCCAAACACCGATACTATTTTGGCGGAATCGGCTCGTAGTGCAGCTGAATTTGTGAAAGAAAAAGCATTGCAGCACCTTGGTATTAAGATCGCTGATGCTTTGAATTAACCAATGCAATGAGTTTGCGCGATCGCTCTAAACAAATCAAAAAAACCCTCCTGAAAAACTTTTCAAGAGGGTTTGTGTAAGTATCTAATGCTCCATTGGATCGTCTCTCCCAATGCCAAGCGATCGCAGTTGTAATTTCTATGCCTTCCGGTTCCGTCCTGCATTAGTAAAACTGTTTATGGCGCAAATCAGCTAAATAATAGCCAGCTTTTACAGATTCAAGGCGAAATAGCTCAATGGCTACCTGCTGTTTGGTAATGCCGTACAAAAGCTCAAAATCATCGAAATTAATACTTATCGGCAAGTGCTTGTAAAATAGTTTGCCTTTTTTGAAATGCCATCCACCAACTACGCGTTCAATTACGCGATAGTAGTCGGGATGATAAACATTTGTGTCCATTTGCTATATTCCAAATATCAAGCTATTCCAGATTGGCAAGAGAAAGTGCGATCGGTGCTCTATGAATTGATCGAGACAGAACAACGATGCCTACAGCGAGCTACGCTAACGCTCAAGAATGAAAAACTTTTTATAAGGACAGACTTAGATATCTTAAGATTAGTAAACAGGAATCGTTATTTTAATTACACCAACAAAACAACTTTTAGAAAAGTTGTAGAAAAGCTTGTACGGCTTGCAACCGAGAGAATCAAGAAAGACGATTGGGAGATTAAGCCACAGGAATTACGAATTTAGGCGATCGCAACATCTTTATCAATTATCCACATTCACTTAAAACACCCCTGCGTCGAGCGGTGTTTTTGTTTGACAATCAAAAAGATAGAACCTTCCGTCTTTAAAGATTTTTCATATTCACAAAATCATCAACGCATTTGCTAACCCACTTCATTTGAACTAATTATGTTCTGTAATTAACCAGAATTTGGGCTAATTTAGCACAATATTAATATCGTCAATTGTGGTAGTTGCAACAAGACAAAAAACCACAAGCAAGTCCTAGCCAGAAAAATCGTTCTCTCTCAACAAAAGCCAGCAGCGGGATTTGAACTCGCGACCTTCCGATTACAAGTCGGATGCACTACCACTGTGCTATGCTGGCAAGTTTGACGAGGACTTTTAATTAGTAACCACAATTTCTTATTGTACCATAATCCATTTATTTGTCTAGCTGTAAATTCTAAAAAATATCTAGCTTTTCAGAAATAAAGCTAAAAGACCAGAAATTTTAGCAATATCGCTGCTCGTCTACGCCTAGATAGTTTTTCTGGTGTTGCCATTGTGATGAACCAGAAAAAATCAGTGATTCCGATCGCTGATAAAGTTAATAAATTAATATTCATAGCAAAAGCTAACTCAAATCCTGGGCTGAACGCAAAAATATCTAGTCAGTTCTGAAACTATATTTTCTTGGCACGGTTGAATAAAGGAACAGAAATATATAATTATTTTTTACAGATTACAAGCATGGCAGCATTGCTCGGACGAGATTTATTAAGTCTAGCGGACATCAGTACTACGGAACTTCAAGAACTCCTGCAATTGGCAACTCAACTTAAATTACAACAGTTGAAGTTGCAGTGTAATAAAGTTTTAGGGTTGTTGTTCTCCAAAGCTTCAACTCGCACGCGCGTAAGTTTTACTGTGGCGATGTACCAACTGGGTGGGCAGGTAATCGATCTCAACCCTAATGTCACTCAAGTTAGTCGCGGGGAACCTTTGCAGGATACAGCACGGGTGTTAGATCGATATCTGGATATTTTGGCAATTCGCACTTTTGCCCAGCAGGATTTGGAAACTTTTGCTCACTACGCCAAGATTCCGGTGATTAATGCGCTTACCGATGCAGAACATCCTTGTCAGGTATTAGCGGATTTATTGACGATTCAAGAAAGCTTTAACACTCTTGCTGGGTTAACTTTAACCTACGTGGGTGATGGGAATAATGTGGCTAATTCTTTGATGTTAGGCTGTGCTTTGGTGGGGATGAATGTCAAAATTGCTACTCCTAGCGGATATGAGCCAGATTATAGGATTGTAGAGCAAGCAAGAGCGATCGCTAATAACAAAACTGAAGTCCTTCTGACTCACGATCCAGAATTAGCTGCTAAGGGAGCTGCTGTACTTTACACTGATGTTTGGGCGAGTATGGGGCAAGAGGCAGAAGCAGACAACCGGATGCCAATTTTCCAGCCTTATCAAATTTCAGAGCAGCTATTAAGTCTTGCCGATCCAGAGGCAATTGTTTTACACTGCTTACCAGCCCATCGCGGTGAAGAAATTACCGAATCTGTTATTGAAGGTTCCCAATCACGAGTTTGGGAACAGGCAGAAAATCGTCTCCACGCGCAAAAGGCTTTACTTGCAAGTCTTTTAGGGGCAGAGTAAGAAAATAGGGCACAGGGGATAGAGTATCTTTTCTTCCTTATAACCTGTAAGCTCTAACCTGTAACCTGTAATATTCTTATTTGTCAAAAGGCAAAAGAGAAGAAAATAATTTTGCTTTTGCCTTTGATATTTTTACTTTTCTCTTGTTATGGGGAGTTTTTTGTAGTACTAATGTTCTAGAGACATTTATAATTACTTCCTGCAAATTTATGGAACGTCTAACAGAAGCTCAACAAGAACTTTACGAATGGTTGGCAGAATACATCCGATCGCACCAGCATTCGCCTTCAATTAGGCAAATGATGCAAGCGATGAACTTGAAGTCACCAGCCCCAATTCAAAGCCGTTTAGAACATTTACGGACTAAAGGATATATAGAATGGACTGAAGGACAAGCGCGAACGATTCGGATTTTGCGTCCTGTTAAGCAAGGTGTGCCAATTTTGGGGACAATCGCTGCTGGTGGTTTAATAGAACCGTTTACTGATGCTGTAGATCATTTAGACTTTTCTAATTTCGATTTACCTCCCCAAACTTACGCTTTGCGGGTAGCTGGCGATAGCATGATTGAAGATTTAATTACTGATGGCGATGTGGTATTTCTGCGTCCAGTAGCAGAACCAAATCATTTAAAAAATGGTACTATCGTCGCCGCTAGAGTAGATGGATTTGGTACGACATTAAAACGTTTTTATCGCCAAGGCGATCGCGTTACCCTTAAACCAGCAAATCCTAAGTACAATCCCATTGAAGTCATGGCTCAGCAAGTACAGGTGCAGGGTTCTCTCATTGGTGTATGGCGGGGTTACAACTGAGTAATGGGGAGTGGGGAGTAGGGAATGGGAAATGGGAAAGATAAGTACCAATGACCAATGACTAATGACTAAATAAATATGTACCTGACGAAAAATTCAGTGCAGCAACTGCCCACTTTTCGGTTGAAATTACCGTTTGCAAAAGAAAGTAAGGGCAGTTATTACACTCCGCAACCATTACCAGGATGCCCAAGAATGCCTGTGTCTCTGCAATTACGGCAATATCAGCGAGAAGCGATCGCTAGCTGGTTTACCAACAATGGCAGAGGGACGCTGAAAATGGCTACTGGTAGTGGTAAAACGATTACCGCACTAGCGATCGCTTGTGAATTATATCAGCAGATTAATTTACAAGTGTTGTTGGTGGTATGTCCCTACCGCCATCTCGTCACCCAATGGGCGCGAGAATGTGAAAAATTTAATTTGCAACCCATTTTAGCCTTTGAGAATCTACGCACTTGGCAAAGTCAACTTTCTACCCAAATTTATAATCTGCGTTCTGGTTCTCAAAGGTTTGTCACTGTGATTACTACGAACTCCACATTAATTGGAGATGGGTTTGGATCTCAACTCAAATATTTTCCCGCCAAAACTTTAATTATTGGGGATGAGGCGCATAATTTAGGCGCACCCAAGTTAGAAGAAAGTTTACCGCGTCGGGTTGGGTTGAGATTGGCTTTATCTGCCACACCGGAGAGGTATTTTGATGATTTTGGTACGCAATCTCTATTTGATTATTTCGGCCCGGTTCTCCAGCCAGAGTTTACTTTGAGAGATGCGATCTCTCAAGGTGCTTTGGTACATTATCTCTATTATCCGGTGCTGGTGGAATTAACTGAAGCAGAAAGCATTGCCTATTTAAAGTTAACAAAAAGAATTGGGCGATCGCTACTATATAGAGAACGAGAAAATGGACAAGCAGGAAACTTTGAAAACAATGAAGATTTAAAACCATTATTGATGCAAAGAGCAAGGTTAATTGGTGCGGCAGAAAATAAATTAACCGCTTTGCGGGATTTAATGATCGCTCGCCGCGAAACTACTCACACACTTTTTTATTGTAGTGATGGTTCCCAAGAGGCGGGACAACGTTCATCGCTACGCCAACTTAAAGCTGTTGCTAAAATTCTCGGAGTGGATTTAGGGTACAAGGTAAGTACCTATACAGCACAAACAACTTTACAAGAAAGGGAAATTTTACGGCATCAATTTGAAAGTGGGGAATTGCAAGGTTTAGTCGCAATTCGTTGTTTAGATGAAGGTGTCGATATTCCAGCAATTCAAACTGCGGTGATTTTATCAAGTTCTGGTAATCCTCGCCAATTTATTCAGCGACGGGGGCGAGTTTTACGTCCTCATCCAGCTAAAGAACGCGCGACAATATTTGACATGATTGTTTTGCCACCAGATTTAGATAGAGAAACTATAGAAGTTGAGCGTAATCTTTTGAAAAAGGAATTGCGTCGCTTTGTAGAGTTTGCTGATTTAGCTGATAACGCAGGTGAAGCAAGAATGAAGTTACTTGATTTACAAAAGCGATATGGTTTACTAGATATTTGATGATGAACTATATAGTTGTATTATTTTGTAAAATTTTTCGAGTTTTGAAAAAAGAAGCATTAAGTATGAAATAATAAAATTATGAGTTTGATTATAATGGTATACAAGTTAAGTTTTTAAAGCCACTCACATTCCATTATGATCTAGATTAATATTAATAATACCAAAAAATAATTCAACAATAAAGTCTTTTTTTAAAGAAAATTATAAATGTGAAAAAATAGTTTTTGCAAAATTAAAGATAACGCTAACAGTGGCTTTACGGAGGTAAATGTACTACTAGAGAAAGTTAAAATATAGAAAAACTATATTTCCAAACTGAAGATGTCACAAGAGGCGAATATCGATGATGTGCAAGAACCAATAACCAGCGCTCCGCCGGAGGTACGGCGAATTATTGAGCGGGTATGGAAGCTGGAAAAAGGCAGGCTAGATAAGAAGATTAACAGCCATATAAATGATAATATTTTGGACATTATTAAGGAAGAGGTGCGATGAAGCTGACTTCAATCAAGCTATGCAACTTTCGCTCCTTTTATGGTACGACACCAGAGATGATCCTGGCTGGGGGAGATGCTCAGAACACGACAATTATTCATGGCAATAATGGCTCTGGAAAAACTAGCTTGCTGAATGCCTTTACGTGGGTATTGTATGATAAATTTAGTGCAGCCTTTGCATCGATAGAGCAGTTGGTAAATAAGCGTGCGATCGCAGAAACTAAAAAAGGTCAAGCTGTAGAATGTTGGGTAGAAATTGGCTGGGAACATGAAGGTAAACGCTATCGAGTTAAACGCGCCTGTCGGGGTTATAAAAACGAAGGTGATTTTGACGCTGGCAAAACTCAATTAACTATGTGGGTTGGTGCGGATGATGGCAAATGGAATATACCAACTCAGCAACCAGACGATATAATTAATCAAATTTTACCCGCTACTTTACATCAATATTTTTTCTTTGACGGCGAACGAATTGAAGAAATAGTCCGTTCTGATAAAAAAGCTGAAATTGCTGAAGCTACAAAAATTTTCTTGGGTGTAGAAGTAATCAACCGTTCCATCAGACATTTGGGAGATGCTAAAAAAACTCTAGAAAATGAGTTAAAAGCTATTGGGGATTCTGAAACTAAACAACTATTACGACAGCAAGAAAAGTTAGAACGCGAACGTGAACGTATTACTAAACGGCAAACAGAAATTAAAGAAGAGTTAGAATATCAACAAACTTTTAAAAAAGAGACAAGTAACCGTTTGCGAGAATTAAGTGCTGCTAAGGAATTGCAAGAAAGATGGCAGGATTTAGAATCGCAGAAAGTTGCGAATCAAGAAGAATATAAAAAAAACAAGGAAGCGCTGAAAAAAGTTATTTCCGCGCGGGGTTATACCGTTTTACTCTCAGAAACTACATCCCAGTTTCGAGGAATTATCAATGATTTGAAGCAGAGAGGCGAGTTAACATCAGGAATTTCGCGGGAATTTGTGAATGATTTACTCAATTCTCAGCGCTGTATTTGTGGCGCAGAATTGCACGCGGGTAATCATTCTCATACTCATGTGAGTACTTGGTTAAATAAAGCCGGTTCCTCGGCGGTGGAAGAAACTGCAATTCGCATGAGCGCACAAGTAGATGAAATTGATAAGCAAGCCATAGGTTTTTGGGAAGAAGTTGATAGAGAACAAGCCAGAATTAATCAGTTAAGGCAAAGTATATCTCAAATTGAAGGCGATTTAGACAATATTCAAGAACGGTTGCGAAAAGATGCTAATGAAGAAATTAGCAGTTTACAAAAACGCTTAGATGAAATTGAAAGTAAAATTGATGAATTGAATCGAGAACAGGGTGCAAATCAGCAGCAAATTGCTCAACTCACAACTGAGATTGAAGGTTTAAATAAACAAATTGCAAAGCAAAAGCTGAATGAAGACAAGCAAACTCTAGCACAGCGACGAATTAACGCCACTCAAGATGCAATTGAACGGTTAACGGAAGTTAGAAATCGTCAAGAACAACAATTTCGCCTGCAACTAGAAAAGCGAGTACAAGAAATATTCACGGAGATTTCTGTAACTCCATACATTCCTAAAATTAGTGAAAAATATGAACTGACATTAGTAGAAAATACCACAGGTGTAGAAGCACCAGTTGCAGCATCCACTGGGGAAAATCAGATTCTCAGTTTATCCTTTATTGCCAGCATCATTGACAAAGTACGGGAATGGAGTGAAAAGCGGAAAATGATGATGATTCCCGATAGTAGCACTTTCCCAATTGTCATGGATTCACCCTTCGGTAGTTTAGATGAGAATTCGCGGCGACACATTGCGAAGACAATTCCCCAATTAGCGAATCAGTTGATAGTTTTAGTTACTAAGACTCAGTGGCGGGGTGAAGTTGAAGCAGAAATGACAGAGAGAATTGGTAGAGAATATGTGCTTACGTATTATTCATCTAAGCCGGATTGCGAACAAGATTATATTGAGTTGGGTGGAGAAAGATATCCTTTGGTGAAACAAAGTCCGAATGAGTATGAATATACTGAAATTATTGCGGTTGAACGTAATGTTTAAAGGATGAAGTTATGGTTGCGAGTCCAGACGGAAAGTATATGACTGCCCAGGAATACTTGGAATGGGAAGAACACCAAGATATTAAATACGAATATATCAATGGTGAAGTTTTCGCCATGACTGGGGGTACAATTCCCCATACTACTATTGCTCTCAATTTGGCTTCGGCGTTAAAAAGCCACTTACGAGGTAGTTCGTGTCGCGCTTTTATGGCGGATGCAAAAGTAGGTGTATCTGAAAACGGGCCGTTTCACTATCCAGATGTTGTGGTGAGTTGTGATGAACGGGACAGACAAGCGATTAAATTTATTCAGTATCCTTGTCTAATTGTCGAAGTTCTCTCTCCTAGTACAGAAGCTTACGACAGAGGTCGTAAATTTATTCAGTATCGCCGTATTCAGACTTTACAAGAATATGTCCTCATTGACGCTGAAAAAATTAGTTTAGATTGTTTTCGGTTAAATGAGAGAGGAATCTGGGAGTTACATCCTTATGAAGAAGGGGATGAAGTTCATTTAACTAGTGTTGATTTTCACTTTCCTATTTCTTTGGTTTATGAGGATGTTCAGTTTTCAATATAAGTTTTGGAGAAACGAACCGCCAAGGCGCAGAGGACACGGAGGGAAGAGAAGATGGTGAAATTGAGCTTATCCCTAACTAATTAAAAGATATAGCGATCGCCTGCATACTATCATAAAATCATACCTTGGCAAGTGCGTAAGCGTAGTGATCGCTTTTACCTGTCGGTTAGGATGGTAACAATGTAAATATTAATATTATGGCTGCAAATAGAATCAGGGTTGCTAAAGATAAAGCTGAGTTGGTGAAATCTCTAGTCGCATCAAAAGACACAACTGGGCCTTTTCAGACTTATGTAGAAATTATGGTGTTTGCAGCAGCATTAGGCGTTAAATATAAAAAGCGCGTTCCTTTGGGGGAAACCACAAAAAGAGAACCATCTCCAATTCCACAAGAAAATTTTGCTTCATTGGGATATGACCTAATCATTAAATTATTAGGAATTAATGAAACTCAAGATATTAACATAGTCTCATCTAGAGAAGAACAAGACGAAGATAAACGTACTCAAATATTTGAAGAATATGCTAATGGAGGGCTGGAAATTTTACAAAACGAGTTGCGGGGTTCTGTTGACTACTCAGAGCGACTTCTATTAGTCCTAATTTCTGAAAGAGGAACAAAAGAACAGCTAGAAGAAGAGTTTGACCTGAGTAAATTCTTAAATTGATTTTTTTGCTTGCTTAATTAAGCTATTAAATATGAAAAATATAGCGTATTATTGTCAAACATTTGCTGAATTAAATGTGAGTAATAGCCGGAAGCGTGGTAATGCTAAATATAAACCAATATTACTTTTATCTGTAATTGATTTGATTGCACGAGGTGTCATTACTATTAATGAGATTCCAGTTTCAGACGAATTGATTCAAATATTTGAGAGGTATTGGAATGTAATCGGTTCTTCGTCTTACAAAGGTGGTTTACACTATCCCTTCTTTCATCTGCAAAATGAGGGTTTTTGGTACTTAAAATTTAAGCCTGAATTTAATGGGTTGCAACCAAAAACAATTAACAAACTAAAAGAGGCTGTTGAATACGCATATTTAGACAGTGAATTATTTAATTTTTTGCAAGATGAATTTTCCAGAAAAGAACTAATTGACGCACTTGTAGCAGCTTTCTTTTCTGATAATAAAAATAATATAGAAACTTTTTTACAAATTAATCAAACTTTCCAAGATGACCTAGTAGAGATAGAAAAATTAATTGAAACAGGAAATTTAGATATTAATCCTAGATTGAGGTGGAAACGAGCAGTTATTAGAAATGCTTTCTTTCGGACAGCAATTATACATATTTATGATTACAGATGTGCCTTTTGTGGACTCAAAGTAACTAAAAAAGCAAATCAAAATATTGTGGATGGCGCACACATCAAGCCATTCTCACAGTTTTATAATAGTAAAATTAATAATGGAATTGCTCTTTGCAAAAATCATCATTGGGCATTTGATAGGGGTTGGTTTGCTGTAGATGAGCAATACAAAATCATAGTTAGTAATGATTTGGAAGAAGTATCTCCCCATGCTAAACCGATGAAATATTTTCATGGTGAAACAATACTTCTACCAAATACAGAGCAACACTTTCCAGAACTGGAAGCGTTGCAATGGCATCGCCAAAATATATTTCAAGCATAATTACAAGATAGGTGGAAGTCCTACCGCTTTCGGTTCAACAAACTTGCCATCAAAACCTATAGTTTTATCTTCCACAGTCCTAGCATCCGCTAAAGCCTTACGAAGTTCAGCACGTTCCATCTGTTCCTGAACTCCACCCAAGATGTAAACCAATAACTTCGCCGCCAAATCTCGTCCAGCAACCTGCACCCGCTTTTTATTTGGGTCGTACAAAACCCCATACCAGAGAGATTGGGGATATTCCATACCACTAAAGCCGCCTTGCTGGTCAAACTTCCGCAGTTTCTTAAAAATATCTGCTAGGGAAAAACCTTTTTTAAATACCAAAATTCCCAAAGCTTGCGCTAATGCAACTTGAGCAACCGGACGGAAAAGCATATTTCCTTCACCTCCATCTTTCTCAAAGCTGAACCGCCGTAAAGCTGCTGTATCCTCGTGTTCTAAAATTTTATAACTGGAAAGACTAGCTAAAGAATCAAATAGCTTGCTGAATTCCTTAATTCCCTGCTCAAGTTCTTCATCCTCTGGACGCATGGGAATTAAACCTTTCTCCAAGGGTTTCCAGTGAGGGAACTTTTGACCCAAATATCGCTCAGACATATCTTGCAGAGCTTGCAAAGTCGTTAAAACTGTAGAATTGGAAGCCACTGTTGCACTATTCCAATTGACACGGGGATTGCGCTCTTGTCGTTGTTCTAATAGTGGATGTGTAACTGCAATTTTTCTAGCAACGATCGCAAAACCATCATCTTCATTCAACTGTGTTAGCTGACCTTTAGTCAAGGGTGCAGCCATCAGGTTGACATGAACAAAAATCGATCTCACCCTCCGCCTCGCTTGGGTGCGAGTTTCCCCAGCCGCTACCGCACAGATGAACTCAATACCAATTTTTTCCTTGGGTAAATTTTGCAAGTAAGCAAGGTCTACTTGGTACTTGTCAATCAAATCATTGACTGTAATAAAACTGTCATCAACACCTTTATCTTTTTTATAGCGCTGGAGTTTACGAGTTTTAATTAACTCCATCAACCCCTGTACACCCATTAATCGGTGTTGACCATCTAATGCATAAATAGTCACATCATCCTCAGAAATATTTAGCAAACCTACTTTGCCGTCTTTATCTAGAGGTATAAAATCAGTAGTAGACTTTGTGGCGCGTCCTTCACTATCCCACTCAGCAGCTTTGGGATTATCTACCCACGGTTGATTAATCACCACCAGCACTGGTGGAAATTTGTGATTTTGTCGAGCGGCTAAATACTGCACTAGCGGCGCTTGACGTGACCAATCAAGGGGACGCTGCTGAATTTCATCAATGCTATCCGCATCTATCTCGACATTATCTGTCTCTGGATTGTACTTTTTCTGAAACAGAGGTAAGCCAGAGGCAAAGTGAACACGACCAGCAAACCATTCCAATGTAACAGAGCTAACATAAGCCTCAGTACCACCCATCTGGGTTTTTTGAACGAGAATCTGATCTTTTCTCCCTAAAAACTTCTCCAGGAGTAAAGCTAGTACCTGTTTTTCCTTGTTTTCTCGTTCCAGGTACTCTCTAGCGATGTCAGCAGTTGGGTCAGATGTACTATCTTTCATGTTAAATTTTAAAAACAGAATAGGATTATGTCGTTTAATTATCCAAAAAATTGGATATTAGTAGTAAAGTTTTTAAAAACTTTTCTTAAACCCACGGAGGTGGGTTTTGTCTGTATAGGCGCGAATTCTATTCGCCCGGATATTATGCCAGTGTTTCTAGAGAGAACGAGAAATGACTACAGCACAACAACCAGAAAATAAAGTTCAGCAAGCACGTACTGTAGCAGAGTTAGTGGACTCTATCCAAGCTCTCACGACTGAAATTCAAGAATTGTATTGTTTAGATGAGATACCTTGGGTGGTGGGGTATTCGGGCGGAAAAGATAGTACTGCCACTTTACAGCTTATCTGGAATGCGATCGCAGGACTACCAGTTGAAAAGCGAAAAAAGACAATTCATGTTATTACAACTGACACACTGGTAGAAAACCCTGTAGTCTCTGTTTGGGTACGCAAATCCTTAGAAAGGATGAGGGTTACTGCTAAAGAACAGAAAATGCCAATTGAACCCCATTTATTACAACCAGAAATCAAAGAGACATTCTGGGTAAGCTTGATTGGTAAAGGTTATCCAACGCCGCGAGGAAAATTTCGTTGGTGTACAGACCGTCTGAAAATTCATCCTTCTAACCGCTTTATCCGTGATGTGGTTAGAGTAAATGGGGAAGTTATTCTTGTTTTAGGTACGCGTAAGGCTGAAAGTATCAAACGTGCTATCTCAATGGAAAAACATCAAGCAGGTAGCCTAAAAGATCGCCTCGTTTCTGATTCAAGTTCACCTACATCCCTGCTTTACCATAGTGCAAGCTTACCTAATTCTTTAATTTATAGCCCCATCGAAGATTGGCGTACTGATGAAGTTTGGATTTACCTAAATCAGTGGCAAAACCCTTGGGAATATAGCAACAAAGACTTGTTCACTATGTATCGAGGTGCAACAGCCGATAATGAATGCCCACTAGTTGTTGATACTTCTACTCCTAGCTGTGGTGATTCCCGATTTGGATGCTGGGTTTGCACAATTGTTACTAAGGATAAATCAATGGAGGCAATGATTCAAAATGATCAAGAGAAAGAATGGATGCAGCCTCTATTAGATATCCGCAATGAATTAGATAATAGAGATGACCGCGATAAAAGAGACTTCCGTCGCATCTGGGGAGAAGTCCAACTTTTTGAGCGTCATGTAGATGGTGAAGCCTGTATTGAACCAATTCATGGGCCTTATACCAAATATTGGCGTGAGCATTGGCTCAGACGATTATTAGAAGCGCAAACAAAAACCCGTCGGACAGCGCCAGAAAATATGCGCGACATCACCCTAATTACTCTAGAAGAAATGAGCGAAATTCGCCGTATTTGGCTAGAAGAAAAACACGAATTTGATGATAGCTTACCCCGGATTTATCAAGAAGTGACTGGCGAAGAATTTCAAGACCCCCGTCCTGGTGCTGACTATAGCCTACTAGGTCGTGATGAATGGATAGTATTAGAAGAAATCTGTGAAGGTGATGCGATGCACTTGGAACTCATGGCAAAATTGTTAGACACAGAACGCCAGTATCGCAAAAAGACTCGTCGCGTGGGAATATATGAAACTCTAGAAAAATGTTTTAATACCAGTTCCCGTTCTCCAGAAGATGCAATTAAAAATGCTCGTTTGAAACGCGAATTAAGCGAAGCAGTTAGTCAAGGTGACGTTGCAAAAGTCAAGCAGATGACTTTGGGCGATGTTGCAGCAATCAATGAAGTAGATGAAGGTGAAAGTGAAAGTGATGAACAGGTAACTTGGGCAAGTATGAAATTTAAAAAGGAAGATTTAGAAGAATAAGAAGAAACCCGGCGATTGCAAATCCCGGCTACACAGACGAAACCCACCTTTCCTTCCCTACGGGAGGCTGCGCGAAAGTGGGTTGAAGAAAAATGAAGTCAAATTTTACGCAATTGTATGATATGCAAGAATAAATAAAACTATATTACGCAATGTAAATAATTTACATTTGCTCGTAGTGAGGGCTTCAGCCCTATTTTGTTCGGGTAGCGGACGCACCAGAGGGCTGAAGCCTTCACTACAAACTTTTAACTGGTATTTAATAATCTTAAAAATTATGATATTTCTTGAACTCGTATTACAAAACTTTGGCCCATACAGTGGGAAACAGGTAATCAATCTTAACCCAAAAGTTGATGAAGAAAACTCGCGTCCAATTATCCTATTAGGTGGCATGAATGGCGGCGGAAAAACTACGCTTATGGATGCCATTCGTCTTGCTCTTTATGGCCCCCGTGCCCAATGTTCTACCCGTGGTAATTTAAGTTATAACGATTTTCTCAATCAATGTGTTAACAACAAAGCGGAAAGTGCGGTCTTCTCCCAAGGGGAGACGCTAAAAGCGATGGGGTCTCCCCAAGAGGAGCAACTTTCCAAGAGAATAGATCCAGTTGCAGACACGCGTATTGAATTACTTTTTGAACATATTGAAAACGATAAACCAATAAAATACCGTGTTGTGCGTAGTTGGACAAAAAATCCTAAAGATGGTAAAGATACATTAGGTATTTTAGGTGACAGTGATACATGGCCTGATGCTTTAGTTAATATCTGGGATGAATATATTGAAAATCTCCTGCCATTAGGGATTTCTAACTTATTTCTCTTTGACGGTGAACAGGTTAAAGAACTCGCAGAACAGGAAACACCACCACCACTTGTAGTAGATGCAATTCGTGGACTTTTAGGGCTAGAGTTGGCAGATCGGTTAGCAGTTGATTTAGATATTTTAGTTAACCGTAAACTTAAAGAAGTTGGTAATACTAAGGATTTAGCAAACCTAGAGGAAATTGAAACTAGGTTAACCCAACAGCAAGAAGACTATCAAACAACAGGAGAAAAATTAGAAACTCTCAAAAATCAGGTAGAAGAATTAGAACAAAAGCAGCAAGAAGCCTTTAATAAATTTATTTCTGAAGGTGGAAAGATTGCAGCAGAACGCAATCAATTAGAATTACAACAGGATACAAAAACTGCGGAAATTGAACAAGTACGTCAATTGATGTGTGAATTAGCGGCTGATGTTTTACCTCTAGCATTAATTCCCAATTTGCTGAATCAGGCACAAGCACAGGGGGAAAAAGAATTTCGCCATCAACAGGTACAAATCTCCAAAGATTTATTACTTGAGCGAGATCAGCGCTTACTCGCTTGGCTAATTCAAGCCGAAATTTCTCCGATACAAGTTGAAAAAATCCAATCATTTTTAATCCAAGATGTCGATAGTTTATATACAAAGACTATCCAGATAGAAGCGTCTTGGCTATTAGCCGATGATGAAACTTTAAGTCAGCTAGATAATCTCATATATCATTTACAAAATTCTAAACTTTCTGCAAAAGAGAAATTAGCTATTCTCAAAAACAAAGAAGAAGAAATTCATACTCTAGAAAGACAAGTGCAGACAGCAGCAGCACCCGAAGATTATACAAAGCTGCGTCAAGCACTAGAAACGGCACAAAATCAGGTTGTTGAAGCTAAAGCAAATTACGAAACAATCCGTCGCCGTTTAGCTGAATTAGAAACTATAATTGCTAAGTCAAAAAAAGAATTAAGTGATTATACTGTAGAAAATATTAAACATAAAAATAGCGAACACATTATTACCTCAGCAGCGAAAGTTCAAAACACACTCAAGATTTTTCGTGAAAAATTAACTCTGCGAAAACTCAATAAATTAGAGGAGGAAGTTAAAAACTGCTTCCTTTATCTCCTGCACAAATCAGACTTAGTGCATCGTATCACCATTGATACCAAGACTTTTAGCCTTTTGCTTTACGATTTAAATGGTAAACCCGTCCCTAAACATCGCCTCTCTGCTGGCGAAAAACAACTACTAGCGATCGCCTTCCTCTGGGGACTAGCCAAAGTCTCTGGACACCGCCTACCAGTAGCAATCGATACGCCACTAGGCAGACTCGACTCATCCCACCGCAGCAACCTAGTTGAGCGTTACTTTCCATCCGCCAGCCATCAAGTAATTCTGCTGTCCACCGACACCGAGATTGGAAAGAAAGAAGTAGAAACACTGCGAGAAAACGAAGCGATCGCCCGTGAATATCTTCTCAAATATGACTCCGCCACCCGCCAAACAACTATCCAACCAGGATATTTTTGGTAGTAGATATTATTAAAAAATTGAGCGATGTCTAACGACAAGCCGCTACGCGTCTACGCAATTTCAAAATTATGGAATCCCCAATCGAAAGAATAAAACTCTCTCAAACAGCCAAAGACCAACTTACCAAACTTAAACGCAGCACAAAAATTGACCAATGGAATATCCTATGTCGTTGGGCATTTTGTCGTTCCCTCGCAGAAGTAACCGCACCCTCCCCCGTCCCAATTCCCCAAGATAGCAACGTCGAAATGACTTGGCGCGTCTTTGGTGGCGAAATGTCTGATATACTCCTCCTCGCCCTCAAGCAACGCTGTCACAATGACGGTTATCCCACCGATAAAGAAACCCTCGCCACTCAATTCCGCCTGCACTTACATCGCGGTATTGGTTACTTAGCAGGCGATCCAAATATCAAGAAAATTGAAGATTTAATTGAACTGGCCATTAAAAATTGAAAGGATATTAGTTGACTGTTAACTGTTCACTGTTAACTGACAACTAATATTATGCCTGAAGCGCTAGAAATCGAGCGTCATAGAGCTGCGATCGCTCGCACTGACATATCTCGCCCCGTGCGATTAGCAATAGAATGGGCAATCCTACATCAAGACACCACTTTTTTTGACTACGGTTGCGGCTACGGTGGTGATGTCCAGCGAGTAAAAAACTTAGGCTACACCAGTGCAGGCTGGGATCCTTACTATTATCCCGATGTACCACGCACCCCCGCTGATGTGATCAATTTGGGTTACGTCCTCAACGTTATTGAAGACTCAGAGGAACGCCGTCAAAGCCTAATCCAAGCTTGGGAACTCACCGGGAAAGTTTTAATTGTCGCGGCTCAAATACTGATTAACGCTCCCAGCAAAACCCAACTTGCTTACAATGATGGCATTGTGACCCGCCGCAATACTTTTCAGAAATATTACGAACAAGAAGAACTCAAAACTTATATTGATGAAGTCCTAAATGTAGATGCAGTACCGATCGCTTTAGGTGTCTACTTTGTTTTTCGAGATGAAGCTGAAAAAGAAAGTTACAAAGCTATCCGCTTCTTTTCTGCAACTTCTACACCGCGAGTCCGCATCCCTGTTAAGCGGTTTGAAGACTATCAAGAACAACTGCAATTATTAATGGCTTTTTTTACCAAACGCGGTAGACTACCCGTAAAAGGCGAATTAGAAAATGAACAGGAATTACTGAGCGAATTTGGTAACTTTCGCCGCGCCTTTGGTGTAGTTTTGCAAGCCACTGACGAGGAAGAATGGGATGCGATCGCTTACCGTCGTTCTCTCGATATCCAAGTTTATCTCGCCCTCACCCACTTCGATCGACGCCCTGCATGGCAAAAGTTAGCCCCAGAAATGCGGCACGACATTAAAGCCTTTTTTAGTAGCTATGAAGAAGCGTGCCTTGTAGCCGACCAAAAACTTTTCAGCTTAGGTAAACCTGGGGTGATTCAAACTGCGTGCGAAAAAAGCAAAATTGGTAAACATACGCGTGGTGCGCTTTATGTCCATGTTTCGGCACTTGCTGCACTTGACCCCATACTCCGAATTTGTGAAGGTTGCGCTAGCCGTACCATTGGGCGTGTCGATGAAGCTACATTGATCAAATATCACACTGATAAGCCGCAAATATCCTACCTGTCTTACCCGGAATTCGACACCGATCCGCATCCGGCATTAAAAGCCAGTATCGGTATTGATTTAAAAACCCTATTCGTCACTCATCGAGACTACGAAACTAGAGCAAATCCGCCGATTTTGCACCGTAAAGAAACATTTGTTACCAGCAACTACCCTCGTTACGAAGAATTTGCTAAACTCACCCAACAAGAACAGGAATTAGGGCTGCTTAACCAAAAAAGCGACATTGGTACGCGTGAAGGTTGGGAAAAATGCCTTGCTGCACACAGAGTAGAAATCAGGGGGCATCAGGTTTATCCAATTCAGGAAAGTTAAGGAAAAGCTAAAACTTTCAGGACATTCTTGATGAGCATATCAGCCAAGAAAATTTGGTACAAACTGGCGTATATGCATGAGATGGTATAGCAGGTGTGGCAAGATAACTGCAATTAGCTTACCAATTTTACGTGAAGCGCACAGCTTTATAATTCCTGCAAACTTTGCATGATAGGCGCTTGCTGTATCCGATAACGCGCATTCTTAAGTGAAATTAATCCAAGGTGAAAAGGAATGTTTAAACAATGAGAGAAATGCAAGCACTGCGACAAGCTGTCCAAAGTCGTAAGATGGGTGCTTTGTTATTGCTAGGTTTTGCATCTGGGTTGCCGTTGTTTTTAACTAGTAGAACGTTACAGTTGTGGATGCAAGATGCCAAGGTTGATATAGGGAAAATTACTTTATTTGGTCTGCTGGCTTTGCCTTATTCCCTGAAATTCTTATGGTCACCTTTATTAGATAGATTTATACCGCCAGTTCTAGGAGGAAGGCGGGGTTGGCTAGTAATCACGCAACTGGGATTAGCATTAGCGATCGCACTTCTAGCATTACAACAGCCTGCCCAAAATGACCAAGTACTACAAGTTCTGGCAATCAACTGTCTGATCATCACTTTTTTGAGTGCCACCCAAGACATTGCCGGTGATGCCTACCGCACGGACATTTTAAATCCTCTAGAATCCAAAACAGGTGCATCAGTTTGGGTTCTAGGCTATCGTTTAGCCCTGTTTATTACCAGTTCCTTAGCTTTAGTTCTAGCAGATCATATCCCTTGGAATGGTGTTTACTTACTCATGGCAGCTTTAATGGCAGGGAGTGTACTGACAACTTTATGGGCACCAGCAGAACCAAAGATCCGCGACAACACACAAAAAGCTGCACCCCTATCTTTCAAAGATGTCATTTTTCTGCTATTTATAACTGTGTTGGTAGTTGGATTAATCGGAGGTGTATTTGTCGGCTTTATCTCCCTACCTATATTTTATTGGCTATTAGCAACTTTGATATTAGCCTGGATAGTCACATCTTTGTTATTACCGACAGAGTTATTAGGTGAGGTAAGAGAAGATAGTCCGCCCCAAAATTTACAAGAAGCAATTTTCCTACCATTCAAGGAATTCTTTCACCGATTTGGGCTGACTCAAGGTAGCGTCATCCTAGTTTTTATCGTCCTCTATAAGCTAGGTGATTCTTTGGTGGGAATCACAGCAAATTTATTTTTGCGGGAAATCAGTTTTACCAAAACTGAGATTGGGGCAATTCAAGCTGGAATGGGCTTTCTAGCAACGACAGTCGGCGTATTAGTCGGTGGCGTCATTATGACTAGAATTAACCTCAATCGCAGTCTATGGATATTTGGCATACTGCAATTATTGAGTAACTTGGGTTATTATGCGTTAGCGGTTGCTGGCAAAGATTATTCGCTTTTAGTGTTGGCAGTGAACATCGAAAACTTCAGTGCTGGATTAGTCACAGTTGCTACAGTTGCATTTTTAATGAACCTTTGTAACCACCGCTTTACAACTACTCAGTTTGCTTTATTCTCTAGCTTAATGGCTATTAGTAGAGACGTTCTTTCAGCTCCTGCCGGAGATTGGGCTAAGGCCACAGGCTGGCCCTCATTTTTCTTATTAACCTTAGTAGCAGCCTTACCTGGATTGCTACTTTTACCGTTAGTTGCCCCCTGGAACCCTCAGCCAGTGGCAGTATCCAGACCAGGACTTGAGGAAGAAGACGAGGATATATGGGGAATCAAGTAGTTATTGCTGTCGGCACATTCATCCTCTTACTCACTGGTTTATTACTTGGGTATGTTCTCTCGCAATTAGTTCTGGGATTTCTAGCATTTAACCTCCTAACTTTTTTCGGAACACTCAGCCTAATTTTAATTTTTGGTACGCTTTATTACGTTTTATTTTGGCAATTGCGAAGAGAGCAGTCCCGGCCATCAACTCCATCAACCATTAATCAAGGGATACCAACCCAGGTTGAGGAGGGTTTATCTGATAGCTATCTCAAAAACAGACTAATTGCTAAATTATCTGGTGACACTGTCGCAGCCGAACGGTTAATTGAACAGGCAAAAGAGACTTATCCCGGGATGCCGGAGAATTGGTATTGCGAAAGAGTACTTGATGACTTGGAGAGCGATCGCCAGCGGGAGTAGGGCAGTAGGGGGACAAGGAGAATAACAATGCCCCATTCCCAATTCCCAATTCCCATGCACAGAAAATTGCTAAAATAAATCAAGAATACTTCACAAATCTTCAGCTAGGTTCTCATAAAAGTTCCTAGCTTCTTGCAATTAAAATATGGCTATTTTTCGTCAATACATCGCCCCACTGCTTGCAGTATTAGTATTTGTCTTTGCCCTAGTTGCAGTCAGCGCTCGGATCTTTTTACCGTCTGATATGGCAGCACCCGCACCAATTGAAGAGGTAGAGGTAACTTCTCAACCCACTCCTGCTAATTTACCTCCAGCAGCACATAACGCAAGCTAGCTAAGTCAATAAACCTATTTAAGTGTCTGAACAACTACTACCTGGATATATTATTCGCCGTGGCTCCCTTTTGGAGCGATCACTCCTGCTTAAATTCATGCAGCGAACTTACCAGGATCTATTTCCCAATGAAGATTTTTCCCATTTAGAGCAAACAGTTAAGCAATACTTTTCTAGCGATACGCCTTTGTGGTGGGTAGAAGAAGAGGGGGAGCAGGGGAGCAGGGGAGCAGGGGAGCAAGGGAGTAGTAAAGAATCTCTCTCCTCTGCCCCTGTGCCCCCCATCGCTTGCCTCTGGGTAGGCAATGCCATAGATCAAGTACATGGGAACCGTCATGCTCACATCTTTATCCTCTACGTTGTACCAGAACATCGGCGACGGGGTATTGGTACAGCCTTGATGCGATATGTGGAAAATTGGGCTATTCAAAGAGGCGATCGCCAAATTGGCCTGCAAGTGTTTCAATCAAACAAACCTGCATTGAATCTTTATAATCAGTTAGGTTATCAAACCCAATCCATCTGGATGGTAAAATTCCTGAGTGCAGAAAAATCAACTCAAGGACAGCGATAACATACTGTAGCGTTTGATTTATGGAGATTCTCGTTGAGATAAAACTCAACGAGGAAGAAAGGAAAATGTATAAGAACCCAACTAATATATATAAAGCTTTAACTTATTAGCACGGGGGATTATGTGTTAATCCCTTTTCGGGATTGAAATCAAATTATGTATGACGAAGACGATCTAAGCCTACTCGATATTGAGGAGGAGCTAGAAAGCCCCTTAGATAAAATAGAGCCGCTAACTGCCGAATCAGTTGTGGCAAAGCCAGATCCAGAAGTGATGCTAGCCTTGCTGGAAAATCCCCAGCCCCAGCAAAGAATGTTAGCGGCACGTGCTTTTTGTGATATAGAAGATGCCCGTGCTACCCCCCATCTGATTCGCCTGTTAACTGATACCTGTCCCTTAGTGCGGGTGAGTGCAGCTTATGGCATCGGACGTAATCCCAGTTCAGAGGCAGTAAGTCCGTTAATTGCTCAACTAAACAGCGATTGGAATGGCTATGTGCGTAAAGGTGTTGTTTGGGCTTTAGGAAACTGTCGCGATCGCCGTTCTTTAGCACCCTTAGCAGACGCCTTAAAAACAGACATTTCCGCAGTGCGTTTGTGGGCTGCTAGCGCCTTAGCACAGATGGCAGAAGTCGGTTATGAAGCAGTTATAGGGGCAATACCACCATTAATCGAAGCTTTAGTCCAAGATCCCGTGGCAGCAGTGCGAAGTAACAGTGCTTGGGCAATCGGTCAACTGTGCCGTGAATTGCCTTCTAATGTAGTTTATGCCACAGCGATCGATGCCCTAATTCAAGCCTTTGCCGAAGACCAAGATTTGGGAGTCCGGGAAGACGCCAAAGCCTCACTGTTAGGAGTGGGCGACCCACGTGGCTTGCAACTAATTGAAACCCTAGAACAAGAAGGGTGGTTTTGATTAAACATTGGGCATTGGGCATGGGGCATTATTCTTCTCCTGCTCCTCTGCTTCCCAGCCCTTACTGTCCTTCAGTTACAGGTTTGACCAAATTTAAGTCATAAGGGCGCTCGATATCATCCTCACCCAAATATTCACCATTTTGAATTTCCAGAATAATTAGCGGGATATGTCCAGGATTTTCTACTTTATGTAGAGTTGCTGAGGGGACATAAGTTGATTCGTTTCGATTGAGTAATATTTCCGCATCGCCACAAGTCACCTTTGCCACACCGGAAACTACAACCCAATGTTCATTGCGGTGATAATGAATTTGTGGTTTAATGCTGTGCCGGGGCTTGATTTCAACACGACTAATTCTATAGGTTTCTCCCTCTTCGATTACCTCCACCTCACCCCAATATCGTGTACCTGAATGTGCAGACAATTCGTTGATATTTGACTGAGTATTATTTTCATTAGGAGTCATAATCAATTTCTCAACCAGATAAGTATTAGTATTTATCAGTAATTTACCCTAAACGAGATAAACCTGGGTACAAAGATGCAGTCACAACATCTTAACTTTCTATAAATAATGATAACTGCTCTAATTTGACCCCAGCTTACAGATTTTATCCCCGAATTTATTAATTTTGAATTGTTCACTCCCCCGTATATTGAATCCGATAAATCCGATTATTGGCTTCTTCTGTCAGTAGTAGACTGCCATCTGGCAACACGAGTAAACCTACAGGTCGTCCCCAAGTGGTTGGTACAGAAGGATTTAGCAAAAATCCTGTAAGAAAGTCTTCGTAGTAGCCAAGCGATCGCCCTTTAGCATCGAAGGGAACAAATACAATTTTATAACCAGTACCGCGATCGCGATTCCAAGAACCACGAAAAGCTGCAAAAGCACCATTCCGGTATTTTTTTGGAAACGTTTTACCATCATAAAACTGTAAGCCCAATGCTGCTGAGTGCGCCTGGAACAGCACATCAGGCGTTTGAGTCCGGGCTGCTAAATCGGGACGTTTACTTTTGTCATCTGTCTTTTGGCGCGGATCGAGGTTGTTTGGTGTTAGATAAGCATAGGGCCAGCCATAAAATGCCCCCTGTTTAACGCGTGTCAGATAGTCTGGCACCAAATCATCACCAATTCCATCCCGTTCGTTGACAGTGGCGTAAAGTTCCTTAGTGACAGGATGAAAGTCTAAACCAACAGGATTACGCAAGCCGGAAGCGAAAGTTTGTTGTTGGGAACCATCTAAATTCATCACTTGTATCGAAGCCCGTGGTAGGGGTTCTTCATCTACATTGGTTCCCGATCCAACTGAAATATATAATTTATTGCGATCAGGTGAGACAACGACATTGCGCGTCCAATGATTGTTATAACCTTGAGCGGGCAAGTCGGCAATTTTTTCCCCCTTACCTGTAATCTTATTTTGATCTTGAGTATAAGGAAAACGCACCACAGCATCTGTATTCCCCAGAAAAAAGGAATTACCTGCAAAAGCCATCCCAAAAGGTCTATTGAGTCCGTTGTCCCTACTAGCAAAGGTTTCTCGAACGTCAGCTACTCCATCAGCATTGCTGTCACGTAACAGACGAATGCGATTTTGCCCGGTTTCAGTCACCAAGACATCACCACTGGGGGTTAAAGCTAGCCAGCGTGGGGCATCTAAACCCTCAGCAAAGACATTTACTGTGAAACCTGGTGGTACACGCAGCACTGGATTTTGGGGAATAGGCACAACTTCAGGCTGCTTGGAGGCGCTTTCTGTAGCGAAGGGTGCTGGTAAATTCTTCAGATTGATTCGGATGGGTGTAGGTGAAATTGCTTCAGTACGGACAATATTTTTTGGCTCTGTAGGATTCTGTGTCAGTTGGGCAGAAGGTACAGATTTTTGAGGTGTAGGATTATCTGAGTTAGCGCGAGTCTGATTACAGGCTGCTGCCAAAGTCATTAAAAAAACTGGCAGCAAGAAACGCGCAGGGAGTTTCATAATTGTAGACACTATACACAATGTTCTTACTCTAGACTTGAGGCTTAATAATTGTCGCCAGTCAAAAGTTTGATTTTTCTTAATTAGTCAACCTATTAACAATTCAAAAATAAAGCACTAGTGACTAAATTCTATTCCCAATACCCAATGCCCAAAATTTACACATACAAGCATTAGTTAGTGAGCAAAAAATGTTCTTTCAAATTCTGCTGCTGGTAAGGGACGACTAAATAGAAAACCTTGCATAGAATTACAGTTATGTTGGCGTAAAAAACCTAGTTCTGCTTCTGTCTCTACACCTTCAGCCACTACATCTAGATTGAGATTATGAGCCATCTCAATTAATGGCTTAGTGATAGCTGACTTTCGCAAATTATTAGCAACATTATGGATAAAATAACGGTCTATTTTTAATGTATTAATTGGGAAGTTTGTCAGATAAATCAAAGAAGAATAACCCGTACCAAAATCATCGATCGCAATTTTTACACCCAAAGATTGCAATTCGCTCATAGTAGCGATCGCCCTATTTACATCTTGCATAATCATACTTTCAGTGAGTTCTAGTTCTAAGTAATGTGGTTCCAACTCATTGATAGCTAGAAAAGTAACTATATTATGAATGAAATCTGGTTGATTAAATTCAATTACTGACAGATTTACAGCAACAATAAAGGAACGAATTCCGGCATCACGCCAGCTTTTAATTTGTTGACATACCCTTTTTAATACCCATTTGCCAATTGGGACAATTAAACCTGTAGACTCTGCTAACGGAATAAATTCTGTTGGGTAAATCATCCCCAACTCTGGACTTTGCCAGCGCAATAAACTTTCAGCAGCTACTATTTTTCCAGAAGCAATATCGACTATTGGTTGATAATAAATTTCAAATTCTTGAAAATTATCTTGTCTTATAGCTCGGTGTAAGCTAATTTCTAACAACTGCATTTTTGGAGACAAGTTATTAATTACAGTCTGAGGAGATAAATACCTTTTTAAAGTCGCGTATTTTCCCAACCTGTTCATGATGGCACTTAATAACTCAGATCGAGTAAATGGTTTAGTTATATAGTCATCTGCACCCATATCCATACCTCGACGGAAGTCAGATTTGGCAGTGAGAAAGATGAAGGGAATTGTTGCCGTTGATGGTTCTTCACGTAATTCTGTTAGCACGCCATAACCGTCAGTTTCTGGCATCATAATATCACAAAGAATTAAATCAGGAACTTCGGAGATAGCCAAATTTACCCCGATTCTGCCATTAGCCGCAGCAATAGTTTGAAAATCCTCAGCTTCTAGCAAATCTAAAATATTTTCCCTGACTGCTTCCTCATCTTCTATTATTAATATTTTTGGCATAAATTACCTCATTTTTATATTGTATTATTTAACGGCAAAATCCAGCAATATCTATTACAAAACTAAAAATATTTGTCATCAATATGTTAATTCTCTAGATGTATACATACTTTTTTAAAATTGCTATTTTTAATTCAGTATATAGTATATCAACACCATTTATAGAGGGACAAACTTATTCAAGAAGATATAAAATATATTCTCGATAAAAATTTGCCAATCTGGAATTTTAAATAGGGATTGTCTATATTGACTAAGTAAATTAAACTTGAAAATGCTATCATCTGAGAAAAATTTAATCGAATTTGAAAACAAGTTAGTCAAAATGTATGCCAGAAGTTTTTCATCAATGCAGCAGGTTACAAATTTATATTGAGTGGTGAAAAAAATCAAGCGTCGATAGCACAGATTCATCTGTATTTGTTCTGGCAATTGTCGGCTATGTTCAACCAAATTGAAGGATATTGATTTATACTCTAATTTTTCCACTTCTAATTGAGCAATAATCAACACATCATTCAACATTTCAGTCATGATTATGTGATCTTTGGGCATATTTGTCTGCATGACCCTAATTAGACTTACGGTATAAGTCCAAATCTTCCTCATAAACTTCAATCAAGTGAGTGTATTTGCCTGTCGTAGCTTTACGTAGTATAGCGCGTGTTAGTAACCATTGGGACTTAAGTAATTGTCTCTCAGCGAGAATCTGATGTTGTACCTCAAAGGAACCAATACTAGCATTAACTCTAGTTTTCTCTGTTTCTTGTGCTAGTGCTTGATTGATACTTTCAGGAGTAATATTACCGACAATATTACCTTGATTTTCTATAAGTAGCAGTAGTTTTAATTGCTGCTATTGCAACCGTTATAACACTGAGGCTGCCTCAAAAAATTCTGGCACATTCAATGTCATGACTAAGGTATGCATAACTTCAAAAGTATTGGCTGTTTTCAAGCTAGTTCTAGAAGCTACAAGCATTACCACATCATCTTTGGTGAAGTACCTTACTACCTGCGAAGATGAAAAAACAAGACACTCTTACCCGATGCTACATTAGTGCGTAAGCGTAGCCTGTTATAGACGTAGCATCTACTTTAATAGTGATGTTTTTAACACAACCATCAGCGGCAAACAGTCAATTCTTAACTCTAAGCTTTGTAGCCAGATGAGCTGAGGTAAGGCTTGCATAGATTTTAATGATAGCTATCATCAAATAATAGTTATCTAAAGCTGGTTTTCTAAGTATTTTCTAATATTTTGACGCTAAACAAGTAGTAATATTTGGGATACAAACACTATAAAACGTGTGTTAAGAATTACAAACTAGCTTATATCCAGCTAGTTGGGCATTGGGTATAAGAGGCAGAGGGGCAGAGGGGAAACACTTACTGCAACTTGCTCTCTACTCCCCTGCTCCCCTGCTCCCCGCCCCTCTACCTCTTCTACAAAGGACGCAACTGCACCCGCCGTTCGCCATAACGTAATAGCCTTTCTATAGTTACGAGGCGATTTTCCCAAACTTTGACTTGATAGGAATTCGACTTAATTTCTTGGCTCATCAATACTCGAAATTGAGACTGGAAGCGAGTTAGAGAGGCTCTTGCCACGAGTAACTTATTAGCAGAAGGAGAAGCCGCAAGCTGATTTAAAGCACTGCGTAAAACTTCTGCCTGATTGTTAAAATCTGAAATTTTCTCAGCAGACCTCTGTAGTTGGTCATTTTGGAAAACAAATTTCCATTCCCGTTGTAGGGCGGTGTAACGGATGGCAGCAGTTTGAAAAGGCTGGCGGTAAGGAATCGGTTCACTTGTTGTGGATTGAATTCTACCTTGGGTGTTACTAAAGAGTTTTTGGAGATCGTTGCTAAAATTCTCTGCGGCAAATAGTGCATAACCACTAACTGGCAAGTCCCTTACCAACTGGAGTTGATCGAATGCTCCGATTGTTGGCAAAGAAAGTAAGCGAATTCCCGGCACCAACAAGGTAGCTCCTAATTGTTTAGAGGCAATCCAGGGTTGGGCCAGTCGTTGAAACCGAGAAGTATCCAGAGCATAAGTCATGGGAACAATTAAATCTACATCCCCCCGCCTTGCCCAAGTTTCCCAATTTTGTTGAATTTTCTGAATCCGCTCTATTTCTGGCAAAGGAAATACTGCAACCGACAAAATCAAATTCGGTTGCTTTTGTCGCAACTGCTGTGATATTTGGGCGACAAAGCTATCAACTTGCTCGGTGCGAAATGTTGTCCATTTTTGCCACAAGTCTGCTTGGCTAGGAGAAATATTCACTGGATCTACACCAGTAAGTTTCTGAAATTGCGCTCTTGCAGCTTTCCCATAGCCATAAGTTCGACCTGCTGATGGGTCTTGGAAAGGGTAGCGAATGTAGTCTAGCTGTAGACCATCCACGTTATATTTAGTGACGATTTCCTCAAACAGCTTAAGCAAATACTGCCGCACTTCGGGGTTGGCTGGATCGAAGAATGGCTTAGTCTGACCAACGGGAATCATGTTGCCAAGGTTATCGTAGTTTGCCCAATCGGGATGAGCCGCTAGTACTGGCCCTGGATAATTAGGATTAAGGTTGAGAATTTCATTATGACGTTGGTTGCCAGCAGCAAAAGTCCAAACCCAAGCGTGTAATTCCATGTCTCGCTCATGGGCTAGTTTCACCGCCTCTTCCAGTGGGTTCCACCCACGAATTAATGGGTTTTGCTCTTTTGCGACTTGGCTCGGATAAATTGTATAGCCAGCGTTAACAGTTTCAAAAAAGACGGTATTAATCCCGGCTTGGGCGAGGCGATCAAAAATCTGTGCTAGTCCCGCCTTACTACCAGCACGAACAATCGTCCCCCGATCTAACCAAACTGCGCGAATTTCTGGTTGAGCCAGTCTCCGATCGACAGGAAACTGCTGCCATAAAGTCGTTTTAGCGGCCAGCCATTGCTGACGAGCGAGAGCATAGTTTTTTTGGGCAATCAATTGCGGTAAGTTTTTGGCAATTATCCTTACCTGTGCCAAAGCTTGCTCGTTACTCATGGCTAGCGCCCCCAGTTTGGTTGACGCCAATTGTGTTGGCTGCTCTTTGAGAGATTGAGGGGTATAAGTGTTCAAATGCCTAGAAGACTGCTTTTCCTCAGATATCGCTTCACCAACATTGGCCGCATTAGCTAATACCGCTAAATGAGCGCTTTCCACCCGACCAATCAGATTTTCTAGTTCTTGCTGGAGAGCGATCGCTTGGTTGTGATCAATCGGCTCATTGGAGTTAGGTGCAACATCCAAACGCACTGCTTGTTCTAATTGGTCAATAGCCTCCTGAGAACTTGGGGGTTTGACCATAGGGAGCGGTCTAGGTATGGGAGCAGTCGCAGTTTTAGGAGGAGTGAATGAGGGAGATAAAGGAGATGAACTACCCCTCTGCCCCCCTGCCTCTGTGCTCCCCTGCACTAAGGGTGCAGCCGCCACAGTCGTAGAGCAACTTTGGGAACCTCCTGCTATTTTTTTGGTGCGATTTGATGGCGCTAGTGCTGTCAAATAGTGATTGACACTAGTTTTTAACCAGGCATTATCTAACTCAGCTGCTGAGGCTGTATCTGTTCCCCAGCGCCAGCCTAAAAAGGTAGAACGCTCAGTTGTCACTACTGCGGCCGGATTATCTTTGGAATTCCAAACAGCAGGAGATTCAGTGCCCATATCGTTAGGAATCACAACACCCCCGCGCACTTTACCAAAGAGTCCAGTTTGATTTGTCCATTCTGGGATCTTGGTTTTTGCAGCTTGAATCTGTTCTGTGTCACTAAGGCTGAATCCCCAATAACCTCCCAAGAGCGATCGCAATAACTGCCGTACTCCTGGCGATGACAAACTACCTACAGGCCCACTAGCAATCAAACGCCCTCCCCTACTCATCCAGTCTTCTAGAGCGATCGCTTGAGTTGGTGTTAATGTCTCGACGTTTGGTAAAAATAAGACCCGGCGATCGCCCCAATCTCCCCCACTCTTGACATCACTTAGGGAAATTACACAATATTTCATCCCTATTGTCTGTAAGCGATCGCTTATGCCTCTCCATTGATTTGCATTTTCTTGCCCATACACTACACTCAATACGGGTTCTTCAGTCGCCGCCGTTACTGGCAAAATACTCAAAAAACTTAAAACTACAATTTCACAACTTAAAATAAATAATCTTCTAGCTTCTTTAATTTTTAAATTTATATCTTTTCGTTTTTCCTGATGGTTCACTAGTGACTCCTCACTTTATTATTAATTAATTTAGTTATTAGTCAGAATTCATTAGTACACAATATAGGACTCTAGTTTGATTCCTGGTAGGTTTACTGAGACTCTTACCTGGATTAAGTAAAGCTAATATTTGGCTTTTCAAAAATCAAATACGATTTCTATAAGCTTTTCGTAAAAGTACTTAGTGAATGACCTTTATCAATCTAGCCTATCAAAACCAGTAAAAAATGCCAAGATGGATACTCAACTTCACCAGGCGATTCTATAGAAATTGTTAGCTATTACATTGTGAATTTAATTCAGTTGGTGACTAGCTTTTGAGGAAATTCTGCATAGATATTTGCATAATTGCAGAGAGTTTTCACTTAAATTCAAAAGAGAAAATGCCACTCTTATTTTAATTATCTGTTTTTCATGATTTTTGTGAGTTAAAAAAGTAATACTAGTGCTGCTTGGAACGGTACTAAATAAAGAATAGATTACATGAATTAAAAGCCCTCACCCTAAGTCCCTCTCTTAAGCTTGGGAGAGGGACTTTTAAATGGGTTCCCCTTCTCCCAATTTTGGGTAAAGGGGTTGGGGATGCAAATTTTGTATTTGTGCAAAAGGTTTTATTACTACCCTTGATAATCACCTTTTGAAACAGAGATATTCTAGGTTTGAAAGTAGCATTTATAGATAGATGTGAAGCTAATAAATAACTGCGATCGCCAGGATTAAGCTAAGAATAATTCATCCGAAGCTTATCCAGCATTTTCTATCTAGGGAGAGGACAATAATTTCAACATTCGCAATTACAGCATTCATAATTACTTAAACGGAAAAATAAGCAATAAATTTACAAATTAAAGTTTATTAATTTTGGATTTAACATCCATAGGACTTACGCACATGTCACGCAAAATAAAACCACAGAGAACGCAGAGAACACAAAGGAATAAGAGTTAGAGAGGTTTTTTGCGTAAGTCCTAATCCAAATGCTAGGATGCGACAAAAATGAGTTTAGATTCAAAGGCTTGGAGTAAGTATTAAAGTAGTAAGCAAAAAGACCTTGCATAACGCAGTTAAATTATCTCTAGTATTTTCTAATAAAAACGATCTCCAGCTTAACCTCTCCCGCAACCCCTCTCCTTGGTAAGAATAGGGGTTAGAGGAGAGATTTTGATATATACTTCATTTATCTACCAACTGCTATAAACTAAATAGCCAACAAAAAAAGCTTAAAGAATACAGGTATTGATTAAATCTTCAACTCCTCCTACTGGTAAGATTTTTGTCTCCAATTTGCAGGCTAATTCTTCAATACTCATATCATCTAAAAATACCAATTCCCCATGTTTTAGCATTACATTTGGTAGTAAAATTCCATCTCCCAAATCTTGTCCTTGTAAGTTCAACAGCAAATCATGACCCGTTAATAATCCTGTGACAGTAATATTCTGTCCCCAATAATCGCTGCATAAAGCACGCATATTTACTTTTAAACCTTCAATAGAATTTAATCGTTTCAAGATAGGTTGAAAGGCGTTTTCTACTGCGTTACCTACTACCCAAGTTAATTTTCTCTGAGGATAAACTTTTGGCGGTAGTAATTCTGTTGCAGCAGTTGCAAATTGCTTGATAAACAACTGAATTGAACCAACACCATTATCAATTTGGGGATACTCTTCATATTCAGATTCGCTCGGTAATTCCTCACCTGCAATCAAAAACCACTCATCAGCTAACCAAGCGACGCTAGAGGAAAACTTTTGCCGGAATTGTTGCGAAAGTGTTCGTACTTGAGAAATCACTTCTTTGGCTTTTTCTCTAGTTACGGGTATGAGTTCGTCTTCTGGAGGCCGAAACCTTGTCAGTCCAACTGGCACAACTGCCACCGATGCCACCGCAGGCACTTCACCATTATGAAAGGATGCTAAATCTTTTAGGGTTTGCTCCAGATGTTCGCCATCATTTATACCAGGACAAACAACCACTTGAGCATGAATTTGTAGCCGTCTTTTTTGAAACCACTTGAGTTGTTGCAGGATTTGTCCCGCACGGGGATTTTTCAGCAGTCTAATTCTAACTTCCGCCTCTGTGGCATGAACAGAAACATACAACGGAGATAAGCGCATTTGTTCAATCCGCCGCCATTCTCTTTCTGGCAAATTGGTCAAGGTAAGATAAGAGCCATACAAAAAGCTTAAGCGGTAATCGTCGTCTTTAAAGTACAAGCTGGTGCGCTTACCTGGTGGCTGTTGGTCGATAAAGCAAAATGGACAGCGGTTATTGCACTGAATTAAGCCATCAAATAGGGCAGTTTCAAATTCTAGCCCCAAGTCTTGGTCGTAATCTTTTTCGATTTCCAGGCTATGAGTTTTACCGGCTGCGTCTAAAACTTCTAATTCCAAGACTTCATCAGCACACAAAAACTGATAATCAATTAAGTCGCGGGGGCGTGTACCATTGATTGCAACGATCGCATCCCCAGCTTCAAAACCAATCTCTGCGGCTATTGAGTCTGGAAGAACCTTGGTAATTCGGGCAGGATGAATGGTAGTCATGGGGAATGAGGCATTAGGCACTTGTACTGAGCGTTCGCGTAGCGTCTCGTAGAGAAGTCGAAGTATTGCGCATTATAGCGTTTCTTAGTTGAGTCTAATACAGACTTAACCCCAGCACCTTCCCTACTCGTGTTGGGGAGTAAAATTCAAAACCTCTCTCCTTTTAGGAGAGAGGAATGGAAGTGAGGTTAGATTGTATTGCATACAAACGAGCGGTCGCTATAGTCATTTGCTTTGGATAAAGGACAAATGACTAATAACAAATGACTAATAACTATTATCCTTTCCAACCTGCTGCGATCGCTAGTAAGATCGCACTACCAAATGCTAATCTATACCATACAAAAATCAAAGTATTTTTGGTTGCTAAGTATTTAATCAAAAATGCAATTGATAGGTAGGAAAAAATCAAGGTTGAAATAATTCCTACAATTAATAGTGCAACAATGTTATCTGGCAACTGGTGAGCTTGAAACAACTTGAATATTTTCAAGCTTTTATACAGCGTCGCAATGGTAAGAGTTGGAAACCCTAACAAAAATGAGAATTTCGCGGCTGTAGCGCGTTCTAATCCTAAAAATAAGGCAGTTGTCAAAGTCGAGCCAGAACGGGAAACGCCCGGAATCAAAGCAAGTGTTTGTCCCAATCCAACCAAAATACCATCCCGAATCTGCAATGACTCAAAACCTCGCTTCCGAGTGCCAAGTTTTTCTGCTAAAGCTAGTATAAGTGCCATGATAATTGACATGATGCCAATAATCAATGCACTCTCAGGTAAAATATCTTTCAAAAGAAAGCCGAAAATTAAAGCAGGCATTGTTCCTACTACAATACCGACAAGAATCTTCCATTCTTCGCGTTGCCAGTCTTTGGCTTTTAATGCTTCAATTCCACCTTTGGTAATACTATAAATCAGCGACCAAAAATACCCCACAATTGCGATAACGCTACCAAATTGAATTGCATCAACAAAATCTTTAGAACCTAGTTCTTTCCAACCAAATACCTTAGTAAAAATCAGAAGATGTGCAGTACTGCTGACTGGCAAAAACTCTGTAATACCTTGAACAATACCCAAAATAAAAGCTTGAATAAACTCCATTTGCAATTAATACCTTTTTCGTGTTTTAGACATTATTCTTAGGATGATGATGTTGTTTTATATACTCTCTATTGCACCTAATCTTGTAGAAAACTCAATTTTACTGATCGATAACATCATCGAAGACGCTGACTATGTTCTTACACCCATCTCAATAAGTCAACGAAATTTTGTCAATTCATCAAACTTTAATATTTAGCCCACTGATGTCAGTTCACTTTTAACTGTTAAATTTTACCCCTCACCTGTCTGTAATCCTCTACTTACAAGTAACTACAGAGCAGTAATGTACATAGTGCAACTTTAATGGATTCCTTTGGCAGAGAATGTTTTGTTTGGTTTGCGCCAAGGCTCCTGAAAATTTCAGTATAATTACAATGCCCCAGGGGGGGATTTTAAAGTGTGATATATTAAATAAGATAAAGTTTAGTAACAAATATTAAAAACTTGATTAATAATACACTGTCCTCTTACAGCGTTTCTACCCCTTCTATTGATACCGAGTTGGATTTAGCTGATACTGGGCTGAAGGGTATTAGGCAATTGGAATCTACACTCTCCTTTTCTCCCTATCTTCCCTTATCTAGTTCTGCCCGACAAAGTTGGTTAGTCTTTGCGGCGGCTGTGTTTTTGGTATCAGTACCAGTATTTGTCGAAGCGCCAATAGTGCGATCGCTACCAAGTCTGAGTTTAGCCCTGACAGGATTTTGGGTATGGCTAAGTTTTGCCTTAATGTCACGTCCTGCAACTTATGTCTGGGGGGATTTGCTCTTAGGGTTTAGCTGGAGTTGGTTAGCAGGAGCGATTTACTGGGGCTGGTTACGTTGGGAACCTTTATGGCATCTGCCGGTGGAGTTTATCGGTTTACCGTTTGCTTGTTGGTGTCTGGCGAAGAATTGGGGCAAGGTAGGTAACTGGTTTTATTTAGGTTCTTTACTCGGTACAGTTTTAACAGATGTATATTTTTATATAGTAGATTTGATGCCCTATTGGCGGCAAATCATGAGAGTAGATGCAGATGTAGTACCGCAAATCTTACAAGATGCTCTCATGCAAGTACAAGCACCTTGGGGACAAACTTGGGCGATAATTCTCGCGGTAGTGCTATTAACAGTAGGAATTTCAGCTTTAGGTCGAAATCAAAGACACTGGTATGCCTTTGGTGGCGCAGTTTTAAGCACAATTTTAGTAGACAGCTTATTTTTGTTAGCTGCGATCGCAGCGTAAAGCAGGCAGGAGACACTATATGTTGCAATAAGCGTATAGTAGGCTTCTGTTTTGGAAACTTTTCCCAGCCCAATCTACGACACATCAAAAATGATGCTGTAGATAATTAATTAGTTAAGAAATATTACATAAAACCCATCAGCATCAAGTCTTTTTTGGTAAGGTTTTCAATCTTAGAAATCGTGCAGTTTGGTGTCTGCGTCAGAGGTAGAATCAGCTACCCTGAAAAGATTTCATCTCACTGGGAATACAACCGGGATCGTGGATGCAACGCTATTGCAGCTATGCAGGTACTCTTTCCATGATGAAAATTTTTGGCAAAAGTACAGTCAAACCCAGTAACCGTAAATATTGTGGATATTAATACGCTGTATATTAGTTTCTGATGACTGCTGTGTTGACTAAGCTATCAGCTTTTGTCCTTTGTCCTTTGTCCTTCGTCCTTGGCGCTCTCACGTAGAGGCATTAACGGCTTCCCGCAGAGTATGACTAATGACTAATGACTAATGACTAATAACTGTTGTTAGCTTAAAACTTTTATTTCTGTTTGATGGAAAGAGGTAGAAAAATCGTGAAAGGATTGGCGCGTTTATTAACAGTGTTTAGTTTGTTACTTAGTTGCTGGGGATGGTTGGGAACAACTCAAATAGCCCAAGCTGCTAGTTTCAACAGTTTTGCTTTTCCCCAAGTCCCAGTTCTGGCAATTGAGCGGCAGAATCGGGCAGACGCTAAACTAGGAACGGAGTTTGGTAAAAAAATTGATTTGAATAATACCAACGTCCGAGCTTTTCAACAGTTTCCAGGGCTTTATCCCACCCTAGCTAAGAAAATTATCACCAATGCTCCCTATCAAAAGGTAGAGGATATATTGGATCTACCAGGATTGAGCGATCGCCAAAAACAAACCCTGCAAGCCAACCTTGAGAAATTTACCGTGACAGAACTAGAGCCTGCCTTTAATGAAGGAGACGATCGCTTTAACAACGGTATCTACAGATAACTAAATTGCAGTTAATGTAGCAAATAGCAGCCCACTCCTGATTCTAGGGAGTGGGAGTATTTTATTAAATATGAGGGGAATGAGGGAGACAAGGGGGACAAAGTAAAATCTTCCCTGCTCCCCTGCTCCCCTTCTCCCCTGCTCCCCTTTCTCCCCCATTACCTTGTCTCAGATAGATATTCCCAGCCAATTTGATGTCTTAGTAGTCGGCGCTGGTGCCGCTGGACTATACACATCGCTGTGTCTGCCAGAATCCTTGCGAGTCGGCTTGATTACCAAAGAAACCGTTGCTTTGTCCGCCAGTGATTGGGCACAAGGTGGCATTGCCGCAGCGATCGCCCCAGAAGATTCTCCAACACTGCACATTGAAGATACGATCCAGGCGGGTGCAGGTTTATGCGATCGCACCGCTGTCGAATTTCTCGCCCAACATGCCCCTAGCTGTATTCAATCCCTAGTTAACTTGGGGGTAGCTTTTGACCGTCATGGTCAAGCCTTGGCTTTAACTTTGGAAGCCGCCCATTCTCGCCGCCGTGTTCTCCACGCTGCGGACACCACAGGCAGGGAAGTTACTACCACCCTCACCGCCCAAGTATTACGTCGCCAAAATATTCAAGTCATTCAGCAAGCTTTAGCTTTGAGTTTGTGGATTGAACCTGAAACTGGTCGTTGTCAAGGAATTAGCCTGTTTTATCAAGGTAAAATTACCTGGATAAGAGCTGGTGCTGTGGTACTGGCAACAGGCGGCGGTGGTCAGGTATTTGCCCAAACCACGAACCCGGCTGTAAGTACGGGTGATGGGGTCGCGATCGCAGCTCGTGCTGGGGCTATCCTCCGCGATTTAGAATTTGTCCAATTTCACCCCACTGCTCTCACTAAATCTGGTGCCGATCGCTTCTTGATCAGCGAAGCTGTACGCGGCGAGGGGGCACATCTCATCGATAATGAAGGGCGACGTTTTGCCTTTGACTACCACCCTGCGGGTGAACTTGCACCTAGAGATGTGGTCAGTAGAGCAATTTTCAGCCATTTGCAACGTACCGCCCTTGATTTGGCTACTGCCCATGTGTGGTTGGATATGCGCCCCATCCCCGCCGAGAAGATTCGTCTCCGCTTTCCTAACATCGTCAAAGTTTGTCAGCATTGGGGCGTTGATGTCTTCCACGAACCAATTCCTGTAGCGCCAGCTGCCCATTACTGGATGGGTGGAATTGTTGCGGATCTGATGAATCGCACTAATATCCCCGGTTTGTATGCAGTAGGTGAAACAGCTAGTACAGGTGTGCATGGGGCAAATCGCCTTGCTAGTAATTCCCTGTTGGAATGTATTGTGTTTGGGGCCCAGATGGCTAATATTAAGTTAGAAAATATTGGGCTGCCCTCAGAAACACCAGTGCTGCCGTTACGGGAATTTAATGTTGATGCTAGTGAGTGGCACATCCAACAAGCACAGCTAGAAGCACTCAGGGAGAAGTTACCGCGTTTAGTATGGGAAAGTGCTGGTATTTGTCGAGAGCAATCAAGGCTGGAAACTGCGATCGCTACTATTGAATCTTGGCAGCAAGATTTCGCTGCCTTGCCTTTAAGTCAATTCTTGCTTGCTTTACGTCCAGCAGAACCCGCTAGTTTTGACCTACCAGATGTTGAACGCCAATTGGGACTTTGGGCAGAAACCCGCAATTTATTAGATGTAGCCGATTTAATTCTCAAAAGTGCTGCTTTTAGAACCGAAAGCCGAGGCGGACACTTCCGTTTAGATTATCCTCAACCAGACCCAAGTTGGCAAGTCCACACACTTGTACAAACAAATAATTGGTGGAAATCTCCACTATTGTCTTGAATAAATTACCTTAAAGAGTTTGACGGTTTTCAGCAACCTTAAGCACAACATCCTGCAATAAACTGCCAAGTTAAGGATGTGTGTTCAAGACGGTAGCTACCTCATTGTGCTGCCTTACCACAATTTATAGCAAAGTGCTGAGTGCTGTTAGCGGTAGGGGTGCGTTTAGCCATACTGAGTATAAACCCAGTTGCTTCAAGGCTTTGAGCAATCAACACTGTCCTAACATATCTGACTACAGCTATAAAATCTAAAATTCAAAATTGCCATCAACGCGTGCCGCTACCATTATGACTGTCGGGGCCACCATAATTTGGTGGAATATATATGTCTTTTAAATTTTGAGAATTGACCTTGCGGGCGATTAAGGTGTTACTGCTAGTAGCGCCTAAAGCATTAGCACTTGCAGTACTGAATATATCTGTGCAAGCAGCAATTTTAGGTAGCAGTATGTAAGCACTTATGCAGAATATCATAAACTTTGTGATTCGTAAGTTAGTTTTCATAACTCTCCGTAAATTTACTAGTTTTTAATTTTAGAAAGCATTTTTTATTTTTCACCGTGTATTTACTAGGCTTTTTTAAAAAAATATTTTAACTCTATGAAATTATTGCTGATCGCCTACAAACCATTGTGGTATTTGCTTGTAGATTAACCTTACTTTGACGATATTAAATAGTCTTTATACTTAAGTCGTATTTTTAATAAGCGGTTTTTACATCAGTCTAAGGTTAGATATATTGATAGATAACTGCGAGGATTTTGCTTAATTCACTATTTATTAATAATATCTTAATGTTTTTAAGTATAAACACTATGTTAAAAAAATTTGTGGTTCATAAAGACATGAAATAATACTTACTTGATTGTATAGTTAAGACTTAGATGAGTAACAATCTGTAAAGATAAAACAACATATCTGTCGTAATTATAAAGATTTTAAACATCAAAAAACAGCGTAATAAGCGCATAAGTACGAGTATAATTCTATTTGTAAAAATAATTACAACTAAAAATAAATTTTTTAATTATCTTTGATGACTAATTGCTTTCTGATATAAGTTGTTAGGTTTAGTCTGAAACCACACAAGCTTTACCATATCTACATCTTGGCTAAAAATCTACCTCGTATTAGATATGTCATATCTTTTCAAGGTGGTGCCTTAAACGTATGTCCAATCTAAATTTCTAATTTGAAGGTAAAAATTGTGACCAAAGTAAAAAAATCGGGAAACTTGACTTTTGACTAATTAAGCAAACTCGTAGCGATTTTTACCCAGGCGCTTGGCACGGTACATTGCTGCATCTGCTTGTTTTATCAAAGTTTCACTGTCTTGACTGTTGTATGGGTAGACACTAATGCCAATACTCGCAGAGACTCGGATTGGATAGCCGTCCAAAACAATTGGCTTGGAAATACTGTTTAAAATTTTTTCAGCGACTTTAGCAGCTATTTGGACATTAGGTATTGCCCGTAAAATCACAGTAAATTCATCGCCACCCAAACGAGAAACTGTATCACTAGCGCGTAAAGAGTTGCTGAGTCGTCCAGCAATAGTTATTAGCAAGCGATCGCCTGTCTCGTGTCCTAAAGTATCATTGACTTGTTTAAAGCCATCTAGATCGATAAACAGCAGTCCCAGCAATAAGTTGTTGTGTTGTGCCCAATGTAAGGACTCGTAAAGTTTTTCGGCAAAAAATTTGCGATTGGGTAAACCGGTTAGAGGGTCGTGATCCGCAAAATAACGTGAGCGCTCTTCTTTGAGTTGTAATTCATCGTTAAAGCGGGATAGTTCAGCAGCATTACGCTTAAGCTGTTCTTCCATCAGCTTGCGCTGAGTAATATCTCGGATGACACCAACTAAAAAGAAATTGCCAGCTGAGTCTTTGTGAAGCGATCGCTTAGTGGCAATCTGATAAGTATGTCCATCAGCATTTGTAAATTCTTCTTCATGTTCCTGGGCTTGCTGAGTCCGAAAAACAAGATCGTCCCGTTGTCGAAACACATCAGCTTCATGTATTGGGAAAAAGTCATAGTCTGACTTTTCAATTAATAACTTATTTGGATAACCGATAAATCGACAATACGCCTCATTTAAAACAATCCACTGGTGTTGTTCATTTTTCACAAAAATTGGATCGGGAATCGTGTTGATGACGTGATGCAAAAATTCTTTGGAACGTTTCAACTCTTGCTGCATGTGAGCAATATGACTAGTCATCCAAATAGCTGAAATGCCAAAGCAAACCAGTGAGGGAATGAGAGGTATCCACCAACCGTACAAGAAAGCAAGGTATGCACTCACGGTCAATACAAAGCAAGAAACTAGGATACAGAAGAAACTCCTAGTTGCGTGTCGTATCCGCCATATCGTCACGGCTCCCACATAAGACCAAACAAAAACCCACAAGTATTCCACCAAGTCAGGCCAGACTTTCAGTAATGGTCTTCCATCAACAGCAGCAGAGATTAACTGACTAATAAAATAAGCCTGCAATTGAATACCAGGTATAGGCTCAGGCTTTGCTATACCCATTACACTGCTGGAGTAGGGAATAAATACAGAATCTTGGAGACTGGATGCAGTGGAGCCAATAAGTATAATCCGATCTTTGATTAAGTTTGCTTCGACTTTATCTGCCAGTACATCTCTCACCGATACCTGGCGAAAACTACAAAGTTGCTTAGATGAAGTTTGACATTTAGGTTTGGGAAAATTGCTTAAAATTTGGTAGCCTTTATCATCAGCTCCCACATAAGCACCATCATTAGCCTTAAAACGAGTAAATACTGCCTTACCCAATTGCAAATACTCAGGGTTGCTTTTTGCTTTCGTAGGAGTAATTCCCTTTGACTTTAAATACAATAAACCCAACTTCAGGGCAAAACTTTCGTGTACTTCATTTTTAACGTGCCAATACAACAAACTGCGACGCACTTTACCATCAAGATCGTACAGCACGTTATTAAAGCCCACTTGATCCTGATTCAGTCCCAGAGGAGGCGGAACACTAAGGTTTTTGTTTTTTGATAGTAGTTCAATACCAATCAAGTTGGGCATTGAATTATAAGTATTACGCAATTCTTGCTTACCAGGTTCTACTGGTAAATCTCTGTAAATATCTAAGCCAATAGCACGGGGTTTGTAGACATTTAATTTTTGCAACAACTGGGCAATATTCGCATCTGAAATTGGCCACGAACCTACTTCGTTTATATAGGTCTCATCAATCACTACGATCGTAATCCGCTCTTCTGGTGGTTCATTTGGACGTAAGCGGAAAAATTGATCCAAAGCCGCCAACTCCAAAGATTGCAATAATCCAATGGAGTGCAAAAGCAGGACACAAACTGCAACGCTGGCCGCAGTAATCAATTCTCTGTGTCCTCGACTAAGCGATTGTTTCAGTCTAAAGATTAACTTTACAAAACACTTGCCTAGCTGTTGATTCATTCCCATTACCTAGTAGGCAGAAATATTATTTATTTCCTATAGCTATTAACTATCGGACTAACATAGCTCAAGTAGGAGCTAAATAGAGTTTCTAAAAATTTTTTCAACTCAGCAAGGTTCATCAAGACATCGTGGTATTTGTGATGTATTACCATATATTGAGACCAATTATCTGACCAAAGGGCAACTGGGACTCTTGTGGCTATCGGCACAGATTAATAAATATTGTTGGAAGTGAGTTCAGTAAATTTAACTCTCAAAGCCTTCTCTAGTAGAGCTTACTCAATTAAGCTCACATTTGCGATAGATTAGGTATTTTGCTGAGAATTACGTTAACTTCTAACAGATACACCTCCGGTTCGAGCCTGACATGATTACATCCCAAGGTGGCTCTCAAGTGTTATAAAAATAAATTAAAATATACATTTTTAAAGTAAATATACTTAGCAAATTTCCTTGAGCTTAAGTATTTGCAGATAAAAGCCGCAGTAAGATTGGTAATTGGGCATTGGATAAGACCTATTATCTATTACCAAAAACAAAAAAGCCAACTGGAAACAGATTTTACTTTATTCATCCAGTTGACTATGATGTGTGAACTACTGAAGGTCAGTGTAGGTACTTTACTTAAAATACTTGAAGTTGCGAGACCCTGTGTAACCAGAAACTTTCGCTAGTTCCTCTAAGTTTTGGACTCCGCTATAGCTTTTACCATTAACGATCCAAGTGGGGAAACCTTCAATTTTTGCGGCTTTACACAATTCTGGTTGAGCTTTGAGTCCATCGGGGGCACACTCTACCTTAATACCATTATTGATTATTTCCTCAGCTTCTTTACCAAAAAGCAGCTTTTGTTCATGACAGTGAGGACACCAGTAAGCGCTGTATTCCTTTGCACCTACCTTCGCCAGATGGCGTGCTAAGGCTGTTTCTGCCTCACCAGAAGTAGTGGTAACTTCCCAACCGAACGCTGGGTTGGGGTTTTCCTTGGGAGTAAAAGTAATTTTTGTCGGTTGTCCAGGAGTTCCAGGTGTAACATCTGATTGGTTCACGCCAGCATAGACGCCTAAAGTACCAATCAGCGTTACCATCCCTACAATCAGGGCGGTAAAGAAGATTTGTCCAATATCCTCCCAAGTCCGACCGATAATCGTTAGTACCAAAAGACTCACAGAAAACAAAGCTGAACCGATACAGTAAGGACAAATAGCTTTGATTTGAGATGTCAGCACATACATTAAGTAGCCGCTAAAGACAGACATAGCGATCGCACCTACCAGCAGTAGCCACCACGTCCAATTTTCCAATTGTTTGCGGTTATTGTTTTCCCCTGAGTTGAATACCAAGGGAGCCAAAGCCAATATCACCATACTGGTGTATGCTAAAAACCCAAACAAAGCTAATGGCTGACCAAAAACCGTTGCCCAAGGACTGGAAAGCACATCATTACAGCCCTTAGCACCAGCCTGTGCCACACAAGCGGCACTGCCTCCAGTTAACTTTTCTATGGTCAGATAACCTGTTATCAGGGCACCACATCCAGCGATCGCGGCAATCAATGGACGTGACCATTTATGAATCCAAGGAGTAGAACGGCGGCGAATCATAAATATTAGGAAATCGGGAATCGGGAATCGGGAATCGGGAATCGGGAATCGGGAATCGGGAATTGGGAATAATAATTGTTCGCTTGCTCCCGCTACTCCCCACTTTCTAAGAATGTAATTTCACTTGTTCTGCTGATTTGCTTTCACCTTTGGAGTTCCAATTGCGACGTGCGGCTTCCACAAATTGGCTAACGCGAATTGGGTCAATTGGTTGCTCTATGCGTCCATGACGTTTCAGGGAACTGGAAACTATTACACCATCTGCTGCCTGCATCAATGTATCAATATTTTCCCAATTGGCCCCACTACCGATGAACACTGGCGTACCGTTTGCTGCACCACAAGCTAGTTCCAAATCTTCTAAGTTAGGAGGACTACCAGTAGCCCAGCCCGATAAAATCACTCCGTCTGCTAAACCCCTTTCAATGGTGTCTTTCACGGCGACTGTGAGATTTGGAGAACTCAAAGGACGGGCGTGTTTCACCAACACATCGGCCAGGATTTTAACATTAGAACCTAACTCCCGTCGATAGCGGAGTAATTGATGGGCTTCTCCCTCAATTAATCCCTGGTCGGTTGCCATCACGCCTGTGAGGACGTTGACACGGATAAATTGCGCCTGTACACAGCTAGCGATCGCTATTGCACTTTTGGCATCGTTTCGCAATACATTTAAGCCTATGGGTAAAGTCACCAAATTCTGTATCCGTTGCACCACAATGGTCATGGCACTCACAACCACTGGATCGACTTGGTTTTTGGTAAACGGCGCGTCGAAAAAATTCTCGACAATTAGACCGTCAACCCCTCCACTTGCTAAGGCTGCGGCTTCTTGTTCGGCACGGTCAATCACTGCTTTTAGGCTACCTCCCCAACGGGGTGAAGTCGGCAGTGGTAGCAGGTGAACCACGCCAATAATTGGTGAGCGAGTTTTAAATATCTGATATAAGTCCACGTCTTTAATCCGCCTCGCGGAGTCCAGAGTCCAGAATTTTTTGACTATTGAACGCCAGTTCAACACCACTCCCCTGAAGGTCGGGAACCTCTATATAAGGGTGGCTCTTCAACGGGGAAAACCCCGCACGTGAATGGCTCCTATTGACCCTTGACTCTTGACTTTTCATTAACTAGTCAAATGTGTTTTATGATAGTCGGTTTATTGCCTCTTTCCCCAGATGGAAATTGGCGTGAAACCTCCCATAAGATATGTTAAGATAAAACCTGGCTACAAGAGGAGTTTGCCACTCACTAGACGCAAGGCAGCTTTCCGTGGTTTAGGCGTCTTGTCCGCGCATTGTCGTAGGACTTGCCAATCGCCAGGGTAACATTACTGCTTTATAGGCGTAGTCGCTTTCGTCGATTTCCCTGAGGGTAGCGGCTTCTCACAACAAGCCCTTTGGGCGGCTCCCCGATGGGTAGGTTAACAACGCACACGCTGTGGTAATGTAAAATACCAATAGGTGAATTGTTAAAAAAGGTTACAAGTGTCAAATGTACCCAAAGACACTTCAATTTACCCTGGGGAACAGATTGATAAAAATATCATAACATGACCTCTATTTTTATTATTGATAGAGTCATAACTCTATGAACAGTTACTGACAGTGAGAATCTGCGGCTGTACTGTTATTAGAAGGATAACAATCGCGAAAAAGCGAAATGAGCGCACAAATGTTTGACTACAAGAAAAAAAATGAAGATATTTTCAAAATATGGGTGACAAGCCAACAATTGCCATTTCTCACCTGGGCTGCGAGAAAAATCGAATTGATACAGAACACATGCTGGGAATGCTCGTAGAAGCAGGCTACGGTGTAGATACAAATGAAGAGTTAGCAGATTACGTTATTGTTAATACTTGTAGTTTTATTGAAGCGGCCCGGCAAGAATCTGTCAGAACTTTAGTAGAACTGGCAGAGGCAAATAAAAAGATTGTAATCACTGGCTGTATGGCGCAACACTTCCAAGAACAACTTTTGGAGGAGTTGCCGGAAGCAGTAGCCGTTGTGGGTACAGGCGATTATCACAAAATTGTAAATGTAATTGAGCGTGTAGAACAAGGCGAGCGGGTCAAACAGGTTAGTATAGAGCCAACCTACATTGCCGACGAAACTACACCGCGCTATCGCACTACAACCGAGGGCGTTGCTTACCTCAGGGTTGCTGAAGGATGTGATTATCGTTGTGCATTTTGTATCATTCCTCATCTTCGAGGAAACCAGCGATCGCGTACTATTGAATCTATCGTCGCCGAAGCGGAGCAATTAGTTAGTCAAGGGGTAAAGGAAATTATTTTAATTTCCCAAATCACCACTAATTACGGTTTAGATATTTACGGTCAGCCAAAATTAGCTGAATTACTTCGCGCTTTGGGGAAAGTAGATATACCGTGGATCAGAATGCACTACGCTTATCCCACGGGACTGACCCCAGATGTGATCGCGGCGATCCAAGAAACACCCAACGTCCTGCCTTATCTGGATTTGCCCTTGCAGCATTCTCATCCAGAGATTCTCCGCGCCATGAACCGTCCTTGGCAAGGACGTGTAAATGATGGGATTATAGATCGCATCAAAACGGCGCTACCAACAGCCGTACTGCGGACAACATTTATTGTTGGTTTCCCAGGAGAAACTGAAGAGCATTTTGAGCATCTACTAAAGTTTGTTCAACGGCATGAATTTGACCATGTTGGTGTCTTCACCTTTTCCTCTGAGGAAGGAACCCCAGCTTACAAGTTGCCAAATCAGTTGCCCCAATTGGTGATGGACGAGCGCCGATACCAAATTATGGAAATCCAGCAACCGATTTCCCAAAAGAAAAATCAACAGGAAGTAGGCAAAATCGTTGATGTCCTGATTGAGCAAGAAAATCCTGAAAGTGGTGAATTAATCGGTCGTTCAGGTAGATTTTCCCCAGAGGTTGATGGTCTGGTGTATGTCACAGGCCAGGCAAAATTAGGAACCATCGTGCCAATAGCGATTCACCACGCTGATACATACGACCTCTATGGTCAAGTAGTCAATAACTAAATTGTCCTTTGTCTTTTGTCCTTTGTCTTTTGTTAAATGACCCTTACAGATTCACCCTTATCCCAAGATCAACGCTGCATTAATGGCAGTTTTCATGAGGGTTTACCTGAAATTCGGGGACTCACTCGTGGGTATAGCTTCTCCAAGATTTGAGGCTTTGCTATTGCCCTTGGCTGACTAACTAGCCAATAACTAATGACTAATGACTAATGACTAATGACTAATAACTAATGACTAAATGACTAATCCAAAAATCCTTACATAAAATTTAGGACGAATTAATGACTCTTTCATTTCAAGAATTAGGTATTTCCCAAGAACGTGTCGAACAACTAGAAAAAATTGGTTTTACCGAACCAACTAACATTCAAGTGCAAGCAATTCCCCAATTGCTTGCCGGTCGTGATGTGGTAGGTCAATCTCAAACTGGAACAGGCAAAACGGCAGCATTTTCACTGCCAATTTTAGAGCGGCTAGATATTAATCAAAAAGCCGTGCAAGCCATAGTTTTAACACCAACTCGTGAATTAGCGATGCAAGTTCACGATGCGATCGCCCAATTCATCGGTAATGAAGGATTGCGGGTGTTAGCAATCTACGGTGGTCAATCAATTGACCGTCAAATGTTACAACTCAAACGTGGCGTTCACATGGTCGTGGGTACTCCCGGACGGGTGATCGATTTGCTTGATCGCGGCTGTTTAAAGCTCGATCAAGTCAAGTGGTTTGTATTGGATGAAGCTGATGAAATGTTGAGTATGGGCTTTATCGACGATGTGATAAAAATCCTCTCTCAAGCGCCCGTAGAACGCCAAACAGCTTTATTCTCGGCAACAATGCCACCATCGATTCGGATGTTGGTGAACAAGTTCTTGCGATCGCCTGCGACTGTCACCGTTGAGCAACCAAAAGCTGCTCCCAACAAAATCAATCAGGTAGCTTACTTGATCCCCCGCCACTGGACAAAAGCCAAAGCTTTACAGCCGATTCTGGAAATGGAAGATCCAGAAACAGCTTTAATCTTTGTCCGCACCAGACGCACAGCCGCAGAACTCACTAGTCAGTTACAAGGGGCTGGTCACAGTGTCGATGAATACCACGGTGACTTGTCTCAACAAGCACGGGAACGGTTATTAGTCAGATTCCGTAACCGTCAAGTTCGCTGGGTAGTAGCAACTGATATTGCAGCCCGAGGGTTAGATGTCGATCAACTCTCCCATGTAATCAACTACGACTTACCCGATAGCGTAGAAACCTATGTCCATCGCATTGGTCGTACTGGTCGTGCTGGTAAAGAAGGAACAGCAATTTCTTTAGTACAACCATTTGAGCGGCGTAAACAACAGACATTTGAACGTCATAACCGCCAAAATTGGCAATTGCTGACTATTCCTACACGCGCCCAGATTGAAGCGCGACACATCCTGAAATTGCAAGAACAGGTACGGGAAGCTTTGACAGGTGAGCGTTTGGCTTCATTCTTGCCAATTGTCAGCGAACTGATTGAAGAATACGATGCTCAAGCGATCGCCGCAGCTGCACTACAAATCGCTTACGATCAAACTCGTCCCGCTTGGTTGAGTTCAGACGTGGAAATTCCCCAAGAAGAATCTTCTGCTCCCAAACCAAGACTTGGCAAACGTCGTGAATCTTCCAGCGATCGCCCCCGTTCTGCGTGGAAATCAGATAACAGCAATGGTGAAGAAGAAAGACATTCTTCTCCCAAGCCCAAACTGCGGACAAGTCGTGAGTCTTCTGCATCTCCTAGTAAAAAGCTAGGTTCACCTACAGCCAGAGAATCAGCTTCTTAGTCAAGAGTTAGAAGTTAATCAATTTTGGATTTTAGACTTTTCTTTTAATCCAAAATCCAAATCTAAAATTCGCAAAGTTGAGAGTTGAGAGTTAAAAGTCAAGAGTTAAGATTTTAACTTTGGACTCTTGACTTTTTGACTTTTTCAGACCGTTTAAAAATACTACAGCCAAAGACGACTAGCTTGTTCTAACTCTCCAATTTCATCGTCGCTCAATCTCCAGCCTAAAGCACCAGCATTCTGCCGTACCTGTTCCGCTGTCTTCACGCCAGCAATAGGAATAACGTTCCCCTGAGCAATTAACCAGTTAAGAGCAACTTGAGCAGGAGTGCGATCGTATTTTTCCCCGAAGTTGCGTAACAAAGATATGACTGGGGCAATTTTTTGCAAACCTTCTTTCTGGAATCGTGGGTCTATTTTCCTCGCACCAGTGGGCGTTTCAGCACTATCAATACTGTACTTCCCTGTGAGTAATCCCTGAGCTAAAGGACTATAAGCCAAGATAGTCACACCCAACTCACGCGCAGTTGCTAGAATCCCCTTGCTTTCAATTTGGCGACTGAGTAAAGAATAGCGTACTTGGTTCACAGCCAAAGGCACTCCACGGGCCGCCAATATTTGATGCGCGTCTCGCATTTGCTCTGCTGAGTAATTACTTACACCGACTGCGGCAATTCTGCCCCGCTTGACTTCATCCGCTAGGGCATTCATCAAACTTTCTTGGCTTAAAAAGAAGGCAAAAGGCCAATGCACTTGATACAGGGCGATTCGCTCAAGTTGTAGCCGTTTGAGGCTGGCTGTTAAAGCATCAGAGACGGATTGGGCTGTAAATCGCCACGGTAGGGGGCCAAATTTTGTGGCGATTTGCACAGGTTGTTGTGTCTGTTGCAGAAATTGCCCTAAAAATTTCTCGCTCTTTCCCATTCCGTAGACTTCGGCAGTATCAAAGAAGGTAATACCAGCTTCTAAGGCTGCGGTAAAGGCTTCTTGTAACTGTTCTGGGCCGTAGCGATCGCCATAATTCCAAAATAGTTTATCACCCCAAGCCCAAGTGCCTATGCACAAGGGTGTAACAACTGGGCCATTTTGCCCCAATGTGATGTTTTCCACGGTTGCAAAATTTAGTTTATTTACATTTCTTTACTTTTATAGTGTATCGTTATAGATAAAATACGGTGCGATCACTACCACTTGGCTGCAATTCTTGTTGTGCGTAGGCGTAGCCCGTCGTAAACATCGCGGTTTGCATAAAGATTTACAAATTACATCTGACAATTTACTATTCTCAGAATTAAGGGAGGCTAATAACCTCCCTTTTATAATAGTTGAGTGTATTTACTTGCATTTAAGAATTAGATGATTTATCCTGCTTAGCTTTTTTGATTAATTCCATGTAGACATTAATCTCACTAATTTCTACATCATGCTCAACCCTGGTTACTTTCCATCTCTCCTTTTTTAGGTAAACTTCCTCTCCTACTCTGGGAGTAAATTGGAGATCATAGAACTTTTTGAGAAAATCTTTTTGGTTTTCTTCCCATAATATTACTTTAACTGGTTCTTTGTTCATTGCTTATGCCTTTTTTGTAACTAGATGAAGGTGAGTAGTTTGAGGACATATATACGGTAAGTTTATCTCACTAATTCAATGCAATAGCGTAGTGAAAACCACATTTTCATATTGATATTTTTATGTGGCTTGATTGCGTCCGATAAAGTTACAGCACAATACCATAACCTCAGAATTAATTGCCAGATGTTGACACCCATCCTGTAGAGTAACCTTGAATGGTTGATACAGTATCTTCATAGCTTATCGTCACCACTTTGCCATAACTGGCTAAAAATAAAACATAAAATACATAACACTTTAGGACTGGTGCAGGTGAAAGGCTTGTTAGTAACAATGGGTTACAAATATCAGGAGCTTTGAGTAAAATTTTCCACGGTATCCGAACTAAGGAGTATACCCAAAGTGATCTAAATCAATTCTTGAGTAATAAAGAGATTTGGCAAAAAACAGCTGGTGATGATAAAGGTATTGGGATTTTGTCATCTTTGCTGTGAATCTGTGCTGAAGCTTTTCAAGTTAATTGACCCAAATTAGCAATGATATGTTTAGTTATAAAGATGAATCAGCTAGGGCTGCAAGTGCAACCTACCGAAAAGTAAAAGCTGCAATAACAGAGACTCTAGGCATAGACTTACCAAATACTAAGTATCCGAATGAAGACTTTCAAAATGCAGTGGATTTAATTGATGAAAAAATTTTGAATGCCTACAAACAGGGCTTAAAACGTGGTTTTAGACAAGTAATTGCCTGGATTGCTGATGGAACGATCATTTGTAAAAATGGTGAATTTAAAGTCAACGCTGATTTAAAGCTTGAAATTAAGAGAGTAAAACCGGATGGAACGTACCAAATTTTAAAATACAAGCTAACACCTGTTGATCTTGGTTTAGAGAAGAGAGAAAGTGACTAAAAAATGCAATAGGGTTTGGGTGACACCAGTATTAGTAGTAAAAGCCACGGATAAACAACGATCTTAGTTATGAAATGCTGACAACGAGCAAATGAAATTCACCAGTTATTTTGCGGAAATCTGACAAAAGACATTAAATGTCCATTCTACGTGCTTGACTGTGCGCCAAGCTGAACAGCTTCTATATCAACATTGAGGTGTTGAGCAATCTGCTCCACACTCATCCCTGCTTTTAGTAACAGAGGCACGGTAAGTTTCAACATTTCAGCTTCCCGTTCTTCTCGACCTTCTTCTCGACCTTCGGCTTTGGCTTCTTGATAAACCCTTGTTTGCTCCAAAGTCAGTCCTAGCATAGCTTCAACTTCCTCTCTACTCAACGAAGAAAACTTATAAACGGCAATTGTAGTTATGATGTCTAGTATTTCGTTTTTCGGCAGTGTGTCTGTCTCCTCCAATTTTACCCGTTCAATCAATTGCTGTGCTTGCTCCGCCATCACTTCATCCGATGCTAGAGTCAACTGCATCAAGTTGATGCCTATTGGCTGCTGATTAGTCGCGCCTAACTCATCTAAATAGATTCGCTGCACTTGGTCGCTGTTGAGAAATATTCGATGAGTTTTTTGATCGCTTGGTTCCAAAGAGCGTGATGAAAAAATTACCACACAGAACCAGTCATCGTACTGAAAACGATTTCGGTTCAGGTACATCAGCGATTCGGTAAAGAACCGATGGTAGAGGGCTTCATCTTTTTGGAATTGAACTTCAGCAAAAAAGATCGCTCTGGATGTTGCATCCTCTGGAGGTAAAAACACACCATCTATGCGAAAAGCTGTTTCTTTGACTTCAACTGATTCAAATCGATAGTTTTGCCCTTGCAGAGGAGGATTATCAACTAGTTCAAAGAGTAATCCAGGAAAGCGCTTAAAAATTTGATAGTAAATGGAATCTCGTTTCACTACTTCATCCTAAAATTCTCTCGTTATCCGATCGCAGATTACAACCAAGCCATAAAAATTAATCCTAACTTGGCTGAAGCATACGCTAATCAAGGTGTATAATTGCTTGCCAAAGAAGTGCGATCGCCTCTGGCGAGCGGAACGCCATCGCAACTTCCACTTTTCATTCGCTGATTTCGAGCAGCTAGGGTTTATCTTTATTTAAAGAGAGAGATTAAATCCTAATAAACCATACGAAAAAGTAGCTATGGCAAGTGGTGAAGTATTTGATACCAAAACAAAAACCCTATCTGTGCCAAGAGTAAACCTGCTGACCATGTTTCGGCTGGGTTTATTTCAAATGGGGTTGAGCATGATGTCCATCTTGACTCTGGGCGTACTCAACAGAGTCATGATTCAAGAAATAGCAATTCCAGCGACGCTGGTATCAGTAGTTTTAGCACTGCCTTTATTTGTTGCTCCTTCCCGTGTCTGGTTCGGCCAGATTTCCGATGCCAAGCCGTTATGGGGTTCCCACCGCACAGCTTATGTTTGGGTGGGCGCGGCAATATTTGCGATCGCAGCATTTTTAGCTGTACAAGTGATGTGGCAGATGAATCTTGCTGGAAATAGTGCAGGTACTTGGGTATGGACAACCCAAACAATCGGCTGGACAGCGCTTCTGGCTTTAGTTTTTGCTGTATACGGTCTAGGAATTTGTGCTAGCAGTACTGCTTTTGCTGCTTTGCTGGTGGATATATCTGAAGAAGATAACCGTTCCAAAGTAGTCGGTGTGGTTTGGTCGATGCTAATGGTGGGGATTATTGTTGGGGCGATTATTAGTGGCAGCTTGCTAAAACAGTTAACGCCAGAAGCAACCGTAGAAACCTTGCAGGGAGCGGTCAACAGGTTGTTTACTGTAGTTCCAGCAATTGTATTTGGTTTAGCGATCGCAGCGACATTCGGCGTAGAAAAAAAGTACTCCCAATACCTAACCCGTTCCACACTAGTGAACCGGGAAGATAGCATTACTCTAGGCAATGCTTGGAAAATCTTGACAGCTAGCCCACAAACAGGTATATTTTTCACCTTTTTATTGGTGATGACTATCAGTTTGTTTATGCAAGACCCGATTTTGGAACCTTATGCGGGTCAAGTGTTTAAAATGCCACTAGCGGAAAGTACCAAATTAAATGTTTTTTATGGAACGGGTCTACTGATTGCCTACGGCGTTACGGGCTTTTACATTGTCCCGCGTTTGGGTAAGCGCAGAACTGCACGTTTTGGCTGTATGTTGGTAGCATTCTGTGCAATATTGCTGGGTATATCAGGATTCACAGCTAATGCAGCAGTTCTCAAATTAAGTTTGGTATTGTTCGGTTTAGCCACAGGTTTCTTAACTACGGCAGCAATTAGCTTGATGTTGGATCTCACCGCAGCAGAAGCCGCAGGTACGTTTATTGGGGCATGGGGATTAGCACAGTCCCTTTCTAGAGGTGTGGCGGTAGTAATCGGAGGTACAGTTTTGGATATTGGACGCAAGCTGCTACCAAGCCTAGAACTAGCTTATGGATTGGTATTCGTTCTAGAAGCCGTGGGAATGGTGCTGTCGATTTGGTTTCTGAATCGGGTGAACATTACAGAATTTCAAACAAGTACAAAGCTTGCGATCGCTTCGGTTTTAGAAAGCGATTTAGATTAAACTGTATAGGGCATGGGGCATGGGGCATGGGGCATGGGATAAATGACTAATGACAAATGACAAATGACTAATAACCAATGAATGATTTTTGGACAACAATTGTTGATTTTGCCCAAACTACCACTACCAGAGTGGGCAAGCAGCTAATGCAAGATTTTGGGCAAGTACAGGCTGACCAAAAAGCTGATGGTAGTTTGGTGACACAAGCAGATAAATGGGCAGATCAGGAAATTCGGGATGCGATCGCTTCTAGTTTCCTTGGCTACGGCATTTTGAGCGAAGAAAGCGATCAGTCATTTCCCGGTACGGAGTGGTGCTGGGTAATTGACCCTCTAGATGGTACAACCAACTTCACACGCGGCATTCCCATCTGGACAATTTCTCTGGGTTTACTGTATCGAGGCACACCCATTTTTGGTTATGTTTACGCACCAACTTTGAATCAAGCTTTTCATGGTTTCTGGGCAGGTTCATCTGGTTTAGCAACACCAACAGGAGCATTTCTCAATAACCACCCCATCCACACCAGTACTGATAGTCCAAGCAACAATCACTTTTTTAACCTCTGTTCCCGTAGCACCGCAGTTATCCAAAATGGCTTTCCCTGTAAAATTCGGATGTTGGGTGTGGCTAGCTATAACTTTTTGACAGTTGCCACTGGGGCTACTCTCGGTGGTATTGAGGCGACACCAAAAGTTTGGGACTTAGCGGGGGCTTGGGTAATTGTCCAGGCTGCTGGTGGGGTCTGGTCATCGCTTAAATCAGAACCATTTCCGTTGTCACCGGGAGAAGATTATAGCGATCGCTCTTTTCCCACCCTTGTAGTTAGTCGTCCCGAATTAGTTTCGGTATTTCAACCTTTTCTCGAAGGCATAAAAATTTAATTTGCAGCTCATTTATTTGTAAGCAGTAATTTTTTCAAGCAGCCTAGTGGACAATAATATACCCGATATTAAACTTAACAAAACCCTAGTCAAACAAAGAATTGAGTATAAATAAAGCTAGTAATAATCCTGGTTTAAGCACAAAATCAGTGTAGTTATTAATTTAAGTAGTGTTGTGGCTTTCATCACACTGGTTAATTTAGTATAAAAAATTTTATGTTGTCTAATCTAGATTTAATTCGAGAGTTTGTACAAAACTCTATTCAGAAAAAAGACGTTTTGTTGTCAAATCCTGTTTTGACAGCGCAAACAGTGTATAAAACAAATCAACTGACAGCAAAATCTGAAGGCGTAATTGTCACTGCTCAAATATCTCACACTCTATCTGAATTCTCGATTTCTCCAAAATCAACCCAGTGGGAATTGATAAATCAGGCATTAGCAGAATATAGTTATATCCTCAAAGGAGAAGTAGATAGTCGGGGTTTCTATCAGTATCAATACTGCGAAGTTCCCAAAGGCTATCAAATGCACTGTACTAAATGTGTCATTCTATGGCGAGCCTGGTGGACATATCGTAAGTATACTTCCAGACCAGGGATTCCGTTAGAACTTCTGATTAGAACACGAGATTCATGGTATCCAATTAGAGATTTAATTATCAGTGATGGACTTCTCTATATCAAAACCTTGGGAAGTGAGATTGCACTTGGTTCAGATGACTTAGTTACTTGGTTAAGCAAAGTTGATGTAACTAGAATTAAAGAAATACCTTCTACAGAGACATAGGTGTGGTTATAGGGGTACAGATGTACGCTCGTATATATATTTATAAATATTTATAAAAATTTTTTAAAGTGGTATGACAACATAATTAGGCAAAGGACGTGAAGAAAAATGAAAGGACTTTGGCTCGAAAACAACCAGTTGCAATTACGTACAGATATTCCCATTCCTGAACCACCACAAGGAGAAGCCTTGATACGCGTCTTGCGTGCAGGTATCTGCAACACTGACCTAGAACTACTCAGAGGCTACTATCCTTACACTGGTATTTTGGGGCATGAATTTGTTGGCATCGTTGAACAAGGGCCACAACACTTAGTGAACCAGCGCGTAGTTGGAGAAATCAACGCTGTGTGTGGGCATTGTCGGTTTTGTCGTAGTGGACAACCAACTCACTGCGAAAATCGTACAGTTCTGGGTATTGTCAACCGCAACGGAGCCTTTAGTGAATATCTCTGTTTGCCGGTGCAGAACCTGCATCCCGTACCTGAGAATGTACCAACAGAAGTAGCAACATTTACTGAACCTTTAGCAGCAGCTTTGGAAATTCAGCAGCAAGTGCCATTGCATCCAAACGATCGGGTGATAGTGGTTGGAGATGGCAAACTAGGGCAGTTGGTAGCCCAGACACTAGCTCTAACTAGCTGTGAACTCTTAGCTGTGGGTCGTCATCAAGATAAACTGGCTAACCTAGAGGCACGGGGGATAAAAACGAGTCTGGCCGACGCTGTTACAGATGGATATTTTGATATCTCAGTAGAATGTACTGGCAACCCAGAAGGATTTGCGATCGCCCGCCGCGCCCTACGTCCCCGTGGTACTCTTGTACTTAAAAGTACTTATGCTGGCAACCTCAGCCTTGATGCTTCCTCTTTAGTAGTGGATGAAATCACCCTCATCGGCTCACGTTGTGGCCCCTTTACTCCGGCTCTCCAGTTACTAGCCACAGGAAAAGTTGACGTGCAACCTCTGATTCATGCCACCTACCCTCTGATTGAAGGGCTTGCGGCTTTTGAACACGCTCAGAGTCGGGGTGTTTTAAAGGTATTATTGGAGATTAGTTAATTGTCATTGGTCATTTGTCATTTGTCATTGGGCATGGGTTATTCCTATTGTCTCCCTCATCTCCACCAGTTCCCAGTCCCCAGTCCCTAGTCCCTAATACAGATAAGGATTCGTCTTCGGTTGATAGTCAGAACAATCTATCGCTTCTTCTGTATTGGCAATAGATGGGCGTACAGTACATTTAAGACGGTAATTATCGGTAAAAAATTGACAACCAGTACAGGGGATTTGATGCATTTGCTTGGCTGTAGTTACACTATCTCGCGCCGCCGTCCAGAGACTTAAAACAACGAGAATAGTTACAGTCCAAGCACCGATAAAACAAATCGGGATTAACAAAGGTTGAATCCCATGAATGATGAAAAATATCAGTTTAAACACGGTATGCCTTAATACAAATTAGGAGTAGGAAGTATATTAAATCCTAACTCCTAATTCCTAACTTCTCACTATAGTATAAGTTAAACGCCAGCATGACCCAGCGCTAAACCTGTTAGCAGCATTCCTAGAACGAGGAAAGGTTGAGCGCTGGCTTGGTACTTAACATCATTCTTCACAGGGTCACGTAGGAAATACATATCCTGTAAGGTGATTTGCGGGATGATTAACAGTACTAGTATTGCTGCATACAAATTCTCGTGGATGCTGACGAGATAAGCTGCAATCAATCCTTGAAAGACATCAATTGTCACTACACAAATCCATGCTGCGGTGGTGATGCCAAACATTACGGGTAGTGAATTTAATCCTAACTGGCGATCGCCTTCTACACTCTTAAAATCATTGACAATAGCAATACCCAATCCAGCCAAGCTGTAGAACATTGTCAAAATCACAATTGTGGAATTTAGTTCCCCAAACAAAGCGTGTCCTGTAGACCAAGGTAGGGTAATGTAGCTTGCACCCAAGGCGTAGCTCCCTAGCCAGCCGTTTTGTTTGAGTTTCAGGGGAGGTGCAGAATAAATGTAGGCAATGAAAGAACCGATAATCGCGATCGCTGTAATTGTCGGGAATTCATGACCAGACCACACATCAAGCACAAATGCCAAACCAATACCAGCAATCAGTAATACCCAAATCTGAATAATTACCTGGGGTAGGGGAATTGCCCCAGACGGAATAGGACGATAAGGTTCATTGATCGCATCGATTTCGCGATCATAGTAATCATTGAGGATTTGGGTGTAACCTGTCATCAATGGCCCAGCCAGTAACATACAGGCTGCTACCTTCAACACATTTTCCAGCGTCCAAGTATAGTTACCAGAAGAAGCCGCACCACAGATTACGCCCCAAATTAGGGGAATCCAGGTGATGGGCTTCATTAGCTGCAAACGAATTTTCCAAATTGAAGTTTCCCCAGATGCTGCACCTTTCATGCCCAGCATCTGCCTAGTTTTCGCACTGCGATCGGCAGATGCGTTCGCTTGCTCATTGGCATTATTTACCACTAAGTCTAGTGCTTCAGATGGGTTAGGGTCTGGGGGAATGGGAGTTGATTCTGACATAGTTTTTACTAATTAATGGGAAATTGGGCATTGGGAATTGGGCATTGGGCATTGGGCATGGGTGATTGGGCATTGGTGATTAAGTTTATTCCCTATTATCCCGTCCCCAGTACCCAGTCCTCAGTCCCCACTCTCCATTTCCCACTCCCATAAATTAAAACGAAATTATCAAATAATTATTCTGAAACTTTGCTCCAGCAACGGGCCTGCCACTCAAAGCCGGGGGTAAGGGAATATTGCGCCGCTGATCTCCTGCTTCTATTGTGACTTCTGGCCCATATTGGGTAAGCTTGACCTGTTTTTTGTCAAATCCTGGCAAGAATAAGCGTACTTGACGATTGTGGATGTCTATTTCAATTGGTTTGGGAGCCTGTAAAGCTTGTGCTTCAAAGTTGGGTAGAGCGTCTATCAGTGGTTGCCAATCACCTGTGGACGAGTCGGGAACGACGCTCACAGGTAGGGGTATAAATTCCTCTAACAGATTGACATTTGTCTCAGTAGACACAAGCAGAACACCACCGACAGTTAAACCGATTTGTTGAGCGCTACCCCATAAATAACGAGCATTTGCTATCTCAATCGGATCTTCTGTAGTCACTAAGAAAGCAGCGAGACGCTTCGGATCGGCAAGAGCGGCTCTTCCTTTTTCTAAGAAATTATTGACTTGGTTAGTGGGCCCTGCAAAGTTATCTGCTGTCCAGTTGACATTGAAAAAACTGCTAATCAGCGGTTGAATCAAGGGCGATTCAGTAATCATCTTCCCCAAGTCGGAGTTGACAAATAATTGCCGAAATCGCCGGACATACCAACTCAGAGATTCTGGCAAACCCAACGTTCGCAGCGTTAAAGAGTCGCCCGTGCCATCGTAGACGATCGCATCATATTTGCCACTGGCATCATATTCGCGGATAGCATTCAGTGCTAGGGCGTTGTCCATCCCCGGCAATACTACCAGTTCTTGACCAAAAACGTCTTTGAAGATGGGCGTGCGGAGGTATTGCGCCTCAAGTTTCTTCACTTCGTCCCAGTTGCGTTCTAGCAGTACAGATGCTTGAAACTGGACTACTTGTAAATTGGGAGCGATTTCCTGGGGATCGGCAGCAATAGGACTACCCAGCAGGATTTGCAACGTTGGTTCTGCTTGTCCTGCTAGGAGTACGCGCTTGCCTTGACTTGCCAATAATTTGGCGGCGGCGATCGCAATTTTGGTACGAGCGGTGCCGCCTTTGCCCAAAAATGTCAATATTAGAGTCATTACTTGATTCCTATTTTCACCGCCGAGCTTTTCAACTCCAACTTAACATTCAACAAAGACTCTCAACCTGTGCTTGAAATTTCAGATGCCAAGAAAAATTCGGATCTAAGTTCTTTCACTACTACACAGGTTTGATTTCATCTTCAAAAAACCAAGTGGAATAATTATCGTCAAACAGCACCACTACACCGATCCCAGCACCATCAGTGACTTTGTAACCTTGGATAATACCTACTTGTCCGAGTTTTTTTACAACTGGGGGAGAAACGCGATCGCGCAAACGATAGACTTTAACTTTTTGTCCGATTTCCATGCCTGATTACAATTCAGATAAACCAAGTCTCAGTGTAGCGGAATCCGTGACTCTGCTCTCATAAATTCAGTGGAGATGGGGGAGATGAGAAAGAATAACTCCTAACTCCTGACTTAACAGCTTAAAATTAAATCAACAATCAAACAGGTACATGCCCATATTTGTCACAGCGCAACAGCTAGAACAGCAAATGCCTGATGCAACTCGGTTGTTAAGTGATGAGCCGGAGATAGAAATTTCGTTGTATATGCAGCTACTGCTGCTAGTAACTTCCCTTGAGTGGCTCTGGCATGACTGTAATGATTTCTTTATAGGTGCGAATCTAACTATTTTAGCCGTCAGCAATTGCGAAATCGAGATTTTCACGGTCTAGACTTTTTTTTGGTCAAAGACACCGAAATAGCGATCGCGTAGTTCCACCAAAGGAAATTGCTATTGTAGCGCAACGACAGGCATCGGAAGCACAATTGCGATCGCTAGGAGTTAATCCAGATAGGTTGAGTTAAGCAACAAAGGTAGTAGTCATGTATCAAACAGATCCACCCCGTTCGCCACAAGAAACAATGCCTACGATGTATGATTTACCAAGTAAATTGGTAGGAGAATCAGGTTTGCCAGATGAATTTCACCGCATTCAGGCGGACTTGCTCAGTGGACTTGTCAATTTATTCATCTGAAGAAATTTTACTTGCTAGCGATTTGAACCGGTTGCAAGAGTTATAAGTAGGATTGGGTCTTTGGCAAGGTTCTTATCAGCAGACAACAGGTTTGTGGTTGTGTTGGTATAATGCAACAGGTTAAATGCCGACGCGAAGAGAACAAGCACAACAAGAGCGCCAACGGGCTGAACAAGAATATCAACGGGCAGAGCGATTGGCAGAATATTTGCGATCGCAAGGAATTGATCCAAACAACCTACCCTAGTAAAAGGTAGCTATGACTAAAAACATCAAAATAGCCAATCCTAACATTGATTGAATATTCCAATTCAGACGATGAACCATTACAACAAGAACACTAACAGGCTGATAAATTATTAGTAGAGTATTTGCGATCGCAAGGAGTTGCTCCAGATAACTTGAGTTAAGCAAACATTTGCATCCTTAACAAGGAAAGCAGTCTTGCCGACAAAATTTAGATTTAAGTAAAAATACACTTACCAATAGCAGATTTATTGTATAATCTCCAAGACAATTTAGGTAATATTTTTTAGTAATGATGTATTCTTCAAGGAAGACAAGAGTACTTTCATCGCTATAAAGATTTATAGAAAAAATTGGGTGTGTAAGTAGTGAGCGAGGAAGGGAAATTGTTACGAACAATGCGAGGATTTTTACGGAAAACAGAGAGTCTAAGGCGCATACTGCCGATAAATGAAAGGTTTTGGGCAAAGTTTGACTTGCTGAGAACTTTGGTACGTCGGGATTTAGAGGCGCGGTATAAAGGTTCTATTTTAGGTAATTTGTGGCCTTTACTAAATCAGCTATCACAATTACTGATTTACACGTATGTGTTTTCGATTGTGCTAAGAGTGAAGTTGAGTATCAAAAGTTTGCCAGAAAATAACTTCACCTTTGGTTTGTGGCTATTTGCGGGTTTGCTTCCCTGGATTGCTTTTTCGGGGGGGTTGATACAGTCTGCTACTTCAGTCGTAGGACAGCCGAATTTAGTCAAGAAGGTTGTATTTCCCCTAGGTTTGTTACCGCTCGTGCCAATTTTATCAACATTCATTGAGAGTTCCTTTGGTTTAATGGCATTGATTTTTTTCGTGGCGGTAAATACTCATACTTTACATGCTACCTTGGCGCTATTACCTTTGGTTTGGTTAACACAGTTATTGCTCACAGCAGGGTTGGGTTATTTAGCAGCAGGACTAACGGTATTTTTGCGAGATATCCCGCAGACTTTAGTAGTAATTTTAAATGTTTGGTTTTATGCAACACCGCTTGTCTATCCAGTATCAGCAATTCCAGAGCAGTGGCAGAGTTTGGTATTCTGGTTAAATCCAATGGCAGCGATCGCTGAAGTTTATCGTGACATAGTTTTAGTTGGGGAGGTGAAGCATTGGGGCGAATGGGGAGTAGCTTCTATGATTGCCTCGGTCATATTTTGTTGCGGCTTTACTGTGTATAAACGGTTACGTCCAGCGTTTGCCGATGTTTTGTAGGGAATTTTTACTGATCCATTGAATCTTAAATCAGCGTTAATGGCAAGGCTAACTATACAGTACACCATAGCGCTATGATTCAAAAAAGGGTAGAAAGTTTGATTAGTTGATGATAGTTGTGCAGTCTGGATGAACTAATAGTAAGTGTGTAGTAATATGGGTGAAGAGATTGCAATTTCGCTGAGGAATATCTCGAAGTGCTATAAGCGGTATGCTCGACCAGTAGATCGACTAAAAGAACTTTTGCTACCTGCTAAAAGCCGCGCTCAGGAGTTTTGGGCATTGCAGGATATTAGCCTAGAGGTTCCTAAAGGTGACACTGTGGGCATCATTGGTCAAAACGGCTCTGGCAAAAGTACACTGCTACAAATTATTGCCGGAACGCTGACACCAACTATAGGTAAATTGTACGTAAATGGTCGGGTTTCAGCATTATTGGAACTTGGTAGTGGGTTTAATCCTGAGTTTACTGGACGGCAAAATGTATTTTTTAATGGACAAGTTTTAGGGTTAAGCCGAGCAGAAATAGAAGCTAAGTTTGACAAAATTGCTTCTTTTGCTGAAATTGGCGATTTTCTTGAACATCCCGTTAAAACCTATTCCAGTGGCATGGTAGTAAGATTAGCATTTGCAGTAGTTGCTAATACAGAACCAAGTATTTTAATCGTAGATGAAGCCTTGGCTGTAGGAGATGCGAAATTCCAAGCTCGCTGTATGAAGCGTATTCGTCAGCTAAAAGAAGAAGGAGTAACTATATTATTTGTTTCTCATGATTCTGGCAGCGTCAAAATGTTGTGTAACAGCGCAATATTGATGAATCATGGAAAAATGCTAGAAATAGGTAGACCTAAAGAGGTTGTAAATCATTATATTGCTTTATTAAGCTCAGACGATAATCAAGTAGAAATTGAAAATAATAAATCTGAAGATAGAACATTAGTTCAACAAAATAATATTGAATTAATCGATGATTTTGTCAAAAATAATCCAGACGATAGTTTACATAGGCATGGCAATAAATTAGCGATTATTAAAAATGTTCAACTTATTGATTTAAAAGGTAAAAAAATAGCAAAATTAGAAACGGGACAAAGATTCCAAATCAGTGTATTATTGCAAGCAAAAGCAGAACTATCAGACTTAATTGTAGGTATCTCAATTAGGAATTTAATGGGTTTGGTAATATATGGAATTAATACTCATTTACTAAACATTAAATTACCAGAAATAAATCAAAATCAGGAATTAACAGTATTGTTTAAAATTCCCTGTTATATGAATAAAGGAGTTTACACAGTTACACTGGGAATACATTCTGAAGAAGGATTAAGTTATGATTGGGTCGATGAACTAGTAGTGTTGGAAGTCAATAACAGTATTTCTTGTGATGGCTTAGTAGATTTGCGATCAACTGTCAAATTTAATATTCCAGTAAATCACACAATAGGGGGCTAACTTGTAAAAGAAAACTAATTTTTACTATGAGTTTAAATTGCTAATTTGAAACAAACAAATAGATTCATAGCAATGGAATTTGAGCTAATAAGCTAATAAATGTAATATTTTAATATACTGTGTAAATTAAACTATGTTTGATTCTAATAACCCTGAAATTAATATCGATGAGTTAATGCAAAAGATCCGCGAAGAGGTTGCTAAACGCCAAGTAGATTCTCAACCATTAGCTGCAAAAAATCATGCAGATATAACAGATTTAATCTCAAAGATTGGATATATTGAATCTTTACTTATAAATGCAGAAGCTAGAGCTTGTGCACGCACAAAGTGGCCTGATAAACTTAATCGCTTTCCTTTAAAGTTCAGCTCAAAATTACAAAAATTCATTCTAAAACTTATTAATTTTTTATTTAAAGATCAAAGAGAGGTCAATTTAAATTTAATTCTTGCTTTGAAAGCGTCTGTAACAGTTAACCGCCAGCTAATAGAACAAATTAATACTTTAAAGACGCAAATAGATGAGCGCTTGATTAATGTTGATAGTCGCTTCCAAGGAATAGATGAGCGCTTGGTTAATGTTGATAGTCGCTTCCAAGGAATAGATGAGCGCTTGATTAATGTTGATAGTCGCTTCCAAGGAATAGATGAGCGCTTGGTTAATGTTGATAGTCACTTCCAGGGAATAGATGAACGCTTGGTTAATGTTGATAGTCACTTCCAAGGAATAGATGAGTGCTTAGATGTTATGGATATTCGTTTTCAAGGTATAGATCATAGTTTGAATACCGTTAATAAATTTGCAAATAATTATATGACTGATATGGAAGAAAAGTTAAACAATTTTAAGACTCATATTCAAGGGATGGATGAGCGCCATATTAGAAATGACAATTATCTAAAAAATGATTTGATACAGCAGAAGCGTATGATTGCCTTGTTTTTAGAAGAAGCACGGGGGCGGTTGCCACAACCATTCAATCAACAGCAAATGCAAACTTTTCTCAATGAAGACCAACATTTATTAGATGCCTTCTACGTTGCTTTTGAAGACCAGTTTCGAGGTAGCCGTGAGCAAATTCTTAATAGATTGAAAGTATATTTACCTTTGATTGAAGAAGCAAAAATTGGTAGCTTAAACTCCCCTATTTTAGATCTGGGTTGTGGACGGGGCGAATGGCTACAGTTACTGCGAGATTCTGGTTACACAGCAAAGGGTATAGATATCAACAGGGTGATGCAAGAGCAATGCCAAGCCAGAAAACTTGATGTAGTTGAATCTGATGTAATTCTATACTTGCAATCCCTACCAGATGATAGCTTAGGTGCAGTCACGGGTTTTCACATCATTGAACATTTAGAATTTCCGGTGTTAATCAAGTTATTGGAAGAAGTAGTGAGAGTACTTAAACCAGAGGGAATTGCTATTTTTGAAACGCCAAACCCCAAAAATTTAGTAGTTGGGGCTTGCAATTTTTATTCAGATCCAACTCACCGCAATCCAGTTTTTCCTGAAACAATTCAATTTTGTATGAGATTTAAAGGCTTATCAAATGTTCAATTATTGTATTTAAACCCAGTAGAAAATAGCCCCTTTGACAAACAAGATATAGAAAGTGTGACTCTTAATGACTGGTTCTTTTGTTCCCGCGATTATGCAGTAATTGGATATAAAAAATGAAACCAATAGCTTTAGTTACCCCTTGGTTTGGTAATGATTTAAAAGGAGGCGCAGAACAACAAGCTTGGCAATTGGCGACACGTTTAGCACGACGAGGACATCAAATTGAAGTTTTAACAACTTGCTGTCACTCTTTTCACGATGATTGGTCAGTTAATCATCTTAAATCTGGATTGAGCCAAGAAGAAGGTTTAAAAATTCGCCGCTTTAAAGTTGATTGCCGGGATCGCGCTAGTTTTGATGGTGTTAACGCTTTGATATTAAGCTTACCATCGTCTGCCTTAAAGCCGGGAGTCAGCCCTATAAGTTTAAAAAATGCAGCTATATTTTGTTCTGAGAATATTAACTCTAGCGATTTACTAAACTATCTAAAACAATATCAAGACCAGTATCAAGCCTTTTTATTTTTACCTTATCTTTATGGACTTATTTTAAATGGTTTGGAGATTGTAGCCAGTCGTGCTTTTTTACAGCCTTGCTTGCACGATGAGGCTTATGCTTACTTGCCACAAATTGCTAATATTTTTCATTTAGCAAAAGGATTATTATTCATCAGTGAGGGTGAAGCTCAACTAGCAAGAAAATTATATGGTCCTGGTATTATTAGTAAAAGCCTTGTAACAGGTGCTGGAATAGAAGCGTGTGTTTCTAATAACACAGAAATTATTCAAATAAAAGATTTTCAAATCCAACAAGAGCGGTTTATTCTTTGTTTAGGTCGCCGAGATTCAACAAAAAATACAGATATATTAGTTAAAGCTTATATAAATTTTAAGCAAAAGCACCCAAACTCTAATTTAAAATTAGTTCTTGCTGGTCCTGGTAATCCATCTTTTATTGCTTCCGTACCGGATTTAATTGATTTAGGTTTAGTTGCAGAAAGGGAAAAAGAAGCATTATTAGCTAACTGTTTAGCTTTATTTCAACCTAGCCAGAACGAAAGTTATTCCCGCGTAATTATGGAAGCTTGGTTCTATAAAAAACCTGCTGTTGCTCATCGAAAGTGTTTGGCTACTGCAATGGCTGTCGAGTCTGCCAAGGGTGGTTGGCTAGCAGATACAGAAAGTGAATGGACAGAATTATTCGCTAAAATTGACCAAATAGAAAAGGAAACATTAACAGAATATGGAGCAAACGGTCAAATTTATGCAAATCAAAATGCTGTATGGGATAACATTATTCAACGTTATGAAGCTGTATTTGGACTATCTAAACAATCAGCACCAGTAACAACTAAGTCTAAGTTAGGGAAGCTTCAAGAAATACATCAACTTCTACCCAATCTTGCTTATGGTGATGCTATCTCCAATCACGCACTAGCTATCAGAAACTATCTCCGCGACTGGGGATATAAATCTGATATTTTTGTTAGGTATGTAGATGAAAGAGTTGCTCATGAAGTAACAGTATTCCAATCAAAATATATCAATCGTCAAGCCGGATTAATTTACCATCATTCAATTGGTTCTGAACTTACAGATTATGCGATCGCTCATCCTGGTGTAAAATGTTTAATCTATCACAACATCACGCCATCTGAGTTTTTTTTGCCTTATCGACCGGAGTTTGCCAAAATTCTAGAAAAAGGTCGCAATGAACTAAAACAACTAGCTCAGTACTTTCCAATATCAGTTGGAGATTCTGCTTACAATGCAGCGGAACTTGCAGCGTCTGGGTTTCATGAACCAGGGGTATTACCAATCGCTACTAACCCTAATAAATGGGATATGTCTGCGGATGCTCAATTAATGCAGCAATTGCAAGATGGTAAGGCTAATTTGCTTTTTGTTGGTCGTTTAGCACCAAATAAGCGTCAAGATCAACTCCTAGAAGCATTTGCCCACTACTTAACAATGGATCAAGAGGCGCGGCTAATTTTAGTTGGTTTTGGTGAGATAAACGATCCGTACTACTCTCACCTAATCAATACTATTGAAAAGTTCAACTTGACAAATTTTGTAATGCTTCCAGGGCAAGTAAATGATGCCCAATTGTTAGCATTTTATCGAACTGCACACTTATTTTGGTCAATGAGTGAGCATGAAGGTTTTTGTGTACCTTTGGTTGAAGCAATGTGGTTTGATGTTCCTATTGTGGCTTACAAAAGCACTGCTATACCAGAAACGTTAGGTGAAGCAGGGCTGATGTTTAAGAGTAAGGACGATTTAGTTCAGGTTGCAGCCTTGGCAAAGTTACTGATATATGATAAATCACTAATATCAAAGGTAATTTATGCACAGAGAAGAAGGAGAGAAAAATTTTTAACCACAGCAGTATTTGAAAAATTAGATAGTGTAATTTTAAGGATGGAGGAATAACGCAGTGAACTATGTGAATAAATTATTAGATTTCTTAAATAAAGGAAGACAAAAAAATAACCATAATTGGAATTCAGAGAATATTTCTACATCTGAATCTAATAAGATTTTTTTAGAAAATGCGTATAAAGAAATTTTGGGTCGAGATATAGACCCAGGTGGGTTAAATCATTATATGAACCTTCTAAATTCTGCATATAGTCGAACCAACGTTCTTATAAGCCTAGTGAAATCAGATGAGTTTATTAACAAAGTTTTACAAGAAAATTATCATATCCAAAATTTAAGAGAATTAAGACCATTAAGTTATGAATTAGTAGATGACATTTCAAAAATTAATAAAATTCTCGTTTTTAATGTCAAGAGTCAAGATGATTTTGATTGGTTGGAAGCAATGATTTTGGAACATGGTTATTATGAAAAACCAGGTGTATGGGGTTTAAATATTGATATAGATAAAAGAATAATGGCAGAAATTATCTCATTGTTTCAGCCTGTTAGAGCCTTAGAAATAGGCTGTGCTAATGGTACGATTTTACAATGCCTTCATGAACTTAATATATTGTGTGAAGGCGTCGAAATTAGTCAAATGGCAATAAATAAGGCTTTTCCTGAAATTCAGAAAAATATTCATAAAGGAGACTTATTAAGTTTAGAAAATTTAGGAACATATAATTTAGTTTTTGGATTAGATATTTTTGAACATTTGAATGTTAATAAACTTGACGATTATATTGCTAAAATAGCCAAGGTATTGAGTGATGATGGCTATTTATTTTGTAATATTCCAGCATTCGGTCAAGATATTATTTTTGGCACAATTTTTCCCATTTATATTGAAGATTGGAAGGAAGACATTGTACAGGTAAGAAATTTTTCCAAGCTGCATGTAGACAAAGATGGATATCCAATGCATGGACATATTATTTGGGCTGATACTCAATGGTGGGTAAAACAATTTGAAAAACACAATTTTTATAGGCAACTAGAAATTGAAAAAGTACTGCATGAAAAGTATGACAATAGCATGAACAAAATATCCATATCAAGAAAATCATATTATGTTTTTTCCAAAAATCCTCATCCAAAAGAAAATGAAGCGATCGTAGATCATATACGTTTCACGAAATCACAAATCAAAGCTTTTTATAATTAATGTTATGCGAGTAGCTTTCGTAGTCCAACGCTGTGGATTAGAGGTTAACGGTGGAGCCGAAACTCACTGTATTAAAATTGCCCAGCGTATGTCTAATTATTGGGATACGGAAATACTGACAACCTGTGCATTAGACTATATGACTTGGAAAAACTACTATTCACCAGGGTTAACAGAGGTGGCTGGTGTTAAAGTGCGGCGTTTTCAGGTAGCACAGACACGTGATATCAAAAAATTTAATCATTTGTCTGAGAAAATATGTCCTCATTTAAAAAACATCTCAATCAAGGAACAAGAAGCATGGATGCGATCACAAGGGCCATTTTCTCCTGACTTGATTACTTACGTCAAACAAAGAGAGCGTGAATACGACGCATTTATTTTTTTTACTTATTTATATGCGACGACTTATTTCCCTTTGGCATTTGTAGCAAAAAAAGCTTATTTAGCTCCTTTAGCTCATAACGAATGGCCCATTTATATGAGTATGTGGGATAAATTCTTTGAAAAACCTCGTGGATTTATCTTCAACACGATAGAAGAACGAGATTTTCTCAAAACTCGTTTTCCCAAAATAAACTTAGACGGACCCGTTGTTGGTGTAGCGATAGATCCACCATCAACCATTAACGCAAAAGAATTCAGGCAAAAATATAACATCAATGAACCATTTCTGCTTTATATTGGTAGAATCGACCCGTCTAAAGGGTGTCAAGAGCTTTTTCACTACTTTATACAGTTGCGAAAGCAGGAATCTGCTTCAAGAAAGTTAGTATTGCTAGGTAAGCCAACAATGCCAATTCCCCACCATCCAGATATTGTGGCGCTGGGTTTTGTAGATGAGCAGACTAAGTGGAATGCTTTAGCAGCTTGTGATTTGCTGGTAATGTCCTCACCTTATGAAAGTCTTTCTATGGTGTTGTTGGAAGCTTGGATAATGGGCAAGCCTGTCATAGTCAATGGAAAATGTGATGTTTTGGTGGGACAATGTTTGAGATCCCAAGCTGGAGTTTGGTATACCAATGCAGATGAGTTTCAGGTGGCTATAGAAAAAATGGATAACCAAATTAGATATCAACTAGGTTTGCAGGGAAAAAAATTTGTTGAAAGTAATTATAGGTGGTCGAAGATAGAGAAGGATTATTTAAAATTACTGGATTAATTGCAAATGTGGTTCTAAAGATAGAATAATTTGGTCAAGCAATCGCTACTGTTGTGATAGTTTAGTAACTAATTTTAACAATATACAACAGTTAGTGTTTTCAAAAAAATAAGATGGATTTGCAGGTGATCGCTAAAAATAAATCTATTCAACTATTTAATTGAGTTTGTTACTTCGTGTAAATTTTTGAATCAAAGAGTAATAATAATTTGTTACAAATCATAAATTATGAAAAAAATATCGATGAATTAATCCTGATAGTAATTCCCCTTTTTAATGATTGCTAATCATTAGTTAGATATTTTGCTGATAAATTTAGACGAAGTAAGGAGATTATCAATCTGGGTATTGCTGGCCCATCTATATTTTTAGTTTATGTTTTCTCAGCTTTGTTGGGTTACTTTATATTTAGAGAAACTGTTCGCGTAACCCGTATTATCGATTTGGGCTTTATCATGGGTAGAGTTATTTTGGTAACTTTGCAAAAATAAAACCCAGTTGAATGTAATGAATCTCATCAAATAATCAATAATAAAAAGCTCTCATCGCCACACTATTTCTAGAATATGCTTTGTCCAATATCGTCAAAAAACTGTAACTAGGGCGATTCCCTTACCCGACTCTTGCATAGGCGCTTATATAGCCATTATAGACATGATGCTTTTAACCAGAGATGTTAATTGCTACCCTATTAATTTTCACACCTTATAGCTAATATTTCCACAATCTTGATAATTTTGTTGTAGCACATGACTAAAAAAGCCCTAATCACAGGTTTAACAGGACAAGACGGCTCTTATCTGGCTGAACTTCTTCTCGCTAAAAGCTACGAAGTTTTTGGCTTAGTCCGCCGCTCTAGCACAAGTAACCTAGAGCGCATCAACCACCTCTCAGGCAATGTTCAAATTGTATCTGGCGACCTTTTAGACCAATCTTCTTTAATGGATGTGGTTAGCGAGTGTCAACCCGACGAAATTTATAATCTCGCCTCGCAAAGCTACGTTCCTCTCTCTTGGACACAACCAGCCCTGACTGCTGAGTACACAGCCCTTGGTGTTTCTCGCCTTTTAGAATCTATCCGGCGCTGCAAACCGGATGCTCGATTCTACCAAGCATCTAGTAGTGAAGTTTTTGGTCAACCAGATGAATCGCCTCAGACTGAACGCACCGCCTTTCGTCCGCGCAACCCTTATGGTGTTGCCAAAGCATACGCTCACTGGATGACTGTCAACTATCGGCAGAAATACAACCTTTACAACTGCTGTGGTATTACTTATACTCATGAATCACCTCGACGTGGAACAGAATTTGTATTTCGCAAAATCACGCACGCAGCTGCTCAAATTAAACTGGGTTTGGCAAATGAACTAAAATTAGGCAACCTAGATGCCTGTCGTGACTGGTGCTATGCCAAGGATGCTGTTTACGCTATGTGGCTGATGTTGCAGCAAGAACATCCTGATGACTATATCATCGCCAGTGGTGAAACTCACTCTGTCAAAGAACTCGTTGAGTGTGCTTTTAACTGCGTTGGTTTAAACTGGCAAGATTATGTCTTGGTTGATCCTGCTTTTTATCGTCCTGATGAATCAGTCCAGTTAGTTGGTTCCATTAATAAAATTAAGACGGAGTTAGGTTGGCAGCCTCAGTACTCATTTGAGCAATTGGTTGAGGTTATGGTTGATTATGACCTGAAAAAATTGAGCAAAAACGCAGCCTAAGTATTCTGATGCTAAAAATTGTAGTTGATGCCACCCCAGTATTTCCAAAACCTAGTGGAGTTGGCTTTTATGTTGCTAATCTAATTCGCTCACTTAATGCTTTACAGTTTCAAGAAGAGTTTCAACTGGGTATTGCCTATCAACCAGGCTTCAAAAATTGGCTTCTAGGCAAAGGAACTGTACCTACTTGTTTAAATGAATATTCTCATATTTATTTACTGCCTATACCTGTCAGAGTCTCGGATTTATTATTAACATCAACTCAAGTTTCAAATTTATTTCTATATTATTTTCAAACATATTTTGAACAAAGTTTTGATTACCCAAATTTATTACATGGAACAAATTACTCTGTTTATCCTTGTAATAATAGTCTAAAGGTAATGAATATATATGATTTAACTTTTATTAAATATCCAAATTATATAGATTCAGTTGTAAAAAGATATGCAGAAAAAGTTAAACGATGTTTACAATGGACAGACTTAGTTTTGACAATTTCAGAAAGTTCTAGAAAAGACATTATTGAGTATTTACAAGTAGATCCCAAAAAAGTTTATGTTACTCCTTTAGCTAGTCGCTACAGTCCTAATTATTTATCTGATAAAAAAAATATTGCGGCTTTAGAAAAGCAGGTTAATTACGATTTTTCAAACCCGTATCTACTTTTTGTTAGTACAATCGAACCAAGGAAAAATATTAATGCTATTATCTATGCTTTTAATTTATTAAAGAAAAAATACAAAATTGAGCATCAATTAATATTAATTGGTAAAAAAGGTTGGAATTACGATCCAATATTTGCTGACATTGAGAGTTCACCTTGGAAAAGCCAAATTCATCATCTTGACTACTTATCTGATGAATTAGTAGCATTATTTTATTCAAAAGCTGATGTCTTTGTTTATCCATCTCACTACGAAGGGTTTGGTTTACCCGTATTGGAAGCAATGACGCTAGGCGCTCCAGTCGTTACTTCTAATACTTCGTCAATACCAGAAGTTTCAGGAGATGCTGCTATATTAATTGACCCCAGTGATCCTGTTCAACTAGCCGAAGCTATCCTGAAAGTAATCAGTGATTCCCAGTTACGCCAAGAATTAATTAATAAAGGGAAAGCCAGAGCAAAATTATTTTCTTGGGAAAGAACGGCAAAAGAAACATTAAACGCTTACAGAACCATTATTTAATGAAAATAGTAGATAATACCTCTGCCAAACAATTAATTATTAACTTATCTATTCTATTGTCTAAACCAACGGGTATAGGCAACTATGCTCAAAACCTTTTTCCTTATTTAAAATCTTTGCAACCCACTCTATTATTAGCGCAAAAATATCCTGATTTTGACTACTATCCAATTCCGTCAAACTTAACACCAGACCACGGCACAAAAGGTCATTTTAAGCGCCTGATTTGGACACAATTTCAATTACCACAAATATATAAAAATCTCAAATCTAGTCTTTTATTCTCCCCGCTACCGGAAGCACCCCTTTATACTGACTGTCGTTTTGTTGTCACATGTTTTGATATGATACCGTTGCGTTTTGCCAAACGCTTCTCACCACTCACAGCCTACCACCGCTACTACACTCCCCAAATTCTTAAGCAAGCACAACACATTATTTGCATCTCCCAGACTACGGCTAAAGATATCACCGATTTTTACCAAATTCCCGCCAGTAAAATTACTCCAATTCCTTTAGCGCACGATCGCACTCACTTCCTTCCTCTCAACCTTCCCACCCGCAACTACTTTCTCTACATTGGACGCCAAGATCCATACAAAAACATCCAGCGACTCATCAGTGCTTTTGCGGCGTTACCTAATTGCAAAGACTATGAACTCTGGTTAGTAGGGCCAATTGATTCGCGTTACACCCCGATTTTAAAAATGCAAGTTGCAGAATTGGGTGTAACTAATCAGGTAAAGTTTCTTGACTATGTACCTTACAGCGAATTGCCAAAAATCATCAATCAAGCGATCGCTCTGGTTTTCCCCAGTCTCTGGGAAGGTTTTGGTTTACCTGTCCTCGAAGCAATGGCTTGTGGTACTCCCGTCATTACCTCCAATCTCTCCTCATTACCTGAAGTCGCTGGCGATGCGGCGATTCTAGTCAATCCCTACAACACCGGAGAAATTACAGAGGCGATGCAGGCGATCGCAACTAATTCAGAATTGCGATCGCGCCTTTCTAGCCAAGGTATCACTCACTCTCAACAATTCAGTTGGGAAAAAACAGGAAAAGCAACCGCCGAAGTGTTATCTCGTTACATATAAGCTAACGCCAGAATTTAAATGCAATGATTTGGGATTCTGTCAAGTTTTCCGATTATCTTGACTATTGACTTGTAATTAATCCTAAATCCTTATGAAAGCACTCATTCTTTCTGGCGGTAAAGGCACACGCTTACGTCCCCTCACCTACAGCGGGGCAAAACAACTTGTCCCAGTTGCTAACAAACCTGTTTTATGGTATGGCATTGAAGAAATGGTCGCGGCTGGTATTACTGATATTGGCATCATCATCAGTCCAGAAACCGGGGCAGAAGTCCAAGGGAAAACCGGAAATGGAGAAAACTTTGGAGCAAACATCACCTACATCATACAAGAGCAGCCACTTGGACTTGCTCACGCCGTCCAAGTCGCTCGTCCCTTTTTAGGAGATTCTCCCTTTGTCATGTACTTGGGCGATAACCTGATTCAACTAGGTGAGTTACGTTACTTTCTGCAACAATTTAGCCAACAACAGCCAGATGCTTTGATTCTCTTACGTTCAGTTGCTAACCCTAGTGCCTTTGGTGTGGCTCAGGTGGATGAAACAGGACGGGTATTACAGTTAATTGAAAAACCCAAAGTTCCTCCTTCAAATCTGGCATTAGTAGGAGTTTATTTCTTTTCTCACCTCATTTATGATGCGATCGCAAATATCCAACCTTCCACCAGAGGCGAGTTGGAAATCACTGATGCTATTCAATACCTGATTAATCAGCAAAAGCAGGTCATAGCCCACAATCTCCAAGGCTGGTGGTTAGATACTGGTAAAAAAGATGATTTATTAGAAGCTAATAGATTGATTCTCGATACCTATCTAACAGCATCAGTTCTGGGCGAAATCGATGCCCAAAGTCAGATTATTGGACGAGTCCAAATCGGTGCAAAATCTAAAGTAATTAACTGCACAATTCGGGGGCCAGTAGTCATTGGTAGCAATTGTCATTTAGAAAACTGCTTTATTGGGCCTTATAGTAGCATCGCTAACAATGTCACACTTATTGATACTGATTTAGAACACAGCGTTATTTTAGAAGGTGCTAAAATTGCCGGAATCCATCAGCGTATTATTGATAGTGTGATTGGACAAAGGGCACAATTGAGTCTTGCACCTCGTCGCCCTAAAGCCTTGCGATTTATGATTGGCGATGACTGTCAAATTGAACTAACGTGATTTACTTGTTACAAATAGGACAAGCCACCGTCAAAGTTGGAACACAGTGCCTGTAAAATATGAATGCGAAATTCATCTAACAATCAGAACACTGTGGCACATCCTATAAATAATATTAATGAGCATTGTACATACCAAAATTCCTGAAGTTCTACAATTTGAACCCCAAGTATTTGCAGACGATCGCGGTTTCTTTTTTGAAGCTTACAACCACCAAAGATTTGCTCAAGACATAGGGATTGTTACGAACTTCGTCCAAGATAACCACTCTTGCTCTAAGCAAAACGTCCTACGTGGATTGCACTACCAAATCCAACAACCACAAGGGAAACTCATCCGTGTTGTTTTCGGTACTATTTTTGACGTAGCCGTAGACATTAGAAAAAGCTCGGCCACTTTTGGTAAGTGGATAGGTTCTGAACTCAGTGCTGAAAACAAACGCTTACTGTGGATACCACCAGGCTTCGCTCATGGTTTTCTTGCAGTTTCAGAAATAGCCGAAGTTCTCTACAAAACTACAGATTACTACGCGCCCCGAAGCGATCGCACAATTCTATGGAACGATCCAGATTTAGCGATAGATTGGCCCCTGAGTGCGCCACCAATTTTATCAGCTAAAGACCAAGCGGGTAAACTTTTGAAAACTGCTGAAGTATTTGATTAAGTAGTCATTGGTCATTGGATTTTATTACATACCCCGCCTCTTGATATACCCTAAACTTACTTTTATAGTGGGCGGAAAAACTTTGTCTTTCATCGGACTAATTCAAACTACGTTAAAGAGTGGGCGTGGCTTCTCTTGGACAAATGACAAATGACAAATGACTATGAGTAAATCAATTTTGCTGATTGGTAGCAACGGTCAAGTGGGTAAGGAACTACAACAAATACTCTCATCTTATGGCGATATTATCTCAGTAGCACGCCCAACAGTAGACCTTGCTCAACCTGATACCCTCCGCAAAGTTATCAGATCCAAGCAGCCGCAAATCATCATTAATGCCGCCGCTTATACTGCTGTAGACAAAGCCGAAAGCGAACCCGAACTTGCTACCGCTATTAATGCTACTGCACCCCTAATTCTTGCCCAAGAAAGCCAAAAATTAGGAGCTTTTCTAATTCATATTTCGAGCGATTACGTTTTTGATGGTAATGGGTGTACCCCTTACCAGGAAACCGATGCGACTAATCCTTTGAGTGTTTACGGTAAAACCAAACTCGTTGGGGAAGAAGCTATTCGGAAAACTTGCACTCATCACTTCATTCTCCGCACTGCTTGGGTTTATGGAACTTTTGGCAAAAGTAACTTTGTCAAAACCATGCTGCGACTAGGTGCAGAACGCCAAGAACTCCGTGTTGTCGCCGATCAAATTGGTAGCCCGACTTGGGCACAAGATATAGCGGCAGTTATAGCCCAGATAATTCCCCAGTTAACCCCAGAAATTAGCGGCATTTATCATTACACTAATAGCGGCGTTGCTAGCTGGTATGACTTTGCCGTTACTATTTTTGAAGAAGCACAACAGTTAGACTTCCCTTTGAAAGTTGAACGTATTGTCCCCATTACAACTGCCGAATATCCCACACCAGCCCGTCGCCCTGCTTATTCCGTCCTTGCTTGTGGAAAAATTTCCACAATTTTAGGGACTTATCCTTCCCATTGGCGACAAAGACTTGGGCAAATGCTCACAGATTTGAAAATTGGGCATGGGGCATAGGGCATTGTGATTTTCCTTACCCCCCTCATCTTTTTATTCCTTATTTCTTTTGACTTTTTAATACTCCTATTTCATGTTGTATGGGCAAGACATCTAAAATATCAGTTTGGGAACAATATTTTAAATCTTCTTGACAGTCAAGGCGCAACAATCGTTGACCGTGACTAGCTTGGTGAAGTAATCCCAATAAGTTATCTTGCCATTGAGAGTAAAGAGCGATCGCACTAATTACTTCATCGTTACCAGCGAGTTCTTCTGGTGACAAGTTGCTTTGCTGCAAAATACTATGAGCGATCGCACCCGCACAAACTGTATCCTCTAAAGAAAAACTGCCTTCCCAACCTGAACCGACAATCCACACTGTCTCTGGTTGCTTATCTAAGAGAAATTGCACCACCGCCGCCCGGTTAATCAAGGCTGCTGCTAATAGATTTGGGGAGTCTTGTACCCGTTGTAAAGCACGAGTGCCATTTGTGGTACTGATAAACAAACGCCGCCCCTGTACTAATTCTGGTGTGCAGTCGAGAGGAGAGTTACCCAACTCAAAACCAGCTACTTTCGCGCCGCCGCGTTCTCCAGCCCGTAGACGTTTTTCAGGGGGCCATTTTTCGCTAACTTCAATTAACCGATCTAAATCGCTGAATACTTGTACAGCTTCACCTCCAGATGCCAAAACTGTCGCAATTGTGCTAGTAGCTCGCAAGACATCGACTGCGATCGCACATTCTGGCGCTTTATCCGTTGGAGTCAATTCAGGAGTGTGGTATACGAATAGCTTCACGCGCTGGATACACCTAGTTTAATAATACTGTCGCAAATAACATTCTACCTAGTTGGTGTCACTAACTTAGTTACAATTGCTCCAGGAAAATTTTTTATCATCAAAATACAGAATGTATCTCATTCAATACATAGATGGAAGTGGGGACTGGGGAAGAAGCAGGGGAGCAGGCTTGCCGTAAGCGTAGCCGAACGGGAGCAGGGGCGCAGGGGAGAGTTATTGTACAAGTTCTTTCCCCTCTGCCCCTGTGTCTCTTTTCAATCCCTAATCAATATTCAAAAAGCCCATTTTTATGATTTTAGACTTTCAGCCTTGCTGCACTATCTTGTAATCTAAAACAAGAACAGACCTTCTAAAAGGGGAAAAAGTTACAGCTTCAAGGTTACAGCCCAAAGGGACGGATATTCACTCATTCCCTACTCCCCAGTACAGACGAGATTAATCGCGTCTCTCCCACTCCCCACTCCCCATTGAAATTGCTATGGCACCTTTACCCGACTACCGCCCGAAACAACTATCTTTAGGCCCGTTAGAAGCGGAAATTTTAAATATCATTTGGGAACTTGGTTCAGCCACAGTCAAGGATGTACACGATCGCATCCTCGCCGATCCCAACCGCGAATTAGCGTATACTTCTGTCACCACCATTTTACGTCGCCTCACTGATAAAGGTTGGCTGGCTTGCGACAAGAAAGAGCGGGCATTCTATTGGCGGCCAATGCTGAGTAAGCAGCAATCAGAAGTCATCAAAGCTCACGAGCAGTTACAGCGATTTTTGGCAGTGGGGAATCCCGATGTTGTCGCAGCCTTTGCTGATAGTCTGGATGAAGCAGCTAGCGAGCAAATAGCAGCGATCGCTAAACGCATTCAATCTGCACGCCAAGCCAGGGAGGAACAATGATGCATCTAATAATGATTTTGAATGCTTTGGCAGTTGCCTGGTGGTTAAGATCCTCCTGGAATCAACCCCAAGCTAGTTGGAATCGGCGGTGGCAGCGATCGCTATTTTTGTTTCTCTTTCCGCCCTTGCTAATTTTCATGACTGCGATCGCTGTGCTGTTCATGGGGCCTCAAGGACAAATGGGCGGAATGTATACAGGCTCGATTAGCTATTTACTAGCATTAATTTATTTGGCATTTTTTGCCATTTCATGCATTAAACTTGCTTTCCAAGGTTGGCAGTCTGTAGAATCTGCCCGTAACTGCCCCTTAGTGAATGTTGGCGATAGACGAGCCAGACTGCTGCAAACGGGGGCGCTGTTCGCAGGTCAAATTGGTTTTTGGCAACCAGAACTAGTGGTTAGCCAAGGATTAGTGCAAACTCTCTCACCCGCTCATTTAGAAAGCGTCTTAGCCCATGAGCAAGGGCATCACCATTACAGGGATACGTTCTGGTTTTTCTGGCTGGGTTGGGTGCGTTCCTGCACAGCATGGTTGCCGAATACAGAGCCTTTGTGGGAAGAATTGTTAGCTTTGCGCGAACTCCGTGCCGATGGTTATGCAGCATTGCAGGTAGACCCTCTGGTATTAGCGGAATCACTTTTATTAGTAGTTAGTAGCAGTCCCGTTTTATCGGAAATTTGCTGTGCTGCATTAGGTTCCTCTGGTGCAGATCGCTTAGAACAAAGAGTAGAAGCTTTATTAGCACCACCAGAAGCAACCCCAGAAGCTAAATTGCAATCCTGGCATGGCTTTCTATTGGCGTTTTTGCCTCTACTGACTGTGATATTTCATAGTTAAGTTGAATTTAGCAAGCTATTACAGCACTAAATCGTGATGTTTGTAACGAGAATTATGATGTTTGTAACAAAATCGTGGTGTTTGTAACAAAAATCATCTTGTTTGTAACGAAAATCGTGGCGTTGCTAACGAAACTCGTAGCGTTTGTAACGAAACTTGTAGCGTTGGTAACGAAACTCGTAGTGTTGTTAATGAAAACGTAGTGTTTGTAACTAAAATTGTGATGTTATACCAATTTGAAAAAGAATGCGACAAATAGACCACCTGTAGAGACGCGATTCATCGCGTCTTTACTCAAGGATGTGTTGCAATCATTAATTAAATTGGTATTAAGAACAAATTAACAAGCAGTAATTACGAATTATATGCCGCGCTGTACTAGTGTAGCGATCGCTTATTCTTCTTCTAGCAACTGTTCTATAAATTTTTGCACCAAAGGCACTTGAAAAGCATTGCCTTCTTGAGTCAAAATCTCTTTTCGCGTTAGTTTGCGGACAACGCCTTTGTCTTGCTGTGCGGGAGTTTCCCCGTAAATTATCCGGCGCAGGAGAGAGCGATCGCTATCTGTTAAACTCGTCCATAATTCCCGAAAATACTGATCGCCTCGCTCTAGCACAACAGGTATAACTTCTTTAACATCCTGTGCAGTAGCTTTTGCTGTATCTGCTTCTCGCCTGTTTCTTCTGATATCGCGGTTTAGCAACTCGACTAACTCATAACACACCAACTGAACGAGATAAGGTTGACAGCGAGTAAGTTGGATAATTTCATCTACAGCTGTTGGTTCATAGATATCGCTGAAGTTCTCTACTGGCTGTTGAATCAAATCGCGGGCTTCTAACTCGTGCAGGTAAGTCATTCGCAAAGCACGGGTGTTAATTAGATAGTCACTCCAGTAATCATCAAGTTCAGATAACTCCTGTGAACCACTAAAAAGTAAAATCCACTTGCGTTGGTGTTGCAGCAGGTTACGGATAAAATTGAGCGGCGCACGGCTGCTTGTTGCTTTCACTACTTCACCCAGGCGTTCATATTCATCCAAACAGAGGAGAAATTGCTTATCGGAGTTGCTGCGTTCTATTTCTCCTAACCAAGTTTGCAGCGCTGGAAATGGATCTTCAGCTAGTCTACTGGCATCTGGATTAGGCAAGTATACTTTGCGGGGTAATCGCCGTGCAGCTTCGATAATTTGTTGAGCTAAATTTTCAGCCAATCCTTTTAACGTTGTCGCTGATGCTGCACCCTGTAAATCTACCAGCAAAGGTACAATATTTGCTTGTATTCTATAAGGTAGATATTTCAGCGCTGAGGTTTTCCCTGTCCTCCGCCCACCATAGAGTAACAGCACTGGCGGTTGCTCAGAAAGTGCCAAAGTTTCAATTTCCCGAAATATATCAATTCGCCCTTTGAAACGATTCTTCGCTGTTTCCGGGTCTAGGGAGTTACCAGCAATATAAACTTGCCGAATTTCTTGCGATCGCTGTGCCTGTTCGTTTAAAGTGCGCTGCGCCGTCTCTAATATAGTTAGCCAGCTTTGTGCAGTATTGCCAAAAGAGACAGCAACGCGAGCATCTTTTGTCAAAGCTAGACTTTGCCCCAGTTGGCATAATGCGTTGCAGAATCAACATTCCGGTAATTCTGCTTTTAACATCATCCCAACTCGCACCAATGAATGCGGCTACACGACCCAGACGCAACGGTATATCCCATAACAAACCCAGCAATGATTGCCACCACTTTCCTTTTACTTTAGATTTAGGATCTGCAAGCTGTTGTTTAAACTGCTGTTTCGCCCACTTGATATCCTTGCCTTGTTGACGTGCTTCCCACAAATAGTAACCAGCCAATTGCAACTTATAAGGATGACGATTACCCCACTGCTGGGCATGATTCTGTTCATCTACACTCAAAGCTGCACCATTTGTAGAGCGAGTTGGTAAGCGCGACAGTTCAATAGCCTCATCTGTAGTTAGTTCATTCAAAGAAATCGTGTGAGCAATATTGAAAAACCTAGAGACAAACCGATGCTCGTTAGCATAAACATCCAGTCGTTCACGGGAAGCCACCACTAGCATCAAGGCATTGCTATCCATCAGCGATCGCAAATTGTCATAAAATCCATTATCGAATTTATCGGGATATTTCAAAAGGCTTTCAAAATCATCCAAACAGAGAACGGGTAACTTCCCTTGCTGTTTCCATTGCTTAACCGCATCTGAAAATGCTTGACAATTAAGCGGTTTAGTCTTCCAAGGATTTTGCAGACTGCGTTGTTGCCATCCCGGAACGTGACTGAGTAAACCTTCGGCTACAGCTTCATAGAAACCCGTTTCAGTTTGGCAATCTACACCCCGTAACGGGAGGTAAATTACCACATAACTACTGCTGTTTAATACTCGCTGCTGCCAAGTCAGAACAAAATAATGCAGCAACGAAGATTTACCAATGTGCTTCTCGCCAACTATATTAATACTTGTAGGCTGATCGCCCTTCATGCGAGATGCGATCGCGTGTAATTCATCTTTACGACCAACAAACAGCCTGGGATCTTCAATCATCCCCGCAGCCACAAAAGGATTGTCAGGCAGCGCTCCAGAAGTCATGTAAAGCGTTATCCTAGTTTCAGCAATTTAAGTGCAATCACCTAAAAGAATAGCACTAGCCCGATAATGTCTTTGCGATCTAGTTCTTGGGTATGTGCATTTCTCTGTTTGCATTATTTATCTGCTGATGAATAACATAATTATTTGCATTTTCGATAAAACTCTTGACAAAGCAACTATCGAACGTAAAGGTTGGCTTGGGCAAAAAGTTATTGAAGCTAAACTTTCAGAAATATCAGGGCTGAATATGGATGCAGTTGCAATTGACACAGTAACAGGTACAAGTTCAAGCAGTTATAATATTGTCTTAAACTTGGTATCTGACAAAAATATTTATTTGGCTGCTGGCCCAATGTTTACTGCTTAAGAGTCCAGAACAAACCATTGAAGCGATCGCCAGCTTCCTGAAATCAGATTAACCTCAGAGCAACGCCTTTAGCACCTTTGCCAAATACTCATACTGCTCTAAAGTCTTGTAAATTTATGCCCAAATCCTTACCAAAAGCCGAGTCAAGCGACCACAAACCTCTGATGGATAATCTAGAATCCAAAATTTAAAATCTAAAATTACTAAACTCCCCAGGCTGGATTCGAACCAGCGACCAATCGATTAACAGTCGATCGCTCTACCACTGAGCTACTGAGGATCACTCACGATTTATAATCTTAGGGCTAAAAATCGGATTTGGCAAGTAGTTTCGCCAATATTTTTTTTAGATATTTAATTTAGATAATTTTTACAGCCAAAATCTATTCAGGAACTTAAGCAGAGACTGTTAAATACTAAATCCCTATAATCCCATTCGTAATTCAGCCAAACGCTGCCGCGCCTTTGCATCAATGGCATTAGCTAAAAACCTACTCTTAGATTGTTTGCGCGTATGATACTTTTGTCGCATCCGGCAGACAGTAGCTTCCACTTCCCCACAGAGTTGTTGTGCTGACAACCATTCAGCTCCATACCCCTGTATCATCAACTGCTGTGCCCGATCTGAAGTAGCAACAATCACACGAGAAATCAAAGATTGAGCTATTTGCTGGCGAAAACAAGCGCAGGATTTTTCAATATAAGTATCTGCGGTTTGCCCAAAATCAGTGTAATAAACAGATAAAAGCTCAGTAATAATTTCTTTATTACTAGAGGTGTTCTGATATTGGGCATCAAAAACTATCTGAGTTGTGTAACCTTGAAACGCACTATAATTAGTCATCGCTTCTACAAGTTCACCCCGTGCTGCCTCTAATCCAACGCTATCACGCGTTTTTTTAAGGCAAGGCCAAGCGCCTATGATATTGTAGCCGTCCACTAACAAAACGGCTTGGAGTAAGGAACGGGGCATGGTTTTTAATCACAATTTTCTAGAGTTAACAAAATTCATTCATAAGTTTTATAATAATTGATGCATTGTCTGTAACACTATGTTACACAAAATAAAAAATACGTAGCCTCACAAAACTCAAACCTCAGATAGACGCACCAACTTAAAACGCGCCTTTTAAACAAAGGCGCGTTACAGTTCTTTTTTAGTAGTATTCAGGAGTGCTGTTAGCGATAGCGGGGGTGCAAGGAATTTTACTTATTTACTCAGCACTCGTTACTCAGAACTCAGCACTCAGCAATCAATTAGGAGGCTTCGCTGTGTACCTCCATCAGACGTTGCTTAAGACGTTGGGCTTCACCGCTATCTACCAGAGAGCCTTTTTCTAGCAAGAAAGCGCCGTCACAGTAATTTAACTCATCTAATCGATGTGTCACCCACAGGGCTGTAATACCTCGACTTTTGACAAGGCGACGGACACCAGCAACTAAATCCAACTGGCTATCTGGATCTAGTAAGGCAGTGGGTTCATCTAATAATAAGACTTCACAGCGACGGGCGATCGCACCTGCGATCGCTACTCGTTGTTTTTGTCCCCCAGAGAGTGCATAGATAGGGCGTCGTTGCAGGGTAAGCAAATTCACCGCCCCTAGTGCCTCCTCAACCCTGGCTCTGGTAGCAGCAGGTGGCAACTTTTCTTCCACCAATCCAAAAGCCACATCAGCACCAACCGTTGGCATCACCAGTTGATGATCCGGATTTTGGAAGACAAAACCAACGGGGTGTAAAATCCGAATTTCGCCAGATGCAGGAGCTAATAACCCCGCCAGCAATCTTAGTAACGTAGATTTTCCACTGCCATTTGTACCCAAGAGCATCCAAAACTCACCTTTGGGTACTTCTAAAGAGCAAGATTTGATAACTTTCTCTCCATTAGGCCAACTGAAATTTAAATCTTTGACCTCAATGCCCACTTGAGCCATTTGTCAACCTTGGTTACTCAGCAGCTACAGCGAAAAAGCCAGGTGGTCTGCCGCCACCAGGGGTTGTACCATCTTTCTGAACAATCTGTACCCCAGAAATTTCACTAGCGCGGACAGCAATTTTTTTCTCTGTCTTGCCTTCGCACTTGAGTTCTATAATGTCAGGGTTCCCAGAACGGATTGCTGCCAAAATTAGCTGATAGATAGCCTCAGCATCCTCTGCTGACTTACGTTGTACTGAGATAGGGAAAGCAGTGTTTCTGATGCTTAAATCGATGGTAAACATTTAGCAATAATCTTTCTTTAACTGTGGACTCATTTTAGCGTCAGCTGAGTGATTCTAGGGAAATGAGGATTGGGCATGGGGAATGGGGCATTGGGCATTAGTTATTTCTTTCACTACTCCTCTGCCCCTCCGGTTACTGAGCGACTTGCCCTCTTGGTAGTCGTTGGCGCAGCCTCTCGTAGAGAAGGGAGTCGAAGTATGCCCCTCTGCTCCTCATTCCCTATTCCCTACTGTTCATTTATCACCTCATCTGAATCAAAAATTAATTTTTATGAGAAAACCCCTAGAAAAATTAGCAATTTACACCTAATATGATTAAAGGTGTGTAAAAAATTGTAAACTAGGTTAACAACCTGGTTAACTTTCTGCTTATAGAAGGCTTTTTTGTGGGCGTCTATAATAGAGATACAACCTGTACTTATAAACATTTGGAGATTTGCTCTAATGACCATCGCAGTTGGACGCGCGCCCAGTAGAGGGTGGTTTGACGTTCTAGACGACTGGCTCAAGCGCGATCGCTTCGTATTCGTAGGTTGGTCAGGGATACTATTGTTCCCCTGCGCCTTCCTAGCACTAGGCGGTTGGCTGACTGGCACCACCTTCGTTACCTCTTGGTACACCCACGGATTAGCCTCCTCCTACCTAGAAGGTGCTAACTTCCTGACAGTGGCAGTATCCACCCCCGCCGACAGCATGGGACACTCCCTATTGCTGTTGTGGGGGCCAGAAGCTCAAGGCGACCTCACCCGTTGGTTCCAATTGGGAGGCTTGTGGCCATTCGTGGCGTTACATGGAGCCTTCGGTTTGATTGGCTTCATGTTGCGGCAATTTGAAATTGCCCGTCTAGTAGGGATACGTCCTTATAATGCTCTCGCCTTCTCAGCTCCGATTGCAGTATTCGTCAGCGTATTCCTGATGTACCCCTTGGGACAATCTAGCTGGTTCTTTGCACCCAGCTTTGGCGTCGCGGCAATTTTCCGATTCCTACTATTCCTGCAAGGGTTCCACAACTGGACACTCAACCCCTTCCACATGATGGGTGTTGCTGGAGTATTGGGTGGTGCTTTATTGTGCGCCATTCACGGAGCCACAGTAGAAAACACCTTGTTTGAAGATGGTGATGGTGCTAACACCTTCCGCGCCTTCAATCCTACCCAGTCGGAAGAAACCTACTCAATGGTGACGGCAAACCGTTTCTGGTCACAGATTTTCGGGATTGCTTTCTCTAACAAGCGCTGGTTGCACTTCTTTATGTTGTTCGTGCCAGTCACAGGCTTGTGGATGAGTGCCGTCGGCATCGTCGGTTTAGCACTCAACCTGCGGGCTTATGATTTCGTCTCCCAAGAATTACGGGCGGCGGAAGACCCTGAGTTTGAAACCTTCTATACCAAAAATATTTTGCTGAACGAGGGTATCCGCGCTTGGATGGCTCCTCAAGATCAACCCCACGAACAATTTGTATTCCCTGAAGAAGTTCTACCTCGCGGTAACGCTCTCTAAGAATTCAAATTTGACCATGACCTAATATCAGGTTTGTGGTTGGCAAAAATTGACACACCCAGATTTAAAATAATCTCCTTGTAATCAGCCAATAAAGTGTCAATTTTCAACATTCTCCAGAAATCTCTCATCAAAAGGTGGGAGATTTTTTCTATATATGTTTAATATCTCTAAATTTATATGTTATATTATTTATAGGTTATGAACCCAGAGTAAATCCTCTGCCCTTTTGAAACTAAGACCGTTTAGGCAATAAGGAGGTGATGCCCATGATAGAAAGTAGTAAATGCATGGGTCATCAGGTTGCAGTTAGCCGGCTGTGTGCCGGAGCTGTTCTCTAAAAGTTAGCCTTAGTTATCTTTGAGATACTAAGTTAGCTCAAGTAGCTAGGCAAGCTCGGAGTTCCTTCCGGCAGTCTGGTTGCAACCTGAAGACCCGCTAGACCGCCCTGACTTAGATCATCCGATCTAAATCAGGGCGGATAGTTTTTTATGGGTGATTTTGCTTTATCAATGGTTACTTTTGAAAAGTTAAATAGCGAGCCTGCCGCCGACAAAGCCAACCCATTTAAGTTTTCTTAAATAAGAATAAATATCTTGCATTAAATCTTAGAGTCTGACTAGATGTGAGCAATATTATATATCTGTCAAGTCTGATTTAAATCTAGACACACGCGTTATTGCCCTAATTTATCCTCTTATACTTTCTGTGTGGAGAATAAAAGAGGTTTGCCTTTGTCAAATGCAAAATGTAACAAAATATATAAGTAAGATTTTCTTGATATGGCAGAACTACTCACCGAAGCGGAAATTCAAGAACAGGTAAAGAGTCTGACAGATTGGACTGTTCAAGACTCCAAGTTGCAGATTACCGGCACATTCAAAGATTTTATTGAAGCAATTGAGTTTGTCAATAAGCTGGTTGAACCTGCTGAGTCAGCTGGACATCATCCACATATAGAGATTTCCTACAATAAAGTAAAGATTACACTCATAACACATGATGCAGGCGGATTGACGCAGCTAGACTTTGATCTAGCACGAGTGATTTCCCAGATCGACTAAGTGATTTCTTCTAAATCTTGCACCAGACGACAGGAAGTCACTACGATATAAGCTTTGTATCGCCGAGTCAGTGTGTTCTAACTAGCGTGAGATTTATATTAGGGGTAAGTGCAAGAAGCGATTTTTGATGGCAAACTGCTAAGTGTCTAAAGGTCTAAAGCTTTCAGCAATTTAGCCTGCGTAGAGAGTGAATCACCCAAACCCTACCCCCTGCTTAGATATTTAGATAAGTATGTGTGACAGTTATTAAGGCGATCGCTCCAATCTTGCCATCTAGATCGGATGTTTTATAATGTTATGATATAAAGATATGTTTTTGCATAAGTTAATCACATCAGTTTTTAACCCCAAGTTAATCGTTTATTAGCTTTGCAAAAACTAGAATTGTAGTAGTGGCAACTATGTCTCATTCACAGGTTTGAATGAGATGTCGCATTTTCGAGAATTAGGTGCAACGAAATCAATTATCTAAACAAGGTGTGAGGAGTAAGGTAAAGATGTCTAATCTGTTGTGGAAATCCTTAGTGGTTAGTCCAGCAGTTTTGGGAGCAACGTTGTTAGTTTCAACCGCAGCAATGGCGGCCCCAAACCCAACCACAGAAGTATCATCAGCTAAACAACTAGGTGTAACCGAAGTTGCCCAACAGCCAGAAGTATTGGCTCAAACAACCATAGATCAAGTTAACCGCTATAGTAACGAAGGTAATCAAAATAACTCTCAGTCCCAAGTAACATCAGTTTCTCAATTTTCCGATGTACAACCTACTGACTGGGCATTCCAAGCATTGCAGTCCTTGGTTGAGCGCTATGGTTGTATTGCAGGTTATCCGAATGCCACTTATCGTGGTAATCGTGCTTTGACCCGTTATGAATTTGCCGCTGGTTTGAATGCTTGTTTGGATCGGGTTAACGAATTGATTGCCACAGCAACAGCTGACTTGGTGACTAAACAAGATTTAGCGACCTTACAACGGTTACAAGAAGAATTTTCCGCCGAATTGGCAACCCTACGCGGTCGCGTAGATTCCTTAGAAGCGCGGACTGCTGAATTGGAAGCGAATCAGTTCTCCACTACCACAAAACTAGTTGGTGAAGCCGTTTTTGCCGTTAGTGATGTATTTGGGGGTAACACTGGTGACAACAACAATACTGTCTTCCAAGATCGGGTACGTTTAGACTTGCAAACTAGCTTCACTGGTAGAGACGTTTTACATACACGTCTAGCAGCAGGTAATTCACAAGCCTTTACACAATTTGACGACGCTAATAATCCCATCGGTACTGCTGAAGGCACACAAACATATCAAGTTGGTATAGGCAATGGTAACAACAATGTCAGAGTAGACCGCTTGACTTATGAAGCTCCCATAGGGCCAGCCCAAGTTTACATTGCAGCTAGTGGCGGACGCCATAGCCAGTATGCATCTGTCAACAATCCTTACTTTTTTGACAACACTGACGACGGTGGTAACGGCGCTTTATCTACCTTTGCTTCTGAAAGTCCCATCTATCGGATTGGTGGCGGTGCCGGTATAGCGCTCACTCTACCCATTGGTAAAGGTGGCGGTATTTTAGGAAATAGCTCAATCACTGCGGGTTATTTGGCATCACAAGCGAATGTTCCTGGTCTTCAAAATGGTGTCAATCAAGGTCTGACCAATGGTGACTATGCTGCTTTAGGACAGTTGAACTTTAGTGTTGGCGATCGCGTGGCTTTAGCTGCTACCTATGTCCACGGATATAGCGCCAGTGGTGCTTTATTCGACTCTGGTAGAGACGGAGCAACTGGAGCTTTTGATGTAGGTACTGGACAAGCTAACTTTTTAGGTAATGCAGCAGGTGTAACCCCATCTAGCAGCAACTCCTACGGTGTGTCGGCTGCGTTCAGACCCAGCGACAAACTGTCCATTAGTGGCTTCGTCTCTTACCATGACGTCACAGGTGTTGGTGCAGGTGATGATTATGAAGCTTGGAGCTACGGTTTAGGAGTAGCCTTACCTGATTTCGGTAAAAAGGGTAACGTTTTAGGTGTTTTTGCTGGAGCAGAACCCTATTCCTTTAACCGCCCAGGTTTTGGCGGCAACAATGATATACCTTATCACTTTGAAGGCTTCTACAAGTATCGTGTGTCGGATAATATCTCTGTAACCCCTGGTGTAATCTGGTTGACTTCTCCTGGTCAAAACAGCGATAACGATGATGCTATTATCGGTACCCTCAGAACTACTTTCACCTTCTAGAGTGTTGATTATCTACTGACAAATTTGAACTCTATTTCTCCCCGCCATCAGGCGGGGTTTTTTGTTTTCAGTAGTAATAATGGATAAACCCCAGTAGTTAACCGGAGTATACTAGAAAAGTTAGGAGTTATGGCAGGTTTGATATGAATAGACCAGAGTAATGCCCACTCTACAAGTGACTTACACCGTGAGCAGCTTTTTCTGAGCAAGCTTTTTTAGTAGAAGTTGGCGGTATAAAGCTAGATATTGCGTAGTATCTTAACTCTACCAATTTGAGATTTTGAATTTTGGATTTGAGATTTTGGAATGTTTAGAAGGCTTAGAGGCACGAGGTGGTAAAGAAAACGTTAATTCCAAAAAAAGCATAGACAGTTCAGTTATAGAAGAAATTTGGCAAGAAGCAAGTCGCGCGGCAAATTCCGTCTTGCAAAAATATACGCTCCAGGATCTTTGTGAAAAACGAGATTCGCGGCGGCAATTAGATATCATGTACTACATTTAGTCAAGAGTGATTTGTCATTTTTTGATGACTAATGACCAATCGCTAATAACTAAATAATTAATAATTAAGGACTAATTTATGCGAATAGCTCGTAACATTACAGAACTGGTTGGTCGTACCCCTCTAGTGCAGTTGAACCGTATTCCTCAAACAGAAGGATGTGTTGCGGAAATTCTGGTGAAACTGGAAAGTATGAACCCATCGGCATCAGTCAAAGACCGGATTGGGGTAAGTATGATTAACGCCGCAGAGGAGGAGGGGCTAATTACTCCTGGGAAGACAGTATTGGTAGAACCCACTTCTGGAAACACCGGAATTGCCCTAGCAATGGCAGCAGCAGCTAAGGGTTATCGATTAATTTTGACAATGCCAGAGACGATGAGTGGAGAGCGTCGGGCAATGTTGCGAGCATACGGGGCAGAACTGGAACTAACACCAGGAATGGAAGGCATGAGTGGGGCAATTCAACGAGCGCAGCAGATAGTTAATACTACACCAAATACTTATATGTTGCAGCAGTTCCGCAATCCAGCTAATGCAAAAGTGCATCGGGAAACTACGGCTCTTGAAATCTGGGAAGATACTGATGGACAAGTCGATATAATTGTGGCAGGAGTGGGTACAGGTGGTACGATCACTGGTGTAGCAGAAGTGATTAAAGCACGCAAGCCTAACGCTCAGGCGATCGCTGTTGAACCAGCCAATAGCCCAGTTTTATCTGGAGGACGACCAGGCCCCCACAAAATCCAGGGAATTGGTGCTGGGTTTATTCCCCAAGTACTCAAGATAAAATTGATTGATGAAGTGATTACCGTCACCGATGAAGAAGCGATCGCCTACAGTCGGCGTTTGGCAAAAGAAGAAGGGCTACTATCTGGTATTTCCAGTGGAGCCGCTTTATGTGCAGCAATTCGCGTTGCCCAACGTCAAGAAAATCAGGGACGTTTAATTGTAATGATTCAGCCCAGTTTTGGTGAGAGGTATTTGAGTACGCCGTTGTTCCAAGACCTAGAGGCAAGGCTAGCGGCTAGCGTCAGTTAACGATAAATTGAATTAATGGTCAATTCTAAGCACGTTTCTAACCATTACGAAACTCTCAAAGTTAGTCCAAGTGCAAGCCTTGCGGAGATTAAGCAAGCTTATCGCCGCTTGGTTAAGTTGTTTCATCCTGACAGTAATCAGGAAACAGCCGATCGCGAACAGATTATCCGCATCAATGCAGCTTATGAGGTCTTAGGCGACAACCAAAATCGCCGCAATTACGACCAAGAACTGCAAAATGAATCCCAAAAATTAAATAGCGATCGCCAACAGCGTACAGCATCAGCCCAACAGCATTACCAGACAAGACGAAAAACTGGACGAGATGTTGACGAGCAAGTTGAAGAATGGCTGCGCCAAGTTTATCAACCAGTTAATCGCTTGCTTTGTACCGTTCTTTATTCGTTAGAAGAACAAATGGAACAATTAGCTGCCGATCCCTTTGATGATGAATTGTTAGATGAATTTCAGGAATACTTAAAAACCTGTCGAGATGACCTCAAGCAGGCACAAACTACTTTTCGCTCCCTGCCAAATCCCCCTAGTCTAGCAAGAACAGCGGCTCACCTTTACTACAGCCTCGATCAAGTAGCAGATGGACTCGATGAATTAGGTTATTTTCCTTTGAACTACGATGAGCGTTATTTACACACAGGTCATGAACTATTCCGCATAGCTACGAGATTGCACTGTGAGGCACAAGTATCTGTTACATAGTTAGATTGGGTATCGGGCATTAGGCATGGGTCAATTTCGGTGAATGTCAAAGGACTAATGACTAATGACTAATGACTTAGGAATTAGTTTATGCTGGAAACAGAAAAAGATTAAGAAATTTTAATTTCTGCTCATAGTGTACTCATGCAATGCATTGTTAATCGCCGCGCCCAGTTTTCAGCAAGTCATCGTTATTGGTTGCCAGAACTAAGTGAAGCCGAGAATATAGAGAAATTTGGTGCTGGTACTAGATTTCCGGGACACGGACATAACTATGTTTTATTCATCTCCCTAGCCGGGGAATTGGATGAATATGGCATGGTGCTGAACTTGTCTAATGTGAAACACGTAATCAAACGGGAAGTTACCAGTGAATTGGATTTCTCTTATCTCAACGATGTGTGGGCAGAATTTCAACAAACTCTGCCCACAACTGAGAATATTGCACGGATTATTTGGCATCGGCTAGCACCTCATTTGCCTCTAGTCCGCGTGCAGTTATTTGAACATCCTGAACTTTGGGCAGATTATATGGGAAACGCAATGGAAGCCTACCTCACCATCAGTACTCACTTTAGCGCCGCCCATCGGCTAGCTCACCCTAACCTCAGTAACGAAGAAAACACTGAGATTTATGGTAAATGCGCTCGTCCCAACGGTCACGGACACAACTACCATCTAGAAGTCACTGTCAAAGGGAAAATTGACCCACGTACTGGCATGATCATTGATTTAGGTGCCCTAAATCAAGTGGTAGAAGATTATGTGGTAGAACCATTCGATCACACCTTTTTAAACAAAGATATTCCCTATTTTGCCGAAGTTGTACCCACTGCTGAAAATATCGCACTTTACATTAGTAATTTACTGCGATCGCCTATTGAAGAATTGGCAGCTAAACTTTACAAAGTAAAACTGATTGAAAGTCCTAATAACTCCTGCGAAATCTACTGTACGGAGTCTGAATCAGATTCAGTCAGCGCAACCGTGAATCAGCCAGTATTAGCACGAGTTTAGCCAATTGAAAATTAGGCATAGGACATAGGGAATTTATATCATCCCCATGCCCATGCCCAGCTAGAAAAGTTTACTGACTAAGCAATTAAAACCTGGTAGCAAAGGACTTGTCAGTTCATCTTGATTAAATAAAGTAGCTGCTAACTTTAATGCAGCCTGTTCGCATCGATAAACCTTAACTTTCTTCTGTATAGAGTCGCAAATCCAATATTCTTGAACCCCTTGCACTGAGTACAGCTTTAGCTTTGTTTCCTTGTGACGTTTCTCATTTTTTTCGCCGGGAGATAAAACCTCTACTACTAACTCCGGTGCGCCCGTAAGATGTCCAGCTTCATCTAGTAAGTTTTTTAAGCGTTCATGACTTGCCAATACCACATCAGGGATCACATTGTCAGAATCTGAGAAAATAATTCCAGGTGCGATCGCAGCCTGACCTAAACCAGTTTCATCTGACCAAATCTTAAGAACTGTAGCAATATTGACGCAGCTGGTTTGATGATCCCAGTTAGGCGCTTTAGTCACAAATAGTTTTCCATCAATAATCTCATAGCGATTTCTGCGATCGCCAGCAAATAGCTCTAGGTCAGCAGTCGTCCAACGCACTAGAGTTGTTTGCATAGAAACATCCTAGCTTTTTCTTAAATGATACTTTTAAAAATACCGACGGCGGGCAGAATGTCGCAAATAGCGATAAATGCCCCAGGCTAAAACTCCGAAAAAGAGATTTAGTAAAAATTGACTAACTATTAACCACAAAATATCAGTGTCAAAAAGCTTCGACGGACTCAAAGGACTAATAGTCCTGACTAAGAGAAACAGCCCGAAAATAGCATTTCCACCCAGCACAAGGGCAAACAGCACTAAACTTCTCTGCCAGTAACGGCGCTGGGCTGTACGGCCTGAAATCAGGGTAATTACAGGTTTACCTTGCACTTTTCGCAGTAATTGTTCCAGTCGCCAAAACATCCACAACAAAAACGGGAACAAGCCATAACTTAGGAAACGTAGGGGTAATGAGTAACCCCAAGCAATAGATAGGATATTAACTAGGGCATGACAGATTACAGAATTTAGCCAAGCCCTAAAAATAAACTTCTTGTCTCGATTTAAGCGATTTGTAGAGGAAATATAGATTCCTAAAGCATATCCCCAAGGCGCAGAGAACATAGCATGGGCTGGCGTACCGATAGTACGTTCAAAAATTGATGCTGTACCGTGGAAAAAGTAAATCCAGTTCTCTTCGGCAGTGAATCCAAGGGAAACGGCGATCGTGAACAGGAAAACCGTAGAGTGAAGTAATCGATACTTATGTTGCAGATAGTAGGTTGGGACAACAACCGCAGCTAACTTGCAGCCTTCTTCGATTGGGCCTATTTCCACAAGCTGCCGCAAGCCTGTACCAAGAAGCGATCGCTTAATCTGATGCCAGTTTACAAAAGAGCTCGCTACATTTTCAAAATCCGATTCGAGTCTAAGGGTTAAAAAACCAGATATTGCCCCAATGATAAAGAACATCAGTAACTTTAACAGAGGTGGGGCAAATGGCATCCGACAGTAGTAGTAGCCTAGCAGCAGCAAGGGTGGTATTGCTGCCCACAACACTAGAGATAAATTAGCCACTCACCTGAGCGATCGCTGTACGGTGACGGTGGGTATTGTTGGTAATAGTGGGAGTTTGGAAACCCGCCTCAACAATAGCTTGCTCAATGTCCAAAGCAAAATATTCATCTAAATAAGGTTCAGTACTTTTGAGCAAAGTCAAAATGTAGGCGGGCATTTTCTTGTAAACTTCAGATTTAGGATTCATATCCATGATTGCCAAATAGCCACCCGGACGCAACACGCGCCGCATTTCAGCTAAAATTTGTCGGGTTGCTGATTGGGGTAATTCGTGGCACATCAGGAAAATGGAAACTAAATCAAAAGAGGCATCAGGTAATCCGGTAGATTCCGCTTGGGCATGAAGCCAGTTAATTTTAGCTTGACGTTGCCCAGCGCGGTAATTAGCAACAGCTAAAAAGTAGGGAGATAAGTCTAAGCCTGTAATTTTGGCATGAGGATAAACTGCTTGTAGGGCAAAACTACTCAAGCCAACACTACATCCTACATCTAAGATGTCTTGCGGCTCATTGGGGATTTGAGTTTTCAGGATATTGTGGTAACTTTGGCGGAGCATCGGATCGCCTTGCGCTTCTTCAGCACTCTGCCAAATCTTAGCGTGGACAGCGTAAGCAGCAGGCTCTACCTCAAAAGCGGCTTGCCAACTGAGATTTCCGGTTTCGTAGGCATGGAATGAGGTGACGTAGTAATTAGGGTAGGAAAGCTGAGGATTTTGTACTTGAGCTAAATCGGCTTTCCAATCAAGGGCTTGTAGTGTTTCAACTTCTTGCGTCCAAGGCACACCAATTCTCTCGGCACGTTTAATCATCATTTGTCTAGCTTGATGCTTGGCTAGGTTAGCTAAAGGCTGGATTGCCAGTATGCCATTTACCAAACGAGAAGCTAAACCAGGATTAGTGTTTACAGCAGCGGTCATAAATCAGTTTGCATTTAACAGCCTTTTCTACTTATGACATACTTGCTGGACGGCAGTCTAGAAATGAATTGAATTGTATAACGGCAGTCTGCCTCCTTTGGCTTGCCCTAAGCAACAAATATTACAGAAGGTTGACATTTGGAGAGCAGCAAAGTTCTGAGAAAATGAGAATTATGCTGTTTACATTTTGGAATTTTATTCAAGACTGGTAAAATTTTGATACTTAGCAACATTTGTCTCAACAGGGATAGCAAAAAGCTGAGTGCCATCTATAGACAGTAAGTTAAGCTTATTGGAGTCAAATATGGCCAGAGCAAGAAGAAGAGCAAGTGGCTTTTTAAAAGATTTTCAAGATTTTGCCCTTAAAGGCAATGTAGTTGACTTGGCGATCGCTGTCATCATTGGTGGTGCTTTTGGCAAGATTGTCACTTCCTTTGTTGAAGATGTGATCATGCCATTGATTAATCCCTTGGTTAGTTTTGCTGGCAAAGACTGGAGAACAATCACCATTAGTCCAGGAATCAAGATTGGTGAGTTTCTTGGCGCAATAGTTGACTTTGTAATCATTGCCTTAGTTTTATTTGTAGCAATTCGAGCCTTACAAAAATTCAAGAGACAAGAAGAAGTCGCCGATGAACCTCTGCCAGATCCTAACCTTGTAGCCCAAGAAAGATTGACTGGCGCGTTGGATAGACTCAACCAAACCTTGGAAACTCGGAATAATCAAGTTTTGTAAGTGGGGAGTGGGGGGATGAGGGAAAAATCAATTCAAAATTCAAAATTCAAAATTGAAGAAAAAGACTGGGGGAGATGTAGCTTTAACTTCCCGTAGGGTGGGAGATGAGGAAGTGAGGGAGAAATATTCAATCCCCATACCCCATGCCCAATGCCCTACTTTGCAGTAGGCTTGAGAGCTAACAACATTTCTAATTCACTAGTAGATTTATCAGGACTAATAGCGGTAAAACCAATACCACGAATGGAATTCAGGATGGTGATGGTATCGGCGTTAGACGATACAAAACTATTGATCAAAGGCACAGTTTTAGTTTTATCCATATCTAGATAGAAATAGCCGCCGTTGGGCTTTTGCAAAGAACCAGTCACGGCTTTGAAAGCGTCGCTAGTGTCGAGAGATGGATTTTTGCGATCGCTAACAACCTCAGCAATTGGGCCACCAAGAGCTACAAATACAGTATCTTGATCTAGCCAACCATGTGCCAATAAAGCTCCTTGTCGGGGAATTTGCCATTCAGTTACGTCTTTACCACCGATATTTCTGTTGGCGACGTTGATTTGTTGGGTTTTGGCAAGGGTATCCAATTTTGTTAAGGTGGCTTCGGCAGTTTTGCGATCGCTAGTATCAAATACTAAAGCACCTCCAAAACCAACATTCGCTAACACTCCTTGATTTGATGGAATCGCACCAAAGGCGAATTCTCCATTCATCCAGCCAAAAATATCCTTATCTAAGTCTAGATTGGCGAATTTCAGTTGTCCTCGCGCTTGTTCGAGAGCTTGCTTCATTTCTGGATAATCTTTTGACTGCTCTACCAGCACTTCCCAACCACGGCTGATACCATTTCCGCTAATCAGAGCAAAGGTATCAGCAGGAAATTGCCCGACTATATTCCCAGGACTTGATTGATACTGAAATTTATTTAATTGTGGATCTAAATTAGCGATCGCTTTTACCCGCACTCCCGCATCATCAACACCAACACCCGCTACCACAGATTTTATCTGCTTGAGTTGTGTCAGGGTTTGTGGGGGTAACTGCTTTGCCTGCGGATTTACAGCGGTTAATTGCTGTATCATACTGGCATAGTCTGGTACATAAATTTGGGCGAGGCTGTTTTTAACATCCACTCCTTTAAGAATGCTGCTAGCACCTTGTTTACTGGCAAAAGAAGACTGTCCCTTAAACGTATCAATTGCTTTTTCTACAGCTTGCTTTTCGGGGGCTAATACCAACTGACTATCATTTAAAACTACGCTATACGTCGGCTTGCCATTTTGTGTAGTTTCGACAATTTTTTGACCTTGATAGTCAGATTCCTGTAATTTCACTCCTTTTTGTGACTTCAATTTGTTAGCAAAATTCAAGGCGCTGAGTTTGTCCTTGATTCCCACCACTATCAGGATATTTGATTCCTGCTGTAAATTTGTTGGTACATTAGGTGCCCCAGAGGGTACTTTTAACTGTGCTGGTTTTACAGGATTTGGTGGCAATACAGCAATCATCACACCACCAGCCCAAGGCTTTATGTCTTTTTCATAAGAAACGTTACTGTCACTGAACATTTGCTGATTGAAATCTTCCAGACCTTTTGCCACTAACTTTTGTGCTTCTGGAGTGCCAAACTGCTGTAATTTTGCCCAGGTTCGAGAGTCAGTAGTAATATAAGTTGCCATCAGTGCTGTTGAAGGTACTACTTTAGCACTGCCTAGAGCGTCTGAACTACCTCCTGATGGGCCTTTAAAGTACGTATAAGCCGCTATACTTCCGGCGACAACGACAGCAGCACCAACAGCAGGAATGAGAAATTTTGATTTACTTTCAGGCATTTTATTATCCTCTTTTGCTCAGATTGTCACCGAGATTTATACAAGTGTCACTGTAGAGTTTTCGGATTTATTAGTAATTTCCGCTAATCCATCGCTACTGGAGTTTAGACTAACCCATGACCAAAGGATTTAGCAGCACACTCGTTGACAAACTGCACATCTACCTCCTACTTGCTGAAAATTATTGCTTTTGATATGCATCATTAATTGGATCTTAATCAGAAATCTTCTCAGTTAAATATGATATTCAATCAGCAAATATCCAACTTAAAAGTGATTTTTCACTACAAATGGTGTTTCTACAAATGAAATACATAGCAATTCTATCTGATTTGTAAAAATTGCAAGGTCAAGATTCCTGACTTCTCTAAAAAGTTGGGAATCTCGTTGTTTACGAATGATTTAAGATTGCTATAGCACTTGGATCTCGCAGTCCATCTATGCAGCAAACAAGCTCGCAATTGCCGATTTTCAAAGGAGTTAAGAGGATTTGAGAAGTGCAACATCAATCTACAAGCGTTCCCTGCGATCGACTTTTACGGACACTAGCCAGTATGGGAGTTTTTACGGAGACAGAAATCGGTTATTGTACTCTCACACAAGTGGTATGCTGCATTTAGTTTCAACTCCAGTTGGTATTTACTGATAAAATTAGTAATCTTACAAATTAGCGGTCTAAAATTACTCTCAAAAATACTTCAACCAGATGAGGAGCGAATTTGCAAATGATATGCTGTTGATTTTAAACAAAATAGCGTGTTCAGCAGCAAGCTATCCTAAAGTTATAAAAATAATTAGGAGTATTTGTACTTAATGAGAATCTATCGAGGTGCAAGAGACTCTTGACTCAATGCCAAAAAAGTGCAAAACATCAGAAAAAGTAAATGTGGCAGGGATATGGAAAAAAGCCAAGGATCGGTAGCCGATCTTCGGAAGTTCGGGTGAGATTAATTTTAATCCCCTAATCCCAAAGGGGAGTTCTCACCTCCATAATGCCCTGTTGATTTGGGAAATACATCAAATACCGCTATTTTTCTTAACTACATCCAACCCAGCCAGACTTTTCAGGATTACAAGGTCAGTAAGCATCAATGTCGCAGTCTTATTTTGATACAGATAATAACGGACACAAACCTTTTGAGTTACCGGGAGCAAGACCACACTACAACCCCGATCGCCCCGGACAGGTAGAGCATATTTTCCTCGATCTCAGCTTGGATATTCCCAAGCAAAGCTATCAGGGCAGTTGTAGCATTAGCCTCTTGCCAATCCGTAATGGTATTGATCGTTTGACTTTGGATGCTGTCAACCTAAATATCGAGTCTGTGCAGGTGGACGAAGTGCCACAAAATTTTGACTATGACGGGGAACAGCTTTCCATCGAACTTTCTCAGGCAACCCAGATTGGTCAACGCTTGCTGATTGCGATCGCCTACTCGGTGACAAAACCGCAACGCGGTATTTATTTTATTCAACCAGATAAGCACTACCCAAACAAACCTACTCAAGTTTGGACTCAGGGAGAAGACGAAGACTCTCGCTTTTGGTTTCCCTGCTTTGACTATCCAGGACAACTGTCTACTTCGGAAATTCGTGTCCGCGTTCCTAACCCTCTCGTGGCGATTTCCAACGGTGAATTGATTAACACCACAGAAGATGGTGATTACAAAATCTACCATTGGTCACAGCAACAAGTTCATCCTACCTATTTAATGACTTTGGCAATAGGTGACTTTGCCGAAATTCAGGATGAGTGGAATGGTAAACCAGTTACCTACTACGTAGAAAAGGGACGGGAGGAAGATGCTAAACGCAGCATGGAAAAAACTCCCCGAATGATCGAATTTTTGAGCCAAAAGTATGGTTATCCATATCCTTTTCCGAAATACGCCCAAGTTTGCGTCGATGACTTCATCTTTGGCGGTATGGAAAATACCTCCACAACACTGTTAACAGACAGATGTTTACTGGATGAACGCGCCGTCTTAGATAACCGCAACACTGAAGCTTTAGTCGTCCACGAACTCGCGCACCAGTGGTTTGGCGATTTGGTGGTGATTAAGCATTGGTCTCATGCTTGGATTAAAGAAGGGATGGCTTCTTACTCTGAGGTGATGTGGACAGAACAGGAATATAGTCTAGAAGAAGCAGCTTACTATCGTTTATTGGAAGCTCGTCGTTACTTAAGCGAAGATAGCAGCCGTTATCGCCGTCCAATGGTAACGCACGTTTACCGCGAAGCTATTGAACTTTACGATCGCCACATCTACGAAAAAGGATCTTGTGTCTATCACATGATTCGCGCGCAATTGGGAGATGAATTATTTTGGCAGGCAATCCAAACATTTGTCCAAGAGAATGCTCATAAAACTGTAGAAACAGTAGACTTACTCAGGGCAATTGAAAAGGCAACCGGACGTAATCTTTTGTTCCTCTTTGACCAATATGTTTATCGTGGCGGTCATCCCGATTTTAAAGTAGCTTACTCTTGGGATGGGGATGCTAATTTAGCAAAAATTACAGTAACTCAAACCCAAGCTGCTGAAGATAAAAATGGCAGTAAAGATTTGTTTGATTTGAAAATACCTATTGGTTTTGGCTATACCCAGCAGGAAGAAGTCAGGAGTAATGGAAAACTCAGCACTTCCTTCTCAGCACTCAAAACTTTCACCGTCCGGGTGAATGAACGCGAACAAAGCTTCTACTTTCCCCTAGAAAATAAGCCCCAATTTATTAGCTTTGATGTTGGAAATAATTACTTAAAAACTGTAGCTTTGGAATATCCAATCGCGGAGTTAAAAGCACAGTTAGAATTCGATCCCGACCCGATTTCGCGTAGTTATGCAGCAGCAGCTTTGGCGAAAAAAGATGGGTTAGAAGCTATCATTGCACTGTCTGCATCGCTAAAAAATGACCCATTGTGGGGTGTGCGTGTGGAAGTGGCAAAACAACTAGCCCAAATCAATTTAGATCAAGCCTTTGATGGCTTAATTGCTGGGTTAAAAGATAAAAATGCTTATGTGCGACGATCTGTAGTGGAAGCATTTACTCAATTCAAAACTGCTGAAAGCTATAAAGTTGTCAGAGGGCTGTTGCAAAAAGGCGATCCCAGTTATTACGTGGAAGCAGCAGCTTCTCGTGTTATCGGGGCGATCGGATCGGCAAACTTGGAGGAAAAACCCAAGGAAGACAAGGTATTAAAGCTGCTGAAATCTGTTTTAGAAGAAAAGGCAGGTTGGAATGAAGTCGTGCGGAGTGGGGCAGTTGCTGGTTTAGCTGAATTCAAAACCTCAGAAGCAGCTTTAAATCTGCTAATCGAATACACCAAACTCGGTGTACCACAACCACTACGTTTAGCCACAATTCGCGCTTTAGGAAAGATTTCTGTAGGTCAAAGTCCGGCTAATTTGGAACGGATTTTAGAAAAATTAACAGAACTAGCCAAAGAAACCTTCTTTTTAACTCAAGTAGCCGTAGCCGCAGCATTAGGACAAATGGAAACACCCAAAGCAGTGGGGATTTTGCGATCGCTAGCTGAACAAACAGCTGATGGGCGTGTACGTCGCTCTGCTGAAGAAGAAATTTCCAAGGTACAAAAGAACATTGGTTCAGAAAAAACCCTGCGTCAATTGCGTGAAGATTTCGACCAACTCAAACAACAAAACCAGGAATTGAGAAGCCGTTTAGAAAACTTGGAGGCCAAATCTAAATAGCACTACATGACAATTAAAAGCAGGTAATTGGTAATTGTGGCAAAGCTATTAACAATTACCAAGGTTTTAGCTGATACTGTAATTTTATTGTGGACAGATAAAATATTTTATTTTCCACTGAAATCACAGGTATAAATAAACATAGTACCAAGATCCCCGAATTCTAAGAGAATTCGGGGATCTTTATGTTGTAAGCGGTTACTGAGTTTCAATTTGCATATATAGGTACATGTTTATATCTATATAAATTAAAGTTAAGAAAAGATAAAATCATCTAAAAGTTGGATAAGTAGTTGTAGTTTTATAAAGTATAATTAAGAAAAAGATAAACAAATCTAGGCAGTAATATAGGCTAAAATCGCTTCGAACACTATCCCCAAAGGGTAGAGTTCTAGTTGTTTTAGATAAAAGACTACCGCAATCCTGAACTTGCAACTAACTTGTGAGTCAGGAGAAAAACAATCATTGTAAATTTTTCAGTTGAAGAGGCAAAAAAAGGCGTGGGTCAGTATCAACCTGCTCAACTAAAACTCTATAATCCAGATGCGATCGCTCGCTACTATAGTTACCGTCCTTGGCTAGCCTGGGGACGACTGCTGAGAATCATCTTCTCCTTTGCAGGATTTATACTCAGTCTGAAGTGGGACGAGTGGCAAGATCGAGTTGAGCAGAACAAGGTTAAACGAGCTATCCAGTTGCGAGAACTGCTCACCCGCCTTGGTCCGACTTTTATTAAAGTTGGTCAAGCCCTCTCCACTAGGCCTGACCTGATACGCAAAGATTTCTTAGAAGAACTGATAAAGTTACAAGATCAGTTACCACCTTTCGATAATGCGATCGCTTACCAGATTATCGAAAGCGAACTAGGCCGTCCAATTCACGAAAGTTTTAGCGAACTATCACCTAATCCAGTTGCTGCTGCTAGCTTGGGTCAAGTTTACCGGGGTCGTCTGGTTAGCGGCGAAGAAGTCGCCGTAAAGGTGCAACGCCCCAACTTACACCCGGTAATTACACGTGACCTATATTTGATGCGTTGGGCAGCAGGTTGGCTAGCTCCTTGGTTGCCTTTAAATCTCGGTCACGACCTAACTTTAATTGTGGATGAGTTTGGCATAAAATTATTTGAAGAAATTGACTATATTAATGAAGGTCGCAACGCCGAAAAATTTGCTAGCAACTTTCACAACGACCTACAAGTAAAAGTTCCAGGTATTTACTGGCGTTACACCAATACACACGTTTTAACCCTGGAATGGATTGACGGCTTTAAGCTGACGGATACTCAACGCATTCGCGCAGCAGGTTTAGACCCAGAAGCGATCATCCAAATTGGCGTGACATCAGGATTGCAACAGCTTTTAGAATATGGCTTCTTCCATGCTGACCCTCATCCTGGCAATTTGTTTGCTGTGCCCGATGGTCGTATGGCTTATATTGACTTCGGCATGATGGATCAGTTGGAAGAAAGCACCAAAGAAACACTGGTAGATGCGCTAGTGCATTTGGTGAATAAAGACTATACCGACTTAGCCGAAGACTTTGTAAAATTAGGGTTTCTGACTCCAGATACGAATATTTGCCCGATAGTGCCAGCATTAGAAGCGGTGCTAGGAAACGCTATTGGCAAAAATGTCAAGGATTTTAACTTCAAAACTATTACCGATGAATTTTCGGAACTGATGTACGAATATCCTTTCCGAGTCCCGGCAAAGTTTGCCTTGATTATTCGTTCCCTAGTTACCCAAGAAGGTATTGCCCTTAGCCTCAACCCCAATTTCAAAATTGTTGAAGTGGGTTATCCCTATATAGCGCGGCGGTTGCTGACAGGAGAAGCGCCGGAATTACGGCGACGATTATTGAATGTGCTGTTCAAAGATGGTAAATTTCAGTGGCAACGGTTAGAGAATTTGATTGCGATCGCTCGTAGTGATAACAACTTTGATGTATTGCCCACAGCTCAGATGGGGTTCCAATACTTAATGTCCGAAGAAGGCAAGTTTCTCCGGCGACAGTTGGTGCTTGCTCTCACCGAAGATGACCGCCTGCACACCGAAGATGTGCAACGCTTGTGGAACCTGGTTAAAGATGACTTAAAACCGGATCGTTTATTAAATATAGCGATCGGGATTTTAACAGAGTTATCCAGAGAAGGTGCAGCCGCTATCCTGCCAAAAGCGACATTACTTGGGTCTTTTGCTGAGAACCAGTCAACAAATAAAAAGTAAAAAATCTTTAATAGAAATTGGAGTTTTAATGTACTATTTTCCTCTGCAACCGCCTTATTTTCTTTTACTTGTTGGCTTTTTGACTGCATTAACATCTGGTTTAGCATTATCTGGCACTTTGAAAGTAATTGTGCAGAACTGGCCAAGCGAACGAGCCGAAAATACTCAGCCACGTTCCTCACTGAAACAATTACTTGTACCATTTATCGGCATAACAGGCGGTACTTGTCTATTTATGTCTTCAGGTTTAGAGATATTTGGCTTTCCCTCATCCTTGGCTTTGGGAGTCGGTCTACCAATTAGTCTGTTTACTTGTTTGCTAGTTTGGTTGCAGTTGGGAAGTATGATGACCTTTATAGAACGCGAAGGTATGCAATCTTTAGATTTAGATTCTTTTTCTTAAGAAAGAGTAGGAAATTAATAATTTAAAATTCAAGAGAGTCTGAACCTCTCTTGAATGTCTATTGAGCAATTCTATGCTTGAAGTTGCGATACTTCAGCTTAATATTGTTTATTTTTTGTTGAATAAAGCTACTAGTGGACTTTTGCAGAAGTGTTAGCTTGCTGGGGCGCTTAAAGCTTTGAGGACGTTTTTCAGGTGATTTTAAATAACGATAATATAAGAAAACATCGCGGTAAGCAATATCAACATCTTCACCCCCACAAAGCCTCGTAAAAGCTGAAGAAGATACACTCATATAGTGTAAATATGTCAATTTCTGCCCTTGGTCATAAAGAATATTATCTACAACATCAAATTTAGAAGTCCAATGGCAACCAGTAGCTTTATCATGATAGGCGTAATTGTAGTAAGAAATTCCACTACGTAAAACTAAATAGTTGAGAACTGTTTGATCGGAATCTGCCCATGCGAGTGCATCAGCTTCACCTGCTTCTAAGTTTGCTAATAGATTTGCTAATTTAGCATCGTTCAAAACACCCTTTTTAGAAGCAAACCAACCAGAACAAAAAATTTGATTCCTAATATCTTCTATAGAAAAAATCTCTGCTAGCTTATCTTCTGTCCAGTTGAAAATATAATTTAAATCGGATCTATATTGAAAGTCATTCGTAATCCAATCATATTCATCTAACTTTTGATAAACATCATCGAGTGATTTCATCAATAAGGTATCTCCATCAAAGAAGATAAACTTGTCAAATGGGCCATCTAGACAGCAAAGTTTTCGATGTCTTTCTATGCGAAAATTCTCTGGCAAACCATATTCTCGCCATAGCTTTAACGCCCTTGGGTGAGCTTTCCAGATACGAGAGCCAAATTCTTCCCAGTAGGCTATAGAATCAGAATTTTCAAATAAAGTAACATTATTTCTAGATGCAATTTCTGCTTTTACTTTCTCTAGCTGGTCATTATATGGAATTACACAAACAGGAATTTTTCTACCAGCATTAGCTTCTATGCTGTTGAGCAAAGCAACTAGTTGATCGTAGACAACATCATTCGCTAAGGTGTAAATACCATCTATCATTGGGATACTCCTAATATTAAGTACGGGCAGAAACAAAGGGAAATAAACGGCGAGTCAGTTTTGGAATAAAGGCAAATTTACCCTCATGAAGATAGCGATAGTGTTCCCACAATTGCCAATAGGGACTACCAGTTTTCATCCGCGTACCAGCCCAGTGAAGATATTTTAGTCGTTGTCCTCGGTCATAGAGTGCGTAATCTTGCTGTTTAAAATTTTGCGAACCTGCCCAACTACCAGGCCCTCCCCCAGGAATTTTAACGAGATTTCCACGTTTAGAAATTAGTTTGAGAACAAGATAATTTAAAATTGGTTGGTCTGTAACTCCTTCAGAAAAATCGAAATATTCGCGATTTGCTGCACACTCGCGTAAAGCTTCATCCATTTGCTGTTCGGTAATAATTCCTTTTCTCGAAGCCCAAAAACCACTGTTGAAAACATCTTGAAGTTGGGCATCGGAAAAAATTTGCTGCTCTTTCACAAATGGGGAAAAAATATTTCGCAGCTTGTCATTAGCATGATGGTAATCACAGCAGAAGAAATCAACTTCTGATAGTTTGTCCAAATTGTCGGCAATTTTTTCAAAAACGACAATATCCGTATCAATATAAATAAATTCATCTAAAGGCCCAAACCACGCCACCAGTTTACGCATTTTGTTGGGTAAGGCGAGGAAATCTCGGTCAAAAATTTCTCCGATGCGTTTGGTAAAGGTATCAATAAGTTCTAAATCTGGGAAAATTTGGACGTTATGTAAGGTAGCAAGCTGTTCTGCTACCTTATGGTAATTGTCATTAAAAGGTATTAGATAAACGGTAACTTCTGGATCATAGTAACGGATGCTATTGAGGAGAGCAATAGCATTATCGATAACGCGGTCATTGGCAACTATATAAATACCCCGGCTCATAAATTATCCTTGGTTAATTAACTTAAATTTTCGCAAAGCTCTTGTAAGTAAATTTGCTACTGGAGCGTCATTATAATTTTTAGGAGGATTGTTAAATACTGGACGCTTTTCTGGTTCGTGTAAGTAACGATAATAGAGAAATAAATCTCGATAGGGAAACTGAATATTTTCTCCCGCACAGACTGCGTGATTAATATTAGGAGGAATACCAATGTAATGGAGATAAGTTAGTCGATTACCGCGATCATAAAGAATATTTTCTCGTTCCTCGAAGTGTTTAGAGCTAGCAGAACATCCTGTTTTTTCATTATCTGGCAGTTGGCAAGCAAAGTTATAAATAGAAAGATTAGACCTCATTACCATGTAGTTGATTAATGGTTGTTCACCAGCACCACCATACAAAATTTCTGACTCACCATTTTGTAAATGTGATATTAGCCAATCTCTTTTTTTTGATTCAAATAATCCTTGTTTTGCGCCATAAAAACCTGAGCAAAATATTTCATAATCAATGCGTTTTTGCTCAAAAACTTTTAGTAATTTGGGAGAATTAATATTATATATTTTACTAACGTCTTTAAATTGGAAATCGTAGACCACAAAATCATAACTATCTAGCTTTTCAAACACTCCTGCGAGTGAGTTCATCACCAAGGTGTCTGCATCTAAATAGATAAACTTCTCGAATGGCCCATCAAAAGCGCAAAAACGACGGTGAGCGCCATAAAGACGAGATTTACTCCGATTCAATCGTTCTGGGGCTGCTGCGAGCATAAATTGATCCCAGCGGTTGATTGATTCTTGGTCATCGTAAAGAAATACATTCGGGCGTTTAGCTATTTCGTCAGCAATCCGTTGTGTCCGATCGTCGAAAGGATAGATACAAACAGGAGTTTCTGGGCCTAAGATAACATCAATACTGTTGAGCAAAGCCACCAGTTGATCGAAAACATAATCATTGCCAAGGGTACAAATACCATTCATAATTTATGAGTGTTGATCGACAAAGTTTGATAACCAGTTAAGCAGGTTTAATTTGTGTAAAATGATTTGACGTGCTTCTGCGATCGCATCTTTGGCAGCATACCAAGCATCAGGTGTAGCTGTCACTTCTTGGATGTAGGCAATGCCTTTTTCATCTAAACTGGGCAACCGCAAAAAACTACCCGGTGGCAATAATTTATCAGCAGCCGGTCCACCATAGTAAATTGGTAAACACCAAGCAAGTAAACTATCCCAAAGTTTCTCACTCACATACCAATTATTATCAGCATAGTTTTCAATTGCCAGATTGTAATAGTATGGTGCCATGCCATACCATTTGTTGCTTAGTTCTCCCGAACTGTTCGCCCATTCTGGTAAGTTACGCCCATACAAATCAAATTTCATGCCACTAGATTGCAAAGATTGTAAAAAATCTAAACGCTGGCGATGGTTGGCTGTGCGGCTAATTCCCGAAGTAATCCAACTACATGGGGCTACTTTTGGAGGCGGTGGCATTTCATTTAAATCTTGAAATGAATTTGAGTGATACCAAATAGCAGGCATATAGTCAGGAATGGGAGCAAAATCATCGGGGCCAGAAACGTAGCCGCAATACTTCTGGGCTTCTTGATAATTATGATTAGTTATTTTTACAACCTCATCTAAAGGTGGTTCTCTGAGCAAATAAATAATCCGCTCTTTGTTGACACCACGCAGTAGAGATTCAACATTTACTACTGGTTTTTGTTGCTGTTTGCGAAAACTATCTAACCAAGATTTTTGTGGCGATGCTTGAGGAAAATCAAATTGATAGAGCAACATAAAATCTGGCTTTTTTGCCATTTTCAACATTTGGATTTTGTTCCAAACACCAAAGTAGTGCGGAGTTTGTTGCCATAACCAATCTTTGTTTTTAGCAAGACCTGAATAGCTGCTAATCATGCCAACAGTTTTAATAGTCATAAATCGTATTTATTCGGTTATTTTTCAGTTAATTTTTGTACCATTCCCCTAAAATTGGTGGATGCCGATCTTCTTCTACGTAGCTTAATATTTTGGTAATTCTATTCTCCCAAGAAAATTGCTGGGCAAAATCTATACTAGCTGCATAACCCTCTATTTTTCTGGGATAAGTTTCTAAAGTATGTTGAATAGATTGGGCAAGTTTATGAGGATTATCTGGTGTACACCAACTGGCAATCAAAGGTGATGTTTTGAATTCCATTAAAGGTGGAATCTCAGTTGCAACGATAGGAGTGCCAGCAGCCATGTACTGAAAAAACTTAACTGGGTTCGTGAAATCTGCTGATTTTCCAGCGCAGTGAGGATGAACCAAAATATCAGCTGCTTGAAACAAGCTGACTAATCGTTCTCGTGGAAGTATCCAGCCTAAGAATTTAACGTTTTCGACATTTTTATCTCTGGCTATTTGTTGATATGCTTGTACTTGTGCTTCTGTTCCTCCTGTGATGATAAACTGAATTTCTGGTAATTCTTTAGCAGAATCAATTAACAGATCGACTCCTTTGAAAGGATACAAAGCGCCTGAATAAACAACTAAATGCTTACGTCCATTTATCAGCAATTCTTGCCGCCACTTTTCGGCTTCTTGGGGCTGTCTGATTGAAAATGATTGATTGAATCCGTTATGTAGCCAAACTACTTTTTCCGGTGGCATTCCATTTTCTATTAGGCTTTGCCGGATGGGTTCTGACTGAGTTATGGCTATTTGAAAATAGGGACTGTGGACAATTTCTTGCTCAAATGTTCGGTCTTGAAAGTAGTGACGTTCATAGATTGTAGGAACTTTATTTTTGACTGCGGCTTTAACAAAGTTCCAATCTCGTGTGTGGACAACTTTAGTATGAGGTAGGATGTGAACTGGTAAATAATATTTAGTTACTACTGTACTGGAGTTAGTAAATTTACCACCGATTCGATCAATAGGCCAAGGCATTGGCAATGCCGCAACTTTGAGCTTTTCTTGCACATCGTAAAATTCGATAAATTCTCTGCCGGGCTTTTTGGGTTGATAAGGATAAATTAACGATAGTAGATTAATAGAATAATTTTTTTTATCTTGATAAATTAAAACTGAGGAATAGCCTAAGTTAGCTGCTGCGTTGGCACAAAGAACATCATGAATTTCGTGTGCTGTGTCCGGCTTTAATGATAACTCTCCGGTGTAAAAAATATATTGGTTTTTCTTTGAAGAATTTATCATTTTTTTGGGGATGATATGTTTTTCAAGATTTTAGTAGAAGTACTTTTGTTCCTAAGATTAACTAAAATTAAACTTTATTTTCAAAAAGCTTTAATACATCTAATAGGTAAATAGCATATTGATAAGATTCTGCTATTAATAGATTTTGTTTTTGGGGTTCGGATTCTAATTTATCGGCTAGTAAGCGCAGAGAGCTAATCAGAGGATAGAGACGCGTGCGAAACTCATCCGAAATATGACTAAAGTTTTGATACTGGTTATTTTCATCTTGATTTTGGTCTATATCTGACGATAACTGCCAGTTAATTTTCAGGTTAACCACATCGCTGAAGAGATCGATGGCGTTGAGAACTCTTAAGGCTGAGTTGTATGATTGATCAATTAATTCCTGCCGCTCTTGGGAATTGTCTACTAGATCGTCAACTAATAGTCCGAGGAAACCAATCATTGAATTAAGCCTTGTACGCAGTTCGTGAGAAATGCGGTTAAAGCTAGGATTAGTTTTGGTGGAAATTTCAGTCTGAGCGGCAAATTGCATTGAGTAGAGGCGTGAGTAGTAACCCCCTTTTTGTAAAAGTGTTTCATGGGTTCCCACTTCTACCACCTGTCCTTGATCTAATACGGCAATTTGATCGGCTTTTTGGACTGTGGAAAGGCGGTGAGCAATTACCAGGGTTGTGCGATCGCGACTTAAGTCGTCGAGTGCAGCTTGTACTAAACGTTCGGAAACGGTATCTAAAGCGCTGGTGGCTTCATCTAAAATCAAAATTTCTGGATTTTGCAGGAGGGCGCGAGCGATCGCTAATCTTTGCCTTTGTCCACCAGACAACATGACGCCGCGATCGCCAATTTGACTGTCGAATCCTTGAGGTAATTTATCAATAAATTCATAAGCATTTGCTCGTTTTGCTGCTGAGATAATTTCATCTTCAGTAGCTTCAGGTCTTCCATAAGCAATGTTATTTCGCACCGAGTCATTAAAAAGAAATGTATCTTGACTGACAATTCCCATGTGTGATCTCAGAGATTTGATATCAAAATCACGCAGGTCTCTGCCATCGATAGAGATACTACCAGATTTCGGATCGTAAAATCTCGGTAAGAGGTCAGCCAAGGTGGACTTACCTGCACCAGAACCACCTACCAAAGCGAGAGTTGTAGCACGGGGTAAAAATAAATTTACATCTTTGAGTACTAACTTTTCATGACTGGGGTAGGCAAAGGAAAGTAAATTAAAGCGTATTCCTTCTTTTAATTCTGTGTAGATAACATTACCGTTTTTCATAAACGGCTTGCGATCGCGACTTAAAAACTCACTCACTATTTCTACGCTAGTAGCACTATTGGCAAAGCTACTACGAAGACTATTTAACTGAGAGACCAAAGGCAGCAGTCGCAGTAATACTAATAAATATGTCAGTAGTACCGTTGAAATGAAAGAAATCTGGTTAGCAAAGAAAGTTTTACTTAAGAATACAATCATAAGTAAGGCTATAACTCCCATCACCTCACTTATCGGACCGATCGCTTGTGAGTTTACCTGAGATTCAAAATCTGCTTTTTCGCGATCGCGGATTAATTTAGTAATTTTTTGATATTCTCTGTCTTCATTGGCAGTTGACTTTACCAAACGAATTCCATTCAATGTTTCTAAAACACTGATGGAATAAGATGTAGACATTTCTGATAGTTGTTGACCAAATGCTTTCGCTCTACTAATTGTGTATTGATTGATTAATGTTATAAAACCCAATAAAATTGTGGCTGCGATTGTTAGCTGCCAAGAAATTGCTAATAATAAACCAACGAAAACTAAAATTGTAATTATTAAAATAATTAAATTGATAATACTCCCGATAGCGCTAGAAGTGCGGGCAGTTTCCGAACCAAGGCGATTAATAATATCGCCTACTTTCGTTTTTGAATAATAGTCTATATCAATATCTAGCAATAACTCTAAGCTAGCTTCGCGAATATCCGCATTTAATTTTCGAGTGAAAATACTCGATGTTAAAATACTAAAATAACTAGATAAGTTTTTTAATAAAATTATAAATATAATTGTTCCAGCCATTCCCAAATTCCGATAATTTTCGGGAAGATTATCAAATGGAAACATCACAGCTTTGAGAATCGGAGGAAAACCAGTTAAATTTACTGGTTGTCCGACAATTCTCAAAATTACTGGCACAATCAAAGTCACACCGACACCATTAAATAAAGCACCAGAAAATCCTAACAGCATCGTTAGGATAATTAAACCTGGATAGGGTTTGGCGAATCTTAGGATTAGTTGACCTTTAGACATTGGTTTTTATCATCATGATTTACTTATTGTTAACATAATTTATAAATTAATTAATGCTTTTGCTAATTGTTTTAGTTGCTGAATATCAATTTTTCCCTAATTAATCAATCTATTGCTTATAAATGGGCAATTACTGACTCCATAGTAGATGCCATTTTCTCTACGCTATATTTTTCTAAACATCTATTTCTCGCTTTTTTACCTACTTCGTTAGCTGTTTCTAAATCCTGAAATATTAATTTTATTTGTTCTGCAATTTGTTCTGGAGAAGCTGGATCAACTAAATAACCAACTTCATCTAAAATTTCGGGAATATCTCCTACTCGTGTTGCTAAAACTGGCTTTGCCATTGCCATACCATCCATGAGTTTAATCGGAAATTGTGCCCTTGCTACAGATGTATCTCGTTGAGGAACTACTACAATATGGGCCGCAGCCACGACTTCCGGCATTTGTTCTATTGACGTTTGAGGCAGCATAATAATCCACTGTCCCCAGCGCTCAATCAACTGTTCATCATAGTTATCGTAAGGATTACCACCAACAATCACTAGCCTGAAGTCGGATTCTTGTAACTGGTCAAGTGCTATTAAAACATCCTCTAGACCCTTGTGCGGTCGGGGCGCACCAGGGAACATGAGAACGCGGTATTCAGCTAAACCATATTTTTGGCGACTGATTTGCGGATCGTACTTTTGGGGATCAAACAAGCAAGTATCTTTGCCATTGGGTATATAAATACCACCAAAACGATTCAGCAAAAATTGAGTATCTGCTGTAATAGCGTCGGCATGATTGATCAATGACTCCATCCACTTTAAGTAAAGTGGATGGTCTGGATTCCTTAAAGCACCTTCTTTTTTTAGAAGTTCTCTAGCTAGCTGTTTCAAATTAGGGCGATACTGCCACTCATCGCCGCCATACCAACTTAATTCCCAATCATCAATATCTAAAATCACTGGTCTATGGCTGCGGATTTTGTTAATTAAAGCTACACCATAGCTTGTGGGTTTTGGTTTAACAGCGCAGATAATATCTCCATCTATCTTATTTAAAATTTGCCTGACAGAACCGAACAATTGTGGATAATTGCAGCCTGGTAGACAGAAGATTGCTAAATCAGATGGTGGCTCTGGATAAATATTTTTTCCAAATAAAAATCCTAATACTTCTACTTCATAATTTAATTTTTTAAAAATTTGACTTAGCAAATATGCTCTGTCAATTCCACCTTTAGAAAAGTTAGGTGTGAGGATTGAAACCTTTAATTTTTTATTTTGTTTATTCATAATAAATTAGGTGTCAGTCCATCAATATACAAAGTTTTTTGAGGAATTTTTAAGATTTCCTGGTAAAGTGTCAACATCTCTGAAGCAACAGTATCCATTGTACGTACTAGCTGGATACCTTGACGTAATTTAGCTAATAAATCGGCGTCTTTGGCTAAAGTGGCGATCGCTTCAGCCCATGCTTGGACATCTTTTGCTGGAACTAACCAACCATCGATGCCGTGACGGACTAACTCAGCAATTCCTCCTAAATTTGAACCGAGTACGGGAATACCCATAGCTTGTGCTTCTAAAGCAACTATGGGCCCAGTTTCTAACCACTGCGACGGTATTGCTAAAATATCGAAACCTGCTAATGCCTCTGGTACTGCTTCGCGTGAAAGTGGTTCAGCAATGCGAATCCGGCGATCGCTGCTCGCGATCGCCATAACTTTATCACGATTGGCAGCACCGTATTTTCCCGGATGAGTAGCATGAATAATTAACTCTACAGATAGATCATTCGGTAAACTATGTACCGCTTCTACTAAAACTTGTACCCCTTTAGTTTCTTGCCAGCGACCCAAAAAGCCGATTTTTAATGTATTTTGTGGTTTGTTTGGTGTTACTTCGCGTTTGAAAGTGTTAGCAACACCTTGCCGAGATACAGTAAGTTTTTCGGGAGGAACGTTGTTTGCAACAAAAGCATTGTATTGCCAATTACTCGTTACAACAATGCGATCGGCTAGTTTTACTAATTGCATTAAATTGCGTCTATGTTGAGACACTAGAGTAGGAATGCCAAGAGTTTTACCAAGTAGGCGTAGCTTAAAACTTTTAGAGGTAAGTAATTTTGTTTCTGCTGCTACCCCAACATCCAAGGGAGCTCGGCTTAAAGTCTTGAGCATCCAAGGTGCTACTTGCTTTGGTACTCCCAAACATTGACTACAATTAACAGAGTCAATCAGCCCATCGCAAGGTTCTTTGTCCCAGCGCATCATCGTACCACGCAGACATATAGGCTCAGGTATGTGAACGGTGACTACAGTAGCCATCCCTAACTGGCGGGCGAGAGCAAGATGATGTAAACCGCAGTCAAATCGCCATGAATGTTGATGGTATACGTCGGCTCGATTGTTTTCTAGCCAATTAGCAAAAGTTTTAAAGCCTCCGTGGGGTAGCTGTTTGTGTACCTGTATCTTACTGGGGTTAGGAAAAACAGGATAACGATAAACTGAGATGCCATTGTGTTCGTAGGTATCTTCCTCTGTACCTTGTTGAGGAGCAGCAACAATACTTTCGAATCCATGTACTTGTAAGCCATGCAGTAGTGAATCTAAGTATACTTCAACACCGCCTGATGAATCTGGAAAATACCAGCTAGTTGTATGGATTAGCTTCATCTATGAACCTGCAAAGAAAAAATTGGAAAGCTCATTTTTTTACCATAATTGATTGTTCTATTTTTCATTATTAACATCTATCTTTTATAAATAACCCGAAGTGAATCTATAAACTTTTGTACTAATTAGTAAGTATGTACAAATAAAAAATTTTCGATTACTGATTTTGGGTTTTGAGTAAATAAGACAATTTCGGGCAAAAATAACAGAATAAATCTAACTTAGCTTTTACACTTCCTCCCAGAGAAATTTTACTGATATGCCAAGATCATAATTTATAGTTACTTAGCATACTTTTAAGTATTATTACGGTTGTATACTATCATAGTATTTATGGACTTTCTCAACCTTTTCTCACTGATTTAAGATTGCTGATAGATTCCAAAGTATTTACTGGAAAGGGAGATATTAAGTAATGCAAGTAATCAGGCTTGAGGCACTCTCAGATAATTACATATTTTTGCTAGTAGATCGCCAGCAACAAATTGCTGCTGTTGTCGATCCAGCAGAGGCTGAACCAGTACTAAAGCAACTTGCACAGTTAAAAGCTGAGTTGGTAGCGATTTTCAACACACACCACCACAATGACCATGTAGGCGGCAATCTGCAATTAATAGAACACTTCCCGCAACTAACAGTCTACGGTGGTGTCGAAGATCGCGGGCGAATTCCGGGACAGCAGGTGTTTTTGGAACAAGGCGATCGCGTCCAGTTTGCAGGCCGCATAGCTGAAGTTATTTTTGTTCCCGGACATACCCGCGCTCACATCGCTTACTACTTTCCCCCCGAAAAATCTGGTGAGACAGGCGATTTATTTTGCGGCGATACCTTATTTTCTGGCGGTTGCGGTCGCTTGTTTGAAGGAACACCAACTCAAATGGTAGACTCTTTAACCAAACTGCGCTCTTTACCAGATGATACGCGTATCTGGTGTGCCCACGAATACACTTTAGGAAATCTACAATTTGCCCTAACTGTGGATGGCGACAATGCGGACTTACAAAAACGCTTCAATGAAGTGAAAAACGATCGTAGTCGAGGAGAAGCTACTATCCCCTCCCTGCTGGGAATGGAAAAGCGAACCAATCCCTTTTTACGTTGGGATCAGCCATCATTACAATCAACCGTTAAGGGTAGCGATGGAGTGCAAACTTTTGCGCGGATACGGGAAATGAAAAATAACTTTTAGGTATTGGGCATTGGGGATTGATTATTCTCCTCTGCTCCCTTATCCTCCATTCCTCCAACTTTCTAGCGCTAATAGTTGCGATCGCACCCTTCCTTTCGCTAGGATCTGTAAGCTTTAGGGTATGGGCAAAGCTACTTGGGACAATATACTCATTTCAGGAGTTCTAAGTTCTGAAAAAACACTTGTTATTCAGGACTCTTTACTCAGCAAGGGCTAAACGCCCCGTTGGCGCAGCCTCTCGTAGAGAAGAAAGCTAACAGCACTGTTTTAGTAAGCTATGCTGCCCAAACCCACCCAAATTAATCAGATTTTACAGGAAAAACGAAAAACGATGGCGAAACGCGTGCAGTTAGTTTTAAATCAGGATATCAGCAAGCTGGGAAAATCTGGCGACTTAGTGGAAGTAGCTCCTGGCTACGCTCGTAACTATCTGATTCCCCAGAAATTAGCAACCAATGCCACTCCTGGTATTCTCAAGCAAGTAGAACGCCGTCGCGAGCAAGAGCGTCAACGGCAATTAGAACTCAGACAACAAGCTCTTGAGCAAAAAGAATCTTTGGAAAAAGTTGCCAGCTTGACAATTGCCAAGCCAGTTGGTGAAAACGAAGCAATTTTCGGTACTATCACCACCCAAGATGTTGTAGATGCAATTAAGGCAGCCACCGGTCAAGAAATCGATCGGCGTGGAATTACCATCCCCGATATTAACCACCTTGGTACTTATCAAGCCGAAATTAAGCTGCATTCGGAAGTAGCGGCGCAAGTCGATATTCAAGTAGTCGCTAGCTAACTCAGTAGAGGGACAAAGGGACGCAAAGATGTGGGGGATGAGGATGAGGGAGCAAGGGAAGTAAAAGTGAATAACTCCTAACTCCTGTACAGACGCGATTAATCGCGTCTCTAATCCTACACAGACGCGATTAATCGCGTCTCTAGCAAAATCTCAAAACTAAAATCGTTTATGGCTGAAGAATTGAGTTTTCAAGGGCTAGGTAGCGATCGCCTCCCACCACAAAATATTGAGGCGGAAGAAGCGATTTTGGGGGGTATTTTGCTAGATCCAGAAGCGATTAGTCGAGTTAGCGATCGCCTCCTTCCCGAAGCTTTTTACATTAGCGCTCACAAAAATATTTATCAAGCAGCTGTGAGGCTCCACGCCCAAGGTAAACCCACAGACTTACTCTCAGTCACCAGTTGGCTGACTGACCATGAAATGCTATCCCGCATTGGTGGTAGAAATAAATTAGCAACTCTGGTAGACCGTACAGTGTCAGCCGTGAATATTGACGCCTTAGCAGGGTTAGTCATGGAAAAATACCTGCGGCGACAGTTAATTAAAGCTGGTAATGAAATTGTACATCTTGGTTACGAAACAGAAACCGAGTTACCACAAGTTTTAGATCAGGCAGAACAGAAAGTTTTCGCCGTTACTCAAGAACGTCCCCAATCGGGTTTAGTTCACATTTCTGATACTCTAATTAATAATTTCCAGGATATTGAAGATAGAAATCAAGGTATTGCCTTACCTGGGATTCCCTGCGGATTTTACGATTTAGATGCCATGACCAGCGGCTTTCAGCGTTCTGATTTGATTATTATCGCGGGCCGCCCATCAATGGGGAAAACCGCATTTTGCTTAAACCTTGCTCATAATATCGCCGCTTCTTATAAATTACCAGTTGCTTTTTTCAGCTTGGAAATGTCTAAAGAGCAACTCACACAACGTTTATTAGCTAGTGAAGCGCAAATTGAAAGTAGTTATTTGCGAACTGGCCGCCTCAGTCAAACACAGTGGGAACCTTTAAGTCGTGCTATTGGTATCCTTTCTGAGATGCCAATTTATATTGACGATACGCCGAATATTACAGTTACACAAATGCGTAGTCAGTCAAGAAGACTGCAAGCTGAAATAGGAACTGAATTAGGATTAATTGTAATAGATTACCTGCAATTGATGGAAGGAGCAGGTGATAATCGTGTACAAGAATTATCAAAAATTACGCGTCAACTCAAAGGTTTAGCGCGTGAATTATCTGTACCAGTAATTGCTTTATCTCAGTTGAGTCGAGGGGTGGAAGCACGCACTAACAAACGCCCGATGTTATCTGATTTGAGAGAAAGCGGAAGTATTGAACAAGACGCCGATTTAGTAATAATGTTATACCGCGATGAATACTACTCTCCCGATACTCCCGATCGCGGCATTGCAGAAGTAATTATAGCTAAACACCGCAATGGGCCTACAGGTACTGCGAAACTTTTGTTCAATCCTCAGTTTACAAAGTTTCAAAATTTAAAAATTTAGTCAGACCAAATAATTATTTGAGCAATGAATGAGCTTGATTTACTCATTAATGATGTATTTTTGCCGAATAGTCATTCTCTATTTAATAGTCTTGTATCCATAATTAACTGGGATGAGCGTATACGGGCACGAAAAACAGCTAGTTTTGGTTCACCATATAACTACTCAAATATTTCTTACGATTCATCTCCAATGCTGAATGAGTTACTTCCTATTATTGATAGGCTTGAAAAGCACTTTGGGTTTCGACCAAACAATTGTTTAGTCAATTATTACACAAATGGTAACTCAACAATGGGATTTCACTCCGATTCAATTGATGAACTCATGGGCGATACTGGTATCTCTATTATTTCGTTAGGGGCTGAAAGAATAATTACATTTCAGAATAAACAAGACAAAACTATTGAACATAGTTACTTACTCAAAAGTGGTTCTCTACTTTTTATGCCTCAGAAGACACAGCAATACTGGAAGCATGGAATTCTCAAGCAACCAGAAACATTCGGGCGTATCAGTTTGACGTTTAGGTTGTTGGTTTAGTCGCGGCAGTCCGATCAAAGTTACAGATACTTTTTCTCATATTTTCTAGCTATACTTCTGTCCCATCTGTACTGTGAAATACCTAATTTATCTGATAGGGCATTGGGCATTCAGAACAGAGAGAATAGAAACTTATTTTAATAGTTCCTTCTTGTTCCCAGTACCCAATCCCTAGTCCCTGGTTTTTACTTAACTCCCAGCAATTCCACTTCAAAAATTAGAGTTGCATTGGGTGGAATCACGCCACCAGCACCACGAGCGCCATAACCCAATTCAGATGGGATGATTAACTTACGAAGACCGCCTACTTTCATAGTGCTAAGTCCTTCATCCCAACCTTTGATTACCTGTCCAGCACCGATTTTAAAGCTAAAGGGTTGGCCGCGATCGCGTGAACTATCAAACTTAGTACCATCTTCTAGAGTGCCCACATAGTGAACTTCAACCGTTTGTCCAGGTTTGGGAGTCGCTCCAGTCCCCTCTTTTAACTCCACATACTTTAATCCAGAGGGAGTGGTTACGGCATTAGCATCAGACATAGTATTACTCGCAATTAAGATATTGTTTTCAGTTACAGTTGTGGACGCTGGCGGCGTTTGGGTTAACTCGGCAGCAATAGCAGTATTCTGTTTACTGCTTACTTGCCCTACAACCAAAAGCACAATACACACCAGCATGAAAGCCACGCTGAGGAAAATTGGTTTCAAAATCAGTTCTCCTTACTTAAGTATCCTGGCAAAAAGATTACCAACAGGACACATTTAGTTTAAATCAGAAAGGGCATTTTAACGCCAAAGCTTATTTTCTAAATCGCGTAATTGACGCTCTAAACGGTCAATTCTACCCCTTAATTCGTCCACTTCCGACTGGCGAGCCACCCCCAAATCCTGCATCATATTTCGCATTTGCCGTTGCATTTGGACATCCAAGTTTCCCTGTTCCGACTTTAACTGCTGGGCAATATCATCTATTACTGCCTTGGCTTGCTCAGGATTGAGCTTACCGTCTTTAACTAAATCATCGCTGACTTGCCGCAGTTTTTCTGCGACTATAGACGTTGTGCCAAGACCCACCATCATTAGCTGTTGCAACCAGTTGTTGTTGTCCATACTCCCTTCCTCTTACTTATTAACCAGCCGACCCTTGCTCCTGAGTTTAGGCAATCAAGCTTCTTAAAGCGTAGTTATTCTAGCCTACAGCTCTATTTTGGCAAATTCGCAAGCACAAGGATAAGGATCAAAGGGCGTGATTATACAACTCCTCAAGTTTAAGGTTGCCCAAATTTATCTATTTTGCGATGTCACAGGCAATTCCCTATAAATTGCAAAGCTCACACTCACCCCTTGCGGTGAATGTGAGCAGTTCATGGGAAGATTTTATCTAGAAGGAGGCACAAATTAAGATAACAGCGATCGCTGAATATCCAGAATTTATAGTTAAATTTGTGTGCGCCATTTCTGAAAAGCGATCTCGTAATCCTCTGATTTACTCTGATAAACACTCCACCAATGAAAAAATAGTCCTAATCCCCATCCTAATATTGGGAAAATAGCCCAAAAATAATTAGGACTAGTGATTAAATTTAAGAGAATGAGGAATAAATTCACCGCTAAGAAAGAAACAAAGTGTGTCCAGAAGGCTCTGCGTCGGAAAGTATTAAATGTGTGTTGTAAACGTTCCTCTTCTTGTTGAGCCAACCACTTTTGTTCAGTTGTTTCCAAAATATTAGAAGAAATACTTAACTCAGATGCCATTTCTAAAAGCTGTTCTCGTGAAAATTCACCTTCCTGTTTGCGAGTGAGTGCTTTTTGCAAGATTTGTTGGACATCTTCTGAATTGTAAGTCATTTTAATTACCTTATAAGTTTGTGTGTAAATGCGCCTTTGATTTCACGAAATTATCGATTGGCTTCGTTCAATTCAATTAGCAAATGCATCCACATTTTGCGCCCAATACTTAGTGATATTCACAACAGTATTATTTTCTCACAATTGATTTAGGGCTACTGTATTTGTCAATACCTCTATAATTGCTTTGATAAGAGCGATCGCTGTTACGGCATTAAGCCAAAGATTATTAGCAAAAAGATGCATTATGCGGTATAGGAGGCTGGTAGACCTATTCCAGGTAAACACCCAACTACATTTTGCTGCCTCAATCGAGTAAACATCGCTGAAATCACTCTTTTGAATGTCCGAAAATATTAAATTTAATGGAAGATTTAAAATATCAGCAGAAGTGTACGCTACCTAGTAGTCTGTCAAGTTTGATTTGATCGGTTCGTAGTTTGTGCTTTAACGCTAACTACAAACAATCTGCACCCCTCAATTATTTCTTGACAGACCAGTACATGGGAATGCGTCAATAGAGGACTCAATCAATGGGATATGTAATTGCTACTGCCAATATGAAAGGTGGTGTTGGTAAAACCACCCTCACCGTCAACTTAGCTACTTGTTTAGCTAAAAATCATGGCAAGCGGGTGCTTGTCCTTGATTTAGATAGCCAAATTAGCGCCACACTCAGTTTGATGTCGCCTTTAGATTTTGCCAAACTTCGTAAACAAAGTAAGACATTTAGGTATCTGATAGACGAAGTTATCAATCCAAACCCACAAGCAAAACTTACAATTCAGGATATCATTCAATCCCAGGTTTGTAATCTTCCCGGACTAGATTTATTACCAGGAGATATTGATTTATATGATGAATTTGTTGTTTCAGAAATGCTGCATCAGCAAGCAACTGCTTTGGGCGAACAGGACTTTGAAACGATTTGGAATCGCTTTGAAAGGGTCTTAATTAATAACATCTTAAAGCCAGTACGTCAAGAATATGATTTTATCCTTCTCGATTGCGCCCCTGGCTATAATCTATTAACTCGTAGCGCTTTAGCTGCCAGTGATTTCTACATACTTCCTGCGAAACCAGAACCTTTATCTGTAGTGGGTATTCAACTCCTAGAAAGGCGGATTGCCCAATTAAAAGATAGTCACGGACATGAAACCAAGATAGATATAAAAATGCTAGGAATTGTATTTAGTATGTCCAGCGCTAACCTGCTCACTGGCAGATATTATAAACAAGTAATGCACCGCGTTGTAGAAGATTTTGGTGTCGAAAAAATTTGTAAGGTACAAATACCAGTTGATGTCAACGTTGCTAAGGCTGTTGATAGTTTTGTGCCAGCTGTTTTAATTGCTTCCCAATCAGCAGGTTCAAAGGCTTTCTTGCAATTAACTCAGGAGTTGTTGCAAAAGCTATAGCTCTAGTTAATCATTGATGAACAACATGATTTCTGATTTATTAAATTAGAGATATGAACGTAAAGACGTAGTATTCCTACGTCTTTACAAGGGTTTCAAGCAATGAATAATTTATTTATGGAAATTTCTATGTCTATTAAATAGGTCGCAAATCTGAACCTTTCAATTTTTACAAAGGTCTGAAGAAAGAGAATTTATACTTACTCGGCGAGAAACAAGCTACATGGAATAAATCTCAAATCCCCAATTAAAATTCTCTATTCAAGAAAACTCTTTAGGCATGAGGTCAATCTAAAATCCGAAATCCACAATTTAGTAACAAATAAGTCATCTTTTCTTAAAGTTCAGCAGTTATACGGAAGCTATAATTGGTGAGATTCAGCTATTGAGTGAAAAGGTCAGTAAATCTCACTAAGAAACAATGGTTAGTAACGATTCTGCGCGGGCACAGAACAATCAGCACTTGCTAATGCGCCTACCACGGACTCTGAGTTATCTTGAAACTTGGGGCTTCGGGTTAACTGGTCATGTTGGATGGATTGGTACTGCCCCTATCATTCATGCAGCGTTAGGGCCGAAAGCTATCTTAGTTTGGTTTTTTGGCACGATTATTTCCTTTTTGCTTAACTTGCAGGTACAAAGTCTAGGTAGGCATTGGTCAGATGTCGCTGGAGGAACACCAAACTATACCACAAGGCTATTAAAGAACTTTCCTGGCTTAGGCCGTTACCTAGCATTAGGATACTTTTTTAGCTGGGCAGCAGCACCAGCACTGTATGCGATTATTCTCACTGACTTAATTAAAGCCAATTTTCAAACATTAGGTATTTCTTGTCCAGAAACTTTCTTAAAAGTCTTATTTACAGCGATTCCATTTATTTTAGCGTTCAGTGGCACCCGTGCTTTGGCACTCCTGCATTTATTTTTTGTATTCCCAGCGATTTTCTTACTGTTATTGTTTTGTATTCAAGGCGTATTATGGTTAGCCTTCTCATCTGCTAATTTTAATTTTCTCCTAACTAGTACACATAGCGTGAGCTTCCAAGAATGGGCAAGGTGCTTTTTTCTAGCTAGTTATTCAATTTATGCTTGTGAAACCACTTCTTCTTTTGTTGCTGATAGTCGCCACCCAGATAAAACTTTAAAGTTTTTAACCGTAGCTGCTTGGTTAATTCCTCCGGTGTTTCTAGGTGGTTCTTGGGTATTAATGTGTTCTACTCAAAATCCTACAACACGTGATAATGTTTTCTTAAATCTACTAGCGGCTTCTAAGCCTTTTTGGGGTGAATCTGCCTCTTTTCTAGTAACACTTCTGATTACTATATCTTGCCTTCTAAGTTCTGCTACAGCAGTTTCTAACTCTCCTCGGATATTATACCAGCTTGCCTTAGACAGACAGCTTTCTCCTATATTTGCATTATTTTCCCGTCAAGGTGTCCTTGGCCCTGCTATTTTAGTTACCTTTCTACTGAGTTTACTTTGTCTCAATTTGGGAAATGTATCTCAACTTGTCACAGTAGCAGGCACCTGTTATCTCATGTCCATTATGGGGATACATCTGGGATTATGGGTGTGTCGGGGCAAACCATACGTGTTATGGCCTTGGTGGTCACTTGGTTTTTTCTTGTTAGAAGCAGTAGTTCTAATAGTGGGAGGTTTAGCTTGCAATTGGAGATATTTCTTAGTGGGATTATTATTACCCATTATTTTGACGATTGGAGATTTAGTGCTACGTCGGTTAAGATTTGCGCCATTATACCCAAATTGGTGGACACAGCGTTACGATACTAAGTCTAGTAGAAATAATCCAGATTTTGTAGTATTACAAGTGATTGTTTTAGTATCATTAATTTGTATTACTGCCACAATCAGTTGGGTTCTTCGCGATTTTTTAGATAGACATTCTAATAATCCTCAAAATTCTTTCCTAGCAATTTTATTAGTGACGCTTTCTTTTACAGGGGTTGCGATCGCTTGCTGGACAACCTTACCACAAATTATTGCTATTGATGAAGCACGCAAACAAGCAAAAAACCTATTTGTTAAACGTCAAGAAGCACAAGAACAATTACTGCACAACAGTCTTCACGATGGACTAACTGGATTACCTAATCAACGATTATTTCTGGAGCGGGTGCAGCAGGCAATAGAACAGGCTAAACAGCAAAATAATTATTTATTTGCCGTACTTTTCTTAGACCTAGACCGCTTTAAAGTTGTTAATGACAGCCTGGGACATCTACTAGGAAATCAACTTTTGATTGCAATTTCTCATCGGCTAAAGTCAGTTCTGCGAGGCGAAAACATAGTTGCCCGTTTTGGCGGAGATGAGTTCACAATCTTAATTCAGGAAATTGAGGATATCAACACCGCCAAACAGGTCGCCGAGCGAATTAAAAAGGTGCTAGCTTTGCCATTTCAATTAAATGAGCATCGAGTGTTTACTAATGTTAGTATTGGTATCGCTTTAAGTGGAGCAGATTATGAGCAAGCAGCGCAGATTCTACGCGATGCCGATGTGGCAATGTATTCTGCCAAATCACATGGTAAGGGACGTTATGAGGTTTTTGACCCAAAGATGCACGAGCGTGCAGATTTGCTCTTAGAGTTAGAAACTGCTCTGCGAAATGCGCTGCTCAAGCAAGAAGAATTTCGCCTTAATTACCAGCCAATTGTTTCACTGACAACTGGCAAAATTATTGGATTTGAGGCACTAATACGTTGGTATCATCCAGAACGAGGACTTATTTCTCCTCAAGATTTTATTCCCCTGGCTGAGGAAACTGGAATGATTGTTAGTATCGGGCGATGGGTGCTTTATGAAGCCTGTTACCAAATGCACAAATGGCATAAACAATTTCCTAGCTCACAACATCTAACAATTAGCGTAAATTTTTCTGGTAAACAAATTACGCAACCTGATGTGTTTAAACAGGTTAAACATATTTTGCAGCAAACTGAACTGGAGCCATGCTATTTGAAATTGGAAATAACTGAAACCTTATTGATTGATAATTTTGAATTAGCTACCACTGTGCTTTCTCAGTTAACAGCGCTGAATGTCGAGATGCACATGGATGATTTTGGGACTGGCTATTCATCCTTGAGTTATCTACATCGTCTACCAATCAAAACCATTAAGATTGACCGCTCTTTTGTCACCCGTCTAGATAGTCGAGAAGAAAATTTAGAAATTATTCAAGCGATTGTGACATTAGGCCATAATTTAAATATGTCTGTAACAGCAGAAGGCATAGAAACTGTAGATCAATTAGCACAATTGAAGGCTTTAGAATGTGATTATGGGCAAGGGTATTTTTTCTTACCACCTATGGAACGGGCAGAAGTAGAAATACTCCTTGCTGCTAACTTGTGCGGAAAAAACTTTTTAAAAAGATAAAATCTTGAGAGCAAATTCTGTTTAAAGAAACACCTTGTTAAACTGGGTGATTAATTTCACTTGACAATCTATTTTTAGTATAGTGCTGAGTGTAGCTGAAAATTATCTACGTTATCAAGCAACCCTTCTTCTAACAAAAGTTCGTTGACAAAAGTATCAATTTTGTGCCGATCGATATTTTGCATGACTATAATGTGTACCCAATTTTCAAAAATCGCTAACTGCCACTTTTTAATTAATCTTTGAGAAGGTTTTTGAAACACTACGGTATTGGAAAATTTATTGAGCATACATGGATATTCTCTGATTTTAAGTTGTTGGAAAAGATATTGGGCATTATCTATACAGGTCTTTGCTTCTTTCGCTAATCCATCATAACCTCTTGTTTGCATTGCATACCAGAGAATCAGAGGGGTATGACCGTTTCTAGAACCAAGAATTGTTGTATCTGATGAACCAATATATTCAATTGCTGTTTCAACTTTTATTACCCATTTTTTCTTGGTTAAAACTACACCGCAAGGCAAGGGAGAACCAATGAATTTAGCGGAAATAGCTATACTATCTATGGGTTTTTGAAAGTTAACTTGCGGAGCGCCATCTAGAAAGGGTAATATTAATCCTGAAAGGGCAGCATCACAATGAATGTAGTAATCTTTAATCTGATTGCGCTCTAAAATTTCGATAACTTTGTCTAAGTTATCAATTGCACCTTTAACAGTAGTCCCAATATTTAAATTGACGATCGCAGGATAATTACGATTTTCGCTAATGAGTTTTTCAAAATGTTCATAATTCATCTCTCCATTAATTTGTGAGTTAACAATATTATGTTGGATGCGGAATAGTTTTGCTGCTTTTGGTATGGAGTAATGAGAGTCTTGTGATGAGTAAAGAATGCCATCAGGGTAGATTTCTCTTGCTAAGAATATTCCATATAAATTACCTTCAGTTCCGCCAGCAGTAACATAACCCCAAAACTCATTTTCTGGAATTTTATAGAGGTGAGCAAAAAAAGATAATACTTCTTGCTCAAATTTACGAGAATGGAGACCAAAATCTGGTTCAATATATGGATCTCCAGCATTATTTAACAGAAAATTGAAAAATTTAGCGATCGCACTGTAATCACAACTTAAATTATATGGATATCCTGCATGAAACTGCGATCGCTGTTCTATTTGCAGCAAAAAATCAGCCAATTCATTAACAATTTTATTTGACATATCTCTGCATCTCTTAAATTTTGATTGAGTTAATGGATGTTTTAAACGAAATCACACGTATTAATCCATACCTTCATTTTTTATTAATAATCTTCCCTTCAGCTTTTTAATATGAAGATAATACAGGGAAAACACTGATAAATATTCAGTAATAATACCCATTTTTTTGTTGCCAAAGTATATTACACTTAGAACTTCTGTTCTGTATGAAATAACCATAATGCGTATTACATAAAATATTTTTCAGCCGGTGACTGCAACCTGATTTAATCAGATATTTAATATTGTGCTATTTACGTAATTTCTAGGACAGACTCGCCTATCCAAACGAAGTCCGCTTATACAGACTTCATCAAGCTAAAAAGGTATTTCTATTAATTAAATATGTATTAGCGCTCTTTCATCACTCTCAGAAAATAATAATCGAAGCAGAAAACTGAAACTATTACTAAATCAAGATTTGAGGCTTTATTTTCTAATATAAATTCCAAAATGCAGATAAAACTTGGAAAGTGGAGTTTCGTAAGCCTTACAGCGATTGCTTTATCCAAGAGTAATGGAAGAGGGTTAGGGACTTCCAAAAAAAATACTCAACTACTTATTGTGGGGTGGGCGTCTCTCCCGCCCATAACCAAAGGCGGGCATCTTGCCCGCCTTTGAAGTAGTAGTAACTTATTTGTTGGAAGTCCCTAAGTGCATTTAGCCTTCTGTAGGTTAGTGATTTATAGTCTGCTAGCACCGTAAGATTTTTGCTTTTAGAACTCTCCAGCTAAGGCTGCAACACACCGTTCGCAAATTAAGGGATGTTCTGCTGATTCTCCCACATGAATAGAGTAGTTCCAACAGCGATCGCATTTTTGCCCATCTGCCTTCACCACACCAATTCCCCAGTCTTCTGTCTGTGCTGTATATTCTAATCCTTGCAATCCTTGAGCAGAATCTAATAATTCCACTTGGGAAGTCAGCAATAAATATCGCAGTTCGTCAATCCCGTTACCCTTAACAGGGTTAAAGGCTTTGATAGCATCACCTAATTGTTTGTCAGGTATATGAATCAAAGCTTTCGCCTCCAGGGAAGAACCAATGAGTTTTTCGATTCTGGCTTGTTCCAACACCTTATTAACATCGGTGCGGAGTTGTCGCAGCGCTGACCAAAATTCCGCTAAATCTGAATTACGCCATTTTTCCTCAACCTGTATCCAACCAGCTTCAAACACTGATTTGTAAGGTGTTTTGTAAGGGAGATATTGCCAGATATCTTCGGCAGTATGAGATAACACTGGTGCGATCGCTCGTGCTAAATTATCTATTACTATCTTCAGCACTGTTTGACAACTGCGACGCCGGAAGGCATCTTTTGCACTGATGTAAAGCCTATCTTTGGCCACATCTAAATAAAAGTTGGATAAATCCACCACGCAGAAATTCTGCACTGTTTGGAAAAAGCGGAAGAATTGGAAATTCTCAAAGGCTTCAGTGACTTCCTCAAATACTTCGGTGATGCGGTGCAGCATATAACGGTCAAGTTCTGGCAATTCCTCAAAAGGAACTGCATCTTTTTCCGGGTCAAAATCATCCAAGCTACCCAACAAAAACCGCGCCGTATTGCGAATTTTCCCTCTAACATCATTCATTTGCTTAATGATGTTTTTGCCAATGCGGACATCGCCGGAGTAGTCAACCGATGATACCCACAATCGCAATACATCTGCACCGTAGGGCGGTTCTACTTTTTGATTTTTTCCGCCTTCAATGATTGTATTTGGATCGATCGTATTTCCTTCTGACTTACTCATCTTTCGGCCTTGTTCGTCCAAAGTGAAGCCGTGAGTTAAAACAGTTTTGTAAGGCGCAATGTCATTTACTGCTACGCTGGTAAGCAAGCTGGATTGAAACCAACCGCGATGTTGGTCAGAACCTTCCAAATAGATATCAGCAGGGTAGCGTAATTCTGGACGCTGTTGGACGACAGCTGCCCAAGATGACCCAGAATCAAACCATACATCCATTGTGTCTGTACCCCTGCGGTAAGACTTGCCATTATTACGATAGGATTCGGGTAATAACTCCTCAACTGATAATTCCCACCAAGCATCGGAACCAATTTCAGCGATGATTCCTTGGACGTGGTTGATAATTTCTTCATTCAGCAGTGGTTCTCCCGTGGCTTCGTCGTAGAAAACGGGAATCGGTACACCCCAAGCACGTTGACGGGAGATACACCAATCAGAACGTTCCGCCACCATTGGCGTAATCCGATTTTCACCTTGGGCTGGAATCCATTTTACCGTTGCGATCGCCTTTAGCGCTTCTTCTCTAAAACCCTCCACGGAAGCAAACCATTGTTCCGTGGCGCGGAAAATTGTCGGCTTCTTCGTCCGCCAATCATAAGGGTACTTGTGGGGGTATGGTTCTTCCTTCAACAAAGAACCAGCCGTACTTAAGGCATCAATCACCGCCTGATTCCCATCACCCAGCACATTCAACCCAGCAAATTGTCCCGCTTCTTCGGTAAAGTTGCCATTGTCATCCACTGGTGCAAGGATGGGCAAACCGTAGCGCTGACCAACAATGTAATCTTCTTGACCATGACCGGGAGCAGTATGTACCAATCCAGTACCCGATTCAGTAGTGATGTAATCACCGCCGACAACAATCGGACTTTCGCGGTCATATAGAGGATGACGATAAGTAGTATGTTCTAAATCATTCCCTTTGAACGTGGCTTTTACAGTTAACTCAACTCCTAACGTTGAAGATAAACGTTCGACTAAATCAGCAGCAACAATGAGATAGCGGAACCTCACCCCCTCAGTCCCCCTCTCCGTTAACAAAGAGGGGGAAGCTACTTCCTCACTCCCCCTCCCTGCTTGCGGGGAGGGGGTTTGGGGGTGAGGTTCCACTTCTACCACTGCATAATTTAAATCTGCATTTACCGCCACAGCCAAATTCCCCGGAATTGTCCAAGGTGTAGTCGTCCAGATAGCCACACCTAAATCTGACTGATATTCAGCCAACAGTGGTTTTACAACTTCCGCCAAACTTGTAACTGCAAAAGCTGCATAGATACTACGGGAAACATGACCTTCAGGATATTCCAACTCAGCTTCAGCTAAAGCGGTATGAGAACTAGGACTCCAGTGAACCGGCTTCAAACCGCGATAGATGTAGCCTTTTAAGAACATTTGACCAAACACGCCAATTTGAGCCGCTTCATAAGCCGGCTTCAGAGTTAGATAAGGGTTATCCCAATCACCCCAAATACCGTAGCGTTTAAAATTGTTGCGCTGGTCGTTTACCGTCGCTAGACTAAATTCTTTCGCTTTCTGTCGCAGTTGTAAAGACGTTAAATTTTGTCGTTCTGCTGATTTCATGTTCTGCAAAACTTTCAACTCAATTGGCAATCCGTGACAATCCCAACCAGGGACGTAGCGAACTTTACGCCCTTGTAACATTTGGTAGCGATTAATAATATCTTTGAGAATTTTATTTAAGGCATGACCGATATGGAGTGAGCCATTAGCGTAGGGAGGCCCATCGTGCAGTATAAATAATTCGCCGGGGTTATTTTCAAAGAGGCGATCGTAAATTTTATTTTCTTCCCAAAATTTTTGGATTTCTGGCTCACGCTTGATAGCGTTTGCCCGCATATCAAAGTTAGTCTTGGGTAGGTTTACAGTATCTTTGTAACTTCCTGATTCGGTCACAGTCTCATGCCTAAAATTAGGTGTGCAGGTTTTATCAATTATAGAAGATGGCATAAAAACCAAAATATGCTACTTTACCTTTTTCCAAGAGAAAGCTCCTGCCATAATCTATTGATTTGGCGGCGATAGGGCAGTCGCTTCAAATCGGCATACCTTGCATTTAGCTGCAACGCTTTTAGGCGATTAGGGGACTAATCAGCAATTTTGCGGAGGTTGAGAGTTAATCAACACAAAGTAGTATACTTCTCTGGGTTCGCCTATTACCTATCCAAAGATTTCGTTTTATTAGAAGAACATTCCCTAAGAAAAGGTCAACTATAGGACTTACGCATTGACACAAAATACATAGTAAGGCTTTAAAAACCACATCTGTCGTAGGGGCACAGCAATGCTGTGCCCCTACAGCGCGGGTTTACTGATCATCAAAGAACAATTAATAAAGGCTGAAACGACCTATTTTCGTGAAACATACTATGATTAATTTGTACAGTGCGTAAGTCCTAAACTATTGCAAAAAATAAATCATTTTTTTTGAGTTCTAAATAAGTTATTTATGTTTTAGGTGTAATTCACGGAATTTTATTTAAGTACACTGAAAATTATTCCTAGTAAAAAACTAGACATAAACAACATTTTTTAATTGGATCTCCACCAGCTTACTATCAATAAGAATTTTTGAAGGAGTAAATTAATTATGACTAGCAAGTTGTTGCTAAGTAAGTGGAGGCGAAACTTCAAACTGTATCTCCCCTTTGTATTTATTGTAACACTACTGGCTGGAATCATCTTTTCCAAATTGAGTTTAACTATGGCTGCTGATTCGCGGCTAGATCCAAGAACTCAACCGAAGTTCATCAATTCGCTGCCGTCTCTAGGGAGAATAGATGCTACAAAGGGTGGTCACTTCGATGTAGAGATGGGAGAAACTAAGCAATGGCTTGGACTATATAGCAGTCCTGGTGCAGATGGCATATATGGTACAAAGGATGATGCACGCTTGAATACAACAGTTTGGGGGTATGGCTTAAGAGGGCAAAAGGCTGTTACTTACCCAGGTTCCACATTCGTGACACGAAAAGACGTACCGATTGAAGTGCTGTGGGACAACAAACTACCCAAAACCGGACATATTTTTCCAGTAGACAAAAGCATTATTTCAAAATCGGTTGAAAACGCTCTCCAAAAAGGGCTTGTACCTACAGTGACACATCTGCATGGTGGTCATACTGAGTGGACTAGCGACGGATATTCCGAAGCTTGGTTTACTCAAGATTTTTCCCAAACCGGACCCAGTTGGGTTAAAAAGAACTATAGTTATGCAAATGACAACAGGCGGGCAGCGACACTTTTATATCACGACCACATTCTCAGTAACAATCGTTTAAGTCTATACGCTGGTCTTATAGGCTTCTATTTGCTGAGGGATAACAACGAAATTAATTTAATTAATCGCAACATTTTGCCTAGTGGCGACCACGAGAAAGAACTCATCATCCAGGATCGAGATTTCACTGCCAAGGGTCAGCTTTATTACCCACCTGGTTCAAATTATCCAGATGCTCCATATCCAAGTGTAGTGCCAAATTTCTACGGTAATTTCATCCTAGTAAATGGCATGGCATGGCCAAAGCTGGCGGTTGAACCGAGAAAGTACCGTTTACGCTTGGCAAACGGTTCAAATTCGCGCTTTTACAATCTGAATTTCAACGACTCAAAGGAAAAGTTTTACGAAATCGGCACTGAGCAAGGCTTATTAGAAAAACCAGTCGCACTTGACAATTTAGTTCTGGCTCCAGGTGAACGCGCTGATGTGATTGTTGATTTCACTGGCGATGCGGGAAAAGAGTTCATCATCAGAAATTTCGATGATAAAGCTGATTCTGAGCTTACAGGTCAGATAATCAAGATTGCGGTCGAGCAACCCCTTTCAAATGTTCCAAATGCGATAGTTGATACTAATGAAAGTGATGGACTGACAACACAGTTGCTACCTAATAAGATTACACCTCCTGCTCAAACCGGACAAACTCGGCAACTGGTTCTTTTTGAAAATACGGATGAATATGGTCGCAAGCTCCTAGAGCAAGGTACATTGGCAGACGGCTCATTGCGCTATGACGAGCCAATTACTGAGAAACCAAAACTCGGCACAACTGAAGTTTGGGAATTATACAACACGACACAGGAGCCACACCCCATTCACTTGCACTTGGTTTCCTTCCTGATTCTAAATCGACAGAATTTTGCTGGCAGTGCAATCCCAGTTATTAAAGACCCTCGCAAGACTAAGCTATTTCTACAAAGCGCTGGGCTAATCGGCAATCCTGAGCCTCCACCACTTTATGAGAAAGGTTGGAAAGACACTGTAGTTGTTTACCCAGGTGAAGTTGTTCGCATCATTGCCACTTTCGACAAACCAGGGTATTATCTCTGGCACTGTCACATTTTGGAACACGAAGACTTCGATATGATGCGACGCTTTGAAGTTGTGGCAACTCCCTAGTACCGCAAGGCGGAAGTCAAAAATCAAAAGGTTTGTGAATTAAGCTTTTCAGACATTTTGGATGGTATGTTTATTTACGCCGTGCTGTATTAGTGGTCTGTCCCATTAATTCTGAGAATTAAGAGAACGAACCGCAAAGACGCAAAGAGCGCGAAGTTAAGAGGTAAAGAAGAGAAATTTAAAACTGATTTACCTATCAAAACTTTTGGGACAGACCATTAGTAGTTTGCCAATCTAGAATTGCTGGGTGAGGGGAGCAGGGGGTAGGGTGTATGGAACTGGAGAAAGTCTCACTACACCCCACAGCTTCTGACTTTTCCACATACCGTGAAAAGTCAGGTTTAGTCCCCTTTGCTTGCAATCAAAAGATAAAGTGAAAGGTGCAGGATTTATTGGAGGTAGTAATGGCGCGTAAACGCTTGATTATCGAGATGGGGATGGGAATAGATCAGCATGGACAAGAACCGACAGTAGCAGCATCTAGGGCAGTACGGAATGCGATCGCTCACAATGCCTTACCTGGTGTTTGGGAAGTTGCAGGTTTAAGTCACCCCAATCAAATGATTATAGAGGTTCAAGTAGCAGTGCCCTATCCAGAACAAGTTAGGGAAGAAGAGGTACTCGCTGTACTACCATTTGGGCGCAAAACTCTCACCGTAGAATCTGGAGGGATGGTAGTTCAAGGGCGGGCGATTCCTGAACTCAACGATAAAAATGACGAAATGTTGATTGCGATCGCTGCTGTTACAGTTCTAATCGAAGATGAGTAGCTGAGGTAATTCCTCTAGAAACAGCAAGTTATAGAAAAGTTATTAAGTTATTCGCCCGCCGACTTAATTTGTGTAGGGGCGATTTTTAATTGTCAAGTATATTTGCTGATTACTTGATCAAAAAGCCTCATTTCTTTATAAAAATACCTGTTTACTTTCTCAAAATACTTAAATGCTTTCTCAAAATGACCTTTGACTTATTCAAACCCCAGTTTGCTTTCTCATTTGGGTGTTTTCCGCAAGCAAAATGAGCTTTGACTTACTCAAACCCCAGTTTGCTTTCTCATTTGGGTGTTTTCCGCAAGCAAAATGAGCTTTGACTTACTCAAACCCCAGTTTGCTTTCTCATTTGGGTGTTTTCCGCAAGCAAAACGAGCTTTGACTTACTCAAAATGCTTGAATGCTTTCTCATGGTTAATTTTTGAAGTTTCACTCTAGAAATGTTCTATCTCTGGGACTAAAAATTTTCTAATCCAAAAGTATAAAATAATAGAAACCTGGAGAAAACTATGTCATTAGAAACAGAGACACTACAGGCGACACCACCAACTTCTACTTTTGAGAAACTTGAGGATAAGCAAGAATTTGACTGGAGGCAATGCTGGTATCCCGTCACCTTTGTAAAAGACTTGCCTGCCAATCGCCCTCATGGCTTTTCCTTGTACGATGAACCTTTGGTTTTATTCAAAAACAAAGATGGACAATTTATCTGTTTAGCAGATCGTTGTCCTCACCGTACAGCTAAACTTTCTGATGGACAAATTATTGACGGCAAAATTGAGTGCTTATATCACGGTTGGCAGTTTGGCAGCGATGGTCAATGTCTGCACATTCCCCAATTAGCAACAGATGCAAAAATTCCAGTCAATGCTTGTGTGCCATCCTTTAAGGTTGTGGAACGCCAAGGTATGATTTGGGTATGGGCTGGCGAAAAAGAAACTGCTGTTGATGAAATTATTCCAATTTTGCCAGATTTAGATAAGTCAGGATTTGTGTGTGCAGACTTTATATTGGATCTGCCTTATGACCAAACATATCTAGTAGAAAACGTCATCGATCCTGCTCATGTTGCTATTAGCCATAGTGGCACTAGAGGGGGTGGTAATCGGAAAAATGCCCAACCGCTAGAAATGGAAGTGCTAGAGAATTCGGTTCAGGGGGTTAAAGGCAGGTGGCGGGGAGCTAACAAATCAAATGAAGCCTGGAAGTATATTGATTTTGTTGCTCCAAGTCTTGTGCTAAACACTGCTTATATTGAAAAAAAAGATTGGACATTTGGACTAGCTTTGTATTCGATTCCTTTAGGTAAAGGGCGATGCCGTCTTTTAGCTAGAGGTTATCGTAATTTCATGACTTGGGGAGTCAAGCTGAGGCCGCGCTGGCTCGATCACTTAAATACGAACAAAATATTAGAGCAGGATTTGCCTCTGATTGCAGGACAACAGGCAGAAATTGAGCGCTTGGGAAGAAGTCTCAAAGAATTATATTTGCCGTTGAAAACATCTGACACATTAGTGATTGAGTACCGCAAGTGGCTAGATAAATTTGGATCGTCTTTGCCTTTTTATCACGGCTATTCCACGTGGAAAAATGTTGAGAATGACGAATTGAATTCAAAGCCGGTTTTGCTAGACAGATTTTCGCGACACACACTTATTTGTAGTTCTTGCAATCGAGCTTATCAGGTGACAAATAGGGTCAAACAAGGTTGTATAGGGGTAGCGATCGCTCTAGCTGCTGTAGCAATACTTGCAGATGATTATAGAATCAGAATCGCAGCAATATCAGTTTCCATAGCAGCAATTGTCATGTCTGTTATGGCTCATACACTCAAAACTCACTTTCAGCACTCTTACACTCGTCATTAAAATAGCTACTGGGAACATTTTGTAGTAAGCACTAAAGTGCTTACTACAAATTTTTCATTACTAGCTTAGAGATTGTACCGATACATGTGTAGTAAGTTTGCTCACCTTAAACGATTTGCTCAAACCTCAAGTCTTGTTAAGTCACAATCGAGTTAATGGCTTTGCGCTAAAGTAAAAATATTGGGATAAAAATCTCTGGCAGTAAGTTCAATAGACCAATAATCTTTACCACTGCGGCGATCATGTCTCAAGAACATAACGAATCACTCCAAATTCAGGAGATCACCAAACTCAAACCGAAACACTTTGCTGATTTAGTCAGATCGGCACAATTGGTTTTCGACCCTACAGCCGGAGTTTCGGGAAGAACTATCACAGTTGACTGGGAACAATTTGGAATTCCCCGTGAAGTAGCGGACAATCTCAAATCACTTGGTCAGCACTACCAGTATGCATCTCCTCACATCCCTGTTGAAGACATTTGGAGTAAATTAACTCCAGAAACTCGTATTTGGTTCGTTAAAAATAAAGATCGGTTGTGGCAGCTTGAAGAAGCTTTCCCAGCCCTTGACGAAGATTGAAGAAGGCAGAAAGAGAGTAAGAGGTTGGAATTTAGATAAGACTTCTATACGAGACCGAAGATTTTAGTGAAGGACTTTAAACTCTTCCTCCCTCTGCTCACAGCAGGAGACAGAGAGTAGCATTCCGCCTATCTTCTCCCTTCTGCCTCTCTCTACAAGGATAAGCAAAAACTGCGATCGCAAGCAAATAGCGAATATTGACATTACTAGTTGCAAAGTCCTTAACTCTATTGGTCAACGACTACTTAGCATTTCTCCAGGTTACGGTTATACTGCAATACGCTTGGGTTAAGGCTAAAACTCTTTATCAAAGTCAACTTTTTTAACGAACCGCAGAGGCGCAGAGAAGCCAGTGCGCCCTTGCGGTTCCCCGACTTAAAGCAACTGGCGCGAAACAGAGAGAAGAGAAAAAATGCTTAACTGAACTGTATTGGGTTATACTGTTATCATTGCTGTCTCTACTGGTCAGCTAAATCTACTGAGTATTATTTTATTCAGTTTAAGAATCGTAGCAAATTAGTACAGATTAAATTGAGACATCCTTTAGCTGGAATGTTTCAAGGTATTTTATTGTTTTCTTTTTTCTTTCAGCAAGAGATATATTAATTACAACAGGCTAGTACCGCAAGGCGGAAGTCAAAAGTAAAAAGTAAAAAGTAAAAAGTATTATGGAATAAGCTATTTAGGGCTTTTCAATGGTCTGCTTATTTACGCCGTTCTGTACTAGGAGTAATATCAAGTCTGGGTAATTACAGTTTAATAAGTAATTAAGCAGACATGATGAGATAAGGGATGGTAACATCAGGGAGAAACCAATCTCCAATAACCAATAACTAATATTTGAGGAGATTTAATGTGTCTAGCCGGAAATTATCTTTGTTACTAAAACTAATAATTATTATATTGGTTACTGGTGCTAGTAGTTTAGGTATCAGCTTGCTTTTAACCACAAGCGGATTTGAGCATTTGTTGGGAATTATCAAGCCAAAAAGCGAGAGTGCTAAAGCGAGTCATAACAAACTGATGAGTGCAGATGCACAGAATATAAGTCCAGTCAAAAACCAGATGAATGAAGTGCCAAAGGCATTTCAGGGAACAATCGTTTATCAAGGGAAACTAAAAGCAGATGAGAAAGTTATTGCCCTAACTTTTGATGATGGCCCCGGCCCCAAAAATACGGCACAGATTTTAGAAATTTTGAAGAAAAATGATGTAAAAGCCACATTCTTCATGATCGGGCAAATGGTGAAATATTTTCCCCAAGTTGCCAAGCAAGTGGCTGCTGATGGTCACGTAATTGGTAATCACACATGGCATCATTGGTATCGCCACATGGACTTAGCTACTGCGGCTAGTGAAATCGATCGTACAGCAGAAATCATCTACAAGACTACTGGAGAGAAAACTACTTTATTTCGTCCTCCTGGGGGCTTTCTGAATAATGGACTAGCCGAATATGCCAAAAACGAGAAATACGCTGTCATGATGTGGTCAGAAGAATCGGGAGATGCTCAACGTCGTTCGCCTCAAGTTCCAGGACTAGTCAAAAATGTGCTGAAATATGCAAAACCCGGTGCAATTGTATTGATGCACGATGGCGGGGGCAACCGTTCCAAATCTGTCAAGGCTTTACCAGAAATGATCGCAGCTTTAAAGGCCCAAGGCTATAGATTTGTGACAATTCCCCAACTACTAGAAATACAAGCCCAAGAAAAAAGTGTGGAAACAGCAGCATCATCTGTGGTAACAAATCAAGAACATCCAAACCAACAGCTTAATCATCAGTGATATCCTGTCCAGGTAATTAGTTAGTTTATTGGCCAGCAATGCGATGTGTCGGCTAACAATGCAATTGTTTCGACTAATACCAATTCAATTAATGATTGCAATACATCCTTCGGTAAAGACGCGATTCATCGCGTCTCTACAAATGATCTATTTGTCGTTTCAAATTGGTATAACAATGCGATTGTTTCGACTGACAATGCCAATGCACCAATCTAAAATCGGGTTTCATACTCAACTTGGAGTTGATTTTCATCCCCCAAATCAGTTGAGCCTCGCATCAGAATTTCGTCATTGACTCGATAGAGGACATTGTAACGGAAAGATTCATCGCTAGAAAGAGCGCGTGATAAAGAGGCAGAGAAATTTTTACTAATATCAAACACACCTTCCGCTGATAAATTAAGAATTGAAGCTCTTGATGTTTTTGATTCTTCATTAGTAATAGATGGAGTCGGAAATATCCGAAATTCACTGAAACCAACAGCCTGTCCGATCGCAGTGATAGTTCCTTGTAAACCACCTAAAATGGTAGAACTAGCGAAATTAGTCAGCCCTTGGCCTGCATCTGCTTGACCGAAAGAACCCAGAATTGAGCCACCCAGCAAAGCAACTATTTCTCCCTTACTACGGCTAGGTTCGCTCGTCAGTTCTAGATTCTCACCCAATTTACTAGCTGGCCCGTCCACCCTAGCTTGAACGGTAACACTACGTAGAGTCCCAAAGTTGTTTACAGAAACATCGCTGACTTCAGAAGACAATGGTGATTCTAAAGTTTGAGTGTTCCTTGCTGATGCTTCTGGTACAATTGCCGTCAGTCGGACATCCAAAGTCGGGTCAAGTCCAAGACTAGGAATAAACCGCGCAGTTTGTTCATAGCCCCGCGCCAAGGTGAACTGAGTGGAAAATAAGCTCAGTCCTCCTCCTGTCAAACGAATGACTCCTTCAGGAAGCGGTTTAGCTAATGTACCATTAATGGTCAAGTCACCTTTAGCGTCAAACCTCAATAGGGGCTGACTCAATGCCGCTCCTCCTGGTACAAAGCTGAGTAGGGACTGAGTTGTAACCCGAATATCTTTGCCTAAAATCAACTTTAAATCTGCAAACTCTACAGGTAAATTGGGTGGAGTTGCGGCGCTAGTGCTTCCATCCACTGTAACTACTGGGTTAGCGTTATTCTCTGCTGTCGGTGTGACATTAGGGTTAACCTCTTGTCTATCTAGATTTATGACCTTAGTATTAGCATCTGCTGTAGCTGCTGATTTTTTAGCAGTAGTAGGCGATTTGCCAATAATTACCTGACCATTACTCAGTTGAATCTCTCCACCAATTACAGGTTTTAAGGCTGTACCGCGAATCACGACATCGCCACCAACACCACCTTCATACAGTCCTGCAAGCTTAAAATTGAGTTTGTCTGCTATTGATACTGTCAGGGGATTCGCTGCGGCTTGTTGAGCATCAAAAATTGGCAAGATGCCTGATGCAGTTACTTGCCCTTGATTGTAATTACCTTGGATATTTTCAACGCTTATCGTTCTACCATTAAATAGTGCTGTTCCTGTGACATTCGTTAAAGGATCGGATAAGGCTTGAGCGCGAAAAGTTGCATTATTAAGTGTGGCGTTGCCGTTGATAACTGGTTCGTTTAAAGTACCTCGAACATTTAAATCTACTTTTCCTTGACCGTCTACCCAAGCGACTTGATTATTGGTAAGCAGATTTAAGAGTGCCAATCCTTCATTTTGCACATTGGCGTTGATGCTGATTTGATTGCTATCCGGTTGCACTTTGGCAAAAGGCAAAGGAGCTGGTACGCTACCTGTAACGGCAACTGGCTGCGTTCCTGTTACTAGTAAGGTACTATCAAAATTCAAGCGAGCTTTGTTGTAATCAAAGTTCACCTGTCCTGTTTGTACGGGTTGTTTATTAAGGGTCGCATTCGCTAGCGCCACTTTCCCTTGAACTCTGGGGTCTTGCAAACTACCTGCTAAAGTGGCATCAGCATTTACATTACCAGTGATATCTACGGGGTATTTTTCGATAAAAGGTTCTAAAAGTGATAAGGGCAGACTGGCTACATTCAATTTTCCAGATAGTTGCTCAGTTCCTAACTGTCCTGAAAACGCCACCAGTCCTTGATTTATCCCCACACTCAAGGGCGAAAGGGTGACGATACCATCGGCAAAAGTGCCTTGAGCAACGACTTGATTGATGGAATAATTACCCCATTGCCAGTTAGCACCTTGGAAATTAAAGCCAACATTCAACCCAGATTTTAACGAGCCATTGGCTGTAATTGCTCCGCTTAAAGCACCTGTTAATTCTGCAAGGCTGGGCAAAGATGGTGTTTGTTTTGTTTCAGCTTGCTGTTTTTTGGCGATCGCTGCTGTAATATTCGAGAAATATGCTAACTGTGTTTTCAAATCTGCATCGGGCAAGCTGATAGACTCAGTTGGAAGCGCTTCTGCTCCAGCTAAGGTTGGAGGTTGTAATCCAGTACCAAGGTCTTGAAAATCGAAGATATTAAACGCTTGTAAAAGTCTCTGGATTTTGGCTTGGGCAAAATTAGCTTGGAATTGAAATTGCGGGTCATTCCCTGTTTGCACATTACCACTAAGGGCGATGTTGCTATCGCCAATCCGTAATTGACCATTAGCCAAGCTAGCCGTACCATCGGCATAATTGATGCTGCCGCGAAATTCATCGGCTGCAACTCTGGCAACACGAGGCCCTGCGATCGCCACGTCTCCCGCTATGGCATAATTATTCAGATTGACAACTAAATTACCCGATAATTGCCCCGCCAGTGGTTTCAATTGATTGTTAGGTAAAAAGCCACCAACAAGAGCGATGGGAAACTGTTGGGCGTTGATGAGCAAGTTATCTCCCTCTGTTCTACCTGTGGTGACAGCCTCATCGCGTTTAACTAAAAATGAAGTTGGACGATAATCTGCACCTAAATTAAGGGCAATCCGATCTTGTTTCCCAGCTAATCGCAGACTTCCCCCTTGTCCCCCTTGAAAATTCACGTTTCCGGTTAGAAGTGGGTCAAACGCCAAGTTACTCACATTGAAATTCCGCAACCGGATATTCCCATTAGCTTGCGGTACATCTGGAGTACCTGTAACTTTTCCATTAAAATCCAGTCGCCCTGCTATTGCTACGTCACCAGGAACTTTAAAGCCAGTATTTTGTAAGTTGAAATTCTGCGCCAGTACATTTAAATCAAATCCGGCAATTTGGGGTGCGCCAGTTGGGGGAGACTGAATAGCGATCGCACCATTAGCACTCAATCCTGAGGTACTTGCGTTTTCAACTATAATCTGCTGTCCATTCCACTGAAATTGTGCAGTCAGCGGTTTTGCCAGCTGCGCTACTCCTTGGGGAAGGCTGATTTCTCCGGCGGCGCGAATATCTGCAAGCTGGAAAGATTGGGTTGTGCCTGCTAACTGAATATTACTATTCAGCCGTCCTCGCAGTTGTGGTGAGAAACGGCTGAGTTGAATTTGAGAAGTCTTCACAGATCCTTGCCAGCGTTGTTGTGCAATTTCACCTTTGGCCCTGATTGTCCCACCTGCCACGTTCACAACCGCATCGGGAAAGACGATATTTTCTCCTTGTTTGGTAACAACAATTCGTCCGGTGGTGGGATAGGTGGCACTAGGCGCTTGCACCCGTGCTACTGTTTGCAGATTGCTGAGAGTGCCGGAAATATCGGCATTTGCCGAGACATTCCCAATGGTGATCGAGGGTGAGGAATTGTAGGCTTTAGCGATCGCATCTCCTGGTATATTTTTTGCTTGCACAATCAACGCCACCCTACCTTGAGGTGCAAGCTGAACTCGTCCGCTAGCTGTGACTTGCCCTCCCACATCTGGATTTGCTTGAGAGCGAGAAACATTAACGTTTAACGGTGTTCCCAGAGAACCAGAAATTTTAGCGTTCGCAGATATACTACCAACATTAATGGGAGTGGAAATACCGTAACCTTGAGCGATCGCATTTCCTGGGATACCTTGAGCTTGAATATCTACGCCTACCTGACCTTGGGGAGCGAGTTGAATTTGACCATTGGCTGTGATTTTCCCCCCGACTGGTGGCGTTACCTGAACATTAGAAACATCAAGTTTCAAGGGCTGTTTGCGAAGTGAGCCAGAAATTTGGGCTTTTGCTGAAACATTGCCAACTGCGATCGGTAGAGTAACGCCATAGCTGCGTGCTAGTATATCTCCTGATATCCCATCAACTTGAGCATTAAATATTACCCCATCTTTGGTTCCCAGATTAGCTTGACCGCCGCCTGTAATTTGACCACCAGCTGCGGGGACTATTTTCAGATTGGAGACAGTAAGTTGAGACGCAGTTTGAGATGCATTCAAGCGGAAATCAGTATTGACAGTTTTAAATTGAACGCGGTCAACTTGAATCGGTTTTGTATTATTTACTGTACCACTGACGACGGGTTGCTGAAGTGCGCCTAGTATTTTAACATTTGCTTGAATTTCGCCACTAGCTGGGACTGACGAATTTACTTTCAGGGTATCTAAGATATTTTTCGCACTAACTGGTTTGATCTGAGCAGAGACATTAAAACCTGTTTGAGTATTAATTGTTCCATTAGCCAGAATGGGAACTTTGCCAAAGTTCGTACTCAGATTATCTAAAGTAACTGTCTGACCCTGAAATAGAAATTTCCCATTAAAATTAGAAATCGGTTGAGGAATATTTTGAATTTTAGCGGTGATTTGATTAGCTGTAGCTGTTCCCGTAATTGCGATGTCTGATAGTTTGGGTGGAATCTGAACTCCTAAATCAGCATTTAAATACCCAGCTTGCAGAGCGATCGGTAATTGAATTAATCTAGCGATCTCAGATGCTTGTAAATTTTGTGCTGAAAGTTGGAGGTTAGTTTGTTGAGCTTTTAGTTGGGTTTCGCCAACGATTTTAACAGCGCCTCCCCTGATGAGTTGAGTATTGAAGTCATAACCGATCCTTTGATTTCCATCTGAAAATCGGGCAATACCACCAACTTGATCTAATATTACTGAGCCTTTCGGTTTAGTTGGTGCAGTGAATGGCATCAACTCTATATTGCCATCTTGAATTTGAAGTGACTGCAACTCAGTTTGAATAAAACCTTTTCCTTCCCCAGCCTTAACTTGGGCTGTCACCCAACGACCATCTTTATCCTGTTGAACATAGACATTGGGTTGAACTAAAGTGACATCTAATACCAGTTTTCGGCTAAGAAGGAGTTGCAACGGCGAGAACTGCACCTCTAAAGCTTTTGCGACCACCTGATCTTGATCGCTGGCAGTTGCTGGTATCGATAAAGAGCTAAATCTCAGACTAGAAAGCGAAAAACGTTCAACGTTGCCAACTTTTACTGAACGCCCCAGTAATTGCTCAAGATTTTGCTGCACTAACGGTGCTAAATCTTTGTATACATAGTTTCTAGCCCACCAAGCACCAACTATAATTCCAATTAGCAAAACCCCACCCAGAGCCAAACTGGTACGTCCTAAAAGCAGGAGCCACAGACGACGATTAGATGGTTTTTGATTGTTTTCTGAATTTGGCGATCGCGTCATGATTGTTACCAATACCAGTACTTTTTTCTGGAGTGAGGCGAGAGACAGGTTAGTTGCAGTTGTATAACCAAGTTACAAAATATGGTTTCACAATATCATGACTTACGCAAGAACTTTGTGGCAAGCTGCTTCTATTTTTTAGGAGAGGCTGCGCCAAGAAGACGCATTTGCAGTGCATCTATGTTGTTTTATGATTTTGTGTAATTCCTCAATCTATTTCGATTAATAATTTGTTGATTATCAGATATTATTTTTGTTGGTTTTTAGATTTTGAAACTTTGCTGGTATTAGGAAAATTATTTATAACTTCCTAAATTTGAACAGTGTTTATTTTAAGGAAATTCTATAATCATTTAAATTGATATCTTTGAGATATATTTTATTTACTTAATATCGTTTCTTTGTGAAGTTGCATATATTTACCCCATAGCAACAAATTACTAACAAGATTCCCGACTTCTCTAAAAAGTCGGAAATCTGAGCTTTTCTATTTCTCCTTTGCAAACCCAATCAATCATTATCAGCTGGGTCGTCAATCATTTCCGGTACTAAAGCTGGGTTACTTCTACGTTCTTGTGGTGATTGCTCTCGAATAACATCGTCTATTCTCGCAGGGTGTTTGATTTTGTCCAGTACCTCTGGACTTAATTGTGATGGATCACCTTCTGGATTAGACTTTTCAGCTTGACTAGGAACTGTTTCCTTATTCATAACTATTTCCCTAAACCCTAATTATATGCCAAGCTTAAGTTCTTCTATGGTGGGCTACACACTATCTTGGGACTTAATTTCACATAACGGTAGGTGAGAAAGGCGATCGCTCAACGAAACAGAATAAAGGTGTCAGTCGCCAGAATTCAGAATGAATTTTGAACGAAAGAGCGGATAGCGCAGCCTAAAGCCTTCTCTGTCTCCCGCTCCGCTCCTGAATTGTGGTTTTTGGCTAACCCAGAGAGCTATGTCATGAAAGCTTGATATTATTGCCATTGCTCAACACTGAAATCAAGACAAATGTTATGAAATCATGACAATTAGATCCCAGAAGGGCTGATAAATTCGTGAAACAGGCAAAAACCTACTTCTTACCCCTTGATCCCTAGATATGCTTAGTGGTTAATATAGACTTAACAAACAGAAATCCTCCGATCCCAAAGAAATGCTGATTTCGGCATTATAAGGAATTGAAAGGATATTGGCTCGATTTAAAAACAGATTAAAAAACTTAAAAACTGGGCAAAACCAGGAGTCAGGAATAAGAAATTCATCTGGAATGGATGAGATTTTATATAGCATTCTTTAACCAGGGGAAATCATTTACCGCTTAAACTACTGGAGGCCAAATTAATGGCAAAAGAACGCCCGCCACTAGAGGAGATGACCTTACGCCAACTACGCAAAGTTGCTAGCGAATATAGCATCTCTCGCTATAGCAGAATGCGTAAATCACAACTGTTGACATCAATACAAGAAGTCCAGCGTAGCAAAAACTTACTCAGTCCATCTCGTTCATTGGAGGCACAAGAAACCGTGGAAGCTGCAAAGTTTGAATTAGGTCAGGAAGATCGTACTGGCGGATCTTTGGCTGACGTTGATGAAGGACTGGCAGATTTGCCCTCTGGCTATGGTGAAAGCCGGATTGTACTTTTACCGCGCGATCCTCAATGGGCTTACACTTACTGGGATATTCCCAATGAACACAAAGAGGAACTGCGTCGGCAAGGCGGACAACAACTGGCACTACGGATTTATGATGTCACCGACATCGATATCGAATATCAAAGCCCACATAGCATTCAAGAATATCCTGCTGATGAACTAGCTAGAGAATGGTATCTACCAGTGCCAGTTAGCGATCGCGATTATACGATCGATATTGGCTATCGTGCTGCTGATGGTCGCTGGTTAGTACTAGCTCGTTCTAGTAGAGTACACATTCCTCCCGTCTATCCTTCTGACTGGATTGAGGATGTCCTCATCACTGTAAATTTTGAAGAAGATTTACGTGGCACAACTCAGTACGAACTAGTTCCTCCTGCCAAGAAAGTTGCAGCTACCGCCAATGGCAATGCTGTTGTAAATGGCAACGGCAACCCTATCTACGACGAAATCTTTGGTTTAGCGGAATCTGCCGAAGCACAAAGGGTTGCTGGTTCTATCTTCGGCTCCCAACAAGGTGCAGTGCGTCCTGAACAAGCCATTAGCTCCTACATTTTCCCATCTGGTGTCGGTCTGTGGGCAACTCCCACTATGTCTGGCTTAACCGCTTCCGGTGCAGGAATGTCAGGTGTTGGCTTCTCGGCTTCTGCCGTACCAGTGCGTCCGCGCCAGTTCTGGTTAATTGCCGATGCTGAGTTGATAGTCTACGGTGCAACTGAACCCGATGCTACCGTAACCATTGGTGGCCGTCAAATTCAGCTAAACCCAGATGGAACATTCCGCTTCCAGATGTCCTTCCAGGATGGTTTAATTGACTACCCAATTTTGGCTGTAGCTGCTGATGGTGAGCAAACCCGGTCAATTCAGATGAAATTTAATCGTGAGACACCATCTCGGAATACTAACACCAAAGAAGAAGCTGTCTTAGAATGGTTCTCTTAAGTTTTGGCTCTGAGATTGACTCCAGACTGAAATTTTAAATTATTCCCCGCTATAGTAATTCTGTAGCGGTTTTTTTATATTATTATGTCTACAAAAAAAATATTTTTGTTATTTATCTTGATAATCAGTGCAAGCTTATTATCAGGTTGCCAAAAGATAGAAGCAAATTTAGTCCCAAAAGCGTCTAAAAGTTGCCCTGGCAAAGATGCCAACTTCAGTATTGATTTTTTTAGAACCAATAATCAAGGTAAAAAAAATTCCAAAGGTATTAACAATGTGATTATTTTTAATCCCAAATCACCAGATTTAGATTTCAAAGTTAATGTTGGTCTATCTCATAAACTTTACGCGAAAGATAGTAGAGGTAAACTACGTAAAGAATATGTAGCAAAACAGTTTCATGAACTCATCGCTGATGAAAATGCCAAGTTAAACGGACAGCTACCTATTGCCGCAATTAATGCCGACTATATAGATACTGATGATAAACCACAAGGCTTAAATATTTCTCGTGGCGTAGAGTATTCAGGAGCATTTAAAAATAAACGTTCTTCCTTTGGGATATCAGGAGGTACACCCCAGCAGCGACAGGCTACTATTCAAGCTGGCAGAAGAGAAAACGATATTCTCAATTACAATTTAGTGGGCGGTAATGGCAGATTTTATCGTCAGGGTAAGTTTAAAGATATTTGTGAAGATTTGGGAGAATTTGCTTGTAAAAATGCAACTAATCGCTCTCTGGCAGCTATCACTAATCAAGGCTATGTAATTTTATTAGTTAATGACTTGAAAGCTAATTCAGATATTGAATTATCTCAACTTAATCGAGAGTTAATGCCAGATATGTTTGATAATGTCTTGGAAGGTATTGCTAGCAATAACTGTTTAGGTAAGATTCAAGAAGGGATTTTATTTGATGGAGGTATGTCTCCAGGATTGTATTACAACCAGAAAACTTATGTAGAAAACCTTGGGCCGATTGGTTCAGTTTTTTTAATTTACAAAAAATAAAAATAGTTATATTCCCACAGTTACTGCACCCCTCCCTGATGCTTTCGCGAGGTGGGGTGATTCGGGTTTAATAAGTCATTAAGCGGATCTGATATAATTACCCAGACTTAATATTATTGATTATTTACAAATGACCAAGAACTAATGACTAATTCACGAGTTAATGCTTATTTACGACTTTGTGATTCATCGGAAATTTTAGTTTTTTGATGAGAAAAGCGAATTCCTACAAAAATATCGTAAATAAACTCTAAAAAGTCTTTTTTTTGTAGTAATCCTGAAGTTTGATAACAGCCTTTTTCATCTAACAAAGGCTTCATTAGATAATATGTAGACTGATATTTGTACCAGGGAATACAAGTCCATAAATGATGAATTAAATGGTAGTTCTGACCTAAAATCAGGATGTTAAGAATTGGGCTGGGGTATACACGAGCATTTTTCCAGCGATCGCGTTCAACAAAGGGACGATGGGGCAAATAATCAAAAAATAAGCCTAATATTAATCCCACTATACCAGAAGGTACAACCCAAAAATTGAGAACGTACATTAAAAAATGATATTGAACTGAGATATAAACAATGGCAACAACAATTAAGCGGCTAATTAACCATTCCCATAGCTCATATTTGCGCCACAGTCGCCGTCGAAAGAAAAATACCTCGTGAGACAAGAATCGAAATGCAATCAGCCACAGTGGGCCACCTGTAGAAACAAAATGATCTGGATCGTCTTTGGGATGGTTGACATGAGCATGATGCTGCAAATGTACTCGTGTAAATACTGGGAAAACGAACCCTAGCATCAAGGCGCTACCATGCCCTAGCATGGCATTAATGACTCGATTGCGGTGGGCAGATTGGTGACAAGCATCATGAATTACTGTTCCAGCACAATGCAAAGCAATAGTGTTAAAACTAAAACACAGCCAGTCTGGCCATTGCCAAAGCCAGTAACCACAATGAGATGACACCAGTACTGTCACGGATGCAAAAAACAGTAGTAGTGTAGGATTGAAATCACCGGGAGGCGCTAACAATTCCTTTGGTGGAACTTTCAGTAGTTTATGTGTTTCTGAAGTTACCGTTATTACTTCTGTATCTACTACGTCTTTAAAGATGACTTCCAAGTTGTTGCCATTTAGCTTTTTATAGTCATCAACGGCTGGGTCGATGATGATTAGGCTTTTGTCCGGGATGTCAAAAAAATTAGGATCTAAAGAGGTCATAATTTTCCTGGTCTTGATTCGTTGATAAAATGGGTTTGAAATCCCAAACTCAGCCAGCACAGAATAGATTTCTTGCCCCGATTAGAGAGATGAAAAGATTGAAAATTTAGCCAATACTCTTCTCTATTCAAATTAGGTATGGACTGTAAGAGATAGGGAATATAAAAAATTTTGAATTCCTTGCTAAACTACACACATAAACAAAATATTTGATTTTTCATTTTGGTAATTAGTCCTGTTACTCATAATGCCAGCCACAACGGCATACATAGATTTTGGTTTGATATCGACATTTAGCGATTTGCCCAGGCAATGTTTTTTCCAATGTGCTGAAATTGTGCTTTGTTATTGCTTTTGTAAAAAATAATTTTCAACAATATAAAGAATACAGTTATTTTAACGATCGACGCAAGAGTTTTGTCGGAATTTGACGTATAATAAAAATCTTTTAGACATAGATATCACACTTTTAACAAAAATGCATATTTTATTTGCTTAAATAAAGAAATCATCTTTTTCCTAACCGATGCAATAAGTATATATACTTGCGATCGCTTGCCCCCTTTTAATTCCGTGCAGTTGCTTGCTGTCTTCTTCTTTTAACCAAAACTCCATTACGGGAGCGTACTGGTAGCCAGAATAGAGAAAACTTAGTACAGCTAACCCTGAAGTTCGTAGCGAATGGACTCAAACAAACTTTGCGCTCCTCTGCGCTATACTCTGCGTCCCTCTGCGTTTAAACTCAAACCCTCAATTGGTCACGAATTTACGAAACTGTGTACTTAGCGCGAACCATAACACCTACAGCAGAATTCAGAATTCAGGAGTAAAACACTTTTTATATCTGGGTAACAGACGAATCGTTGTATACTTCACTTTCCTTGAAATCTGCTGTATTTTTGGAGCATACCAGTTCCTAATCTGATAGTGAGTTCGACACTACCTAAAATATTAGATTTCTATACTTAACAATAAAGGTTTTGCTATGCGTCAATTATTACTAGTTTTGTCCAGTATACTAACTCTCAGCAGTTTAAATACCTCCGCCATGACAATAGCAGACACAACGCCTGATTTATCTGAGATGCGCTTAGTTCAAAAGCTCAACTGCAATAATCCTCAAACTCAAGCAGCAATTAATGAATGTACGAAGTTATCTTATCAGAATGCAGATAAAAAACTAAATCAAGTTTATCAACAATTGATATCTACATTAGAAAGCCCTAGAAAACAGAAATTGATTGCTGCACAGCTAGCATGGATAAAATTTCGAGATAATAATTGTGAGTTTGAGAGAAGCAAATATGAGGGCGGAAGTATTGCCTCTAGCATTTATTCTGGTTGTTTGGAAAATACTACAAAACTGCGTACCCAACAATTACAAGAATATCTCAAAACTGACCCTTAAGCCTGAAGTAGGGGCGCACAGATGTTATTGATGTAAATTAAGCTGAAAGGCAGTCTAAAAGGAGCTTTTAGAGATTAGTAGGAACTTACGCAAAAAACCTCTCTAACTCTTATTCCTCTGTGTTCTCTGCGTTTTCTGTGGTTTGATTTTCCGTTACCTGTGCGTAAGTCCTGATTAGATTTCTTGCATGAATCAAAAGCCCTCACCCTAAATCCCTCTCCCAAGCTTGGGAGAGGGACTTTAAAATTGGCTCCCCTTCTCCCAATTTTGCCAGAAGGGGTGCGGGTATGTAGCAAGAACCGATAGGGTGGGCAAATTTTGCATTTGTGCAAAGGTTAAAACTCTTTGTCAAAGCCAATTTTTTTAACGAACCGCAGAGGCGCAGAGAACACAGAGAAAAGGAAAAAATCCTTAACTGAACTGTATTGAGATATAAAGTGTGTTTTACTCCTGAATTCTGAGATTAGCGCAAACCTAAAATTTCGGAAATCGCCGCTACAATATCCAAATAAAAGTTGCCTTTGACTGCTCGAAATAATTCAAATTTAGAGTCAGGGGCACCAAAAAACGGTCTGAGAAACCATCCTAACTGCATACCAACAAAGGCATAAAGCAATAACCAGGATCTTAAAATAGTGGTGCGGGTTTTTTTGCCAACTTCATCTTGTTCAGAAAGTAATTGCATTCCTTCATAAAGGAATTTCACGCCAAATATGCCTGTAATGCCAAAAATAAATACATTCAGCAGTTTAAAAAATTGATAAGAATCGGGTGTAGTAATCAGAAAAAATAGCGTAACTGGTGCCAAGCTAAATAAAAGTACGCTAATCACTGATACAGATGTGAGTAATACAACGAAATGCTGTAAAATACTGCTCCGAGAACCAAACAAAACATTGAAAAAGAACAAAGTCGGGAAACAAATAATCAGTGTGATTAAATAGAATACCGGAAGCTTAATAGCACCCGATAATGCCTGTGCCCAACTGTGGGATGCACCGATAATTGCTCCATAAAGGGCAAAAAATATAGAACTAGATACAAACAAAGAACTGATTTTATTTTGTAATCGCACTCCCTGACGAATTTCTTCTAAGAATGATTGGCGATCGCGCAGTAAATTAACCAAAACAGCAAATTGTTTAATTCCGCGATTTTGCTTTTCCGGCATAATTTTATAGGTTGTATATTTTCTGGAATTACTAATGAATAATTAACGGAATCCAAAGAGATAGCTAATAGATTTAATGACGCTTAAATAGAAATTACCTTCTCTTTCACGGAATAGTTCAAAAGCAGAACCAGGTGTGCCAAAAAACGGTCTGAGAGTCCATCCTAACTGACTGCCTACGAAAGCGTAAAGAAATAGCCAAAATTGTAAAATTTTCTGGCGTGTTTTGCTACCTTCATTATCTTGTTCTAAAACTAAACTCGTGGCTTGATATAAAGACGAAACACCAATAAATCCAGTTATGGCAAAGATAAAGACATTTAACAAAATTAGAAATTGGTAATTATTGGTAGTAATCAAGAAAAACAGTGTGATTGGGGCAAAGCTAAATAAAAGTACGCTAGTGACTGAAACCGCAGTTAAAACTAATGCTAAATGCTGTGCAAAAGTCCGCTTGGAACCAAAAATAATGTTGGCAAAGAACAACGTCGGGATACAAATCAAAAGTGTGATTAGATAAAGGGCTGGGAGTTTAATGGCGGAAGATATAGCTTGCATCCAGCTATGGTATGCACCAATGATTCCGCCATAAGCAGCGATAAATAAGGAACTGCAAACTAGCAAAGAAATTATTTTATTTGGTAATCTCGTACCTTGACGAACTTCCTCTAGAAATCCTTGGCGATCGCGCAGGAATCCAATCAGCACTGCAAAGTATTTGATTCCTGAAGATTTCCGTTCAATCATGTTATCCTCACACCGATATTATTCTAAGTTTAATCTGAGTAATCACCGCCAGAACCATACTTCCAAGCATCAATCAAACGATGCCAATAATATTGTTGTTCGTTCGGTTGATTGTTAATCCATGTTTCTAGCATTGGACTTAGCAAAAGCAAGGCAGTGTATACACCTAAATTACTGTAATGTAACATCCAATCTAACAAACTTGCCAAACCTACTTGCGGAATTATCTTGGCAACTAATGCAGGATGATAGAAACCAGTTTTTAACAGTGTTTGCGTTAGTGCCGAAAACTGCACTATATCTTGTAAAAATGGTTTTAACACTGGTGTACCCAACTGTTGCATTTCTTGAAATACTGCTGAGAGTAATTGGTTAATTTGATCTGGGGCAATTTTCTGATTTACACCAACACTCATCGCCCTTTGAAACAACCAGGTAACAGTCAAACTTGGCTGATAAGGTTGCAGCAGTGTTAACGCTTTTGCAGATAATTGTTCTGTTTCTAGCGCTTCATAAATGCCATAAGTTAAACGCTTCAGGTGACGCACCATTGCCCCAAAACCACCAAAACTCAAGGGAGATTGACTACCACTGCTGTCTCCGGCTGGTAGAATGCGACTCCAAGGGGTTTTTAGCGGACTTTGGCGATAGGTGGGAAAGAAACCAAATAGTGCCCGTTGAAATTTCAGGTTGCTCAATTCCACTCCCTGATATTCTGGTAAAAGACGCAGATATTCCTCAAATAGAGCTTCTAAACTCAAACGTTGGGGATGTGCATCCATGTAGGTAAATAAGTAAGTGGTTCTCCCATCCCTGGCTGGGAAGGCTTCCCAGAAGTACTGGCATTGATTCTGCAAAGATGTGAATGATAATAACAAGTCGCCTGAGTTATTTTCTGGAAAACCTTGGGCGCAACTTCCCACAACCAAGCATAAAGCGTCTGGTTTTTTGCCTTGGCGTGCTTGTTGGGTTATGGGTGAAAAATGTCCCATCGCGTCGATTAATAAGCGAGTTTTGAATTGCTTATTTACCATCACCCCGTCGGGATGAACCACTGCTTCGGTAAAGGGTGTATTTTCTAACAACTTTCCCCCAACGGCGAGAAATCGGGTTTTCAAGGTAGCTAGTAGATAAACTGGATCTACGCCAATATTCAAAACATCCTCGACCCAAACTTCTGTACCGCCAGCAAAACTAACTCGTGCTGGGTTATATTGAGTGGCGATCGCACTTGCTAATTCTTTCTCAGTCAGCAAGTTCAATTCCACAAACACATCTAATTCTTTGCGAGAAATATTCCATTCTTGTTCTCTCCCTCGCAAAATACTCCGTTCCATCAATGCTACCCGCAGTCCCTTTACCGCTAAGGCGCAACCAATTAAAATGCCTAAAGTGCCACCGCAGATAAGCACATCGAAATCTACAACACCTAAAGGCTGTTGACTTTCTTTAACTAACGTTGGGATAGGTGCGGTGTTTTCGCGCACAGATGTGAGGATGCGATCGCCTTGGCGCAACCCTCCGAAAACATCGCCGGGTAATTGGGAAAGAATTTCTTCAGTTAAAGACATTTTGGAAAAACTTAACTCTACATTCCAAAACTACCTGAGAATGAAGAAAGTAGATATGATCATGGTCAGATAAATCGTAATTAGAACAGGACTGACGCAAGAGAGATCCCCCCTAACCCCCCTTAAAAAGGAGGGAACCGAAATCAAAGTCCCCCTTAAAAAGGGGGATTTAGGGGGATCTAAAACGTTTTGCTACCGACCAAAGAACTTTTAAAATATCCTCTTAAGGATTTTTTATTCAAAAGACCTCACGTTAAATTATCCTAAACCGAATAGTTTAGAAATCGCAGGCAATAATTTATTAGTCGCTTCAACTAGAGAAGCAACAGCAGGTAAGCCGGTAAATATTCCCTTCAACATGGTGATTGCAGTTTTCGCCGTCTTTTGCTTAGTGGATTCTTGAGGATTTTTACCCGCTTCTGCCAAAGTGTTCACCTGTTCTAGCGCTTCGGCTTTGTCTTCTTCTGGCAAATATGTGGATTGGATGATTGCATCTTGCAACTGCGACAATAATTCTTTGATTCCTGGTTTATCGGCATCTGGCGCATCAGGTAACTGATTGAGGGCAATACTCACGTTACCGCTAATGTTTCCTAGATTAGCAATAGAATTATTGCCAGCGATACCGCTAACATTACTGCTACCTTGAATATTGATGCCACTGATATCAGACATGATGGTATTTCCTTGTGTATTAAATTTAGGCTGCTGGAATGCAGTTTGTATCGTAGTTACTAACTGACTAATGTAATTATCTTTTTCTACCAGCAATAATTGCTGACTCTGCGATAAAGTTTTGAGTTGATTATAATCATCAAAATATTCGGCACTCAGTTGAGATTTATCGCTACTGGGTGCGGTTTTGGCTCTGAGCAAGATTTTATCATCGCCGCGTTTCTCCATTGCCACGATTTCTAACTCGGCTTCGGGATGGTTTTCCGCAAGGTTTTTGAAAGCTATGGCAACAGCGCGGGGGTCAACGCCTTGATTATGGTAAAGGTCGAGGGTATCAAAAATTGGCTTGATAAAGTCGGCAAAATCCCCGTCCTCGAATACGTCTTGTTTATTATCAGGTTTGCGGAGAGGGTCAGGGTCTTCTTTTGTGGGTAAACGCATAAAGACATATTCACACCTCACCCCATGCAATTTAGTTGTATTTGTAATGCCCCAATCTTCAATGTAGGCGCCGGTAAGGGTTGCACCTGTTAAATCTGTGCCGTCTAGTTGGGTTTGCTTCAGCTTTGCTCTTGACAAATCGGCATCTTGCAAGTTGGCTTCACTGAGATCGATGCCGATAAAACTGGCATCTGCTAGGTTAGCTTTTTTTAAGTTGATACCCCGCAGGTTTTCACGGTCAAATTTTGTATCTTGTCCCTGTCCTGTAACCAGCAGTTGACGTACTTGTGAGTTTTGAAGATAAGTTGAACCAGGACGAACACGGTCAAGCATTTTGGCTTGATGCCAACGGCTACAGATAAGAATAGTGTTTCGGAAATCTGTACTTTTGAGTGTGGCTTGGGTGAAATCAGCATTGGTTAAATTAGCGCCACGAAAACTTGTACCTCCTGTAGCAGCAAAGGCGATCGCGATATTGCGAATTAAGGAGTGTTTTTGATCTCCTTTCATGGCTCGCCAGCTGATGTAGATACTAAATAACGTTCCGGCTCCGGCTACGGCTACGGCTACGGCTACGGCTACGGCGAAGGCTCCGGCTCCGGCTCCGGCGAAGGCTACGGCGAAGGCTCCGGCTACGGCTACGGCGAAGGCTACGGCGAAGGCTACGGCGAAGGCTCCGGCTCCGGCGAAGGCTCCGGCTCCGGCTCCGGCTCCGGCTCCGGCTCCGGCTCCGGCTCCGGCTACGGCGAAGGCTCCGGCTCCGGCTCCGGCTCCGGCTACGGCTACGGCGAAGGCTACGGCGAAGGCTCCTAAACCAGCTATTATTCCTTGGCGAATCGTGATGACGAAAAAGACAATCAATGTGATTAGAGTAACCCAGGCTGCAATTTGGATCTCACGGGATGAGTTAAATATCTGCAACACCAAGTAACCATTGACAGCCCATAAATATCCTGACAGTCCTGACAATAAGAATGAGATAATAACTAAACCAATTGCCCAACGCCGTTGCAGTCCTGCTTTGGCGTGACTGAAGTTTGCCCCTATCAGGTTAGCGTTAGTGAAGTTTGCCCCTCGGATATCGGCATAGCTAAAGTTTGCACCCGCAAGGTCTTGTCTACCTTTGAAGTTGCGTCCTCGGAGATTTTGACCGGAGTAGTCTTCAGCCATGTTGCACTTTATAGAAGTGAGCAAATTTTACTACACGCTCACCCCTGTACATTTAGGAATGGTTAGATATATTTATTAGTTGAGGTTCAAAGGTGCAACTTCGAGGATAAAAGCCGCAACTTCGAGGTTTAGAAGGTCATTGTTGAGCCTTAGAAGGTCAACGTCGAGCCTTAGAAGATCAATATCGAGGATAAAAGGTGCAATTTCGAGGATTAAAGGCGCAACTTCGAGGTTTAGAAGGTCAATATCGAGCCTTAGAAGGTCAACGTCGAGCTTCAGAAGGTCAATATCGAGCATCAAAGACTCATTTCTTGCCCTTTTATATTAAAACGCGATGTGCGACTTCATATTCTGACCTCTCTCCTTTTCAGCTATGGTGCATACACAAATCTGAAATAGCTTACTCACTTGGTTTTTCGCGTCAGTTTTACCCCACCCTAACCCTCCCCTTATAAAGCTACGATGTACACACAAGTTCGCCCAGAGCGAGTTTCCAGCCAAAAAAGGTGGATTCAAACTGCTCAAGTCCGCGACTCAAAGTAGTACGGGAGGTTTTTGAGACTTGTAACCAGACCAGCCACCAAGCCCTTGCATAATCCAAGTAGCCCAATGCATCGGGGGGATTAAGGGCGTAAATCCAGGGTTTGCGCTTCATTACCAAGATGTGTGTACACCGTAGCCCAAATTAGGAGAGGGATTTAGGGTGAGGGCTTTTGATAAACATAATTTTGAGCCACTTTCCAGTAGCGCGAAAAGCGTTTTAAGTCAATATAGCCGTCATAGTCAAAAAATGGTTCTACCTGTAACACTTCCACTGCTATAGAACGCTCCATTTGATTACAGATATCATCAAATCGGGGGCTGGGACTATCGGCTGTGACAACTAAATTGGCATCATGTTCTTGAGCAAAAGCTAAAATTTCTTGTGCTACATTGCCACGACGAATAACAACAGGTAACTCTAGCAAACATTCGTAGATAAAAGTCAGACGTTTAAGACTCAATTGCCATTCCTCTATCAAAGCCTCATCCCAAACCCAGATAGCTGGGGCATCGGGATATTTTTGCAATGTGGGATTATTTGGACTGAGGCAATCTCCATGTACCCAAACAATTGGTTTATTCATTTTTTACTTTTCTTTCCACGTTGCCAACTTTGGCTATTGGCTTGTTTGCTAAATTCGCCTTTGGGAAAAAGTCGCTGTTCTAATTCTTCATAACTGCCTTCAAAATCACAATGACCGTAAAGGGGACATTTCTGACAATAAATACTTTTGGTGTAGCGTTCTAAGTTTTCACGGTTGAAAAAATACGGTTTCTGACTAAAAGTGCTAGTAACCCACTGCCATGACATATTATTACTAGCAGGATCTCCATCTAAAAGATGTTCAAGAAACCATTTAGCTCCTGCTTGCCAACGAATACGCCGCCAATGGACAATATAAGCCGCTAGCCACATTCGTGCGTGGTTATGTAAATAGCCAGTTTCTCTCAAATCACCACTGAAACTGTCAATGCAAACTCTGCCTGTAGTTCCTTCTCTAATATCTTGCGGCAATTCGGGTGCATATTCGCTCACAGTGTAACCAGTTTTGTAATCTTCCTGGTCTTTCCAGATTTCATCCCCCAACTTCATATACAGCCGTTGCCAATAGTCACGCCAACCTAACTCGTTAATTAGTTTTGTCGCATCATCTTGGTGTTGTACCTGGTCAAGGACGTAATCTCGAATTTCTCGCAAACTCAAAACGCCATAGCGGATGTAAGGTGAAAGTCGCGTGACTGCACCTGTGAAGAAATTACGTGTTTGGGCATAGCGGAGGGGATCGATTTTTTGCAGCGCTTCTTCTGCTGCTTTGCGTCCCCCTAGAGTTTCGCTGATGTGGTCATCGCGTTCTGCTGCACCTGGGAATTGTTCGCGCAGGTAGGCTACCAACTCATCGCGGTTGGTAAATTGGCGTTGCATATCTTTAGTCATGTGAACGTTGAAGTGTGGAATAAATAAACAAAATATTTGTAGGCTAAGTCATTATTATGGTGGATAAATATAAGCGATCGCTCTCACCCTGATGAGAGAACTTTTTTCATGGTAAGCAAATATAAATGGGTGCGTAGCCTAGCAATAACCACAGGCATCGTTCATTGTCCTAATTTTTACTGGTGACGTAAATATCCCAGTAAGGCTAGACTATCAGGGCAAACTGTGTTGCAAAAAACACCATGAACCTCTGCAACAATCCCCACTGCCCAAGACCTCAAAATTCTGAAAATATACTATTTTGTCAAGCTTGTGGCTCAGAATTGCTCTTAGAAGGACGGTATCGAGTGACTCGCCAATTAGGCGCTGGTGGTTTTGCCAAGACATTTGAAGTCAACCACGGTAACACTCTCAAAGTCTTAAAAGTTCTAATGCTGGATGATGCCAAGGCAGTATCGCTGTTTCAGCAAGAGGCACAAGTCTTAAGCCATCTGAATCATCCAGGAATTCCAAAAGGAGATGGGTACTTTGCCTTCTCTCCCAAAAATAGCCAAGCGCCACTATATTGCTTGGTAATGGAGAAAATCGAGGGGTTAGATTTGCACCAATATATGGAACAACGAGGTAATCGCCCCATAGATGAAAAATTAGCACTTTTATGGCTAACCCAGTTGACAAATATTTTGCATGAAGTACATCAACAGAACTTTTTTCATCGAGATATCAAACCACCAAATATTATGCTTAAAGCAGATGGACATCTGGCTTTGATAGACTTTGGTACAGCAAGAGAAGTTACATCAACCTATCATCAAAAAGCAGCAGGGCAAAATATAACAGGTATTATTTCACCAGGCTACACACCACTAGAACAAGCCAATGGTAAAGCTGTACCACAATCAGACTTCTTCGCCCTTGGTCGGACATTTGTTTATTTACTTACTGGCAAGTCTCCAGATCAATTTTCTGAAGACCCGCGAACTGGTAAGTTAATGTGGCGAGACAGTGCCTTACAAACATCTAAACAGGTAGCTGGTTTGATTGATTATCTGATGGAAGCATTTCCTGGCAAGCGTCCTCAAAATGCCCAAATGATTTTGAGGTGTCTATCAGAAATTAATTCAACTGTACAGTCATATTTTCTTTATTCTTCAGGATCACAATTACCACCTACAGAAATAGAAAAGCCTAGACAAAGTAGGCAAGTTAAAACGTCAGCAGCTACTCAAATTCAATCTTCAAAAACTAAAACTAATATATTTTCTAGTAAGACTGCCCAAATTACAGGTGGAGTAATTGGTTTCGCTATACTATTTTTAATTAAATTCGGTAGTCGAGAAATCTATAAGCCTTTTCAGTCTCATCCAAGTCAGCCAGTGGTAACTTCAACACCAACTGAGCTACAAGCAAGTAATTCTGAGGAATCAGCAAATAATTCTGAGCAAGCAAGTACTGATTCAATGAGTCAACAACCTTCTATTTCCGAGGAAAATATATCTTCAGGTGTTCCATCTGGTTGGAATAAGTTTGAAGGTGGTGGTGCAGAATTGTGGTTGCCTCCAAGTTGGGAAGGTGGCGATCCCAGTCAAAATCTAGATGCAATGATTAGAAAAATAAAAAGCCTTGGTTCAACCTGGGAAGGGTCTGCTCAAATGCTGAAACTAAACCTTTCAGCCTTTTCTATCTTGGCTTTTGATTCGTACAAGGGTGAATCAAGCTTCCCAACTAGTGTAATTGTCTCCTATGAAAAAATACCTATCAAGATGAATTTAGAAACTTATTTACAAGAGACACTTAATAAGTTTCCTTCTGATATTCGGGTGATAAATGTAAAGACAGGATCTATTGAAGGTTATGAATTAGGAAAAATAATCACAGAAATACCGCTTCGGGGTGCTAAACAAATATACTATTTAATTAAAGACAGAAGCAGTATTAGGGGTGTAATTTTTTCTACTAGTTCCAATGAATTTGAAGGACGCTTACCAGTATTTGAAGCAAGTGTTCGTACCTTCTCAGTTAAGTAGTAGCTTGGAAGTAAAAATTGCTTCTAATTGTTTGGGTTTTGCTATTGTTCAACCAAAACTAATACTATTCGTAATTAGTGGTTACGTGTCATCGCTCAATATACTCAATATATGTACTGTACAATTCTAAAGCGATGTCTACAAGCTACGCTTACGCAATCTCTCCTACCTTCATCATGAGCAACATTCCCCAAGTCGGACAACCAGCGCCAGATTTCTCCACCCCTGACCAAAATGGCAATGCAGTCACTCTCGACGACCTCAGCAGTCAATGGGTTGTCCTCTACTTCTACCCTAAAGATGACACACCCGGTTGTACCACCGAAGCGAAAGATTTCACCGAGTTGTATCAAGACTTCAGCGCACTGGGAGCAAAAATCTTAGGTGTAAGTCCAGATTTGGGTAAGTCCCATTGTAAATTTATTAGCAAACATAACTTGTCAATCACCCTTTTAAGTGACCCAGAACATATTTTGATTGAAGCCTACGGCGCTTGGCAATTGAAGAAGTTTATGGGCAAAGAATATATGGGTGTTGTTCGCTCAACCTTTTTAATTTCACCGGATAAAATTATTGTCTATGCTTGGCCTAATGTAAAAACAAAAGGTCATGCTCAGGCAGTTTTAACTAAATTGCAGGAATTAGCAGCCACTTAACGCAACTGGATGCTAAAAACTGCTAGCGTGATAATTAAAGTCAGGAATTAAACTTTTTGCAAGTTTAAATAAACATGATTCAAGTTATCCAAGCTCAAAATGTCACTCTTGCCTACTTAAAGAAAAAATTTGCTTTATACAAATCTGAAGATGAGCAATTTTTTACAGAGTGATTTGACTACATCCTTGAAATGACTGAATTAGAAAAGCAATATTTAGACAGAGTTAAAAATAACTATCTCAATGTCCTTGAAAATGCTCCTCTTTTAGAAGAAGCTGTAAAATTGGTAGTATTATCTCCGTTACTAGATTTAGCTGGTTTTTATCGTTCTCCTTTTTATATTGCTACAGAAGAAAGTGTAGAGATTAGCGAACAAGTTATCATTGATAATAAATTAAACACCGAAGAGAGTAAAGAAATCATTAAAGGTAAAATTGATGTCTTGGTTCTCCAAGAGCAGATATGGTTACTGGTAATTGAATCTAAGAGGTCTAGTTTTCCTTGGCAAAGGCGATTCCTCAAGCTTTGACTTATATGTTGGCAAATCCTCAGCCTGAGCATCCTGCATATTCCTTAGTAAGGAATGGAGAATATCTCCAATTTATCAAGTTGATAAAACAAGATAAACCAATGTATGCTTTATCTGATAGATTCACTTTATATAGACGTGATCATGAATTATATAAAGTTTTGAATATACTAAAAAAAATAGGTCAATTTTTAAATTAATTATCTTTGCTCTTTCTCTCTAGTGGTGTGTCAAGCTGAAATTGATGAATAAGCAATTTAGTAGTAAGGACTTCAGTTCTTATTTACTAGGCACTAAAGTGCTTACTACAAACCCTCAAAATTATCTTGACAGACCAATATGTTAATACTGTAACAGTGTCATAATAGTTAAACTGCGTCCACGTTGAAAACCGTAGTTCTGTATGAATAGAAAAACCCTCATCCCCCAGCCCCTTCTCCCAATATTGGGAGAAGGGGAGCCGGAAAGAAGTCCCTCTCCCAAGTAGGGAGAGGGATTTAGGGTGAGGGCAAAAACTACGGTTCTCAACATAAATGAGGTTTATATTGCATTTCTTAAATAAATTATGGTTCAATTTATCCAAGCACAAAATGTCGGGCTTGCCTATTTGGAGGAAAAATTTAGTCTACAGCTAGCAGAAGATGAGGCATTTTTCACAGAATGGTTTGAAAATTTACCGGAAATTACAGATTTAGAAAAGCCAGATTTAGACAGAATAAAACTTCATTATCTCCGTTTAGTCAAGCATCCTCCTTTGTCAGAAGAAACGGTAAAATTAGTAGTTTTATCTCCTTTACTCAATTTAGCTGGATTTTATGATGAGCCTTTTTATATCAGAGGCGAACAATCAATAGAACTTTCTGCCGAAGATGAAGGAGAAATTATTAGAGGTAGAATTGATATTTTAGTTATTCAAGAACAATTCTGGTTGTTAGTAATTGAATCTAAAAGGTCTAGCTTTTCTCTTTTAGAAGCTATACCTCAAGCACTTGTTTATATGCTAGCTAATCCTCATCAAGACAAACCTAGTTTTGGATTAGTAACAAATGGTAGTGATTTTATTTTCTTGAAACTGACAAAAGAAAATCAGCCAAAGTATGCTATGTCTGATAAATTTACGCTTTTGAAACGAAAAAGTGAACTTTATCAGGTTTTAAGTGTATTAAAAAATTTGAGTCAAATTTTGAGTTAATTTATGTCTATTCGCCCTATCTACCTTGATTGTCACGCTACCACACCTGTAGATGAACGGGTATTAGCAGTAATGCTTCCTTATTTTACAGAACACTTTGGCAACCCAGCTAGTATTAGTCATGTTTACGGTTGGGAAGCAGAAGCTGCTGTGAAGCAAACACGAGAAATTTTAGTAGCAGCAATCAACGCCACACTAGAAGAAATTGTTTTTACGAGTGGGGCAACAGAAGCAAATAATCTAGCTATTAAAGGTGTTGCCGAAGCTTATTTTAAAAAAGGTCAGCATATTATTACTATTGCCACTGAACATAGTGCAGTAATCGATCCTTGTAATTATTTAAAAAGTCTCGGTTTTGAAATTACTATTCTCCCTGTCCAAAAAGATGGATTGATTGATTTAATTGAGTTAAAAAACGCTTTCCGTCCTGAGACGATTTTAGTATCGGTGATGGCTGCAAATAACGAAATTGGCGTGTTACAGCCATTGGCAGAAATTGGGGAAATGTGCCATGAACACCAAATTCTATTCCATACCGATGCTGCCCAAGCTATTGGTAAAATTCCCTTGGATGTGCAGGCGATGAAAATTGACTTGATGTCACTCACAGCACATAAAGTATATGGCCCCAAAGGTATTGGAGCGCTGTACGTCCGCAGGCGCAACCCCAGAGTACAACTAGCTCCCCAGCAGCACGGCGGCGGACACGAGCGGGGGATGCGCTCTGGTACATTGTATACACCGCAAATTGTCGGCTTTGGCAAAGCTGTAGAAATCGCTTTGGCTGAACAAGAGACAGAAACCCAACGCCTCACTCAGTTAAGACAAAGATTGTGGGAACAGCTTTCGCAAGTTGAAGGAATTCATTTCAACGGACATCCTCAACAGCGATTGGCGGGAAACTTGAATATCAGTGTTGAGGGAGTGGATGGAGCCGCACTTTTGCTAGGATTGCAGCCAGTAATGGCAGTTTCTTCTGGATCTGCTTGCTCGTCAGCAACTACTGCACCTTCCCATGTTCTTACAGCACTGGGACATTCAGAAAAGCTAGCTTATGCTTCGGTGCGGTTTGGTATTGGACGGTTTACTACAGAAGAAGAGATTGATATTGTGGCGAAACATGCGATCGCTACTATTCAAAGTTTACAGAATAAACGGTAAGCATGAAAACCAGCAATGCCTCTTTTTAGGAAAATCGCTTTTCTAAAAATGGATATTATCTGTGGGATTACCCATATCAAAAACCTTAAATTCAATTCCTTCTAACTTCAGCTTCAAAGCCTCTAATAACAGGTTTACCCTTTCTTCAATAAAAATAGTTAGGGCGTGTTCAGGAAGTGCATCGCCTCTTGACCATTCAAGAATGATTGTCGGTATAAGATGAGAGCGTAGCACTGTCTCTAAACCAGGCTCGTCATATTCTTTGAGATAATGTAATGGATTTCTATCGCTAATTTTCAAATTAGTTATTTGAGACAGATAGGCAATATTCATCAAGCTGTCAGATTCTATTTGACTAGCAATACCACTCTGTTTAATAAAGTTAACTGGAAATATATGGTGCAAGTTAGGCTTATCTGTTAGCAAATAATAAACATCAGACAAAATATCTCTATGAGGTTTTGCCCAATCTTGCGGCTTGTGGTTTGCATAAAGTGATAGTATTGCTCTGGATAAGCGACCTCTATAACTATAGAAAGATTTCCTGAGAGAATTCTTATCAATATCAAATTGATTGAATGAGTAAGTACTATTAGCCTTTTGCTGATTAACAAAGTCTATATGTTTCCAGAGGTGAGAAGTGTTTGTTAGTAACTCTGCATTATGAAAACTATAATACCAAAAATACTTACCTAGAAAACTATAATCTGGTTTATCATTCCGATAAAAGTATGCTGTGATAGTCAGGTATAAATATCGGTAAGGAATTAATCTTCCACCCTTTATATGCAAAATATTATCAAAGAAATCAAAAGTTTTAGCAACGGCTATTTTAAAATCAGACCATACAGCTTCAATATGCTCTGTTTTTAGCTTATTAAGATACATATCAGTAATATTTTGTATCCCAGCTTCGGGAAATTCAGATTTTACTACTACAGCTAGCATTTGGAGCAATGTCCAATTATCAATACTGGCATATTGACTACTAGAAATAGTTTTTTTAAATTTATCAAATAATTCCCGAAGATAGAACCCAGAGATATTATTTGTCTTATTTTCAGAACGAAAAGTCTTAGCAACCACAATATCAAAGATATCCAAGGGTTTGCCAGCTTGATTAATCCGCTCAAATATTTGACAAACTTCCGCAACTTCAATACCTCTTAACTCAATAAAGGAAATTTTGTAATTAGCCAAAACTTCCCTAATTCTCCTAAATTGTTGCATATAAGAATGATCAAATTCTCTATTAACACTTACATAAATATTTCTTTCTATTTCCCCACGGTCTTTAATTATATCTATTAAGCTGACAATTAGTTTATCTTGATAACGTTGTTTTTTTCCAATATTTGCTTTTAGCTGACCATCTCTATCGTCTATTTCGTCCCAAAATAAAAACCTTTTTGCATAGCTGGTGTCATCAGTTGCATCAGTAAGTTCAATAGTCAAATCTATATATAGTGTTGGATCAAAGTTTTCGTTATTAGCAATCTTACCCCCATAGATTGATGTTAAGAGAGAAGTTGTTCTTTGTTGTCCATCTAAAATGTACTGATACTCATTAGAGTAAAAATTATCAGCAAATTTTATACCACCTATTTCCCTATGACTTTCTAACTTGGTATTAGTTTTCCAAATTAGAATACTTCCTAAAGGGTAAAACTTATAAATACTATCCCAAAGTTTTTTTACATTCTCTTTCTCCCAAACAACATCTCTTTGAAAAGTTGGAATTTGATACTTGTGTGAGAGAAGACTTTCTAAATAGAGAGGAATACTCTGAGCATCCGGTTTAATACGTTCAGTAGATGTAAACATAGAATTAACCTTACCTAACTTTGAGTAAATATCAAGATTGGCCTCTGAATTTCACTGGTTGTAGTAAAATTCCATACAAAGCTAACTGATATTTAATTAAGTGGCAACTCAGATTTTAGAAAATCTCTGCAAACTTTTCTCCATGCCAACGTTGCCTTGTAAGCCGCCTGTGTGTACCAGCAGTAAGGAATCGCCTCTACGAAAAAATCCCTGCTGTAGTAAATCCATCACTCCGTAAAACATTTTAGCGGTATATACGTAATCAAGGGGTACGTCATGTTCCTGTGTGAACTGCTGGCTGAACAGTATTAACTCGTCGTTCACCTTTGCATAACCACCAAAGTGGTAATCACATACCAATTCCCAGGAAGCGGGAGAACTATATGGTGCAGGTAAATCAGAGGCGAGGTAATTTGTCAACAAAGTTTCAATTTCTTGTGCAAGAAATGCGCCATTCTTCAATACAGGAAAAGCGATCGCTCTTTGTCCTTCATGCAACGAAAGCGCAATACCTGCTAGTGTGGTAGCTGTACCGCAAGCTACGCATATATGATCAAATGCGTAGGCGTAGCCAGCCGTAGGCATCGCACGATCAATTATCTCTGTACAGCCGCGCACACCATTTAAATTACTCCCACCTTCAGGAATGATAAACACCTTACCGAAACGTTGTTGCAGAGATTCTTCTAACGCTGGTGTATTGCGCTGTCGATACATCTCGCGGTTCAGATAGACAAGCTGCATACCCTGTTGTACAGCAAAACTCAGCGTCGGGTTTAACGGTAGCCTCTCCTCTCCACGAATTACCCCGATAGTGCGAAAACCGCAAAGATTACCAGCCGCCGCAGTTGCATAGATGTGATTAGAATAAGCGCCGCCAAAGGTTAGCAGCGTTGTGAAATTTTTCTCCTTAGCCTCCAAAAGATTGTATTTCAGCTTAAACCACTTATTGCCGTTAACCCACGGGTGCATAAGATCGAGGCGCAGCACATACAGATCAACACCAGCGTGACGGGCAATTTCGCTGTTGATTTGTTGTATAGGAGGACGAAGAAAGGTTAACGACATGCGTAAACATTCTAACTTAGTATTTACCTTTTCTCACGCTCATTATTGAAGATAAAAGTAATGATAAACATTGAACAATTCAATGGTAAATCAAGTTAAATGATGAATAAAGATTTCTGATGATTAGCTTTATAAATTGGCATTTTACTAATTGAGTATTTCAGGTAAATATAAGAAACATAACACTCGCTCCAGATAATATTCTTTTTGGAGAAAATAAATGGTTGCACTCACACAGCTTACTCAAGTTATTTCCAATCCTGGGCGTTTGACGATTGAAACTGTTGAAATTGCTCCTGAAACGACTGCTATACGTTGTCTCGATTGGGATAGAGAACGTTTTGATATCGAGTTTGGTTTACGTAATGGTACAACCTATAATTCTTTCTTAATTCAAGGAGAAAAAATTGCCTTAGTTGACACATCTCACCGCAAGTTTGAGCAATTATATCTTGAGATACTGGTGGAATTAATCGATCCGGCTAAGATAGATTACTTGATTATTAGCCATACAGAACCTGACCACAGTGGCCTAGTGAAAAATATTTTAGAATTAGCTCCCTCCATTACTGTTGTTGGTGCTAAGGTAGCTATTCAATTCCTAGAAAATATGGTTCACCAGCCTTTTAAATCAATGCAGGTGAAAAGTGGAGAGCGATTAGATTTAGGCAACGGACACGAATTAGAATTTATCTCTGCACCAAACTTACACTGGCCTGACACAATCTTGACCTATGACCACAAAACTTCCATTCTCTACACCTGTGATGTGTTTGGGATGCACTATTGTGATGACCACACTTATGATGAAAATATTACCTCAATAGAGGAGGATTTTCACTATTACTATGATTGTCTCATGGGCCCCAATGCCCGATCTGTCTTAGCAGCTTTAAAGCGGATTGAAAAGTTAGAAATAGGAACAGTTGCTACGGGACATGGCCCTTTATTACAACACTATATCTCGGAATGGCTCGGACGCTATCAAAACTGGAGTTTAGAACAAGCAAAAACAGAGACTTTAGTGTCTCTATTTTATGTTGAAGATTACGGACATAGCGAGCATTTAGTCCGTACCATAGCTCATGGATGCGCAAAAACAGGCGTAGCAGTCGAATTAATAGACCTCAATACTGCCGAGCCTCAAGAAGTTCGAGAATTAGTTGCACAAGCTTCTGGTTTAGTAATTGCAATGCCACCCCAATCTTCGGCGATCGCTCAAGCTGCTTTAAGTACAATTTTAGCTGCTGTTCACAAGAAGCAGGCAATTGGTTTATTAGAGTCGGGAGGTGGAGAAGATGAACCAATTTACCCATTACGTAATAAGTTTCAAGAACTGGGATTAACTGAAGCTTTTCCACCTATTTTAGTTAAGGAAATCCCTACCCAAGCAACAGAACAATTTTGTGATGAAGCGGGGATAGATATGGGTCAATGGTTGACCCGCGATCGCACCATCAAACAAATTAAATCTATCAATACTGAGCTAGAAAAAGCTTTAGGGCGGATTAGCACAGGATTATACATCATCACCGCCAAAAAAGGAGAAATTCAGAGTGCGATGTTGGCTTCTTGGGTGACACAAGCGAGTCTTGAGCCTTTGGGAGTGGCGATCGCAGTATCCAAAGATCGGGCAATTGAATCCTTGATGCACGTTGGCGATCGCTTTGTTTTAAATGTTTTAGAAGAAGGCAAATATCAAGGATTAATGAAACACTTTATTAAGCGTTTTGCTCCTGGTGCAGATAGATTTGCTGGAGTGAAAACATATCCAGCTAAAAATGAATCGCCCGTTTTAGCTGAAGCTCTAGCTTACATGGAATGTGAAATCACTAGCCGCATGGATTGTGGAGATCATTGGGTAATTTATAGCACAGTCCAAACTGGAAGAGTCGCCAAGCTAAATGCACTTACCGCCGCCCATCACCGCAAAATTGGCAATCATTACTAATTTGTCATTTGTCATTTGTAATTTGTCATTCTCCTTTATTTCCCCTGCTTCTTACAGACGCGATGAATCGCGTCTCTACCCACCCTTGTACGCGATTCATCGCGTCTCCCAACAACTATGTATAAATCTGTTGAAAACACCCCGATTACCATGTACGAAATCAATCGGGCGCGCGTTGTGCGAACCTTGGAATTTATCCAAGATATAATTGTAATTTCTTTGTGTATCGGTTTATTTAGCTTCATGGTGCTTCAGGTGAGAGATATGTTTCTCTCCTTACTTCCGCCTCTAGATTTTCATGCTGTTACTGCCGATATTCTCTTTTTACTTATCTTAGTTGAGTTGTTCCGACTGCTGATTATTTACCTACAGGAACATCGAGTATCTATTGGGGTAGCTGTTGAAGTTTCCATTGTTTCTGCTTTGCGAGAGGTCATTGTTAAAGGTGTTCTAGAAACAAGTTGGAGTCAAGTTTTAGCAACTTGTGCCTTTTTATTAGTGCTGGGAATACTACTGTTTCTCAGAGTTTGGCTACCCCCGACCTTTGAAGGTATAGACCCGGAACAAGAAGCATCTAAACGCTATAGAAGCCGAGCCAAGTCTGAATTAACACAAACCAATGGTCAACATAATTCGTAATTTATAATTCGTAATTCGTAATTGAAGAATACAAGCCCATAATATTCCTCAATAAAGACATAAAAATGTATAGCATTATTATTTCAAATTACGAATTACGAATTACGAATTACGAATTATTTGCCCAATTCCCAAATTAACAGAGGTTATTATGTCTACTGTCACATTAACGTCCAACCATAGCAGAGATGTACAAGTTGCTGAAATTGGTAAAAATACTCTGATTATGCGATCGCGGACTTGGGACAGACTAAAATTTGAGGTGGAGTATTCCCGCCAACGGGGAACTACAGCGAATTCTTATCTGATTCAAGCTGATAAAAAGGTTTTAATTGACCCTCCCGGCGAATCTTTTACCGATATTTACCTTGAGCAACTAGCACAACATCTAGATTTCATCTCCCTCGATTATATTGTTCTGAGTCATGTCAACCCGAACCGCAGAGCAACCTTGCAAGTATTGCTCTCTCTGGTTCCTCAAGCCACTATCATTTGTTCTCGCCCCGCCGCCAATGCTCTAAAAACTGCCTTTCCCGAATTTGAATCACCTATCCAAGTGATGCGATCGCAGGATACTCTAAATTTAGGACAAGGACATCTTCTATCATTTATCACCGTACCAACTCCCCGTTGGGCCGATGGACTTTGTACTTACGATTCTGCTACAAAAATTCTCTACACAGACAAACTTTTTGGCGCTCATATTTGCGAAGATACTTTGTTTGATGAAGATTGGAAGGGATTAGATGCGGAACGTCGTTACTATTTTGAATGTCTCCATGCGCCCCAAGCCAAACAAGTTGAAGTAGCCTTAGATAAAATATCGCTTTTGGGAGCTAGATGTTACGCCCCAGCACACGGCCCGGTTGTCCGTTACAGCCTCAGTCGTTTTACCTATGATTACCGTCAATGGTGTCAAGGGCAAAAATCTCAAGAGTTGAGTGTCGCTTTGCTTTATGCTTCTGCTTATGGAAATACAGCAATTATGGCGAATGCGATCGCTCAAGGTTTGATTCAAAATGGAGTTAATCTAGAATTAATCAACTGCGAACTAGCCGATTCTGCACAGATTAACCGCATTGTAGAAACCTGCGATGGCTTGATTATTGGCTCACCCACTTTAGGCGGCCATGCACCGACTCAAATTCAAACTGCTTTAGGAATAGTTCTCTCGGTGGCGGCTAAAACTAAGTTAGCAGGGGTGTTTGGTTCTTATGGTTGGAGTGGCGAAGCAATTGATTTAATCGAAAGCAAGCTCAAAGATGCTAATTATCAACTAGGATTTGAAACCATTCGGGTGCGTTTCAGTCCCACTCCTGAGATTCTCCAGCAATGTCAACAAGCCGGTGCTTCCTTTGCCCAAAACTTGAAGAAAACCAAAAAACTGCGGACTTCCCGCCAGATTGTCACAGAAACCCATGTAGATCGTACCGAACAAGCGGTGGGACGAATCATTGGTTCTCTGTGTGTTGTGACAACTCGTGATGAAGAAACTCACAAAGGGGTTTTAACTTCTTGGGTATCGCAGGCAACTTTTAACCCGCCAGGAATTATGATTGCGATCGCTAACGAGCAAAATGCAGATTTAATGCATCATCCTGGTGATAAATTTGTACTGAATATCCTTAAAGAAGGAAGAAATGTGCGGCGCTATTTTTCTCGTCATAGCACTTTAGGCGATAATCCCTTTGCAAATCTTGACACAAAAACTGCTCTGAATGGTTGTTTGATTCTGAATGAGGCATTAGCCTATTTAGAATGTACAGTGCAAAATCAGCTGGAATGTGGCGATCGATGGTTAATTTATGCTGTCATCGATGGCGGTGAAGTGTTGGAAAATGATGGTGTCACGGCTTTGGAACATCGGAAATCTGGCAGCTATTATTAATCTGACTGTTCACTAAGTAGTAGTGCAAAATTAAATATACATTTGTGATTGCGAATGAAGCGTTCGCAATGACATAAATAATTTTGTCTAATATCATGTCCGTTCAAATGTCATTGCGTTCGCCCTTGGCCTTCCCGTAAGGTACGAAGTGAAGCAATTACAAGGACTCTGCAATTGCTTCACTTCGTTCCACTCGCAATGTATATATTAGGGGTAATTTGCCGGACATCATACAACCACTTATTGTCTAAAAAACCTCTTTCTTCGTAGAGCTACGGTATACACACAAGTCTTATAGAGCAATACGCTTGGGTTAAGGCTAAAACTCTTTATCAAAGCAATACCTTTGCCAAAATAAGAGCCTACAAAAATTTTGGCAAAACTGGCAAAATGACCGATACATGAGCATTGAGCTGAAAAGGGAGCTTGGACTTTCAAACCCTTTATACTGCGGGCAATATATAAAAAAACCTTGCGCTCAACCTAGAAGGAATTTTTAGGACTTATTGTTTTTGCCAAGCCTTAGAGAAAAGGGAGTTAATACATTAACTCACCCTCGTAAATTGGCAAAGGTATTGTTGGTGGATACCAATTTCCTGGTCGCATACGTAGATAGAGTGGCTGGTGGCTACACATTTGTTACGCTGAATTTATCTTAACTCAGGCTACACTTCTCCTTGAGACTTTGTTAAATATCACTCAAAGCTTGCTTATCGCTATAAACATTGCCTGGCAAATTGGAGTGAATAATTACATTTGTAAAGCATTACAGGACATGCTTTTTGTGAAATTGGTTCAATTATTGTTGCCTCAAGTTTGCCGCTAGTAACCGTTTTATTTTGAAGTAGGGCGATCGCTAAGTCAATCGGGTAATTCTTGATGTTTAATTTTGATGTGGTCTTTTCATCTGGAACTATTGTAATACTTACGGCTTCTTTTGTTATTCCTTTTTGGTTGTCTACTTGGTTGTTTACTTCCGTTTTAATCTGATTTGCAAGAGATTTTTCTACCTCCAAAGAACCGTTTAGGAATATCCAAGCTGCTTCGTTTTCTTTTTTTAATTTTTTAAGCTCTTCAATTCCAGATAATACCTTTTGTGATGAGGGGGGTTGATTTTGCAGATGAAATTCAATTGTTTTATCTCGAGTAACGGACAGGCATATCTTTGGCTGCAAGTCCGACCACGCTTTCCAAACTATCCCAGTCAATAATAGTGCTGTAATTGCAATCAAAACAAGTCTAAATAAACTTATTTTGTTTCTTACAGGTTTGCCGGGAGGATATTTATAGTTTTTAAGTTCTTTTTTTTTTGGTAATTGATACTCTGCTAATTGAGGCCTTAGTGTAATCACCAATGGCTCTAGCACTCTAAAGTTGTTGTCTGGCCCAGATGTAACTTTTAGCAAATCAATCACATAGGAAATACTGAGCTTATCCTCATACCAAAACTCCCGATACTTCTCTTGTAGATATCGATGTACTTGATCGAGATGACTTTCTCCAATTTTATATTGCATTTCGGGCAAATTTTTCTGAAAAACGAGTCCCTCCACCCAATAAATTTCTCTCCCAACTGCATCTTTTAATACTTTATTTCCCTCTTCTCCTATGTCGTTGTTTCTGGCTTTAACCGAACGAAAAACAACAGTAAAGTTGCCAACTTCAGATCCATTTACCTCACGAATACTTATTCGCCCACTTTCAGTAAAATCTTCTTCTGTAACTTTAGTGAGCAAACTGCGAATTTTAGCTTCAGAAATGAAATCAGGTGCGACTACAGTTTTGTAGTCGATTGACTGATTTCGGCTAACGAGAAAAGTCCAAGCTTGAATTGTCATAATACTTATTATCTAGATTTAAAAGAGGGTACTTTAGCAAGGTCAGAGTCAGGAAAGTCAGCATTGAATTGTTTCTTAATTTCCTGACATTTACTCAGAATTTGTTCAAATGCCTCTTCACTCGATGAAATTTCATCTAATCTTTGCTTCTTGTTTCTCAATAGATGAAACCCAAAATAAACAATGGCAATAATCAGTGTGAACCCCATGCTAAATGGAATGAGAGCAATACAAAGTCCAATGCCAATCCAATCCCATACTGTGAGTTTAAAAGGCTTTTGTTTCGATCTGCCTGGATTTGGTAGCTTATCCGTCAAAGCAAAAGCTAGGGGACACTCTACATTCATTGGATGTGGATTGACAGAAAGCTTCTTCATCTGTCCATCAGGTTGTAGGACTGCAAAACCCTTACCTAAAGAACTGACAGGAATCAAACGTACTGGACAACCTACTTTCCTCCTATTGTCAACTACGTTATAAAATTCAGGAACATTATTCAGCAAGCGTTTTTTTACATCTGCTAGAGAGTAGCTACCTTCAAGTAAGTCCCACTTGCTAATGATGAAATGAACGGGAATATATTTATTGCATTTATCGACCATTTGCATGAGGGCCGATAGGTCTTCATTTAGCCATCTGAAAACAACCTTATTAGTTAAGTCGCGATCCTGCATCATAGAAAGTAGCTTTTGACCATCTAAGATTACTAAAACTGCATCCGCTTCTTTAACGTAGGTTTCCAAATTATTGTAACCGCCGTAATTTTCTTCATCTTCTGTTGATACGTCTGTGATTAGACCTCCTTTATAATCAACATAGGTGATTTTACAGGCTGGAATCTTAGATATTCCTGAGTTATTTACATAGGCAGTTAATGCCCATTCAGAAATATTTCTAGTGCCTAAAGGCCATTGCTCTCCTGTAGTCAAATCTGCAAATATCTTATTCAAAACCATTCTTTTAGAATTGTCTTGAACATCTAGAGAAAAGCCAAACTTTCCTTGTGTTGAAAATACCTTGAAAAGACTAGCCAAGAAGATGGTTTTACCAGAGCCAGATGCTCCGAGAGTAATAATACTGTAGTTATTCATTGCACCTTTAGGGGATTTATTGATATAGGGCTAAACTAATTTAGACTCGGGAAAACTATCTATTAAATCTTTCTCAAAATCATAAAAGACGTTCATTGCGTGTATTAGAGCAGACTGTTCGTCTTTAACGGATTTGAGCGTAGTTTCTTTCTTTTTTCGAGATCCTTTACTTATTTTTTCATTAATTCCTTTTATTCCCCCTTTCACCAAAGAAGTAACCATTGAAGTTGCTTTAGTGAACAATCTAGCCATTTTGATTTCAGCCGCATCGTCGTCGAACTCTAGCAGTAGTCCCAATCCCTCTAATCCAACCCCTAAAAAATCTAGACCACCAACTAATGCGCCAACCACAATATTGCCATCATCTATCTTCTGAATTTGTTGTTCAAGTTGTTTTTCTTGTGCTTGTTTTTGATGATGCAATTGTTGTAGTCTATCTGGCAAAACACAGGATATAGGCGCTTCAAGCAAAAAGGGAAATGGAATCTTACCTGGATTCTTTTTCATACTTCCATCTGGTTGCAGAGTAGCAAATTCTAAACCGATAGCACTAACTGGAATAATTCGGACAATAGAACCTGCTTCACCTCGACTTTTGATTAATTGTGCAAAAGCAGGAATAGTGAGAAGTTTTTCATGTATCTGAGATAGGGTAAACTTCTGATCCAGAACATCCCACTTAGTAATAACAAAGTGAACTGGAACTGTAAGCTTCTGCATCCGTTTGAGAATACTGGGTAAATCCGTACTTAAAAATACATTGGCTCGTACTTGATCGCTACCATTCAGCCAAGCATATATTTTCTGACCATCTAGTAATCCTAAAATCGTATCAGCTTGCTGTACGACGTTTTCCAAGTCCTCATCTTTCTCTATATCAGTTAGGCGACCTCCAGCATAGTCAAAATAAGTGAATTGACAAGCATTGTAGTTATCAAAATCTTCTGTTTGAACTTTACAAGTAAACGTCCATTCGGAAATATTTTTTGTTCCAGGAGGCCAAGTATCGCCAGTCAATATCTGTGTATAGGTGGAGTTTAGTAATTTTCGTTTGTCTGGCTCTTCAACATCAAGCTTAAAACTAGAGTTTTTCTGAGTTGATAATGCCTTAAACATACTAGCGAGGAATACAGTTTTTCCTGCGCCTGATGCCCCTAATGTAATAATTTTGAAGTTTTTCATGGTGCAATTACTCTATTGGTTCTCTTTGAAATGCTACAGTCTCGTTCAGGTGAATTTCGGAATTAAGTTCGCGATCGCATTAAGTTCATATCTATAGATATCTCCAGAATGAGGTATCAACCCTGACTACACAAGTCTTTTATATTGTTTTTTGGAGATGTTTTATAGCGGTTCCCGCATGGGTGAGGTACAAAAAAATAGATCCTCGTAAGGGCGCACAGCTGTGCTACCCCTCTCTTTCACAGTCCAGTCAATGTTGACGTTGCAGTGGATGGTTTGCACACTTGTCACAGGCGGGGCGATCGCCGTTGTTATGTGTCGGGAAATGAGCCTTAAACGACATTTCTGTTACACAGGAAGCAAGCCCAAGAGAGTAAGTGCGAGCGCACTTTTGACAAAAAATTATTATGAAGCTTAACTGAACTGTATTGTCTTATAGAGTTGACAATCAATACGGTTCGGTTAAGGTAAGAGACGCGATGAATCGCTCTTTCTACAATAGACCTCTTGCATAAATCAAAAAAAAGAACCACACCCCGCATTTGCTTTACTCAAATGCGGGGTGTAGTTATTCGCGTTTAGTAAGTAATCAAGCGGACATGATATTATCGATAATCTTGACTTTGAATGCTTCCTAAACGAGCAGCATCACGAATATTGTAGTCATTACGGGTAAAACGATTTAGCTGCATTTCAAAGAAATCTCGGTTAGCTTGTAAATGCTTGGGATTTTGGTCATCTAATGGATATAAAAGTGCAGTTCGCAAGGCTTGAATTACCGCAGAAGTGACACAGTACATTGAGCGTTGAAAACTAACTCCTAACTGAATTAACATATCTTCTTCACCCCGGCAATGTTGGCTGTAATAATCAACAAGATATGGTGGTAAAAAATGCAGCATATCTTGCATTAATAATGTCGGGGGAATGCCAGCAGTACCTACTGGAAATACATCAGCGTAAAGAATGCCATAGTGAAAGTCTTTCTGGTCTTCCGGTACTTGACGCGCTTGAGCATTATAAGATTTTGTTCCTCGGAAGGGTGCAGTGCGGTAGAAAACCGCTTCTACATAAGGTAATGCAGCTTCGTATAGCCACATGAAACCCTTAGATTTGGGGACAATTTCGTAGCATTCACCACGAATATAAACGTGATGGTAAATAGGACGACCTGCGATCGCAAATATACCATTAACTAAGAAGCTCATCGCCTCTGGCACACTGCTAATCGTACCTTCGTCATAGCGGTCGGACATTTCAAAGAATACCGGGGCCATGACTTCCCAGAATAAGCCCAGATTAGCGTAGTATGACATCTGGCGGCACTGTTCCAAAAACATATCGGGGAACAGCTTGTAAAGCCCCAGCATTACAGGGTTGCCTTGGAAGTAAGCTTTAATTGCCCGGTCAGCGTTGGCTTTGTATTCTGCTGAATCTAGGTAAGGGTCAAATTGTCCACCCATTCCTCTGTGCCACAACATCGCCCGCATACAAGCTTCTGCAAATTCCATGTTAATGCGATCGTGGAACAAGTGATGCAACAACTTCGGCATTTTAAAAGTTTCACCCTTGTCGATAAATGCCAAAAGTTCTGGATGTGCAGTAGCTTCGCCGCGCCAAATTCGTAAATCGGCATCATCGCCAGCGTAATGATTATGCAGTTCTAAATAGTCTTTGGGTAAGAAGTATTTAAAGAAAGGAAGCGGGTTTAAAAATTCGCGTTCGGCAATATAAAGTAGGTCACGCCAGTAAAAATCCATCGGCACAGCATAAGCTTTGTATAAACCGATGATTTGCATCAAATTTTCTGGAGTATCGGGTAACATTGCACCGCCTGCTTCTAAGCGGTGAATTACTTCAGCAAATTCGTGATTAGAAGGAGGTAATTTAATTGCTGTTTTAATTGCAGTCATGGTAATGATATTTACTCAATTGCGTAAACTTCTAGCGAATCGAATTCAAAAACTCTGCGCTACTTTGCGTTAAACTTTGCGTTCCTCTGCGTTTAAAAACTCTTAATTATTTACCACTTCAGAGATAACAGTTTTTTCCAAAGAGGGAATTGCAGCCACCATTGTTGTAGTTGTGGATTCACTCCAACGTACTAACCAAGTGGGTTGTACTCCCAAAAAGATGATGAAAGCTGCCAAAATTAAAGCTGGTATTTTCTCAGACCAAAGAACTTTGGGATAGTAGGCGAAGTTATCCAGTCTGCCAAAACAAGTGCGGTTGAGGAGGATAACAAAATAAACTGCGGTTAATCCACTAGCGACTACACACAAAATTGTCGGGAGGGGAAAGATAGAGAAACTACCTTGAAAGACGATAAATTCTGCGATGAATCCTGTTAAACCGGGAATACCTGCGCTAGCCATACCGCTTAAAACTAGTAAAGCGCTAATTAGCGGTAAACCGCGTATGGGACTCATTAAACCATTGAGTTTATCTAACTCGCGTGTACCAACTTTGGCTTCAACGACTCCCACCAAGTGGAAGAGAATGGCTAGGATAATACCGTGGCTGAACATTTGGGCGACTGCACCAACGAGTGCTAAGGGAGTACTGGCGGCAGCACCTAGCAAGATATAGCCCATGTGACCAACGGAACTGTATGCTACCATGCGCTTGATATCTTTTTGAGCGATCGCAATTACTGCGCCATAGATAGCGCTAACTGCTCCCCAAATTGCTAAAGTCGGTGCAATAATACTCCAAGCATGGGGAAACATACCCAACCCAAATCGTAGCAGTCCATAGGTTCCCAGCTTTGCCAACACCCCACCGAGAAGAATGGCAATTGGTGCTGAAGCCTCAACATAAGCATCGGGTAGCCAAGTATGGAAGGGAACTAAGGGAATTTTAATCCCAAAACCTAACACTATTCCTGCTAATAAAAGAATTTGTTTGGCTGTTGATAGATTTTCTGTAGAGACTGCATCAAAAGCAAAATTGGTAGAACCACTCAACCACACCATACCTAAGAATGTTGCCAGAATTAATGCTCCCGAAACAGCAGTATAAATTAGGAATTTAATCCCAGCATAACCTCGTTTTTTCCCTCCCCAAATGGAAATCAGTAAGTAAAAAGGGATTAGTTCTAGTTCGTAGAATAGGAAGAACAGCAGCAAATTTTCCGCTAGAAAAGCACCTGCAACTCCTCCACTCACTAATAAAATCATGGAGTAAAACAACCGGGGTCGTTCAGTTTCTTTACTACTGCTGTAAATAGAAATCCACGTGAGTAGGCTATTTAACACCAACATCAATATGGAAAGTCCATCAACACCTAATTGATAGCTCAAGCCAAGAGTTTCATTCCAAGGCAAATACTCTTGAAATTGCATTCCTGGATTGCTGATATCAAATTTTAGCAGGATAAAAATGTTCCACAAGAGAACTATCCCTGAAAAAATTAATGCTATTAAACGAATGCGATAATTAGGAATACTTACAGGTAAGACTGCTATGAAAATAGCAGTGAAGATTGGAAGCCAAATCAAAACACTTAACATGGAAATTTTGTCCTTTGTCCTTTGTCCTTTATGACTCAATACGCTTAGGTTAAGAGAATAGTAGGTTGGGTTGAGCGATAGCGTAACCCAACAAAGTCTCGATAATCTTGGGTTTCGTTTCTCAACCAAACCTACGTCTTCGTCCTTTGTCTTTTGTCTTTTATCCTTTATGACTTACTCTTTAGCCAATGACTAATGACTAATGACAAAGGACAAAAAAGCTAACTTACTATACTAATTTCTCCCGTATCTAAATCGTAATAGCCACCGACTATTTTCAGCTTTTCTGCTTTGATTAACTCAGATAAAACTGACGATGATTTCAATTTTTGAATTTGCGCCAAAATATTTGCTTTACAAACAGTTTCTACCATATCTCCTGATTTATCTTTTGAACTTTCTACACTTGGTTTAATTGCTTCAAGCAAACTTCCAATATTTCCAGGTACTGGAGCACCTTTAATCGCCGCTTGTATTGCACCACATCTTTCATGCCCAACGACCATGATGACTTTGGTACCTAATACTAAACTACCAAATTCTAAACTACCAATTTGCTGTGTTGTGGCAATATTACCAGCTATCCGGCAAACGAATAAATCTCCAAGTCCTTGGTCAAAAACAATTTCTGAAGGGACTCGTGAATCTGCACAACCGAGAATAGAAGCGAAAGGCTTTTGACCTTTGGCAACTTCAACTAAACGTGAATAGCTTTGGTCAGGATTACGACGTTTTCTTTTGGCAAACCTTTCATTTCCATCTAATAACTCTTGCAGTGCCTTATCGGGCGTAATATCTTCTTCTACTGGTGTTTTTTCGGCTGCAAGTAAGTTTGAACCAAGTCCGGCTGTCAATACACCTGTACCGATCGCACCTGCACCAAACTTGAATAAACTTCTTCTGGAAAGACTTATCTGCGGATGTCGTATGCTCATGGAATTATCCTCACAATATTAAACTGTTAACTTTTAGTCGGATAGCTACTGCTACCTAAGTGTCGAAATTTGAAAAACAAAATTTAAAAACTGTATTCCCCAAAATGGCCAAGTTACCCACATTCCTAAAAAACTCACTCCTAGAAGAACAGTGAATGCATAAAACTGGGTTTGTCCAGAGGTGCTGTATTTAAGACCTTCGCCACCTAATAGCGAAAATAAACCAACGAAATTAACAATCCCATCAATCACAAAGCGGTCAATCATATCAGCAAGTTGGGAAATTTTGGCAACGCTGAAAATTATCGTCATCCGATAGAGTTTTGGGGTGTAAAAGTCGTATGCCAGTAAATCTTGTAATCCTTGCCAAGGGAGACGAATCGGTTTGGGAATATTGCCTAAATAAATTACGCCAGTGATGGTGCAACTGAAAATATTCGACAAAATTAAAAGTAGTACGACATCTTTATTTAGGCTTGCCCAATCGGGTAAAAGTGATAAGCTTTGCAACACTAAAGGAAGATGTAGACTGACACCAAGTAGAATCATTGTTGGCAGAATCATCGGCCAGTGGGCTTCAGGCGATCGCTGACTCATTTGTGTCGCTTTACCGCCAAAAATTAAACCGAATTCTCTGGTTAAACTCACGGCTGTTAAAGCATTTACCGCTATCACTACTCCCACTAACCAAGGTTGCGTTTCCCACAACCCATCTGCTAGTTTCACCAACGCCCAAAAGCTACCCAAGGGTGGAAAACCAACTAATCCCAAAGTCCCGACGATAAAAGCAATTGCCGAAATCGGGCGACGCGTCCACAATCCGCCTAATTGGGTGACATCTTGGGTGATGCTATTCCAAATAATTCCCCCAGTACTCATCACCAACAGGGCTGCGGATATGGCATGGGTGAGTACTAACAATAGCGCCGCTTCGTCTTGTTGCACTCCCACGGCAATGAAGACTAAACCCATGTATGCACTGACAGAATAGGATTGGCAGCGTTTAAGGTCAATTTGAGCGATCGCAATTAAAGAAGCACCCACGGCTGTCACTACCCCAATGGCCACCATAGCGGAGGAAACTATCGGCGACAGACTTAACACAGGTTGCAATTTAATCAGCACCCATGCACCACTAGCAACTACTACTGAGTTCCGCAAAATCGTACTGGGAACAGGGCCTTCCATTGCTTCATCTAGCCATAAATGCAGGGGGAACTGGGCACATTTACCCATCGGCCCGGCAATTAAGGCTAAACCTACGAGTGCAATCGCTGTCGGGTTAACGTTCGCAGTAGCCGCCCATTCAGCTAATTCTGGATAATTCCAAGTTCCGGCTAAAGGCCATAATGCCAATACGCCCATCAGCAAGAATAAGTCTCCCACCCGCTTGGTTAAGAAAGCGTCTCTTGCACCTGAAACTACCAACGGCTGACTAAACCATAAGCCAACTAGTAGGTAGGTTCCCAGCGTCAGGACTTCCAAAATTACATAGCTGAAAAACAAGTTATTACACAAAGCAAGGGCACATAATCCCGCTTCAAATAATCCCAACAAAGAATAGAAGCGTCCCCAACCCCAATCCATTTCCATGTAGCCGATCGCATAAATCTGCGCCAGCAAATTCAAGCCAGTAATCACAACTAAAGCGCCGACACTCACCGAGGATATATCCAAAGCAATAGTTAGGTCTAAACCAGCCGTAGATAACCACGGAATAAATACTTCTTGGGCTGGATAATTCCAAGTTGCTTGTAAGGCGATCGCACTATGTACAAACGCCAAAAATGTCATCACCAAATTTACATAACCCGCCGGTCTTGGCCCCGTTTTCCGAATGATCCCTGGCGACCAAGGCACGGCTAACAAGCCACCGATTAAGGCATAGCACGGAACTAGCCAAACAGTCTCAAGTAGAAACTGAGCCATCAACTCACCTCTATTATTGTCATCAAAAATTATGGGTTTTAAATCAACTGACGTTGATCCCAGTTAACCCAGCAATGTCTACGACGGGCTATTCGGCGTCGTAGATAATGCAAATTTATCTTTGCTTAATTTTGTTAGAAATAGCTTACCGTTATATCTGTCACAATGGAATTATTTAATTAAATAAATTTGAGATAAGAACTCTAATTATTTCTTATCTAATCAACTATTTAAGTAATGAATCATAGCTATTAATTTTTATCTATGTATTGGTTTAGGGATGAATCAATAGTTATCATTAGTTTTATCAATTGATATAAATGACAAGAGACGCAATCAATTGCGTCTCTAAAAATCGACTAAATGTAATTTATATTTGGGTGATTTTGTCAACTTGCCAGTGAGAGATAGTAACGGCAGGTGGTGAGTCAACTTGACTAATGGGGGCGGGTTTCATGTCCCGGTAGTCCAGCAGTTGGACTAAGATCAGGTAGGCGATCGCTAAAATGATCGAAATCGCACCTGTAAGAATGGCAATTATTTTCGAGCGTTCCATCAGTATTTCCTGTAATGCAAGTAGAATAACTGTATTGAGTCATCGATGAGAATTGCGTAGGCGTAGCCCGCCGTAGGTATCGCTATGACTGCAACCACAAAAAAATTTACTTTTGCAGAGTATCTTAAGTATAACGATGGCACGGATACCCAATATGAATTGGTAGATGGAGAATTAATTCCCATCAGCCTTGGCACTGGCAAGCACGGTGGCATCTCCAAGTTTTTAGAACGAAGCAATGATCATGAAAGTGCCAAAATAGGTCAGAATTGGACAGCACAAAAGTTTTCTGTGGGAGTGCGTTCGCCACGTGGAGGATGCTGGGACACCTCACGAATTCCAGATGTAGTAGTATTACCAACACAGCAGTGGTCAGTACTTTCTAATCGAGAAGCTGTAATCGAACTTAACGAAACTCCCCCCATATTAGTGGTACAAGTCGTCATCGAATCTACACAAACCACAGACTATCGCAGCAAACATTCTAAATATGCTGTTCTGAAAATTCCCGAATACTGAATTGTTGACCCGATTCAAGAGATAGTTATAATATGCACCCTAGTAGAAGGGTTCTATGATGCTGTTGCATTCCGAGGATAAGAACGCATCATTTCTTTTACTTTTCCACAGTTGGATTTGAGTGCCGAACAAGTCTTGGCAGGACAGAAGTGAACTTTCAATTACTGCCAACCAATTTGCAGGCGGCATAGTGGACGCTAACGTGGATGCCTTCGGCCATCTTTCGTTCTAAAATCTTCCACAAGCCGCAGTTGTTCAATCAGAGAACTACCCATAATTTTCCTCCCCTCAACACTTGCAATTTTACCTGTTTTAGGGGATGAATCAGCCCTGGTAAGGGGGGTAATTGAACTTGTGTATACACTGTAGGATGCATCGAGGGAGGATGAGGGCAGTTAATTTTACTTAAAAGATTTTGATTTTTTAAGTAAGATTAAGTCATAAGTTAATTACAACAAATGCTGCAATCATTTAAACCTTTCTTATACATGAAGAAGCAATTGTTGCAAAGTATTAAGCATTTGCAGCAATTGGTTATATATTTTTGGGAAATACTTAAACCTTTCTTATACATGAAGAAGCAATTGTTGCAAAGTATTAAGCATTTGCAGCAATTGGTTATATATTTCTGGGAAATACTTAAACCTTTCTTATACATGAAGGAGCAATTGTTGCAAACGCTTCAATTTTGGCAACTAGTCATGAAGGTTAATTGAGTTATGAGTGCTGAGTTACAACGCCAAATTTTTCACTCAGCGCTTTTGAATCTATTGAGGTTTGTAAATAATTTGTATCTCTGCAAGGAATATTCCTTTAGACTAAATTTCAACTGAAAAATGTGGGAATAAACACAAATGCATTCGTTAAATATATTTTGTCACGAATTTGTAGTTGCTGTTTCCTTTGTAGCTTGCATTATTGGACTGTTGTTACTGTGGAACAGTAAGGAGCAAACAAATGAGATCGAAGAAACAGAACAGATTCTGTTTAGAATGAGCTTTAGTTACTGGCTAGTTTACTGTGTAGCTTTTGGCATCGAAAAAATAGTTTTACCCGATTGGGAATCTGTAGTCATGACTTTGAAAATAACTACGGCTCTGTCATATTTCTTAACTTTTTCTTGTATTGTTAGTCTGCCGCTACACAAATTTGCAGTACATCGGGTTGAGGAATAGTTATTGGGCATCTCTTCGGCAACTCTTGGAGACGCTACGCGAACGCTCAGGGCAAGTGGGGATTGGGCATGATTAACATCTCATGGCGATCGCTAATGCAGCTTCTAGTTTATCCTGGGGCAAAGTTGTCAAAATAAATACCTCTTGTACCGTTTTCCCCTGCCGGGCAATGACTTTATAGCCGCCACGAATGGGTACTGAAACGCGCAGTTGCATTTTGGGACAGTGACCTTTTGACCGCCCAATCACTCCTGGCGTCACAGTTTGGATACCATCGTGCTGACAAAGACGTTCTAAAATAGGGATAAGACCAGAAAGGTGTGTTGAGTGATTCCAAACCAGTCTGGCGGCTTTTTGTGAAGCCGTGCGGAGAGGATTTACGGTGGGTTTGTCCATGATAATTAAGCTGCTTCTAGAGGTGCCATTGTCAAACCTGCTCGGCGCAGCTGCTGGTGATAGAGTTCCGCAGGTTCTTGGGGCCCGACCCAGACGATCGCTTGACCTTCATAGTGTACCTGATTAGTCAGATCCCACGCGCGATCGCCACTCATCCCCGGAATATATTTCATCAAACATTCAGACACGTGTTGGAATGTATTAAAATCATCGTTTAATACAATCACTTTGTAATTCGGATAAGTCTTACGGATAACTTGATTAGACCGTTCAGGAGCTATAGTTGGTGCTGTGGACATCCCGTAAACATCTGCTGAAAGTGTCATAACCATAAAACAATTGGTCAAGATGATTTTACAAAACTACACTATAAGTAATTAGTTTAGTTCATTGTTTAGTTGTCCGTTGTCATTTGTCCTTAACCAATGACCAATGATATCGTGTCCGGCTAAAGACTTATCATTTAGACCACACTTCTCTACGAGACGCTGCGCGTAGCTTGCTTCCACGAAGTGGTACGGCTACGCTCAGTGACCGAAGGTCTGGGGGCAGGGGTAAAGAGGCTTTTGGGATTTTTGCACAGATTCGGTAATCATAAGTGATTAACCGGACTTGATATGACCAATGACCGATCACCAATGACCAATGACCAATGACAAATGACAAATGACAAATGACTATCTATTTCCAATTATCCCAGTTTTCGTTAAAAATAGATGTATCTGGGAAGGCGGTAGGGTTGCCATTTTGTTGCAAAAGCCGTTTGAGTGCTTCTAGTTGTAGCTCTTGTTTAGGTAAGTCATCAACTAGTTGGTAAGGTGCGATCGCATTTTTGAGTGCAAAACTAGCCACAGTTCCCGCAGCTGCGCCAGATGACCATTCAAATGAGTGTACTCGATAGGCAGCAGCAGCAATGTGACTAGTCGCAATACTTTTGCCACCTACCAGCAAATTATCAATTTTCTGAGGAATCATCGCCCTCAAAGCAATTTGGAAGGGATAAGCAAGACCTGCACCACGTCTTTCGCCTGGACGTTCTGTGTTCCCAGGGGCTTCTGGGGGACTATTCACCATGCAAGGATGGAAATCTATAGCGTAGTGACCAATACCCACAGCATCGGGGAAGATGGTAGAACGAGTCCGTCGCATTGCTTTATCTGGTGGAACTTTACCGTCAATTACTGATATTGCTTCTAAACCTGCAACTGCTGCTCGTAGCCGACGATACATATCTGCTGGCAGAGTCTTTGAGTAATACTGATCATTATAATCTCGGCGGGAAATATCAATTTCCCCAATACTAAAGCCTTCAGCTTGTCCCCAACTGGGGCGGCCAATGATCCGCCGTCCTTCTCGCATATAGGGATATTTTGATAAACCATGTATTGTCCCCATTGGGGAATTTAAACCGGAAACAAAGCGGTTATTGGGTTGCTGCTGCTTGACACCATCTCCTAGTTGAGAATCTGTAGTCCCAGCTACCAACCAGTAATAGAAAGATAAAGCATTTTCCTCAGCCTTACGCAGGGTTTCTGTCCGCAGTCCTCCCATCCAACCCCCTGGCTCTAACTGTCCAGTCGCTTGTAACTGTTGGCGGTTATAAATTAGGTTATCCTGACCAGTTCCGGGGCGGTAGTCGTTACCCCAAGTCCAGTTTTGCATCGAGATATCCCCTGGTGTAGGTGCAGTAAAACTGACACCACCGAATTTTTCTGATTTCCCTTTCTTTGGACTCCATATTCGACGATAGGTAAAAACTAAATTAAAGTTAGCCAGTCGCTTCAATTCATAGCTAAAATATGGCGCATATTGTGGATAAAATGCAGGCATTGTCTGCGGTTGCGGTTCCTTGGTGGCCTCCATTGCAAAGGTGTAGGTAAAGCCTTGAGGACAATAAGGGTCGTTGTTGGTGCTAGAAGCAGAAGGTTCTAGGTAGGAACGGGCATCAATACCTAATCGGTAAGGAACATCAGCAAGGGCAATAATTTCTCCAGTTTCGCTAGCGTCTACGACATACCATTTAGGAGCATCCTCTTTCACAGCTTTGGGGATGAAACGGACAATAGTTTTAGTAAACCGAGATGAGTTTTCGTAGCGATAAGCATCTTCAATGCTTTGAGATAACGTAAAAGTATTAAGAGGTGGTGCGCCTTTTGGTGGTTGATGTTGAATTGCGATCGCACTATTAATTATTTTGCCATCAGCAGCGATTTCCAAATCCTTAATTACCGTGTTGGGAAACCATTGCAATTTCCCTTTGCCCTGCTTTTCGGCATCTTTAAGCATCTGGGTCAAAATTGTGTGAGCATCGCGGGGAAGAAAACACGATTCACTTACCCAGCAGTCACCGGGGTTAAGCTTACCGTATTTACGCCCAATGCGGTTTCGTAATTCCAGATAGCCGCGAGAATAGAATTTGAGAGCTCGCTGAGTTGGGCGTTCATCTAACGCAGATGTCCCTTGAGCAGAAATTTGTCCTCCCAACCAATCAGTAATTTCTGTGAGACAAACTGTTCGCCCTGCTAGCAAACCCTCGTAAGCTGTGGCTACACCAGAAAGTCCACCACCCACAACTAAAATCTCGCAATTTACACTTTTGTCTGGGGTTCTCGGTGGTGCGGCGATCGCCTCATCAAATATAACTAAGCTAGATATTAAATTGAGACCGATCAACGATGTCAAGCTAAAAGCTACTTTGTGTCTGTGCTTCATAGTAAAAAAAACCACTCCAAATCCTGTGTCACCTTGTAGACGTTAGCATTTAGGAAATGTCTAACTCAAGCAATTTTTCCAGAGCAAAAGATACCCAATGCTAAGTTTTTGTTAAAACCTTAACAATTTTAAGTAATATATTTTACTTTTAGGGAGTGTGTTGAAGCTTATCGACGCATCTCGCCCGAATCTTGAAAACCGCATCACTTCGTTGAAATGTGTCGATGCCTTATGCAGTAAGGCTTTCAGGCTGCAAAATGGAGAAATTTGGAAAATTTTTTCCGGTTTTCCAGAGATGCGTCGATTTGGCGCAAATTGTTGGAAACCATAGACATCTGGTGTTAAATATGCGTTATCCAGAACCATTGTGGAAACGTAGCAGTGCTACGTCTCTATTGAAAAATTTAATGGGAGGTGCTTAAAATATAACCTCCCATTCCGTACCTAAAGTTATACAAGAGCGCTAATTACGATTAAACAACCACAAAATTCTTTTCTGTTAGTGACAAGCCAGCAGACATTTGTGCAAATTTTACCTGAGTAAACCCAGACGCACTGCCATCTCCATCAAAGAACAATGCACCTGTAATATTGTCATAGATAAATCGTTGATTGCTCGTGGTTGCAGATGTTCCGAGGGTAAACTGACTTGTCTTAAGTGAAGGTGTTGATAATCCGCCACCAAAACCAACAGCCGATATCTGAATCAGTTCATTAGTCGCGTTGAAGTCATAAATATTATCAACGCCTTGATTGTAACTATTGAAAGCAAAGGTATCAATACCAGCTCCTCCAATTAGGCTATCATTACCATTGCCACCTGTGAGGTAGTCATTGCCATTACCACCTTTGAGGGTGTTCTTACCAGTAGCGCTAGAGGCTGTGAGGTAGTCATTGCCATCGCCTCCATCCAGTAGATTATCGCCTGATGAATAATCAACAATCAAGCGATCGTTACCAGCACCACCGTTGAGGGTGTTATTGCCAGAGACAGTATAAGCTCCGTATGAGGAATATAAGGAGGCTGAACCAGCGGCTGTAAGAGTATCATTGCCATCGTCCCCAGAGAGTAAGTTATTGCCTGATGAATAATTAGTAACTAAGTTATCGTCACCAGCGCCACCATTGAGGGTGTTTTTGCCCAAAATAGCAATCAGAGAGAAATTGCCGCGATAGTCGTCGTAAAAACCAGAGACGTCAAGAGAATCATTACCATCGCCTCCAGAGAGCAGATTATTAACATTTAAATTCAAATCATTTGAAGCATTAGCACTCAAATAATCCTTACCTGCACCGCCGAGAATCGTGTTATTTCCACCTGCCCCATCTATCGTATCGTTACCATTGCTCCCCACAATCAAGTCATCGTAGTCTGTACCAAAAATATTTAAGCGTTCAATATTCTTATAGTTAACCCGATTCGTGCCCGATGTAATCGAGCCAGTATTAGTAGTGGCATTGAATGTCGAAGTGATTACCTCGGTAGCATAATAGCTACCAAACGACAACAAGTCGTCACCACTGCCCCCGTCTATTGTATCATTGCCACCATCGACCCCATTGACCCCATTGACCCCACCGATCGTATCGTTGCCATTGCTCCCCACAATCAAGTCATTGTAAGCCGTATCAAAAATATTTAATCGTTCGATATTCTTGTAGCTAACCCGATTCGTGCCTGATGTAATCGAGCCGATATTAGTAGTGGCATTGAAAGTCGTTGTGATTCCTTGGGTAGCACCATTACCTAACGACAAGTAATCGTCACCACTGCCCCCATCTATTGTATCATTGCCACCATCGAACCCATCTATTGTATCATTGCCACTAGTCCCGACAATATTGTCATCATAGGCTGTAGTTCTGATATATAGTTGTTCGATACTTTTGTAGCTAACCCGATTTGTGCCTGATGTAATCGAGCCGATATTAGTAGTGGCATTGAATGTCGAAGTGATTCCGCTCGTAGTATTGTAGTAATTGATGGACAAGGAATCTTTACCTATCCCTCCATCTACCGTTTGAGTTACTAAGGAAGAGGAGGCTGTAGATGGGGACGTAAAAGAGAAGCTGTCATTGCCATCCCCTCCTAAGAGCAGGTTATTACCTGTTGAATCAGTATTCAATTCATCGTTACCAGTGCCACCATTGAGCGTGTTATTACCAGAGGCGGCATAGGCATTAAGAGAATCATTGCCATCGCCACCAGCGAGTAGGTTATAGCCTGTTGAACCGTCAGCACTCAAGGAATCGTCACCAGCGCCACCGTTGAGGGTGTTATTGCCAGAGGTGGGATTGATATATCTGTTCTCTAAGAAGTCGAAATACGCAGAGATGTCAAGAGAATCATTGCCATCGCCACCAGAGAGCAGGTTATTACCTTTTGAAGAGCTAGCACTCAAGCGATCGCTACCAGCGCCACCGTTGAGGATATTATCGCTTGTTGAATCAACACTCAACTCATCGTTACCTTCACCGCCAAAAATCGTATCCTTGCCACCGCCCCCAGAGAGATAATCGTTGCCATTAGTCCCCACAATATTGTCATTGTAGGTTGTACCTGAGATATTTAATCTTTCGATATTCTTGTAGTTAACTCGATCCGTGCCCCCTCTAATCGAGCCAATGTTAGTAGCAGCATTGAAAGTCGAGGTGATTCCCCCCGTAGTATAGTTGAAATAGCCGGACAAGGAATCTTCACCTATCCCTCCATCTACCGTTTGAGTTACTAAAGAAGAGGAGGTAGTAGAGGGGGCCGCCAAAGAGAAGCTGTCATTGCCATCCCCACCAGAGAGCAGGTTATCGCCTGTTGAACTGTCAGCAATCAAGTAATCGTTACCAGCACCACCATTAAGGGTATTATTGCCTGTTGATGAATCAGCATTCAATTCATCGTCACCAGCACCACCAACGAGAAAGTTATTGCCCGTATCACCAATGAGAGTGTCATTTCCCGCGCCACCAATGAGAGTATCATTTCCCGTACCACCGCGCAGCAAATCGTTGCCACTCTTGCCGTCGATTTTGTCATTACCCGCCTCACCATTGACGACATCATCTGAGTCGTCTAAACCCGTAATGTTGTTGTCGAGGTCATTAAGAAAAGTCACCGTGTTCTTGATGCCCAGGTTGGTATCAGTGGAGTTGGCATCCAGGACATTAAAGCTGTCGGTGATACTAGTTTGCCCTCCAAACAAGATATTGCCAATCGCTGGTGTTGCCCCAGAAGCTTTCAGATTCTTGAAGTTTTCTAATTTGAAGTTTTGCAGGATGACTATGGTCTGACCTGCCTCTTCAAAGCCGATTTCCAAATTGCTGCCATTCTGAGTAAGGAGCAAGTTTTTGGCACTAAAGAAGTCAAAGTCGGGGAATTTTAGGGTGTCCACTTCGGCAATGACTGCTGCCGAGGTATTTACGCCTTTACCTATGCCACCGAAATCAGTGATTGTATCAATGCCGTTACTGAGGTTGTAAACAAATTGATCCTTACCGCCACCACCAATTAAGGTGTCGTTACCATCGTTACCTGTGATGGTATCGTTACCTGCAAGACCCTTAATCGTGTCCGCGTCATCACTACCTACTAGGGTATCGTTACCGTTGGTTCCAATGATATTTGCCATAACTTATTACCTGAGTAAATCGATTTTTTTAGTAACTTCAGTTCTCAATCTTGAGTTTAGTGACGTTTTCGGGGACTAAAATCTACCGAAATTTGATGTTTCCGGGATACTTTATACTTCACCATTGAAGCTCATCAGTAAATTGATTGAAGATTCACCAGATAAAAAGGCTTGTACATATCACTTATTTAACTATCTCAGACTATCTAAGTCTTAAGCACTCTACAAATTAATGAAGGTGTGCATTCAGGATAATCGGTCATTTCAGGCTTTTTTAATCATCTTTGTTCAATACAAATCACTGAATAAGCATTGAAAAATTCAGCTTTAATGCCTAAAATCCACCCTTCATATTTGGTTTTTGCCAGCGCCTAAGTCTTACTACCTTGAAAATAATCAACAGTTGACTCTTACCCGGTAAAAATATTTTGATACCCTCCTTGTGGGCTATTCTATGTGGGTGTTTAGCTTGAAAATAGAGAACATCTCAATAACCTTACAATAACACTACAGTAAATTACAGTCAATATTTTACTTACATATTTATACTGAAATACTTATATTGGCATACTGTTTACATTATTTGCCGATAAATGTATTTATAAATACTGAGTTTTGTGTATTCTTCATATCATTTTAGTTTCTAGGCAATAAACCCGGATTTCTCACAAGTGAAAAATCCGGGAGTGCTACTTCAGAAATTATTTCATCTTTCCCAATTGCCTTTACAAGACTTACCCACTCAGAAAGAACGCGCGCTTAAGGATTGGAGTAGTGTATTTTATCCATCTTAGGACTTACGCATTGACATAAAAGACAAAATATGAATGATTTGAAAAACCACATCTGTCGTTAGGGCACAGCATTGCTGTGCCCCTACAGTGCAGGTCTATTTACTATCAAAGAATGATTAATTAAAGCCTGAAACGACCTATGCATGGTAAATGCATACCATAATTAATTTGTACAGTGCGTAAGTCCTACATCTAAAAACTGCTATATAATAAAATCCCCCCTTCCTATACCCCCTAAAAAGAGAGAATCGGGTTAGAGGGGATAACTCAGGGTAATGTTAGCTTTCGGAAGTTTCCTGAGAGAACTTCTTATGGATAGTTCTTGGGGATTCCCCATCAGCAGCTACCGTTATCAGATAGTCCATTAAACCATCTGAAAAGGGAAGACGTAGGTGAAAAGTCCCATCGGGTTTAATTTTGATGGCATGACCACCAATGTTTACGCTGGTATTTGGTTGAGTTGCTCCGTGAATAATTAACTCAGCATCAGCGACAAACCAGAAATCTCCGTAGGAACGACTGAAAACCCGGACGTTAGCGGAACGGGCGATGAGTAACCAACGGTCGCCATCAGCGATATAGCCAATTTCAACCATATAATCGCGATCGCTCACCGGAATCGCCACAAAGCGATCGCGTGCTACTTCTTCAGATTCATACTGCTGGACAAGCTGGGGACTTTGATAACTCAAGTCAATCCCGGTTACATCATAGAGCCGCACTACTAGTTGGGAACTGCCCTGTTGTCGCAGTGCTTCCGCCTGAGCTTTGGAAATATTCCAAGAAACATAAGCCCACTTGGGAGTGCGGGGTGTGAGGAAAATACTGCTCTCTTCTGGAGCAGTTTCTTCTTCTACATTTGCCAAGCCAACAGCTGCTTCGCTTACTAATGCTACATTTTCACCAGTGGAATCTGTTGTCGAATTTGTCGGCGCTGGACTAAAGACACGAACGATCGCAGAACGAGCAATGAATAACCAGCCTAGTTTACCGCCGTAGGCATCGCCATCAGCGACATAGCCAATTTCAGCTATGTAATCGCGTTCGCTGATGGGAATTTCCACAAAGCGATCGTGTGCAGTCTCTTCACATTCATACTGCTGTACCAGCTGCGGAGTTTGATAACTCAAATCAATGCCAGTCACATCATATAGCCGCACTACCAATTGAGAGCCGCCCTGTTGTTGCAGTGCTGCTTTCTTAGCTTCGGAAATCTCCCAAGAGACATCAGCCCATTGGGAAGTGCGGGGTGTGAGGACAATACTGCTTTCTTCTTGGAAATCTACCAAATCAACATCTGTTTGATCCGCGATTGCGACATCATCAACTACGGGATCTGGATTTACAGCACTGAAGACACGAATAATTGCAGAACGGGCGATGAATAACCAGTGTTCGCCATAAGCGATATAGCCAATTTCAGCTAGGTAGTTGCGATCGTTGACGGGAATTTCCACAAAGCGATCGTGTGCTGTTTCCTCACATTCATATTGCTTTACTAGCTGGGGACTTTGATAACTCAAGTCAATGCCAGTCACATCATACAGCCGCACTACCAATTGAGAGCCGCCCTGTTGCCACAGTTCTGCTTTCTTGGCTGCGGAAATCTCCCAAGATACATGAGCCGATGTATAAGTATGTGGTGCGAGCACAATACTGCTTTCTTCTTCACCGATCTCTTCTTGAGTATCTACCAAATCAATATCTGTTTTATCTGCGATTGCGACATCATCAACTATCGGATCTGGATTCACAGGACTGAAGACACGAACAATTGGAGAACGGGCGATAAATAACCAGCGTAGTTTACCGCTGTAGGCATCGCCATCAGCGATATAGCCAATTTCAGCTATGTAGTCGCGATCGCTGCGGGGAATGTCTATTGAGCCGTCGTTTACTGTTTCCTCAGATTCATACTGCTTTACTAACTGTGGAGTTTGATAACTTAAATCAATGCCAGTCACATCATACAGCCGCACTATTAATTGCGAGCCGCCTTGTTGCCGCAGTGCTGCTTTTTTGGTTTCGGAAATCTCCCAAGATACATCAGCCGATGTATGAGTATCTGGTGTGAGCATAATACTGCTTTCTTCATCTGCATCAACCAAACCAGTAGCTGTTTCGGCTGCGGTCGTCTCATTTTGAGCATCCGATCCAAAGGTGCTAGCCCAAGCACCAACTCCTGCGCCTGCTGCTAAAGCCGCCGCTGCGGCCAAATCTGTGGAATTAGCTTCAGCAACACCTTGCCCGACAGTCGGCTCGGCTGGAAGTTCTTCCTCTGGCAAATTTAAAGTGGGTTCGGCTGCGTCCGCTACCACATTCAAGGCATCTTCACTCAATAAATCTTCTGTAAATTCAGGTAAATCGAGCAGTGAGGATGTTTCTGTCGCTGATGCTTCCACATCATCTGCCACTTCCTCAGACTCCGCTAAGGGCAATTCATCTACTGAGGCTGTATCTTCAGTTTCTGTAAATTCAGGTAAATCGAGCAGTGAGGATGTTTCTGTCGCTGATGCTTCCACATCGGCTGTCACTTCGTCAGATTCCGCTAAGGCCCATTCATCTACTGAGGCTGTATCTTCAGTTGAGGTGATACTCTCTAGCCAGTTCAATTCTGCTTGAAGTTCCTCATCTACCTCATCTTCACTAATTGCTGTGTCCCAATACCCAAAATCAGAGGTTACTTGTGGCACATCTGATAATTCTGGGAGTGGGGCTGTCACCTCAGATGAAGACAGTTCTATATCAGATATCTCTTCTGGAATATTACCCAGGTGAGGATATGAAGTATTGACTACAGCCGCTGGGGCTTCTATATACCATGCAACTTCATCAGACTCAGGAGTATTTGTCTCCGTATAATTATTTAACTCTACTGTCTCATCGATTGCGTTTGTTTCTGTTTCTTTGTTGCTAAAGGTAGACCAAGTAGCCGCCCCGATGCCTGTTGCTATAGCCGCACCACCTAAGGCTGCGGCTCCTAAGTTGTTATTTTCCGAGCCATTAGCTACGCCTGATGTCGCGCCTTCATAGAGGTTAGAAGTACCATTACTTGTCTCCTGTACTAAATTTGCTGTCCCCTGAGTAGCATTTTGGTTCAGATCGGATTGTGTTTGAGCGTAGATGTTGAAAGAAGTGCGATCGGGGGTTTCTTGCTCTGGGAAGTGCGGTACTGCCTGCTCCTCCAGCGTCGCTCCATTCAGGGAAGAACCCGTGCTAGTCTCGATCGCCGCCGTTTCTCCATTGGGTGGATGAGGATTTGATTCTGGGAAATTGTCTCCACTGGGTGGATGAGGATTTGATTCTGGGAAATTGTCTGTTGTCTCAGCGGGCAATGGACGTTTTCTCAGAATCCACCATACTGCAGATCCACCTACAGTGATAAAAAAGACAGGTAGCAGCAACCACAATGGTGTTTCTTTATTTACAATTGGAGTGCTTTGTGCAGGAGCAGCCACAAAGGGCTGTTCGCCAAATACAGAACTAGTGGCACTAGGGGAAGGCGTAGCCGCTGGTGTCGTCTGGGCACTGGGGGAAGCCGCAACAGCAGGTTGTAAGACGCTGGCTGCGATCGCCTCGGCTTCGACAGTTCTACCTTTTTCTATAGCCTGCTGTCCTGGGGGTGCTAGGGTAAAGCCAAGAAAATCTACTGTGGTTAAACTCTGATTTTTTTTGTAAACGTAAACTAAAGGTTGCGAAAAAGGATATTTAGCATCATCTGGTAAGGCTTGATGTAATTGCAGAACTCGCACCCCTTTCAACTTCGACACCTGATTAGCTAACACATAGCTGATGCCGTCTTTGCCCAGTTGTTTGATGATTTCTGCGGTATTATCATCAGTTACTTGGGTAGCATTGGCTCCTGTAGCAAATTCAGCACTTTTGAAGGCTGGATAAGTACGAAAAGTATTGCGAGTTTCACTGGCGATCGGGCGATCAATGAACCGAATCTTCCCTGAAGGCCCTCCCAGTTGCGACCAATTTGTAATTTGTCCGCGGAAAATCCGGGCAAATTGCTTACTAGTCAAGCTTCCTTTGAAAGGATTGTCTGCACCAACCACGATCGCAATCTTCTCACGCTGCAAACGAATTTGCTCTAGTCCTTGGGCTTTTTCTGCTGGCGTCAACCCGCGCCCCATTGCGACTATATCGATTTTGCCATCTAGCAAATTTTTCAGGGCTGTCTCAGTGCCGTTAGCAGCAACTTCAACCTTTTTACCAGCAAACTGTTTTTCAAAACTTTCTTTCAGGCTTTGGTTGATTGCACTCAAGCTACTGGAACCGTCAATCCGCACTATCGATTCATTTTGCCCTGTTTGTGGCAGTGGCGAAGAGGTAGCTTCCGGTGTAGATTGTGCCAGCATCGGTGCTGATACCACTAGAGATGCTGCCATCGGGGTTGTAGCTAAGGCAACCCATAGTATCAGCCTGACTATCGAAGTATCTTTTTTTTCTTGTTGCCACATAAGCCCCTTAATTAAAGTAAAAAATAGAAAGCCTGTCAGTCCTAAATCGCGATCTTTATCTTTATAAAGATTATGGAGGAGACGGGCTAATTATACATCTGAGTTATCTTTAGTTCTAATTACTTCAAAGCACTTATGCCGATTTATACTTCGCCGTAGTTTGGATAGCATGATAATTTATACTCTAATTGCCAAAGTCTGTTTACTATAAATTTTTCTAAGTTAGATTGCAACTTATACCAAGTTGGTAACTTCTGGACACAATTATGAATTATTGAATTACTAAAACTGGTAAAGTGTAGCAAATTCAATATTATTTAACAATATTATTTTCAGTAGTGCTAAGTTCTAAGTAGCCTCCTGTCTGAACTGAATACTTATTGTTCAGCACTTATTTGAGATAACAATGACAATCTGGCTTATCAATCAGTGACTCAACCAAGGCATTTAGGGCAGTTGCAGCTAAAGCGCCACCTCCCAAAGTCCCTTCAACTGTAATATAAGGTATCCCTTGTTGCATCAGTTGTCGCTTGGCTGCGGGAGCATGGCTAAAGCCAATAGGCATTCCAATAACTAATGCAGGCTGAATTTTTTGATTAGCGATCGCTTCACAAACTTCTATAAGGACTGAGGGAGCATAACCAATTACCAACACACAACCTTGATTTACTTGCAGCAATTTTGATCGCCATTCTCGATGTTGCCAAAAAGCAACTTCGGCTTCTGTGGCAGTGGTAATGTGGGGATTATCAATCAAGGTTTCAGTGCGACATCCCAAGTGAAGTAATCGGGTTTGATCTAAAGCCGCAGCAACCGTTTGAGTATCGACAACAATTTGACAGCTTGAAGATAAAGCTTCTCGACTAGCTGCGATCGCATCTTGACTCAACTTGACAAAAGACACCAAACTGACATCGCCACAAGCCAAAACCAACTGAGAAATTAAGTGTTGTTCAATTTCCGAACGGTGAGACAAATCAGGTAGTAAGCGTTGTAGCGATTCTGTAAAAGCTTCAGAGTGGTTATGAATTTCGGCATCTAAACCACTCAAGAGATTTTCTAATCCCCCTAATCCAGCTTGGGTTTCGACATCGAGTAACTTGAGTTGTGCCAAAACTTCCGCCTGGATAATTTGACAATGGCGATCGCGCCCCAATAATCCTTCTAGTGCTGATGCAGTTTGTCGCAGTTGAGAAATTTGTTGCATCACTGCGTGATATTGCTGCTGGAGTTGTCCCATGAGGTTAACAGTTGTGTCAGCTTCTGGTTTAACCTCCAAAATTTGACGGATGTGGTTTAGCTGAAACCCTTGCTGCTTGAGTGCCACAATCCGTTGCAACCTGAGAACATCTTTTTTGGTGTAGAGACGGTAATTACTGTGCGATCGTAGTGGTTGCGGTAACAGTCCCAATTGATGATAATGTCGCACCATTCGCGGAGTTAAACCGCCGCCTACCAAGTGTGTTAACTGCTTAATTGTCAGATCGCTGCTTTTAATTTCCACGAATTACGGTTTTAAAGAGGTTAATTGTTGTCGAGGGGGCGTGTTTAGGAAGGGCGATCGCTTTTAACCTAGCTTAGTACAGCATTTAATTAATTTGTAGCGAATTAAATTTGGCAATATTTTACAATGCCAATGCATCCCGATGCAATGTGAATGCGTCTCCCTGCAATGCCAATGCATCCCGATGCAATGTGAATGCGTGCCCTTGCAATGCCAATGCATCCCGATACAATGTGAATGCGTTCCCTTGCATTAAAAACGCTACGCTTTTAAAAATTGTACTTAGTTAAACTACCTAAGAGGCGATAATTTTTTTTGTATATTAGCTGCTTGGATGACGTTGTTATTGCTCGTAAATACCTGAATATCTGGAACAACAGCATAATCCATGTCATGTGTGATAATTTTAATTTTCCCTGCTCCTGCTCTGCTAATAGCTTCGAGAAGTAGTAAATCGTAGCCGTCAACAGCTTGAGTTTGAAATCTGTTTAGTGCTGCATCGGTTGTTGCGTCATCTACTGTCAGATTAACAGGAACAGCAAACGTCTTAACCTGACTCCAAGCTGACTGAACTTCGGCAACAACATTCATCCGTTCATTTGGGTAATTATGACGATATTCCTTAAATGGCAAAGACCCATGTGATTTTGTATAAATGTTATATTCAGTTTTCTCAATGATATGAGCCAATTCAGCCAAAATTAGCCCAGAATATGTCAGTGTGGCTCCATTTACAAGAGCTTGATTAATATATTTCAGATAATTGCTGAATCTGGAAGTTTGAGTACCAAACCCAGCATTTGTATACGTCTGCCAAAACCAGACGTTGGTATCTACAAGGAAAATATCACCCTGCTGGGGATTATCAGTTTTGATATCGATGATATCAGCTTGGATATTAAGATTTACCACCATGCTTTAAAAAGTTGCAGCCTGCTCTGCGATCGCTGCATCCACCGCATTACGAAATTGCTCATCGGAATAGTAATGCTTCGCATTGGCAATCACACGCTCAAGAACATTCCACCCCTCAGAACTTATAGCGGTGAACTCAACCAGTCGATTCAGGTTATCTGCTGGAATATCTTTCAAGAGATGAGCGATCGCAAGGTTGAAAAAGGGAGACGCAAAGACCTGAACTCCAGTAAAATCCAATTCTACAGGGTTGCCAGAAAGCAGAACTGGATGAATCTGGTCATATAGCTTCTGCCCACTCTCAGCGCTGATGGCGTATTTCCCGACGAGATCAAAAATTTTGTATGCCATTCCTCTATCTCCCTATTTAAAATAACCGCTTCTTAAGTTGATGAGCTTCAGTTGCTAGGCAGTAGTAAGATTCATCACACCGAATTGCAATATTAATCAGGGTTCCCTTGAAATTAGTACATGTGTTCTTATATATAATATTATCGCCTATATTGACATATCCGTCATTACTAAAAATTGTAAGGTTTCCATGATTTTTTACGATGAACTCTTGCAATAAATTTAAGCCTGCGCCACGGGAGATACTGTCTTGCTTAGTGCTATTTCCCGGCTCGAACGCCCACTGTAGAGCCTCATTAGCAGTCTTGTCTAAGTTCTGAGGTAGAGAGCGAACACTAGTAGGGATACCAATACCAAAGTCGATGACCGTCAGATGAAGAAAACCAAGTTTGGGGTAGTGCTGACCGCAGCTGAACACCCCCACCGCAGATTGACTATGATCAAATGCATTGAAATATATCTCTAAGACTCGCCCTGTAATTGCATCTTGTAGTCTTGGACTGATGTTGACCCAACCTTTGCCCAGCCAATTATATTTCAGGTAATCTGCAATAGCACTCATATCCTGCTGAAGATCATTCCGGTAAGGTATTGAGTTGCCATCCCACGGTTTCGTGTTAAAACCGAAATCATACAAGAAGCCATTCTGAGCTAAGTTCATCCGAATTTTGTCTGGAAGTGTATTCCAATCGAAAGCGAGAGAGCCGCCACGAGCTTCGACAAGACGGAATAGTCCCCCCAAAAAAGCAACGCCGTAGTGTCCCAAGAATTCGCAGTAGTGAAAATCTACCTTGATATTTAAGCAATCTTGGGGTAACTGCTCAATTTCATCCCTAAGTTTAAATAACTTATTAAAATGATGGGGATTATCATCAATCTTGGTTACATAAAGAATTAAATTTGGTTGATTTTTAGTCTTTAACAGCAAGATAACTCCGACTATTACAGATATTTATTAGTTATTTATATCTTGAACTTTAAAACTGGTATCAACAACATTTAGCACTTTTTTGCGATTGTGGAGCGTGCCACAGGCAATCGCTTTCATCCTCTAATAAGAAATTTGAAGGTTTACAAATTAGCGCACCATACCTAAAATAAAACACACACTACCATAAAGAATAACTCTGCGAATCTAGCCACTCTTGGAGCATTTTTCACGCTAAACCTTGACATTAACATTAATGTCAAGGTTTAGCGTGAGAGAGTCCCTGTTAATTCACCTCTCATGCTCTACCCCCAACGTTTCACCCAATTCACCAGAGAACACGCAGATACCGTAGCAGCTCTTTTATGTGGGTTGCTGCTATTTCTCGGATGGTTCGCCTTGCATCTCGGCGCTTTGGGATTAGCACTGCTGCTCCTACCTGCTGCTTACGTGATTGGTGGTTATGAAAGTGCGCGGGAGGGATTAACCACCCTTTTCAAAGAAAAAGAACTTGATGTAGATTTGCTGATGATTGTCGCCGCCATTGGTGCTGCTAGCCTTGGCTTATGGCGAGGAGAATATCATTTAATTATTGATGGGGCAATTTTGATTCTGATCTTTGCCATCAGTGGCGCACTAGAAGGCTATGCAATGCAGCGAACTGAGCGGAGTATCCGTAGTTTGATGAGTTTGACAGCAGATACAGCAAGGGTTTTGTATCAAGGAAGAGAAGAGGAAATTCCTATCAGTCAGCTAAAAGTGGGTGATGAGATTGTCGTCAAACCTGGAGAGTTAATTCCTACTGATGGAATAATTTTATCTGGTTACAGCACCCTGAATCAAGCTGCAATCACAGGCGAGTCTTTACCTGTAGAGAAAACAGTGGGTGCAGAAGTATTTGCCGGTACACTCAATAGCTATGGTGCATTGCAAATTAAGGTACACAAACCAGCCCAAAGCAGTTTAATCCAGCGGGTGATTCGTTTGGTAGAACAAGCAAAGACTCAAGCACCTCCTTCACAAGAGTTTATCGATCGCTTTGAAAAAGGATATGCCAAAGTCATTGTAGTAGCTGGGATATTGCTGGCAACTTTACCGCCATTTCTCTGGGGTTGGGATTGGGAAACGACGATTTACCGCGCTCTTACTTTTTTGGTGGTGGCTTCTCCCTGTGCGCTGATGGCTGCAATTATGCCCACCCTGCTTTCAGGAATCGCCAATGGTGCAAGACAGGGGATTTTGTTTAAAAATGGGGCGCAGTTGGAGAAGATTGGTAAAGTCCGAGCGATCGCATTTGATAAAACTGGTACTCTAACAACAGGACAGGTGCAGGTATTTCAGATAGTTTCAGTTAGTGAATACACTAGCAATGATGTATTAATAGCTGCTGCCAGTGTAGAATCATCTTCCGAACATCCCATCGGTAAAGCAGTTGTGCAGGCAGCTATTGATTTAAATTGGGTTGGTGCAATCGAAGTGCAAGCCTTACCTGGACAAGGAATTGTCGGAATTTCTCAAGAACAACAGGTAATTGTCGGGAATGCCATTTTTGTGCAGCAGTATGTGACAAATTTACCTGAAGAATTGCAAGAAATAGTTCAATCTTGGGAGCAAGAAGGTAAAACTGTGGTTTGGGTAGCACGGGGAGCAGAGGTGATGGGTGTAATTGCGATCGCAGATGAGGTAAGAGTTGAAGCAGCCGCAACCATCAGCAGATTAAAGAAACTGGGAGTTGAACAAATTGTCATGCTAACCGGGGATAATCAGGAAACTGCTCACAGTGTCGCCAAAGCAGTAGGAATTGATCGGGTATATGCCCAACTTCTACCAGAAGATAAGCTGAATGTTATCCGCAGTTTACAGCAACAATATCAAACAGTTGCAATGGTAGGCGATGGCATTAATGATGCACCAGCTTTAGCGCAAGCATCTGTGGGTATAGCAATGGGAGTATCTGGTAGCGATGTGGCATTGGAAACCGCAGATATAGTACTGATGGCAGACAGGTTAGAAAAAATTGCTGTAGCGATGCATTTGGGCAGGCGATCGCAACTCATAGTAAAACAAAATATAGTTGTAGCGTTGAGTTTCATTATGTTGCTTTTAGTCGGCAACTTTCTCGGAAATATTAACTTACCCATCGGCGTGATTGGCCATGAAGGTTCCACAGTGTTAGTTACCCTGAGTGGACTAAGATTATTGAAATAAGATAGGACGCAATACAGTTCAGAATGAGCAACAAAACCCAGATGTAGAGATGCGATTTATCGCGTCTTAAAAGACCAGAAATACCCGAAATCACTGAAATTGATGAATTAGAAACTTTCGTCGGGTCAAAAAAACAAAATTTGGGTATGGAGTGTGGCCAATACTCAATTCGCATTAGACGTAAATTATTATTTTGAACTTTTAACTCTTAACTCTTGCTCATGCAAACCGATCCAAAACCAGGAACACTTTACGTTGTCGGCACACCAATTGGCAACCTGGAAGATATCACCTTTCGGGCGGTACGAATTTTGCAAACTGTGGATATTATTGCTGCGGAAGACACGCGTCATACTGGCAAACTGCTACAGCATTTTCAAGTCAAAACACCCCAGGTGAGTTACCACGAACACAATCGTACCAGCCGTATTCCAGAATTATTAGAGCATTTAGTTAATAATAAAGCGATCGCTCTTGTGAGCGATGCTGGGATGCCAGGTATTTCCGATCCGGGATATGAACTGGTGAAAGCCTGTATTGAGGCGGGAATTCCAGTAGTTCCGATTCCTGGCGCTAGTGCAGCAATTACCGCTTTGAGTGCAGCTGGACTACCAACAGATCGATTTGTCTTTGAAGGCTTTCTCCCAGCTAAAACTCAACAGAGACAAGAACATTTAGAATCTCTGCAAACAGAATCTCGCACATTGATTTTCTACGAATCGCCGCACCGTTTGCGAGATACTTTGCAAGACTTAGCTCTTGTTTGGGGAAGCGATCGCCAAATTGTGTTAGGACGGGAGTTAACTAAATTGTATGAGGAATTTTGGCGGGGGACAATTGCCCAAGCGATCGCTTACTACACTCAACGAGAACCCCAAGGTGAATATACATTAGTAGTAGCGGGAATTCCAGCCAGTCAGCCCCAACTGACAGAAGAAGAATTGAAAGCCGAATTGAAACAGTTAATTAGTCAAGGAATATCGCGATCGCAAGCTAGCCGTCAGTTAGCAAAATTTACTTCCCTTCCCCGTCGCCAACTTTATCAACTAGCTCTTTCTATAGTCTTCAGTCCTGAGCCTTAAACGGCTGATATCGCTTTTTTTAAAATCAAAAATCCAGATGTGAAAAGTATATACTTCTTTATTCTTTCTTCCCTTTGTGTCTTTCTCTACGAGATACTACGCTTACCCCTACGGAGAAGCAAGCTACACGTCGTATCTCATCTAGAAGGCGATTAGCTTCCTTATCTACATTTTTTATGATGTCAAATAAGACTGCTATACAAATACTTGAATGTACAGAATGTTACTAATTTATATATTCATCGTCAAAGACCACCTGGTGAATATTCAAATGATGTCTAAAGATTTTTGATATTAGTTCTCTAGATAGATCGGAAATTTTGGAGGCAAACTTTAATATGAAAGAGTCAAATGCAAACAAAGCAGATTATCAGTGAAGGAGAAATTCTATGACTAACATTATTGCTTGGTTGGTTTTGGGTTTAATTGCAGGTGCCTTAGCTAAGTTATTTTATCCTGGAACCCAAGGTGGCGGTATTATCTCTACCATTATATTAGGAATCCTTGGAGCCGTATTCGGTGGTTATTTGGGTCAAGTATTGTTAGGAAGTAGTTCGGGAGCAGCAGCTGCATCTGTAGGAGCTTTATCTCTGCCAAGCATTTTATTTGCTGTTATTGGTGCAATGATCCTAATTTTCCTTTGGGGTTTACTGACTCGCCGAGCTGTGTAATTGCCTCAAATTTAGGTAACAATCTTGGGAATCACTTCTAACTGCAATAAACCGATAAAATGACATTAGAAAAAGAGCGAAGAACTATAGGAGTTTTCGCTGGGTATTCCGATGCACAATTGGTACTTCAGGAACTAAAAGCTTCTAATTTTCCAATGAACAAAGTTTCTGTTATTGCACGGAATACAGAAGAAAAAACTGATATTGCTGGTGTTGAAATTATAGAAAACACTGGCAATACATCCTCAAAAGATACTGCTGGAGCCGTTGCTAGTGATGCTTTCGGGAGTATTACTGAATTATCAGTTAGTGTAGCCCTCTTAGTTATTCCTGGTATAGGCTCAGTCATTTTAGCTGGATCGGAAGTAACTGCGATCGCTACCACCTTAGCAGGTGGTTTGCCTGCTTTGTTCCTAAGTTTAGGAATTTCTGAAAAGCAAGCACAGGGTTATAGCGATCTTGTCTGTAAAGGTTACTATTTGGTGATAGTGACCGGTATAGACATAGAAATTCGTCTTGCCAAGAGGATTTTTAATCGCCGTGATATTCAACAATGGGGGGTTTATGAGCCATACTCGACCCCAAATAATCGCTATAGACACGCACTTGGTGTTTTTTATCGGCGTCAAGACGCCGAAGGAGCGCTTACTGAACTGAAAACCGCTGGCTTTCCGATGAGTCAAATATCAGTAGTTGCTAAAAACACAAGTGAAATAAGTGATATTATTGAGGCAAATATCAGCAGTTCCCAATATAACTACACTAATTTAGGAATTTCTGATGATCTAGTCAGAGATTATGAGCATCATCTGACCCTTGGGCATTACTTGTTAGTACTAAAAGGTACTGATATCTATGTAGCAGGTGCAAGAGCTATTTTAGAGAGTAACAAGATTCAACATTTTAGTATCTATAGCCAATCAGAACTTGATGCGGCTAGAAGCGATCGCCAGGTTATTACCAACTTCTAGTTAATATCAATAGCTTTTATGACACACCATAATTGTGCATATTCCTAATAATTTATAGTCTAAGTAATACTTTCGTACTATAGATATATACTTTTATGGGTATAAGTTGTCTTTTTAAACCTTACATTTCCTGTGGAATTATACCGCTTGCGATCACTAAGGTTAAGGTTGCTGTGTATATTGATGTACAATGGCATAGATATCATATTCTACAGCAAAAGCGACTATATTTGGTGTTTATATAAATTGTGTTTTTATGAATTTAATTTTTAATATCTGGCTGTTTAATTTTACTATCAACCTTTTTATTAATGCCAAAGTTATTTAACCATTACAATAGAACTTTAAGAAACACCATTTTTTAGTGAAATGTAATATTAAGTTTATAATCTAAGCACAAGTCTTTAATTATCTATCGCAAGATTCAATTACAAAATCAGGTAGTTGCTTCTTTTGAAAGAAGTTATGCTCAGAACAATTTGTTGTTAAGAAAATTGTCAAAATGCTAGATAAAAATATTATGATTTAGATATATAATTATTAAAATAGCCTTACATTTGTAAAAAATGAGGATAAAGAATGATAATTGGCGTGCAAAAAACTAGATAGATTCTATATAAACTAAATTAAATATGATATGGCCAATTTATTTTGGATAGCCAAAACATAATCAAAATAGCCTTAAAAACAGAAATAATTTGAATACCTGTTTGGAATAATGTTGAACCGTTTGAAGATTGGAACCAAGATTGGAGCAAGTTTTGCCTTGAGTTTGGCAACTCTGGCCACCATTGGTCTAATCTCCTACCAAAGCACCAATCAGCTAATTGAAACTTCGAGCAAAGAAACCCATACTTACAAGGTGTTAAGTCAGCTTGAAGACCTCAACTTGCAACTGACAAATGCTGAGACTGGGCAACGCGGTTACGTTCTTACTGGAGAACAGCGCTATTTAGAACCTTATAATGCAGCCATTCAAGTACTGGATCAAAAACTTAAGGTTCTTCAGAATTTAACAGCAGATAATCCCAAGCAGCAACAGCAGCTGGATATTTTACAGCCATTAATCACTCAGAAGTTGGACGAGCTTAAAGAAACTATCGATTTGCGCCAGAACCAAGGTTTTGAAGCTTCTGTGAAGGTCGTTTTGACAGACCGGGGCAAGCAGCTAATGAGTGAAATCCGCAAAGTTATCCAGACGATGGAACATGAGGAGAATACACTGCTGAAACAGCGCTCTGAAAAGGCACAAGCAGCTGCTCGGCAAACACTTGCCAGTATTGTTTATAGTATTCCCTTATTCTCATTGCTCTTAGCTTTGATCGGATTCGCCCTGACCAGACATATCTCAGTACCGCTGAAGCGAGTTTCTGATTTGGCTCAAAAGGTGGCGGATGGCTATTTATCGGTCAGTTTACCAGATAGCGATCGCCAAGATGAAATTGGTGTGTTGACACGCATCTTCAACCAGATGATCGTTAATTTGCGAAACACAACTCAAAAAAATGAGGAGCAAAACTGGCTAAAATCTAACTTAGCTGAATTTACCCAGATGCTCCAAGGGCAGCGAAATCTGGAAAACGTGTCTCGAACGATCTTGTCAAATTTAGCACCACTGGTTGGGGCATCACAGGGCGTTTTTTATGCGATGAACTCTATAGACGACCAGCCGATCCTGAAGTTGTTGAGTAGTTATGCTTACAAAGAGCGGAAAAACCTAGCAAATCAGTTTCGCTTGGGTGAGGGATTAGTAGGACAATGCGCCCTAGAAAAACAAAGAATCCTCCTCACGGAAGTTCCCAGTGACTATATTCGTATCACTTCCGGCTTGGGAGAAGCACCACCTCTAAATATTATTGTGTTACCCATAGTATTTGAGGCGCAGGTAAATGCTGTAATTGAACTTGCCTCTTTTGGGCCTTTTAACCAGTTACACCTGACATTTCTAGAGCAACTGAGTGAAAATCTGGGTGTATTTTTAAATAACATAGCCTCACAAGTGCAAACTCAGCAACTACTTGAAGAGTCTGTTGCTTTAACAGAGGAACTGCAAACCCAGCAAGAAGAACTACAGCAAAGCAATCAACGCCTGGAAGAACAGACGCAAGACCTAGAGGAATCACAATTTCTTGTCAAGCAGTCTAACGAGGAATTACAACAATTAAATGAGGAGCTAGAAGAAAAGGCAGAATTATTAGAAGTTCAAAATCGAGAAGTTGCCCGCAAGAACCAGGAAGTTGAGCGGGCGAGGCAGTCTTTTGAAGAAAAAGCTGAACAACTGGCGTTGTCTTCCAAATATAAATCGGAATTTCTCGCGAACATGTCCCACGAACTGCGGACACCGTTAAATAGCCTGTTAATTTTAGCAAGGCTGCTCGCGGATAACTCTCTTAACAACTTGACTGACAAACAGGTAGAGTACAGTCGGACTATTTACTCGGCTGGGACTGATTTGCTGGAATTGATCAATGACATTCTAGATTTGGCAAAAATTGAGTCGGGTACTATGTCGCTCGATATTGAGCAAATTGCTCTTGCAGATTTGGTGATATCTCTAGAGCAGACTTTCCGACAAGTTGCCCACAATAAAGAACTCAGTTTTACTATTCAACTAGATGAGAAGTTACCCCCAACAATTTATAACGACTCCAAACGTCTGCAACAAGTACTGAAAAATCTCCTATCTAATGCCTTTAAGTTTACAGAACAGGGAGGTATAAAGTTACAAATTAGCATGGTAGATGAGGCAGCCCAAGTTGATAAGCCCACGATCGCTTTTGCCGTCAGCGACACGGGCATAGGCATTCCAGCCGAAAAGCAGAAGATTATTTTCGAGGCATTTCAGCAAGCAGATGGCACTACCAGCCGCAAGTACGGGGGGACTGGATTAGGTTTGTCCATCAGCCGTGAATTAGCTCAACTGTTGGGAGGGAGAATTGAACTACTCAGCCAACCAGGCCAGGGAAGCACCTTCACGCTTTACTTGCCCAGGCGACAGGAAAAGAATGGTCAAAATATCACCACACCACCTCTTGAGCCAACCACCTCTATCCCTACAGCATCGACCATAAAAGAAGTGTCAATGGTGGAAAACAGACCCACAAATGTGGACATCTCTCCATCAGTGAAAGTGCTTCCCAGCTTACCCAACGATATTCCAGATGATCGGGAAATAATTCAACCGGGCGATCGCATTCTGCTAATTATCGAGGATGACGATAAGTTCGCCCGCATCTTACTAGATATGGCGCGTCAGCAGGGCTTTAAAACTATTGTTGCTTTACAGAGCAAACAAGGTTTAGCACTAGCAGAACAGTTTAAACCCAATGCGATTATGCTAGATATCCACATGCCAGAGATGGATGGTTGGACGGTGCTGGATCGTCTGAAGCATAAACCAGATACCAGACATATACCAGTACACATACTTTCTGTTGATGAAAGACAACAACGGGGATTACAGCTAGGAGCGATTACCTATTTACAAAAACCCGTGTCTCCAGAAGCGCTAACTCAGGTATTGACTGAGATTAAAGGTTTTATTGAGCGTCAAGTAAAAAATCTCCTAATTGTAGAAGATGACCCCGTACAAGCCCAAAGTATTATCGAACTGATTGGTAACGGCGATGTCCAGAGTACAGCAGTAGGTACGGGGGCAGAAGCCCTCTCGATTTTGCGATCGCATTACTTTGATTGTATGGTACTGGATCTCGGTCTGCCTGATATGAGCGGGTTTACCCTAATTGAGCAGATAAAACTTGAACCCAAGCTTTTGAAACTGCCGATAATTGTTTACACCGGTAAAGAACTCAGCCGACAGGAAGAAACCCAGCTGCGGGGACTTGCAGAGACGATTATTATTAAAAATGTGCGATCGCCAGAGCGGTTGTTAGATGAAACTGCCCTATTTTTGCATCGGGTGCAAGCAAATTTGCCCACACCAAAGCGTCAAATGCTAGAGCAACTACATCAAACTGACCCGGTGCTGGCTAATCGGAAAATTTTGATTGTAGATGATGACCTCAGAAATATTTTTGCCCTAACCAGCTTTTTAGAAAGTTATCAAATGCAAGTACTATTTGCCGAAAACGGCAAAGATGGCATAGAGAGGCTGCAAACTAATCCTGAAATTAATATAGTTTTGATGGATATCATGATGCCGGAAATGGATGGTTACGAAACCACCCGCGCCATCCGCCAGCAACAACAGTTTCGCTCACTACCAATCATTGCTTTAACTGCCAAAGCCATGCCAGGTGATAAGGAAAAGTGCATTGAAGCTGGAGCTTCTGACTACATCACCAAACCTGTAGATACTGAGCAACTGCTTTCACTACTCCGGGTTTGGCTGTATCGGTAAGGAGTCAACCCCTTCTCTGCGAGACGCTACGCGAACGGGGAATTCAAAATTCAAAATTCAAAATTCAAAATTATTATCCCCATAAATAAATTTAGGGGATTGAAATAAGGATAAATTATTTCTAGTGTTTCGTATCTCGAAATAAATCTTTTTTCTTATCCATAAATTAATTTAGGGGCTTGTATCCTTTTCTGTTTTAGTCATCTTTTTTATTAGCCTTTTCCTAGAGAGCTTTTCCATACTTATTACATTCTTTAAAAAAAACTCAGTATATATCTATTCCCCATTTTCGATAGTCTCATTCAACTTTTGCATGAATTCTTGATGTTCAGTGGCGGCTAAACCTGCTTGTAACACAGATAATACCGTTGCCATTTCTCCTGACAGTAAGGCAGGCACCACCAACCACAACCCCGGAAACACCTGACTGCGAATAATTCCCTGGTCATCAATTGGTAGCGAAACATACTCGTCCGCTTGCAGCCTAAACCAATCCAACTGATTATCTAATGTTCGCCAGACAATATACTCCTGTACTCCATTCCGTCGATAGGTGCGTTTTTTGTCATGTAAATCGATAGCTGCACTGCTTGCTGCCACTTCTATTACCAGTTCGGGTGCGCCTTGGATATAATCATCCTCATTAATCAATGCCTGTCTGCCCGGAATGAATAGTACCGCGTCAGGCTGTGGTTCATTATCTGGATCTAAACGCACTGTGGGTTCAATTCCCAAAACAACGCCAGGGGTTGCAGTTTTATAGTTCCATAACCACCCGATCAGGTCTCCATGTGGTTCTCCATGACTTTTAATTCTCAGTGGCGATGCCATGATATACACAACTCCCTCAACCAGTTCAGCTTTTCTTAGATGCGGCATTGCCTGATAACGACGCTCAAATTCGCAGCGAGATAAGCGATCGCCATTTTCCAAAGGTAAAACTGAAATCACTTTTTTAGGAGTTGCAACCATCCCTTTGTCCTCTTTACCCAAATTGTCCAAACTGAATCAAAGTATTCTAATTTGGCAGTGTTGCATCCATTTTACTACCGCAGATGAAAAAGCTCTTGTGCAGCGATTAGGGCTGCTTTTGCCCACAAGGGACCGTTAGTGTTGGCGTAATAACTAAAAGCAAAAGCCCACACTGCACCCGATCAAGGGGTCAATGTGGGTAATTTATCCCTGTAACGGGAATGTATTTAGCGGAACATACTACTGACTGAAGTATCTTCATGAATTCGCCAGATAGTTTCTCCCAAAAGATTTGCTACTGACAGCACCACTAGTTGTGAAAAACGATTGTTTTCTGGTATGGGAATGGTATTGGTGACAATGACTTCCTCAAACAAGCCACTGGACAACCGCTCCATCGCCGGTGGAGAGAACACCGCATGAGTTGCACAGGCATATACTTGACGTGCTCCTTCTTCACGCAGTAATCGCGCCCCTTCCGCGATCGTTCCTCCAGTGTCGATCATGTCATCCACCAACACTGCCGTTTTGCCTTTAACATCGCCGATGACATTTAATACTTCTGCAACATTATGTGCCTGACGACGTTTGTCAATAATCGCTAGTGGAGCATCATTCAGTTTTTTCGCAAATGCCCTAGCTCGCGCTACACCACCAACATCAGGAGAAACAACTACCACGTCTGGCAGTTGTTTGCTGGCTAGATAATCTAGCAATACTGGTGAACCGTAAACATGGTCAAAGGGTATATCGAAATAGCCTTGAATCTGAGCCGAGTGTAAATCCATTGCGAGAACGCGATTGGCACCTGCTTCGGTGATCAAGTTAGCAACTAGCTTGGCGGTTATTGACTCTCGTCCTGCCGTTTTGCGATCAGCACGAGCATAGCCATAGTAGGGAATTACTGCCGTCACCTGTCGCGCAGAAGCTCGACGACAAGCATCAACCATAATCAATAATTCCATTAAATTATCGTTTACAGGTTGACAACATGGCTGGATTAAATAGACATCACAACCCCGAATCGATTCTTGGATTTGAACGTAAAGTTCTCCATCCGCAAATCTTTTGCGAATCATTGGCCCCAAGTCCATGCCCAGATAACGAGCAACTTCTTGAGACAGTTGTAAATTGGCAGAGCCAGAAAACAGCCGCAGGCGATGATTATCGTTCAGTCCTGTTGCAGATGGTTGCACTTTGAAAGTTGCAGAACTGAGCACAGCAGATCCTCTATGTGCATTCATAGCAATATTATCATTAGAGATTTAATAGATTTAACCAAGAAATAGCCTAAAAAAACATCTGTAAGCTTTGTTGAAGCTTCCATACAAAATTTAAACATTTTTGCATAAATTTATTATTCGCTGATTATCTAGTCTTCTTTGCAAAGAAGCTATTGATAGCTTAACTGACATCAAGTCCATCCACTAGGTCTATAGTTCAATTTTTTGGTTGAGGTAAATAACCCTAATCGCTTAAACATTATTTGGTCTGGTAGGTTCTTCTAATTACCTCATTGATAGCTGAAAGTAAAGGATTGACAACTTTAGTGATATTAAAGAGTTTGTCCTCACACAGTATAGCACCTCTTCCTAAGTAGACTAATGGTATTTTATTACTCTATCGTCCACGCATTGACAAAAACGACAATTATAGAGCCTAGAAGACGCTAGCTGTAGACAAAATTTATTTACGCACTAGCAAGTTTTTAGATAAAGTTTGAATAAAGATTAAATAAAGATTAAATAAAGAGATTTTTTTTGATCTTAAAACATTACTTAACATAAAGAATTCTACTTAAGTAAACAGTTGTAAATATTTTTACTGAAAAGTTTTTAGTTAAATATAGAAAAATTGTTCAATATCAATAAATATCCTAGATATTGAATCTGTCCACGAACATCCTGTCAACTGTCAGCTACCAATCACCGCTGAATTAGTTAGTACCCGTATTATTTAGGGTATAAAATTAATACTGTTGGGTATGCTCTGATTTTTGGGTGGTTGCGATCGCTCGACTTGGGTGCAGGGATAACCGCATCCGTCCTGCGACTCAAACGGATGATAATTTTGGATGTTGGGGCGATCGCCACTCGAATAAATTTGGGAAATAGCCCAATGGCAGAATTTTTGGAATTTTACAGTAGAATATTGCCGCAGGTAACTGTACGTCGCCTCTTGGACTTAATCTTTGTGGGTGACTTCCTCCTCAGTTGCTACTACACTCAATCAATCGATCATGCAACCACCGATTACAGTTGGCACTGTCTTGCAAAACCGTTACCGCATAATTCAAATTCTCGGACAAGGAGGATTTGGTAGAACCTATCTGGCAGAAGACCAGAGGCGCTTTAACGAACTTTGCGCGATCAAGGAATTGAATTCAACAGCAAGGTCGGCTTTAGATTGGGAGAGGGCACAAGAGCTTTTTCACCGAGAAGCTGCCATTTTATATCAAATCGAACACCCACAAGTGCCGAAATTCCGGGAAAGATTTGAGCAAGACCAACGCTTATTTTTAGTGGAGGACTACGTTGCAGGTCAGACGTACCGAACTCTACTGGCTGAACGTCAAGCTGTGGGTAAAACTTTCACAGAGGCTGAAGTATTGCAGCTGATACAAATGTTGTTGCCTGTTTTAGAGCATATTCACAGTCGAGGAATTATTCACCGAGATATCTCGCCAGAAAATATTATTTTGCGAGATAGTGATGCTAAACCTGTGTTAATTGACTTTGGAGTGGTAAAGGAACTGGCAACACGTTTACGATCGCCAGATAATCCGCTACCAGAAACCACCGTGGGAAAATTAGGCTACTCTCCTAGCGAACAAATGCAAACAGGGGGAGCTTATCCTAGTAGTGATTTGTATGCATTAGCGGTAAGCGCGATTGTTTTGTTAACTGGTAAAGAACCAAAGGATCTATTTGATCAAAACCAACTAACTTGGAATTGGCAGCGGTGGGTAAAAGTGAACCCACGATTTGCCCAGGTTTTGAATCGAATGTTGAATCATATACCGAGCGATCGCTATCAAAGTGCTGCTAGTGTATCTCAAGCACTACAACCTTTACAAGAAGTTAGTCTTCCTAATGTAAATGTGTCTAACTTGCAGACAATGGCAGTTAGTCGCCGTCCCGACTTAGTAGCACCAGCAGCTTCACCCAAAAAACCCGCTCCTGTGATTCCATCAAGTCCCAGTAGCTCAATTTTGGATAATCCGTTAGCGATCGCCGCAATTGGCATTGCTGTCGTGATCGTAGCAGGATTTGGTTCTTGGGCACTAGTCAGTTCCATCCGCAGTCAGTCGAAAACACCAGATGAGACGCTTCCACAAAATTTCCCTTCACCAGTAATTTCTGGTGGTACTACATTCACACCAACACCGACGCCTACATTCACACCAACACCGACGCCCACACCCACACCTACTAACGATCGACCTGTTGTATCTACTAAGCGCCTCAAGCTTACAGCGTCTAAGCCAACCACGGTTGAAGGTACTCTCAAAGCAAATCAAATCATCCAGTACAGCTTTTTTGGGCGAGAAGGTGCTAAATTAAACACCTTTATTGACCCAGGAAGCAGCATTCTGCTAACAGTCTTAAGTCCCAATGGACAACCAATCGAGAATACTGCCCAACAAGTCACATTTTATCAAGGCACATTGTTGGTTACTGGTAGATATACTATTGAGTTAACTCTGCTTTCAGGAGTTGCTGAAAGCAATTACAACCTCAATGTTGGATTAGAAAAACCAGTCAAACCAACATCGACAGAAGCACCCTTGCCAATTCCGACAGAAACACCTTTGCCAATTCCCACAGAGACACCTTTGCCAATTCCCACAGAGACACCTTTGCCAATTCCGACAGAAACACCTTTGCCAATTCCCACAGAAACACCCTTGCCAATTCCGACCATTACTGAAGCGCCGACTTTGCCGCCGACTGATGGAACACAACCATTTTCTGGCCAAAGAAATTAATGTTAAATACACTACTGATTACTGGAACTGATACGGAAGCTGGTAAAACTGTTTTAACAACAGCGTTAGCAGCCTATTGGCAAAAATATTACCCGCAGCGTCGCTGGGGAATCATGAAACCGATTCAATCGGGGACTGGCGATCGCGAGTGGTATCAAAAGCTATTTGTGCTAGAACAATCTGCTGAAGAAATTACACCTTTATACTTTCAAGCACCTCTTGCTCCTCCGATAGCAGCAGCACGGGAAAATCGCCGAGTAGATTTAGCACTTGTGTGGCAAGCTTTGTCTAAGTTGCGATCGCAGCGTGATTTTGTACTTGTAGAAGCCTTGGGAGGGTTAGGTTCACCAATAACTGAGGAATTAACGGTAGCTGATTTGGCGGGGGAATGGCGTTTACCAACAGTATTGGTAGTACCAGTGAGATTGGGTGCGATCGCTCAAGCAGTGGCGAATGTAGCATTAGCTAGACAATCGCGCATCAATCTTAAAGGCATTGTTTTGAACTGCGTACAACCCCGAACGGATGCAGAAATAGCCGACTGGACACCATTTCAATTGATTCAATCACTCACTAACACGCCAGTTTTAGGCTGCTTACCTTATCTAGATAACCTGACTGATTTAGATAAACTTGCTCAAATAGCATCAGATTTAGATTGGGAAACACTAACACTGGAGAATGATTTAAATTGACATTATCGAAGGAAGGCAGTAAAACTTTTTATGTCTGATATTTAAGTCTTGCATTTTGTACCTCACCTGCTTGAAAACTGCTGTATATCCCAATACAGTTCAGTTAAGCATTTCTTCCTTCTCTTTGCGTCCTTTGCGTCCTTGGCGGTTCGATAAAAAATTGACTTTGGCAAAGGATTTTAGCCTTAACTGAACCGTATTGCTGTATATCCCACCAACTCAATTAGGATACAGCAACATTTTTGAGGATAGTCATCGGCCCTTGGGTTTTGAGAATCTCCATTTCTGCCGCGTTTCGCACCAGCAGCGCACCAGCGAATCCTAATGAATTCACAGAGATAGATTGGAAATGCTCGTGCGATCGCGGTACGATTAACATCCATTCTCGTGTCGCTAGCAGATTGTAAGCACCAGACTGCTTTGCATCTAAACCCACAGCATGACGCAAAGTGTGATAAATTTCCAGTGTTGCTTGGGCCCCTGCGAATGGCGATCGCACCCAATTAGAATTTAGTGATGCGAAAGCGTGTACAAAAGGAAGCTTTGCTAAAGTTGCGTTCGAGTTCTGAAATTGTGCTGATGTTAGTAAAGGTTCAATCGGTATTTGCAACCCTGAAGGGGCAAGTGGTAGGGGTACTAATTGTAAGTGCTTGTGTCGCTGACTAGCACCTGCGGTTTTGCTACTGTTGTAAAATGCTAAACCATCGAAATCAGCCAAACACGCCCACATAGCCGTAAAATCTTCCAGCGTGAGTAAGCTTTCTTGTTCCTCGAAACCACGGGTGATGATTAGCAGATGATAATCTACAACATTGAATTTATTTAAAATACATACATGGGTATCGGAGATATCCGCCACAAATAAATCCTCTTCGTAGGGCAAAAAAGGATTAAACTCTTCACCAGAAGTAGCAGATTGTTTTTCCTGTTTCTTCTTAGCTGCTTTTTTGCGATTCAGGTTAGATAAAATCCGCACTAAAAAGCGCACACCATCCTGTTCGACAAATTCAAATTCTGTCGGAATCGAGAGTAGTGCCCCACATTGCAAGGCATATTCAGTCCGTTCTTTAACACTTGTCCATAAAGTGCCAGGTTTAAGTAAGATTTTCCCCTGTGCCATTTTTATTCCTTCAGGCATGGTAAAGAGTACGCAGCGATGTACGTCTCTACGAATGACTATATTCCAATACGGTTTAATAAAATACCAAAGCTTTCACAACAATGCAATACCTCCGCAACAAAACTGTCACAAATCATATCTACATTAGTAATACATCTAAATATCCTTCCAGACAGCAATGCAAAACGAATCTCGCGACAGAGAACACCCATCAAATAGCATTCCACATAACACTGCTGATGCCAAATATCGTAAACCCTGGAGAAAAGCTGCCGCCTCTCTATCGCTGGTGTTGCTGGGATCGGGTATGACATTGGCAGGCGGCTATATGGCTGGACACTCTCAGCAGGTATCTGAAAATGCATCTAATTTGGCAGTAAGTCGAGTAAATGCTGCTCCTCCATTACCAGCAGGCACAGATCCTAACTTTGTTATCCAGGTGGTGCAAAAGGTCGGGCCAGCTGTGGTGCGAATTGACTCTTCCCGAACCGTAAAAACCCAAATACCAGATGAATTTAACGATCCACTTTTCCAACGCTTTTTCGGCTCTCAAATGCCAGAACAACAGGATCGTGTAGAAAGGGGTACTGGTTCAGGTTTTATTATTAGTGCTGATGGTCGTATTCTTACCAACGCCCACGTAGTTGATGGTGCTGATACCGTAACAGTAACACTCAAGGATGGGCGGAGCTTTAAAGGTAAAGTATTAGGAAAAGACGAGTTGACCGATGTTGCTGTTGTGAAGATTCAAGCAGACAATCTCCCATTAGTAGCCTTGGGTAACTCAGATAAACTACAACCCGGAGAATGGGCGATCGCGATCGGCAACCCCCTTGGATTAGATAATACAGTAACTACCGGAATCATCAGTGCCACTGGACGCAGTAGCAATTTAATCGGCGCTCCTGATAAGCGAGTAGAGTATATTCAAACAGACGCCGCAATTAATCCCGGTAACTCTGGCGGCCCCCTGCTAAATTCTCGTGGCGAGGTAATTGCCATGAATACAGCTATTATTCAAGGGGCACAAGGATTAGGCTTTGCTATTCCTATCAACACAGCACAACACATTTCCAGTCAACTAATAGCTACAGGTAAAGTAGAACATCCTTACCTAGGAATTCAGATGGTGGGGTTAACACCTCAGCTAAAACAAAATATCAACTCAGATCCCAATAGTGGTTTGAGTGTGAATGAAGATAAAGGTGTATTAGTTGTAAAAGTTATACCAAATTCACCAGCTGCTAAAGCAGGGATACGTGCTGGTGATGTTATCCAAAAGCTTGGCAATCAAGCAGTCACAGATGCCAGTAGTGTCCAAAAGGCAGTAGAAAATAGTCAAGTCGGAAGCGACTTACGTATGGAATTACGTCGCAATGGGCAGAATCTTAACATAGCTGTGCAACCTGGTGCTTTCCCCACACAGGTGCAATAAAAATTTTACTATCAATTGAATAAAAGTGAATTTTCTGGGATGGGTATTTTGCCCGTCCCTTTTTTTCAGGTGGCAAAATTGAGTTGCAGTAAGCGTATTGCCGTCAGGTAGGCACTGCCACAAACATCAAAATCGAAGTTTTCAGTATTAATAGTGCCACCCTCTAAAAATAGTTTTATTCAATAGCAGAGTCATGTTTACATTTTTTATCCATGACATTAGTCACGGTTCAAATAATGACTTTTATCACTACTGTATAGCTCTTTTCAGCCCTAGTATTTATTTGTCAAAGGAATTAATATTTTATGAAAAATTAATTTTTTTGATGTCAATATCATAAAAGGAAAGTTTGCGAATGAGTATTAAAAGAATGCTTGCTAGTGCAGCGCTGATTTTACCAATTGCTGTTACCTTTATTCCTTTTCAAGCCGATGCTCAGATCAGACGACCAGTTAGGCGATCGGTTCCAGCTAGAATAATCAGAAGACCAGTGCGATTTAGAGTTCATACCCCTGTGCAAGCGAGAAGGAGAATATTTCTTCCTGGACGTTGGGTGCAAACAAATCGTGGTCGCCACTGGATACCTGCTCGCTATGTATATCGATAAAAAGTCTTACAATTGCAAAAAAATATTGTCCTTCAATATTAATTGCAGATTTCTTTTTTCATAGCTTTAGTTAGTGTTTAAAAATCCCCTTTATAAAATTTCTAAAGGGGCATTCTTTCATATTTACAATAAATAGGTAGGCATAATTAAACATACAAAAAAATCCTAGTTTGTAGTAAGCAATTTATCGCTTCTTCAGATTTATCAAGACTAAAGTCTTGACCCAACGGGAAAGTTAGTTGCTCACGGGGGAAACCCCCTTGGCGCTAGCCTCTCCCTTTGGGAGAAGACCGCGCTAACTCACTACAAACTTTGATTTATTTATGCCTAGCAATAAGTTGTAACTGAATTTTAAGCTAGAGCCACTGCTGGTTGCTGCCAGCGTCCCACTGCCTTGCCAATTACTGCCAATTCTTGCATCAAGTTATCGAAACGGTCTGGTGTCAAAGATTGGGGCCCGTCGGATAAAGCTTTGGCAGGATTAGGGTGAACCTCTATCATCAGGGAATCTGTGCCAGCTGCGATCGCAGCCATTGCCATTGAAGGCACAAACTCAGACCAACCTACGCCGTGGCTGGGGTCAATCATGATTGGCAGGTGAGTCAGCTTTCGCAACACGGGCACTACTGATAAATCCAGTGTATTTCGCGTATACTGACGGTCAAAGGTGCGTATTCCCCTTTCACACAAAATTACATTGGGATTGCCGGATGCCAGAATATACTCGGCTGCCATCAACCAATCTTCAATAGTAGCTGCCATTCCCCGCTTCAACAGAACTGGTTTCGGCTGCGCTCCCACTTTTTTGAGCAAGGAGAAATTTTGCATATTTCTTGCGCCCACCTGAATCACGTCAGCAACTTCGGCAATTTTATCCAGGTCTACGGCATCCATCACTTCTGTAATAATACCTAGTCCGCTAACTTCCCGCGCCCTTGCCAACAAATCCAAAGCACTCTCGCCGTGTCCTTGGAAGGCATAAGGTGAAGTCCGGGGTTTGTATGCGCCTCCGCGCAAAAATGTGGCTCCAGCCGCCTTGACGCGCCGCGCCGTCTCTACAATCATTTCTTCATTTTCTACGGAGCAGGGGCCAGCAACGACTACCAAAGGCTGATGTTCGCCAAATACTACTGCTCCATCAGGAGTATTAACCACCACTTCCGAAGCTTCGCCGTGGCGGTACTGACGGCTAGCTCGTTTGTAAGGCTGTTCTACCCGTAACACCTGCTCAATCCAGGGGCTAAGTTCCTGAATTTGTAGCGGGTCTAAGCTGGCAGTTTCACCTACTAGACCAATAACTACTTTGTGTTGACCAACAATTTTTTCTGGAGTTAGCCCCCAGCTAGTTAGTTCCTCATCAATGCGGTTTATTTCCGCCTCTGGAGAACCACTTTTCATTACTATAATCATTTGAAAGTTCCTGATTAATTAATTGAGTATAATTTTCTGTAAATAGGCTAACTTTATTGTTGCCTATTGGCCTAATTACAAATAGTTAAAAATAAAATTTGTTTACAAAATAAATAGACAAAATGTAGCGCTCAGTCAGTAGTTTTACTACTAAATAACTAGATAGGGGGTATAAAAAGGATTATATAATTTTAATTAGCAATGTTGAAGTGATAAAATTTCAACTTCAACATTCACTTTTTCATTTACCCAATATCACAGTTACTTAATACCTGAGCGCCGTTCATTATAAGTTTTTTTGCCGAGTTTCGCGCCAAGCTGCCACCATTCGTCCCCAATTGGTGTTGAACTCACCCAAACCCAGCAAACTTCCGACTTTTTCTTCATCCCAAGAGGCAGAGAGAACGCCATAAGTTATCCCTAAAACCCCCAAACCAAATAATCCCATGTTCACCAATAACACGGCGATGGGAGGTAGTCGGATGTCGGAGTAGATAGCAAGCAGATAGCTCACAACCAAGGCGCTAATGCCCAAAACTGTTGGTACACCACAGAACCCAGCTACCCGTCGGATCATCCGTTGGCTGACTACTTGGGGAATTGCCATCTCTTGTTTGGTGTAAACCACTTTTTTATCAGCCTGTTTGACGGATTCTTGGGGCTGTGATGCTGGTTTACTTGGAGTTTTTGCGGGTTTTTGGCGCTTTTTGTTCGGTTCAAAGGGCAAACGACTGCGTTCAGATTCTTCAGCAGACATAAGCGGTAGTCCTATCCACGAATACCGAGACGAGCAATCAAAGCTTGATATTTTTCCCGGCTTTCTTGCGATATATAAGCTAGAAGACGCTTGCGCTGGCCAATTAGCTTCAACAGTCCCCGCCGGGAAGAATGGTCTTTTTTATTTGCCTGGAGATGTTCGCTGAGGCGGTTAATGCGCTCAGTTAGCATAGCAACTTGGACATCGGCCGAGCCAGTGTCAGTTTCGTGAACTTGGTAGTTGGAAATTATTTCTTGTTTCCGCAGTTGCGTCAGGGCCATGGTCGATTCAGTTTCTAGTTTTTCTAAATGTATGCAGCAGTCTCCTATAATATCACAGCCCTCAAGCTAGGACGTGGAATGATCCGTTGAGTAATGTTTGTATGTATTTATACTAAAATATTAGAGGACAACTCCCAGTATAATTATTTTTAATCCTTAATAGGCGACTTCCAGAAAATAAATTCTGCCATTAAAATAATGATAATCATTTTAATGAGGGGTGTGAAGGGGCTGCCGACGGCAGCCCCTTCACACCCTAGCATTTTACGTTTCAATCCCTAATAGGGATTTTAGTTGATTGCAATTTAGAGGCTTTCATTCCATTCTTAGGCGTATTGAAGGGTTTCAATCCCTAATAGGGATTTTAGTTGATTGCAATTAATCGCCGTCAGCCATTAACCTATACTGATAAGCTGTTTCAATCCCTAATAGGGATTTTAGTTGATTGCAATGTTACTTTTTTAGCGATCGCAGTAGTCATAAGGGTTTCAATCCCTAATAGGGATTTTAGTTGATTGCAATTGTATGACAAATCTAAAACCGCATTCTTACGCGTTTCAATCCCTAATAGGGATTTTAGTTGATTGCAATCAAATCTTCTACAATAAAAGCCCCCTCTAGTAAGCGTTTCAATCCCTAATAGGGATTTTAGTTGATTGCAATATTCTTAGGCGTATTGAAGGAACCCACAGAAAAAGTTTCAATCCCTAATAGGGATTTTAGTTGATTGCAATGCATTTAAGCAATCAATTTCGTCTGATAGCTGACTGTTTCAATCCCTAATAGGGATTTTAGTTGATTGCAATATTAGAAAACAAGATTGCTGAGGATGTAGATCCTGTTTCAATCCCTAATAGGGATTTTAGTTGATTGCAATACGTGCATTCCAGTGGTTTTAGCATAGTCGGAGAGGTTTCAATCCCTAATAGGGATTTTAGTTGATTGCAATCCCAATAATTGCAGATTGCACCCCGCCAAAGACAAGTTTCAATCCCTAATAGGGATTTTAGTTGATTGCAATTTAGAAAAATTATACCTTTAATAAACTTGTTACCGTTTCAATCCCTAATAGGGATTTTAGTTGATTGCAATTTGTTACCATGTTTATTAAAGTTGGTACCAGGTATTGTTTCAATCCCTAATAGGGATTTTAGTTGATTGCAATTGCACAGTATCACGCCAACTGCAAGAATCTATTAGTTTCAATCCCTAATAGGGATTTTAGTTGATTGCAATGCGAGACACAATGCTTCTAAGTACAGGTTCATGTTTCAATCCCTAATAGGGATTTTAGTTGATTGCAATTAATTTTTCTCAAAATATAATTCCTAGCATAAAAGTTTCAATCCCTAATAGGGATTTTAGTTGATTGCAATACAGTTATCTGATGTTTGCCAGTAACTATTAGTGTTTCAATCCCTAATAGGGATTTTAGTTGATTGCAATTCTTAACTGGTGCTAAAGTAAGCATAAGAAATTGGGTTTCAATCCCTAATAGGGATTTTAGTTGATTGCAATAGGGAGGTTTATCAATGCTTCGGTGGCCCCCTATCGTTTCAATCCCTAATAGGGATTTTAGTTGATTGCAATTCACCTGTTACAAGCGTCCCGGCTGCGGTGTTTTTTGCGTTTCAATCCCTAATAGGGATTTTAGTTGATTGCAATGTAATTCGCGGTAATTGGCGGCCAGTTTTTCAGCCAGTGTTTCAATCCCTAATAGGGATTTTAGTTGATTGCAATTTCTTTAATCGCTCCTCCAACATTAGCTTTTATTTTTAGTTTCAATCCCTAATAGGGATTTTAGTTGATTGCAATAGTACGCGGCGTGTGGAGTCCCCAATTCAAGCTCAAAGTTTCAATCCCTAATAGGGATTTTAGTTGATTGCAATCTTTGCCCCCTGCTTCCACCAAACCCAAGCTTCCAGTTTCAATCCCTAATAGGGATTTTAGTTGATTGCAATTTAAAAATCCGAAGGCGCAATTCTAATTCACCGTTTCAATCCCTAATAGGGATTTTAGTTGATTGCAATGCTCCTTGAGAGTGAACTAAGTATCAAATCTGTTTCAATCCCTAATAGGGATTTTAGTTGATTGCAATATCTTGTAGTATTCCTGCCTTCTAATCTCCGAAAGTGTTTCAATCCCTAATAGGGATTTTAGTTGATTGCAATGGCAAGCATCTGAAAGCCTTGTGTTATTTGGTTTTCAAGGTTCAATAGTGCGAATGCAAAAATCATAACATAAGGAATGGCAATTGTGCTAGATGTAAATAGCTGAAAGTCAGTCTACATAAGGTGCGCGGATGGTTTAAAGATGCTACAGCCCTCAAATCCTTGCATATACAGCAATTCAGCCATTTTTGTATTCCCCCCTTCCTGAACACCTACCCATCCGCGCATTTAGCGAAAAAACTAATCGGCTCGGAAAGCTGTTTACTTATAGATATTCTACTCAATTAGGTCAGCTGACTTTAGAGTGATGCCTACGCCTACGCAATTCCAGCATCTCCATGACTAACCTTATTTGGCAACGTCTTCAAAGTCTGTTATCGCACAAGCAAATTCTCTAAAAGCTGTTTTAATCAGAACCTCTTTCGTTCCTCTTTCCAGAGAAGAGTTGCGTATGAGGTCTGTTAATTCTATGAATAACAGAGAAAACATAAAACGATCTTGGCGGTCAACTTGTTTCAAGCAAGACAATATAAACTGATAAAGCTCTGTTTTTCTGGGTTTGGTTTGTTCATCCCATATTTGCAACCCAAGCCGAAAAGTTCTTAAGCGGATTTCATTGGTGTTGTATGACGCGTCTTTGTAGCGCACTGATACGCGTTGGGGTAGTTCCATGAGTTTTAACTATACATATTCAATGTAAAGTCATTATTCACTTATATTTTGGCTCAACCGGAAAAATCTGATATTTTGCACCAATCGTAACAGCCGCCATCGGTTAGAAACGAATGACTGGCGTGGAATATAGAGAATTTTGTAGGGTAGTACAGCAGTTCTACCCTACAATTGTTAATTTAGAGGATACCCCAGAAATGGAGTACCCCTTGACCAGAAAAAGCTTCAATCAAAATCGCAGATACAAAACCAATCATTGCAAGACGACCGTTCCAATTTTCACTCTGAGGAGTGAAGCCAAAACGTACAGCATTAGGATCTTCTGAAACAATAGGCGCAGTATTCTTAAAATCTGACATGAGCATAACTCCAAAGTTCAAGTGTTGTAGCAGTTGTAACTATCTGTAAAGTAATGTAACAGATGTTTAAAAAAATGCAAGATTGAGTGAATTAGGACTTACGCACTCTACTACGAATTATTCTCTACCAGACACTGCGTGATGCTAATGATGACAGCGAATTGGTGCGAGAAGATTAAATTATTAGCTTGAGTATAGATAATAATTTTGACGATTTTTGATGGTTAAAGCGCTTTTCAAATGCATAGACCTTTCTCCTAAAAGGCTACGGTGTACACATAAGTTATCCGATTACCCAAAAGTCCTCCAAAAACTCACCCTGTCCTGTCGGACATCTCTCTCTTTAGTAAGGAGAGGGACAGGTTTTGTATAGCAAAACCTTTCTTGAGGTATCTCAGGGGCTATGAGACTAACCGTAAATTGCCTTGACAAAGACTTGTGTGTACACCGTAGTTAAGCTGTTAGGGGAGACAAAGCTACGCTTTGGCTCTTTAGTGGGTTCTTAAAGTTACGCTGGATAAATCCGTAATCTTCTATTTGGTTCTTCGCCAAAACTATGCGACTTGAGGCGATAATGTTCTACCAACTCATGTTGCATTTTGCGGACTTGGGGAGAACGCGGCAATAACTCGACTGGCTGTCCTTTAGGAATCACAATTTGCTCAACAGCAAGTCTAGCTTCTTCTAAGGCATCCATTTCATCATCGCTACCATTGTGCAAAAACAATTGTAGTTCTCTATCATCGGCCATCTCTGGGTCGTCAATATTCAGCAACCGCCGCAAACCACGGGTAATTTGGGGAATGGTGCTGGACTTAATCACGTGGATGGGTACATGACGAGCTTTGGCCATTTGGCGTAATTTGGCGTGGTTTTTGACGTGCGATCGCAGTGCTAAAATTGCATCAGCACTATCTATATCCTTTGTCAATACCACGGGCAAAGTTAGCACGCTAATCACCTGTTCTAGTTGGTGGCGGCTAACCCCATAAGGGTAAACGTGCAATGGCAAATCTTCACCATTCGGCCCTGGCACTCTTGTAGCAGCATCAAAATCAATGCTCTCAGAATAATTGAAAGATTCATCTAGTAAACGGTCAAACTCACTGCGCCCAGTTACCCGCTCTACAGGCAATTGGGGTAGTGCGACCATTTGTCCAGATGAACGCCAGCCATTAGACGGTCGCGCCGATGGGAAAGAATCCTCCACTGTTCCTAGCTGTCCACCACGACCGTTGACAACAGCTAACTGACGTGTAACCGCAATTTTGCCGTGGTCATCAACGGTTCTCGTTTGTGGAGTAGGCTGACGCCCCCGCAGCAAATTATCTACGGTGTCAGCAACACTTTCGTGTACTGTCCAGCGTTGGCGTTCCAACATTTCCACCGCAATTTCAAAGGTAGGTGGGGCTTTCCGCTCTAAAACAGTCTTTTGAGAGCCTCGCCGTCTGGCTTCATCGTCTCCCAGGGTCACAGCTTGGATACCCCCAACTAAATCAGCTAGGGTGGGGTTTTTTATCAGATTTTCGATCTGATTACCGTGGGCAGTACCTACCAACTGTACACCCCGTTCCGCAATGGTACGAGCCGCTAAAGCTTCCAGTTCCGTGCCAATTTCATCAATGACAATGACTTCTGGCATGTGGTTTTCCACTGCCTCAATCATCACCTGATGCTGTTCATTTGGATGAGCCACTTGCATCCGCCGAGCGCGACCAATGGCGGGGTGGGCAACATCACCATCCCCAGCGATTTCGTTGGAGGTGTCAATAATCACCACTCGCTTATGCAGATCGTCAGCTAAAACACGGGCTATTTCCCGTAAGGCGGTAGTTTTACCCACGCCTGGACGCCCCAGCATGAGAATCGATTTACCAGTTTCTACCAAATCGCGGATCATGCCAATGGTTCCGAATACGGCTCGACCAACACGACAGGTCAAGCCAATAATCTTACCAGTGCGGTTGCGAATGGCGCTGATCCGATGCAAAGTTTGCTCAATTCCTGCCCGATTATCTCCGCCAAAGATTCCGACTCGTTGAATGCAATCATCTATTTGTTCTTGAGTAACCGGTACTTCGCTCAAATACTCAGCTTGATTAGGAAAGCGAGCCTCTGGGCGACGACCCAAATCCAAGACTACTTCTACTAAACTATCTCGTTTGGGATGACTCTCTAGTACTTGTTGCAGGTCTTGGGGCAAAATGTCTAATAACTTTTGGAGATCGTCTGTAATCGTCATGCTTTCTATGGTGACGTTTTTAGAGATAGCGAGGACATTTGCGTGCAGGAGAACCCGTCCTGGGTATTAAGCAATTAACGCTCCTGCTGTGACTTGATCTGGGAAACGAGAGAATGGGCAAATTTTACAGCTTGCCAAAGTAATATGTCATCTTCTTCTAGGCGAACAGTTGCCTTTACATTGGTGTTACTTACCTCCTTATTCTCTAATTGTTCAAGAATTGGTGACAGCAGTACACGGGCGTAGCTACCGTAGGCGACACCAGAAATTTTGGATTTTGGATTTTGGATTTTAGATTGTGGATTGGCTTCTTCTAATCTAAAATCTAAAATCGGCAATCTAAAATCGTTGAGTAGTCCCATTGCCTTTAATTTAGCAACGGTATAGCTATTAGTGCCGCCTGCTAACTGCACATATCCCGGTAAATTAGCTGCCAAAACTTTTTGCCCTAATTTCACCGCGGCTATTGTGGTGCCATCGCCAATATCACCACTCATCGGGCGACCGTCGGTTTGCCAAATTAAAGCACCCTTGAGTGGGGCAATCAGGTCATACAGCGCTCTCAAGTAGTCAATCATTCCTTCGCCATCAGGACAGCTGATAGCTAGTAACTTTAATCGATCGGCCCACGGTGAAATTGCTTGCCATAATCGCTCAAATTCTGCCAACCGCCCAACTCTTGTATGGATTTCTACGGCATCTACTCCCGTTGACATTATCAAGGGCGCGATCGCTCCTGGCGTTGTCACGTATGAAGCTGTATAAATTATACTATAAGGGCAAATTGGGATGCAACGACCGCAGCCATAACACTTTTCGGATACTACTCCTGAAAAGTCTTCTTTGATACTGTCAAACACGATCGCTTGTGCCGGACAAATCCGTTCGCAGGGTCTAGGGCAGTCTGTAGGACACTCATGAGGATTGAATTCTGCTTTGCGAAAATGGGGGTCTTCTCCATCGTTTAGGCTGACCATCAAAAAGGGTAAATTGCCTTTGTAGTCAAATCCTCGCTTTTGGGCATCCTTAGCCAGAGATTTGGCTGCTTGTAGCCCTGATTGCGCTGCTGCGATTACTGCTGGATCAGCTGCAACATCTATGCAGTCAGCGCCCGCCAAAGTATAGGCTAACGTTAAACTTCTGACTGCCGGCAAATGCTGGAAGCTGGCTCCGCAGATCAGCTTGAACCAGTCACCTTGTTTGAGAGATTGTAAAGGGGCGAACAGATCAGTCACTATTCTATTATGCGTTTATACGACTAAAAATAGTAGTCCGCGATCGAGAAAAAGTCCGAATTTGCTGATTTAGGGTTTATTGAATTGGGCATTGGGCATGGGGCACAAAAAACAGAGGTGCAGAGGGGATAAAATTCTTACTACAACTTCTCTTCTCCCCTGCTCCCCTGCTCCCCTGCTCCTCTGCTCCCCCACTCCCCACTCCCGCAGCTGTCTTAGGAGGCCACAATATACAACATGACAACTGTATTTTTTGTAGAAGACTCTGCTGAAGATAGAGCTTTGTATCGGCGCTTTTTAGAGCGGGACGATCGCTACACTTATGATATTTACGAATTTGGGTCTGGAAATAAGGCGCTACAAGCTTGTCAAGAGAAAATACCAGATGTGATTTTGTTGGACTTTCAATTACCAGATTTAGGCGGGCTGGAATTTCTCACTCAGCTACAGAGGCAAACTTCCAACAGCCAAGTATCAGTAATTATGCTGACTAGACAGGGAGACGAAACGATCGCAGTCCAAGCGATCAAAAGTGGGGCGGATGATTATCTAGTCAAGGGAAAACTGACTCGTGAAAATTTCTGCCGCACGATTCATGGGGCGATCAAGCATAAGCAGTTGATGCAGCAGCTAGAACAGCAGGAACAACAACGCTTAGTCGGAGCGATCGCTCTTGACATTCGCCAATCCTTGAAGCTTCAAGATATCCTCGCCACGAGTGTCAAAAAAGTCTGCCAGTTATTCAAGGCTGATCGCGTATTGGTGTATCAATTTACCCATAAAGTGCATGGTAGTGTTGTGGCGGAGTCGATACTACCCCAATGGACACCAATTTTTGGACTGGAGATTGAAGCTACCTGTTTTCAGGAAAATCATGGGGAAAAATACCGCCAAGGAAAAATCTGGGCGGCGACGAACATCTACGAAGCGGGTTTAAGTGATAGCCATATTCAACTTTTGGAACAGTTTCAGGTGAAGGCGAATTTAGTTGTCCCCATTTTGTTAGAAAATAAGGGGACTCAAGCACTTGAATGGGGGCTATTTATCGTACATCAATAGGCGTTGGTTATTAATTCTTCTCCTCCTGCCTCCCTCACTCACCGAAAGAGTTCAAACTACGTCAAAATCTAAATAAACGCGATCGCATCTTACCGACAATGCAGATTACCCAAAGTCTCCATACAGCGATTCTTGTGACTGACTTAGAACGCTCTGAACATTTTTATGAGAAAGTATTAGGATTATCCAAAATAGATCGTTCCCTAAACTATCCTGGTGCATGGTATCAAGTCGGCGACTATCAAATTCACCTGATAGTTGCTACCACTGTCCCCACGGAAAACCCAAACGAAAAATGGGGACGTAATCCCCACGTCGCCTTCACAGTAGCTGACTTAGACGCCGCCAAACAAGAATTCCTCAATCATAATTATCCTATTCAAGCTAGCGCCTCCGGTCGCGCTGCCCTGTTTACTCAAGACCCGGATGGGAATATTATCGAGTTGAGTCAGCAGTGAGCTGGAGTGAGGAGCAGGGCAGATAAGGAAACAAGGTGACAAAAGTTAGAACTTGTAACAAGTCTTTCCCCTTGTCCCCAATTCTCCTTGTCCCCTTGTCCTGTTCACCATGCCCAATGCCCCAGTCCCTCTTCTATTCTGGTAATTTATATTGCCCAACAATACGCTTGGCAAACTCTGGAACATGCGCCTCTAATTTCTCTGGATGATTGCGCTTCACATACAAATAATTGCGAGTAAAGTGAGAATCAATCGAAAATCGCGCATATTCTAGACCCTTGGGGCCGATTTTTTCGATTACCACACCCATCAGTTTTGCTGCCCACATCGGGAGGGTAACGCCTTTATCGTAAGCGGGAATACTTTGCTGTACGGCTTCTTTGCGGTTGCCTTTAGACGTTACTGGTTGGGTGTCTAACTGGTCTTTCATTAAATCCAGCATTTCTTTACCAGTGTCATTTCTAACTACAATCCATTGCCAACCGAAGGGTGCGCCCATGTAGCCAACAACTAAATCCGCTAGGGAGTTGACGTAATCAAAGCAACTCATACAGGATGGGGCAAAGACATCTTTGAGTTGGTTGGTCTTCAAGCCAAAGAAAGGTACTGTTTCTGATGAGCCATCTTCATGTTTGAAATGAACCCGGAAGTCTTGCATAAATTCGTAATGCACAACTGTGTCAGGCGAACGGCTGGTGGTTTCTAAGAATTTTTGCAGTCCGGCGCGGTTAACATTATCTACGCAGGGCGTACCCAAAACATACAGCTTTTCTAAACCAAGTTGTTTTTCTACGGCTCGTAATGCCTGGATTTGGCAACCAACACCAATTACCAACAGACGCTTCATCCCCGATTTTTCCACCTGTTCTAATACGGAAAGGTTCGGAGAAAGTGTTGGTTTATTTACTCGTGCTGCTAGTATTTCTTCTGGAGTCCGGGCGATGACGGGCATGGGTTGAAAGCGGTCTTCTTTGGTGTTTTGCACGCAGACTACACCTTCAACTAAGCCGCGATTAAGCATTTCAATGGCAATGCTGCTAACAATACCCGTCCATTGTGCGCCTTCGATGGGTTCTTGTTTCCGCGCCGCTATCATGTCTTGATGAACTCCAAAGTAGAGTTCATCGGGGTTTTCGAGATGGCGCGATCGCGTGTGCGTTTCTTGTTCAAGTTCGCCTATTTGCTGATTAATAAAAGCGCAGGCTTCCTTGACATAGTGAATATAATATGTATCACATAGTCCGCACTCGCTACAGAGTTCTTTCGCAGGGCGGCGGCTGGCAGGTTTTAAGGCTCTGGCTTTTTTGTGAGGAGAAACTGAGGTCATATAAACTTTTTGTTTTATCCAGGAATCGCTTTTATTACAATACCTTCACTGGCTATGAACTTGACGATAGAGATTGAACAAGAAATTATAATGTTTTTAAACGCTGAGGGACGCAAAGTAACGTAGAGTTTTGCCTAATTTATTTTGCTACGAATTAATCAAATATTGTACTGAGGCTTTGATGAGGAACTATAGAAATGTAATCGCACTCAGCGATGAGTTGGGGAAATGGAATTTGATTTTTGATACACAGATAAAAGCAGACATTCCCAAACTAGTCGTGGTTGAGCGTAAGAAAGCAAATGTTTTCGAGATTCTTCTAGCTGGTTAATAATACTAGGTTGATGCCACTGCTGCCAGTAGAATTGCTGAAGATAATCAACTAACCACAGTTGTGCTTCTGTATCTAAATCCTTATCAATTGTCTTGGCTAACTCTAAGGCGTTACGGTAAGATTTAGGGGCTTTTTTCAAGTCTTCGAGTAATTTATCGGCAATAGCTTGTAATTGCTCATAAGATGCGATCGCACTTCCAGCACTACCAGCTGCTATGCTCAATACTGCCTGATTTGACAAAATTTCCTGATGACCTGTTTGTGTGAGTACAACAGCTAAAGACTGTGCATCTAAGCGATAAAAAGGAATGCGTTGACAGCGTGATACCAAAGTCGGCAATATAGATTCAGGTGTAGGTGCAATTAAAATTAATGTCGCCTGTCCCGGTTCTTCCAAAGTTTTAAGTAAAGCATTCGCTGCGGCTTCTGCCATTGTTTGGGCTTCTTCCAGCACTACCACATTTCTTGGCGCTTCCAAGGGCGGACGACTCAGAAACTCGGTAATTTCCCGAATTTGCTCTAGTCTAATTACCGGAGGTGCTTTACGCTTGAGTCCTTTTTCGGCTGCTTCTGTTGCTGTTAATCGTTGTCCCTGGTATTGGTATGTTGGTTGCACCCACAACAAAGCTGGGTGGTTCCCCTGACGCAAACGGTTTTGTAAAGACGCAGTAACTCCCATCCCACCAGAAAATAGCAATTCCACAAAGCATCTGGCTGCTAAACTCCTGCCTACACCATCTGGCCCCACAAATAAGTAGGCTGGAGGAACCCGGTTTTGTCTGACAGCTTGAGTAAGTAATTCTATAGCTTGTTGTTGTCCAATAACTGGTGCAAATGGGTCATTTGTCATTAATTAGATGTTGTAGAACTGCTGACAGGTCAATCGGTATGGCATAAAGCTGAAAGACCTCAGCCTTTGGTAGCAGTTAATTGATGAGTGCTGAGTACGATTCTTACTTTTTTAGTCAGCACTGTTTGGGTAAATTAGCGATCGCTTATAAAAATCTTACCTTTAGGGACTTCCGGTTAAAAAACATCCCATCCCTGCGGGACGGGGCACGGTATGCCGTGCCCCTACTACTTAAACCTTAGACGTGAGAAATCTGGATATCTCTGCATGTGCCAACACAGCACCAGGTTCGCGCTGGAGAGCGTTGTAATACTTTCTCTCGAAGGTATTGCCCGTCTCTAACGGTACAATGAGTGTACGGACATCAGCAATCAATTTTTGGAAATCCTCCAGCAATATCGGTTCATCTGCTTGGAGCATTTCATCAACTTGCACAACCATCTCAGAAATGCGATGTAGCCAAGCAAATTGTTCGTGAGCGATGACTAGCTGAAGAAGTTCTCCACTTGATACTCGTCCACTAATCTGTTCGTAGGCAATGCGTTCTGTCTCCAGCAACATCTTGTGAAGGTAGAGTAATTTGTTTCGTAAATCACGCAGATATTGATGCTGACGTATTCTTTGTGTAAGTGTGTTAGAAGTCAATGTTACTTATCCTCTCGTTACAATAGTCTTCAATGGCTTAAATAATTTCTAAGCATTGAGAATTGGGCATTGGGGAGCCAGTGCGTTGGGCAGGCAATGCCCGACTTGTTCGCGTAGCGTCTCCCCTTGGCAGAAGCAACTGGCGTCATTGGGCGAGAATTGACGAAAGACAGGGAATAATCTGTACCCTGTAACCTATTCCCTTCTTCTTCCCTACTCAGCACTGGCTCAACCCTAGCTATCCGCTAACAGCACTCCTGAAGGGAGTTGGTAACTCTTGCCCATGCCCTTGTGAATGGAGTCTTTTATGTATTTGGTTTCCTTGCTAAGAAGCATTATAATGAACATATCTTTTTATAACCGTTATATCTTATATTTGATTAATCATATAATAGCATAAAATTATAAGAAGTACATAGTACTGTGCGAGAAATATCAATTATGGGAAAACCATCTTCATGTCGCTAGCAAATGTAATTTTAGGTCTTCTTCAGCAGCAAGAAATGACCGGCTACGACCTCAAAACGAGCTGCTTCGATCGATGCATTGCCCATTTATGGCCAGCAGATCAGGCACAAATTTACAGAACTCTCGATAAGCTAGTTGAGCAAGGCTGGATTACCTGTAACATTGAGATTCAACACGATCGCCCCAACCGCAAAGTCTACAGTGTGACGGAGCTAGGGAAAGCCGAATTTAGCCAATGGCTAGGGATTCATCAGCCCTTACCGACTATCAGAGAACCTTTACTCGTCCAGTTGCATTTTGCAGATCAGTTGTCGAATGAAACCATCATTCACCTACTGGAGCAACAATTGGCGGCTCGAAGCAAAAAACTGACTGAATGTGAAACCATCGATTTGCCATCACTTGGTGATGAATCTGCCAACCGTAAGCAGGTGATGCAAAGGCTGGTGCTGGAGTTGGTAATCCGCAGAGAAGAGACTTATATTGATTGGTTGAAGACAGCAATCAATGTTGTCAGTCGCCAAGAGCCATACCCATTTACCAAGAAAGAATTCAGGAGTCAGGAGCCAGAATTCAGAATTGAATTTTGAACGAAAGAGCAGATGAATCGTGGATTATTTGTAGGTTTAGTAACTTTAGATTTGATTTACCTTGCTAACTCTGCCCCTAAGAATAATCAGAAGATTGTCGCTACTGACTATACTGTAGCGGCAGGGGGCCCAGCAACAAACGCGGCTGTAACTTTCAATTATTTAGGAAATCAGGCTACAGTCTTAGGTGTAGTGGGTTCTCACCCAATGACGCAGCTAATTCGAGGTGACTTGGCAAATTACAAAGTTGCGATCGCAGACCTTGAGCCTAACACTGATTTAGTACCGCCTGTATCTTCGATCGTTGTCACTCAAGCAACAGGTGAACGCGCTGTGGTTTCGATCAATGCTGTCAAAACTCAAGCTAACAGCGCATCTATCCCGCCAGATATTTTGCAAAAAGTCAATATCGTACTGATTGATGGACATCAGATGGGGGTTAGTGATTCCATAGTTCAAATGGCTAAAGCCAATAATATCCCAGTAGCGATCGATGGTGGTAGTTGGAAGCCTGGATTTGAACAAATTCTGCCATTTGTAGATTACGCTATCTGTTCAGCTAATTTTTATCCCCCCAACTGCCAGACTGGAGAAGACGTTTTTAGCTATCTCAGTGGATTTGACATTCCTCACATTGCCATTACCCACGGGCAAGAACCAATTGAATACTTGAGTGGCACTAAAACTGGTATCGTAGATGTGCCGCAGATTCAAGCGGTTGATACGTTAGGGGCTGGAGATATCTTTCACGGTGCTTTCTGTCATTACATTTTAAGGGAAAGCTTTACTGATGCAATGTCACTGGCAGCTAATATTGCTGCTGATTCCTGTAAATTTTTTGGTACTCGGCGCTGGATGGATTTAAGATAATTCGTAATTCATAATTCAAAGTCTTAAATTACGAATTAGTAATTAGTTAAACTAAGTATCGCTGTGCGCCTCTAATCACGTTATATGTATTTTTAGATCAGGCCAAATTAATGAAAGATTTACAAGAAATATTAGCGATCGCTCGTGAGGTAGGTTGGGGCGCAGCAGATATACTGCGATCGTATTACCACGGTACTGCAAAAGACCGTAACTTAGAAGTCCAATATAAGCAAAATGAGCCTGTCACTGTTGCCGATGTAGCAGTGAGTCAATACATTTTGCAGAGGCTACAAGCAACTTTGGGTAACGAAGATTTTGCTTACATCAGCGAAGAAACTTATCAATCGTCAAGTAGTGGTAGACAACCTTCCGCCCCTTGGGTATGGATAATTGACCCTTTGGATGGCACACGAGACTTTATCAAAAAAACTGGCGACTATGCAGTTCACATTGCTTTAGTCAAGGAAACACGCCCAGTATTGGCAGTGGTGGCAGTACCAGAAACTCAAAAGTTATATTACGCTACCAAAGGCGGGGGTACATTTGTAGAAACCCGTGACGGATCTGTTCCTTTACAAGTGTCGTCAGGTAAACGAGTTGAGGATTTAACCTTAGTCGTTAGTCGCTCTCATCGCAACCAACGGTTAGATCATCTGCTACAAAACTTACCCTGTCAAAATCAGAAATCTGTGGGTAGTGTAGGCTGCAAAATCGCCACCATTGTCGAGCAACAGGCAGATATCTACATTTCCCTTTCCGGCAAGTCTGCGCCCAAAGACTGGGATATAGCCGCTCCAGAATTGATTTTAACAGAAGCTGGTGGTAAATTTACCCACTTCGACGGCACTCCCTTGCAGTATAACACTGGTGATATCAATCAATGGGGAGGTTTGCTAGCTACTAATGGTGAATATCACGAAGTACTATGTAAGAAAGCAGAAGCTATCTTAGCGCAGTTTGACCATAGCTAACGGGGTACTTGAGGATGAATATTTTTTAATTTGCTTTTAAGACAGTTGATCGTGGTATGATTAATCCCACTACCGATAATAATCTTTGCCTTTTAGTCCACAGCTTAATTTTAAAAACACTAAATATCTAGGCGATCGCGAGTTAATTACGATTTCCGATTAAAAGTGTAACTTTATATAGTACAAGCAAAAAAAGCCAGTCTTTAGAAAGTCTGCAAACCGTCCTTAAAGGTTCGATTTGTGAATAAAATTCACTATCAGCCAATATTCAAAGGCTGAATGCTGTGCTACACTCATGGACATAAAGATTATTTTCGGTTGAGTAACTCGTTTTGATTTCTAAAAACCGTCTCTCCGAATTTAACTCTCTACACTCCCTGAATTCGGAGATTTCTATGTCAATTTACGTCGGAAACCTGTCCTATCAGGTTACAGAAGAGGACCTAAAGCAGGCTTTTGCAGAATACGGAACAGTAAATCGTGTTCAACTACCCACAGATCGGGAAACAGGCCGGCCGCGTGGGTTCGCTTTTGTGGAAATGGAATCAGACACACAAGAACAAGCTGCCATAGATGCACTTGATGGTGCTGAATGGATGGGACGTGATTTGAAAGTGAACAAAGCTAAACCTCGTGAGGAAAGAAGCAACTCCTCTGGCGGTAGCTGGGGTGGCGGTAATAATGCCCGCCGCAACAATAATCGCTACTAAGTCGATTCCTGAAAATTTCACATTTAGAGTCTCCAGCAGATAAAGCCAAAGGCTCCATTCTGCTGGAATATTTTATTTGGTATCTAGTCTTGAACTATTCATCCAAATTAAGGAGGAATGAGAATGACACAAGTAGTTTTAGGGGAGAATGAAGGTATTGAATCAGCCTTAAGAAGATTTAAACGGGAAGTTTCTAAAGCAGGAATTTTCCAAGATATGAGAAAAAAGCGTCACTTTGAAACACCCATAGAAAAAGAGAAGCGTAAAGCAATTGCTAGGCACAAGCAACGTCGTCAACAACGTTCTCGCTTCAATTAAAAAGTCCAAGCAAATTTGCCCTTCGATTTAATATCCAGCCAGCATCTCTTTATTATTGCCATATCTCCAGGCAAGCCACAAGTAATTAGGCATACATCAAAAAATAACACTGTTCGTAGTAGCACTGTATTGACTTTCAGCGCTATTAGCCGTATAGATTTTCAATTGCGTAAGCATTATTATGTTAAACAGCAGCCAAAACAGAGCAAATACCACCTTGCTTCAATGTAAACGCTTTGCTTAACTTTTTTGTATTCAAAATCACATCTGCATTTAGCAGTAGTTTATTCCACTACAAGAACTTAGGTACTACTAACCAATGCTAGAGGCAGGATTGTTTCTAGCTTTTTAAGATTAATACTGATGAGCTACTTTAAAAGGTTAAGTAAGTCTCTTCAATGCCATCCAGAAGTAAGCTGACTGCGATCTGAGCCACTTATAACAGGCTAATAATCCAGTGCTTAAGATGATGTCGTTAGCGATGTCTACGACGGGCTACGCCTACGCGTCAAATTGGATGGAAAAACCAGTCAGATTTAGGTTGAACTTCTGCTGTGATGCTTTTTGGAGGAGTTTGTGAATCAGAAAATATCTAGAAGAGAGTTTGCCACCTTGGCAGGATCGGGGGTGGTAGCGATCGCCTTAGGCAGCCCACTTCTGGCATCAGCAGAGGCTGTATCCACACCTGATGCCCAGATGAAAGCCGTGTTAGATGAACTTACCTCTTTTAACGCACCGCCCACTGAGAAATTGTCGCCGATGAATGCTCGCAACAACCCAACTGTGGCAGATGCAGTTATGGGCGTGCTTGCCAAACGTCGCAAACCTGCGGTGGAAATGGTCGGGGATGTCAACCATTAACTTCATCAACGAGGCATTCAAGCACTGTAAAGCGATCGCCGCTACGAGCGAAGGCGTTGAACTACTATCGATGGCTAATCTTGAAGGCGTGAAGCTGTCGCAAGATGGCGTGCGCTCTGAAATGGGTGTGGTGACTTCTGCCCAAGCCTCTGACTTGAAATCGATAGCTAATGATTTTATCAGTGCGATCGCTCAACATCGCTATTGGATGAGATTTCAAAAGGAGATGGTGCCTGCATAGCCACTTGCTTGACTTTGTGAACAGCAACTAATCCTAAATGGGACAGAAGCAGGGTAAACCTAACTTCTGTCCTTTCCATTTTTACAGACGATAATATATATTCTTATTCAATACCTTCGCCAATTTACGAGGCTGAGTTGATGTATTAACGTCCTGTTCTCAAAGGTTTGGCAAAAACAATAAGCCCTAAAAATTCCTTCAAGGTTTCCCGCAAGCATTTTTAACGTATTGCCCGCAGTATCAAGGGTTTGAGCTTTCAAGCTACAAAGCCAAGCTAAACGCTTATGTATGAGTCATTTTGCCATTTTTGTCAAAACTTTTGTAGGCTCGCATTTTAGCAAAGGTATTGCTTATTTAGAGAAGTTTATTGAGATCAAGTTAAATCGCTGTGTGTTTAATGCACCGCTGTGCGCCCGTACCTTCTACCTGATTTGATAAAGAAGCGCTATATTTGTTGAGTTCCATTTGCAAAACTCAACTCGCAGGAATATAAATGTATTCTTCCTCTATACCCATAAAGTATTGTAGATATCATTATCATAATTCATAATGACTAATTCGTAATTCGTAATTATTACACCATAGCTAAAACTAGGGGCTTTAAATGAGGAATATAAATTGTTTTTCTCCATCAATTAATTGCAGGGCATGAGACCTGAATTAATTACAAATTACGTTAGCAAGCCCCCGATCGTCGATACGAATTATTTGCTCAGTCTGCAATCCTTGGCTCTAGATTTTTAAGCAAATGTTACGACTTTATCATTTATTACTAGGTTCTATTTTGCTGGTATTAATACCGCTGGCAGCAAAATTTGTTCTTCCCCAATTTTCTCCACCCAAAGAGGTAAAATCCCCTACCGTTGCAAAACTTCCCAACCCTAATGAGGAAAATATCTGGCAGAAAATCCTGGGAAATGCTACTACTCCAACTAACTGGCAAATTGCTGCTTGTAAGGGAAATGCGCCTTTATTGTGTGTCTCCTCCAAAGGGGAACTTTTGGGTACAGTTGAGATTAACGTTTACCCATTAGCAAACAACGAGGATTTTCAAAAGAAACTTGTAGCAGCCGGGATTCCACCTGGTTCCCAAGTAGACTACCAAAGTTCCAAATACCAAACCCAGGTATTATCAGCACTCAAGGCTTGGGTTGAAGATAACTACGCTGCTTTTGCGAAAGACCGTCAGGGTAAATATGGAAAACAGATTACTTTCTCAGCCTACCCATTGCAACCAGTACCCATTGGTAAGCTTCAGGGAATCCGCTATGGGTTCGTCGGACTCAAGCAAAAAGGTGGAGTACAAGAGCAACATATAGATCATGTTGCCTTTGATGGCAATAAACTTTACGTAATTACTACTGCTTTTGACCCAGGTTCGCAAACAGGTAAGTTTGAGAACCTGGAAAACTTGGCTATTTTTCAACCTTACTTATATGCGATCGCCGCAGATTTGCATTTACCCCAATAGGAATTGGGTTAGGACAAAGTTTACAGGTTAAAGGTAATAGGGAATAATCTGTCTCCTGTAACCTGTAACCTTCTTCAATCAACCACCAACCTAAATCTCAGCCACCGCCCGTTCAATCAAGCGATGTGCCAAAGTTTGCGTACCTGTATGTTCATAATAATTTGTTGCTACATCCAGGAATGCCGCCAGGTAATCTAACTTGTCATCAGCAATATCGGTAAAACTTTGCAAGTTGTGGACGACCTTTTGTGGCGTTAAATTATTGGCGCTAACTAGCCCACTCATCCAACCTTTAACCGAGTCAAAGCTTTCGCCGATAAAGTTGAGTTTTCCAGCAGAATTGTTACCTGGAATCACATCTTTGATGTTTTGGAAAGTCGAGTTTTGTTCTAACTCCTGTGGATTTGTTTGATTCAGACCAGATATCGCTTTGCTGATAAAATCTGGGCCCAAAGGTATCAAACCATCAACACAAACTAACGCCACCATCCGGATCAATGACTCACCACTATACTCACCTAAAGAAGCGACAAAATCCCCAATACTGTCTCCAGGAATGCCGTTAATTTGACAGAAGGCTACTAACTCAGCCACTAATTTTAATGTTAGATCGATAGTTTGGGCTTTATCAGGTTTGGGAGTGACAGAGTTTAAAAAACCCAACAAAGGAATTTTTTCACCGACTTTGTTAGCTAAAGCTGCTGCACCAAGTGCTTTATCTGTACCATCAACAGTTTGATATAACCATAGGGCTGTTTGGTATCCTTGGGATTTATCGTTGAATAGATAAATCGCTCTTTCGCCAATTTGCTGAATTAAATCTTCGTCGTCTTCGCCCGTGACTTTCTTAATAGTGTTGACAAAGCCGACGGTATTTTGCCACTCACCAGGAGCGACAAAATCGAGGGACTTTAACAGAGAAACAGTCAAGCCGCCAGTTGGTAATCGATCGACCAACTCAAAAATTGATTTGCTCACAAAAATCTCCTGATTTAGGTTTTGTTATCTAAATGTTCGTAGTACAAATCATTTCAGATTAGCTAGACGATTAAGATTAAACTTCTCTAACCAATCTGCGCGATCGCTAGCTGTAAATGACGGATCGCGAGAAAGTGCTTTTACTTGGTACTTACCCACCAAAATTGCAGTTTGCGTCTTACCAACTTCTATTGCGGGATAACCACCAATTTTTTTAGTGCTTTTCGAGAACTTTGCAGCAGCACTGGGTATGCTGCTGGTATCTGAAATAGACAGCAATGCTATATCTTTACCGCCTTTTTTCAACTTCGCTTCCGCAAAGCCTTTTTTCTCTTGGGTATAGACGCGCTGGTAGCCATCACCTGCATCAGGGAAAAGCTTATTAAATTCGCTACCCTGAGTTGCGGTCTTAGTTACCGCTTGACCCCTTTTTTGTTGAGTACTTTCTTTTTGTGCCTGGTCAAAACGTCCAGGTGTTTTTGCACTACAGGCTGTAGTCAGTAGTACCACTGACAGCAACAAAGCAGCTACTACCCTACGCCCACGGTATAAAATCATTGTTGGCTTCTCCTTAGACTTGAGCTTTGAGGCAATTATCTGCGCTGCTAGCAATTATTACCCGTAAAATTTACTTTTTGATAATTATTTCTTAAGTTCTCAACTATAAAGATCATTTTTGCACCTTAAAAAAGTGTCCAGTGCCATGCTTAACGTAGCAATTAACCCAATGCAAAAACGCTCCCCTTTCCAGGAGAGCGTTTTTTGTTTACAGATAAGCGTATCTTAGATTATGATTAACCGTTGATAGCAGGAGCGGTAAGAGCTACAGGAGCAAAATCACCAGCAGCCAAATCTAGAGGGAAGTTGTGAGCGTTACGCTCGTGCATTACTTCCATACCCAGGTTAGCGCGGTTGATTACATCTGCCCAAGTTGCAATCACACGACCTTCAGAATCAATGATTGATTGGTTGAAGTTGAAACCGTTCAAGTTGAACGCCATTGTGCTGACACCCAAGGCGGTAAACCAGATGCCGATTACAGGCCATGCTGCGAGGAAGAAGTGCAGTGAACGGCTGTTGTTGAAAGAAGCGTATTGGAAGATTAGACGACCGAAGTAGCCGTGGGCTGCAACGATGTTGTAGGTTTCTTCTTCTTGACCGAATTTGTAACCGTAGTTAAGGGATTCAGTTTCGGTGGTTTCACGAACCAAAGAAGAAGTTACAAGAGAACCGTGCATTGCACTGAACAAGCTTCCGCCGAATACACCAGCTACACCTAATTGGTGGAAGGGGTGCATCAAGATGTTGTGTTCTGCTTGGAACACGATCATGAAGTTGAATGTTCCGCTTATACCCAAAGGCATACCATCAGAGAATGAACCTTGTCCGATGGGGTATACCAAGAATACTGCACTTGCTGCTGCTACTGGTGCTGAGTATGCTATAGCAATCCAAGGACGCATACCTAAGCGGTAGGATAGTTCCCATTCACGACCCATGTAGCAGAATATGCCAATCAGGAAGTGGAAGATTACCAACTGGTAAGGACCGCCATTGTACAACCACTCATCAAGAGAAGCTGCTTCCCAAATTGGGTAGAAGTGCAAACCTATAGCGTTGGAGGAAGGTACTACTGCACCAGAGATGATGTTGTTTCCGTAAATCAAGGAACCTGCAACAGGTTCGCGGATACCATCGATATCTACTGGAGGAGCAGCGATGAAAGCGATTACGAAGCAAGCGGTAGCCGCTAGCAAGGTAGGGATCATGACTACACCGAACCAACCGATGTAGATCCGGTTGTTGGTGCTGGTGATCCATTCGCAGAATCTATCCCATACGTTGGCGCTTTCGCGACGTTGTAAGGTTGTTGTCATTGTTTTATAAATGCGATTATTTGCAGATGAATTTTAGGTAGGTTTTACTACCTGTTACACATCTTAAACAATTTATTGCATTTTGTAAAGTACTTTCAGAAAAAACTTTCTCTTGGGATTTACGCACCCACAGAAAATCCCCAAACCTTTGGAAAAGGGGGGACTTTGGGTAATACCACTTGGGATTGAACGATTTTGGATTGTGAAAAATGCACTTTATTCTTTAATTCGTTGCTGGCTGCTTGGATACGGACTCTGTACCCACTTCTTGTAAAGGTGGACGCACAGATAAATAAACCAATGGGCCGAATAGCGGTATCAAGGTTATTAACCAGAAAAACTGCGGATTTTTCCAACCGCGACGTGCCATATCATCCCCCAGTAATGTCGGAAATAATAGGCAGAGTAAGCAAAAATCTAAACTCATCACATTGATGAAACGGTTAGTTTGCCACTCTTGCACAAAACTGCCCCAATCTCCTGCTCTTAAACCGTAGGCAACTAGAATAACCGTGGCTACCGTTAACACAAAACCAGTCACACGAGAATCTAGCAGCTTGAGCAAGGTATTCTTTTGACCGAGAAACTGATTATTTGGTTCTCTAAGAGCTAAATACGGCAACAAGGCAAAAGCACCAACTGCGAAAGAAGCAGTAGAAAACAGCCAAGCAGGTATTTTTTGTCCTCTACCATCAATAAAGACTACTGCGCTGTAAATAAGAGGCCAGATGCCCATGAGGTTGAATAGTGCTATGACTAACGGGTTAACACCTTGCCACTGGCCGATAGAAAGGTTTTTAATTAACTCGAATGTACCGGGTTGATCGGGAGGCGCGAGGAAAAAAGCATAGACAACAAATCCCAGCCACAGTAAACCAAAGGCAATTTTTCTAAGCATGAAAGATTTAAGTAGTATTAATTATTGATTTTGCCGTTAAAAATCCGGCTATCTGCTTGCTATGGTATTTTCACTCACCTAGAGGCATAGTGGCTTGTTCCTAAATATAACCTGATACGATTAATCCCTATTAAGGATTAAAATAATTGAAAGCTTCTGAGAGGTAATCAGCAGCAGATGCTACTACTGCGATCGCACTTTCATAATCTAGACGCGTTGGCCCCAAAACTCCCACACTTCCTACAGGTACCGAACCTCGGCGATAGTTAGAAGAAATCAAAGTGCAGGTACGTATCGGTTCTAATGGATTTTCTGCACCAATGCGAACCGTTACTTTTGGTTTACCACCATCCTCTGGTTCTGGTTCCTCGAATATTAATCGCCACAGTTGGTCTTGTTCTTCTTCCAACAGATGGATAATCGTTTGTACTTGCTGTAACTGGGAAAATTCTGGCTGGCGCAAAACTTCTGACACACCCCTAACCATAATTTGGGTTGCAGTCGGTGCAAGAGTACGACGAGTCAATTCGGCAACTGAGTTTTTCAAAAATTCTCCGTAACGTTGGAACTCTTGATCTAGTTCGCTCCAGTTGAGGTAGGCTAATTCCAACAGACTTCGCCCCCGTAGGTGACTATTCAAAAAGTTAGAAACAATCTGCAACTCGCGATCGATTACCTCTGAATCCCGTTGTGTTTCTTCTGGTGTTGGCGACAAATCCATCAATTTAGAATGTGTCTCGTAACCATCAGTTACCACAATCAGCATGATTCGCCCGGCTTCAATTTGCACTAATTGCAGATGTCGCAATAGCGCTGTGGTCGTTTGCGGCATAGTGATCAAGCTAATACAACCACTCAAGGTTGCTAAAATTTGTGCGGCTCCTTGCAGTAGGGTTTCTAAACTCCGATCTTGCCACTGTAGCTGCTTTTGCAGTGCCACCTCTAGTTCTCGACCTAGAGTTTCCGTACCACTTAGCGGAAGCAAGCTCCGCGTAGCATCTGTCTGCGATACGCTGCGCGAACGCAGAGAAGGTGTAATTAGCTGGTCAACATAAATGCGATAGCCTGAATCTGAAGGTACACGTCCAGCAGAAGCGTGTGGTTGATAGAGCAATCCAGACTTTTCTAAAACGCCCATAACATTGCGAATTGTCGCCGAGCTTACACCCAGGTCGTACTCCTCGACTAAAGCCTTTGAACCAACAGGCTCTGCCGTAGCAATGTAGTGACGTACCGTTGCCCAAAGTATATGCTGTTGTCGATTTGTTAACTTAACTTCCATTATGGTATGTTTTGCTGAAGGCAAATTTTAATCAAACTCTGAAAAAAAAATTTTATTTGTGGATTTAATCGAAAACAGAGAATATTAATAATTTATTAAAGTAGCAAATTATATAACTCTATTATGATAATTATTTTTAAAGTTTATATATACAACATTTTTAAGAGTAGGGTTGGCATAGTAGCTCAACTTTTTTTGCAAAAGCTGCTGGTTATAATCTACCCTTAGGATGCTTCTTTCTAACCGTACTTTTGCACAAATTTGCGCCTACAACAGTATTATTAGATACGTATTTGTTTCCAAGGGCTACTGCCAAACTGTAATTTAGAGCAATCCAACATTTTTGTGCAGATGTACTTGATGCCCAAATTCCAAACTTTCCGGCAAGTCTCTAACATTGATTGATGTACTTCTATCTTTAGCATAGCAAAAGTCAGATGGAAGAATATGTTCCATCTGAATGATGTATTCGAGCAAAAGCTAATACTGGGGAATTGAAGGGTCTACTAGTTGGGAATAAGCATCAATACCACCCGAAATATTTTGCACATTTGTAAAACCTTGAGCAATCAACCACTGGCACATTTGGGCAGAGCGGATGCCGTGATGGCATAACACCAAGGTTTCGGCTTGGGGATTGAAGAGGGTAGGTACTCGATCTCCCCATTCAGCAAATTGACTTAAAGGTAGGTTGACAAAGCCCTCAATGCTAGCGATCGCCAATTCTTGTGGTTCACGCACATCTACTAGCTGAATACTTGTATCACTAGAAGAAAGACGTTGCGCCAGTTCTTCTACACTAATTTGATTCATGAGTTCCCTGTCATGAGGTTTTCGTAAATAGTCCTAATACTATTTATGGTGACAGAAAATTTCTGCCTTGACATCAGCATCCATTCTCAAGAGGGTTGATTAATTCTGCTAGGCTTTCTGCTTAAATGGCTGTAAACCGTCTTTTTTAATAGGTTTAATGTGAATAGGCAACGTTCATTTATCGGTTTTTTCGTCGCTGGGGCGATCGCCCTGCTAGTAATTGCGATCGCAGGCTTTTACTGGTTTTTCGCTAAAAGTCCGGCTAACCTCATTGCTTCTAGCTCTGGGCCTGGTGCAGCCATATTCGTGTCAAAACTTTCCCCTGCAATGGTTTCATTATTGACAAATCCTGACCGTTTGCAGGCGTTGGAGCGGGAAGAGGAACTATCTAAACTCAAAACCAGTTTATTCGCTAAGAGTGGCATAGATTACAAACAAGACATTCAACCCTGGTTAGGGAATGAAATTACATTAGCGATCGCTACCTTAGATATTGATCGCGATCCAGAAAACGGACAGCAGCCAGGGTATTTGTTGGCATTAGCAACCAAACAACCGCAGAAAAGCCGCGAGTTTGTGGAATTGTTGTTTTCTAAACGAGCGTTAGCTGGGGCAAACTTAGCTGTTGAACAATATAAAGGTGTAAAACTGATTTCTGACAATTCTCAACCAGAACAAGACTTGCTTGCTGGTGCTGTTGTCGGTGAAAGCTTCGTCTTATTTGCCAACGATCCGAAAGTACTAAAAGATGCTATCAATAATGTCCAAGCGCCCGATCTGAATTTGACTAGCTCACCCGAATACCAAAAAGTTACCAAAGAACGGCTTAAAGGGGGATTAGCTGTAGCTTTCTTGAATCTTCCCATCGTAGCAAAATGGCAAGGGTTAGAGTTACCAGAACAACTTTATAACAGTCAAATCATATCCTTAGTGTTGAATCCCCAAGGATTGCTGGCAGAAACCACCATTTTAACTTCATCGGAAATTGTCCCTGCATCTGCACCGCTATCTAAACCTGTGGGAGCATTGCAGTATGTTCCAGCATCCGCAGGTTTAGCAATTTCCGGCTCGAATTTGAGTAATTTGGGTGACAGCGATTTAGCCAAGCTCTGGAGACAAGCAACAGCAACTATATATGGTTCTGGGGAAGATGTGGTTTCTCGGTTAGCAAAACCTTTGGCGGATGTTCAAAAACGCTGGGGTATAAATTTACCAAAGGATATTTTCAGTTGGGTACAAGGAGAATATGCCATAGCATTGTTACCTGATAAAGAGCAAACAACCCCACATTGGATTTTTGTGGTGGAAAAATCCGAAGGTGTAGAACAAGGCGTTGCTCGATTAGATGCGATCGCCTCATCCAACGGACTCAGCATTAATACCCTGAATATAGACAAGCAAAAAATCTCCGCTTGGACAGAGTTAACCACAGCTACAAAAAAAAGTGATGTCAAAGAAGGAGCATCTTTCAGTATTGAAACAAAAGTGCAGGGATTGCATACAACTTTAGGAAATTACGAAATTTTCGCGTCTGACTTGGAGACGATAAATGAAATTCTCACAACCAAGGATAATTCCATAATTGACAATCCCAATTTCAAAGATAGTATCGCTGCAATTCCCCTACCAAACCAAGGCTATATATATCTTGACTGGACAAAGAGCCAGAATTTGTTAGAGCGTCAAGTACCGATTCTCAAACTAGTGGAAGTCTTAGGTAACCCATTTTTTAACAACCTGCGATCGCTCACAGTTAGTAGTTATGGAACTGACACGCGATCGCTCAAAGGTGGCGTTTTCTTCAAACTCCATAATTCGTGAGATTTTCATAAAAGCTCAAGTATAGAAGGTAAAGGTAAAAAATTCTTTTACCTTTACCTTTTATACTTTCTTGTCAAATTATATTTACGTAGATTTGATGTAGCATTTGCTAATTAATGGCTTGATTGCCAAAATGCTTGACTATCAACGGGCGTGATTTAACGCTGCTGTCTAGATCGAGAAACAATCTAGTAATTCGCTGTCCACTTTCCAAAATATTAACTGTGGCACATTTGAATGTGGCACACCCAACTGAAATTTCACTAGATTTTTTTAACTAGAATATGTATATATCATTACTAATTTTAAAGCCTGTTGGAGGGCTACTATGAAATACTGTTGCCCCCGACTTCAGTTTGGCGGCGGTTGGCTGTTGGCTATACTTACCGCCATCACAGCTACCCCTGCAATAGCACAAACAGCAAACTTTGGCACTTTGAATTTATCAACAAACTTTGATTCAGCACAAGGAACAGTGCAGGGGTTTACAGGTGGTTCTTACTCATTATCTGCCATAAGTAACCGCGATCGCGATCAAAAAGCCTGCATTGGCTTTGCCGATCCCAAACCAGATCACATTATGGTTTTGGAAAAGGACTTTCCTCAGCTAACAATCCAAGTTGATAGCAACAACAACGACACCACTTTAATCATTCAAGGCCCAGATCAAACAACAATTCGTTGCGGCGATGACACTGGTAAAAGTAAAGATGCTAGCGTTAGCGATCGCAACTGGAAAAGGGGCACTTATCGGATTTGGGTAGGTACATTTAATCCTGGAGTCAAGCGGGATTATACTCTGAAAGTGGAGCAGCAGTGAAGTGGCAAGTAGGAGAAGCGGGGGAGCAGGGAAGAAGTTGCAGTAAGTTTTCCCCTCTGCCCCTTTGCACCTCTCTCTGCCTCTTATGCCCAATGCCCTTTAGGAGTGCTGAGTGCTGAGTGGGGAATCTCACTTCTTTACTCTAAGCCGAGAAACTCGAAACTCGGAACTGTTTTGCCCCATTCCCAATTTTTAGGTGTAACACCTGAGAGGATAATATGGGAGAGTAGCTTGTTGTGCTTTCCGAGGGTGCTATCTCGTGCTATCTATACTACGTGCTGACTTTCGTATCATATTTGAACGTGACCCAGCTGCCCGTAACTGGTTGGAAGTTTTATTTTGTTACCCTGGTTTGCAAGCCCTGTTATTCCACAGGCTGGCTCACTGGTTGTATAGTGTTGGTCTTCCCTTTATTCCGCGCCTGGTTTCTCACTTGGCTCGGTTTTTGACTGGAATTGAAATCCACCCTGGTGCAACAATTGGGCAAAGTGTGTTTATTGACCACGGGATGGGTGTAGTAATTGGTGAAACTGCGATCGTGGGAGACTATACCCTAATTTATCAAGGTGTCACTCTTGGGGGTACTGGTAAAGAATGTGGCAAGCGCCATCCCACTGTGGGCGAAAACGTCGTAGTTGGAGCTGGAGCAAAGGTACTGGGCAATATCCAAATTGGCAATAATGTCCGTATTGGTGCTGGTTCTGTTGTTTTAAGAGATGTGCCTTCAGACTGTACTGTGGTAGGTGTGCCTGGGCGCATTATGTATCGTTCTGGAGTTCGGGTTTCACCTCTTGAACACAGTAACTTACCAGATTCAGAAGCTCAAGTAATTCGTGCTTTAGTAGACCGGATTGAGGCTTTGGAAGAACAAATACAAACTCTTCAGCGCACCAATTCTTCAGAAAAAACTCCTGTTTTAGTGGGTTGTTTAGCAGCGAAAGGGGATGAGCTAACCCGTGATACTCGCTGGTGCAACCTCAAGGATAAGACTATCCAGGAATTTCTAGATGGTGCTGGCATTTAGTTTAACTTAAGGGTTAAGGGTCAATCTTTTGACTCTTGACTAAATCACGGATTAATCGCTTCGCTAGTCCACTGTTGCTGGTCATTACGGCAGTAAAGGGATCGATTTTGTGGTTCGCCGCGTAATTCTAAATGGTCTACTTGTACCGGATCGAGTAGCAATAGACAAAAATTAGCCACTGGCTCAACAGGATCGGGTGCTGGTGGCTCAAAGGCTCCTGCTTCTTGGATTCTGGGTTTACCAGGATGGGGCCAAGCAAACTGTAAACGCGCCGCATCACTCAATTCTTGCCACATTGCGATCCGGGCTGGCTGTAAATCTTGGTCATAATCATCACCGCTTACTAAGGTTAAACAGCCAGTGATGCGGAATTGTTCTCGTGTATTGGGGAAGTACCAGCAAATTTCTGCCCAAGGTTGTTGCTGTATCTGGTCGGTTTTGGCGCTACGGTTATCGGTGATAAATTTTAGCTGGTTTGTATCTTCTAGAAAGCCGCGAAAGACTAGGGTACGATTAGCGGGGCGACCATTCGCTTGCACCGTTGCTAGTTGCAGGTAACGGGCATAAACAAGGCTGCGATTGCTATCAAGCGCATGAGCGATCGCACTTCGCCAAGGAGCAAGAGACATACTAATTCGTAATTCGTAATTCGTAATTCGTAATTTTTGAAAGTCAGATTTAATCTGGGTTTCCAGGTTTGAGTCTGTTGTCTTATTTTAGACAATTGGTACAACTGTAAGTAAATAATTTTGCAATCCTCTCTGTGTCTGTGCGTGAACCTTATCCCCAATTCAACGGATAATGTACAGAATCTTGTATAAATTCGGAGGTGATTTAATGGCAGAAATTCAAGTCGGTATTGAGGGTGAAGGCGATGCAAAATTCCCAACTTCCCCACAAGGTAATTATTACCTGTCGCTACAATTTCACATTGTCGGAACTGAATCATCGTCTGTACCGCGAACCTCTGGGTGCTCTGGGTGGGGCAGATTTAATTAAAAAGTATAATCGTCTGGATTCCTTTAATGGCAGTTGGCAATTTCAGCCAGATTTGCCCGAACGTGCCAAAAAAGCAGCAGATGGAAATCCTCGGCTGTTGGAATGGTTAGATAAGATTTTGCAAAATTCCCTGAAGTCGCCGGAAGCGGAGAGGGGAGTTGAGATGATTCTGCAAAAGATGGCAGATAAAGAAAAGGAATTTCGTGAGGATATTTTGGCACAGGTATTGCTGAAGCAGCAAACTCCAGCTTTGCGTCAAATGCTGGGGAAGTTGTTGGTGTATGAGTTACCTGTTCCTCTAGCTGCTATTTCTCCGATTTGTGAGGATATCTCAAGTTGGGATCATATTCAACGCGCTGAAATTTTGGGTTTGTTGGAAGTTACGCTGACCAACAACAGAGAGAGGTTGTATCGTGTTCCCCGGATTTTGTCACCGTTGCTAGACTTTCCAGAAAACCCCAAGGGTGAAGAGTTGTATAAACAAGCTGCACAAATTTTGTATCGTCTGTGGTGGGAAGAGGCAGAAAATTCTACGGAATCACAAAAGTTAGAAATTCATCGCTTGGGGTTGCTGGGGAAGGATGAAAGAATCGCAGCGAAAATAGTTAGTTCATTGGCAGATAACTGGAAAAATCAAAGCCGTTTTTGGGAAGCAATACATCTGTGCAAATCAACCTTAGAAATTACTAAAAACCATAGTGTTCTAAGAGAAATTGCTTATTGTAAACACCAAATGGGTGAGGTTGATCAAGCATTAAACTATTACGAACAAGCTTTAAATCTTTGTCCCGCAGAAGACGAAGGAGAATTAGCAGCAATTTATAATCATTTAGGAACACTAAAAGCTGACAAAGGGGAAGTGGATGAAGCGATCGCACTCTACAATCAGTCTTTGGAAATAAATGAACGCATTAGTAATGTGCAAGGCAAAGCAGCGACGTTGCACTGTCTGGCAATTATCTACGCCAACAAAGGGGATGTGGATGAAGCGATCGCACTCTACAAGGAGTCTTTGGAAATAAAAGAACGCATTGGTGATGTCCAAGGCAAAGCGGCGACGTTGCACTGTCTGGCAGGTATCTACGCCAACAGAGGGGAAGTGGATGAAGCGATCGCACTCTACAAGGAGTCTTTGGAAATAAATGAACGCATTGGTAATGTCCAAGGCAAAGCAGCGACGTTGCACTGTCTGGCAGGTATCTACGCCAACAGAGGGGAAGTGGATGAAGCGATCGCACTCTACAAGGAGTCTTTGGAAATAGAAGAAGGCATTGTAAATGTCCAAGGCAAAGCGGCGACGTTGCACTGCCTGGGAATGCTCCACGCAAAAAAAGGGGAAGTGGATAAAGCGATCGCACTTTACAATCAGTCTTTGGAAATAAAAGAACGCATTGGTGATGTCCAAGGCAAAGCAATGACTCTGTGGTGCTTAGGATATTTGGCAGAACAACAGGGTAAATACACTAAAGCGATATCCCATTTCCAACCAGCTTTAGAGATTTTGCAGCGATTGAAGTCACCGGATGCTGAAGGTGTACGTGCAAGTCTTGATAGGGTAATGCGTAATTCGTAAAATGTCCAAGGGAAAGCGGCGACGTTGCACCAACTGGCAATTCTCTACGGCAACAAAGGGGATGTGGATGAAGCGATCATACTCTACAATCAGTCTTTGGAAATCAATGAACGCATTGGTAATATCCAAGGCAAAGCAATAACTCTGTGTTGGTTAGGACATTTGGCAGAACAGCAGGGTGAATACACTAAAGCGATATCCTATTTGCAACCAGCTTTAGAGATTTTGCAGCGATTGAAGTCACTGGATGCTGAAAGTGTAAGTGCAAGTCTTGATAGGGTAATGGGTAATTCGTAATTCGTAATTACAGGAGCGAAGGTTTTTTGTCTCACGCAGAAGCGCAGAGAAGAAGGCATGAGTGTGATTTAGGTAAATGAAAACTGCTGTAATGAGTCTTGGATACTCATGAATGAGTCTTTGATATTCGCGTGAGAATCTTTGATATTCGTCGGCGAGTCTTTGATATTCACGCGAGAGTCTTTGATACTCGCGGACGAGTCTTTGATATTGGTGGACGAGTCTTTGAACTCCATTAATGAACCTTTGAGCTTCGTTCGTGAACCTCAGAGCTTCGTTGATGAACCTCGGAGCTTCGTTGATGAACCTCGGAGCTTCGTTGATGAACCTCGCTGTTCGGTTAAGGCAAGAGACGCGATAAATCGCCGTCTCTACAATAATCATTCCTTTGTAGAGACGGCGATTTATCGCGTCTTCGTGATTAGGGAATTTATCTCCTTACTCCTTTTTTCAAATGAGAGAGAATCAGGATCTACACCGAGCGATGTCTAACGACAAGCCGCTCCGCGTCTACGCAATTGTTATGCTTTATTTGATTAATGAATTTTGATAGCAATTTAAATGAGAGAATCAGTATCTATGCCGAGCGATCGCAAGCGTTCTCGTAATAATTGGGTTTCTTGCTGTGCTTGTTGAGCTTTTTGTTCCGCTTGTTGAGCTTTTTGTTCCGCTTGTTGAGCTTTTTGTTCAGCAACTTTTTCCTTTTCTTCTGGTGTTAAAAACCGTTGTCCTTGTTGGTTATACCAATACATCCATTCCCGTGGTATGCCTAGATAAGTTCCTCGTTCGATGCCAAATCCTAAACCTATTTCTGGCAACCAAACTGGATTACCATCATGTAATTCATAAACATTGTTAACTAATTTGTAAACTTCTAAACGTGGCTTGCGGCGGCGAAATGGGTTGTAAACTACATAATACAAAATTCCCAATCTTGCATACTCTGCTTTTTTGGTCGAGTACTCACCACGGTATGTTTTAGATACTACCTCCAACACTAATATCGGTAATTTCTCCTCTTCCCAAAGCACATAACTAGGACGGAGGTTTTCATCATAAAATCGCTCAACGCCCAGACTCAAAAACCCATCTTGGACTATCGGTGGTAAATCTGGGTCATAATAAATACCCATATCAACGCCAAAATACCAATCCATGCGTTCTGGCCAAGCTATTGCCAGAAGCGCTTTAAGTAAACCAGGAATCAAATCTTGTAATTCATTATCCACAGGGGTATCGTCAGAGTCAGGTAGCTCCTCAGATGAGGGCAAACAAGCTAATGGATCGTAATTTAGCATGATCTATTTCCCATTTCTCAGTTATTAGTACATCTTTCTTTTATAAATGAATTTTGATAGCAATTCAGCACATCCTATTTTATTTGCAAACATTGAGAAACTGAAATCCCCGACTTCTTTAATAAATCGGGGATCTTTTGCTCATTTGGTATTAATTTTCCACTTGTTTGAGTTTTTGAAAAATTTCATCAAGTGGTGACTCAGATTCATCAGGACAAAATTCTAAAGCAAGTCTAACTTTTCCTTTTTTCCATCCCAAAGTACTAAATTGCAAAACTTCGCAATTTAATCCTTGGGTATACAAATTTACTTCCTCTGTATCTTCTGCTCCAATATATTCCTTGATTGCTGTAATCAAATCACGGACTTTAAAAGTTTTAGCAATATTTAACTTATTAAAAGCGTCTGGTTCTATAGACACAACTTCATCATGGTTTAGTATCTCAAATCCATCTTCCATAAAAATCTCCTGTCAATAAATCTATATTTTCCAGAGATATAACAGTTCATCCGAAATAAAATAATGATTTTATAGATTTAGTGCTGGTCAAATAAAAATTTAGTAATAATTTGATGTCCGGTAAATTAGTCTATAATTCTCGCGTTACCCCTCCCCAACCCTCCCCTTACCAAGAGGAGGGTGCGCGGTAGCACGGGTGGGGTAGTTTTATTTAAACGGTTCTTAGAAAAACCAACCGTAAGAATGCAAACCTTTACCCAAAAGATTCACACCGAGATAGCAAACCCAAACGACAATCAAGCCGGTGGAGGCTAAAATTGCAGGACGACGCCCTTGCCAACCGCGAGTAATTCTGGCGTGAAGGTAGGCGGCGAACACTAACCAGGTAATTAATGCCCAAGTTTCTTTCGGGTCCCAACTCCAGTAGGAACCCCAGGCTTCGTTAGCCCAAACGCCACCGGCAATAATGCCAATTGTCAGCAGGGGAAATCCTAGTCCAATGATGCGATAGCTGATGTTGTCGAGGGTTTCGGCAAGGCTAAGGCGCTGGGGTGAAAGAGGTTCAGCAGATGCAACCGCTTGAGATTCAGGGGTAGTTACTAAATTTAAAACAGCCGTATTACCGTTACCATTGCCGTTGCTACTAGTTTCAAAACGGGCAAAGCCGTTATTTTCAACAGCAGGGGTTGGTGGTTGAGAAATTAGTTCAGATGCTTTGTGCAAGCGGTAGCCGTTGCTGCGATAACCACCAGTACCAACAGAACTGCCTTGTAGTTGGATGTTTTGACCGCGAGTGACAATTAAGAAAGCGATCGCTAATAATGAACCCACCATCAAAGCAGAATAACTCAACATCATGACGCTGACATGCATCATCAGCCAATTTGACTTCAAGGCAGGTACTAGGGGTTCTGACGCTTGCATCTGGGATGGTAGTGTCATGGTAGCAAAAGCTGCGATCGCCATTGCCACTGGAGCTGTCGCAACTCCTACTAAACGGCTACGGCTACTATTTTCAGCAATCAGATGGACGGCGGTAATTCCCCAAGTTAAGAAAAACAGAGATTCATAGAGATTACTTAAGGGAAAGTAACCAGCTTCGATCCATCGTGCCCCTAGTAGAGTAGCAATGCACAAATTTGCGATCGCCATCCCAGCTGTCCCCAAAGCGGCGAGATAAGGCAGATTCGGAAAAGCCGCTCCTCCCCAATACACCAGCATTGTTAGGAATAATATGGCAAAGGACGCATTGTCCAGCCAGTTCTGGAGTACAACCAAATTCATAAAGTGTTCTCTCCGTGGATAATTTAAAATATCGATTCTGACTGTTTTGATCCTATATGTTTAGGGGGGAATCGGGAATGGGGCATTGGGGATTGGGCAATTCAATTTTGGATTTTAGATTGGCGATTTCGGATTAAATTTTAATCTAAAATCCAAAATCTAAAATCTAAAATTCTTACTCCGCATTCCCCACTCCCCTATCTAACAGAGTTACTCTTACTCCCTTCTGGACTAGGCAATGTAGTCGCGTTAGTAACTTTTTTAAGTTCGATAAAAATATCGTAACGGTTACTACGATTGTCGCTGACGGCAGATGTCATCCCAATTGATCGCGTTGCATCTAGCAAAGTTTCTTGATTGGGAATTATAGTTGGTAAAGGGAAATTTTTCACAGTTCGTTCCACATCCAGGAAAAATTGACCATTCGTCGGATTGGGTTCTGTAGGAACTGTTTGTTGGAAGGGAAGAGTGCCAGCTAGTGTGTAATTAGGTTTGGGAACAATTTTATCCGCGATCGGAGCGCCCACTATCAGAAAAGCGACATCTCCATCTAACCAACCGTGGGTTGCAGTTAACGTACCATAAGGTGATACCCAGTTAACAACGGGTTGACCTGCGACTTTCCCCGGTTGCACTTGGAACTGGTATTGATTTTTCATCACTTCATCCAGTTGACTGATGGATGCTTCGGCTGATTTGCGTAGGCTTTGCCCGCCTTCGGCATCGCTTGTCTGTACCATGAACAGCAAACCCGCACGAAAATCATTTGGCGAACCTTCTTTTGGAGTAGCAGGAATCACTGATAACGAAAACTCCCCTTTCATCCAACTGAGCAAATCCTTCTCTAAATCGAGGTCGGTAAGAGATTTTATACCACCTCTAATCTGTTCTGGTGCGATCGGTGATAAAGGATTTCCCTGAGATGTTAAAACATAGTCTCTCCACAACCTCTGTAAGTTACCACCAGTAAGCATCATTAAGGTTTCCGCGGGTATGCGGCTTTGCATTTTCCCAGCTTTGTTTTCCACCACGAGCACACGTTGACTATTAGGATTTAACCAAGAAACGCCCTTGAAGCGGATTCCTTCGGACTCTAAGGTTATTGTCCCTGCTAAACCTTGGTTATTTTGCAGTTGAGCCAAAACTTGAGCAGGTAAAGGGCGGTTTGGAGAAGCTGCGGCTATTTTCGCAGCTGTTGGCACATTCACATAAAACTGGGCAAAGGGTTGGTAGTTGGCAATTTTCGGGAAATTCTCAGTAAAGCCGCCTGTTGTGGCTAGGGATGTTTTATTTTTGTAGGCGTCGATGGCTCGTTCTGTGGCTTTAGGACTATCAGTTATGACTAAAAAACGCCCATCTAGTAATGCAGCCGAGAAGTTTTGCCCTGCTTGTCCCTGACTTTGTTTAATGGCGATCCCTTGATAAGTACGATCGCTCCATTTGCCTTGTTTAAGGGTTTTGGGTTGTGCCAAAATACTTTTAGCGATTTCTGGGTTTTTCACTGGCAATACCATTACCATCGACTGCTGATCGCTGGCAGCATTTTCATTGGTGGTAACTGGTTTGGGTGCAGGTTTATTCCCTGTTGCTGGAGCAAGAATTGCGATCGTCACGTCATCGCCTACCCAAGGAGCGATATCTTTCTGGAAGTCGTAACCATTATTAGTCAGAAAGCGATCGCGTAACTGGACTAAATTTTTGTCCAGTTCTATTTGGGTTTCTTTTGTCCCAAACTGCCGCAATTTCTGCCACTGCTGGGGATCTGTTGTTAAGGAAACCGCAAACAGGGCATCACCAGGAATAATATTTGCACCTACTAGCAAATCGCTAGAAGATATTTGTCTCTGGGCTAACAACCAGTAGGCTACACTCCCCGCACCAATCAATAACCCAGCAGCCGAGATCGTCAGCACCAGAGACGGTTTCTTATTTTTCTTCATCGGAACAGACACAAGAGGCAGTGCCATTGAAACCTATACCTCATATTTGCAAACTCATTACTTGCTGAATTGGTTAAGTCAACCAAAAAGTTTCTTACGATCTAAGGCAGTTAACTTGATAAATTTTTCCACCATAGACATTGATGATATTTCCGTAATCAACCTTCTCTACTGTTTCAAAGCGGTGTTTTAGTGGTTAGTTACCTTTTTTAACACGCTTTGTTGAATTTCGCAGGACACTCCTTTAAACGGCTGTCTGTTTCGGAAAGTCTCCGAAAGTTAACATCCTGCATTTCAAGCACTTTGAGGATATAACTAACTTGAAAAAGCTGCAAGTAATCTGTAACTTACACTACCTTCTATTTAGATAGCTTCCATCTTTGGTATTCACTCAATCTAAGCAAGATCAAATGTCCAGTATTTTACATAGATTCAAAGTCATTAGTGCAAAATTTCCATACTCTGAGGCGCACTGCAAAAGATGAAAAACTTTTAAATAATAAGTTAAGTTGCCACAATAAAACCAAACTACGTGAATAAAGATAAACTAGACTACAACCCTTTTCCTTTCTGCCTGCTGCCTTATCCCAACGATAAATTTTGACGCCGACCTACTTACTATGCTTCAGCATTAACAGCATTCAACTGCATTGACCCTAGATATTTGGTCAAATAAGGTGAAAAAACTTCATAAATTAATGTCAATGGCTGCCCATGATGCCAAAACAAGTAGTGGCGACCCCAAAAAGGCCCAGTTACACCAAAACCAGACTCTAGTGCCAATGAGTCACCGTAGTAAATTCCTCGAACATCCCGATACAATTCTGTGCGAAGGCGAGCTAAACTTGCCCAAATTGGTAATGAACGGTTTTGTAAATATTCATCGACATGACTGGCTTCCCACCACGAAGTAGCATAGGCTAATCGCTGACCAGAAGCGGTACGCAGCCATACTTGTCGCCGTAATCGCGGTTCTGGGACAGCTTGAATTAACTCAGGAGCAGCATCCAAGTCGATGCCAATCAATGACATATCAATAACATCTACTTCTACAGCCTCACCTGTGAGCAATTCTAAGTGACGTGTCGGGGAGCCGTCACCCAAAAGCATTAGCTGCCATGCAGGTGCCAGCTGAGTGTGAGGTAAACTTTGTTGAATTATTTCCTCCCCTCCTTGCCAAATCGGAGTGAGGCGATGCCAATCTGGTGGCGATGTTAGATTGTTTGTTGGCGTAAAAGTAATAGTCAATGCTTTTTACAAAACTTCACCTATTTCTATAAAAGCATAAAGAACTAGTACTTTGATAAGGCAACTTTGCTTAATATCTAGTAAGCACTGAAGTGCTTCCCAAGAAAACTTATATTTAAGGGTCAATAGTCTAAGGTTTTTTGACCTAATAACTATTGACCCTATGCTTAAACAAGCAAAAATGCGGATGGCGAGACTCGAACTCGCAAGGCAAAGCCACACGCACCTCAAGCGTGCGCGTATACCAATTCCGCCACATCCGCATGGTTTGTCTAAACATAGACTATAACATAAGAAAATAATTATAGTAAGGTGATATCTAAATTCAGTTGCTCAAAAATATAAATTTTCTCAAGGCGGTATCAGACTGACAGAAATTTAGCAGCTCTACAAGTGATATTGAAAAGGGTATAGCTACTGTGTTCGGCGGGGTCGATGGCGTAACCCCGGCTATGGCGATGTCTACGATGGTTGCTGAGCTTGCCGTTCGCGCAGCGTCTCGTAGAGAAGTGCGGGCTACGCTTACGCAAAAGCCCAGCTTGGTAGTCTAGCCAAGACTTACAGCAGCAATGTTGTTAGTGTAGTAAGACCCATAGAGGCAGCAAGCCTGCAATATGCAAGTTTGCTTAGAATCAGGGTGGCGAATCTCCTGTGATAATTTGAAATAATGCGGAAGCGTTGTTTCAATTTGGATCGGAGAAAATGTCAATCTACTGGTAATGATATCGAAACTAAAAAATGAAGTTTGACAAAATATTAATTGCCAATCGGGGAGAAATCGCCCTTCGCATTCTCCGCGCCTGTGAAGAAATGGGAATTGCCACAGTTGCGGTTCACTCCACCGTTGACCGTAATGCTCTGCACGTCCAACTTGCTGATGAAACGGTTTGCATTGGCGAACCTGCTAGCGGTAAAAGTTATTTGAATATTCCCAATATTATTGCTGCTGCACTGACACGAAATGCTACTGCCATTCATCCAGGCTATGGTTTTTTGGCAGAAAATGCCCGGTTTGCGGAAATTTGTGCCGACCATCATATTGCTTTTATCGGCCCAACTCCAGAAGCTATCAGGCTGATGGGGGATAAATCCACTGCTAAAGAAACCATGCAAAAAGCTGGAGTACCGACCATACCAGGTAGTGAGGGATTGGTAGAATCCGAGCAAGAAGGATTAGGATTCGCCAAGGATATCGGCTATCCAGTGATGATCAAAGCTACGGCGGGTGGCGGTGGACGGGGTATGCGCCTAGTTCGTTCGGAAGACGAATTTGTCAAACTTTTCCTCGCAGCTCAAGGCGAAGCAGGAGCAGCTTTTGGAAATTCTGGCGTTTACATAGAAAAATTTATTGAACGTCCCCGCCACATCGAATTTCAAATTTTGGCGGATAACTACGGTAATGTCATCCACTTGGGCGAACGGGATTGCTCAATTCAGCGCCGGAATCAAAAGCTGTTAGAAGAAGCTCCTAGTCCGGCTCTTGACCAAGACCTACGTGAAAAAATGGGACAAGCTGCTGTCAAGGCTGCCCAATTCATTAACTACAGTGGGGCGGGTACTATTGAGTTTCTCTTGGACAGATCCGGTAAATTCTACTTTATGGAAATGAACACCCGGATTCAAGTAGAACATCCTGTAACAGAAATGATTACTGGGATAGACTTAGTTGCCGAACAAATCCGCATTGCTCAAGGTGAAAGACTCAAGCTTACGCAAGAGCAAGTAGTATTACGAGGTCATGCGATCGAATGCCGAATCAATGCTGAAGATCCCGATCATGACTTTCGCCCTTCTCCTGGACGGATCAGTAGCTATCTGCCCCCCGGAGGACCTGGTGTGCGGATTGATTCCCACGTTTACACAGATTACCAAATCCCACCCTACTACGATTCCTTGATCGGCAAGTTAATCGTTTGGGCGCCAGATCGACCCACTGCTATTAACCGGATGAAACGCGCACTGCGGGAATGTGCCATTACTGGACTACCTACCACCATCGGATTTCATCAAAAAATTATGGAAACTCCACAGTTTTTACAGGGTAATGTCTATACAAATTTTGTGCAGGAAATGAAGGGGTAGGGAGTAGGGCAGGAAAAAGGTTACAGGTTACAGGGGACAGGGTTATAACCTGTAACCTGTACTCTAATTCACACGAGATAGCATAGTCAGCAATCCTTGTTGACCTAGCAGAATTTCTCGTAGCAGACTGAAGATACCAACCAAAATAATAGGTGTAATGTCTACCCCACCTATAGGTTGCACCAGCTTTCGCAAAGGTATTAAAAATGGCTCAGTAGGCCAAGCTATTAAATTAAAGGGCAACCGATTCAAATCCACTTGCGGATACCAAGTGAGAATGATACGAAATATAAATAAGAATGTCATTACCCCTAACACAGGGCCAAGAATCCAAGCAGTCAGGTTAACACCAGTCATCGGTTTCAGGTACTATCTATCTGTAAAGAAAGAAAAAACTTAGGCGTCGGCAAGCTTCGCCTTGCGTAGGCGTAGTCCGTCGTAGACATCGCCAGGAAATTTTAAGCTTTGTAAAGCACTCTTATGATCATTTTAACCAAATGCTGTCATTTCCTTCTGAAATAGAAAAGCGAACTTGCTGACGCGGTTAACTCAACGAATGGCGAAAGCAGTTACCAAGTTTAGCAGTTCAGAGTTAGAGGCTTCTCAAGAAAGTAATACACTATTAAAATTAGGATGAAGTGTGTAAAAAAAGGTTGAGAAGTATGACGCCTTCTTTAGCAAATTTTCTTTGGAGTCTGCTATGGGGTACAGCAATTGTTGTGATACCCGTTACAGTTGGTCTAGTTTTCATTAGCCAAAAAGATAAAATACAGCGTTCATAATGCTTATGAGAGTTAATTTAACTCTCATAATCGATAGTCTGTCAGCTATCTACATTTATTTCGCCAAAAGCAGCATAAACTGTGGCTGGTGGCAGTTGTAGATGATAGACATAGACGTTTTTACTTTTCGGTGAATAGCTTCAGAGCTTCTTTGCCAGAGGCTTTGAAGCTTCAATATATGTGACTAATTAGAGTAGTGATTTTAATTGTGACTCGCTAACATAGATTTGATATTGGGAAAACAGCAATGATAAATTTTGGGCTGAACTCAGCCAGTTTTCTGGCTCAGGTAAATTTTGGGGCAAACTCAGCCAGTATTCTAGGAATTTTCCTGGCTGTGGCTGGGGCAGCACTGTATTTTCTCCGCACTGTGCGCCCAGAATTGTCACGGGATCAAGATATCTTTTTTGCAGCAGTCGGCTTGCTTTGCGGCTTCATTCTTGTCTTTCAAGGATGGCGGCTAGACCCTATTTTACAATTTGGTCAACTACTTTTAGTTGGCACAACTGTATTTTTTGCAGTTGAAAGTATTCGTCTGCGGAGTATAGCTACCCAGCAAGCAAAGCGCAACACTCCGATTGTGGACGAAGATCGACCGGTTAGCGATCGCTATTCGTACAATAATCGCAGCAAATATCAGGCTGAGATGGAGGCAGACTTAGATCCATTGCCTTATGAAGACGAGGAAGAACGCCCAGTGCGTGCCCGGATTCGCGGTAGCAGGGATGAGATTTCAACTCGTGATGACTACTATCAGGAACAACCCCCCCGTCGTACAGAACGCCGCAACAGCAGCAGTAGTGAAAAACAGGCTCCGGCTCCATCTGATAGAACGCGTCGGCGGACTTCTGGGCGTCCTGTAAATCGCCCTTCAGAAAGCTTTGAAGAAGAGAACTGGGATTCTTCATCTAGGCAAGTTGATGATTGGGAAAATTCGGGTGGGGAAGTTAGAAAACCTTCTCGCCGTAGTAATAATGGGTCACAGCGTCCCGAAAGTCGTGAAGATGATGTTTCTCCAAGACCGAGAAGGCGTCGTCCGCCCACTGACTCAACTTCTCGAAGACCGCGCGAAGATGATGATGCGATCCCAACTGATTATGTGCCATACAACCCAATTGAAAAACCAAATGAGGGACCAGATAATTTGAGCGATTTTGATGACGATGTTTAAAACAGTTGGTGTGCAATTAGGTTTAGAGGCGACGGAAAACAGTTGAGGTGAAAAAATTTACGCCTACATTTTGGCTCCAAAGACCAATTCATTGGAGCCTAGTTTTTGGTTTAACAAGTTTGGTTGTATCTTGTGGTTCTAACGATATACCCATAGGGCCTACTTCTCTTAACAGTCGCTACACCGAGGAGCAACCTGCTTTGAGTGGAAATGGGCGCTTTTTAGCGTTTGTATCAAATCGTAATGGTAATCAGCAGCTACTAGTGTACGATTTGGAGAGGCAAGTGTTTATTGGCACACCAGGCATAAACAGACAAGAGACAATTGCCGAAAGTCCTAGTTTGAGCTACACCGGGCGTTATATTTCTTATCTTACTAGCGATCAAGGTAGACCAGTGGTGGCGCTTTATGATCGCGCTACGCAACAGTCACAAATCGTCACACCAACCTATCGCGGCTGGATCAGAAAACCAAATATCAGCCCAGATGGACGTTATGTTGTCTTTGAAACCGCCACTCGTGGTCAGTGGGATATTGAAGTTCTAGACCGAGGGCCAAATATTGAGTTAGATATTCCCAATGGTGCAACAGTGGGTTCACCTCCGTAGGGGAGAAGGTGAGGAGTTAGGAGTTAGGAGTTAGAAGTTAGCAGTTGTGAGACTATTGACTAATGACTAATTATATGAACCGTGTTTTTTTTATACCTGTATTTTTCTGTTTAAATTTATTGACTGGGTGTTTTGGCTACCCTCGCATTTTGAGTTATCCCTTTGATCCGGGGGGTCGGAGTCTCAATAGTTTAGCGTCGGAATTAAACCCCAAAATTTCTGGGAGATACATTGTTTTTATTACTGACCGACGCGGTAGCCAAGATGTTTATATGTTTGATACGGTAACTCGTGATTTGGTTGATTTGCCAGGTTTAAACTCCTTTGATGCGATCGCAAATCATCCTAGCGTTTCACAAGATGGTCGTTATATTGTATTTGCTGCTAGCCGTCAGGGGCGATCGGCTATTTTTCTCTACGACCGAGAAACACGCCAATCGCGGAATTTGACCAACAACCTGCAAGCGGAAGTCCGTAACCCTACAATTAGCGCTGATGGTAGCAGGATTGCTTTTGAGTCTAGTAACAATGGTCAGTGGGATGTTTTAGTATATGACCGTTATGGACAGCCGTTAAATATACCTCAAGAACCGCGTTGAAGAATGGGGATTGGGGATTGGGGACAAAGCAAGGGAGGAGGGAGCAAGGGAGAAGAGTTTTCCCCTCTGCCTCTTTTCAATGCCCTATGCCCTATGCCCTATTCCCTATTCTCTATTCCCTATTCCCTATTCCCTATTCCCTTCTACTTTTTGTACAGATTCAATAAGCGATCGCACTTGTTCTGTCCCCTCGGAAGGTTCAAATGATAGGGGAAACTTACCCCGAAGGATCATCCGCAAACCGAGGGGTGCAAGACTGAGTAATCCTTTTAAATCCTGAAAGTAGTTACCAACTACTTGTAAACCAAATTGGCGTTCATCAATCCAACCACCTTCTTTAACTAAATCTATCAATACTTTCCGGTGACGAATTGAACGAGTATCACTGGCTTGTTTCTGGGTGAGAATTTCTTGTTTAACTTTGGTGATTTGTTCTAATGGTGCAACTTCCATTGGACAAACAGAATCGCAGTACAAACAACGGGTGCAACCCCATACGCCTTTAGTACCTTCGTTATAGCTTGCTAAACGATTTTCAGTATCGCTATCACGGGAGTCTGCTACCATTCGGTAAGCTTTGGCAAGGGCATGGGGGCCAACAAAGTCTGGATTAACTTCACGAGCGTTGCATTCAGAGTAACAAGCTCCGCACATAATACAGTTACCAGTTTGATCGAGGCGCGATCGCTCTTGTGGTGTTTGCAAAAACTCTCTTTCTGGTACTTGTCGTGCTGCCGTACTCACATAAGGGGCAACTGCCTCTAAATTATTCCAGAAACTGCTCATATCTACAACCAAATCTTTAATCACGGGCATATTGCCGAGAGGTGCGATCGTGATTTCACCAATAGCATTTACTTTACTTTGGGATGATGGTATTTGTTGTAATCTGGCAAGTTCGCTCCCAACATTTTCTTTACAAGCTAAAGCCGAACGCCCATTAATTCGCATAGCACAACTACCACAAATAGTATTGCGGCAATTTTTGCGAAACGCCAAAGTTCCATCTTGCTCCCACTTAATATGATTGAGGCAATCCAAGATTGTATTACCTGGTTCGGCCTCCACAAGGTAGGTTTGCACAACAGGGGAGGAATTTTGTTGCTGTCGAATGACCTTAAAAATAACTTCCATAACTTCTAACCAAAATTTTAAAATTACTTCACCAGCTTCAACAATCATCAGTCAAAGCAGGTCGTTGCGAAAAGTGAGTTATACTTTTTCGCCCCTAATTCAAACCCTGGTGTTAATAGGCTGACGATTAAAAGGCGACTGATTCTAGTTTAAGGATAACCATTAAAATTTTACTTGTAGTAGCGCTGTAGGCAAGATTTTTGTCAAATTTTGAGTTAAAACGCCAAAAATGTAATCGCAGCTTTGGATTGAATTTACCTGTTTGGGAATTTAAAGGAAAGAGGGTTTGCTTAAAAAGTAACTTAAGTCGATCTTTGAGCTAGCGATCATATACAAATGAAATGCATGTGAGATTAGCAACACGTCTTGATGTCAACTTGAGTCAAGCAGTCCTGACAGTAAAATTCCGCCTTCGCTACCACTTGACGGAATTTTTTGATTATATAGAAGTGTGAAAGCCCATGTTTAATATATAGTAGTGGCAATCAAGCACTAGACAGATGTTAAGAGATTTGTTCTTCCCATAGACAGACGTGCAAAATCTTCTGACCGCTTTTGATCTGAAGATAATAAACCAAGGAAAAATCCTCACCACTTTCAAAGAAAAGTTAGAGCACCGCGAAACCCGGAGGTGCGAGACTTTTCGCTTTTGGGCTTGCTCTCAATCAAGTAAATATTGGATTGAACTCATTGGTCAAAACTGCTCGTCTCAATTATATAAATTTTTATAAAAGCCAGATAGCAATACTCACGCTTGCAATAAAGGGTTAGGAAAATCGTCACTACTTTTTTCTTCTTTAAGTCCAGGAATTTAAATAAAAATTTACTAGCAACTTTAATTCAAAATTAAACAACTATTTTGCTATTATTAGTCCATGCTAGTATTTGATATAAAATTACGAAGTAACAAAACCAGAATCAATAGCCGTATCAGCGCGGTTAATACTGCTTTGTTGATTCGTAATGTAGAGACAAGAAAATTCGCGTCTCTACTGGTAGGACAAAAGGGTGTATGCCCGTAGGACTCTATTGAAATACTATGCTGTCCTAAGCTTGAGAGGACGAGTGGAGAAAACTCTACTTGCTCATTGGCAAGAAAGGCAAGCACTGAAAGTGAAAAACCTGCAATTCTTTGGGTCTACAACTTATTTGCAGTAGAACCTAACCCCATTTGTAAAGGTGGCTGAAAGTTACACCGCTACAGTAGCGCCAAAAGAGAAAATAGTTTTCTTTCTGATGGCGAATAATGGTTAAAAGTGCCGTAACATCGCCAAAATTAATGTCTGTGGCAACTATGGCCTCTAGTTGGTTGTGGACAACCATATAGAGAAGTGCTTTTGGCTCCTATCGGCAGCAATTCACCCGTTACACTAGGGTCTTCAGTAGCTCTATGCAAATGCTAAAAAATTAAATGCTGGCATGAGACTACATCGTTTATCAGTTTGGAGAGAGTAAGGAAAATTTGAGCATAATGACTGAAACTGCAACCGCGCCATTAACTGGAAAAGCACTACTTGCTAAAGTAAAAGAACTTTCCACATTACCACGCCGAGAAAGAGCTAAACAGTGCGGCTATTACACTGTTACAAAGAATAATCAAGTTCGTGTCAATCTCACCGATTTTTATGACGCTTTGCTTTCTGCTAGGGGAATTCCTCTAAGTCCAGAAGCACCTAAAGATGGTCGTGGTCGTGAACCGACATATCGGGTTAGTGTCCATCAAAATGGTCAGATTGTAATTGGTGCTACATACACCAAAGCAATGGGCTTGAAGGCTGGAGATGAGTTTGAAATTAGACTGGGATACAAACATATTCACCTGATTCAACTAGGTGAAAGCGATAAAAAACTAACCTCACAAGATATAGATTCTGACGAATCAGACGAAGATTTGGAAGACGAAGAGTAAATTTGCTAATGGTAGGGATAAGTTTCAGGTGATGATAACTTGTCCTTACCCCGACAGCAAATTAGTAGCCAGGTAAAAAATACGATTAGACCCCTTGCAGAAGTCACCAAATTTAGTAGAGTCTTGATTAATCAGCAAGAAATCTATAATGCAAGAAGTCTATCGTGTTTTTTTTGTTTATTTTGATAACTTTCTTTGAGTCTTCGGTCAAGGTCTTACTGGCATTTATAGAAAATGCACCGGCACTAGTTATAGTGATGGCCTTTTTTGTTTGCTGGATAGTTTGCTGGTTGCCAGTAGCAACAGTATCAGCAATATTGCTTAATTGGCAACCCTCTAAACCTTTACAGCCAGAGCAAAAAATGCCGTTATTGGTGTCACTTTACCTATTAGCTCCCCTGATTCTCTGGGGAGTTGTTTGGTTGACCAATAAATCTTTTTCAGATTACGGCTTTATTGCCAATCTTTCAACTCTTAGTTCTTTAGCACTAGGTTTTAGTTTGGGAGTGCTGAGTCTAGCCATTGTATTTAGTGGGCAATTCGGATTGGGTTGGTGTTCTTTTGAGAAGTCGAATTTCAAGTTTCTATTACCCATATTGCTACCGATTTTCTTGATAGCTTTGTTAGTCAGTGGGATAGAAGAGTTAGTTTTTCGCGGTTTCCTGTTCACAGAATTAGCGCAGGATTACCCAGTTTGGGTAGCAGCAGCAATTTCTAGCTTGATTTTTGCCTTGTTACACTTGGTTTGGGAGCAACGCGAAACTGCACCCCAACTTCCTGGATTATGGCTGATGGGAATGGTGCTGGTGTTAGCACGCTTTACCTCTAGCGGTAATTTAGGTTTAGCTTGGGGATTGCATGCGGGATGGGTATGGGCGATCGCTACCATAGATACAGCAGAACTAATTACTTACACAGGTAAAGTCTCTGACTGGTTCACAGGTAAGAACAAAAAACCCCTAGCTGGTTTGGCGGGAATTATTTGTGTATTGGGAACTGGAGTAATTATCTGGTTCAACTCTTAAGTATTTTTATTTCCCATAGAAGAAGATGTATATTAACGCAGATCCCCGGCTTCTCCAAGAAGTCGGGGATCTAAATCCAACAATTTAGTAGGCACTATTCCACCCTATAGCGCTTCTCGTTTGCGTGAGTACACCCGTAGGGGCACGGCACTGCCGTGCCCCTACACCCCGCGATATAATGTTGTACCGCATCTGAATGGGAACCGCTATACTAATCTTTATTTAGTAGTAAAAACTACTCAGACCTTCTGATTCTGTCGATTTCTCGTTGTAATTCTTCAATTTGACGGCGTAAAACTTCTGTTTCATTTGCGGAAGATTCTGCTGAAACATTTACCGATCCGCAAGCAGGCGATCGCTGATAATTTCCTCGGCGAATTTGCTGATATTCTTCAGATACTGCCCACGACCGTAAGTAATGTAAGCGTTCAACAGGGAAAGGATGACTCAACATCATACCCTGAGCGCCATTGTAGATCAAGAATTTATATATCTGATTCAGTCCATCCTCATCCAATGCCTGATAATTTTCTGACTGCTTGATAAACTCTTGTAAACTACACTCATTGGCATATTTGTTACTACCGCCAGAAAGTTTCATCATCGTTGACATGACTGGATTTAAATCATCCATCACTAGTAGTGCAGCGCGATCTGACGATAACTCAGCTTTGCGCCGCCACTCAAAAAAGGCGTAAATCAAGCCTTGTGTGACAATATTACCGATGCCAAAGGTCAATTCTCCCAAGGCAGAAGCAGCACTCATCGCCCACATCGCCATTTGAATTAAAATAGTATGACCACATTTAATATGCCCCAATTCATGGGCTAGCACCGCCCGAATCTCGGTTTCGTCTAGTAGGTCTAGTATCCCTGTATTTATGACTATGTAAGGATTCTCTTGCCCCAGCGCATAGCTATTTGCTTGGGGATTTTGCGAGACAAACAGTGTTGGTTCTGGGTAAATGTCCAAATCTCGGACGCATTCCCGAAACATCTGGTAAATAGTGGAATATTGACGCGGCCCGACTTGGATAGTGTTACCCATTAGATAGACTAATTGAGGGCGTTCGTAGATAAATTCCACAAATTTACGAGCAATTAAATCAAATCCTGGTAAATTTCGTAAAGCTTGCTCGGCTTGACGATCTAGTGGATGCCTAAAGGCTTCGCTGGAAATTCCTGTGTAAGTTGGCATAATTTAGGGTATTGGGTGATTGGTCATTGGTCATTAGTCATTGGTCATTAGTTTTGGATCGATGGCAAAGGACAAATGACAAAGGACAAATGACAAGATAATAGAAATGGGGCAATTGGAAGTAAAAATCACTTTGTATGGAATTGAAAGCGTGTGATTGAGGCAGAAGTTCATTTGTCACTACATAACTTTTTGCGATCGCAAGCGGGGTTCCCTTCCTGGCCCCATCATTTGACGATGGCACGGTTGGTAGCACGCGCCTTGCGCCTGGGACGTAGCGCCCTAATTCAAGTCGGGGCAGTTTGTGGCTATCAAGGGCGGTATCGTACTAGTTTTATCGCATCAGCCCTGATGTGGCATGGGCCTGTAATTATTGTTGCTCAAGAAGCAGTTCAGCAACTTCTGCTGCGGGTGGAAATTCCCCGCCTACAGCAGTGGCTACCAGCCAATAAATCGATTAGAACAGGTGACGCTTGGCCTGATGCTGAGTTCCAAGGGCTACTGTTGACCTCCCCAGAAGCTTGGTTAAGAGGACAATTGGCTGGTGGCTCACGCTTTCCCCAAGGTATTCCTACAATTATTGATGGGATAGACGATCTTGAAGATTGGGTGCGTCATCAACTTACTCAAGATATTCAACCCGATGATTGGGATCAACTGATGCTGGCTTGTCCAAACCAAGCTGAGGCAATTCGCGAAGCACGGATACAACTAACACACGAACTTTTTCAGCATCCTGCTAATCCATATCAGTGCTATCTAATTTCCCAGCCAGAAATAGAAATTTTAAGTCGTCTGTATTTGGCTTTAGAGTCAGTACAAGCACTGCCAGAACCTTGGAAACAATTCTGGCAACAATTTCAAACCCTTGATGAAAATCTTTTTGCCCCTGCTTCCCCTGTTCTCTTCTGGGCGACTATTGCCCATCGACAAGGTTTATTTTCTTTGCACTACGCCCCAATGGAATTAGGGGAAATACTCTCGCCTATTTGGCAGCGACAACCAGTAGTTTTAATTGGTAGCGCTATCGAACCAGAAACTGAGGCTCCTCTTTTTCGCCAGCGCCTGGGTTTGGACGATTTAACTTGCCTGAAGTTCTCCTCGGAGAGTCAAGCAGAAGCAATTCAACTGTATGTACCCTATAAGTTACCCCTACCCAACACGCCAGAATTTCAAGCGGCATTTATTCACAAAGTCCGCACACTGGTTTGTCTAAGTGCGACAGCGCCAGGGTTAACAGTTGTCTTGGTGGGGGATGTACCACTCAAGTCTCAAGTGGCGACAATTCTGGCTTCAGAGTTTGGTTCGCGGGTGCAAGTAGAAAAAACTTGTTTAGATGAAAATGGTATTTTGATTAGCGGTTGGGAATTTTGGCGAGAACATCAACGAGTCTTGCCAGCACCCCATCTGTTAATCATTGCTACTTTGCCCCTACCATCTTTGGAAAATCCCTTGGTAGCTGGTAGGGTAGCTCTTTATAAGCGATCGCATCAAGATTGGTTCCGTTTATACTTGTTGCCAGCAGCTTTAAATGAATTACAACGGGCGATCGCTCCAGTACGAGAAAGTCAAGGGATTGTGGCTTTACTTGATAGTCGTGTCGTTAACCGCAGCTACGGCGCTCAAATTCTCGCAGCTTTAAGTCCTCTAGCACGCATTAACTATCTCGATCCCAGCCTGTTTTCCAATACCGATGAGGAAAATTCTGCTTAAAATTCAGTTACCAGTGACGCCACTTGCTCCACTTGGGGTCTCCCCAAGTGGAGCAAGTGGCTCCCCAATGCCCAATTTAAATTTTGTCAACCAAAGTGCGATCGCAAAGAAGCAAGCACTATTATCAGCTTATAGAAGCTGATGCGATTCATCGCCTCTGTGTAGGCATGATTACTGGCAAAATAAATTTAGAACCTAAGTAGAATTTGAGTTGCTGATTATGGGTGAAGCAAAACGTCGTAAAACCACACTAGGGGAAACATACGGTCAAGAGACTCGGATCTTGTCTTGGGTTCCGATCACAAAAACTCAAGGCGAACAATTTGTCACTTGGACTACTCGTGGTGCTTGGATAGGCATTGGTCTTATGGTTGTAGGATGGGCAACAATCCGTTTTATCGGCCCAGCTTTCGGTTGGTGGCAAGTAGTTTATTAATTCCTAATTCATAATTGAATTAGTTGGATATCTAGACTCCAACTAATTCAAGACTACTAAAAAAGACAATGACGCGCGAGTGTTTAGCTAAATAATTACGAATTACATTAGCGCAACGGTGGCGGATTTGCGTACCTCTATGAAAAAGCAAGCTAGGCCCAGCTTGTCATAGAGAGCGTTATGACGAATTACGACAGGACTTACGCAAAATCAGGAAAAAACGAACCGCAAAGGACGCAAAGGACACAAAGGAATAAGGTTTCAGAGAATTATTGCGTAAGTCCTATACGAATTAGTTAACTCAGTTATTAATAAAAAATAATTACTAACTTTGAATAGATAATCGAAATATATTATATATGCATTAAATTTGGCAAAACCAAACTAAGATAAGAATCCTTCTGAATACCGTGCTTTGGTTCGTACAACTTTTTGAAAATAATCCCAAAATATCTGGAAATATTGCCTAAATGGCAACATTGTTCTGCTGAGTTTCGGTATTGTCAGTGTTAAGTTTTCCCATTGTGGATTCTACACTCACACTTGTCTACTAACTACGTCTACTTTGTATAAAGTATTGCTTTTTTATCTGGCAACTACTTAATATCTAATTTGCACTGTCATCAGCTTAACTTTATATATATGGGAGGAACGAATTTGGTATAACTAATCATTTATTTATACCAAAATCTACGTTAGAAAGAAAACAGATTAAACATCTAAGTAAAAGACACCATAACGATGCAAAACTGCGTTATGGACTCTACTAACAGTGTATTTGGCTGCACATAGCCAATAAAAACCAAATATGTAGCTTTTCTGGAGTTGACTAGTGCTAGATTTAAGTTACTCTTAAAGCGGATCGCTTCCTGTAAGAATCTACCCTGACAGAAGTGTATAAAGATATAGTTAAATTTAGCAATTTTGTCCGAAATTTTGAATTTGCAAACTGAATAGTTTGATACGGCCCTCAAAACCCCGATCCACTACCCTAAACAAGGTAGTCAATTAACGACTCAATATCATCTGTCTGGTAATTGTAATGAATAGTCTACAATACCAATGGGTGAGAAAATCTAAAGAAAATATAAAAGAAACTCAAATTACTGTGGTGTCTGGAGGACAAAAGTGTTTCTGAGACTAGCACATCAACATCGACAATTCGTCCAAGACTTGGTAATGAACCTGCAAGCCTTGGCGATTGTATTAGAGCGACGTGGGTATCCTGCATCCTGCTATACCTGTGGCGACCAAATGAATAGTGCATCGTTTATGGTTAGCTTAGGTGATAACCATCTGATTCGGTTTTTAGTGTCCGATTACGGCATTACTTGGACGGAAATGCGGGATGACCGCGAATTAATGAAACTAGAAGGTGCAGAGGCAATTAGCCAATTAGACGAACTGGCTAATCTTGTCAAGCAATCTATGCAAAGCGATACAGGCTCTAAAACTCTTGCCAAGAAGTGTTAAGCTTTCAGGGGTGAATCGGAAATTAGAAATTGATTATCGGTAACTGGTAATCGGTAATAGTGGCTTAGTTAGCGATCGCTCTTAGCTATTTCTCCATTACCATTAAGTGATTGGCTATGGTTGGCCCATCGCATATTTTTTTGTATCTACCAAAACCTCATGAGCCGGATTTTCAGTCTTTAGCTGGAAGGTGTTAATACACACTAAAGTCAGAGGTTGGGTAGTTGAGCGCTCCTCTTTTCCCACAATTTCATCAAAACGCGAAAACTTCTCTACGAGATGCTGCGCGTAGCTTGCTTCCCCGTAGGGGTACGTTAAGCTCCGCTAACGCAGTTTTCATTAGGCTATGTAAAACGATTTAGTAAGGGAATACCGCAGGATCAAAATCAACATTGTTGGGCGTTACTCAGGTCAGATGGTAAATCTGGGCAGTAGCAGCAATTATCATGTCAAAAGCAATTGATACACCTAAAGACCATTGCCAATTAAAATAAAGGGTGCCCAATAGTACGGATGACTAAAGTCATTAACTGCTGCCACGGGTATATTGTGATTTAGGGACTTCCAATCTCCAGTAATTAATGAGACTTGAGCTTGGCGTAAAGCTTCAGTTTTAGTCAACTTTTCGGTAGAGAGGATACCATAAAAAGCACTCATAAGTGCTTGTGTACCACCATCATCTACAGACCACAAAGAGGCGATCGCGGCTCTAGCGCCAGTTTGTTGCATCTGATAGCCGAAGCCCAAAATTTCCTCACCGTTACCTAACTTGCCTCCCAAGCCGGTTTCACCAAGTCGAACCAGATCCCCAAGTTCTTTGTTAATTAATAAGGCTTGCTGATAGGATTGAAGTGCTTCAGAATACTTTTTTTGACTTTGGTAGATTCTGCCAATATTGTTCAATGTTACCGCTTCCCAAGAGCGCTCTCCAAGGTCTCTGCTGATGGCTAATGCTTGCTGTAATTTCTGCAACCCTTCTTTCGATTGACCTTGCCGAGATTCTTCGATAGCTTCTTTGTTAAGCCTTGCAATTTCTGAGAGTTGATTATTCTTGAGTAAAGCTTGAGCTTTTTTTCCAGAGTCGTAGCTCAACCTTGCATTTGTGTTTACCTGGTTCTTGTCTGGATACACCATCCCAAAACCTAGTAAGCTAAGTAGAGATAAAGTAACAACACTCACATGCCGAAGATTAGGCTGCATAAAAAAACACTCCCTATGCTCGTCGGAAGGTAAATATTAAATCAATAAGTCCGGCAACGCAATTAATTTTTATGCTATTCAATAATTGGGAAAATTTATAGGTACTAAGAAATTTGAAGATGTCAGAAAAAAAACCCAGTCAACCAAAACTACCACCAACCAGCGCTCTTGACAATCCATCCAGTCACGAATTTGGGAATTGGTTTGAATATCCTATCAGAGTACAACCCCACCACACTGACTATGCCGGTCTTGTCTGGCACGGTTCCTATCTAGCTTGGATGGAAGAAGCGCGGATTGAATGCTTGCGATCTATAGGGGTTGAATTTGCTGATTTAGTCGCTATAGGCTGCGATTTACCAGTTGTAGAACTGTCGGTGCGTTATCACCGGTCAATTCAATTGGGTATGGCAGTGGTGGTAAAAACGCGCATGGCTGAAGTAACTGGTGTCCGCATCAATTGGGATTATGTCATTGTCTCAACTGATGGACAACAATTGTACGTCACTGCCAAGGTGACTTTAGTCGCTTTGGATCGCGAAAGAGGGAAGATTATGCGTCAGTTGCCGCCGAGTGTTAAGGATGCATTAGCTAAAATTTCAGTATTAAATAATAATTGAACATCAAAGGTTGTAAACACCACATAAACTTTGACACCAGTTATGTCATAGTTAAAAGTTTTATCATTTCATTTTGTTATACTTCACTTTTAATAATTAGTAACAATAAAGTATATATTGTTACTTACTAATTTGGATCTGCGACAGATTTTGAGCAAACTGCGTTACGTAATGCCAAATATCTTGGGGAGTAATGCCAAAACTAATATTTAATAAAATAAGGATTGCCGCAAGAGTTAATGCAGTGCTCACAGTTGCTTTCAGCAATTTCCATAATATTATGAAGACTATCCAAGCTACAATCAACGTAATAATCATATATATTAATTCCTTAATAATTGCCCTTGTCTGAAAGTGGGTTGACTCAGAAAGGGTAAGTTTTTTTGGTAATAATCACTGGTATAAAAGATGCTAAACCCAGTTTTTAATATCTACTAAAATGGGGTTTTTTGTGATAATTAGCCTGGAGATATTTTACCTAAAGACGAGAGAATTATTTATGTGATATACTGGCTTTCTTTGCAAAGTTTTTGTAAAGCTTTTTATTTTTTTGTAGATAAATTATAGATATACATAAAACTAAAGACTAATCCGGAAGTCAAAAGTTATCTTCAATAAAGTTTTATTTGTTAAGTTTTTTGTAGTTTAGTGAGTACATCTTTGCCATCAAGTGAAATGATTTCCATATTAACTAAATTAGAGGCTGGGGATTAGAGATTGGGGACTAAACATCAATTTCTAATCCTCAGTCCGAACTGAACTGAAGGTTTTTATCGCAGAGAAATTATCTGCGAGTGAGTTTCGAAATTTTCAGTCGCTGTTAACACTTCTTGTCTTGCCCATTTATCTGCTGTCAGAATGTCATCTAAAGAGGGATTAGCACGGTTATGATTTTGATGGCGATCGCACACCCATTCAATACATCGGGGAATATCTAAAAACTGAATTTTTTCATCTAAAAATAAAGCTACAGCTTGCTCATTTGCAGCATTCAACACTGCTGGCATTGAACCACCAGCTTTACCCACAGCATAAGCCAACTGCATACAAGGATACTTCTGGTGATCTGGTTCGCAGAAGGTGAAATTTCCAGCTTTGACTAAATCTAGTCGTTCCCAGTTGGTGTAGATGCGATCAGGCCAAGATAGGGCATACAGTAAAGGTAAGCGCATATCTGGCCAACCGAGTTGGGCTAAAACTGAAGTATCTTGCAGTTCAATCAGCGAGTGAATAATGCTCTGAGGATGAATGACAATTTCGATATCGTCATAATCCAAGCCAAACAGAAAGTGAGCCTCAATTACTTCCAGTCCTTTATTCATCAAAGTAGCAGAGTCTACTGTGATTTTCCGCCCCATTGACCAATTGGGATGCTTCAAGGCGTCAGCAACGGTTACATCTGCTAACTTTTCTACATCCCAATCGCGGAAAGCCCCACCCGATGCAGTGAGTAAAATTTTCCGTAAGCCTCCCTTTGGCACACCTTGGAGGCATTGAAAGATTGCGGAATGTTCGGAATCAGCTGGGAGTAATTTTACACCATGTTTTTCAACTAGGGGTAGAACCACAGGGGCCCCAGCAATTAGAGTTTCTTTGTTCGCTAAGGCAATATCTTTACCAGCTTCAATCGCTGCGATCGTGGGTAGCAAACCAGCACAACCAACGATACCAGTAACAACGGTTTGGGCATCGCCATAGCGAGCGACTTCTATCACTCCGGCATCACCTGCCAGTAGAATCGGTTGAGGATCGACGTCAATGATAGCTTCTTTGAGCGCTGGTAATTTATCTTTTGAGCAAATAGCTGCTATTTCTGGTCGAAACTGCCGAATTTGGGCAGCTAACATTTCGACATTGTTACCAGCTGCCAATCCCACAATCCGAAACCGATCTGGATACTGAGTGACAATATCTAAAGTCTGAGTACCAATAGAACCAGTGGAACCAACGAGAGTAATCGCTTTCACAATTGCTTAAGGATTTACAGACAACTCTCACTATAAATTGCTTGGGACTCTTTAATCACAGCAATCACTATAATCGATACACTGATGCAAAGAAGCAAGTACACGGAGAAGTTTCCCGGTGTCCTTGTCCCTGCAACAGTTCCAATCCGTTAATTTCAACTCGATAGACTGTTAGCTACAAGTACATAGACGTAATTAATTTTAAGATAAAACTTTTGTTCGTAGTGAGCGATTTATCGCTCTATGCAAGATTCTCAAGGACTAAAGCCGCTTACTCCAAGCTTTAATTTAATCAAGCCCTTCTACTTAAAGTACTAAAGTTGCTCATTATTCATATATAGCGATTCTCATTTGAATGAGGTACACGGATAGGGGCCTACAGCTAGCTGTGCGCTCCTACGTGGATAATTTTTTCTTTCTGTACCTTATCCATCTGGTTACTGCTGTAACTAGACAAAAATTGTATTTATAAATACTATATTTTAAAAGATAAATTCCGAAAAAATTGGCAAAAGTAACCAAATAGGAAATAATTTCAATTAATCGCTAATCTGTCCAGTTTGTTAATTATGTTGGTGGAGGATTTAATATGCAAAATATTACTCATAAATTGCTGTGTTACAGCCATAGGTAAAAAGATGCACAAAGGAGTTTGTTGAAGCACTCAACCTATGGTCAAAGTTCAGATAGTTATAAAAAAAGTTTTATGGAAAAATGATTTCCTGTTTCCAGCAGCAATATGGCTTGCCAGTCGAATATTCATCTGGACAGCTATGTTGCTGGTTGCACCAAAGCTACCGTTACCAGCAGAGGACTTTTTGCCGCGTTTTGGCTGGGGGGTTTTTGATGCCTGGGATAGTATCCATTATCGAGCGATCGCAACTTCTGGTTATGAATTTGTGAATGACGGCAAGCAACATAATCTGGCCTTTTTTCCTCTGTTTCCCTTAAGCATCTGGGTTTTGATGAAGTTGGGCTTACCGTTTGAATTAGCAGGCACGTTAGTCAACAACTTGGCATTTTTTGCAGCACTTTACTATTTGTACTTTTGGGTTAAGGATCATTATGGCATCAATGCAGCGCACTGGGTAACTGCTGTGCTTTCTTTGTATCCATCTGCGATGTTTACGGGGGTGATTTACACAGAGGGACTGTATTTGTTTTTGAGTACGGCGACTTTGGGGGCGTTCGATCGAAAGCAGTATGGCTGGACTGCCTTTTGGGGCGCGATGGCGACAGCAACACGTCCTACAGGTATGGCACTAATTCCAGCATTAGCGATCGCAGCCTGGAAAGAACGCCGACCACCAGTTGCCTATATAGCTAGTTTCACTACTGCTATTGGCATACTTCTATTCAGTTTGTATTGTGCGATTTATTTTGGCGACCCTTTAGCTTTTATCGAAGCACAGCGGGGATGGCGACCAACTCTGGGGTTTGATTGGCAGGGTTGGTTAAATATGTTCATGCAAATTGCCGTTGGCAGTAAAAATTGGCAATTTGGCTGGGTTCAAAACTCCTCTGGTGCGATTCAAGACCCCTGGTATCTGTTGTTATTTGGCGCGATCGTTGTCAGTGGCTATCTTTTATGGCATTTCCGTCAACGTTTTAGTTCTGTAAAATTATTTTATGGCTTTTATGGTTTAGTCTTATTTTTGTTGATTCTGGCAAGCGAACAGTGGATCGATAACTTCCTCAACTTATTCATGGTCTTAGGTGGTAGCTATGTGTTGTGGCGCTTACACACGCAACTGACCCCAGTTACAGTTATTTATGGCTTTTGTGGTATTGGTTTGCTGCTAGCTTCTGGAGGCACTATCTCCTTAAGCCGTCTTGCCTACGGTATTGTGCCTTTAAACATAGCAATTGGTGTGCTGCTATCTCGCCATCCTCGTCAGGGATATTTAATATTGGGCGCTTTTGTGACACTACTAGCCAAAATAGCTGTAGGATTTGCCCAAGAGCATTGGGTTGGTTAGAGAGTTAGATCCATTATTGCTAAGAAATTGAATTTAAATTTCCTAATGAATGTATCCAATCAAACGAAGATAGCGATCGCTTCATTATTTCTAGGTGTAGGTGCCATATCTTTTGGCTCTATTTTTATGAAATTGAGCGAAATTGAACTCAGCCCCAGCGCCACTGTCTTTAATCGCTTTTGGCTTGCTAGTGTGGTCTTCTTGCTCTGGCATGGATACAAGGCAATATGGCAGCGATTTTCCTTAGATAAACCTATAGAACAGCAACCCTACACCAGCCAGGATCTTTTGCTATTGCTAGGTGCTGGTATTCTTTGGGCTGCCACTTTAGTTTTGTTGGCTTGGTCGCTGACTCAAACTAGCGTTGCGATTTCTAGTGTGTTGCATAATCTCGCTCCCATATTTACTAGCTTAGGGGTGTGGTTGTTATTTCGTCAGGGTTTTGAGAACCAATTCCTGATTGGGATGGTTATTGCCCTTGGGGGAGCGATCGCTATTGAATTTGAGGAGTTGCAAATTGCCACAGATGAGGTTCAAGGAAGCTTGGCTGCGATCGTTTCGGCGATTTTCTTGAGTGCATACCTGCTGATCATTGAAGGAGGCAGGAGGCAGGAGGCAGATAGCACAACGTTAGCGAGTTCACGTACTCTTACAGAGAAGCAAGCTATGCGCAGCGTCTCGCAGAGAGCGTCGGATAATATTACTCCTGCCTTGCTTGATAACCAATCCATAGAACAGAAGCCTTTTACAAGTCAAGAAGTGTGGACACAGCTAACGAGACTGATACAATTTATGACGAAAGCTTCCGAAAAAACATTATTAAGATTAGTGAAATCTCCGTTTAATAGGTTCTTAAACTCTCTGCCATTCCCGGTTCCTGGATACTTGCCTATTGGGATTATATTAGCAGTGGTGATTCGATTGGTTTGTGTTCCAAATAAATCGGTGGATTACAAGTTTTTTTTGGCGCGTTGGTATGATTTCATTGCATCTCATGGTGGGTTGAACGCTCTTAAATATAGTTTTGCTGATTATACGCCGCCCTACCTATATTGGATTGTAATTGCTGCCACCCTGCTTTCTGGATTGCCGAAAATTTTCGCAATTAAGCTTTTTGCGATGACTGTTGATTTTCTTTGTGGTTTTTTAACTTATAAAATTGTTCGACTAAAATACCCAGAGGGTAATAAACCAATCTTTGCTTTTTTGGCAGTTATTTTAAGTCCGACTGTTATATATAATAGTGCCCTCTGGGGTCAATGTGACAGCATCTATACAACAGGAATGATTGCTTGTATTTACTTTTTGTGTATTCAAAAAGAAATTCCTGCCTTGCTCAGTTTTGGTGTCGGACTTTCTTTTAAGTTACAAGCGATGTTTTTAGCACCTCTATTATTAGCTCTTTTATTGAAAAAAAGAATTCATTGGTATTATTTACCATTAATTCCAGCGGTATATATAATTTTAGTTTTGCCATCGTGGTTGATGGGAAGACCGATACAAGAATTGCTGTTAGTATACTTTAACCAAGCTAATAAATATAAAGAATTGGCTAAAGGTGCGCCGAATATTTATCAATGGATTCCTAACAATTTTTATAATATTGTTGTCCCTATCGGTTTAACATTAACTGTATCTGCAATATTTTTATTAGCATACATTGTTTATAAAAGTAAACTAAAAATTACTCATAACAGACTGATACACCTAGCCACCATCTCAGTTTTGTTTATGCCATATATCTTGCCCAAAATGCACGAAAGATATTTTTATCCTGCCGATATTCTTTCGATTATCTTTGCTTTTTACTTCCCTCGATATTTTTGGGTAGCTATAGTTGTGCAAATGGCATCATTTTTCAGCTATTTGGGAACTCCCATATTTATCCAGTTATTTTCAGTACCTTTAGGTTTTGCTCTCTGGTTTGTTGTGCGAAAGTGCGATCTGATTTATCCAAAGCTAAATTTTAGAGAGTATGTATCTAAAGGATAAATTAATTAAGATAAAAAAAGTAAGATATCTTAGATATTTAACTTATAGGGAAACAAGCGTGAATTCTTTAGTCGCTCCAATAATTTTACTACCAGTTATATTAATTTGCTGTAAAGCACCATTGTCTAACAGCAAATAAGATTTATTAGATAACATTTTTTTTAAAATTGGCACAGTTGCAGGAGTTATCTTACAATCGCAGTAAAAGTCTAAACTGGGACGCCCATAAGCAAAAGAAGTATAAATTTGTGTTCCTGGTGAAACATTTGCCCGAATTAATTCTGCTACTGGTTTAACTGGAAAAGCTTCCTTTAATTCCCAAATCCATGATTGCGAACTCATCAACAGTGCTAAAACTAAGTACATCCCAGAAAATAGCACTGGAATAAAGTTGCGATCGCGTTGGCTAATTAACCAGACTACTGCACTCATACTTATTGCCAAAACAATGCTCATGACTATTAAAATAGGCTCTTTTTTTGCAAGAATAAAGTAAACACAACCTCCTAAGCCAGCAATCGCAATAATAGCCATAAATATTATCCAAGTTCGCACCTTAAAATGACCATACTGCCAAATTTCGCTAAGTCTAGCACCAATTGCTAAAGCTAAAAATGGATATACAGGCATAACATACCACGGGAGTTTAGTTCTCATTAAAGAGATACTTCCTAAATAAACAATTGTGCTGATTATAATTAGATGACCCCAGGAAGTATGACGTTTTTTCCAAGCTAGATAAAAACCTGACGGTAAAAATAATAGCCACGGAAAACTATACTTAATTAACTCAATTAAATAGTACCAGGGTGGCCCACTATGACCTTCAACAGATTGTGTCAGGCGATCAAAGGTTTGTGTTTGAAAGTTCACTTGGAAGAAAGTTTCGCCATAATGTTGCCATTGAGCAGCAAACCAAGCGATCGCTGGTGCATTTCCTAAAAATATTCCCACTAATAAATAGGGGCTTGTTAACAAAGCAAACTGCCGATCTGCAATCAGGAACAAACAAGCGATCGCTCCTAGCGGCAAAACTATCATCCCTTTGGTGAGAGCGATCAACCCTAAACAAAATCCTATACCTAGAGCATATTGACGATTTTGACGTGCTTTTAACAAACAAAACAACAGCAGTAAGAAAAAGGTAATAGTTGTACCATCTAGCATTGCTAGCCGTCCGTGACGCACCACAGGCAACATCGTCAGGTAAACTAAAGCGCTAAACAGAGCTGGTAAACTTTGGTTAAAAAGCAAACATCCCACCAAGTAAAGCAAAGGCACTCCCAAAGCAGTTAACACTGCACCCGGTAGACGCGTTGTCCACTCATTCACGCCGCCGATCGAATAAGTCCAAGCAATTAACAAGTGCATCAGGGGTGGCTTATTATGATAAGGTTCTCCTCCCAAAGTGGGGTAAAGCCAATGCATTGAACCAAGTGGGGCACGCCAAATTTCACGAGCAACCTGTGCCACAGTACCTTCATCCCAATCTCGTAAAGGGGAGTTTCCCAAAAATATCAGCCATAGAAATAGAGATATTACCAGTAGGCTAAATAACCATTCTTTTTCTCGGAATAGACGCATATCTAAAATCGGGATAATCATCTCAAACCTCCAGGATATTCCCACGAAAGCTTGCTTTATATGGCATCATAGCAGCTTCGTAAACCAGTCTTATGCTACAGCAAAGTGTTGAGCAGCCTTTGCTGAAACAATAGATACTTTGACATGATTTCATTATTTTTGAATAACAGATACAATTTATGACGAAAACTTCAGACAAGACATTATTAAAATTAGTGAAATCTCCGTTTAATCGGTTCTTAAATTTTTTCCCATCTCCAGTTTCTGGATACTTAACTATTGGAATTATCTTAGCAGTGCTGATCCGATTGGTTTGTGTTCCTAATCAATCATCTGATTATAAATCTTTCTTAGCGCCTTGGTATGATTTCATCGCATCTCATGGTGGGTTGAACGCTCTTAAATATAGTTTTGCTGACTATACGCCGCCCTACCTATATTGGATTTTAATTGCTGCCACCCTGCTTTCTGGATTGCCAAAAATTTTCGCAATCAAGCTTTTTGCGATGACTGTTGATTTTCTTTGTGGCTTTTTAACTTACAAAATTGTCCGACTAAAATACCCAACTGGTAATAAACCAATCTTTGCTTTTTTGGCAGTTATCTTGAGTCCAACTGTCATATATAATAGTGCCATCTGGGGTCAATGTGACAGCATATATACAACAGGGATGATTGCTTGCATTTACTTTTTATGTATTCAAAAAGAAATTCCTGCTTTGCTCAGTTTTGGTGTAGGACTTTCTTTTAAGTTACAAGCGATGTTTTTAGCACCTTTATTATTAATTTTTTTAGTTAAAAAGAAAATTCATTGGTATTATTTACCATTAATTCCGGCGGTATATATGATTGCAGTTTTACCGCCTTGGTTGATGGGAAGACCGATACAAGAATTGCTATTAATCTACATTAGTCAAGCTAATAAATACAAAGAATTGGCGAAAGGTGTGCCGAATCTTTATCAATGGATTCCTAACAATTTTTATAATATTGTTGTGCCTATCGGTTTAACATTAACTGTATCTGCAATATTTTTATTGGCATACATTGTTGATAAAAGTAAGCTAAAAATTACTCAAGAAAGACTAATACATTTAGCCACCATCTCAGTTTTGTTTATGCCATATATCCTGCCCAAAATGCACCAAAGATATTTTTATCCTGCCGATATTGTTTCGATTATCTTTGCCTTTTACTTTCCGCGATATTTTTGGGTAGCTATAGTTGTGCAAATGGCATCATTATTTAGTTACTTGGGAACTCCCATATTTATCCAGTTATTTTCAATACCTTTAGGTTTTGTTCTCTGGTTTGTTGTACGAAAGTGCGATCTGATTTATCCAAAATTACAAACTGGATTTTATTCTAATCTTAAATAAAAAAATTAGTAAGGGCAAGTAGGATTTAAATAACAGAAACCCTGTCAAAAATGAGTCATATTAAAGTAATTATCGGCATTAGTAGCTTAATTTTATTTATCTCCAGTAGCTTACGACACGAATTATTTAATTCATCTGGGGATTTAGCATTTTTTGACCAATGTATTTACTTAATTAGTCAAGGAAAACCGCCAGTTTCTTCTGTACTTGGTTTTCATCTGTTAGCCGATCATGCTGCTTGGATTTTATATCCTTTGGCTTTACTGTACAAAATTTACCCTAGCGTTTATTGGCTGTTTGCAGTACAGTCTGTTGCTTTAGCGTTAGGTGCTTTACCTACATATTTTCTGGCGCTGCAAGCAGGTTTAAAAGAAAATTTAGCAGTCGCAATAGTGGCTGTATATCTAATGTATCCGGTGGTGTACAATAGCAATCTCTGTGATTTTCACCCTGATACGATCGCAGTCCCTGCCCTTTTGTTCGCAGTTTTGACCGCTAGATCGAGAAAAATAGCTTGGTTTTGCGTCAGTATTCTTGTGGTATTGGGTTGTAAAGCTGTATTATCACTGACTGTAGTTGCAATGGGGATTTGGTTACTCTTGTTTGAAAAGCGACGTTTATATGGTGCGATCGCAATTATTAGTGGAACAATATGGTTTTTGATTGCTAACTGGATGATCATCCCTTATTTTGGTAGCGAAGCAACCTTATTGAACCGTCATCTTTATCGCTATAGCTATTTGGGAAACTCATTTTCCGAAATGCTACAAATATTACTGTTTCAACCCAAAATCATTTTTAACAACCTTTTTTCAACTATAAACTTAGAATATTTATGTTTTTTATTTTTACCTGTTATTTGGGGTTTCAGACCACAATACCTCACACCATTGATAAGTATAATTCCTTGTATAGCACTAAATTTACTTGCCGATCATCCTTCACAAAAAAATCTGGTTTTACATTATTCTTTACCAGCAATTCCATTTCTTATTTTAGTTTTAATTGCCAGCCTAGCAGCAGGTAAAGCATGGCTAAAACAAAGACGAGCAATTATTTTGTGGTCATTACTTTGCTTTTTCGCTTTCGGAAAATATGGTTTCTTTAGCTCAAAATACCTCCACAATATAGATAATTGGGCAGCCACAAAAGAGGCGATCGCTCTAGTGAAGACTAAAGATAGCGTTTTAACTACAGATATAATTACTCCACATTTAACCCACAGACAGTTAATTAGTTTTAAATATAATCCTTCCCAAAATATTGCTGAATTGAATAAGTTTTATTATGTCTTGCTAAATGTTCGCCATTCAGGTTGGGCTGCAAGTTCCGAATCTCTTTCTAACTTAGTAAATATATTGAAAAACCAGTCAAATTTTCACTTTGAATATCAACAAGATGATGTATATCTTTTTGAAAAAACTATTAGTTAACAATACTCCTTTTGCTGAAACTGGCTCAATAACCAAGCCCCAACTTCAGATTGATTCATCTCACGGCTACGGCGTAAAGCTTCCTCTAAAGTAAACATCGCCAATCCCGGCAATACTTGTGATTCTTGAATACGTTTACTACCCTGCTCTGCCATAGCATAAGCAATGATTTGGGCATTTTGAACATCTACTACCCAATATTCAGCAACGCTTAACTCTTCATAGAGCGATCGCTTTGTACCTAAGTCATCCAGCAGAGATGTTTTCGCAATCTCAATCACTAAATCTGGTACAGGATACCGATCAAGGTTGACGATTCCTGTACCTGCTGGGATAGTTTGGGCACGTTCTCTAAGGTAATACGCTACATCGGGCTGACAGTCCTGAACTCCAGTTTTACGAAAAGTGGTTGTGTCTAAACCTGTCGCCAGTATTCCTTTAAGTGCCGCAAATAGAGTCACTGCAAAAATAATTACAACATGGTCTTTACCATGATCAAAACTAACTCGTGCGATCTCCAGCCTCATGTGCCCCTTATAGTAGTAACTCTTTGCCTTCTCGTTGAGCAAGTTAGCGATCGCTTGCTCATACTCTTGCCAAGAAGCACAAATCCATATATCTGTCGGTAACTGGGTCTGAGTTTCACTCATTGTCTAACCCTTATGCCAGTAAGCTATATCTCTTGTAACTCAAATTCTAAACTTCTAGCTCAACTTTTTAACCTCTGAAGTGCAACCTTCGATATCTGAGGTTGGATAAGCGCGGTTGGAAGGCGATCGCTGCTTGAAAAAACTAAACTACAATTTCCCCCCTTTTTAAGGGGGGTTAGGGGGGATCAAACCCTGTATCATCTCACACACACTATCAAACTGATTTAAAACTTGGCTATTTGTAAACCTGAGAACCTTTAAACCATAGCCCTCCAGAATATGAGTTCTCTCCATGTCATAATCTTGACCTCGATCTGTAAAATGACTATCCCCATCAATTTCTATCACTACTTTTAAAATCGGACAGTAGAAATCAACGATGAAATGATTAATTGTCCGTTGTCTTAAAACGCGAAATTGAAAGGTTCTCAGATATCCATACCAAAGCTTCTTTTCTGCTGAAGTCATGTTTTTGCGAAGTTCTTTTGCTCTTTCCACAAGCTTTGGATTGTAGGGTAGATGGAAATCGCTATTATTGAGGTTTTCTGTTATAGTTTCTAGTTTTGATCCCCCCTGCCCCCCTTAAAAAAGGGGGTAATATATACTTTTTACTCGAACGTTGAGCCTCTGAACTCGGAAGTTGCACCTTTTTGCTCGAACGTTGAGCCTCTGAACTCGAAAGTTGCATATTTTTGCTCGAACGTTGAGCCTCTGAACTCGGAAGTTGCACCTTTTTGGTGGAACGTTGAGCCTCTGAACTCGGAAGTTGCACCTTTTTGCTCGAACGTTGAGCTTCTGAACTCGAAATGTCGTGCTTTTAACTCCAACATTCAAGTTCTGAAGCTCTAACGTTTTACTTTTGACGTGCAACTACCAACTTATTTTCTACAACATTGGTTCTTTAGGCTCCAACTTTACAGGTTTACGAGTAAATCGTTTTCCCATTTCCGCAACCACTGTATCTAAACCCGCCCCTTGTCCACTGGCTTTGGCATAGCTATACACTTGCAACGCCGCTGCATAAGCTTCACTGCCTACTGCCAAAGAAGTATCATCCACGAGTTCTTGCAATTGTGTCAAGGATAACAACACCGGATACAACGCTTCAAATAATTGCACGTCCTTTCGCATTTCATCCAAATCGAACGATCGCGGTAAAAACTCTGGGTTCTGCGCCGCCACCTCTAATGCTTTGCTTACAAACGCCCGACTCTTATCGCCCATCTTGGGTAAAGTCTTGCGATCGTCGAAACCTCAAATCAACTAAAAATGGTAACTTTTCTTTAATCGTGCTAATCGCTTGCAACACAGCATCTCTCTCTGTTTGTGCCAGTGTTGCACTAATTGGGGTCGTAGACATAGAAATCACTCTCCAGTATGTTTCTTAAATCTAGAGTGCCCACATATACAACTAAAATTTCCATTCACACAGCAAAGCTGGTTATCGTAATAAAGACTGATTGGGCGTTAACTGGCTCTCAAAACGGCTGTAAACAATTTGGGTTGGATACCAAGAAGAAAACCAGTACAAATCTTGCATAACTTTGCAAGAACTACTCTCATCTGCTAACTGAAAGTGAACCACAGCTAAATTATTCAATCCAACGACTTCTCGTCCTTCCTGAAACCAACGAGATTTCCAAAAAATCAGTGGTTGTAACCATTTCCATTTAGCATTTTCGGTTCGTTTCCAGGGAGCTATCAACGATAATATATCTGCTGTGTAGGTAGAAATCTGAACACTGTTTCGAGGTATCCACTCCAGTACACAATGCCATTCAGAGTTAGTCAGCAGCTGGCGATTATGGTGTAATTGTTTCTCAGAAATTTCTACCATATTGGGTGGATTGCTCCAGCCTATCCAATGTCGCGCCTTTTCTGGGAGCAGCCAATCTTTCAATCGTGTATGAATCAGCCGCGTCAAAATCTCTTCATTCTTCAACGCACTAGCGGTTAACTGTACCAAGACAGATTGTAATTTGGAATGGGTGCGTGCATAAGATAAGTGAGCAACAGAACTGTAATGGATATCTCCAGAAAGAATAACGACTTGTTGGCGTTCCTCAAACAAGGTGGTTAGAAATTTTGCCAGGGCTTCAACATTAATGTTCCAGGCATCTCCAACATCGGTTGAAAAAACTTTTTCCTGTTGTAAGTGCCAATGATGAATCCAATCAATCACTTGTAATCCAAATACATTCGTGGGCGCAATCACAAATGTAGTTTGAATCTGAGTTTGTTCAGTTACTTGTTGTAAAGGTAAAAGTAGTTGTTGCTCAAAGGCTTTTGGACACAACAGCATTGGTGGGGCAATTGGTTTTTGCTCGGCTGGATAACCCCGCCAAGTCCGCGTATCCAGCACAATTACTTCATGGCAATCGCTGCGGACTATGTAGTTCCAAGTCAATGCTTCAGGATCTCGATCCAAAATGAATACTGAACCATCTCGGACTAAAATAGGTAAGTCTGTGTGCGGATCGTTGGCTGGCATCCCTACATAACGAGCGATGCCTACGGCGGGCTTCGCCAACGCTTCATCAGCCTTTGCATCCGTTCCTTGGGAAGCTGACCAAACTTGTGTAGCCGTCAACAACTTTTCACCTGGTTTTCCTGCTGCAAATTGCCCTGGTGTATTGCCCCAACCCTGAAATACCGTATAAGCTAACAATGCATTTTGGACTATTCTTCGCCCTAAGGGATGCCCCAGTACTCGCAAACACCAAGCTTGGTTCAAATTCCAGTCATCACTAATATCATGGTCATCAAAGATGCTGTACATGGGGATATTGGCAAGGGCGCGGCGCACTTTCCAAAGGGTGTAGATGAATTGGCGCAAATGCTGGACTTCTCGGTTCCACTTTTTGATAGCATGGCGATCGCGCGTTACTTGATGTCCTTGGGGAAATGCTGTTGGCCAGCACACTGGCGACCAAGCTAGTAAATAAGTAGCGTAATATTCGCCTAAACTGAAAAGATGACTATTGACTTTCTCAGCTTTATTTGACAAGACTGTTTCAGTGCTACCCATACTGTCACAGACTCCGGCTCAGTATGTTTGAGGATTGGCCCCCCTAAAATCAGTGGTAGTTCTTGTAAAAACTCGTCCCCAACTTGATACTTCATTGCAAACAGTTGACAAAATGACAGTGTTTTAGATGTGTTACTTTGCTCCTAATTGATAGCTCCAACTCATCTAATCACCAATCATGCATAAATTCTCATCTGTTTAATATCAGTTCATAGCGCAAATTGATTGCAGCCTAAAAGCTTAGGGACAGGCGAGATGCCCATCCCATAAGAGTGATTCTTATTAGTTAATTAATTCTGAGCGATGCCTTCTTCACGCGCGGCACGTTGCACAGCCGCAGCAACAGCAGTGACGACGCGCTCATCAAACACTGAAGGAATAATATGTTCCCGATCCAAGTCTGAAGGCTTAACTAAAGAGGCGATCGCACTTGCGGCTTCTAGGTACATTTTGATGGTAATTGTCTGTGCCCGACAATCTAAAGCACCACGAAATACCCCAGGAAAAGCGAGGACGTTATTGATTTGATTTGGGTAATCACTGCGACCGGTCGCGATCACAGCCACATCTTTACTAATTAATTCTGGCTGAATCTCTGGAATGGGATTTGCCATTGCAAACACAATTGCGTCTTTCGCCATTGAATGCACCATTTCTGGTGTCAAAACTCCCGGTGCGCTGACACCAATAAACACATCTGCCCCTTGCATTGCACCCGCTAACGTACCCTGAGCTTTCACGGCAAATTCGAGTTTTTCTTCTGTCAAATCGGTGCGACTGATAGAGATAATCCCTTTAGAGTCGCACATCCAGATTTTTTCTGCCCCAGCTTTACGGAGTAACCGAGCGATCGCCACTCCCGCCGCCCCAGCACCGTTAATCACAATGCGGATTTCCGCCATTGATTTATGTACCAGTTTCAAAGAATTAAATAATGCTGCCAAGGTGACAATTGCTGTACCGTGCTGGTCGTCATGAAAAACGGGGATATCTAATTCTTGGCGTAATCTCTTTTCAATTTCAAAGCAGCGAGGTGCAGCAATATCCTCTAAATTCACGCCCCCAAACACCGGAGCGATATTCTTAACTGCTTGGATAATTTCTTCTGTATCTTGGGTGGCCAGACAAATGGGAAAAGCATCCAGCCCCGCAAATTCCTTGAATAGCATTGCTTTGCCTTCCATGACTGGTAGGGCTGCTGCTGGTCCGAGATTTCCCAAACCCAAAACGGCACTACCATCGGTAACAATGGCAACAGTGTTTTGTTTAATGGTTAAGTTGTAAACTTCCTCTGGGTCTTGAGCGATCGCTGTACAAATTCGACCGACTCCAGGCGTGTAAGCCATTGCTAAATCGGAAACACTCTTCAGGGGAATTCTACTGCTAATGCTGATTTTGCCACCGCGATGCAAATTAAAGGTGCGATCGTAAACACTGAGTAACTTGATATCTGGCAATGCTTTGACTGCTTGGACAATGGTTTCAGCGTGCTCAGTACTAGCAGCATCCACAGTCAGATCGCGGGTAGATTCTTTGCGGGTTTGCTCGATTAAATCAATTTGACCGAGATTACCGCCAGTGGTTGCGATCGCCTGTGTTACCGACGCCAACATCCCTACACGATTGGGAATCTGCAAGCGCAGTGTCAAACTAAAACTAGAATTGGGAGTTAGGTCTGCCATGTTGATTTTGGATTTTAAGTTTTAGATTTTATATTGAATTGAGACAAAAACTAAAATCTGAGATTTGTAGTCTGTAGAAACACAATGTATGTATTTTGGGATAATCATCAGTAGTTAGTTTATCCACTGCTCCCAGTTTTGATGATTATTTTTATTTATACCAATGCATTTACTAATATAAGTGAGTAACAATTTAGTAATTGTACCCAAATACACCAGATATTTTTTTAAGATTTTATCTGTGTAAATATTTGTATAACTTTAGGGATGGCCGCCGAGATACCGGCGGCCACCCGTGTAGGCCTGCAAGAATCAGCTGGCAAAAAAATATTACTACAGAGCCATTTTATGGAGTTCAATCTCAATCATTATCCTTACCATTCCCACCGTCGAGTTATTTTAGGCAAAAAATATGCTGTTGCTACTAGTCAACATTTAGCAACCCTAGCAGGAATAGAAATGTTTTTAGCAGGAGGAAATGCAGTTGATGCTGCCGTTGCGACTGCGATTGCTTTAACCGTTGTTGAACCGACATCAAATGGAATTGGTTCAGATGCGTTTGCGATTGTTTGGGATGGGAAATTACATGGTCTTAATGCTTCTGGAAGAAGTCCTCAACAGCTGAATTTAAAATCATACTTAGGTATGGAAAAAATTCCTCAATTAGGATGGTTATCTGTAACTGTTCCTGGAGCAGTTTCTGCTTGGTATCAATTATGGAATCGCTGGGGAAAATTACCGTTTGAACAACTATTTACTCCAGCAATCCGTTATGCAGAACAAGGGTTTTCTTTGTCTCCCATAACTGCACAATATTGGCAACGTCAAGAAAATATTTATCTGTCTTTAAAATCTCCAGAATTTCAGCCGTTCAAGCAAGTATTTTTTCCTAACGATCGCGCTCCTCAAACAGGAGAAGTATGGGGAAGTTTATGGTTTGCAGAAACATTAAAAGAAATTGCTAATAGCGGCACAGAAAGCTTTTATCGAGGAAAATTAGCGGCGGCGATCGCTAATTTTTCTGCTGATACAGGAGGATGTTTAACAAAAACTGATTTAGCCAATCATCAACCCATTTGGTGCGATCCAATCTCAACTCAATACAAGCAATTACAAGTATGGGAAATCCCTCCCAATGGACAAGGAATTGCTGCGTTGATGGCACTGAATATTTTAGAAGGCTTGAAAATCGAAAAATATGCTCGTGATTCAACCGAAAGTTTCCACTATCAAATTGAAGCGATGAAACTTGCTTTCGCTGATGTTTATTCTCATGTTTGCGATCCAGATTTGATGAAGGTTTCTGTTAATCAGCTACTAGATAAAAATTATGCTCTACAGCGTCAATCCTTAATCGAAGATACAGCAATTACTCTAGCTAATACAGGATTAACTCAAGGAGGAACTGTTTATCTATGTACTGCCGATCCAGATTTAATGGTATCCTTCATTCAATCTAACTATGAAGGATTTGGTAGCGGTATTTTAATACCTGAAACTGGAATTTCTTTACAATGTCGGGCAGCAGGATTTACTTTACAAGAGGGACATCCTAATCAAGTTGCACCACAAAAACTTCCATTTCATACTATTATCCCCGGTTTTCTCACTAAAGACAATCAACCTTTAGGGCCTTTTGGGGTTATGGGTGCACCAATGCAACCACAAGGACACTTACAAATGGTAGTTAATTTATCTGACTATCAAATGAATCCTCAAGCTGCTTTAGATGCACCTAGATGGCGATTTTTAGAAGGCAATAAGATCCTTTTAGAAAAGGGTGTAAGTTCTGAAATTATTGCAGGCTTAAAAAAGCGAGGTCATAATCAGGAAATTGCTTCTGAAATAATGTTTGGTAAAGGTCAAATGATTCTGAGACATAATGGAGTGTTAGTTGCTGCTTCTGAATCTCGTTCTGATGGTTTAGCATTAGCATATTAAGCACTTGGATTTTTGATAAGATCGGGGCTAGCTGTAAACAGCCCTAGCAAAGCGCTCTGCCAAGTAAATAATGTCTTGTCTACGAGCAATTTGGTTCATCCATTGTTTGGGAATATTTTCCACCCCGTAGTAAATTCCCGCTAACCCACCAGTGACAGCGGCAGTAGTATCGGTATCTCCGCCTAAGTTAACAGCTTTTAGTACCGCCTCAGAATAAGACGAACTATTTAATAAACACCACAGGGATGACTCCAAGGTATCAATCACATAACCACCAGAATTAATCTCTTCTACTGGTACTTTGGCAATCTCACCACTGAAAACTCTGCCAAAATGCGGCTTCTCTAACAAAAATTCTCGCACAGAATAAATTGTTTGGATGTCTTGTAATGCTTGTAGATAAGCTGTTTGAAGGTCAGCCCCTTCCAAGAGCGCCACTGCAATACTAATATAAATGCCGCAGGCCATTTGCGATCGCGCATGAGCATGAGTAATCGCCGAAACATCATGCACCCGCGCCAGCAATTCACTTAAAGTCAAGCTTCTGTGACAATAAGCTATTGGCAAGATTCTCATCAACGAACCATTGCCATTACTATTTTCAACCTTACCGCCCGCCTGATGGGGAACAACTCCCTGTTTCAGGCGCATAATTGCTGTGTGGGTTGTTTGACCAATATCAAAAACATCGCCACGGGGAGTCCAGTAAGCCTCCTTGTACCAGCGCCAGAAGGAATTGGCTATAGCATCCAACGAATACCCCCTACAAAGGCATTCTGCCAAGCAAAAGCTTAACGAACTGTCATCTGACCAAGTTCCTGGTGGTTGATTCCATGTGCCATAACCCAACATCGTTGTCACTGGAGATTTTACTCGTTCAGCACGGCTAGTAAACTCCACTGGCACACCCAACGCATCACCGACACATAAACCCATCAAACCAGATAACGTTTTTGCAGCGGTTAGCATTATTCAATCTCCACAATAATTGCTCAAAATTAACTTTATAGATTCCTTCTATAGCTTGTTGCAACAGATGCTACAGCCTACTTTTTCATCATCTGTGAAAAGCTCGGCAAAAATTATTAATAGAGTATTTTATTTACCATATCCTGACTTAGTTTTAGTTCCAAATATTGTGCCACTTTTCAAAGCGTCTATTTTTGGAACAAATAACCCGGATAAAAAGACATTGAAAGTAATTATAACAGCTTAATTATTCTTTTCAGGGATAGTTTATTTTTAAAGCTTATGCATCAATAGCAACATTACTTTAATAATATTTGGGAAACATTTGGAACATTATCACTTTATTTTCGACCTGGAATATACAAGTAAAAAATACAAAATTTAGTAAAAATTATGAAACGCTTACTCAAGTCTTTCGTGACAATTTCTGCATTGTCTTCCTTAATAGTTGCTCCTTTTGTTCTATCAGCTGGTCAAGCTTCTGCTGAAACCAAAAAGGGTACTGATGCTAGTTATGTTGGTGCTGGTGTTGCAGCTGGCGTTACCAGTGGCGGACAAGGTATCAATGATGATGCCACATTTGGCGGTAATGTCACAGGTCGCGCAAAATTAGGAAATACACCATTTTCTGCACGCGGTAATGTCCTTTGGAGTGATAAAACAAGTGCCATAATTCCAGAACTTTCTGTGGATGTACCTATCGCTAATAGAACTAACGCCTATTTAACTGGTGGTTATTCTTTTGTAGAGAAAGATGGCTCACCAACTCCTATAGGTAACAGAGATTCTGTAGTGGTAGGTGCTGGTGTTGAATCGGAAGTTGCTAACAATTTCCTTGTCTACACTAATGCTAAAGTCGGACTTGGTGCCTACCAAAATAGCGATGCTTCTGCTGTTAGCATCAATGGTGGTATTGGTTATCGCTTCAAATAAAAGATTATTGAGTCCTCATTCGCTCTATACTTTACTTAAGTACTCAGGACTCAGCACTCAAAACTTACTACTTTAAAAAGCTGGTTTTGTTAAGTATTACATCACTGACAAAGCCGGCTTTTGCCGTGGTAAAATTAAAATATTCCTCATTATTCCGGCCGGATTACCGGGGATCAAGTAGCCAAAGGGTGCTGATTCGGTGTCTACGTAATGCTTTATTGAGAATACTATACAAGTCTAATGGTAAAATCTGCTCCTTCCCCCATCGCTAGCCGTAAGCCTTCTAAACTAGAAGGAATCAAGGAAAATAGTAATTTTTTGCGTGAACCTGTAGCCACTGAGATCCTTCAAGATACTACCCATTTTACCGAAAATGCGGTGCAGCTTTTGAAGTATCACGGTTCTTACCAGCAGGATAACCGTGACAACCGCACCAAGGGACAGGAAAAAGATTACCAGTTTATGCTGCGGACAAAAAATCCCGGTGGTTTAGTACCACAGCAGCTATATCTGGCTTTAGATAAACTAGCTGATGAGTATGGCAACCACACCTTACGAGTAACTACCCGTCAAGGTTTCCAAATGCACGGAATTTTAAAGAAGAATCTCAAGACATCAATTGCCACAATTGTCAATAATCTGGGTACGACTTTGGGAGCTTGCGGTGACATCAACCGCAACGTGATGGCACCACCAGCCCCCTTTAAGAATCGTCCAGAGTATCAATATGCTTGGGAGTATGCCCAGAATATTGCTGACTTGCTCTCAGCGCAAACAGGTGCTTATTACGAAATTTGGTTAGATGGGGAAAAGGCAATTAGTGCTGAAGAAGACCCAGAGGTGAAGGCGGCGCGACAACGCAATGGGAATGGCACAATTATTCATAACAACGAAGAACCGATTTATGGCACTCACTATATGCCCCGCAAGTTTAAAATTTGCGTGACGGTGCCAGGAGATAATTCGGTTGATTTGTATTCCCAAGACCTGACGTTGGTAGTGATTACCAATAAGAAGAAGCAATTAGAAGGATTTAATATTTTTGCTGGTGGTGGCTTAGGTAGAACACACGGAAAAGAAGAAACTTTCGCTAGGTTAGCAGACCCCATTGGCTATGTGGCAAAGGATGACGTTTACGACATAGTGAAAGCGATTGTTGCTACCCAGAGAGATTATGGCGATCGCACCGATCGTCGTCATGCCAGATTAAAATATCTAATCAACGATTGGGGTGTAGATAAATTCCGCACCCAAGTTGAAGAATATTTTGGCAAACCAGTCGAAGCCTTCAAACCACTGCCAGAGTTTAAATATCACGACTTCCTTGGCTGGAATGAACAAGGTGATGGCAAGCTATTCTTAGGAATTTCCATTGACAATGGTCGAATCAAGGATGAAGGTTCGTTTCAACTGAAAACTGCTTTGCGGGAAATTGTTGAGCAGTTTAACTTGTCCATCCGGCTGACAGCCAACCACAACCTGATTTTTTACGATATTGAACCAGATAGCAAGGAAGCTATTCAAGACATTCTCAGCCGTCACGGTGTCGGAGATGACCCTAGTAAAATCGAACCTTTAGTGCGGTATGCAATGGCTTGTCCGGCTTTGCCCACTTGCGGCTTGGCAATCACGGAATCAGAACGGGCAATACCAGGCATTTTAGAGCAGATTCGCGCTCTATTAGATAAAGTTGGTTTACAAAATGAGCATTTTGTGATCAGGATGACCGGATGCCCCAACGGTTGCGCTCGTCCCTACTTGGCAGAATTGGGCTTTGTTGGTAGCGCCCCAGAATCTTACCAATTATGGTTAGGGGGTTCGCCAAATCAGACTCGACTGGCGCAACCGTACACAGAAAAGTTGCACCATAATGATTTAGATACCTTTCTAGAGCCGATTTTTGTTTACTTTAAGAAATCTCGGAAATCGAAAGAAAGTTTTGGTGATTTTTGCGATCGCGTTGGTTTTGATGCTATCCGCGAATTTGCCAGCACCTACGAACCCCAAACAGCTAATAGTGCAAATAAATCACGTCATCGGGTGAACTTGAAAGAAGAGGTTTATAGCAAGTTGAAGGGAGTAGCAGAAAGCCAAGGTAAGCCGATGACTCAGTTAGTGACTGAAGCGCTAGAGGCTTACTTCCAAAATCTTTCGTAAGCCAAAAAATTGAAGATAATTAAACTACAGATAGACACAGATGGATTTATCTGTGTCTATAGCAGTCCTAAATCATTTGTGAAAATTATATATCTCTTTTTTCTTTCTTCCCTTTGCGCCCTTAGCGTACTTTGCGGTTCGTTTTCAAATTTTATATTTTTCACGAATCAAATAGGACTGCTATATCTTGTGTAAATCCTAATGCAGTTAGGTAACACATCCACAGGAAAAATGAACTATGGTAACGACAGCAAAATTTGCAGAAACCAGGGATGTGCTGCAAAACATCAGCTGGCAGATATGGGATGTGAGCGGAATAAAAGGCTAGTTTATGACAACGGAATAGTAGAAATTATCACCCCGTTGATGCCACACGAAAATTCAAACCGTCTCATTGAAGGTTTGTGGACAATACTTGCAAAGCGATCGCAGTCCAACTTTTGTGCCTCTGCTGGTGACGGAGATGACGCGATTTATCCAAGAAAGCAAGAAAATTGGACAAATAGCAGCAACTCGCGCTTTCCGTACCTGGGTTAGACAGCAGATATCTACAGCAGGGCAATAATTTATTAAGAAAAATGTCTCAACTGCAAAGAATTGCGATCGCACCCTCCCAATTTCAAGAAGGGCAAATTTTACTCACTAAAGAACAACAACATTATTTGGGGCGCGTGTTGCGCTTGCATGAAGGCGATCGCTTTATTGCAATGGATGGTAAGGGAAAATGGTGGTTAGCGCAGCTAACTGGGGAACAAGCCCAGGTTTTAGAATCGCTTGTAGTAGAAACAGAATTACCTGTATCGATTACGCTGATGGTGGCGTTGCCTAAAGGTAATGGATTTGATGAAGTGGTGCGATGTTGTACAGAGTTGGGAGTAACTTGTATTGCACCAGTATTGAGCGATCGCACTTTGCTTGATCCTAGTCCTCAAAAGCTCGAACGCTGGCGGCGCATCGCAACAGAAGCCGCCGAGCAATCAGAGCGCTCATTCGTACCGACAATTTTACAGCCTGTTGCTTTTAATACGGGTTTGTCATTAGTCATTGGTCATACCCTGCGGGAAGGCGAAGCGCCTATGTCATTTACAACCAGTCAGCAATATATCTGTGTAGCACGTGGTGAGTTTCCCCATTTAAAAGACTGCTTACAGCACAAAGGACAAATGACAAATGACATAGGACAAGAAACAATTGTCATTGCTACTGGCCCAGAGGGAGGATGGACAACACAAGAAATCGAGAATGCGATCACATTTGGATTTCAGCCTGTTTCCCTTGGTCGCCGCATCCTAAGAGCAGTTACAGCCCCAGTAGTAGCATTATCCTTGATTACCGCAGCTTGTGAAGTATAAATGATTTATAGCTCACGCAAAAGAGATTTTGCGCGAGACATCACTCCAGCGTGTATTTAAAGTAAGTGATGATTGAGCAAGTTGCGATCGCCTTTGAGCATAAAGACTATCAAACAGCAGCTAAATTACTTAAACAGCTGCAAAAAGAATCACCCGAAAATCCTTGGGTACAATATTATCTCGGTCGGCTACGTGAAGTAACTGAAAAGCACCAAGATGCAGAAAAAATTTATCGGCAACTGCTGCGAGATACAAGGAATGCCAAAATAGTAACGCTCGCACGTCAAGGTTTGCGACGGTTACAAGAAATGGAGCTAGAAGAAAGACAAAGAGCTATTTCCCAAGCAAAATCTGAACCAAATAACACCGAACTTGGCGTACTAGTCTTAGAGCCACTCAGTAACGAACTGAAAACAGAAGCGTCTCGAAAATTCGCCCAGATTATGCAGCTAGACCCTTACACTGCACGATTAATACTGCCAAGTCGTGGCTGGAGGTTGTATCGCACTGGCCAAGTAGGAGAACTAAAATTTTATGGCAAACAGCTACAGCAGGCTGGTATTCCATGCTTTTGGGCAACAATAGTTCAAATTCAGCAAATTCAAGTTTATCAAGTCAAACATTTCCAAGCATCTACCCCACAAGCTACTGTTGTTTGTCGTAACGAGGTAAATCAACTCGGTTCTCTCACCTTTGACTGGTCAGAAGTCACAGCAAGAGTAGTAGGACTTTTGCCAATTTTTGAACAAGTTGTAGATGTTGATGCCCGCCGTAAACTGGAATGGAAAACTCAAACACAAGACTATGCCCAGTTTTGTGATTTACACATACCTGGTAGACGCTGCATTCTCCGATTTTATGATAACGGCTATAAATTTCAGCAGGGTTTAGAAATTATTCCCCAAGCTAGCCAAAATACAATCAGAATTAATTGGAATAGTTTATCAAGTTGGATTGACCAGCAACTTCCTCAAGTCAAAATTTGGTCAGATTTCACATCTTTTGCAGATACAACATTAGATCAAACAGAAATGCTGAGTCATATAAAGTCTCAGATCGATCTGTTTCGTAGAGAACAGACTAATTGGGATTCAGCTTTTCATTTATATAGTGGGCTGGTGTTTGTTAAATAATTTGTAATTCATAATTCGTAATTCGTAATTCGTATTACCTACCTAAAGAACTAAGTTCACAAATCAAATCGGAGTGTTATATCAAATCTATGAATACAGTCAGTAATAAAAACCAACAGCTAGGGGGTTTGTACGTTCAATTCCCTCAAGGAGAGCAACTATTTTTTCCGCTCAAGCATACGGAAGTTCTAGCAAAAATTGCAGGTAACTTGTCACGAGTTGAGGTGATTCAAAGCTTTGAAAATCCCTTCACACAGCCTTTAGAAGCAGTGTATATCTTTCCGTTACCCGATGAGGCGGCGGTGGATGACATGGAAATCAAAATAGGTAGCCGCATTATCAAAGGTAATATTAAAAAACGTGAATAAGCGCAACAAATCTACGAAAAGGCTAAACAAGAAGGACGCACCGCCGGACTTCTAGAACAGCAACGAGCCTGTACTCACGAATATTCAAATCTCTTGGCAAGGTGACACAGAATCGCCTGTGATTTACCCAAAGGTAGAGCCTGATTTATTCAGCGAACAACCATTAGTTTTGTTTGGTCGCAAACAGGATAGAGCTAGTGGTAATCTTCAAATATCCGGCATTGCTGCGGACGGTAAGCACTATGAAAAAATATTTAACCTCATATTTGAGGAAACAGGAAATCTTGCTGTAGCGCAGTTGTGGGGACGCGCTCGGATTAAAGATTTGATGAATCAAATGGTGAGTTTTGAAACGAAAGCTGGTGTAGAAGCAGTTACAGAAACAGCCTTAACTTATCAACTGCTTTCTCAATACACCGCTTTTGTGGCTGTCAGTGATGACGTGCGGGTTGAACCAGGAAGCGAATACGTGTCTATGCAGGTGCCAGTGGAAATGCCGGAAGCAGTTAGTTACCAAGCAGTGTTTGGCAATGCTTTGGCTGGTGGTTTTGCACCTCAAATGAAATTCTCAAAGTTATCAGCGCCAGCTTCAGCAGAAGCTCCAGATTTTCTCCGGCAAAGGCGATCGCCACAATCTCCAGCAGCCAAAGAAGTTGAGATATCTTTGAGCTTTGATTTCGAGGAGATGGAACAAGATGAAATATTAGACATAGCCATCAACCATCAGTTACAGGTCATCGGCGTTACTGGCTTGAATGACACAGAAATTGCTGACTTAACCCAACACCTTCAACAACTAAACTTTCCTTTTGGCTTTAGTGGTGAAATAGTTTTTGAGTTCACCGTCAACAAAGGTCGGGTAGAACGGGTAGTTTTGGATGAGGAAACCTCGAACCTAAAAGATGCGATTGTAGTATAGAAAATTAAGCGATCGCTCTTACTTTGGAGAGTTCCCCCATCTAAAACTGGCAAAGTTATCTTAACCTTGCATCTTCACGTTTTATCTATAGAGACCGTAAATTTACGGTCTCTATGAATTATTTAGGTGTTTTAATCTGACGTGCCATGTCTAGATAAGCACTCATATTCGCTCCTGGACGACGACGACCATTAGAGCTAGTAGCCGAAGGGGCAAGATATTTTGGTGCAAAGGTTGTTTCAGTTGGCTGCTCTTTGAGTACTTTGGCTGCTGCGGCTTTTGCTTTGTTGCCAGGTTGAACTTTAAGACCTTCAGCAGTCTGGACTAGTTCAACGTCGGCTGGTTTGGGATTTTTAGCTGATTTTTCCTTAGCCTTAGCCTTAGCAGGCGCGGTTTTTGTTCCGTTCAACGAATCTGGCTTAGATGGAGTTGGTGCTTCTGATGTAATCGTCTCTGCTACTTTCTTAGCATTTGATGCAACTGTCGATGTAACTGTCTCTGCTACTTTCTTGGCGTTCGATGCTACCTCTTTAGCAGCATCTCTGGCAGCATCTTTTGCTTCGTCCAATTCTAAGAAGTAGCCGTTGCTTTTCTTCTTCCCTGGTAACAGTCCAGTAATGAAACCCAGAATACCGCCAAGGAAACCCTGAACACCCGAAATTAACTTTTTGATAAAATCCATTACAATTACCCCTGCCTTTTACCTTTTATATTTTGAACTCGACCGTAATTGTTAAAAATTACGACAAAATGTTACATTATCTACTTAGCGTCACCCCGCTCTGGTGACAACCCTTATAGCCTTGTGCTTAATTAACATTGTAGTAAAATCACAGGGCAAATGTTCTATTGCAAGCATTTGCAACCTGCACATACCGAGAACTAATTATTAAATTTTACTGTAGCTAAGAGCAAGATTCTGAAAGCAAGCTTTACAATAATTAACATTTCTTTGTTTGTAAATACCCAATTGAAGTTAAACAAGCAGTTGACTCTCAACCAGTGGGAAGAGTGTCATAGCCGAATCGCAGATGGCTAGATTAATTTGTAAAACTTTATACAAATTATCTTTGAAAGCATTTCAGTTTTGTTTGCAACACATATCTTTTAAAGAATGTGAAAATCAATAGCTTTAGTTTATAGAGCAGTATGTACCTACAAAAGTTAAATACACCCCTTAATTAAGTTAGATTTTATAAATGAACATTGAAAATCAACAACGCAATCCCGTTTTGTTAATACACGGCATTGACGACACAGAAGCAGTTTTTCATAAAATGGCGGCTCAATTAAGACTACAGGGTTGGTCTGTATATTCCCTGGATCTCATACCTAATAATGGTGATGTGGGTCTCGATCAATTGGCAAAACAAGTAGCCGATTATGTTACAGCGACCTTTGCACCAGAACAACGCCTAGATTTAATCGGCTTCAGCATGGGAGGAATTGTTAGCCGTTACTATGTTCAGCGATTGGGAGGAATTAACCGCGTGCAGCGGTTTATTACAATCTCTTCGCCCCATCGTGGAACTGTTGTGGCTTATGGTTCCCGCCGTCCTGGTTGCTTACAAATGCGCCCTGACAGCATTTTTCTCAAGGATTTAAATTCTGATGCTGTAATATTGGGGCAGCTAGATTTTACGTCTATCTGGACACCTTATGATTTAATGATTGTCCCAGCAAATAGTTCACAAATGCCCGTAGGAAGCCAAGTAATAGTACCAGTTACTCTACACCCTTGGATGCTGACAGACTCCAGGAGCTTAAGAGTAGTCACAGCAACTTTAGCAAAGGGTATTAAGCTACCTTTGCTGAATAAAAAATCCAATCAATAGCCAGGATGCTTGTATTTTTTAATTTTTAATTTTTAATTTTTAATTTTTTAAGTCCTATCCCCAATTTGCGTATGTTCGTAACTTCCAAAAACCGCCTCTGTGTGACGATAATACTTGAACTCCATGAGGTTATAAAAAGGATCTTCTAAAAAGAAAGTGCGATGCTCAAGAGGAGAACCAACAAAGCGATTTTTGGTTTCTTCACGAAAAAGTAGCTGTTGTTGTTGTGCCCTTTTTAGTAAGTCTTGCCAGTCACGTTCTTGGGTAAAAATTAGTCCAAAGTGTCTGGGATAGATGGTTTGTTGCGGTGTCAAAGGTTCTTTTGTGAAATGAGCCACTAATTGATGACCGTAGAGATTGAGAATCAGGGCATGGTGGTTTTCACGACCAGGAATGCAACCTAAACCATCTACATAATATACTTTTGTTTGGGCAATGTCATTTACAGGGAAAGCTAAATGGAATAAAGTTTGGCTCATAGCTTGTGTGAAAAAGACTAGTAGTTGATGCTATCTACAATTTATGCTATTAAGTTTGATTGTGGTTAACTTGAACACAGTTTTTATTGACATTAAATTATATTCTTTATCCTTATAACTAAGATTGGGGACTAAGTAATACTTCAGCCACTGTACTCTGCGGTTACGGAGAAGAGTTTACCTAACTCAAAAGAAGTTTTGCATTTTGTTTAATGCACGTTCTTTAGTCAATATTGCAGTGTATGTCTAAGACATCATTGATGGTTTGACACTCAGCTTGGAGAGATCTGCCTACGCAATTTAGTTAACAATACAAACATACTACTTTACCTAGCGAGGTCTCAAAAATAAAGCACTAAGCATCACAAATTGGTTATTCTGTTGATATTCAGACAAAATTACTCATGATTAATTGCTGATGTCATTCTCAATTGATTCTGTAAATCCCTGGTTAGTAGCAGTAGTATTAAACACGATTTTATTGGGTTTAGCTTGGATTGCTCCGAAAAAGCTACTTACCCCTACTGGATTATTCCACGCCTGGTTCTTGGCCATCTTAATTTGGGTAACATTAGGCTGGCAAGGATATGCAGTAGTAATGTTCTATTTTTTGGTTGGTTCTGGCGTTACCCGCATCGGTATGGCGCAGAAGGAGGCAGAAGGAATTGCCGAAAAGCGTTCTGGGGCAAGAGGCCCAGAAAATGTCTGGGGTTCGGCTTTGACTGGGGCCCTGTGTGCCTTGGGAGTAGGAATAATAAATTCGGGATTCCTCGTACCTACTTCCCAGTCTCTAATCCCCAATACTTCGGCTGCGCTCAGTACAAGTCCCCAGTCCCTATTATTGTTAGCCTATGTAGCAAGTTTCAGTACAAAGCTAGCTGACACCACTGCTAGTGAAGTTGGTAAAGCTTATGGTAAAAGCACCTTTTTGATTACCACATTCCAACCAGTACCTCGCGGTACAGAAGGGGCGGTAAGCTTGGAGGGAACTTTAGCTGGGATTGTGGCTTCTGTAGCGATCGCATTTGTGGGTTGGGGAGTTGGTTTAATCGATCTATTGGGCGTAGCTTGGTGTGTGCTGGCAGCATTTATTGCCACCAACCTAGAAAGTGTGATTGGCGCAACACTGCAATCCAAGTATACGTGGCTGACCAATGAAGTAGTAAATATTTTTAATACATTAATTGGTGCGATCGCATCTGTGCTATTTGCCTGGACATGGATAACTTTCATTAACTAGACTGATGAGAATAAACAATTACTCGTTTAAGTGGGGTATTGAGCAAAACAATTCCGCTAACAGCACAGGCTAAATGCCCCGCTACCACTAACAGCACTCTTGAAGGGCATTGGTAGAAAATAACTAATTTGCCTTACTACTGCGCCACCACTGATATTTTCAATCCTGATTTTGTCCCGGCTAGAGTGTAAAAGTGATCGTGGCAAATTATTTTATTTATTAGCTATATAATCTTTTGACCATTTAGATGTAATTATTTCATGGAATCTTTATCATATGTATCCATCAACAATCAGATGATTTCTATATGATTTAAGAAAAAAGTCCTATAAGTGTTTAACCATTTTCACATAATTAGTTCATGGAATCTTTATCATTTTTGACCATTAATGACCAAATAATTTCTATTGAGCAAGCAGTAAAGTACCTGCAAGCCTCTGGAAAATTGGGACAGTTTATTGGGGATATTCTCCGGCAGTACGTGATTGAGGAAGAAATCAGAACACGAGATGATATTGAAATTGGCACCGCAATAACTGAACAGTCAATTATTGACTTTAGGCTTAAAAATCAACTCATTGACCCCCAAAGTTTTCAAGAATGGTTAAAGACAAATAATACAGATTACAGTACCTTTCACACATCGGTCACTTTTGGTTACAAGTTAGAAAAACTAAAAGCTGTAGTGACGGAAACAAAACTCTCAGAATATTTTATTGAACGCAAAATTTTCTTGGATCGGGTAGTACTTTCCCGGATTGTTGTTGATAACCGAGAATTGGCAGACGAACTCCAAACCCAAATAGAAGAAGGAGGTAGTTTTGAGCAACTAGCTAAAGAGTATTCCCTTTCAGATGACCGAATTGTGAATGGCATGATGGGAATTGTCAGCCGAGGTAGTATGCCGGATATATTACGGGCAGCTATTGATGTGGCTAGTCCTGGACAATTGATAGGACCAATAGAAATCGTTGGCAAAGACTCTCCCCAAGGAGAAGGGCCTTATGGTTTGTTTCGAGTAGAACAATTTCTACCAGCGTCTTTAGAAGATACTCAACTACAGCAAGCACTACAAAACGAGTTGTTTGAAAAATGGCTAGCAGAGAAAATTCAAAAACTGACAGTCAAGTTACAAGTGAGTTAAAAATTCTGGATAATGAATCTTTACGATTAAAAGTGCTAGCTTCTTTGCCTTGGAATCAGCCACCGCTATGCTGGTTGACTCCCGAACAACAATCCCGATTGGAAAATGAGTGCCAAACCCGCCAGTATCGTCTTGGAGAAAAAATCTGGTCAAACGATGTCGGTGGCTATCAATTCTTAATTGTGGCTGGGAAAGTCCGCTTGCGAGAAGAAGGCGTTGGCAAACCTTTAGCAGCCCTAGATGCAGGGGATTGGTTTGGTGACTTCCAAAAGCTGTCTGCGGATTTTAAAGCTGTAGCTGCTAGCAAAGAAGTGGTAGTAGTTTGTTGGGATACTGCGCTGTGGGCAGAATTTTCTCACCCACAAATTCAAGAATTTTGGCAAGTGTTACCAGTAGATATGGAGGGACAAAGGGAGACATTTTCCTTCTCTGCCATTCCTTCAGTAACATCACCCTCAGACGGGACTTCCAGCCCCCATAGCCTCCAACCCCAAAGAGGACTCCCAGCCGCCAATCTAATCGCTTCAATTTATCCGTTTGTTGCCAGTTGGAATACCGCTGCTGCCTGTTTAACAATGGTGGCGCAACAACTAGAAAATTCTGTGCAACTGGAATGGGTGCAGCGCCAACTCAGAGGACAACGCCCAAAACAGGTTGTGGAAGCAGCAGAAAAGTTAGGGTTAGTATTGCGGCGGTTACAAGTGAGTTGGAGTGAGTTGCGACAGTTGTCATTTCCAGCTTTATTGCTGTGGAATTCTGACTCACCCCAGAGTCCATCCTGGGTGGTGGCTTATGGAGTTAAGGGCGATCGCTTAATTATCGCTAACCCTCTAAATCCCGAACGGACTTGTGAAAGCTTGCCGCAGTCGATAGTTGAGGCATCTTGGGATGGACGATTGTGGCAAGTAGAACTCATATCCCAGCAAGAAAAATTTAACCTCAGTTGGTTTACCCCAGCAGTTTGGAAGTATAAGGGATTGCTCACAGAAGTATTGTTAGCATCTTTTACCTTGCAGCTATTGGGGTTAACAACACCGCTAATTACGCAAGTCGTGATTGATAAAGTGATGGTGCAGGGGAGTTTACCAACTCTGGATGTGATGGCGCTGGCACTTTTATGCGTAGCCATATTTGAGTCCATACTAGGTATTCTGCGCCTATTCATCTTTACGCATACAGCTCGTCGTCTAGATTTGAGTTTATCAGCACAGCTATTTCGCCATCTGATGCGACTGCCATTAGCTTATTTTGAGTCGCGGCGCGTCGGAGACACAATAGCACGAGTCCAGGAACTCGAACAAATTCGTCAGTTTCTCACAGGTACAGCATTAACTGTAATTCTAGATAGCATCTTTGCTGTGGTGTACCTGGCATTGATGTTTTACTATAACGTGCCACTCACCTTTGTCGCCTTAGCAGTACTGCCGCTATTTGCCACATTAACGATAGTTGCAACACCAATTCTGCGTAACTGGCTCAACGAAACTTTTAACCGCAGTGCCGATAGTCAATCGTTTCTAGTAGAGACAATCACAGGAATTCACTCCGTTAAAGCCCATGCAGCCGAACCAGTAGCCCGCGATCGCTGGGAAGGCTTATTTGCCCGCTTCATTCGCACAGGTTTTAAAGCTTCTACCACCTCCAATATCAGTAGTAACATTGGTGACTTTCTCACTAATTTATCCACGATGCTGATTCTCTGGTTTGGTGCCAAGTTAGTCATCGAACAAAAGCTCACAATCGGACAGCTAGTTGCATTTCAAATGCTGTCTGGTAGAGTCACAGGCCCGCTTTTGCGTTTAGTACAGTTGTGGCAAAACCTTCAACAAGTGCTACTTTCTGTAGATCGCATTGGTGATATTCTCAACGTCTCCCCAGAAGCTGAACTGGGAACTGGCCTAGTTTTACCACCCCTGAAAGGACAAGTCACCTTCGAGCAAGTATTTTTCCGCTACCGACCAAACTTTGAAGCAATTCTGCGCGGAATCTCTTTCAGTGCCGAACCAGGGCAGTTTGTTGGCATTGTCGGACGTAGCGGTTCTGGGAAAAGTACCCTGTCTAAATTATTGCAACGCCTCTATCAAATTGAATCAGGACGCATCCTGATTGATGGTTTTGATATAAAAAGTGCCGATTTAGCCTCACTGCGGCAACAAGTTAGTGTAGTTCTCCAAGAAGACTTTTTATTTAACGGTTCTATTTTGGAAAATATCACTCTCGGTAGTCCCGACATTACCGCAGAGCAAGTAGTAGAAGCGGCAAGATTAGCCGTGGCCCACGACTTCATCAGTCAATTACCCTACGGTTACGAAACCAATGTTGGCGAACGTGGTACAGCTTTATCTGGTGGACAGAGACAACGTATTGCCCTAGCAAGGCTATTTCTTTCCCAAGCGCCGATTTTAGTTTTGGATGAAGCTACCAGCGCTTTGGATAGTGAAACTGAACAACAAGTACTGCAAAACCTGCAAAAAATTTCCGCCAACCGTACCGTGTTCCTGATTGCTCACCGCTTTGCTCCCCTCAAACGTGCAGACTTGATTTTGGTATTGGAGCAAGGCGTGATTGCCGAACGTGGTACTCACTCACAATTGTTGCAACAAAAGGGTTTGTATTGGTCGCTATATCAACGGCAGCAAGCAAACATTTAATAGATTTAACTAACTCAAAGCTTGTGGCTAGATAAAAGATTAACGTTTGCAAAGCGCTTAAATATAGCCTTTGGCGAATGGAGCATAACTCCATTCGCCATTTTGATTTTGCTGATTTCAATAATTCCCCTTGCTATAGTCTGGGTGGTATAAATACTTTTATAGCTAGCGATCGCAGCAGTTTTAAAAGTAACAAAAATAGTTATAACGTTTTATTATTATTTTTGGATTAGTCTCCATTAATACACCTCCAAAATTTAAGATTTAGTCGATAAATTTACTCTTAATGAAAACTGTACTTGTCAGAGTGTTTTTTGGTAATAAAATTAGCATTTTGTTATGAAGTTTCATAGTAATTATTGACAATGAGGCTTGTTCACACATTGATTGAAATCTTCTTATTGTCAAGGTTTCAAGGCTTCAAACTGTCAGAAAACGGTTGCTATCTTTGAGAAAAAACTTATGCATATTGATGATGTTAATAACAATATATTGTCAAGTAAACGGCTCAATGTCACTTCAATCTCCTCATTAGATAGCTTTAATACGAAAGATGACTACGGACTTAACTTCAGCAGACGTAGTAGCTATCATTCAGCCGATGCTGATGTGCAGTTACTAAACAAAGATGAATCTGAAAATAGCAGTAACGCTACTAATACTTTTAGCACTCAAAATTATAACCCCACTAATGGCTATGGCTTGATTAATGGAGCAGCAGCAGTGGCTAGAGCTATTAATCAGAAAACCTTTGCTGATGTTCCCGATCTTGGTGGCAATAATTGGGGAGCAGACCTGGTTAAAGCACCGGAAGTTTGGGCACATGGATACACAGGTAAAGGCGTCGTTGTGGCTGTTGTAGATACTGGAGTTGACTACAACCACGAAGATTTAAAAAATAATATCTGGACGAATAGCAAGGAAATTGCGGGTAACGGTATAGATGATGATGGCAATGGCTATGTTGATGATGATTACGGTTGGAACTTTGCCGATCAAAATAATAACACCCTAGATGACAACGGTCATGGTACTCATGTTTCCGGCACGATCGCAGGAGAAAATAATAACTACGGTGTCACTGGTATTGCCTACGATGCCAAGATTATGCCTGTCAAAGTTTTAGATAGTTCTGGCTCTGGTTCCTATAGTTCCATATCTAAAGGTATTCGCTACGCTGTAGATAATGGAGCTAATGTGATTAACCTGAGTTTAGGAGGCGGATCTTCCAATCGCACTCTAGAGTCAGCCATTGACTATGCCAGCAGCAAAGGAGTGATTGTCGTCATGGCAGCAGGTAATGATGGTGACTCATCACCAGATTATCCCGCCCGCTATGCATCCAAGTCGGGAATTGCCGTTGGGGCAGTAGATAAGAATAATAATTTGGCCGACTTCTCTAACCGCTCTGGAACAAATCAAATCGCTTACGTCACCGCTCCAGGAGTCAAGATTTATTCATCAGTTCCGAATAATCAGTATGACACTTATAGCGGCACATCTATGGCTGCTCCCCACGTTGCTGGTATCGTTGCTCTGATGCTTAGTGCTAACCCCAACCTGACTGATGCTCAAGTGCGTCAGATTGTCACAGAAACCGCAGGAAATAGTACGCAAACTACAAGCTCTAGTTTTAATCTTTCTCATGTCAGTTCTCTTGCAAGTCAGGTAATTGCAGACACAGCAGTAAATAAGACACAAACTACAAGCTCTAGTTTTAATAGTTCCAATTTTGGTTCTCGAATCGGTCAGGCAATTACAGAAACAGGAAAATCTCTAACACCAGAAACTACCACTAGTTGGAATAATTCTGATTTTAGCCCTGCGATCGGTCAGGCAATGTCTAAGACAGGCTACACCTACGCAGAAACTACAAAATATCTGACATCAGCCGCAGATAATAATGGATTAGCCAATCCAGAATTATGGTCGCAATTCCAAAACTATGAGGATATTCTGGGCAACATCAATGTGAATAGCAATGAGGATGAGAATAATCTCGATTTTGGCAAACAACTAGAGGAAATGCAAAAACAAATAGATCAGTATAGAAAATTCTTGGGTATGACTTGAAAATTATAGCGATTTGCAGTCGAGTTCAA